>JADKGL010000029.1 GCA_016722295.1 Saprospiraceae bacterium
AAAAAGTACTGTAAATATTGGATATTTAGAATAGATGTATTACCTTGTAGTGTACATATTATACATTACATGAGTTTTATAAGAAAGATTAAAAGTGAACAAGATTCAACTTATCTTGTGGAAGTAGGAGTCAGTCCAAGTTGATGGCAAAGTAAAACAGAAGGTCATTAAATACTTAGGAAAGGAGATTGCTGGAAAGCCACGTTAAAAAGTATATACTTGAATCTTTGGAAGTAACTGCGTAAAACAATATATGGATTATACTGCACTATATTCACAATTAATGATTCCTGAACTTCTAGGAGAGAAGCCAAAAGCATACTTGTACTAGTATATACCCAACTGCTTACACACATGCTTTATTGTATAAGACTCCTGGAATATGCTGAACATACAGCAATCAAGGAAATTGTTGGAGTAGACAAGCTTGTTGATAAGCAGCTGTTTGAATCATTAGATGATTTAGATGAAATGAATTTTAATAGGATTGAAGAAGTTATTTATGATCAGTTTAGTATATTAAGAAAGGAGAAGAAAGTGCTTATATTAGATGTCACTGATACTTATTTTAATGGAAGCCAAGTTAAATGAAAGCTAGAAGAGGAAAGGATGGTAAATATGATAAGCTAGTTCAAATTAAATAGCTGTTACAAAGATGAAGGTTTTCCTATCATGCATAAAATGTATGAAGGGAACATTGGAAATACAAAAATATTTCCAGGACATGCTCTCCTGACATAAGGCCTAAAAGCTTTGACACTATTGTATTGGACAGAGGAATGATCAGTGCTGAATCAATACAAGATCTAGCTCAAGTACACCAGAAAGTCATTACTGGATTGAGGCTTCATCAAACTATAAAAACACAATTCATAGATCAAATTAATAGAGAAGAAATTTATCAACCGACACATAGAGTCGTTCTTAAAAATACTGAAGTATATGCTAAAGAGTTTTCGTATGAGAATGGAATACTTGTATATCTATAACCCTGCAAATTTAGAAGCAGAGAAGAGGAATTAAGTGCTATGATGTAAGAAAGCTATAAACCTGAAGAAGCAAAATATATGATACTCACTAATATATCATTCTACATCATTAAAAAAAGATGAAGTCATAAGAACTTACTTTGAAAAAGAATGTAGAAAAGGCATATCGCGAACTTAAAAGTTCAATCAATTTACACCCAATACGAAAGTATCGAATCCAACACATAAAAGCTCATATTAAAATTTGTTATTTGGCATATATTCAATACTAGCTATATACAATTCAAGCTTAAACCAAAAGGAATCTCTGCCACTTATGCTCTTGACTAAATGAGAAGTATCTATAAAGTGGATATAGAATCAAAAAGATAAAATTCAATTTTCAAAAACGGTGACTTTAAAAAAGATCAAAAACAATTCTCAAGACTCTAGGACTGTAGTGTACATTTTATGAAAAAGTTAGGTTATTAGCGAGTATTAGATCTGGTTGCAAGGAGTAGATGAATTTATATTTGGATTTTTAGTTCCTCCTATTTTTTGTATTTGTTTTGTTATCTCTATAGGATCATCACAGAATTTTGTCACACCGACCAATCGATCTTGTAGTCCGAGATCAATCAGGTTTTTGTAATGGAAGGGACCAATGAAACTATACGATGCGCTGATTGGTAAGTTGAATTTGCCGATAAATCATCAATCGCGCTTATCATTTCTTAAGGCAATACATTCACAAATACAAGAGTACGGTTTTTAATCGACATGCGATTCACATTCGAAATGTTGTATTTAGAAAAAAATCAATCATAGGTTTCCAAATTTGTTGATCTTCATCCCACTTTAAAATTTTGGGACCTTTCTGCACAAAGAAAATTCCATTTGGAAGGAGCACGAAATCTTCAATCTTTGGGGCATTTTCGCAATAACTTTAGCCTTTCCTCACTGATATGGTATTCTTTTTAGCAGCCAGTTGTAATCCAATATTTTATGAACAAACAAAACCCTATTTGAATCAATGACCTCAAGAGTACGGCCAATAGAGGAAGCGAATACATTTCGAGTTGCGGATTCTTCTTCGAAAATAGTCAAAATATGCGGATCATCGACAAGAAAAACAAAGCCATTTTTTCGCTTAAATGTCTATAATAGCCTACTTTTCCTTGTTTGTCGAGAAATACTTTGAATGGATTCCTGTCAACTTGTTGATTCCTATGAGGTTTTGAATAGTAGAATCAAATTCAGGAACATATACTGCGGAAATTATCTCTTTATTGTTGGGATAAATTCTGGGGCTATATTCACTGCCAGGCGAGTTGGTAATTCTAGATTTGGTAAGAAGATTTAGATTACAATAATAGATATCGGTATTGGTATCATCCGGTTTTCGTTGGACATAATAAATTTCATCTCCATTCACCAAGAATGGCTGATTGTTATATCCATTTAGATTGTCATTTGAAATAAATTGAACTTGATCTAAAGACCACTTTTCTGTGTATAAATTTTTTATTTTACAAGCATAAATATGTGTCTTTGGCAGTTGCGCATTGAGATGATTTCCAAATAAATCAAGAAGCACAACAAGCAATAAAATCTATATAAGTTCATTTCCGTGTTGATTCATCTTAAATTAATTCTTATTTGCAGAAGTAAACACTCGCTTCCAGTTTACTCCATCTTTAAGATTGGCATTGTGTAAACTAAACCATATAAATAATGGCTTTTCCAACAATGTGATCTTCTGGCACGAAGCCCCATGATCTTGAATCTTCTGAATTGTGTGATTGTCACCCATGGCCCAATAATAATTTTGCTTGAATGTATATTGATCTGCTTTTGATCCATTGATGTAAATACCATCAGCTTTTACTTAAGTTTATTATGTTCGTATACTCCGATCACTCGTGAATACAAAACAATGTTTTGATGATTTATAGCGGTACTACTTCCAGCTTTAGGTATCCATATTGGTCCAAAATTATCATACGACCAATTGCCAAAATTCGTAGGATCATTTGGAAATGTATTTCCTCGTTGATCGTAATGTTGTGGAATTTCTAAAACAAGATCGGGACTCATCGCTTTGATTCCTTCCACTTGTTTGTTATCCATACTTAGGACACCATAATTCGTGAAATCGTTAATATTAATCCCTAAAGATTTTAATTTTTTTGTATTTAATGTGGATGTATTTCCACCTTTGATAATATAATTAAATTGCATGTGTTCAGGATTATGCCCCATTGCTCCATTGATATAAAGTTGGCGATTGATGATCTGTAAGGAATCACCTGGCATAGCGACGCAACGTTTAATGTAGTGATCTTTTTTATCCAATGGTCTAGTAATTAATTTACTTCCTTTAACTTCAGCAGCGACTCTAGGATCTTTAGTTTGAAATGCAGCCCAGGAGCGTTCTTTTGTGAGATAAACACTGTCACCTACTGGCCAATTGAAAACAAATGGATCATTGCGTTGGATCTTCGTAATAGCAGGTAATCGAGTGTAGGACAAAGATGGTTTTTCTATATAAGATCCATTGCCTAGGATCGGGATAGTGTTGTAACAATGGCAATTGAAAAATCGTCATAGGCATTCGTATTCCATAATGCGCTTTGCTTACGAATAAAAAATCTCCAACTTTTAATGAACCCTCCATAGATGGTGTTGGAATGACATAAGCTTCTATCAAAACATCCGAATAAATGCTGCTGCAAATACTGCAAATACAATAGATTCTACCCATTCGCGCATTGCTGATTTTTTATAGGGAGAATTTGCTTTATTCTATTAAACTTGGTGTTATCTTTTGACTTTTGGGCATCATGCAATGCATTGATGTATTCTTGTTCTTTTGATATGCTGGTTCGATATATTTTACATTAGGATCTTTTGCTATCGAATTAAAAATATAAGGTGGAAAGACCACAGCCCAAAAAGAATCCATGAATGATAATTTGCCAAAGGACCTTACAAGGTCAATCGCCATCCCAGTCCATATAAAAATATTCACCAATGGGAAAAGTAACCACCAAGCATGTGAAGGCTTTCGACCGATCAATTTACACCATTCTGCAAAGTTGACTCCAGGGATCCAAGCTTTGAGCTTCAACTCCTGCCTTTTGAAAACCCAAGATAAGGTAAGACAAGTCAGTAAATATACGATAAAAATATAAAGTAATACAATCACGCTTTTTACAATTAGACGACAAAGATAAGGTTTTTTGGATGATTTGGGCATGCTAAGACGAAGCTTGTGCTTTCTTGGACAGAAGATCAATTCTGGCATATGAAACCACGTGATTTTGTTGTTGATAGAAATATTGATAACTATTGATTTTTAAATTTCATAACTAGATGGATAGTTTTATTGCTTTTCAAAAAATTAAATCCAGCTCTTTTTTACCTATGCTTTTTACTTTAAAATCTATAGGAAATTGCAATTTAAGATTGCCAATACCGACACGGATCAATCGCAAAACTGGAAATCCTACTGTTGCCAACATTTTCCTAACTTGACGATTTTTTCCTTCGCAGATTTTAATTTCAATCCAAGATGTTGGTATTGATTCTCGATGGCGAATAGGAGGATTGCGGTCTGGAAGATTTTCTACGTTCTCCAATGGTCTGACCTTGGCAGGTTTAGTAGTATAGTTTGAGCCATTAATTTTGATGGTAAGTGGATTTTGAAGTTGGCTAATTGCTTTTGTACTAATTAGACCCTCTACTTGACAATAATAACTTTTATAGATCTTATTTTCAGCATGGGTAATCGCATTTTTGAGTTTATTGTCATTCGTCAATAGCAACATGCCTTCGCTATCTTTATCCAATCTGCCAACAGAGTAGACATCTTTGTCTGCAATTTTTAATTCCTGTAATGTGCGGTCATCATCTTTTTCTTTGGTGAACTGACATAACACATCGAAAGGTTTGTAAGCGAGGTAATATTTATACATTGAAAAGGAAGTGCATAACGTCTCCGTCTTGAACGATGTATTCTTTACCTTCAGTAGAAAGTTTGCCTGCTGAACGACAGGCAGATTCAGATTTGAATTTGATATAGTCTTCGTAATGGATCACTTCTGCTCTAATGAAGCCTTTTTCAAAATCTGTGTGAATAACACTTGCAGCTTGGGGAGCCTTCCAACCTTTGCGTATCGTCCAAGCTCTTACTTCTTTTTCACCTGCTGTAAAATAAGTGATCAATTCCAGTAAGCGATATGCAGATCTTGTCACTTTATAAGTACCAGGCTCTGTAAGTCCCATTTCCTTAAAAAAGGACTCTCTTTCTTCTTCTGGTAATTCTGATATTTCTGCTTCAATTCCTGCACAGATTAGGATCACTTCAGCATTTTCAGCTGTGATTGATTTTATAAATCGTTCTGTATGAGCATTGCCTTTATGAACAGAGGCTTCATCGACATTACAAACATAAAGCACTGGTTTTCCAGAAATCAACATACTTGTTTTAACAAACAATTCAGTCTCTTCATCTTGTATAAAACTTCTAGCTGGATTACCTGCTTCTAAATGAGCTAATAATTTATCTCCGAGATCCAATTCCCGTAGTGCCTCACGATCGCCACTTTTGGTTTGTTTACGCATTCGATCGATACGTCGCGACATGGTATCTATATCCTTTAAGATTAGTTCTGTATCTACGATTTCTTTATCGCGCACCGGATCAATTGAGCCGTCGACATGGATTACATTATCATTGTCAAATGCTCTAACGACATGGATTATGGCATCAACCTCTCTGATATTTGCTAGGAATTGGTTTCCAAGACCTTCACCTTGAGATGCACCCTTGATCAAGCCTGCGATATCTACGATGTCAACTGTAGTGGGGATAGTTTTTTGTGGAGTAACAAGACTAGTTAATTCACCCAAACGATCATCTGGTACAGTGATGACGCCTATGTTGGGATCTTTAGTTGCAAATGGATAATTGGCAGCTAAAGCACCAGAAGTTAATGCATTGAATAAGGTTGACTTACCTACATTGGGTAATCCGACTATACCACATTGTAATCCCATGTTTTACACTTTAAATGAACTGCAAAACTATCATTTTCTTGTGTTTTTCTTTACAGCTCACGCTGCAATAGCTTTTTATTAACGACTGTAGCTAGTTTTTGCATAGGATTTGAGATGATCGGTATGAAATTAAAACACATTATTTAAATTTTTAATGTGTATTTATATGAAAAATAGAGCAATTATCCTTCGAAGTGGAATGAAATAGTCAGCGATTTGGAATACAGCTTTTCAATGATCGTAGATTCTGGAATTTTTCCATCATAGATCAATAGATTACCTAGACCATGTGAATATTTGATTTCAGGTGAAAAAATGAAAAATGGCAGATAAAACTGTATACCTGCTCCAATTTCATATTGAAAATCATGTGGTGAAATACGAACGATCTTGAACCGATCTTGATCAGAACGACTATTTGAGGCAAAATCATAGGAATATTTTACTCCAGTAGCCACATAGAATTTTTTGTCATGATAGGGATCTGAAGTAAAGCGAATCATCATGGGTAATTCACCAAACACAGATTCTATGAGATCTACTTTCGCAGGAGAATTATCTAATGGTTGGTAGCTTAATTTTCTGTAAACTAAAGCAATCGATGGAAGAATTCGGTAATCAAAGTATTGCCCTATTTTGAAATTGGTTATCATGCCTAAAGTAAGTCCTGGACTACTTACACCATCATTGATTCGATAGTTTACATTATTAATAAACCGTTTAGAATGCTCTATCTTAAAACCAGAATTATTATAAGCTAAAGTTAAACCAAAATAATGTGATTTCTTCTTAAATCCATAGTAGTTAATACTTCTGGAAGTATTCTGTGCGATGCCTGATAGGCAAAAAAAGAAGAGTAAACCGATGATTATTTTAGCCCTGAATAAATATTGCATATGCCGAAAGTCAATGGAGTATGCTTTGTTTTTTGCATACCAATTTGTTTTAAAATAGCTTCAAATTGTTCAAAGTCTGGAAAGTGCTGTACTGATTCAAACAAATAGCTATAGGCTCTTTGGTCTTTCGATACGACTTTGCCAATCAAAGGTAATATGAAACGAAAATAAAATTGAAATATTTGTTTAATTGGAAAATTCGCGGTCTTGAAAATTCTAAAACGACCATTTTTCCTCCCGGTTTAAGCACTCGCTTCATCTCAGTCAAGCCTTGCAGCAGATCTTCATAATTTCGCACTCCAAATGCGACCATTACACCATCAAACTGTTCATCTTGGAAAGGCAATGCTTCTGAATCCGCTTTTACGAATTCAATTTGTGCTTCGAGTTTTGCCTTCTGTATTTTTTGGCGGCCGATCTCAAGCATTTTTTCCGAGATATCTGCACCAATTATTTTGACTTTGGGATCTTTTGATGAAAGCATGATGGCTAGATCTCCAGTGCCTGTAGCGATGTCCAATACCTTGGCGTTGTCTCGACCAGCGCACAATTCTTGCAAGGTCTTTTTTCTCCAATATTGATCAATTCCCAGTGAAAGGAATCGATTCAAAAAATCATATTTCCCTGCGATGTTGTCAAACATTGCAGCAACTTGCGATTTTTTGGAAATATCCTCTTGTTGATATGGAGTAACTTTAGCCAAAGAGATTTAATTTAAATTGAACATACATATAATGACATATTGAAAAAAAGGTTTATATTTATGGGGAGAATTCAAGAGATGTGGTTTTTAGCAGTATTTGAGAAAAAGGATAGAGTAAATATGAAAAATGGAATTTTTAGAAGGTCTCTTGAATTTTAGAAATATGCTGTCCATAATAAATCATTTAATTTTTTAATTCTTTTGATCAGATGCTGATTCCTTATTTTAAACTTTTACAAATGTTTAATATAATAAAAATAGTCTTTTTATGTCTAATAATGATCAATAGATTAGGTTCACAGATTGCAATTAAAGATTTGGAAGATTGTCGATTTGACATAACTTTTGACTTTGATTTTGAAAGTAAAAAAAGTTACATTAAAGATGGTTTTGAAGTTATAGAAGTTCCCTTAATTGAGTATTTGGATGAAAGATTGAATATGCCAGGAAGATTTAGATTATTTCACAATGTGCCAAATAGTTTCTACTCATATGGGTTCAAAGTGGTTTCGAAATCTTGCAGTCAGGAGTTATTGCATCGTAAAATTATGGACCATGTTTATAATGAATCGCGTCTAAAATTTAAAACAGTCATTGATACAACTGAAACTTGGACAGTTGTTGTTGTGGACTCGCAAAAATTATTTAATTGTGGAATCTATTTTGATTATGTAAAGAATGGAAGTGATGTTCATGGATATCCGCAGCATTTTTCATCTAGGAATTCTATAAAATATTGGGATAATATTACAGGTAATTTAATTTCCATGGGTGATAAAAATAGATATTATATAGATTTATCAGAAAGTCGCTCTTTACTAGATGGAATTCGAAAGTGGGATTATAAAGGCTTGGGAATGGATTTTGAAAATTATTTATTTTTTTATATTCCAGATCGAATACAGTATGATTTAGAGCTTTTAAGAAATGTTTTATTCGATTACGCAGGAATCGATATCATAGTTAGTATCTCAACGTCTGAAATTATTCTTTTTTATCTTGATGATTCAGATAAGTCAAGAGTAAATGATAAATTTTGGAGCTCTGATTTTATGGTAGACCCTTATTATTATCCACATAATGTGAAGAGAATTTATAAATAAATGTATGAATGGCTTAAAACTATTTTTTAAAACTATATTATGTTGTTTCATGGTTTCATGTGCTTCAACCAAAATAAGAATTATTAATGATTGTAAAATAAAAGTTCAATATCCCGATATGGTTGAAGAAAATATATTGGAACTAAAAGATGCTGGTAATTTTCTATATAGAGGATGTGATGATATTGGACTTATTGAAGTGCTTCATAGTTTACCTTATAATTATTCCAATGAAATGCAATTGAATGATTATTCACATTGCAATTATATCGAATTTGAAGTGTGTAATTGTTATAATCGAGAAATTGTTTTTGATAAACTGGTTGAACAGTTAAAAAATAAATATCATCACAATTTTGAGTATACTTACATGCCTGCTGAAATATGGTCAATGAAAGTAGTTGATACCATTAGGTTCATCAAAAGTACACAAAGGAAGCATTTTACTGAATTTACATTAGCAAATTATGAGGAGCAAAAAAAGAATATTGGAAGAGATACAATTCGATTTCATCCTCTTATATTCATGTGGGGAAACCATTATGATTTTGAAGCTATTAGAAGTTCATTTAAAAGGCAGAATAAAATGTTGAAAATTTATGCTATTTTTGATTATTACATGAACGATCCAGATTATCTCTATAGTTTTAGCTCTTCTTGCAGGGATTTCTTAGGATGTAGAACTTTTAAAGAGTTTCAGTTGAAGTTTCGAGATAAATTTGGAATTCAAGTTGACCGCAAAGAAGGGAATAGGGTTTCTATTTCGAGAAGAAATTGGTAATAATCAATTTCATATTTATCCATCAACTAATAGCAATAATTGTTGATATTAAAGTTTAATATGTATGCAGTAAAGATGATTATAAATCATTTTGTATTTTCTTGAAATGCACAAGTTTTCAATATTTCCACAGTAGATTTTCAGCTGAAACGAATTAATAATGTGGAATATTGGACATACAATGATGGAAAATGGTTAGTTCATACAATTTTCAGTAGGGAAATTCATACTTTCTATTATTCTAGATATAAAGTAAAGACTTTATGCTGCAAAGTGAAATACACCCTAGTCAATATTATGGTATAAATTCGCCAATACTTCGTTACAAATCCTCGATGTAGTGACCCAATACGTCTCCGGTTTGCACCTTGTCTTCATAAATTTCTCTAGGTCATTCATTTATTACCTCACATCAAATATTCGCTTAATCACAGACACAATAGTTGTCGCAATAATTGCTCCACTAAATGCTAAGAATATATCTTTCTGTGCATCCCAAATATCTCCTTGTGTGCCAAGATAAGCATCACCCAGTTCTGTAAAAAAGATATCAGCAACAGACCATTCAATCAGCTCATAAAATGCTGAGATGGACAGTGTAATCTCAATAGGCAACAACCATGCAACTAGTGCAGGATAGCCCAGCCATTTTAAAAACATTTCTCGCATAGGATAGGCGAGGAGAAATCCAAAACTAAAGTGTACTATGCGATCATAATGATTGCGATCTGACTCTAAGAGATCTTTCAACCAAAACCCAAATGGATTTTCAGCATAAGTATATTTCGAACCATAGACATGTAGGCATAAATATACACAGATCAATAGATAGCTGAGATCACTAAATTGGAATTTTCGAATTGAAAAAATCAAAAATCCAATGCATAAAAATGTAAGTATATTCTCTAAAATCCAGTTACTAATATTTGACGTGCCTACTAGAGAATTTGTCCAAACGAGTGAGAAAATCCCAATAAATGTCCAAAGCCACTTATTCTTAGAAAATGGAGTTCTAAATGTGGAAATGGCGAGACTGAATTTTGACATGATTCATTTTTTGTATGTAAATATAATGAATCCTTTTACACTAGAGTTAAAATCAGTTTTTTAATTCAGGAAATTTATTGTATAAATGTGTTAACGCTACTTGCAATTGTTCTTTTTCGCTGAGCGTTGAGTTGTCTATTTCGATAGCGTCATCTGCTTTGCGCAATGGGCTATCGTCTCGTGTGGAGTCGATCCTATCTCTGTGACGTAGATTCTCCACCACTAAATTAAAATCAATCGAAGGATTTCCCTTTGCTCTCAATTCATTATATCTGCGTTGAGCTCTTATCAATGGATCTGCTGTGATGAAAAACTTGATCGATGCATTAGGGAACACAACTGTTCCAATATCTCGTCCATCCATCACAAGTGAGTTTGATTCTGCCATTTTCTGCTGCTGTGCCACTAGTTTTTTTCGCACAGATGAAATTGCTGCAACTTCACTCACTTGACTAGCCACTTTTAGATCTCGTATAGCTTCTGTAACATTTTCTTCGTTGAGGTAGATTTGCAACGTGTCTTGTTCCTGTTTGAATTGTATGTTTATATCCAGTAAGATTGAATTTAATTGATCGCTATCTTCAATTTTTACATTGTGATTGATGCAGTATAATGCAACTGCACGATACATTGCACCAGAGTCTACAAACAAAAATCTAAGTTCCTTAGCCAAGGCTTTAGCTAAGGTTGATTTCCCACAGGATGAAAATCCATCAATTGCGATTTGATATTTTTTTTCCATAAAAAAAAATCCCAAGTCTATTTTACTTGGGATCGTATGATTTGGTTGAGCAAATTTATCTTAAAATTCATCTTCATTAAAAAGAAAATCATCTTTTCTCGGATAATCAGGCCAAATGTCTTCCATACTTTCGTAGATCTCCTCGTCGTCTTCCAACTCTTGAAGATTTTCAATTACTTCGATAGGCACTCCTGAACGGATACCATAATCGATCAATTCATCTCTAGTAGCTGGCCAAGGAGCTTCTTCCAAATGATGCGCTAATTCTAACGTCCAATACATATTCTTAAATTATATTGTTTTATTATACATTCTAATCAAAATTTGATTAAAAAGTTCCCAAAAATAAATCTTTTTATAAAATGAGCATGGCGTCTCCGTAACTATAGAATCTGTATTTTTCTTTGATCGCCAGTTCATACGCATCTTGAAGGATTTCATGGCCTGCAAATGCGGAAGCTAATATAAGTAAACTTGATTTTGGTAAGTGAAAGTTTGTCACCAAACGATTTGCTATTCTAAAATCATAAGGAGGAAATATAAATAAATTAGACCATCCTTCAGCTGGTTTAAGCATTTGTGAAGCAGTGACAGATGATTCCAATGCTCTCATCGATGTTGTACCGACAGCTAAAACGTTCTTATTCGCTTTTTTTGCTTTATTCACTATTTCTGCTGTTGATTCGTCGATACGGTAATATTCTGCTTCCATTTTATGTTTAGAAAGATCTTCTACATCTATTGTTCTGAATGTACCTAAGCCCACATGCAAAGTGATTTCAGTAAGTTCGACACCTTTGATTTGAAGCATTTTATACAGTTCTCTACTCATGTGCAGACCAGCTGTTGGAGCAGCCACAGCACCTATCTCTTTGGCATAAATCGTCTGGTAACGGTCTTCGTCACTTGCTTCATTATTACGAGTGATATATTTCGGCAAAGGCATTTGACCCAATGTCTTTAATATTGCTTGAAATGAAGCATCGTCGCCATCATGTAAGAATCTGATCGTACGTCCCCTTGACGTTGTATTGTCTACAACTTCAGCAACAAGGATTTCTTTTCCATTTTTATCAAAAAAGTATAATTTGTTTCCAACTCTTATTTTTCGAGCTGGGTCAACAAGCACATCCCAAAGACGCACTGACTTATTCAATTCTCTCAAAAGGAAAACTTCGATTTTGGCACCTGTCTTCTCTTTTCGACCATACATTCTGGCTGGAAAGACTTTCGTGTTGTTCAATACAACAACATCGTCTTCATTCATATATTCCAAAAGATCTTTAAAGACTTTATGTTCGATTTTGCCTGTATCTCGATGGATAACCATCAATCTGGAGTCAGCCCTGTCAGGAGCTGGATATTGTGCAATAAGATTTTTAGGTAAATTATATGAAAATTGTGATAGTTTTGATCGCATTTTCTCGTTTGTATTTTATATTTTTTGCGCAAAAATAGCATTATTAGAATGCCTTTGTCAAGGATTTGTTCAAATTATTGAAACTAATCATACGTCTTTTAGCAAAGAATAGTATGTCTTTGGACAGAATAATACATAATATTGTCGAAAAATCAATTTATTTCAACAAAGCAGCTCTATTTTTACTTTGAAAATAAGAATATGGTCATTTTCCAAATCGTACAGGATTGTTTTAGGCAAGCTCGTCACCAGTTGACTAGCAACAAGCTTAGAAGCTTTTTAACTTTGTTGGGTATTTCCATTGGTATTTTTTGTATTATAGCAGTAATGTCTGCTGTTGATTCACTAGAAAAGAACATAATCCAAAGTTTTGAAAAATTAGGTAATGATGTCCTCTATGTGGATAAATGGTCATGGTCCGAGGAGCCTGGTACAAATTATTGGAAATATATAAATAGACCAAATCCAAGTATGGAAGATTTTGAAGCGATTCAACACAAGTCTAAACTGATGGAAGCGGCTTCTCTTATGGTCTTCATGCCTGGGAAAACTGTGAAAGCAAGAACGACTTATGTAGAAGGCTCCTATATGGCTGGAATTACAGAGGATTATAATAAAGTTGTGAAATTTGATTGCGAAGAGGGTAGATATTTTTCTAACTCTGACTTTCAAACAGGAGCTAATGTTGTAGTGATTGGGAATTCACTTGCGAAAGCATTATTTCCAAAAGATGATGGTATTGGTAAAGAAGTTAAAGTATATGGGCAATATTATAAAGTGATTGGTGTATTAGCTCCTGAAGGCGAATCATTAATTAATGTAATGCCTTATGATGAGGCTATTTTTGTTGTTTGGAATAATGCAAAAAAAATTGTCAATGTTGGACAAGGGTCTAATGTGGGTACATTAATGAGTGTTAAGTCAAAATCTGGAGTTGATATCGATGAGTTAAAGTATGAATTGGCAAGTATACTTCGACCAGTTAGGTCATTGCGGCCAAAAGATGAAGATAATTTTTCTATTAATAAGATTAGTATTTTGACCAATATTGTATCAAGTGTTTTTGGGATGCTTAATTTGGCTGGAATTTTTATAGGATCTTTTTCAATGTTAGTGGGAGCCGTTGGAGTTGCGAATATTATGTTTGTATCAGTAAAAGAGAGAACTCCGCTTATCGGTATTAAAATGGCTATAGGGGCCAAGCGTCAGTATATATTATTAGAGTATTTGATTGAAGCTGTCATACTTTGCATATTTGGAGGTTTGATAGGAGTATTTTTAGTTTGGATAATCTTGCTTGGAGTTAGCAAAGCTGTATCATTCGAAATTGAAATGTCTGTTTTTAATATTCTTGTTGGATTGATTCTATCGATTTTTATTGGTTTGATCGCAGGTATTTTTCCAGCACTAAAAGCATCTCGAATGGATCCGGTAGAAGCTATTAGGAAATAGAAAAATTTTACTTATCTCAATACAGTAATATCACCCACTAAAGAAAAATGATTTCCTATTTTATTGTGATAATTGATCATATAGACATAGACTCCTGGCATCACTAGTTCATTCCTAAAAGTTCCGTCCCATGCTCCAATCTCAGTGTTTGGCAAAATATTATTGGCGCGATAAATTTCTTCACCCCAACGATCATAAATTCTTAATTCATCAATAATTTCAACGCTTGAATCTGAAACTAAATAGAAATAATCATTTATGCGGTCTCCATTTGGTGAAAATACATTCGGGACATGTACATTTTGTTTGATTCTGAATATGACAAAATCTTTATACAAACATCCATTTTCATCGATTAAAGTAACTTCGACACGTGTATTATCTTGTAAAGGAATAAAACTTGTTCGTAAGCAATTTTGACAAGAAAAAATACCATTTCCTGTCCAAATCAATGTATCAATTTTTTCGATATCAGCAAGTTCTATTTTGATTTCAAAAGAATCTCCTACAATTAAAAATAAAGAATCTTCTCTAATATCAATAGTTCCCCGAACAGGTTCTTTAATTTCTATAGTTTTGATGAGTGTGCATCCAAATGTATCTTCAAGCAAAAGCTCATATGTAGTTGGAGTGATGATGAGTGTTTGAGTGTCTACTTCCAACTGTCTATTATTCAATTTTAACGATAATGGTTTTGTTCCACCCGATATCGATTCGATCGTAAGTATGCCAGTGCCATTTCTTCTACAATTAGCGTCTTCTGTGAAGTAGTCTAACTGAAGTGCTTTTGGTTCAATAATGGTATAAGTAAAAATATTTTGGCATGAAGCTTCATCGGTAATTGTCACCTTGTAATCTCCTGCTTTCAAATTTGATAATTTAGTAGATTGATCTCCATTGGACCAAATGAATTTTTGATTTGATTGATTGCTTGAGATTTGGATAATTCCATTGTTGTCTCCATTGCATCTGATTTGTTGTATTTGAGCATTAGCTGTTATCTCAGGTCTGACATTTACATTGATGGAGACAATACTATCACATTGTTGGTAAGATTTAAATTGTGACAAATAATTACCTTTTGTGAAATAATTTTGATTGCGTAATGATATAGTATCTTTGAAACAGATAGTAGTATCAATAGTCGTTCGTTTTGGAGATAACACAGTAAGATTATAGCTTATTGTGCTATCACATTTGCTTATGTTTTGAAATTGTTTAGTGTATCTTCCCGTGGCACTTAATCGATCATTTCCAAATGGAATAAAATCACCTTCACAAATCAAGGTGTCAATGTTGCGAAAAGAAGAAAAGCCTTCTTGAATGTTCAGCTCAATCAAACTATCACAACCGAATTGCGTGACAAGATTGATATTGTATAAGCCTGCTTTATTATATGTTTGATTGTTTATGCTAATTGGAATGCGATCGCAAATGCTTGTATCGATATTCAAATTATAGATATTATGTTCAGTAATATTGATAATTAAATTGCTGTCGCATTGTAATGCATTTGAATATTTCTGTATGTGTCTTCCTTGAGTTCTATAGTCGGTACCATTGATGGTTAGTTTATTTCCTTTGCAAATAATGGTATCTATGATATACTCTGTATTTTGATTTACTTGAAGTTGGATATCTACGATGCTATCACATTGTGCTTGATTTTTTAGATTGATTTTGTACTTTCCAGAGGTTGTAAATTGTTGGTTATTGAATGTAACGAATTCGCCTTCGCAAATAGTGGTATCAATTTGTAAAAACGACTTATTCAATAAATCAACTTTGACAAAAACAAAGCTATCACATGAGTAAATACTTTTTTCTAAGAATGAAAAATCACCTTGAGTATGAAATTTTTTATTGCCTAATTGTACGGTATCTCCCATGCAAAAATTTAGTTTGAAACTATCATTTTTTATTGGATATTCTTTTATGTTTATATTTACGATACTGTCGCAATTTCCAATAGAAATTCCTTGCCAAGTGTATTGCCCTGATGTGTCATATTTTACATTATTTATCAAAATAGAATTTCCTTTACAAAGGAATGTGTCAAATGTTGAATATAAAATATTTACTACATTTAATGTTAGGAAAATATTACTATCACAGTTATGTATTGATTTTAGTGGAATAAAATAAGTTCCACTTTGATTATAATTCTTTCCATTAATACTAAACAGAGTTCCTTCACAAACGGTCGTGTCTATTGTGGTAGCATATTTGTTCCTTACAGTCAAATCTAGATCGACGATACTATCACATCCAAGAATTGATTTCAATTGGAAATTATATTTTCCAGATTGAGTAATTGAATTTCCACCAATCCGAACAAAATCACCTTCGCAAATTTCTTTCACTACACTTGTAGTAAATGTATCTCTAGTGTATTTGTATACATTGCTTAATTCACAATTATTACCATCAAAAGCTCGTAACACATAGTTTCCTTCTTGGCGATTTGGAATTTTAAAATTTGGAGTTGTAGCGCCGGGTATCGCTATCCCATTCAGAAACCATTGATAAGTAATATGTGGAAAAGCTATAGTTTGAGCAAACAACTCAATGTCATCGTCACATGGTTTTCCACTGAGACTTAATTGAATCGAGTCAAATTTGGTTGATTCTTCAAGGATCAATTCATCGATAAAAAAGTAATAATTTCCATCAGCTCTTGCACATTGTGGCCCAATTACAATTGCAGAAAAATTGCCTAGGGGTCTAAAAGTAGTCGTTACTTTAGTCCATTTGTTAACACCCGTAGCGTTTACTCTTTTGATTTCAAACCAATTTGGATAAGCTGTAGGACAAAGTTGACCATTAGGTAATCCAAATGGTAGATTTGAACAATTTAGTGTTCCAAAAATAGCCAGTGTGGTAGATATTCTAGGACCCCAGGTATCTCCCGCAGTACCAAACCCTACCCAAAAAGATAAGGTATAGTCTTTTCCTGATTGCATAGGTTTATTAAGGCATGCGCCAACATATTCTTTATAGGTAGTGTTACTGACAGTACTTTGTTGTAAATCTAAGATTCCAATATACCCATTACCGGCAGGGAGTGGTAGAGGTGGGGCGCCACGTCGAGGATCCCTTGTAAAATTTCCGCAAGTATGATAATAATCAGATGTTGCTATAGATGCCTGAATCCAATTTTTTGCACAACTTAATTGGCCAATACCTGTCGGGCAGCAATTATAATCTTCAAATGATGGATTTGGTATTAAGGAAGACGGCACAAATATTTGATCCGTAATTCCATTACATTTACAATCTGGATCATTTAGATCAATCAATCCATCTGCATCATCATCAATTGAATTTGTACAAATTTCTTGAGCATTAATTGCATAAACATAGAAGCTGAAGAAAAAGAATAGAGCTAATTTTTGTCCGTTCATGATGAATACTGAATTCAATGTAAAATTAACTGGATATTTTAAATATTCTGTCTTTTTAAAGATATAATTTTGTATTATATAATAGCAGGCAATTATAATCCCTATGGTTGTTTGGATACAGGAGTATTTATTTGTTGAATTTTCGCTGTTCTAAAAAATCAACCATTTTGCTGATTGCTTTTTTTCTGTGGCTGATTTTATTTTTTATTTCTTCACCAAGTTCTGCAAGGCTTGAAGAGTACTCATTAGGTATAAATATAGGATCGTAACCAAATCCATGTTCGCCTTTTTTTGTAGTGGCTATTTTTCCAATTAATTTTCCCTCAAACAAGTATTGTTGTCCTTCTAAGATTAAACAGATAACGGTACGAAATTGGGCGTTTCTATTTTCAGAATCAGTCAGATTTTTAAGCAATAAATTTATATTGTCTTCAGTGTTTTTTTGTTCACCTGCATACCTAGCTGTGTGTACTCCTGGAGCATTATTGAGAGCTTCAACTTCAAGACCTGTGTCTTCAGCAAAACAGTCTTGAAGAAGACTATCATAGATTGCTTTTGCTTTTAGTATCGCATTGGCTTCAATGGTGCTCCCTGTTTCTTCTATTTCCTCTTTCCATCCAATTTCTGTTAAACTTTTTATCTTAATTTTTTCATTTAAAATTTTCTCAATTTCTAAGGCTTTATGTTCATTGTGACTTGCAAATATGAGCTCCATTTATTCAGTTTTTTATGTAAAAAGTAGCTTTAAAGATTCCCAAAGTAATCTTTTATTTTGTTCTGATTTATACTCTTCAGGAAATTCACCAAAAATCAAACTAAATTCTGATGTCTGGATTACAATATTTTTTTTGTGGTCAATTTGAAATCCAATTTGCTCGGGTTGAATCCCAAAACATAATACTTTATACAAAGATTCTCCGGGTGTAAGTTTATAATCCACATTTTCTTTAATTACATAATAGTTGCAGTTAAGCTCTACTTGTAATTTTACAGCCTTTAAGACATTGAAAATAAATGATTTACTTGTTTCGGAGGCGTCTATTTTCTCGTGGACAAGAATTTGGGTATCGAATTTTGTAAAATCTAATTTTACGCTTTGTTCGATTTCATATTGAATATTTTTGCTGTAATATCGCTCCAACTTTTATTTATTTTACATTGTTAAACATATTCTTAGTCGAAAGGTATGTAATTTTAATTAAAAACTTACCTTTGTTACAAATCCAATTGTTATGGAGTACAAATTCTCTACAAAAGTAACCTCACATTCTCGAATTTCTGAAGTAGACTTTAATAATATTCCTTTCGGGAAAGTCTTCGCAGACCATATTTTTACCGCTGATTTTGATGGAACACATTGGAAAGATTTTTCAATTCGACCTTTAGAGAAATTGCCCCTTCATCCAGCAACTATGGCATGGCATTATGGTCAAGCAATATTTGAGGGGATGAAAGCATCAATAAGCGACGAAGGAGTGCCTTTGTTGTTCCGAGCTAAAGATCATGCAAAGCGTTTTAACACATCCGCTAGAAGAATGTGTATGCCTGAAATTCCAGAGGACTTATATGTTGAATCAATTAAACAATTAGTCTCATTAGATAGGAAGTGGATACCTCTAGAGGAGGATTCTGCACTTTATCTTAGACCAGTCATGATGGCTACTGATGAATTTGTAGGAGTAAGATCATCAGATACGTTCAAATTCATGGTAATGACATTGCCTTCAGGGCCATACTATAATAAACCGATTGCACTTTTAGTAGAAGAACATTTTGTCCGAGCTGCTGAAGGTGGTGTTGGTGAAGCTAAAGCTGCTGGAAATTATGGAGGTAGTTTGTATCCAACTAAACTTGCGAAAGAGAAAGGTTATGATCAAGTCATGTGGATGGATGCAAAGGAGTTTAAATATGTCCAAGAAGTTGGTACGATGAATATCTTTTTTGTGTTGGATAATGTAGTATTAACTCCAAATTTAAGTGGAACTATTTTGCGTGGATTGACAAGAGATACCATTATCACATTGTTGAAAGAAAAGGGTTATACTGTTGAAGAAAGACCAGTGTCGATGGAAGAAATTGCAACCGCAGCTTCTAATGGAAAATTGAATGAAGTGTTTGGCGCAGGAACAGCAGCAGTTATTGCAAATGTTCAGCGTATAGGGTATAAAGGGAAAGATATTCTTTTGGATATGGATAAAACTACATTATCAAAAGAATTAAAATCTAATATTAATGGAATTCGCAAGGGCAGAATCAAAGATACGCATGATTGGATTACTCCTATATATCAGGAAGAATTAATGCTAAGTTAAATAATTTGAACCCAATGTATTGGCAAAAGTATGGTCGCTATATTATAGGGATTTTACTTATTGTAGTATTGTTTTTCGTACTTGGTTTTTTTGCCGAAGTTGTAAGTTATGTGCTTATTAGTTGGGTTATTAGTATGGTCGGGCAGCCAATCATGAGTTTTTTATTATTAAAATTAAAACTTATGAGATTTGATGCTGGAAAGTCCATTGCAGCATTGCTTACTATAGTTATACTTTTTGGAATCGTAGGTTCACTTTTATATCTTTTTGTGCCCGTTATAATTAAACAGGCAGTCATTTTATCGAAAGTTGATTTTAATGCCATTTCATTAGCATTGCAAGAACCAATTGATAAAATTAATGTATGGTTGCGTACGTTGGGTTTGGAGCCGGGGCCGAGTGCGGCGGATCAAGTTAAGAATTTTTTGGGTGGTTTTTTTGATCCAAGTTATATATCAGCATTTTTTGGTAGCCTTTTGAGTCAAGCAGGTCATATTGTTATAGGTATTTTTTCCATTGTTT
The DNA here is from genome assembly GCA_016722295.1 of Saprospiraceae bacterium. Classification (GTDB taxonomy): domain Bacteria; phylum Bacteroidota; class Bacteroidia; order Chitinophagales; family Saprospiraceae; genus Vicinibacter. The sequence continues at coordinate 20,412 of JADKGL010000029.1, forward strand.
TTATTTCATTTTTCTTTTTGAAGGAGAGAGATTTATTTACTGAAATTATTGTAGCAGCAGTGCCAACTAAAGCTGAAGCACAAGTTCGTGATGTGATAGATGATATCAGCAATTTATTGACAAAATATTTTGGTGGAATTGCAATACAGATGTCATTATTAATGGGGATATCATATATACTTCTCAGTTTATTAGGTATTAAAAGTGCACTGTTGATTAGTTTTTTTTATGCAATAATGAATATAATACCATATTTGGGTCCAGTAATTGGTGCTGCATTCGCTTGTCTAGTGACCATTTCATCCAATTTGGAAATGAATTTTTACAATCAGACGATTCCATTAATGGTCAATGTGTTGATCATTTTTGCAGTAGTTAAAGTACTAGATGATTTTATCATACAACCGTATATTTTTTCCAAACGAGTGCAGGCTCATCCTTTAGAGATTTTTATAGTAATCATGCTTGGCGCTCGAATTGGTGGTGTTATAGGGATGGTCGTTGCTATTCCATTTTATACAATATTTAGAGTAGTAGCTCGAGTTTTTCTTGGCGAATTCAAAGTGATACGCAAGATTACAGAAGATTTGGATATAAGCTAATAGTCTAAATTTTATCTAATTTCTAATATATATTAAATAAAAATTGGATTGAAATGTAAATTTTGTAGGTTTGCTAAATCAAAGTGATTACATTTGATGAATCATTAAAAAAATCTCATGAATATCTGGGACGAAATAGTCAGTTCAGTACAAAATTCTGTAGGTTCTATGGGGTTCTTTATCCCACAATTGATCAATGCCTGTTTGATCTTAATCGTTGGCTGGGTAATCGCCAAAATAGTACAATGGATAGTCTTGCGCTTAAGTCATGCATTTGGTATTGATAATCTTGCTAGAAAATCAGGAGTCCATCGATTCTTGGAGAAGAGAGGACTAAAAAAGGGATTTTCTGGAATTCTATCATCAATATGTTTTTGGGCTATAATTTTAATCGTTCTAGTTAATTTTTTTAATTCTCTAGGCTTTCAAATCGTATCTGATTTGCTGAATCAGTTGATTCTTTTTATTCCAAATTTATTGATTTCCTGCGTCGTAATTATTTTGGGATTTTACCTTGCTGAATTTATAAGTAGTCTTGTCGTAAGTAGTCTCGAAGAAAATAATTTTGAGAATCCTGATTTGGTTGGAAAGCTAGTATTTTATTCCATCTCATTTTTTACCATTGCTATAGCATTAACACAAATAGGGATTGGTGAGGGCATCATATCAAATATCGTAAGTATTTTCTTTGGTTCTGTTGGTTTGGCTTTTGCTATTTCTTTCGGATTAGGAGGCAGAAAATGGGCAGAAGCAATTATCAAAAAATACTTCTATTCGAAAGAATTGGACGATTAATCACAAAATTATCATTTTGTGATATGCTTAAATTCAAGTAATATTTCAAACGGGATATAATTTAATACGTCCTGATTTGTAGCTTCCAAAATTACATTTGGTGCAAAACCTGCATCGTAAGCCTCTTTCCAGCGAAGTGCACACAAACACCACTTTTGATTATTTTGAACTCCTGGAAACATGTATTCAGGATGAGGTGTGGATAAGTCATTGCCTCTTTTTTTTGAAAATTCTAAGAATTCGTCATCAGCAACAATACATACTGTATGCATTCCCACATCTTCTGATCCAGTTGTGCAGCATCCATCTCTATAAAATCCAGTTAATGGATCATGACTGCATGGCTCTATTGGCTTACCGTAGACATTAAGTGGATTTTTTTTCAAGATTTGTTAATTTTTTTGTAAAGTTAAATCTTTTTAAAAGATTCAATTGCACTTATGAGTTAGATTATTTTATTCGCTTTAATTTTGTACAAAATATTTTTATATGAAAGCAATTTATTCACTGCTGATTCTCTCTATTTTTACATTATCATGTGTATCTTCAAAGAAATTTAAATCTGTAAAGTCAGAACTTGAAGACTATAAAACTGCTTTAGAAAGGTGTAAGCAAAATCAAATCGATTGTGAAGAAGAGAAGAAAAGTCTTTTAGTTGATTATAATACGAAATTAGGAAATATTGAAAATTCCAATTCATCAAAAGACGGCAAGATTAAATCTCTTGAAGAGCAATTAGAATTTTTAAAGAGAACGAATACAAATTTATTGGATAGACTTTCAGATTTATCTGTGGTAAGTGTTACCGGTGCTGAAAATATTAAAAGGTCCCTCGATGCCATAAATGAAAAAGATCGACAAATCTCTACTATGACGAATAATATCCAACGCAAAGACTCTGTAAACTTAGCGCTTGTTATGAATTTGAAACGATCGTTATCCGATGTGTCTAGTGAAGACATAAATATCGAAGTTAAAAAGGGGGTAGTTTACATCTCCTTATCGGATAAAATGCTTTATAAATCGGGTAGTGCGGTGATTCAAGAACAGGCAAATTCTGTGTTGGAAAAAATTGCAAAAGTAGTCAATGATCATTCTGAATTGGATATTCTAGTAGAGGGTCATACAGATAATGTGCCCATTTCATCGGATTGTGTAATGGACAATTGGGATTTAAGTACAAAGAGAGCAACTGCTGTAGTGCGACTATTACAGACAAAATACGGTGTAAGCCCATCAAGAATGACAGCTGGGGGAAGATCTGAATTTGTACCTAAGTCTGATAATACAAGCAATGAAGGTAGAAAAATCAATCGCCGGACTGAAATAATTATCTTGCCAAAATTGGATCAATTTTTTAAATTGTTGGAATCAAAATAATTTCAAAACGCAACGAGTTAATTTATTGTAAATCCAAACATTATTCCAATTTTTAGCTTGCCATTTCGTTGGTTATAGATGAATAGGAATTATAGAATACAGTTCATTTTATTCTTCTCAATTATCGCAATAGCCTCTTGTAAAACAAGTGAAAAGAGTAGTTTCCCTGAAAAAATTGGCGATATTGATTTTGATCCGTTAGTGGATAGGAAGGATTTTTATTTATGTGATCCATCACAAATTGTTCAGTATTACAACATCGGTACAACATATTCGGATGAGCATGGAGGATTGGAAAATGATATTCTCAAGAACTTGCAGATGAAGCAAGGAAAGAATAAATCTGAGTCTGGTTTTATCACGATACGCTTTGTAGTCAATTGCAAAGGGGAAACGGATCGATTTAGAGTGTATGAACTAGATCAAAGTTTGCAAAAAAAGAAATTTGAAACCGAATTGGTAAATAGTATATTGACCGCCGTTAAAAAATTAGACAAATGGAAGGTTGGAGCCAATAAAAATGAAATAATGGATTCCTATTTCCGAATCACATTCAAGATTGTTAATGGAGAAATAAAATCTATAAGACCATGAGAAATATACTAATCCTTTTTGTTTTATTAGGTTTTCAATTTCTAGATGCACAACGAAACTGTAATATGTATCCAGAAGGAAGTCCATGCCGTGAAGCCTGTGAAACAGGGAGTCTAGCGTCAAGGTATCCACAGGGTTCTAGAAAAAACATGGAGCTTTATACAAAGGCTGCACAAAAATGTCCAAGCTTTGCACCTGCATGGGAGCAATTAAGTGTGCCATATTTAAAGAGAGGAGATTATTTAAATTGGAAGCTGATGATTGATAAAGCTGTTGCGCTTGATCCTATGAATATTTTGGGGTATCGAGCTGCGTGCAGTTATGAATTTATACATGATGTTGTTTCGGCACTGAATGATTTCGAGCGATTGGATTCCTTGAAGTCGGGGCATCTAGGTTATAATCCAAATGGAGATTATAATTTGCGAATAATGAAGGGACTTTGTTATCGAGACCTTGGAAAGCTTGATAAAGCTATTGAAGAGATTAGGCTAGCAATTGAGGAAGGTATGAAAGAAGGTGGTGGAGTAGGGACTTATGACTACTTGCATTTAGGTGTAAGCTATTTGATGAAAAAAGATGTAGACTCAGCGTTTCAATACTTCACTCTCCAAATCCCACTATATAAAAATTTTCCTGACACTTATTATTACTTAGGTCTCTGCTATAAAGCCAAGAATCAAATGGATCTAGCCAAATCAAACTTTGAAAAAGCAAAAGCATTATACCCTAAAAATCATAGAAAAGATCCCTATGTGCATATGCCTGATCAAGTGTATCTCTCTGATATTGAAGAAGAATTGTCAAGTTTAAATACGTCAAACTGATCCTTTAGCTTTTTCAAATACCTCTCAGCCTAATATTATAGATAAATTACATATAAATTTTATATCATATTGATTTTCATGTAAATTAATCGGAAAAACATATAGAAATTTTTTAATATATGCATTTTTTTGATCAAATTTGCACTTTAATCGTGCTTTCGCTTGAAAGTCAGTTGGAAAAGTTTTGAGGGCTTTTTATACTTGTTTATAAGTTACAAACAGCTTATACTTCGTCTAAAGTTCTTGGAATGAACCATAGAAGCTCTGCGAATGCTATTTTTTCGCTGAGTTACTATTGCCTGTGTTGTTGCGACACATGAACGGCGAAGCCCTATCATATAAGGAATGAAAAACAATATATTTATCATTGCCGAAATTGCTCAAGCGCATGATGGCAGCTTGGGGTTGCTCCATTCTTATATTGATGCATTGGCAGAGACAGGTGTTGATGCTGTAAAGTTTCAAACACATATAGCTGCAGCAGAGAGTAGTGAATTTGAGCAATTCAGGGTCCCATTTTCATATGTTGACAAAACAAGATATGATTATTGGAAACGCATGGAATTTACTGGTGAACAATGGGGAGTTATCAAAGAACATTGTGAGAAAAAAGGAGTAGAATTTATTTCTTCTCCTTTCTCAATAGCTGCTGTGGAGTTATTAGAAAAATTGAATGTCAAGAGGTATAAAATAGGATCTGGTGAAGTGAGCAATACGCTTTTGTTGGATCGTATTGCACAAACAAAAAAGCCAACCATACTTTCTTCAGGAATGAGTGATTATGCAGAGTTGGATCAAGCAGTTACTTCATTTCAAAAACAAAATATCGAATATTCAATATTACAATGCACCACAGCATATCCTACAGTTCCTGCACAATGGGGATTGAGTGAGATTACAGCATTGAAAAATCGATATCAAGTACCAATCGGGTTCTCTGATCATTCAGGTGATATTTTTGCATGTTTAGCTGCGACTAGTTTGGGAGCTGAAATTTTAGAATTTCACGCAGTATTTGATAGACGAATGTTTGGTCCAGATGCAAAGGCCTCATTAGAAATAAATGAAATAAAAACATTAGTAAAAGGTGTTCATCAAATAAGGGAATCACTACAAACTCAAGTAGAAAAAAATGATATCGAAAAATACAAGGAGCTAAAAACAATGTTCGGTAAATCACTTTGTGTAAACAAAAATATTCAAGCTGGAGAGATGATTTCTATTCAAGATTTGGAATCAAAAAAACCAGGCAACAAGGGGATTCCTGCTTCAAGATATCAAGAAATACTTGGTAAAAAAACTAGAGTAGATTTAAAGCAATGGGATTTTGTAAATTTCGAACATATTGAAATTTAATTCATGAAAAAAATCTGTGTAGTCGTTACTGCAAGGCCTTCTTATAGTAGGATCAAAACTGCATTGAGAGCTATTGATGCTCACCCAGAGTTGGAATTGCAATTGGTTATAGCAGCATCTGCGTTACTTGAAAGATATGGTACTGCAATAAATTATATTGAAAAAGATGGATTCAAAGTAGCTGCAAAAGTATTTAATATCCTAGAAGGTGAAAATTTAACGGCACAAGCGAAAACTACAGGATTGGGTATACTTGAATTGAGCTCAGTATTTGAGCGTTTAAATCCTGATGCAGTAGTTACAGTAGCAGATCGATTTGAGACCATGGCTACAGCAATTGCCGCGAGTTATATGAATATTCCACTTGTACATATTCAAGGAGGCGAAGTTACAGGAAACATCGATGAGAAAGTGCGGCATGCCATTACAAAATTGGCGGATTTGCATTTGGTAGCTAGTGAAGATGCGAGAAATCGTGTGATTAAAATGGGTGAAAATCCAGAGAAAGTAATCAATACTGGTTGCCCTTCGATAGACATTGCGAAAGAAATGATTTCTATGTCTCAATTGAGTTTTGATCCATTTCAAAAATATGGTGGTGTAGGCTCAATGATCGATATTCACGATGGATATTTGGTCGTGATGCAACATCCTGTTACGACAGAATATTCGGATTCAAAAAAACATGTACTAGAGACATTACATGCAATCCATCAACTCAATATTCCAACTTTTTGGTTTTGGCCAAATGTGGATGCTGGAGCAGATGGTACATCAAAGGGAATGAGAAGTTTTCGTGAAAAACATAATCCTCAAAATATTCATTTTTTTAAGAATATGGAGCCAACTGATTTTTTGGAAATGCTTTATCATTCCAAATGTTTGATTGGAAATTCTAGTGTTGGTGTAAGAGAGTGCGCTTATCTTGGAGTACCAGTAGTAAATATTGGTTCGCGTCAAGGAGGGAGAGAAAGAGGGCAGAATATTATTGACGTCGATTATAATAAAGATGAAATTAAAGCTGCAATACATAAACAAATCCTTCATGGTAGATATGACAACGATTTAATTTATGGGAGCGGAGAATCAGGTGTTATGATAGCAGATGTTTTGAGTAAAGCTGAATTTACTTTTGATAAAAAGATTTCTTATTAAAATTTTATTTTTTTGTCAAAGCTAAAACTATATATTGCTGAAAGAAATGATTTCTCAAATGAGGTTTTTCAGGAATTGGAAAATCGATTTGAAATTCTTGATTTTAAAGAAAATATTTCGATAAAAGAAATTTTAAAACAAGTAGATATTTTTTGGTTTCGATTGGCACATAAACTTGATTCAACTGTTTTGGATAAAAGTACGAAATGTAAGTATTTGTTGACTCCTGTAACAGGTATAGATCATATAGATGAAAAACTATGTAATGAATTGGGAATACAGATTATTTGTTTAAGAGGTGAAGTTGATTTCTTAAAGAATGTGAGAGCAACAGCAGAGCATACTATTGCATTAACTCTCGCCTTGCTAAGAAAAATTCATCCTGCTATAACGGATGTTCAATCAGGAAATTGGAATCGCGATGCTTATCGAGGGAATGAACTGTTTAATAAAAAGGTAGGCATACTTGGATATGGTAGATTAGGTAAAATTGTAGCAAAGTATTTTCATGCTTTTGATTGCGATATATTTTACTTTGATGTCGAAGAAAAAATTGCAGATTCATATTGTGTAAAATTGAATAGCATAGAATCACTATTTGAGAATTGTGACATTGTAAGTATTCATATACCATTAAATGATTCGACAAAGGGTATCATAGATAAAAATTTGTTGTTTAAAATGGCAACAAATGCAATCCTAGTCAATACAAGTCGTGGAGCCATAGTAAACGATAAAGACTTGCTCGATGCATTAGTATCAAATAAAATCAAAGGTGCAGCCTTGGATGTATTAGAAGGCGAGCCAAATATTCTAAATTCCGAATTGGTGAAATATTCAAAATCGAATTCGAATTTGATCATTACACCACATATAGGTGGTAATACTTACGAATCATTTGCAAAGACAGAAAAGTTTTTAGCAGATAAATTAGTTCAGATTATTCATCAATCCCAAAATTGAAAATACTAGGAATCATACCTGCAAGGGCAGGGTCAAAGCGAGTGCCAAATAAAAATAAGCGTTTGCTAAATGGTAAAGAATTGGTGCGTTACACTATAGAAACTTGTATTGAGTCAAAGTTACTTTCAAAGATTGTCGTAAGCAGCGATGATCTCGATATATTGAATATTGCAAAGAATTATTCTGAAGTTATAGCCTTAGAAAGACCAGAAGAAATTTCTCAAGACAAATCTCTTGCTTTAGAATTTGTACATCATGCTCTAAAATCGCTAAATGAAAATTATGATGTAGTTGTAATCATTCAGGTAAGTTCTCCTTTACACAGGCAATAGACATTGATCAAACTATTAAGGTATTGCTAGAAAATGATCAAGCAAAATCTGCAGCATCTGTAGTTAAATTAGATCATGCATTACAACCGAGTAAAATTAAATTAATCAAACAAGGTCAGCTTATTTCTTACTTCAAAGATGAAGAAGATAAAATGATCGCGCATGAATTACCGGAGCTTTATATTCGCAATGGATCAGTATATGTTTCTCGTATAGAAACTATTCGATCTGGTAATATTATCACAGAACCATGTATGGCTTATGTTATGCCACGTGAGAGATCATTGGATATTAATGATGAGATGGATTGGGGCTTGGCTGAGTATATGATGGGTGATTATAAAATTTCATTTAAATAACTGCAATTATGATGAAATTTATACAAAGAGTACTAAATAAAATTGATGCGATTATAGCAGTACCTTGGCAATATTGGCTAGATTGGAAGTTGGAGAAAATAAGTAAAGATGATAGATTTTATCTAAAGGGACTTAGGTCATATTATGAAGATTATTATAAAAATTTAGAAAATCCATTAATAACTGTTTATATACCAACGTATAATAGGAGTAAATTGCTGATGGAACGTTCTTTAAAGTCTGCAATAAGTCAAACTTATAAAAATTTAGAAATTTTAGTAATTGGAGATTGTTGTACCGATGATACAGAAAAATGTATAGGAGATCTCAATGACAAAAGAGTTAAGTTTTTTAATTTGCCGGAAAGACCTAATTATCCTAAGTATAAATATGCACGATGGTTGATGATTGGTTCATATGCAAGAAATGTTGGATTATTAGTTTCAAAAGGTGATTGGATAGCCTATTTAGATGATGATGACATTTGGGGAAAATGACCACATTGAGGAGTTATATAATTTGACGCAATCTAAAGAGGATGTTGAATTTGTTTATGGCGGTTATAAAAGGCAAAATCAGGATGGCACGTGGACAATAAGAGAAAATCCAAATTTCATTTCTGGAAAAAAACCATTTGGAGGAACATTCATTCTACATAGTTCTATTATGTATAGAAGTTATCTTTCCTTCCAATTGTATTTTACGGATTCATATAAATATGGCAAAGCATTAGATTATTTATTTACACAGCGTATCGCTCGGTCTGGTATTAAATGGAAATTTGCAAAAGGTGTATATGCAATACAACCTCTTAGGCCAGGTGAAGTAACGACAACTTATAATTCAATTAAACCCTTTTGGCCGAGAGGATTAGATTTTATTTTACTTCCAATATTAAAAAGGTTTAACTTTTTGAGCGACTTTAGCAAGCTGTCATCTAATCTCCTTACTAATATACTTGCAATTCCAATTGGTTTTATTAGTTCGGTATTTATAGCAAGATATCTTGGTGTTGAAGGGAGAGGTTTATTTAGTTATGCAGTACTGATATCAGGTTTTTTTTTGCCTATCATTTCTATTGGGATTGATGCAGGTTTTGTTTATTATATCTCGAATAAAAAATATTTATATAAGAATCTTTTTGGTTCCATTTTTTTTAGTGTAATTATTATTTCTTCGATTTATATTTTTTTAATTAATTTTTTTCATGAATATGATATTTTACCCTGGAAGTTGACCAAGGATTTTGATGATATTGAAATGTTGGTAATTTCATTTTTAATACTATGTAATTGTTTCTTTTTATTTTATAATAAAACATTGAATGCTAATAATGAATTTCATTTGCCAAATTATTTAAATATAGCATATAAAATTATTGCACCATTTTTTACAATTGTTTTTTGTGTGTTGAGTTCTGATAAAGTGGGAGGGGCTTTATTTGGTTTGCTTTTTGGTACTGGAATTTTAGTTTTATTTCAATTTTTTAAAATTAGAAATTGGCTTGATATAAATTTGAATATTGACAAATTATTTCTCAAGCAATCTTTGGATTATGGATTCAAGGGTTGGGTTGGAAATATTGCTGTAATAGCTAATAATAGAATTGATCAATTGATTCTTGGAGCAATGTTTGCTCCAAGTTACCTTGGAATTTATGGTATTTCAGTCCTTTTAAGCGAATTAATTTGGGTTCCTGTCATGTCACTTAATCCAATTTTGCACAATAGAATAGCAAAAAACTTCATAGAGAGTAAGTCGGAAGTTTTATTGGAATTTGAATTTATTTCAAGAGTTAGTTTTGTTTTTTCAATTTGTTTAACCATACTTTTTATTCCATTTGCATATATTGCTATTCACTATATTTATGGAAAAGCGTATGGAGATGCATTTATTCCCTTTTTAATCCTACTTCCTGGAACAGTATTCAGTATAGTTACAAAGTTTTTAGTAAAATTATTTTCAGCTTCTGGTGACATTATGATTACTAGCAAAATTCAAATGTTTATTATGGCAACAGGATTAATTTTATATTCATTGCTTATTAAGAAATTTGAAATAGAAGGCGTAGCATTTGCAACATCGTTATCTTATTTCTTAGGAGCAATTTTATCATTATATTATTTTAGGAAATTATATTCAAGAAATATTCAAGATTTATTGATTATTAAATCTAATGATTTAAAAATTTTGAAATTGAAATTATTGGATTTAAAACATCGTTATAGTTGATCAACCTGTTTTATAAAATTTCATGTTCGATATTGTTTATATAGTTTCTCATGGGTTTGCATCAAGAATGGTTACGCAAACTAACCTTTTAGGTAAATTAGTGCAAGCAGGGAAAAGCGTTGCTTTGATTTCCCCTGATAAAGAAGATATTGTTTTAAAAAATTACTGCAATGAAGAAGGCGTCGAATTATATGAATTCAATCCAAGTTCGAGTTTTTGGACAAGCCAGTATACTGATTCAAGAAAATATTTTTAGAAGATATTGATTCAAATGTAGCATTAAAGGAAAACATATATGGGCAATAAAGTATAATACATCTAAAAATCCTTGGAATCATTTGAGACCAAGAGTCTTATATTTGGTTTATAAATTGATAAAAAAATTTCCAATAATTAGAAAATGGTATAGGCTTAAAGAACAGAAATACTTGAAGTCAAATGAGGCAGAAAATTTGATCAAAGGGTTAAACCCCAAGTATTTAGTTTCTACATATCCTGTTAGTTTTGGAGAATCTATGTTGTTAAAAGCAGGTAATAATAATAATTCTACTATTACAATGATTCATTTATTGAGTTGGGATAATATTACTTGTAAGGGCCATTTTCCAGAATTAGCACAAAAATACATCGCATGGGGACCAATTATGAAACAAGAGTTTATTGAATATTATAAGATTGAACCATTTAATATAGAAATCTGTGGTGTCCCTCATTTTGATATTCATTATGAAAGTAAATCAAAACCAGATTTCAAAAAATATATAATTCAACTAGGGCTTGACCCAGATAAGCCTTATTTGTTTTTTGGAATGAGTTCGCCAAGATTTGCTCCCAAGGAGATAGAAATAGTTGAACAATTATCCGTTGCACTCCACAATAACAAATTTGGTGAAAGAATGCAAATGGTAGTCCGTCCTCATCCTCAAAATGTTCAGGGATATATGGCTGATTTAAGTTGGTTGCCAAGATTGAGCAAGCTCCAAACAAAAAGAGTTGGAATAGATTATCCTTTATTGAAAGAGAGTAAAATGCAATGGAGTATGGAGCAAGCCGACATGATAAAATTGTCACAGCTGTTAGTGCATTCTAAATTATGTATTAATAGTGGAAGCACTCTATGTATAGATGCTTTATCATGTAATATTCCAGTACTAGTTTCAGCTTTTGATAGTGATTCTGAATTAAATTATTGGAAGTCAGCTAGAAGATTAATGGATTTTCCTCATCTTCGAAAGTTAAGAGAAATGGGAGGGTTTGTGGTAGCAAGTTCAATAGAAAATTTAATTGATGAGATAACTAATTTTATTTCTGACCCTAATAGGGATTTGGAGAAAAGAAAGCACGCATTAGTTATGGAAATTAGTTCAAATTCGGGAATGGCTACTACCTCGGTTTTTGATTATTTAATTAATTTAAACTAAAAGTATTTTGTCATTCATGAGATACTAATTTGTGAAGGAGACAAAAGGAAATTCTCTTTTATAGGATACTGAAAGTATGTAAATTTATTTTGAACTTTTATATCATTTTATCAATTAAAAGTTGATATTTATTTATTACTTTATTTTATATTATTAAATATTTTTTTATGAAAACAGCAATAGTTTGTGGAGCTGGAGGTTTTATAGGAGGCCACCTTGTAAAAAGGTTGAAACAAGAGGGTTATTGGGTAAGAGGAGTTGATTTGAAGAATAACGAATACAGTTCTAGTATAGCCGATGAATTTATTCTTGGTGACTTAAGGGATCCAGTAGTTTGTCTTAATTTGTTTGATAGGAAAATCAATGAGGTTTATCAGCTTGCTGCAGATATGGGCGGCGCAGGTTATATTTTTTCTGGAAATCATGATGCTGATGTAATGCACAATTCTGCACTTTGCAATATTAATATGATTAAATGTAGTCAGAATTTTGGAGTTGATAAAATATTTTATTCTTCTTCTGCTTGTATGTATCCTGAGTATAATCAATTAGATCCAGACAATCCTAAGTGTTCCGAAGATAGCGCCTATCCAGCAGCCCCAGACAGTGAGTATGGGTGGGAGAAATTATTTAGCGAAAGACTTTATATGTCTTATCAAAGGAATTATAATCTACAAGTTAGAATTGCAAGGTTTCATAATATTTTCGGACCAGAAGGAACTTGGGATGGGGGAAAAGAAAAAGCCCCGGCTGCGCTTTGCCGTAAAATAGCTAAAGCAAAGGATGGAGAAGCAATTGAAATTTGGGGAGATGGAAATCAAACAAGATCATTTTTATATATTGATGAATGTATTGAAGGAATTAGGAAGTTGATGAATTCCGAATTTTCAGGCCCAGTAAATTTAGGTTCAGAGGAGATGGTATCGATAAATCAATTTGTAGATATGATTGCAAAGATAGCAAATAAGAGAATTCTTAAAAATCATATTGAAGGACCATTAGGGGTAAGGGGAAGAAATTCTGATAATGCATTAATTTTTGAGAAACTAAAATGGAAGCCTTCTCAATCTTTAGAAATAGGATTGGCAAATACTTATTTTTGGATCCAAGATCAAATATTTAGCAATAAATAGATGGCTGAAAAGCATAAAATTTTAATTATTAGCTGGGGTGTATTCCCGCTGCAACAAGCTATGTCTGTATTGGTGCATAATTTAGCTAAAGAATTAGGTCATGATAGCGTGGTTGTGGTTGGTGAAAAATCTAATGTTGCCGCCAATTGGGATTCAGTACCTTATCCATTATATTATATTGATGCAGAAATATTTGGTATATCTAAAGGTAAAGAATATCTAAAGTGGTTGTTGCTTTTTCCTACTGTGAATAGAATTAAAGAAATTGTTGAGGCTCATAATTGCACAAGTATTTTGTGTCCATTTCCAGATGAATTTTATTTAGCTGTTTCATATTTAGTTACAAAAGAAACTAAACTTCCATTTTATCCTTGGTTTCATAACACATATTTGGAAAACCGAAATGGAATTAAAAAATTGATTGCAAAATTTTTGCAGCCAAAAGTTTTTGAGAAGGCAGAAGTAATTTTTACTATATCTGATGGACTTACAGAATATTATGCTAGTACTTATAAATCATATGAATTTTGCACTCTCGTACATGGATTTAATATTCCAAAACAAATTTTTAAAGATTTTAGTATTGATATTTCCGAAAAAATTAGATTTGCTTACACCGGTTCTTTTAATGAATCATGTAAAGATGCAGCAGTAAGATTATGTAAAGCAATTGTTTCTGATTGCAAATATGAATTGCACGTATTTGGAAGGTCGGCCGCATTAAACTTAGCACAGAATGGTATTCCTGTAGAAAGCATGGTAATTTATGATTTTTTAAGTGAATTTGAGTTTTTCGAAAAGTTGCAATTTTGTCATATTATGCTTTTACCACATGGGTTCAATGGGGCATGGAGTCAAATCGAATTTGACACTATATTTCCTACTAGAACCATACCTTTGCTATTTAGTAATCGACCAATTTTGCTTTATAGCCCAGAAAATGTTTTTTTAACTAATTTCTTTAAAGTTAATCGCTGTGGTTTTATAGAATCTTCAAGAGATGAAGTGTGTATCTTGAATACAATAAGGGAAATCATAACTGACGAATTTAAAAGAAATGATGTTATATTCAATGCTTTGAAAATTAGTCAAAAATTTGATGTTCGCTTGGTCAAGCAACAATTATTCGAAATGTTGGAAATTAAAAGAAAAACGTAATTCTTATTGAAATCAATTTTTATATTAAGGTATAATAGACCGTTTTAAATTAACCTTTGCATTTTACCTTTTTGTGTCATTGCAAGAGAGACAATATTTTTTTTTAGTACTAAAAATTATAAGATGAGATTTGGTTTTGGAGATAATTGGATTGACTATTTGGCAACCATTGATGAAGCCAAAATTGAGGCAAGTAGAAGGAGATTAAAGCAGATTGTTAACATTGAATTAAAAGGTAAATCTTTTATTGACATTGGCTGTGGTTCAGGGGTACATAGTCTATCAGCTGTAAAAGAAGGTGCTATTGTATCTTCTTTTGATTTTGATGAAAATTCTGTATTAGCTGCAAAGAAGTTAAGAAGTTTGCAAAATGTATCGAATGAATTGTGGCAGATTGAAAAAGGAGATGTGCTTTCAAAAGAATATCTAGAAAAATATAAGAAATCCGATATCGTATATTCATGGGGTGTTTTGCACCATACTGGACATATGTGGCAGGCCATAGAAAATGCAGCAGATTTAGTAATCAAAAATGGATATTTGTGCATTGCAATATACAACGATCAAGGGTGGAAATCTAAATTTTGGTGGTATGTAAAATATATTTACAATTCGTTGCCTCAAAAAATAAATAAAATATATGCATATTTTCTAGGTATGTTTTTTATTTTCTTAAACATTCTTAAATACACTTTGCTTTTAAAGCCCATGGTAGCTATTGGGCCCTTATTGAATTATAAGGCAGATCGGGGGATGAATATATTAAATGACTTAGTTGATTGGTATGGCGGCTTCCCATTTGAATATGCAAGTATTGATGATTTAGAAAAATATTTAAGATCAAAAGGGTTCGAAATGGTAAATGTAATAAGTACTAATTCTTTAGGTTGCAATGAAATGCTATTTCATAAAATTTAAATGGATTGATTTTAAAAGTCTAGAGATCTTAGTACTGAAATAAAAGGGAAGTATTTATATGCCAATATTTGACTGATTTATTAATTCAAATAACTAAAGATGGCATTTTAAAAATTTATATTTAATTAATTAGAAATTTTAAAATGAAAAAAATATTAGTCACAGGATCTTCTGGACTTATAGGATCAGAAGTTGTAAGATATTTTGATAATCTGGGATTTCAAATATTTGGAATCGATAATAATATGAGAGCAGATTTTTTTGGTCCTAAAGGTGATACAAGATGGAATCAAGAACAGCTTAAAACGAGTTGTAAGAATTTCAATCACATTGAAATAGATATACGTGATCGCAAGAAAGTTTTGGAGCTTTTTAGAGATATTAAGCCTGATTATATAGCGCATACTGCAGCTCAACCTAGTCATGATTTGGCAGCATCAAGACCATTTGATGATTTTGATGTAAATGCAGTAGGTACCTTAAATTTATTAGAAGCAACAAGACAGTATTGTCCTGAAAGCCCATTTGCTCATATGAGTACCAACAAGGTTTATGGGGATGCTCCAAATAATTTAAGTTTAGTTGAATTAGATACGAGATGGGACTATGCTGATGATGAATACCTTGATGGAATTAAAGAGAGCTTTACAATTGACCAATCCAAGCATTCACTATTTGGAGCATCCAAGGTTGCAGCTGATATCATGGTTCAGGAATATGGAAGGTATTTTTCTATGCCTACTTGTGCTTTAAGAGGTGGTTGTTTGACAGGGCCAAATCATTCAGGAGTGGAATTGCATGGTTTCTTATCTTATTTAATTCAAGTAAATATCACAGGCAAGGAGTACACTGTCTATGGGTATAAAGGCAAACAAGTTAGAGATAATATTCACTCGTTTGATGTTGCTAGATTTATTGATGAATTTTTTTTAAATCCTCGTTGTGGAGAAGTCTACAATATTGGAGGGGGACGAGCAAATTCTGTTTCAATTCTTGAAGCATTTAAACTAGTAGAAAATATTACTGGTAAAAAAATGCAATATAAATATAGCGAGAAGAACAGAGAAGGTGATCATATTTGCTATATTTCAAATCTTTCAAAGATGAAATCACATTATCCAAATTGGGATATAACAAAACCTTTGCAAACTGTAATTGAAGAAATAGTTGCTTCTTGGAAGAAGAAGTTGTGAAAATTTGAATTTTTTTGTTCATTATTCATAACTAGAGTAATCAGAGATTGGAAAGAAAAATAAAAAATTTTTATTCACGATATTAGTCAAGAATTAAAACTATTGAATTAGCTTATTTGAATTCGTTGAATATATATTTGAACTGTTATTAATTGGTAAATATTACTTGAATGACATATCACTATTATTTGGAAGTAAATGTTTAAGACAAGACAGTCAATAGCTGATTTGGCTTTTTGGGGTATAGTTAGTATAAATTTATTATATTTAAATGGTTTATTTACGTCAATTTTTAATATCGAGACATTTTTTTCTCCTCTAATTTTAATATGCTGTATAATAGTATTATTTACAACTCCTAAGCCAAAAAATTACACTAAATTATTATTGGTTTTATTACTATTTTTTTCGACATATTTTTATATAGGAGGAATTATTGCTATTTTAAATCCTCAAAATATACATGCAAAGACTAGTATATATACATTATATCGAGGTTATTTTTCATCTATTTTAATTTACTTTTCAATTTATCAATATTTAATTAATGAGTATAATAAAAGAGGAAAGGAACGTTTACTTAATATTCTGCATAATTTAATTTTTTTTCTACTTGTTCCACTTTTTTTTACTATTTTTGGTAAGCAATTGGGCTTATCTGATGCCATGACTTATTTGAAAGATTATGGTGATAGACAAACGGGTATATTTACTAATCCTAATACAGCAGGGTTGCAAGCAAATTATGTTTTATGTTTCAGTTTGTATTCAATATTGGCAAGACGGAGATGGCGATTGTTTTGGATTATGTTAGTTCCCATTAGTTTTTATGCAGTTTTTTTATGCTTATCAAAAGCTGGTTTACTGATGGCAATAATTAATCTTATATTGTTTGTAATCTTTAATTTTGTTTATTTCTTTCGATTTGAATTAGTATCGAAATTGAATGCAGCTTTGATTATTACATTATTTATTGCTTCTGGATTTATCATTTATAATAATTTTGAAGGTTTGGTATCTACCATGACTCCTGCACAAGCTAGTCGTGTAGTTGATGCAATTCGTATAAGCCAAGGAGAAATTAATGATCAAACTACTTCAGAAAGGTCAGGTATTGCCGAGTTAGTTTTCCCTAGAATTAAAGAGCACTTATTATTTGGTAATGGGATTGGGAGCTTTCATAGAATTGTCGACCATGGGTTAGGAGTACATAATTCAGGCCTAATGATTATTGGAGAAGCAGGAGTAGTTCCTTTGATGTTTTTTTTGGGCTTTGTTTTTTTGTACATTAAATGTTTGTTGAAATTACATAATTTTGCAATCAAATTTCTTTTTTTGTCAATATTTAGTACATTTATTCTTGTTTCTTTTTTGACTAGTCACAATGCCTTAGATGAAAGGATTAGTAATGTATTATTGGCAATTTTTATTGTTTTAGTAAATAAAGTTGAGTAAGTATTTGTAATCATGGTTGGATTTTATTCACTTACGTGGTAAAAAATAGTTCAACATAGTAAAGATAGTTTTAAAGAACAATTGAAAGATTTAAACAGGAGAAAGTTATTGCTTTTGATAGATAATCTGAATTCAGGTGGATCTCAGAACCAAATTACTCTATTAGCTTGTGGTCTAAAAAAACGGAATTTTGATGTTACAGTGTTTTATTATTTTGAGCAAAATTTTTTCAAACATAGATTGGACAACGATTCTGTGCATACTATTTGTATACCCAAAAAAGGAAAGATAGGCTTAAATGTTATTAATGAATTAGTTAAACTTAATTCTTTAGAAAATTTTTATTGCATCATTTCTTATTTGTCAACACCAAATGTCTATTCGATAGCTTTAAAATTAGTAGGCTTAAAAAAGAGTAAACACATTATATCTTATCGGTCGATGACTGATTTTAATCAAATGTCAATTTTTGATATATGGCAAAAAAAAATTGTAAATTATTTCGCTGATATAATTGTATATAATTCATATCATGAAAAAGAAAATTGGGTAAGAAAATTTCCTTCACTTTCCTCAAAATCTCTTACTATTTATAATTCAGTAGAGAATTCATTTGAGAAAGATATTATTGCTATTAATAGAAAAGTACTTGTAATTGGAAGTGTGAGTAAATATAAAAATGGGATATGTATTATTGAAGCCATAGGAAAGTTCAATTCAAGGAATGAAAATAAGTTGGAATTAATATGGGTAGGCAGAAAAGATAAAAATATAAAAGGGTGGGGTGATTATCAGATGAAAATGGAAGAATTAATAGAGCGCAATCAGTATGTAAAAAAATATTGGTTTTGGCAAGAGCCTGTCGATGATCTTACTAAGTATTTTGAAATGGCAGATGTTTTGGTCTTGGCTTCAAAAATCGAAGGCTTACCAAATGTAGTGTGTGAATCTATGAAAGTTGGTCTTCCTATTATTTTGAGCAATGTATGTGACCATCCTAGACTTGTGGATGATGGCAAATGTGGTTTTTTATTTGATCCTGAAAGTTCTGAAGAATTATATCTTAAGCTGAGTGAGTTTTATAATTTGCCTATTGAGAAAGTAAAAGATATGTCGAAATGCTGTAAGGAATATGCAGAGGAAAATTTTTCTTTGGATGTTTTTTTAAATCAGTATGAATCTATAATATACAATAATGAATTATGTGTGGGTTAGCTGGTTTTTATATTTTAGGAAATATTAAATTAAGTAAAATTGATTTGGTAAATGCTACTAATACATTAAGCCATAGAGGCCCTGATGATGCTGGATACTATTTTAATGAGAAAATAGGACTAGGTCATCGTAGATTGAGTATAATTGATTTGAGTGCAGCAGGACATCAACCAATGTTCTCTCAGGATAAAAATTATACGATTGTATTTAATGGTGAAATATATAATTTCAAGGAAATAAAGGCTGAATTAGTTTCTTTAGGATGTATATTTATTGGAAATTCTGATACAGAAGTAATCATAAATGGCTATCAGTATTGGGGTAATAAAATATTTAGAAAGTTAAATGGTATTTTTGCCATCGCAATCTGGGATAGCATTAAAAGGAAAGTAGTTTTATGCCGTGATCGAATGGGTGTCAAACCATTATATTTTTATTATTCTAAGGATTTATTATTATTTGGTTCAGAGATTAAATCTATTTTATCCTATAGTATTGTAAAAGCGAGAGTTGATTTTCAAAGTTTCCATGAATTTTTGTATTATGGAAATCCTATTGGTGACAATACAATGTTTTCCGATATAAGAAAGCTGCCTGCAGGAAAATATTTAGAGATCACAGAAAGTGGATTGAGTTTAAATTCATATTGGCAGCATGAAGATGTTGAAATTGAACCCTCGACTATAAAAGTTGACGAAAATATTGTAATTAATCAAGTTCGCAATTTGCTAGAACAAGCTGTCTCTAGGCAATTAATAAGTGATGTGCCAGTTGGAGTTTTTCTTAGCGGTGGAATTGATTCATCAGCAATAACTGCTTTTGCGACTAAAAATTATAACGGCAGATTGAAATCATACTCGGCGGGATTTGATTTTGATGGTGGACATAATGAATTGCCCTTAGCAAAAAAAGTCGCCGTAAAGTTCGGAACTGAACATCATGAAATGATGATTTATGGTAAAAACATCAAAGACATTATTTATTTAATGGTAAAACATCACGATGAACCTTTTAGCGATGCTGCGAATATTCCTTTGTATTTAATGACCAGGGAAGTCAAGAAAGATTGCAAGGTAATCTTGCAAGGAGATGGCGGAGATGAGTTATTTGGTGGATATGCGCGATATCAAATTATGTCTAAATTCAATTTGTATAAAAACCTTTTTTCTATATCCCATTCATTATTACCAATCATGCCTTTTCCTTATGTTAGAGAAAAGACAGAAAGATTTTTTCCGCTTTTTTCTCAAAAGACGAAAGGAGATATGTTCGCAAAATTTTTGACAGTCGAATCAAATGTATCTAATACACCCGAAAGTTTGATTTCAAAAAGTTTACGGCAAAAAATTAAATCTACACATCCATTTAAAGTTTATCATGAATTATCAGAAAGATTTTCTTTTTTGAAAGACGATGTTCAAAGGTTACTTTGGATGGACACATGTATTATTCTTCAAAATCAATTTTTAGAAAAAGTAGATAAAAGTACAATGGCAAATGGGGTTGAAGTGAGAGTCCCTTTTTTAGATAACGATTTAGTTTCCTATGCCCTATCTCTTCCTTCTGAATTAAAAGTTAAAAATGGAGTGAAGAAGTATCTTTTAAAAAAAGCCTTGCACAATATTTTGCCAAATGAAGTTTTATATGGGCCAAAGAAGGGATTTGGGGTGCCATATCAAAATTGGATTAAAGGCCCATTAAAAGAATTTATGCTTGAAGTATTTTATAGTTCAAATATTAAAAAGTTACAGATTTTTGATTATGAAGAACTATCTGTAAGAATAGATGAGCATTGTTCAGGTAAAAGGGATTGGGGTTTTACATTGTGGAAAATGTTGAATTTTTGTATCTGGCTTGAAGAATACAAAGTAGAAATAGAGTAATATGATTGTTTTAATTACTGGTGGATGTGGTTTTGTTGGTTTTAATTTGGCAATGAAGTTAAGGCGAGATTATTCTGATTTTAGAATTATCTGTTTTGATAATTTGAAGAGAAAGGGTTCTGATTTGAATTTATTAAAATTGAAACAGAGCAATATAGAATTTTTGCACGGTGATGTGAGAATTGCTTCCGATTTTTTAAATATTGGCCATATTGATGTATTGATTGAAGCAGCTGCTGAGCCTTCAGTTTTAGCCGGAATAAATGGATCAACAGATTATGTAATTGACACTAATTTGAATGGAACAATTAATTGTTTGAATTATGCATTAAAATATAATGCACTGTTTATTTTTCTTTCAACAAGTAGAGTGTATCCCATAAAAACATTGGAGTCAGCTTTTTGGTCTGAGTCAGATTATCGTTTTGATTGGACTGAAAAGCAAAATATTGGTGGTTTGAGTGCTAATGGAGTAAGTGAAAAATTAAGTTTAGAAGGTTACAGGTCCTTATATGGTGCTACTAAATTGGCTTCGGAATTAATTATTCAAGAATATCAACAGATGTTTAACCTAAGGACAATTATTAATCGTTGTGGTGTGATTACTGGGCCCTATCAAATGGGTAAAATTGATCAGGGAGTTGTAGTACTTTGGGCAGCAAAACACTATTGGAAAGGCAAATTATCATATATTGGATATGGAGGTTTAGGAAAACAAGTGCGAGATATGGTGCATATTGAAGATTTGTATAGATTATTAAATTTTCAAATTTTCAACTTTAATAATTTAAAATCTAAGCTATATAACGTTGGAGGTGGATTGGATGGGAGTTTATCACTCATGGAATTAACAGATCTATGTGAGAGATATAGTGGCAATAAAATTAATATTATTCAATCTTCAGAAATACGACCAGCTGATCTTCGAATTTATGTTACAGATAACACTTTAGTTACGGAGGAAACTGGATGGCAACCTCTGATTAAGCCAGATCAAATTTTACAAGAAATTTTCGATTGGATTGGAGAAGATGAAGCAATACTAAAAGATATATTGGCCTGATATGCTTTATATTTTCAAAACCTAGGTTAATTTGTAAATTTATTTAAATATAATTGTTCATTAATAGTTTAATAGTTATTGAATTTTATTGTTTGAAATTTAGTTTATAAAATTTAGAATTTGAGAATATGAAGTTAAGTATTGTTATTCCAGCATATAATGAAGAAGATTCAATCCAGGAGACAATTGATTCTTTGGAAAATGCTCTAACGAAAATTTCAATCCCGCATGAAATATTAGTAGTAAATGATAACTCTAAGGACAATACTGCAAAAATCTTGGAGAGTTTGATTATTAAATACCCAAATGTAAAGTATGTTACTAATAATGGTCCAAATGGCTTTGGTTATGCTATAAGATATGGTCTGCATAAGATTGAAGGCGATTGTGTAGCAATTATGATGGCTGATCTTTCAGATTCACCATATGATTTGATCAAATATTATACAACTATGATTGAGGGTAATTATGATTGTGTATTTGGATCTAGATGGATGCAAGGAGGCAAAGTTATAGATTACCCATTTGTTAAAAAAATAATTAATAGGGTGGCTAATTTAATTATTAGAATCGTAATGAATATAAAATATAATGATACAACTAATGCTTTTAAACTATATAAAAAAAATGTAATTGAAGGAATTCAACCAATTATATCGCCACATTTTAATTTGACTATTGAATTGCCTTTAAAGGCAATAATTAGAGGATATACTTATACGATTGTGCCGAATTCATGGACAAATAGAAAGTTTGGTGTTTCTAAATTAAAGATTAAAGAAATGGGTTCAAGATATTTTTTTATATTAATGTATTGCTTTATTGAAAAATACTTTTCACGTGGAGATTTTAAGAAGAAATATTAAGCGTGCTATTAATTTTTTTGTAAAGGATGAAATATTTTATCCTTTATATATTACTCTAATTTTAGTTTTTACTTGGCTTAATTGGAATAATCAAACCATGTCAGGTATATTGCCTTATTATTATGATTTTAAAGCTTATATTGAATCAGGCTTTTCATCTAATTATGATTTTATTAAGAAGAATCCAACGTTTCCAATGTGGGGATATGGATTTGTATTGTATTTATGTTCTAATAAGATGATTATAGTGTTCTCCCAATTATCATTGATGGTATATAATATCATCAAATGGGATCAATATATTTTTAAGAAATACCAAAGTAGGACAATATTTAGAATTTTTGTATTGTTAGGCTTTAGTTTAATTCTGTTTAATATTCCAATCTGGCCTTATAGTTTTTCTTCAAATTTTATTGCCTTATCGCTATTACTATTATTAAAAATTAATGATGAATTTTCATGGTGGAAATTAATTTTAGCAGGAATTCTTCAAGGAATTGCTCTTAATTTAAGATCTGATTATTTTTACTTTTTATTTTTACTATCGATTTTTCTTTTGTTGTTATACTTCCTTTCTAAGACAAAAATCAAGCCGATAGCAACCTTTATCTTTTTTGGAATAAGTTTATTAATTTTAGTGCCTTGGATGCTGCATACACATAAGTTTACAGGTAAGTACATACCTACTTCAACAAATGGTGGTCATGTTTTGTACATTGGTTTAGGGCAGTTACCGAATAATGTTTGGGGAATAACTCCTGATGATAATGATCCAAAAATGGTATCACTTGTTAATAATAAACTAGGAACAAGAAATACATTGGATGCTAAAGCTGATTCATTGCTTAAGCTAGAATTTAGAACTGAGATATTTGCGCATCCAAATTCATACATTCAAAAATGTTTATTTTCATTGTATTTAACTATTTCCCGTCCATTTAGTCTTGGAGAAATTGAATCAAAATTTACCAAAATAGAATCAAATGATTCCGTTAAATTATTGATTAAAAATGATATAATAAACCTTGATTTAAAAAATTTAGTAGTTAATATTTTAAATGGTAAATATTCAATATTTATCATACCCATTTTTCTAAATGTTATAAATATATTTTTGTATTTATTTATGATTTCGTATATTGTGTATGGTCTGTTTAGATGTAAGGCTAACTTAGATTTTAATTTGATTATTGTATTAGTCGTAATTTTTTATCAATTTTGCTTACAAACATTTACCTTTTATAATCCTAATTATCATACTAATATTTATTTGTTTTATATACTAGCAGTAGTGATGTTTAATTCTCATTTGGAGATAAGGAAGTTGGAAAAATTTGCAAGTGAAGCTTAAAAAGCAAGTTTTATTTGTAGGTTCTTTTAAGAGCAAAGCAAAGGATGGAACAGTAGGTGGACAAATGTTTGCCTGTCGGTCATTAATTAATTCGAATATATCGGATAAAGTAGATTGGTTGCTTGTTGATAGTACTGCAGATTCTAACATTATTCAAACAAAGTGGAAGAGATTAATTAAAGCATGCAAAAGACTTTTTTTGTTTTTAAATTATTTGGTATTCAGAAAAGTTGATACTTGCTTGATATTTACTGCAGATGGATTGAGTTTTGTTGAAAAGGGAATTATGGTTTTACTTAGTAAGGTTTTTCAGAAGAAAACTATATTAGCCCCACGTTCTGGAGTAGTAATTAATGATATAAACAACTCTCGATTTATGAGATATTACATTCCATTTATTCTTAAAAGGCTGATTTTATAATTTGTCAAGGAGAATCATGGCGGAGATTTTATTTTGGGCTTGTAGGAAGTGATGAAGCAAAATTTATTACAATACAAAACTGGATTGACACATCAGAGTATTTTATACTTGATAATAGAAATTCAGAAAATATAGTGAATGTTCTGTTTTTAGCTTGGGTAGAAAAAAGTAAAGGGATTATTGATTTAATAAATGCAGCATATAGATTAGATAATTCTAATATTTTTTTTCATATTGCTGGTGATGGAAATGCAATGGCAGAAGCTAAAAAATTAGTGGAGGATTATTCGCTCACAGAAAAATTTATTTTTTATAGTTGGGTTCACAATAATCAAAAGTTGCAGCTTTTGGGTAAAACAAATATTTATGTGCTTCCTTCCTATTTTGAGGGATTTCCAAATGCTCTAATGGAAGCGATGGCATCAAAATGTGCAGTAGTTGCAACAAGAGTAGGAGGTATTGTAGATCTGATTGAAAATAAGGAAAATGGATTACTATTTGATGCTGGAGATGTTAATAGTTTGGCAGAAAATTTAAAGCTACTTGCTGATGATAAGCCATTGCGAGAAATGTTAGCATTGAATGCTCGAAATACTATTTCAAGAAATAATACTATTGATATAGCAGTCGAAAAAATGGAATCATTATTAATTTAGTATGGATTTTAAAGTAAACATTAATGAAGTTTAATTTTTCAAGTACGGCTGTAGATTTTCACGATAATATAGTAACTGAATTTGATTCAAAATATTCGAAAAGTAAAAGTTTTAGACAGCGCTTTCAAGTTTGGGATTCACTTTTTAAGAAGTACTTGGATGCTAATATGTCAGTTCTTGATTTAGGCTGCGGCACAGGAGTATTTAGTTTTTTAGTGGCAAAGATATCGAGCAAAATTGTAGGTATTGACGGTTCTGAAAAAATGATAAGTTATTGTAAGCAACTTGCGAAAACAAATAAGCTTGAGAATGTCGAATTCCAGGTTATGGAAATACCTTCTGATTTAGAAAAGATTAGTTCAAAATTCAATATTATTTATAGTTCAAGTGTTTTTGAATATTTGGACAACTTGGAAATAACATTGAGTGAATGCAATAAGCTTTTGAAGGATGATGGATTTTTAATTGTGTCTGTGCCAAATTCAGATTCTATATTTCGTAAAGTTGAAAAAGTGGCATTCAAATTATTTAAGTTTCCAAACTATTATTCATTTGTCAAACACACATTTAATTATGATGAGTTTAAACGTAAATTCAAGGATAGTGGTTTTGAATTAGTTGAAATTGAGTACTATGGAAATACTGGAATGATTTTATTATTGGCAAGACTTTTTTTTAATTTTAGATTTACCAATAATCTAATGGTTGGAGTTTTTAAAAAATGCTAAGCGAAATTTATTTTAGTATTTGTAGGCAATGAATTTAGAATTTTAGTTTTTCGATGGTTTCTTTACAAGAGTATATTGAATCACTAGATTTAGCTTTGAGTTTTTTAAATAATTCAATTGATAGTAATACAAATGGAAGTCGAGCATATTATTCAAGAACAATACATCCCATTAATGGATGGTCTGGAGTATACACAGAGACAAGTGGATATATTTTAAATACTTTAATAGATTGCAGTAATATTGTTAAAAGTAATTCCATTGACACGTTGCATGTTGCAAAAAATATGGCTGATTGGCTTGTCTCTATACAACATGTAGATGGTGCTTTTCATCCTGGAATTTACCATCATTCTAATATTTCAAAGAAAAGTGTTTTTAATACCGCACAAGTTTTGCTAGGTTTGAATGATGCATTTATACAATTTGGAGATAGCAAATATAAGTCTGCATCTGAATTGTCTGCTAATTGGCTGATACAACAGTATAAAAGTAACAGATGGATTAACGATGAAAATTATTTGCCAAGCTATTATTCGCGCGTGAGTATGGCATTAGCTGTTTCAAATAAAATGGATAGTAGTCCAGCTAAAATAGATGTTGTTCATGATTCTTTGTCAGAGATTGCAAAAGCAATTGAGTCGAATGGTTTTATTAATCGAGCAAATTTTTCAAAGAGACAGGTGACCTTTTTGCATTCATTTGTTTATGTAGTTGAGGGTTATCTATATAGTTACTTGATTACTGGTTTCCCTAAATACCTAGAATTGGCTAAGAGAAGTGTGGATTTTCTATTGGGTATATATGGTAAAAAGAAAGCATTACCTGCTAGTTTTACAAGTAGTTCTAGTATGACTTTTTGGTATCGATGTATAACTGGTGAAATTCAGTTTGCAATAATACTGCAAGAGTTGTTTACTATAACAGGCGAAAGCATTTATCGCAGTGTTGCTTCAGATATAATTGATGAAATTTATAGAATTCAAATTAAGAAAGATACTGTTTTTTATAAAGCAGGGGGGATTTTAGGATCATATCCGAGCTACGGCGATTACAATCCATTTCGACAATTGAATTGGGCAACGAAGTTTTATATCGATGCTGTATTAAAAATAAAAATTATTCCAAATTCTTCAACTGAATACAAAAATAGAATTGTTCTCCAAAGGCCATATTGTGCAATGTAATTAGTTTAAGTTTTTGTCACTACTTTCATAAAGAGTTAATTTAGTAAATAATAAATGAAACAAATCGTTCAAAATTTAAAAAATGGACAAACCATTTTGGAAGAATTACCAGCTCCAATTATAGGGAATGGACAAGTGTTGATTAAATCGACTAGATCGTTAGTTTCTTTAGGTACTGAAAAAATGTTAGTTGAATTTGGTAAGGCTAATTTAATTCAAAAAGCACGCCAACAACCTGAAAGAGTAAAGCAGGTTTTAGATAAAATAAAGACAGATGGTTTGATACCAACATTAGAAACAGTTTTTGCAAAATTGGATCAACCATTGCCTCTTGGTTATTGTAATGTAGGTAGAGTAGTTGGTGTCGGAAAAAATGTTTCAAACTTTAAGATAGGGGATAGGGTTGCTAGTAATGGTTCACATGCAGAGTTTGTTTGTATTCCAGAAAATTTATGTGCAGTAATTCCTGACCAAGTTAGTGATGACGAAGCTTGCTTCACAGTGATATCCTCTATAGGTTTGCAAGGAATAAGACTGTTGAATCCTAGTTTTGGTGAAGTACATGTTGTATATGGTTTAGGTTTGATTGGATTAATTACTGTACAGTTACTAAAAGCTAATGGATGCAGAGTGATAGGAATTGATGTTGATGAGGAAAAGATAAAACTTGCAGAATCTTTTGGAGTAGTTTGCTGTAATAGTAAGAATGAAGATGTCGTTCAATTTGTGTTAAACGAAACTAAGAATATAGGAGCTGATGGGGTACTTATTACAGCTTCAACACAAAATGATAATATAGTATCTAATGCTGCAAAAATGTCGCGGAAACGCGGTAGAATTATACTAATTGGAGTGGTTAGTCTAAATTTGAATCGTAGTGAATTCTATGAAAAAGAGTTGAGCTTTCAAGTCTCATGTTCATACGGTCCTGGAAGATATGATGAGCAGTATGAACAAAAGGGAATTGATTATCCTCTTCCATTTGTAAGGTGGACTGAGAAAAGAAATTTTGAAAGTATTCTAAGTGCTATACTAGCCGGACAGTTGCGCGTAAAGGAATTAATAAGCGAAGTAGTCGATTTAGATGATTATGAAAATATTTACAGTAGTTTAGGTAAAAAGTCTTCAATAGCGTCTATTATCAAGTATAATGAATCTTCAAACTATATCACTAAGTTAGAAAATAATAAAATTAAGTTTTCTGATACTCAAAATGAAATAGGAATTATTGGTGCTGGGAATTTTACAAAAATGACCTTGTTACCAGCAATGAAGAACATTGGGATCAAATATATCGTAAGTAAAAATGGTTTGTCTGCAAAGGAACTTTCAAAGAAGTTCAATATAGCTTATAGTTCTACAAATTTTAACGATGTGTTGACTGATCCTTCGGTTTCTTTAGCGATAATCACAACACGACATCATCTCCATGCTGACATGGTAGTTGAAGCATTGAAGGCTGATAAACATGTTTTTGTTGAGAAACCATTGGCATTGAATATAGATCAATTGAATTCTATAATTGAAACGAAGAAGGATCGGAACAAATTTGTTGCAGTTGGGTATAATAGAAGATTTTCGCCTCATATACAAAAAATAAAAAATTATCTTCCTTCTACTTCACCTAAAAACCTCGTTGCAATAATGAATGCAGGATTTATAGCTTCGAATTCATGGGTACATGATGTTGCAGTTGGAGGAGGAAGAATAATAGGTGAAGCTTGTCATTATTTTGATCTACTTGCTTTTCTTTCTGGTAGTCCAATAAAATCTGTTTGTATGAATGGAATGGGGACTAACCCAACTATTGCAACCGACAATGCTACAATCATGCTTAAATTTGAGAATGGGGATAATGGAGTTATTCATTATTTTAGTAATGGAAACAAAGCTTTTCCTAAAGAGAGAATAGAAATTTATTTTGATGAGAAGATTATTCAAATGAATAATTTCCAAGAAACT
Organism: Saprospiraceae bacterium; assembly: GCA_016722295.1. Classification (GTDB taxonomy): domain Bacteria; phylum Bacteroidota; class Bacteroidia; order Chitinophagales; family Saprospiraceae; genus Vicinibacter. Next base: position 49,617 of record JADKGL010000029.1, read on the forward strand.
ATTGCTTTTGGAATTCCTAAATTTTCAAAACTTTCTACACGAATGGACAAAGGTCATCAAGAGCAATTTAGAATTTTGTCTTCGTGTATTAAAAATAAAGTGGACTACCCAATTAGTTTTTCAGAAATTTTGAATAGTACAAAAGCTTCCTTTGCTGCAATTAAAAGTATGCAAGAAAATGCTTGGGTTAATATTGAAGAATAGTTTGCATTATTGTAATCTTTTCATAGCGGTTTATTCTTCGTGAAAAAAATTATACTCTATTATCATACATTAAAGTATCTCAAGGGAAGGCAAGTTTTCTACAGGATTTTTTATTTTCTTAGAAGAATTATTGGCATAAAGGGGAGGAACATTATTTTAAATAAAACTATAACAACTGAAGCTATAGATTTTCCAGTTTTGTTGCAGGAAGAAACGAGTTATAAAATTGAATCGAATAAATTCACATTTATTAATCTGAGTCACACTTTTTCTGAAAGGATAGATTGGAATTTTTTTGAGCATGGAAAATTGTGGAATTATAATTTAAATTATTTTAATTACTTGAATCAAAAGGATGAAATATCTTTAGAGGAGGGTCTAGTAGTAATAAATAGTTTTATTTCTAGTTTTGATAGTTTGAGTTCAGGTGCAGATCCTTATCCTACTTCACTTCGCATTATCAACTGGATAAAATTTTTAGCCAGGCATAAAATAAAAGATAAGAAAATTGATGATTCATTATATCATCAAACAACGTATTTGAGACATAATTTAGAATTTCATTTACTTGGTAATCATTTATTGGAGAATGCATTTGCTTTAGTTTTCGCATCTTGTTATTTTCAAGATAACTCCTTGTTTGTATATTCGAAAAAACTATTAGTTGATGAATTAAATGAACAAATACTTTCTGATGGTGCACACTTCGAGTTAAGTCCAATGTATCACCAGATAATGTTGTTTCGAATATTAGATACTTATAATTTGCTTGTTAGAAATGATACCTTTACTAAAGGATTAGAGCAAAAACTAAAAAGTGAAGCGGAATTAATGCTTGGATGGTTGCAGCAGATTTCTTTTAGCAACGGTGATATTCCATTAGTTAATGATAGTGCTTTTGGTATTAGTCCAACTACAAACGAATTGATAGAATATGGAAGGAAGTTAGGATTAAATCCTTCTATAGTTACTTTGAAGGAATCTGGTTATCGCAAATTTGTAGGAAGAAATTATGAAGTTATTGCTGATGTCGGTCGTATAGGACCTGACTATATTCCAGGGCATGCTCATTGCGACGCTCTGAATTTTGTATTGTATGTTGATGGCTGTCCTTTAATAGTGGATACAGGTACTTCTACTTATGACACTGGAGAGATAAGAAATTTAGAAAGGAGCACATTTTCTCATAATACGGTAAGTTTTGGTTACTATGAACAATCAGAAATGTGGGGATCATTTCGGGCAGGAAGAAGAGTTATTCCATCTATTGAGTATGATACAAAGGATTATTTGTCGGCCTCTATAAAATATATAACCACCACAGCATTTCACAAAAGGGAGTTTTTTAAAGAAGATAATGTGTTTAGAATAATAGATTCAGTTAAATACAATGAACTAGCATTGGCTCATTTTTTTTTTCATCCTAGTGTGAGTATTTCAGTGGTTGGTAATGATGTAATTTCACCTGATTGTAAATTGCATTTCTCAGGGTGCACCAGAATAATTATTGAAGATTATTTTTATGCACCAGAGTTTAATAAAAGAATTGGCGCTAAAAAAATTTTAGTTTATTTCGTTTCACAATTGGAAGCAACATTTACACCTACTATTTGATTATTTAATTTTTTTTTTTTCAATAATAATTCAAATTTTTAGTATTTATAGAATTTTGATTTAGAGATGAAAATCAATATTGTTAGTATATATTTTCCACCAGAAAACGGAGCCGCTGCAAATCGAGTTTTTAAAATGGCTAGTTTTTTGAGAGCAAATGGAAATGAGGTACAAGTGATAACAGCAATGCCAAATTATCCATTTGGAAAGATATATAAGGGATATAAAGGGTTATGGTGTAATGAAATTATTGATGGGATTTCTGTTCGAAGATATTGGATATATGCTTCTAACTCAAAAAACCCTTTATTGAGAATTTTCAGTATGATTTCATTTTCAATTTCACTTGTTTTTGCAATTCCAATATTACTTAGAAGAAGTGCAGATATTAATATTGTCTGCAGTCCTCCATTAATGTCGGGATTTGTTGCAAGTTTTTTATGCAAATTTAGCAGAGGCAAATTAGTATTGAACATTTCTGATTTATGGCCTTTATCTGCATTTGAACTAGGGGTGATTAAAAAAGGTACTTTTTATTCATTTTTAGAATCGTTAGAAAGTAGAATGTATAAGAAGGCTGACTTAATAATGACACAATCTGAAGAATCTGTTGATTATATAAAATCAAAGTGTAACTCTTCTTTCTTTTTATATCGAAATGTTGCTAATGGTAATAAATATATTTCTGAAGTTTATCCTGATTCAAGGACTAATGGTTTTAGAATTATATATGCAGGATTGCTTGGTGTAGCTCAAGGAATTCTTAATATCCTAAAAAGTTTAGATTGGAATTCATTAGATGTTGTCTTAGATTTATATGGAGATGGTAATGAAAGTAATGAAATTAAAAAATTCATTGCGGAAAATGGAATCTCGAATATCAAATTTCATGGTATGATTTCAACAGAACAATTGAATCAAGTTTTGCCAAGTTATCATGCTTCTTTGATTCCATTAGTGAATCCCATTTATGGAGCATTTCCTTCAAAGATTTTTACAGCAATGGCTAGTGGACTGCCTATATTGTATTGTGGAGAAGGAGAAGCAGCTGATTTTGTAAAAAAATATAATATAGGTTTAGTTAATGCTTCAGATGATTTTAATGGTTTAAAAGATAATATTTTTATGTTAAAATCTATGCCAGAAGAGGAGTATTTGCGTGTTAGACAGAATGGGATTGATCTAAGCAATTCTACATTTAATTTCAAAAATATTAATGAAAATTTGGTAAAAGAGTTAAGCAAATTAGTAAATGAATAAAGTATTTATCACTGGAGGTTCTGGTTTTATTGGATCGCATTTTCATGATGTAATTCCTCATTCTAATATTATAAATTTTGATCTAAAAAAACCTTTGTCAAATCTGAATTCTAGTTTTATTCAAGGTGACATTAGAGATATTAATCAAATACGTACAGCATTAAAAGCTCACACTTGTGACACAATTTTAGCTCTTGCTGCAGAACATAAAGATTTTGGGTTAACAAAAGATGATTATTTTAAAACCAACGCACTTGGAACTAAAAATTTATGTGATGTTGCTACAGAGTTTAATATTGATACAATAATTTTTTACTCATCAGTAGCAGTATATGGCAATAATGTGATTCCATCGAATGAGAATATGGATCCGAATCCTAGTAATTATTATGGCGAATCTAAATTTGAAGGAGAGAAACATATAATGAAGTGGGTTAATGAAGCACCGAATAGAAAAGCAATTATTGTCCGACCTGCTGTAGTTTATGGAGAGCGTAATATTGCAAATATGTTTCGCTTAATTCAGCAGATTAAATCTAATCGGTATTTTAATATTGGAAATGGTAAAAATGTGAAATCAATAGCCTATGTTAAAAATCTTGTGGAAGCCACTTTGTTTCTGAATGAACATTCTGTTATTGGTTGTAGTGTTTATAACTATGCAGACTCTCCCCAATTGTCTAGTAGAGAAATTTCAAATTTGATCGTGAAAAATTTGGGAAATAAACAACCACTAACTATACCATATTGGGTAGCATATTTACTAGGTTTGCCTTTTGATTTGCTGATAAAAATAACTAAAAAAGATCTTCCTATTTCTACAAGTAGAATTAAAAAGTTTTGTACAGAGACTTACCATGAAGCTAATAAAATTTTTACTGCTGGATTTGTTCCAAGATATACCAATGAAGAAGGTTTATTTAATATGGTGAAATGGTTAGAAAATGAATATGATTCAAATCAATTCTACCACAATGTGTAAATAACATTATTATTTCACCAACTCCTGATACTCACCCCAAGTCCTTTCCAACCCATCATTAAGCCCAATTCGTGGCTGCCATCCCAATGATTTAATTTTTGAACTATCCATGAGTTTTCGTGGTGTTCCATCTGGTTTTGTAGTGTCGAAGTGAATTTGACCTTTGAATCCTGTTGTTGCTTTTATCATTTCAGCTAGTTGTTTGATGCTGACTTCTTCGCCAGTTCCTATGTTGATGAATTGTCTTTCATTATAGGAATTCATGAGAAATACTAGGGCTTCAGCTAAGTCATCTGAATGCATAAATTCGCGCATAGGAGTGCCAGTTCCCCATAATTCAACTTCTGATTTATTTTCTTGGATTGCTTTGTAAAATTTGTGGATCATACCAGGAATCACATGTGAATTCTGCGGATGGTAATTATCTCCAGTCCCATAGAGATTCGTTGGCATTGCAGAAATAAAATTACAATCATATTGATCTCGATAAGCTTCAGTTAATTTGATTCCCGCAATTTTTGCAATCGCATAGGGTTCATTGGTTTGTTCTAAATAATCAGAGAGTAACGATTCTTCCTTTAATGGTTGTGCTGCAAATTTTGGGTAGATGCATGAACTTCCAAGAAATAATAATTTTTTTACTTTTGATTGGTGCGCTGCATTTATAATGTTTGATTCCATCATGAGATTGTCATAGAGGAATTCAGCACGATAGCTATTGTTTGCTATAATGCCACCTACTTTTGCAGCAGCAAGAAAAACATATTCTGGCTGATACTCTTTAAAAAAATCATTCACTGATTTTTGATCTCTAAGATCAAGTTCATGCGAAGTCTTAAGAATAAAATTAGTATATCCTTTATTGCGGAGATTTCGCAGTATAGCAGATCCTACCATGCCGCGATGCCCAGCAATATATATTTTACTTTGTAAATCCATTATTCAAATTGTCGATTTTGTGTAAATCCACTTTGATTCAGTAATATTTCCTTTTTAAATAACTTGATGTCAGCATCCATCATATCTTGAATCAGATCATCTAGATTATGTTTAGGTGACCATCCTAATTTTGTTCTTGCTTTTGTCGCATCACCAATAAGTAGATCAACCTCAGTTGGTCTGAAATATCGTTTGTCGATTTCTATGACAATATCACCTTTTTTAACTTTCCATTCATCATTTTCAACAGCTGTAACAATAGCTTTTTCATTCAATCCCATTCCTTCATACTCAATAGTAACACCAACATATTTAAAAGCTTTTCGAGCAAATTCTCTCACTTCAGTAGTTATACCAGTAGCAATAACAAAATCCTCTGCAACATCTTGTTGTAGAATGAGATACATGGCTTCTACATAATCTTTGGCATGACCCCAATCACGTTTTGCATTGAGATTCCCTAAGTGAATTTTTTTCTTTAAGCCTAGAAGTACTTCTGAAATTCCTCTCGTTATTTTACGAGAAACAAATGTTTCTCCTCTTAAAGGACTTTCATGATTGAATAATATTCCATTACATGCAAACATATTGTATGCCTCACGATAATTCACTGTAATCCAATAAGCATACATTTTGGCCACTGCATATGGAGAGCGTGGATAAAATGGTGTTTTTTCGGATTGAGGGATTTCTTGAACTTTTCCATATAACTCAGATGTGGAAGCTTGATATATTCGTGTTTTTTGTTCAAGTTTCAAGATGCGAACTGCTTCAAGCAAACGCAGCGTTCCTATTCCATCTGTATTAGCTACATATTCAGGTTCGTCAAAGCTTACATGAACATGACTCATTGCCCCTAGATTGTAGATTTCATCTGGTTGAATTTGTTGTATCAAGCGTATGATATTCGTAGAATCTGTCAGATCACCATAATGTAAAGTAAAATTTTTTCCATCGATATGTGGATCGTGATAGAGATGATCTACTCTTTGGGTATTAATTAGCGAAGTTCTGCGTTTGATCCCATGAACTTCGTATCCTTTGTTCAATAATAATTCTGAAATATATGCACCATCTTGACCAGTAACTCCAGTAATAAGCGCTTTTTTTGCCATATTTGTGTTTTGTTAAGCATCGCAAAGATACAATGATTACGTATATAAATTTTCTTAATTTAACAGATAATTGGTTTAGTTAATGGACACAAGATTAAGTGAGATTGACTTTATCCATTTCATCATTAATGAAATTCGGTCGGATAATACAATATTTGATCCTGTGAGAAAGAGATTTGTCAACGCTTTTCCTGAGGAATTAGTTAGACAGTCTATGATCCATGCAATGCAATTTTTTTATCAAATCCCTTTTTCTAGAATGGCAATCGAAAGGGAAATCATTGTATTTCAAAAACCAAGGAGATTTGATATTTTGGTATATGATAAACAGGGAGAACCCTATATTTTAATTGAATGTAAAGCACCTGAGATAAAGCTGTCCCAAGCAATATTGGATCAGTTATCTATTTATAATTTTGCTCTAAAGGCACCCTATGCATGTATATTCAATGGTAGGATGAGTAAGGCTATGCATTTTAATTTTAATGAGAAATCTTACACTTTGATTGATAAACTACCTAATTATCCTTTTTAGAAACTATAAAAAAGCATATTTTAAGCCTATATTTAGAAATCATTAACTAGTTCATTTTCAGAACTATTTGCATGAAAAATCGTTATTACCTGATGCAATTATCAATTTAAATCTTATGAATCAAAAGTATTTATTCCCTATCTTGATTTTTACTATAGTATTTCAAACCCAGTGTAAAAAATCTTCAACACAAAATTCGAATCCAAAAGATAAATTAGCTGCATTAAAAGCGCAGTCAAAAGATATCGAGGAGCAGATTGCCAATCTTGAAATGGAAATTTTAAAATCTGATCCAAGTGCAGCACAAATTGTTAAAGCCAAGAAGATTAGTGTCGACACTATCAAAAAATCAAATTTTAAACATTTCATTGAAGCACAAGGGACAGTTGATGCAAAGCAAAACGTTTTGGTCGCACCACAAATGCCTGGAGTGATAAGTGCAATACATGTGAAAGAAGGAGATTATGTCAATGCAGGAAAAGTTCTAGCAAGTCTTGATGTGAGCGCAATGAGAAAAGGTTTGGATGAGTTACATTCTGGAATAGCACTTGCGACTACAATGTATGAAAAACAGAAAAAATTATGGGATCAAAATATTGGAAGTGAGGCTCAGTATCTGCAAGCAAAAAATCAAAAGGAACAATTAGAATTGAAATTGCAAACCCTTCAAGCTCAGATATCTACAGCAACTATAAAATCACCGATCTCAGGTATCGTTGATGAAATAAAGGTCAAAATAGGAGAAGTAGCTAGTCCAGGGTTTACTGGTATAAGAGTAGTGAATGGAAAAGAACTAACGGTAAGAGCAAAGATTAGTGATTTGTATATCACTAAAGTAAAAAAGGGTGATATTGTAGATTTGTATTTTCCAGATTTTGAAAAAAGTTTTCAAACTAAGGTTCAATATGTAGGACAAACAGTAAATAGTGCATCGCGTACATTTATGGTTGAAACTGGACTTCCGAATACAAAGGAAAGAGTTGTAGCAAATCAAATTGTAAAGATTAAAATTAAAGATAAAGAAATCAAAAATGCAGTGGTTGTATCGACTAATTTTATCCAGAAAAGTATTGATGGTGAGGATTATATTTTAGTTGCTGAAAAATCGTCTGATGATAAGTGGTACGCCAGAAAGAAATTAATCAAATCTGGTGCAGAATATGATGGAAGGACTATAATTGAATCTGGAATTAAGGAAGGGATTTGATTATTTCATTTGGCTATAGTGAGATTGTAGACGGACAATTAATTCAAATCTAAACCGAATATAATAGCAAATATGAATTTAGAAAAATTTAAAGAATTAAAGTTCACCAAATGGTGTATTGAGAATTCAACTAGCGTATATATTTTTACGATCTTGATCTGTCTTGCTGGATGGATAGCATATCAAAGGATTCCAAAGGAATTATTTCCTGACATTGTCGTTCCTACAATTTCAATTGCCACAATTTATCCAGGAGCAACGCCTCAAGATATCGAGAACTTAATATCAAAGCCTATCGAGAAGCAATTGAAATCTATCAATGGTATTAAAAAAGTTACAAGCAGTTCATTGTCAGATTTTTCATTAGTGATAGCTGAGTTTTCTACAGATCAGAATCCTGTTCTGTGCAAACAAAAAGTTTCAGATGCTGTCGATAAGGCAAAGAAGGATCTGCCAACAGATCTAAAGGAAGACCCTCAAGTGAGGGAATTCGATTTTAGTGAAATGCCTATTATGAATATTAATATTGCAGGTGATTTCCCACTAGATAGAATTAAAAATTTTGCAGAACAACTTCAAGATAAAATTGAATCAAACAAGGAAATTACACGTGTTGATATTTTAGGTGGTGTAGAGCGTGAGATTCAAGTTGATGTCGACTTGATCAGAATGAATGCAATAGGCATTACTTTTAATGACATTGAAGGTGCAATAGCAAGACAAAATTTAAATATTTCGGGTGGAGAAATCCAAATCGGTGACTTGAGAAGAAATATCAGGATCACTGGGGAATTTGATAAACCTAGTGATATTGGGAATCTTGTGATTCGATCATTTTTGGGAAATACTATATATCTTAAAGATGTTGCAATTGTTCGTGATGGATTTAAAGAGAAGCAGGATTTTGCTCGATTGGATGATAAGTCTGTGGTTACTTTAAATGTCATCAAAAGAAGTGGAACAAATTTGATTGAAGCGACGGATAAAATATATAAGATAATAGATGATTTTAAAGCAAATAAATTTCCTGATGGATTGACTATAAAAGTGACAGGAGATACTTCAGAAAATACAAGAGTTCAATTACATGATTTATTAAATACAGTAATTTTAGGATTCATATTTGTTGTATTTATATTGATGTTCTTCATGGGATTTACCAATGCATTTTTTGTGGGACTTTCTGTTCCCTTATCATGTATGTTGGCATTTCTCATTATGCCAGGAATGGATATGTCCATGAATGTCATTGTGTTATTCTCATTTTTATTAGCTTTAGGTATCGTCGTGGATGATGCCATTGTAGTCATCGAGAATACACATCGCATTTTCAATTCAAATAAGGATATGTCTATAGCGAAAGCTGCATCTTATGCAGCAGGAGAGGTGTTCTTACCAGTATTCACAGGGACATTGACTACGCTAATGCCATTTGTTCCATTATTATTTTGGCCTGGGATTATTGGTAAATTCATGAGCAATCTTCCAGTTACATTGATTATTACTCTTGGGGCATCATTATTTGTAGCTTACGTTATGAATCCTGTGTTTGCTGTGAGTTTTATGCAAAGAGAAGAACATGGAAAGTTGTCGGAATGGAAGGATTATAAAAAGGCATTCATATTTTTTATTGTACTAGCACTTTGTGGGTATTTATTTTTAGGAAACGGAATAGGCAATTTTGCCGTTGTTTGTCTGATTTGTATAGTTCTATATATTTTATTTATCGAGAAAGCAATTTTATTCTTTCAAAATAGATTGTGGCCAAAAGTATTGAATGTTTATAGAGCTATTCTTAAAGTTTTTATTAAAAGATACACGCCAATTGCCGTTTGTGTTGGGGCATTATTGTTTTTGATTTTAAGTTGGGTGTTTTATTTATCGACGAATCCTAAAGTCGAGAATTTCCCAAATGGCGAACCAAATTTTGCATTTGTATATTGCAAAATGCCAATAGGAACTGACGCATCTACGACCGATTCTGTTACTCGATTTATTGAACAAAGAGTGCATAAAGTTCTTGGAGAGAAGAATCCAATAGTATCGTCAGTGATAACCAACGTTGGTCTTGGAGCGGGTGATCCCGATAATCCAGATCGAGTTCCTACACCACATAAGAGTAAGGTATCTGTGGCCTTTGTAAGATTTGCTGATCGAGGCGGAAAATCAACTACAGAAGTTTTAGATTCATTGAGAAATGAATTTGCAAGTGGGGTAGCAGGTGCAGAAATTTCCGTAGAAAAGGAGAGAAATGGACCACCAACAGGTAAACCAATAAGTATTGAAATTTCTGGGGATGATTTTGATGTTCTCGATCGAATAGGAAAGAATCTTATAAAGCGTATTGGTGAAGCTGGTATCAAAGGAATAGATGGCTTAAAGTCAGATTTGCAAATTAGTAAGCCGGAAATAATATTGAAAATTGATGAAGAGAAGGCGCAACGAGAAGGAGTTACAGTTGCACAGATTGCTTTGGAAATAAGGACAGCACTTTTTGGTAAAGAAGTGTCAAAATTTAGAGATAAGAATGATGATGCGCCAATTATTTTAAGACTACAAGAGAAGGATCGATTGAAGGTAGAGGAGTTACTCAATCTTGATATATCATTTATGGATATGGCTGCGGGTCAATTTAAGCAGGTACCAATTTCTTCTTTAGCGAAAATATCTTATGGCAATTCTATAAGTGGTATCAATAGAAAAAATCAAAAAAGACTTGTCACGTTTTCTTCAGATGTCATGTCTGGATATAATGCTGCAGATATTATAACTCAAATTACAGAATTATCTAAACGAATGGAAATTCCGGAAGGATATGAAATTGCATTCACTGGAGATCAAGAAGCAATGAATGAAACCATTGACTTTTTTGCAGTAGCATTTCCTGCTGCATTAGCATTTATGTTTTTAATACTCGTAACTTTATTTAACTCAGCTGTAAAACCTATGATAATCTTTTCAACTGTGTTGTTTAGTTTAATAGGAATTGCATTGGGTTTTGGGATATTTAGAATGACACTTAGTGTGGTCATGACTGGAGTAGGTGTTTTTGCATTAGCAGGGATCGTCGTAAGGAATGGAATATTGCTGGTTGAATTTATTGATGAATTGCGATTGCGAGGTCTGAGCATACAAGAGGCTGTGGTCGAAGGTGGTGCAACAAGATTAACTCCTGTAGTATTGACAGCATCAGCTGCAATACTAGGTTTGATTCCATTTGCGATAGGTTTGAATATGGATTTTGAAAGTTTGTTTACACATTTTGATGCTAAGTTTTTCCTTGGTGGTGATAATGTGGCATTCTGGGGACCACTTGCATGGACGATGATTTTTGGATTAATCGTAGCCACTTTTTTGACTTTGTTGGTTCTTCCTACTATGTATATGCTTGGATATAAAACGCGTGAAAAATTCAGGAGATTGTTTTCAAAAATATTTTAATTATTGAATTTGAGATTTAAATCATTTATTATAAGTTTTATTGCATTTGCATTTGCGACGACATTCTTTATTGAATGCAGATCAAAAGCAAGTGTGCAGCCAAAGACTGAAACTCCTCAATCAGTTACTGATAAGCTAGCCAGTCCATCAGAAGCAAGAAATGGAGATTATTTAAATGATGTTCCAAAAAAGTAATTAAGGTTTATGAATATGTACTTGAAAATGATAAACCGATGGCAGGCTATGTCGGAGGGAGGATTTTTCAGAACAGAGAAAGGAAATTGCCCAAATCAAGTAATAATGGAAATAGAATAGAATATAAAGAATGGGATGTCAATCCCAAAAAACCAGGGAAGAATAGGGGAGCGGAACGATTGATCACGGGAGATAATCGATCTGCCTATTATACTAAAGATCATTATAAAACTTTTATACAATTCAAATGAATCAATCATTTTGTTTAATTAAGGAAGAAGATGCAATTTTGCCAAAGTCAAAACCAAAATATTGGCATATGGCAATATTGGACTGCAATAATTTCAAAGATGAGAGTTCATTTTATTTGGAATTAAAAAAATTGTTTAAACTACCTTCTTATTTCGGAAATAATCTCGATGCAGTTGCAGATTGTTTAACTGATCTTGAGTGGATTAAAAAGTCAAATATCATCATTATTATTCATAATATTGATGCGATTGATCCGGAGGATGAAATCAAAAATAGAATTATAAAAGATTTCTTGCTAATCTTAAAAGACACTATGAATTTGTGGAATGTTAAAGGAAATGAAGGATTCGCTCCAAAAAAATTCTACACTTTTATCTACAAAACTGATCGCACAGAAAAATTATTAAAAGAATTGAATTTGGAAGTTAAAGTTCACACACAACTGCCAATTCAACGAATAGTATGATTTCCATTTACGGATAAAGAGGGAAGTCCTTCATATAGAGATTTACCTTAGCTTTAATTTCCTTTAAAGCGGATTCTTGATTTATATTGCGCAAAAGATAATCGATCCAATCTGCTACTTGGATGAAGTCACTCTCTACAAATCCTCTTGTAGTCATAGCAGCTGTTCCAAGTCGAATTCCAGAAGTGGTCATAGGAGGAGTTGGATCAAATGGTATCATATTTTTATTGACAGTTATATCCGCAAGGACTAGTGAATTCTCTGCAACTTTACCTGTTACAGATACCGACCTTAAGTCTAATAGAAATAAATGATTGTCAGTACCTCCTGAAACGATAGAATATCCTTTGTCCACAAAAGCTTTTGAAAATGCTTTTGCATTGGCCATAACTTGTTTGGAATAATTTTTAAATTCAGGTGAAAGAGCCTCACCAAATGCTACTGCCTTCGAAGCAATCACGTGCTCCAATGGACCTCCTTGTATGCCAGGAAATACAGCCATATTTAATAAATGGGACATTTTTAATAAATTCCCTTTTTTATCAGTTTTCCCCATTGGGTTGTCAAAGTCTTTTCCCATCATTATAATTCCACCACGTGGACCTCTTAACGTCTTATGTGTAGTCGAAGTCACAATATGACAGTGAGGAATTGGGTCATTTAATAAGTCTGCTGCAATTAAACCAGCTGGATGAGCTATATCAGCTAATAAAATAGCGCCTACTGCATCTGCGATCTCTCGAAGTGACTTATAATCCCAATCTCTTGAATATGCTGAAGCACCACAAATAATCAATTTTGGTTTGGATTCTATGGCTTTGGATTTGATTTCATCTAAGGATACTCTTCCTGTTTCAATATCTACGTGATAAAATACTACATTGTAATTTTTTCCACTAAAATTTACAGGTGATCCATGACTCAAATGACCTCCATGGGCTAAATCTAAACCCATAATGGTATCACCGGGATTCAATATACATGTTTGAACAGCCATGTTTGCTTGTGCACCAGAGTGGGGTTGTACGTTTGCATATTCTGCCCCAAACAAGTTACAAAGTCTGTTTATAGCTAATGATTCTATTTCATCTACTACTTCACAGCCGCCATAATATCTTTTGCCAGGATATCCTTCGGCATATTTGTTAGTAAGACAAGTGCCCATTGTTTCCATCACTTCTTTACTGACAAAATTTTCCGAGGCTATTAATTCTATGCCATGTCTTTGTCTTTCAAGTTCTTTCTGAAGAAGAGATTGTATTATTTGATCTTTCATTATCTTTTTTTAAATAGTGCACAAAATAAAAAAGTCGAGGTGATTCACCTCGACTTTTTATTATATCTTTGCAAAATTTGATTATTGCTCGATACCTAAAGACTTTAAAGTCTGCATGTCTAATTGACCGATTGGAAGACCTTTATCTTTTTGGTACTTAACTAAAGCAGATTTAGTCTGAGATCCTAAAACATTATCTTGAGGACCTGGATCATAACCAGCAGCTTTAAGAGCTCTTTGTACAGAGATTACCAATTCTGAAGTTACTTTAGAACCACAAACGATTTCTCTCCACTCAGTGAATCCACCTGGTTTTACTAATCTCTTCTTAGTGATTGTCTTGTATTCAGCTGGTACATCTACTGTCGTAGTTGTAGCTGGGCTAGATACTTTTGACATAGTAACAGTCTCGTACTGAGCAGCTACATCTTGAGAAGTAGAAGAAGCAGGAGCTTTTACTTTTTGTACAGTTCTTGTTTTGTATTCAGCTGGTACACTTACTGATTCAGTAGTAGCAGGTGATTTTAATTTTGTAACTGTTCTAGTCTCATATTGAGCAGGAACTTCAACTGTTGTAGTAGTAGCAGGGCTAACTAATTTTTGGTAAGTTCTATTTGAATATTCAGCAGGAACTTCAACAGAAGTTGTAGTAGCAGGGCTTACTAATTTTTGATAAGTTCTTGTTGCATATTGAGCTGGAACTTCTCTTGTAGTAGTAGTAGCTGGGCTAACTAATTTTGAATAAGTTCTTGTCTCATATTGAGCAGCTACATCAACTGATCTAGTAGTTGCAGGAGATTTTAATTTTTGGTAAGTTCTAGTAGAATAAGTAGCAGGAACATCTACAGTTTTAGTGCATGATTCTCCATTATCTTGGTAACCTGCATCACAACCTTTTCTTACTTGCTTAGTAATTGTAGTATATTGAGCTGGAACATTCTCCAAACACCATACTAAACAATCATTAGGATCAGCAGAAAGACAATTTCTGTCAGCTTGTTTTTTTACCCATCTTGTAGAAGCTGGAGTAGTTTCGACTGATTCTGTCATAGTCTCATACTTTGCAGGTACTGATTCTATTCTAGTTGAAGCTTCTTTTGTTAAAACTTGCTCAGTTGCTGTCTCATATTCAGCTGGTACAATTTGTATTGTAGTAGAAGCATCTTTTACTAATACTTTCTCAGTTACTGTTTCATATTTAGCTGGAACAACAACCAATTCTTGGTAAGCTGCTTTAGTCATTACTTGCTCAGATACAGTCTCATATCTTGCAGGAACAACTGTTAATTTTGTGTAAGCATCTTTAACAAGTGTTTTTTCTGTTACAGTTTCAAATTTTGCTGGAACTGCAACTAGAGATGTAGAAGCATCTTTAGTTTTTACTTGCTCAGAAGCAGTTTCCCACTGTGCAGGTTTTACTACTAAGTTAGTTGAAGCATCTCTTACCAATACTTGTTCAGTAGAAGTTTCAAATTGAGCTGGAACTGGTACTAAAGTAGTACTTCCTTCTCTTTTTAATTTTTGTTCAGTAGATGTAGTATATTGTGCTGGTACTACATTTACTCTTTTTGAAGCTGGTCTAACCATAACTTGCTCTGTAGTCGTCTCATAAGTATCACCTATAAGACATTTTGCATAACATTTACCTGGTTGTGCATTAGGCACATCAGGATTTCCAGATTGAGCTTGTAAAGTCAAACCCACCATAACCATAAATAAGAGGGTTATAAAACGTTGAGTCATAAAAAAGGATTTTTAATTGTTTAACTAAGTTCTTTTGGTTTTGAAATAAAATATCTTAACCGATTTTGGGAAAAGTGATGCAAATCTAATACTTCTGATAGTGGAATCAATGCTTTTTCTCTCGAATTAACAAATATTTCATCAAAAGATTGGTTGTATGTGGACATTTCCAACGTACCTCCTTTAATTATTAGTTTTGCTTCGTCTTGTGTGAATCCTAACAGATTAACACATTGGAGACGCATTTTATCAATTACGTCACCATCAGTTTGAACATTTTTTATTTCAACCTTTAATAATTGCCTATCTATAAGCCCTTTGGCTAAATACGAGACAAAATTATTTGGCGAAGTTATTACACTTTTAACTAATGTCCACACATCTGTATCATCTAATTTTACAAAATGAGATAAAATTTCATATGTTATTTTTTTATTATTTATATTGTTTTGATTTCTAAGAAAGTAATTTATTCCACTGGAAATTGGAATTTCGGAAAAATTACTTTTTATTGCTTTTAATAGTGCGGTCAACATGATTTCTGAGCTCAATGAAGCTTTATGCATGTATACCTGCCAATACATTATTTTTCGTGCAGTCAAAAATTTTTCGATAGAAAAAAGAGCTTTTTCTTCGATAACTAATTGGTTGTCATATACATTCATCATTTGGATTATCCTGTCATAGCCAATTATCCCTTCAGAAACTCCTGTGTAAAAACTGTCACGTGTCAAGTAATCTAATCGATCCATATCCAATTGACTTGACACTAATTGATATAGATATTTTTTGTGGTACTCGTTTTTGAATATGGTAATCGCTAACGATAATTTTCCAGCAAATTCATTATTCAACTCTTCCATTAAGAGTAACGTTAGTTCTTCATGTTCTACTGGGATCAATGCACTCTCTAAAACATGTGAAAAAGGACCGTGGCCTAGGTCGTGCAGCAATATGGCAATCGAGGCAGCTTCTTTTTCTTCTTGACTTAGTAACACCCCTTTAGCTTCTAATGTACTCAGGGCTTTGGTCATCAGATGATAAGCGCCTAAAGCATGGTGAAATCGCGTATGGGTTGCACCCGGATAAATGTACGAACTTAAACCTAATTGGGAAATACGTCTCAGTCGTTGAAAATAGGGGTGATCGATCAAATCAAGTATAATTCCATAAGGTATACTTATAAAACCATAAACCGGATCATTAATTATTTTAATTCTTGCCAAACTATTCGTGTATAAATACTATTTAAATTGTCTAATCGTTAATTAGCAACAGCAAAAATATGGAAAATATTAGGATACTTTGGGTAGATGATGAAATGGAACACTTAAAACCGCAATTATTTTTTTTGGAAAAAAAGGGTTTTAGCGTTACAACCCTTACAAATGGGCATGATGCACTTGCTTTATTAGAGAAAGATAAATTCTTTGATATTATTTTTTTGGATGAGTCTATGCCAGGAATAACAGGTTTAGAGACGTTGAAGCGTATTCAAAACCTTGGAATTCTCACTCCGATTGTTATGGTGACAAAAAATGAAGCCGAAAATATTATGGAAGAAGCTATTGGTGGTCAAATAGCCGATTATCTGATCAAACCTGTAAATCCGAATCAACTTTTACTTTCTGTAAAAAAATTGACAGAACATAAAAGATTGATAATGGAAAAAAATACTCAAGATTATCAGCAAGCATTTCGTCAGCTTCATATGGATATCGCTGCAAATCCTACCTTAAACGATTGGGTAAAAATCTACAAAGAAATCATTCAATGGGAAATGAAAATGGATACAGGTGGTGATCCAGAAATAAAAGATATATTGAGTAATCAAAAACAAGAAGCAAATAATGAGTTTTGTAAATTTGTTATTACTAATTATCAAAAGTGGTTTGATGGTAAAACCCCACAACCTTTGATGTCACATACTTTATTATTTGAAAAAGTATTTAAGTATGTAAAAGAAGATCAACCTTCAGTTTTTTTATTGCTGGACAATCTTCGATATGATCAGTGGAGAGTGATAGAACCATTGATTTCTGAAATGTTTAGAATTGAAGAAGAAGATTTTTTTGTTAGTATTTTACCAACTACAACTCAGTATAGCCGCAATGCCATTTTCTCTGGAATGCTCCCTTCTGAAATTGAAAAAATCTATCCAGATTGGTGGCTAAATGATAATGAAGAGGGTGGTAAAAATTTAAAGGAACCTGAGTTGTTGACGAATCAGTTGAAGCGTGTGTTTCGCAGAGAGATTAAACATGATTATTTTAAAGTAACAAATTCAGCAACAGGAAAAAATTTGCTCGAAAATTCTAGGAATATTTTAAAAAACGACATCACTGTAGTTGTATACAATTTTATAGATATGTTGTCACATGCTAGAACTGAAATGGAAGTATTAAAGGAATTGGCATCAGATGAAAAGGCATATAGAAGTTTGACAAAGAGTTGGTTTTTGCATTCACCTTTGTATCAATTCTTGCAAAAAATCGCAGAGCACAAAGTTCAATTATTTGTCGGTACGGATCATGGAACAGTAAGAGTTAAAGACGCTATAAAAGTAATTGGTGATCGTGAAACTACAACAAATTTAAGATACAAGGTTGGTAAAAATTTGCAATATGACAAAAAGGAAATATTGGAGATAAAAGATCCTTCAAAAGTGGGCTTGCCTCGTCCAAATGTTTCTTCTACTTTTATTTTTGCAAAAAGCCATAGTTATATTTTATATCCGAATAATTATGGATATTACTTAAATTATTTTAAGAATACATTTCAACATGGTGGCATCTCCATGGAAGAGATGATTTGCCCGATTATTCGTCTTAGTTCAAAAGTGTAAATAGATTATAAATCTAACCAATAGTTTACTTTGAGCGCGATGGAATAGTTTCTTCCTGCTTGTCCTTCTCCAAAGCTAAATATAGATGTATTGTAATCGTCTAAATATACCAGAAATAAATCTGATAACGGAGCAAAATTCCATTGCAATTTAGAGTTTAAAGTGAATCGATTGATTTGGTCGACATATTGTAAAAAATTGGTAAAAAAGATTTTTTTAGTGAGGAAAAATTCTGCTTTGACAACAAGGCGATTAAAGCGATCTTCACCATATCCCTCCGCTAATTTTATATAATCTATATCGTATCGTAAGCCTAAATTTGCAATGGCTTGAATGCGATAATTGACACCAATATTTGTAGTGAATTTAGTGCCATTAAAGAACCCACCATAGGCAGTAGAAAAGTCATAGGAAAGTTTGTTTCTCTTTGCAGAATTGAAGTTAAGTTCTAGATTGGCGAAAGAATAAATTTTAGATTCAAGATTTTTTGAATTTTCATCAGTGACGAATTTATATGGGAAAGGTAAATTTACTTCGCTTTGGCTAAGATTAAGATTCATTTCATTGCCATTTTTAAGATTTAAATAGCTGCCGATTTCAGAAATCCTTTCATTGAAACTAAGATTAGAGTTTGCTACTATGAAATTTTCTAAGTACAGACCTGATTCTGCAAATTTGGATATCTCTGAATAGTATTTTCTATATGAAATATTTTGAGAACTTTGATGAAATCCTTTTCGTATTGTTGTGTCTCTTGCAGCATCGTAATTTTCTATACGTAATACATATCCCATGTCTGTATAATAGTTGGTTCCAACAGAAGAGAAATCAATTGAAGTTTCAAAATTTTTTCCAGTATAATATATTCCAGAAAGTAAAAAATGATTTTTGGAATTGTAATTTTTTTTGAATGAATTGCTGAAACCAGTCCATGCAATAATTGAACCGTCTTTTTTGATATAAGTAAATTCAGCTGCTGTATTTCTTCCATAGTTGTCATTGGAGTTATTCCCAATATTTTGTTTATTTAGAAAAATAGCTTTGATCCTTGATCTCGACCATAGATTTTGGTAAAGAGTAGCGGCTGAATAATTAGCTAGATCTTTTTCACTTGTTTTTGCAGTCGTCATGTTCATTAAACCCATACGTAATTTGGGATTTATATTACCAGTGAGTCTAGCTCCCGCTAGAATTGGAATGGTCCGACCATTATTATCTAATCCGATTGTCCTAGAGAAAAAAGGTTTGATAGAGCCTATTCCATAAGATCCAAAAATATCAGAATTATCAATAAAGAAAGTTCTATTTTCTGGCAAAAAGATAGAAAATCTAGATAGATTGGTCACTTGTTCATCGATATCTGTTTGCGAAAAGTCTGGATTCACCGCTAAGTCTAAATTGAATTTTGTGCCTATATTATGTTTTGTTTGAATTCCTGCTGTAAAATAGGGTTCATCTTGAGTTGGTTGTCTGTATGTCGACTTTGCATAAGGAATCAAGCTAGTAAGGATCTGTTTTGATTTTGGTATTTCTTTGAACTCAATTAATCCTAAAAAACCAATATCGATTCCTTGAAATTGTTGAGGAACTTTATTCCAAGTATGGTATTGGGATATTGCTGTAAGATTTCTTGCTAGATTTATTCCCCATATTTTATTTTTAGTATCAAATTTTAAAATTTTAAATGGTATTTGTATTTCAGCAGTCCATCGATCATTATATTGTTTTGTTTGTGCATACCATTTTGCATCCCATTCGAACGTTACATTCATTGAAGTAAGTATGGCTTCACTTTGAATCGCGGATGAACTGACTCCAAAAAGATATCCTGAACTTTTGTTTTGAAATGGGTCAAGCAAAATAGCGATTCCATCTGAATCAAAATAATCTTGATCTCTTTTTACGGTTTGAATTATTGATTTAAAAGGCTGATAGCAAGTGACAGCAATATAAATATTCTCATGATCATGTAGTACTTGAAATTCAGTTTTTGGCTCTGCATTTGGTAATACTAAAGGGTTCTTTTGAAAAAATTGGCTATTTATTTCTGCAGACTTCCAGGCTTCATCTAGGATTATTCCGTCTACTTTTATTTTGTCTTTAGTGAAAATGGAGTGTATAAATTTGCGATCGATACTATCACTTTGGCTTTGTACAAAGTGAGAATTGAGTAGTATCATTACAAAAAACAAAAAAGAATACTTTTTTGAAAATATCATCTATAGAATTAAAATTAACTTTAATGAGTTTGATTTGAAACAAAGATAAGATGGGCTAGTAAAATTTCTAATATTTTTGAAGTGAAATTGAAAATTGTCACTAGTTTAGTTTGGATATTTACAAAAATGTTGAAAGCAAAAGTAGAGGATTGAAAGAAAAAAAGTGATTAATGGTAAAATAGATTATATTCAGTTTGCCTTTTTACAAACGAATTAAAGTTCTCGATGGTTTCGATAAAAGTACACTTAGTAAGAAAAGTAAAGAGCTATAATTGCATATGAAAACACCTTGGATCCAGACTATCAGATTGATTTTGTAAGTAAGCATTCAAACAATAGAACGTTTCTTAAAAATTTTATAATCCCTATAAACCAATTTTGGCATCTGATAGCCTGAAATCCTCGGATCCCATTTTCAATATTCAAATCAAGCTGACGAAGCATAACGTTTTATGCTTATTGTCGGTACAAATGTCGTATGAATTTAAATGGTGTACATCGAAGGAAACACCCAATTTTAAAAATCAGTGTTTACCCTATAAATATGAATTACTCTATTGGAATTAGAATCATTGATGAAGTGCCACTTTCTTCATTTGAATCTATATGGATTTCGCCATTGAGATAACTTACCCTTGAATGTATGTTTTCTAGGCCCATGCCTTTGGTGACTTTATTAGGATTGAAGCCATTGCCATTGTCTTCTACTATGATTTCAAGTTGTTTCTCTTGTAGTGTAAGTTGTACTAAAATATCTTTGGGATTACTATGTTTGATACTATTGTGCACCAATTCTTGAATAATCCTATACACTTGTAATGAAATTGTAGAGTTAACCGTTTGTTCTCCATCAAATCCATAATGTTGATAGGTGATATCGAATCCATCACCTTTATTATAGCGATTGAGTAAATCTCCTATCGCTTCATGCAATCCCGCTTCCTTCAACGTGCCAGGCTTTAAATCATGAGCAATGCTTCGCACTTCTGTGCATGCAATATCTACTAGATTTTGTATTTTATTATACTCTTGTCTGTTTTCTTCATTCTGTTGATTTGAAAATATTTTGTCAAATCGAATTTTAATAGTTGATAAAAGTCCTCCTAGGCTGTCGTGCAGGTCTTTGGCGATGCGTTCTCTTTCTTGTTCCTGACCTACAAGCATTGAACTTAAATTTTGTAACTTCAAATTATTTTCAAGTTCTGTGATTTTTTGTTTATTTATTTGTTCGTTTTGTTCATGTATAATATCACCAGCTTCAATTTTATGTTGGTAGAAATAAATTATAAAATATCCACCAATTAGTATAGCTGCTATGCCAAAAAGTAGACCATATAATGTAAAATTTGTCCTTCTTGTCTTCAGTTCAAAAAGTCTTTTGTCTTTTGCCAATTCAATCCCTTCTTCGCGATTTGATTTCTGTTCATGTTTGAAAATTGTTTTATTCAATTGTTGATTAGAATGGATAGAATAAATCGAGTCTTTTAAGCTGGAATAATTGAGTAAGTATTCATTACTTTTTTCGAAATTTTTCTTTTTGTTATAGACTTCGTAGAGCTTGAAGAAAAGTTTGTTTTTGGCATCAAGAAGTTTTAATTTTTCTGCAAGAAGTAAAGACTGATTAAAGGCTGCAATTGCTTTATCGAATTCTGATTGATTATAAAGTAAATTTCCCGCTTCTAGATATGCTATTCTTGTAAGTTCATCAAATTGATATCCTTTAGAAAATTGTATGATTTTTGACAATCTATTTCGTTTTGCTAATGGGCTCATTTTGGAATTTAATATGATGTCAAGCAAAGAATGCTCTAAGGAAGCATAAGGATCATTTTTATCTGGTTTTTGTCCTTCACATTGCGTTAAAAAATAATGCGCCATGTCTCTATGCCGATTCTCGATGTTCGCAAATGTCAAAAGATGTAATGAGCGCACATATTGTAAGCCATAATCGGATTGTCTAAAGTAAACTTGACAATATTCTAATAAGGGAATAGCATAATTATAAAAGCCAAGATTAAGGTAACAAATGGCAAGTTTAAATCGGTAATCATGTACTTTTTTTGGATCATTCTGATTGCCATAGAACTCGATCAATTGTATGAGTGGCTGAATTAATTTAACATAATCATTTTCTTTTTCTAGGATTTCAATATTGAATTTTAAGCTATCAGCTTCCACAGTATTGTAAATGATACTTGTTGAATCAGCTAAAGTTAAACTTGGAAAAACACTAAGGATAGTATATAAAAGAAAATACATTACTACATTTAGTAGTATGTGATGAGATTTTGTACTGGTTAACATAGAAATTAATCTAATAATCTATGTTCAATGGCAGCTCGGACCAACCCAGCTGTATTTCTAACATTCAGTTTTGAAATTAGACTGCTTCGATGAGATTCTACAGTTTTAAGACTTATGAAAAGCATATCTGCAATTTCTTGGGTGGTGTGTTCTTTAACAATTAAGATAAGTACTTCTTTTTCTCTTCTTGAAATTTTAGGTACTAGAAAAGAGGCTGATTTTTTAACTGTAGTTTTTTTCATTAGACTACCCATAATGGTTTCAGTTACGTCTTTGCTGAAATAAGTTTCACCACTATAAACTGTTTCGATAGCTTTAATGAGTTCTGTTCGTCCTGTGTTCTTTAAGATATACCCCAAAGCTCCATTGCGCAAAATTTCTGTAACATAGGATTCCTCATTAAACATCGATAAGGCGAGTATTTTAATTTTAGGAAAGTCTTTGGTTAATTTCTTTGCTACCTCAATCCCATTCATTTCGGGAAGATTAATATCCAATAAGATTACATCTATTTCTTTAGTTTTTAGTATATCAAAGACAGATTTGCCATCAAAACACTTAGCAATAACTTTAATTTGTTGTTCTTGAATTAGAATTGATTCTATTCCATCAACAAACATTGTATGATCATCTGCTATCAGTACACGTATCATAATTTTAATCTTAAAGATTGTTTCTACTGCGAATGTATGACAATTTGATTTATGAATCGAAAGTCGTGTTATATTTCTTTAAGCATTTTCGCATTTGGTGTAAAGTGGCATGCATATCTTTAGGCATAGGGGCTTCAACTTGAATAAAATTGCCATGGAGCTCAAATTTTAATTTTGAAGCATGCAATGCAACTCGATTCATCAAGAGACTTTCTTCTTGTTCGGGATTAATTTTAGCAAATGGTTTTAACATTGTAATTGTTAATGGCTTGAACTCATGGTACAATCGTTCTCCGACTATTGGGCATTGAAGATAAGCTAAATGAATTCTAATCTGGTGTGTTCTTCCTGTTAAAGGCATTAATTTGATTAAGCTAAATTTTTGCCAACTTTCTATGCATTTGTATTTTGTAACTGATTCTTTCCCTTTTGAATGGATCACCATTTTACCGTCTAGTTTTCCAGAATGAGCAATAGGCATATTGATGACTCCTTCGTTGATTTCTGGAGTGGAATAACATATTGCTAAATATTCCTTTTCTACATTACCTTCTTCAAAGGCTATATTCAATAATTTATGCGCTTCGGCATTTTTTGCAAAACAAAGTATTCCGCTTGTTTCCTTGTCTATTCTATGGACAATAAATATAGAAGGATATTTCTCTTTCAAAAGTGTATAAGCATTTAGTAACTCTGCATTAAATCGATCTGGAATGCTCAACATTCCACTTGGTTTATTAATGATAACTAGATCGTGATCTTCGTAGAGTACTTTGATTTCTGGATTTTTCAATAGAAATGAATTAATGGTTTATTCAAAATATTCTTTCGGAAGATCTGATGATTTTCTGTGATTGAAAAGATAATATTGCAATAGAACTGAACCTTTAAATGATCCTTTCATATTGGGTTCTCCAATTTGGCAATTCTCAACAAAAATATCTGTATCGTATTTTTTTGCTAATAAAAAAGGAGTGCGTAGAATGCTAACAAAATAAGCTTTTACAATTTTAAATGAGTAGCTGAATTTACCTTGGAACATCCAAATGACAAAGATCCCAAAATCTAAAATCAATCTCATGATTAGGACAAATGGTAAGTATATCCAAGGAATATTTTTAAATATCGTTGTTAGATTATTTCTAAAATTTAAATATGTTTTCTTTGGGCTTTCATAATTCAAAGATCCTCCGCCTAAGTGATAGACTTCAGATCTTGGTTCATACAAAATTTGATAGCCAGCTCTCTTCATTCTCCAACATAGATCAATTTCTTCTTGATGTGCGAAATAGTCTTTGTCAAAACCGCCAATAGCTTTGAATAATTTTGCATTGACAATAAATGCAGCACCTGAAGCCCAAAATATTTCTTTTGATTTTTGGTATTGGGACTGATCGTCTTCAATTTCAAGCAACATTCTGCCTTCGCAAAAAGGAAAACCTAGTAAGTCTATAAAACCACCAGCAGCACCAGCGTATTCAAACTTTTCTGGATTTTCAATCGATTTTATTTTTGGTTGCACAGCCGCTATGAACCTATTGGATCTCATTTTTTCGATTAAAGGTTCGATCCAATCACCTTTGATCTCAATGTCTGAATTGATAAGTAAAAAATAGTCTGCATCAATTTGCGTCAACCCTTTATTATAGCCTTGTGCATAACCGTAATTTTTTCGGAGCTCTATTAACCCAACATTAGAGTAGTTTCTTTTAAGATAGACCACACTATCATCTGTTGATGCATTATCAATTACATATAATGCGACATGGGATGGTTTATATTTTATAACGGTTGGCAAATATTTTTTTAAAAAATCAACTCCATTATAATTTAATATTGCAATCGCCGTAGAATAATTAATTTTATCAAAGTGTGATGTCAATGAGTATCTTAGCAATGAATTTTTTGATCTTTCTTCATCTTCTCTGATTTGTTCTTTCAATGCATCCATAGATTCAAATTTCTGATCTTCTCGAAGAAATTCAATCACCTGAATATTGATATATTGTGCATAAATATCTTTATTGAAATCAAATAGATGTACTTCGCAACTTTGAATGAGATTTTCTCCAAGAGTTGGACGATTACCTATATAAAGCATTGAATTGTACTCTTTGCCATCGACAATGCTAATCGCACTATAAATTCCTTCCTTTGGGAGTAATTTATGTTGATCTGCGAATTCTAGATTTGCAGTAGGGTAGCCCATTTGGCGACCTAACTTATTACCATTTGTCACTTTTCCTTTGAAAAAATAAGGATAGCCTAGTAATTCCCTGGCTTTGATGAAGTCATTGTTTTTTATCAAATTTCTTATCGCGGTGGAAGAAATTTTTTCATTATCTGCTAATTGTTTTTCAATCTCAATGACTTCTAAGCTCCCTTCAACTTCATATTCTTTGAAAAACCCAGTATTCCCACTAGCATTTGCTCCAAAGCGATGATCTTCACCGGTAATAATAACTTTTGGATTAAAATATTTAAGTATATAGTTTTCAATATAATCAGATGGATGTAACTGTGCAAAATCAAGAGTAAATGGAATGATAACAAAATAATCTATTCCCAATTGATCCAAGATTTCAATTTTCTCTTCTAAACTTAAAATGGTAGTGATTACTTTTTTATCTTGATCTAATACCATCCGAGGGTGAGGATCAAAACTTAGTAAGACACTCGGACAATTTTTTTCCTTCGATTTTGCTTTTAATAAATCGATAATTTGTTGGTGTCCTTTGTGAAGACCGTCAAATGTGCCCACAGTAAGAACGCAGGAGCTAAATAGGGCTTTTTCTTGCTTTTTGAATCGAATGACCTGCATTAATTTATTTATCTTGTATTGTGATTGATTAGAGCAACAAACTTCATGTATTCTGGTTTATTTTATGCTATAAAATTATAATATATGGATCAAAATGTAAATATGAATGAAGTCTTGGAATGTTTTCAAAGTATTTTGGAACCAGAAACAGGAAAGGACCTTATAAGTTTAAAAATGGTTAGAGACATTGAATTGATTGGCACTAACCTCAATTTTAAAATTCATGTCCCGAATGCGAAATATGAGCATAAGGAAGCATTGTACACAAGTATTATTCACTGTTTTGAAGCTAGATTTCCCCAACTAAGTCCCAATGCCCATTTTATTGTCAAGTCGAGTTCTTCTGAAATGCCAAATTCAGTCGTTCCCCAAGTTAAAAATTTTATTGCAGTAGCATCTGGAAAGGGAGGTGTTGGGAAATCAACAGTTTCAGCCAATATAGCGATTAATTTATCAAAGCTTGGCTTTAAAGTTGGCTTATTGGATGCCGATTTGTATGGCCCTTCTATACCAACTATGTTTGGAATCCAAGGATTGCGACCAAAAGTTGAAGTGACTCAAGGCAGGCAAAAGCTAGTGCCAATCGATGTAAATGGCTTGGCTGTTATTTCTTTAGGTAATATCATTGATAGCGAACAAGCTGTAGTGTTGCGAGGTCCAAGATTAGCTGCGATTATCAAGCAGTTTTTTCAAGAAACTGCCTGGCCTGAATTAGATTATTTGATCATTGATCTTCCTCCTGGCACGGGTGATATTCAGCTGACCTTAGTTCAAACAATTCCTTTGACTGGCGTGGTATTAGTGACTACACCTCAACAAGTGGCGGTCATTGATGCGATCAAAGCTGCAAATATGTTTTCAATGGAACAAATCAATGTGCCAATTATAGGAGTTGTAGAAAATATGGCTTATTTTAGACCAATTGATATGCCAGAGAAAATTTATTATATTTTTGGACAGAAAGGTGGTCAGCGATTAGCAGATTATACTAAATCAGCTGTAATGGGCCAGTTGCCAATTATAGAGGACATACGTATGCGTTCTGACAATGAAAAATCGATCTTCGAAAACGACTCATCAACCAATGAGTTTATTTCAATTTGTAATCATTTAATTCGAAAAGTAGAGGAGAGAAATACTCTGTTTGCTCCAACTAAAATGGTAAATGTCGAATAACTAGTAACTATGTTGAAGAATAGAGAATATTTATTGAATGAAATGCTCAAAAAAAAATCAATGCTATGTGTTGGAATTGACCCTGATTTGAGTAGAATATCTTCACAATTTAATTCTAGTGGTTTCCCAATTGTAGATTTCGCTAAATGTATCATCGAACAAACATGCGAATATGCAATCGCCTATAAATTAAATATAGCATTCTTTGAAAGTTTGGGGCCTATAGGTTGGGAGCAACTAGAGCAAATTAAGGAATTTATACCGAAGGAATGTTTGTTTATAGCGGATGCTAAACGTGCAGATATCGGAAATACATCATCGATGTATGCAAAGTATTTTTTTGAGAGATTAGATGCGGATGCCATTACACTCCATCCATATATGGGTTTAGATTCATTATCGCCATTTTTAGAGCATAAATCTAAGTGGAGCATTATTTTGGCATTAACATCAAATCCTGGAAGTGCTGATTTTGAAAAGCTGATGTTGGAAAATGGGCGATTACTCTATGAAGAAGTGTTAACTCATTTTAGTGAAAATATTTCGGCTGATCAAGCTATGTTTGTAGTAGGTGCCACACACCCCGATCACTTTTTGCGAATTCGCTCGATTGTCCCAGACCATTTTCTATTAGTGCCAGGAATTGGCGCTCAAGGAGGAGACCTTAAGGCAACAATACAATTAGGAAAAAATGACCATGGTGGTTTGTTGATAAATGTTGGTAGAAGTATAATTTATCCAGAATCGAAATCAAGTTTTGAAAAGGATGTACAACATGCAGCAAAATATTTTCAAAGCCAGATGCAAGAATATTGGGGGATATAAATAAATTAGGAGTTGTTTTTTTGATAAAGTTTTTGGAAATATAGGTTTGAGTCTAGCAATTCTTGAAATGTGCCTACCGCTTCTATTTTAGAATTGTGAAAAACAAAAATTTTATCAAGATTTTTAGTTTGTTCAATTCGGTGTGTAATCAACACTAGGGTTTGAGATAAATCATTTCTTAAACCTGTCATTATGTTTTCCTCAGTAATTGAATCTAGCGCTGACAGACTGTCATCCAATAGCAAAACTGGGCTGGTTTTTAAAAAAGATCTAGCTAGTGACAATCTTTGTTTTTGACCTCCAGATAAACTGATTCCTCGTTCACCAATTATTGCTTGGTATTTTTCAGGTATTTTTATTATTTCTTCATGCAATTGCGCTTTTTTTGAAGCTTTTATCAACATTTCTTCACTTGAGTTTGGATTGCTGATCAATAGATTTTCTTCAATAGTATCAGAGAATAAAAAAACGTCTTGAGGCGAAAGACTGAAGAACTCTCTAAGACTTTTATGTTGGTATTCTTTTATGTTTATTCCATTGATTTTAATTTGCCCGTTAGTTGGATCAAAGGATCTAATTAATAGTTCTATGAAAGTAGTTTTACCACTTCCTGTAGTTCCAACTATACCTATTTTTTCATTTTTAGAAATCTTTACATTGATATTTTGTAATGCAAAATTTTCGTTATTTGGGTATTTATAAGAGACATTTTCAAATTCAATTTCTACTTTAGATGTATCGATAATAGTTTCACCCGAAGTAAAAGTTGGTTGAATCTTCAGGAATTCATCAATTCTTTTTTGAGATGCTTCAGCTTGTTGAATCATTGAGGCGCACCATCCAATTGCAGAGACAGGCCAAGTAAGCATATTGGTATAAATTACAAATTCAGCAATATTGCCTGCTGTCACTTGTCCTTTAAATACATGCAATCCTCCGATGTATAATGTGATTAATGTACTTAATCCAATCATGAAAAACATACTTGGAAAGAATAGTGCATCAATTTGGGAAAGTTTTAATGCTAATTTTTTTTGTTGTTCTGCATTAGTATTAAACGCAATGCTGAAATTTTCATTTGCATCGGCAGATTTTAGAACTCGAATTCCTGAAAAAGCTTCTTGAGAAAGATGGGTGAGTTTCGCTAATTGTTGTTGGATTCTTTCGCTGGATTTATTTATTTTGTTGCTGACATAGTAAATGATCAAACTAAGTATTGGCAAAGGAGCCAACGTGTAGATTGAAAACCAGAAATTCACTTTAAGCATCGTGATTATCACAACGACAAAAAGTGCCACAAGATTGATACCATATAAGATGACAGGACCAAGATAAACTCTAACTTTATTCACATCTTCAGTGATACGTGACATGAGATCTCCGGTTTTATTTGCCTTATAAAAATTTTGATCTAATGTTAAATAATGATTGAATATATCTTTACGTAAATCATATTCCACTTTTCTTGACATTACAATGATTGTTTGTCTCATAAAGTACATAAAAATACCCATCATTATCGCATAACTTAATATAAGTAATCCGAATTTCATGAGAGTATTTCCTAGCAAATTTGAATCTAAAGTAGCATTTGGTTTATTAATTTCGTCGATGATAATATCGAGCGCATTTCTTATAGCCTGTGGTTGAAGGATTCGAAATACGTTTGAAAGAATAATAAACAGTATCCCTAGAAAAAGGGTAGCTTTATAGCGAAAAATATACTTATTTAGACTGAGTAGATATTTCAATATTTAGAATAATTGAATAGAACATAAGAATTAGCACTTGGTTTAATGAAGTTTTTAAGAATATCAATATATTTTAGAAAAAGTGGATATGATATAATCCAAAATTTTATACCTTCGTATTATTAACAACGTTTAATATGTCAAGAAGAATTACATTAGATGAATTTATCAATAATGAAGGTGAGTCTAGACAAGATGCTACTGGAGAGTTTTCTGGTTTGTTGCGCCATATAGGAATTGCAGCAAAAATAATCAATCGAATTGTAAACAAGGCAGGATTGATGGATATTTTAGGAGAAGATGGTGGACATAATTTTTCAGGAGATACAGTACAGAAACTAGATACGTATACCAATGATTTGATGATTGAGTATTTACGAAATTCTCATCTTTGTGCAGGTGTTGCATCTGAGGAATTGGAACATTTTATTTCTTTTGCACCTAACTATACAAAGAGCAATAAGTACATTGTAGTCATGGATCCTTTAGATGGATCTTCAAATATTGATGTAAATATATCAGTAGGTACAATTTTTGGTATTTACAAACGCAAAAGTGATCTTGGAACAGATGCAGTAATAGATGATTTTTTGCAAAATGGAACTGAGCTTCTTGCTTCAGGATATGTATTGTATGGTACTTCCACGATGTTCGTTTTTACTACTGGTAATGGAGTGAATGGTTTTACCTATGACCGCGGAATTGGAGAATTTTGTTTGAGTCATGCCAATATGATGATGCCATTAGGAGGTAGCTATTATTCAGTAAATCAAGGTTATTATCGACAATTTAACAAAGGAGTAAGAGAGTTCCTAGACGGATGCGCGGACAAAAATAGAATGCTACGATATATAGGTTCGATGGTGGCGGATGTACACAGAACTTTGTGTCTTGGAGGAATTTTTATGTATCCTCAAACACAGAAGAATCCTGAAGGGAAACTAAGGATTTTATACGAGTGCAATCCCTTGAGTTTTCTGGTAGAACAAGCAGGTGGAATAAGTATCAGTGAATCAAAGCAAAGAATACTTGGTATACCAGTTACAAGTCTGCATCAACGTACTAGCATTATCGTTGGTTCGAAGGATTTAGTTAATGAAGCGTTGAATTTTTTATAGATCGATTCAGCTATTCAATTACTAAATAATCTTTCATTTTTTCAATTTTACCTTTATCGAGACTAAGGATAGAATGTAATTGATCAATATCTTCAAATGCATTATGTTGCTGCTTATATCTTTTTATAGTTTTAATTTCTTTATTTGATAAATATGGATGTTTAATGGTTGTCGAATCTTCTGCAAGTTTGTTGAGATCTATTTTATTTACTATGCCATCGCAAGTTAATTGAATTGAGATTTTTTGATATGTTGAATCAGGCAATCCATATACTTCTTTCAACTGAGAGATAGATTTGAATCCTCCTAATGCATTTCTATATTTAATAATTCTAGTGGCAAGTGTTTGCCCAATCCCTTTTAATGATTCTAAATCGTCGATAGTTGCATGATTAATTTCAAAGGAAATGGATTCTTTGGGTAAAGATTGAAGATTAGTTTCAATTACGGGTTGGAGTTTAACTATTTGTTTTGTTTCTGTTTCAAATTGGATAAATGGCTCTAGTCTGGCGTATAAATCAAGCGTAAGTCCATAAATGTTCTTGAATTTTTCTTTCGTTTTTATTTTACCTCCATGTTCTTTGTATTTTTGTATATTGTTAAATACTTTTTTAGGTATTCCTAAGCTTAATGCTTCTTCTGAACTTATAGTGTTAGGATCAAAAGTAAATAATTCTTGCTTTGCTTTTATATCCTTAGTGTTTTGTCTTTCATTATAAATTGGTTTTTTTTGTCCGCCGAGGATTTTATTGTGTTTAGGATAATTGTCATTCATGGTGTTGTCACATTTTTTTACAAGTACAGCAGGGGTTGTACTGTCCCATTTAGTAGAAGTATAGATTAGAAAACCAATAATGGTGATTAAAAAAAGCAAGCCATGTGTTTCTTTCTTGGTTAGTAGTAGTTTCTTATTCATAATTAGTAAAATTTAATGGTATAATAAAATGATTATTTTCACTAAGCAGGATGTAGTTTTCAAAATTCGTCTTTTGTAGTTTTCTTTTATCAATTTGATTTCCAAATAGTAAAATAGTTGGTAGAAATTGAATTGTGTCTATTACTGAATTTGCTAATTGATAAATTATTGACTCGCCAATAGGCGTTCCTTGGGCTTTCAATATGGTTGATATGTTTAATGATTTGGTTGTATTAGTGTCAATTACCGTGTGATTTTTTATCTTGGATAGATTTTGGTTAATATAGTTTTTTGCAGCAGAATTTGAAATTTGACTTGATGTACCGTATGAAAATATTTGATTGTTTTTACGAATAAAGATCAAATCTTCATTTTTTATTTTAAAGCAAATAAATTCGTTTGTCCCATTTAATTTTAAGTACCTTAGACCTGCGCCAATGGTAGAAATTGGGATCAAAATAAGAAAGTAAAAATAGTTTATTTTTATCGAATAGTAGATTTGATATGCAAGATAAAAGATTGCAATATAAATTGCAACTAGTTGTTCTGGAAAAATATAAATGTTCTCAATAAAATAGTATGGCAGATTTGATATAATTGTAAAAATCCAAAGGCCAAAATCAATTATTTTTTCGGTCAAATAAACAATAAGGAAGGATACAAATGGCAATAGTTTATAAAATAGGAGTGCTATAATTCCACCTAACATTAGTAAGGTCGAGAGGGGAACCCAAATAAAATTTGCTAGTAGAAAGTATGTTGGAAATTGATGAAAATAGTACATTGTGATAGGAAGCGTGAGTACTTGAACCGAAAGGGTAATGGAGATTATTTCCCACAAATAATTGATGAATTTATAATCACTAGCATAGATTTTTTTTACAATAGGATTAAATAGTACTATCGAGAGCACTGCTAAGAATGAAAGTTGAAATCCAATATCATAGATGATGCAAGGATTAAGAAGTAACATAAAAAATCCAGCGCCGAATGTAATATTATAAATGTCATTATTCCTTTGAAGAATTTTGCCTATTTCTATAAAACTAAACATTACTGCAGCGCGAAGAACTGCTGCACCAGAACCGGTGATAAATGTAAACAACCAAATGAGAAAAATTGTGATTGCAGCATTGGCAAACTTGTTCCTTATCCGAACTACTTTGGCTAGAATGAATATTATTAAACCATAGATAAAAGCAAGATGCATCCCTGATACTGCAAGTATATGGCTTGTTCCAGTGTTTTTAAATGCACTTACTATCTCCTGAGGTAGTTCTTGCTTTGCCCCAATCAAGATGCCACTCATAAGACTATTGTGTATTTTGTCTTTGAATAAATTTTTCAAGAAAGTAAGGCAGAGATCTCTATATTTTTGGGATAAGGATATTATGTTATGCTTAGAAATTGGATGAATAATAACATTTTCTTTCTTTGTATAGACTATATATTTTATATGTTGTTTCGCATAATATTCGGAAGGGTTGAAGTCATCATATTGAGATCCTTTTGGAAATTCAGATGCTTTCCCTTTGATACTTATTATATCCCCATTGTATAATTTTTCTGGTAAAAATGTGTCTAGCTTACAAATGATTTTTATTTGATGGTCATTATTTAGCAATCGCCCATGAATTTGATCATGTGTCTTATACCGAATTGTATTATTTACTTTGACAAGTTGTTCTTTATGAAGTTTTGACAATAGATTTTCTTGAATGTGGTCTTGTGTTTGATGAATATATGCAATTATAAAAAATAGCAATGGAAATGATACTCCATATATCCATTTAAAATAGGTGTTAACTTTTGGTGTGAAAATTGTCCCACACATCATGACTAATATAAGGATCAATGCATATATGATATGCTCTTGGAAAGCAATAATGATACACCCAAGCAGTAGGCTTAATAGAATGAATGGTTTTGTTATTATTGAATTAAGCATAAAAAGTTTACAGGCTTTTATGTTTGAATTTGATAAAATGTTACTTTTATTTAAAAAAACGTATTAAATTTGAAAGATTTTGTATTTTTAGCTTAATAAAATCAATGTCATGCGATGGTTAGCCTTTTTACTTTGGATCTTTTTAGGGATCATTTATTTTATGATTTGGTCATGTAATAAGCAAGAGTGCTGTACTCCAATAATTGAAAAAAATGATCAAATTCAAGTAACTCCTAAAGTGATTGAATCTAACTTTATTTTGTCTCCAATCAACTTTAATTGGTCGTCTGATAGTAGTTTTTTGGGACCGGATTACAACAAGTATGTAGATTCTTTGAAGCTTATTGCTACTAATGGACAAAAGTTAGAAATTGTTGGGCTATATAGTAATCAAGAGGTAAATACGTCAACATTTGCAAATCTAGGTTTAGCCAGAGCGGAGCAAGTAAAACGAAGGTTGTCTTCTGTGATCTCACCCGATCTGATGATTACGAAAGCGAAGTTGATAGAATATTTGAATATTCCAGACAAACCAATTGTGTCTCATCAAATTGAATTAGCCGCAAAACAAATTGAAGAAATTGGCAACAAAGCAATTATTTATCATTCCTACAATTCAACAAATTGGGATAAGGATGAAGAGCTGATAAGTTTCTTAACTAAATTGGCATCTAAATTAAAAACTGAGAAAGGAAGAGTTGAAGTAGTAGGGCATACAGATAATATTGGAGAAACTAAATCAAATGAAGCTTTGGGTATGAGACGTGCAGTAATAATTAAAAAATATTTAATATCACAAGGTGTCTCAGCAAATCAAATTAATGTTAGCTCTTTGGGAGAATCTGTACCAAAAGAATCCAATGATAGCGAAGAAGGTCGATCCAAAAATCGTAGAACAGAAATTGAATATTTTAAATAAAATTATATGATACTTTTATTTTCTTTTTGCAATTTAGCCTGGTGGCAAGTATTACTTTCATGGTTACTTCCATTTTTATTAGGTTGGTGGTTTGCTCGATTGTTAAAAGCAAGCTTTGCTTCGGATGAAGACATTCACCATACATGTAAGGACACAATTTCTAATTTGAAAGGACAATTAAAAGAGTGCGATGAAAGATTATTAAAATTTGAGCATGAAGCCAATAGTTTTGTAAACATAAAGTCTGAATATGAAAGCAAAATTCGAGACTTATCGCTTCAAGCAAATAGCATTGCACCTTCAGTAAATTTGAAAAATACTAATCAGCATGAATTTGACTTGTTAAACAAACGTATCAATGAAATTAATGATGAATTAGTTAATTGTAGAAATAAATATTTAGATCTTGAGAAAGAGTATAGTGTTGTTTTATCAAAGCTGGACTCGTGTAAATTAGATTTAAAAACTGAAATTGATAGGAGAGTGGAATTTGCCAATTCAACTACAGTTCAACCAGTAGCTATTTCAGATTCAGTTGGACTAACAACACCTATTATAGAAGCAAAAATTGAATCCACGACTAATATTCCAGATTCGGCTTTTAATGCCTTGAAGAATGATAATTTGCAAATTATTGAAGGGATTGGACCAAAGATGGATGAATTTCTCAAGACAAATGGAATTCATAATTGGACTGATTTAGCATCAGCAGACGCGACTAGCATTAAATTTAAGTTAGATGCTGCGGATAGTAAATATAGGATTATTGATCCTACTACATGGGCAGCTCAAGCTGGGTTAGCAAGAGACGGAAAATGGGAGGATTTAATTAGTTTTCAAAAAAATCTAACTGCAGGAAAGGATAATGCAACGCATGAGACCAATTCAAAATTAGAAGCAGTTTTAGTAAAATTAGGTTTGTTGAAAAAATTTGCACAAGATGATTTAAAAGCTGTAGAAGGCATAGGACCAAAGATCGAAGGTTTACTTCATGAAGCAGGCATCAAAACGTGGAAAGGATTGTCAATTACAACCGTAATTGAATTGAAAACCATTCTTGCCAATGCAGGAGAAAGATATCAACTTGCAGATCCTTCAACATGGGCAAAACAAGCAGCAATGGCCGCTGAAGGCCAATGGAAAGAGTTGTTTGAGTACCAAGATCGATTGGATGGGGGAAAAGAAGTTTAAGAACAAAGAATAAAGTAAGAAAAGGGCTGTTTTTCGGCCCTTTTTTATTATCGAAATTGAAGCAACTATAGGTATGCATTTACAATAAATTTGTATTACATATTAAATAAATGTCTAATTTTGCATAATTATAGTTTGCAAAATGACTCAGACCAATATAGAAACAGCAAAAAAGTTAGGTTTAAATGAAGCAGAATTTCAAAAAATTTGTGATTATTTAGGCAGGATTCCTAATTTTACAGAGCTCTCGATTTATTCAGTCATGTGGTCTGAACATTGCTCTTATAAAAATTCAATAATTTATTTAAAAAAATTGCCTCGTAAAGGTAGCAAACTACTTGTGGAGGCAGGTGAAGAAAATGCAGGATTAGTTGATATTGGAGATGGACTTGCTTGTGCGTTTAAAATTGAATCACACAATCACCCCTCTGCAATTGAACCATATCAAGGTGCCGCTACTGGAGTCGGTGGAATACATAGAGATATTTTTACAATGGGGGCTAGGCCAATTGCTGCATTAAATTCCTTACGTTTTGGAAATATAGAATTAGACCACACGAAATTCTTAATGAAAGGTGTAGTCAAAGGGATTGGGAATTATGGAAATGCCTTTGGAGTACCTACAGTAGGAGGAGAAGTTTATTTTAATAATTGCTACAATCAAAATATACTTGTTAATGCAATGTCTGTTGGCATTGTAAACGTTGGAGAGACTGTTTCCGCTTGTGCAGATGGGCCAGGAAATCCAGTTTTTATAGTTGGTTCTTCTACAGGTAAGGATGGAATCCATGGTGCGACTTTCGCTTCTGCAGACTTGAATGAGAATTCAGCCGCGGATCTTCCTGCTGTCCAAGTTGGCGATCCTTTTCAAGAAAAATTATTGCTCGAAGCAAGCCTAGAAGCAATCCGATCTGGTCAAATTGTGGGTATGCAAGATATGGGTGCAGCAGGTATAACTTGTTCGACTTCAGAAATGAGTGCCAAATCAAAAACAGGAATGAGAATCCAATTGGAAAAAGTACCCACTCGTCAATCCAATATGCAGGCTTGGGAAATCTTGCTTTCAGAGAGTCAAGAGCGTATGCTTATTGTAGCAAAAAAAGGTGGTGAAGATATTCTGTTGAAAATATTTTCTAAATGGGATTTGGAATGCGTGCAGATTGGTGAAGTCACTGATACTGGTCGCATAGAATATTTTATGAATGGAAAATTAGAAGCAGATGTTCCAGCAGATTCATTAGTGCTGGGAGGCGGAGCTCCGATTTATCAAAGAGAGTTTTCTCGGCCAAGTTATTTTGATGAAATTGAAGCATTTAATCCCAATTCAATTCATGAACCTAGTGACTTAATAGAAGTTGCAAAACGGTTAACTGCGTCTCCAAATATTGCTTCAAAAAAGTGGATTTTTGAGCAATATGATAAAATGGTGAGAATCGGAACATTGACTTCAGTGAAGCAATCTGATGCATCTGTGGTAAGAGTGCCCGGCACAAATAAGGGATTAGCAATGACTGTAGATTGTAATTCAGCTTATGTGTTTTTAGATCCTTATCAAGGTGGCATGATTGCAGTTTCTGAAGCTGCACGAAATATTATTTGTAGTGGAGGAGTGCCGGTTGCCATCACGAATTGTTTGAATTTTGGTAATCCTTATAATCCTGAAGTATATTTTCAATTTGTGAATGCTTTGAAAGGTATGGGAGAAGCATGTGAAGCATTTGGTACTCCCGTGACAGGGGGTAATGTCAGTTTTTATAATCAAAGCCAATTTCAAGATAAAACAGAACCTATATATCCAACACCAACGATTGGAATGCTTGGTGTTTTTGATGACCTCAATGATTTTATGACTATTGATTTTAAAAATTTGGGTGATCATATCGTTCTATTAGGGCATCAAAATAATCATATAGGATATAGTGAGTATCTTTCAGAAATTCATAAGATTAAGTATGCACCTGTTCCTTATTTTAATTTAAATGAAGAAAAAAAATTACACAATACAATTCATGAGTGTATTGTCAAGAGGATTGTAAAGTCCGCTCACGATGTGTCAGAAGGTGGTATTTTTATTTCCCTTCTTGAATCTTCATTTGCTTCGCAGTTGGGTTTTGCTGTGCAAATACCAGCACAATTTAGAAAGGATGTTTTTCTATTTGGGGAGTCACAGGGTAGAGTCATCGTGACAGTTTCGAATGAACAATTGAGCCAATTAGAATCATTATGTTTACAAAATGGAATAGATTGTCTTTTATTAGGAAATGTAGCCCCATCTGAACTAATTGTCAACAATAGTTGTTTTGGTACGATTGCTGAATTCGGACAATTATATTATGAATCAATTCAAAATTCTATCAATGAATAAGATGTTTATAAATAACAAATTTTTATTTTTATTTTTTACTATAATCACAATTGGTTTTACATCTTGTGATAATAATGTTTCTGTTAAAGGAAATATTTCAGATGGTGGTAATGGAAAAGTCCAATTAGATCGCATTGGACTTGATAACAGCGCGGTTTCAATTGATGAACAGGACATGAGTAATGGAGCATTTAAATTTACGTTTAAAGAAGCTCCTAAAGCTGGACTTTACAGGATTAAGATTGGCCAACAAAATGTAATCTTTCTAATGGATGGAACTGAAAAAAAGATTGATGTTAACGGCAGTTTGGCAAGCTTGCAGAATGCTTCGTATAAAGTAACAGGATCACAGCCATCTGAAGAATTATTGGCATCATTTCAGAAATTTACTTCTGGAGGACAACCAAATATAGATGATGTTAAATCAACAATAGCAAATGCAAAAAGTCCATTAACTTCCTCCTTATTAGCAGTGCAATTACTTGGCTTTAGACCGGAATATTTGGACCTTCATCGCGGAATAGCTACAAAATTAAAAGCTTCATACCCAGAGTCTGAACTGACAAAGTCATATGAAGGATTTATTGTTCAGACAGAGCAAGCTCAAAAACAACAACAAGCGGAAGAGATAATTCAAGTTGGAATGCAAGCTCCAGATATCAATCTTCCATCTCCTAAAGGTAAGCCATACAAATTGTCAGACCTTAAAGGCAAAGTGGTATTAATCGATTTTTGGGCTTCTTGGTGCGGTCCATGCAGACGTGCGAATCCACATGTAGTTGAGGTTTATCATAAGTATAAGTCAAAAGGGTTTACAGTGTATAGTGTTTCATTAGATGGAGTAGATTCTCGAACTGTAGCGCAAATTGGAGATCCATCACAAGTAAAAGCATTTGAAGATCAAGCAAAACAAGCATGGATAGGAGCCATTGAGAAAGATAAATTGGCATGGGAAACTCATGTTTCTGATCTAAAGAAATGGGAATGTGCACCAGCTGCTACATACGGTGTTAGAGGAATTCCTAAGACTTTTTTATTGGATAAAGACGGTAAAATTGCTGCAATAAATCCAAGTACTAACTTAGAAGAAGAAGTGAAGAAATTGTTATAGTAATCAATTTGCAAATAGAAAAGACTTAGAAAGTTTGTACATCAATTTTCTAAGTCTTTTTTTTGTAATCATTGGGCAAATAAATTATAAGTAAGCCCTAAGAAATATCCAAAACTGTATTTTTTTGTTGTTGGTATTTGTCCTTCACCAATTACAATTTGATCACCTACTTGAAACCCATTTGATAATACCTTTACTTTTGAAAACATTGTCCCACCTGAAAGCATCACTGCTTTCTTTTTTCCAACATATAGACCTGGTCCTGCAAATATTGCAAAATTCTCAACACTTTCATTCTTTGCAAATGGAATACCTATACCAAGATTTATTGTTGGAGTGAATGTTGATTTATAGTCGTAACTTAAACTAAATAGTGATGAAATCATCGGAACGTATGGATCACCATCCGTAGCGTATATTGTGCTGAATTCATTTTGATTTCTTACAAAATAGTCCTGTGGTGTTTTTAGAAATTTTGAACCAGTTAATCCTACATTTACGCCAAACGAAGCACCACCATATGATTTTACTCTCACTTCAACATTTTTCACTAATGTAGATTTTATTTCGCCATTTGCAATACTATCATCTCGATAAAGATCAAAATCATAAATAATAAATTTTTCTTCAGCTTTCACATGATGTACATAGGTAAATGTATTTTCTTTAATTTCATTATATTTTATAAAATAATTTTGGATCTGTGTCGTGTAATCTGATGCGAATTCTATTTTAGAATATCGATTTTCCAATTTGGATGTAATTTCTTTCGATGTAGTGTGTAAGCTAGGTTCAATAGCTTCAAGATTTTTAAATTCTGGATATAGCTCAGGGATTCCATGATCTATTGAAGCTAATCTTACTCTTAATGAACCTAATTTAGTTAGTTTGTTTGTAAATTGGCTTAGTTTTTCATCCAATTCTTTTTTTTGTATTGGTACGTTTATTAATTTTTCATTAAGTAAAGCAATATCATCGAAAACTATTTCTTCACCAACTGCTTTTAAGAAAACCTCTTGACAATGATTTAATAATATTGCTTTGCTTTGACTTGGTGGGAGTGTTGGATTTTTAATTAATGAATTAATAAACTCAGTACTATTTTGAAGCGATGCAATTGATTTCAATGACTTAGAAATTTGATTTGATATATCATTAATTTCATTCTTAGCAGGTTCTAATTCTTCAAGTAAAATTTTCAAGGAAGTTAATTCTTCAATATCACCTCGCGCATTGGCGGCATCCACTTGTGGAATTGTATTCAATAGATTTCCAAAAATTGGTGTACTAAGTAATGGTAGGCTTAAACCAGGTAGGAATCCAGTGATTAAACCTGAAAGTAATCCTTTTACGGCAGTGTTATTGGAGCTTACAAACATATTTGTTGCGCTTTGTGTAGCTCTGATTTCAGCTCTATAAATATAATTATTAAAATCAATAAGCTGGAAATATATCTGTTCTCCTTTCTTGATGGTTGGGTCATCTATAGCTTTGTTGTTTTTCATAAACCATGTACTGTCTTTGTGTACATTGTGATAAATATATAAATCTCCTTTTTGAGCAAAAGAAATTGCAGAATTTAATGCGAAGAAAATTAGAATTGCACTTTTCATGATAATTATTTTTTTGTAATTAAATAGCTTACATTATAAATATTGAGATCCATTTCACCAAATGAAACTGCTTTACTGCCCCTAGTTGAGTAATAGTCTGAGCTCGCTGTTTCTACAAATAGCTTTTCGAAAGGGTTCGGATTATGAGAGCCTCGTGTACTATATGCTGTTCGTAAATCCAGCGGCCTACTTGAAGCGATTAACTTGAATAGTTCATTTCCATAAGGCGGCCAAACTTTATATTTTATCGGAATTAGTTTATTCTGACCAGGTAAAATTCTCATTTCTTCAGCAGTTTGATTTTCATAAGGTAATAAAATATTAATGATATGGTCAGGTTGAAAATCTAGTAATGTAAAATAGGCTGGCTTAATACCTTTATTCGATATAACTATTTGAAATTCCTGACCTTCATGTAAAGAAGCCATCCCTGTCAATGGATCTGATTGTAAAGGTGAAAAATGGGAAGTATCAGTAAGAATTGAATTAGTTTCTATGGGAATTATTTTAAATTCAAGTTGGATGTCTTTATTTGAAATTTCGATCTTTTTTAAGAATTGACATTGCAGATATCTTGTGATCGCTTTTGTCATTTTATTGACTTGAATTTCAGTTGCATTTTCTGCCATGAAACTGTCAAGAATGCAATTATCTTGCGTGCTCAAATAAATATATTTCTTCTCCTTGTTTTTTTGTTCATCATAAATAAATAGATTGGCAGTTGAGGTATTTTGTTGGAGATAGGGTAATGATTTAAATTTATCATTGAATAATTTATTTATCTCGGCGGATGAAATATTTAAGTCAACTGCGATTTTAATTTCACCCATAGATTTTTCGAGTAAAAATATCCAAGTATTTGCTAGCAAAGGCAAACTGATAAATGAATCTAGTTCAACAACAGCTGAAGTCGCCATGCTTTTAATAACTTTCCCTTTTGTGATTGGAATAGCGGATTCAATATTTCTTGTATCAATTGGATAAAATCCTAGAATACTTCCCTCATTCACACCTTGTAGAAATCCAGCATCGATCACGAAATTGTCTTCTGCTGTGCTTGATTGAACTTTAAAATAAGTTGCTGATTCTAAGACTTTGCCATTTAAGATTTCAGCATCCAAATCTCCTTCTGCTTGGGGTTGTTGCATCGGTGCAATAATATTCATTTCAACTTTAATTTTATCAAAAAGCGCACGATATGAATCTTCTTTTTTTGAAGCAATTAAATGTTTTGATATAGAATAACTCAAGGATCCATATTGCTTTCCTTGTGCATCAGTCATTTCATAGTTCAACTGGTTTTGACTGGAGCCAAAAAATGCTACCATAGAAGAGCGAGAACTCACTGTTGATTTGATAATATTTTCAGTGAATTGAGATTTTTCATTTTTTATTATATCCGAGTCAAGTTGTTTGATATAATCTGGACTAGCCATTGGCTCTGCACTGCCTCTTGCATTTCCTCCACCTCTAGTACCTGTACCAGAGTGGCATGCATCTATAGCTACAATTAAATGACCTTCTGAACCGAGTTGTTGTCGTATATTATTTACTATTTCATTTAATTCGTCATCTGTTATAAGTAGGTTTCCTTCATTTGTATTTTGGATAAATTTTTTAGGAGAATCATATGGCACAAGGCATTCATCATAGCCATCTATTTCATCCCCATTGATATCTTTTTTTTGTTGACCGTGTCCTGAAAAATGAAAATATACTAAATCCCCTTTTTGTAAACTATGTAAAAGATCATGTTTAAGTGCTTTAATGATATTTTCTTTAGTACAATGTTCATCTTTTATAATTTTGATGTTTGCTTCTAAGAAACCTTGTGTTACTAATGCATCATTGATAATTTGTAAGTCATTAACTGAGTTTAGACTTGACCAGCCACCTGAACTTGGATATTTACCAATTCCAATAAGAAGCGCTTTTTTTGTTCCCTGACTTATAGTGTAAGTTGGAATCAGTATATAAAATAAAGCAAGACAAATAAGTGAAATTTTCATATGACCAATTTGGATCTAAATTAC
This sequence comes from Saprospiraceae bacterium, assembly GCA_016722295.1. Lineage (GTDB taxonomy): Bacteria > Bacteroidota > Bacteroidia > Chitinophagales > Saprospiraceae > Vicinibacter. Next base: position 92,654 of record JADKGL010000029.1, read on the forward strand.
CAATTTTTTCAATAAGTGTTTCTAAACACATAAATGTTATCAAGATTGATAAAATTAATCTATTGAAGATTGGTAATAATTACAAAAAATCAGGTCAAATGAAATTTGATATAATCTAGATATATCTCATTTGCATTATTAGTTTTTCACTCCATTCTGGAAGGTATTTATGCTCCAGTTCTTGAACTTTTTTTGATAATTTCTCAGCATTGTCTTTTTTATCAACTTTTACATTAGCTTGAAAAATGACTTTGCCTTTATCATACATTTCGTTTACATAATGTATCGTTATCCCTGATTCTGAATCTCCAGAATTAATGACAGCTTGATGCACGTTCATTCCAAACATTCCTTTTCCTCCATGTTTTGGTAGGAGGGCAGGATGAATGTTAATCATCTTTTGATTGTATATTTTAACTAAAAACGGAGGTACTAATAGTAAGAATCCCGCTAACACAATAAAGTCAACATCATATAAATTCAAAAGTGAGGTCATATAGCTATTATTCGATAGCAATGACTTATTGACGACTGAAAACGGAACATCATTCTCTTGAGCTAATTTGATTACTGGAGCTTTACTTGAATTCGTCACGATTAGGGCAACCTGAATATTGGGGTTTCCTTTGAAGTGTTTTATCAATTGTAATGCATTGGATCCAGTTCCAGAAGCAAAAATGGCAATCTTTTTTTTATTCATAAAAGAACATCGATTTAGAATTAAGGATATGTTTAAGGTGCAAATTTAAGACTTAATTGGATTATAATTTGCAGCATTTGCAGGATCAATTGAAATCATTATCTGATAGACCTTATTTTTTTCGTCTGGGGACGCTTTTTTAAAGATTTCAACGATTTCTAACGATTTTGAAGTGCAAAATAATTGTATTAAATATGAATTAGGGAATGATTTATCAACATTTTGTACTGATTCCAATGAACTCAAAATAATTTTACGGGCTTGTTCTTGGTCTTTTTCTAATATATCTAATCCTAAACGATGGTATTCATAATAAGCTCTTCGGAATGGTTTTGCCCTTGAATTTTGAATATTTTCTATATAATCATTTCTTGTTGTCTTTTTAGCAGTCCCTCCTGCCCATGATTTGTCAATGGATTTAGCTGAAGCTGGCATTACATTGATCATATTTTGTATCAAATTCATGGTTTGTTCGCCTCCATCAAGCTCAAAACTTTCATAATCCATCATGATTATAACATAGGCGTAGTAAGTCAAAACACTTGAAAGATTGTCGAAATAATTGTCCTTGCTATTCTCTAATGGTCTAAATGGGTCAAATCTCATAGGAATTTCTTTGTCTAAAAGATTGATCAAATTGGTTTCATAATTAGAATTAAATACGGGTCTAACAGCCTGAACGAATAAATCCCCTACAAAACTATTGTTTCCCGCATCTTGGCGAATTGTAATCTGAAAATTACATTTGATACGCTCCTTTGGACCGAAATTATCTGAAGTGAATTTTTGATTATTTAAAAACTCAGTAATGGATTTCTCCATCTGGCCTATGACAGATTTATCACTCAACCCAAGGTTGGGAGCTTGTACTCTGACAGTAGCATTTAATTCTTGAGCTTGGACTTCTATTTGTAAAGCGAAGCTGATAATAAATATTACGTATTTTAATAATTTCATCGACATTGTAATTGATAGATTTCGTGCAAAATATCCTTTGCCACTTCTTTTTTTGTTTTGAGTTCGAATTCTAGTATTCGGCCATCTTTATGGTAGATAGATATTTGATTTGTGTCAAAACCAAAAGCTGAATTTTTTACTTTTGGTGTGTTCATAACGATAAAATCCATATTTTTCTTATCTAGTTTTGACTTTGCGTTTTCAAAAAGATTTTCAGTTTCTAAGGCAAACCCAACGGAGATTTGGTCTGACCTTTTTGATTTACCAATTGTCAATGCAATGTCTGGATTTTTCGTTAAATGAAGATCTAAATTTATTTCAGTTTTCTTTATTTTTTCTTGTGAAGGACTTTCTACTTTATAATCAGCTACAGCTGCTGCAAAAATGAAACAATCAATTTTTGATTGAAGTTTGGTAACTTCATCAAGCATTTGTTGCGCAGACTCAACTCTTATCACGTTGAGTAAAGAATGGGAGAGGATAGATTCGTTACTTGGGCCAAGAATTAAATCAACATGTGCGCCTAGTTTGACTGCTTCTTCTGCTAATCTAATGCCCATTTTTCCCGATGATCGATTGCCAATAAATCTTACTGGGTCTATAGCTTCATAAGTTGGACCTGCTGTTATCAGAATGTTTTTTTGGGACAACAAATTTGAATCTATAAAAAAGTCTTTAACTATTTCTACTATCTCTTCTGGTTCAGCCAATCTTCCAGGTCCACTCAAACCACTGGCGAGATGACCATCTCCGACAGGGATGATTTGGATTCCGATTTGTTGTAATATTTGAAGGTTTGATTGTGTAATCTTATGATTCCACATATCTAAATCCATAGCAGGAGCCACCATGATAGGGCATTTAGCCGAAAGATAAATTGCAGTTAGCAAATTATCAACTAACCCATGAGTCATTTTGGCTAGAGTATTTGCACTTGCTGGAGCAATGAGAAAAAGTTCTGCCCAAAGTCCAAGTTCTACATGATTTGACCATTGATTATCTTGACTCAGATTAGAGTAAACAGGACTGTTGCATAGGGTAGAGAATGTAAGTTCACCAACGAATTCTTTTGAAGATTCTGTCATGACAACCTTTACAATTGCTCCTTCTTTTTGGAGCAATCTGACTAGTACTACAGATTTGTAAGCTGAAATGCTACCAGTGATTCCAATTAAAATTTTCTTTCCAGATAACTTTCCCATGATAGATCAACACCCAATGGATATTTTAATCTTGATCGGGATTTGTATTTTTATAGTGGAAATCGATTCCATTATTGATGAATTCGTTTACAGCGATGAGTACAGGATTAGGGAGCTTTTCATAAAATTTTGAAATTTCAATTTGCTCTTTATTTTCATGTACTTCTTCTATAGTATCTGAGTGTGATGCAAATTCATCAAGTTTGTCATGAAGCTCTATCTTGATATCATTTGCTAATTGATTTGCTCTTTTAGAAATGATATTTATTGTTTCATAAATATTATGTGTTTCAGCAACTAAAGCTTTTATGTCACGTGGCTGCACATTAGGATTTATTCCCTGCGCTTGAGTTTTTATATCTGTCATACTCTGGATTTTTCAATTTTTGAATTGTATTTTTCTTTATTTCTTTAACTTCCGCAATTTTCTTGCCGCTTTTATAACGTTCTAGAAATTGTTCAGCTTTAATGAGTGTTTCTTTATATCTTTCTTCTTGTTTTTCAAAAATACTGTTTGTTGCAAGTTCGTAGTGACTTTTAAGTATTAGGTATCTAACTTCTTGTTGATTTTTCGTTTCAGGAAATTCAGTAATCAAATGTTCAAATGAGCTTACAGCAGCTTGATAATTTCGAAGATCGTAATAAAGATTACCTTGTTCTAGTAATTTTACCTCAAGTTTGGCTCTGAGTTCGTCAATGATTTTATTACATTCATTAACTCTCGAAGATTCAGGATTGTTATTTGCAAAACTTTGAAATCCATCAATTGCCTTTTCAGTACTTGTTTGGTCTAGTCTATAGGATGGGGACAATTTATAAATAGAATAGACTGACATATATTCTGCCTCTTCTTTTTTTGGGCTATTGACAAAAGTTGAGCTAAAATTCTTAAATAAATGTGAGGACATTTCAAATTCTTGCACATAATAATGGCAATAAGCATACTTAAAATAAATTTCTTCTGCTTCTTTTTGTCCTCTATAGTTAGTCAATATACTTTCGAATAACGATTGTGCTCTGATATAATCTTTTTTAGCATAATAATCATTAGCAGCTTTATAAATGAGAATCGGATCATTGGACGTTCGCACTTTCTCATAAGAGGACTTACAAGCGTTAATTAGTATAAAAATTAATAATAAATATGACCAATTCTTCATTTTCGATGCAAAATTAATCATTTTAACGGAATAATAAGAGAAATGTTGTACAATCTTGTTTCTCTTCCATTCAGGTTAATTCCAAAATTTCTGATATATCAGTTTGATTTACAATATTTTACATAATTTATTTTGTCGCTATGACTACATTTTAACTTCTATATGATGAATCCCAGTAGTAAATTCTTTGTGAAGACATTGATAAATCTGTTCAAATGCATTTGGATTATTGATGTAATCGACCTCTCCACAATGGAGAATTATGCATGGTGTATCTTTCAAAGTTTGAAAATATTGGAAATACATTTCTTCTATTGATTGTAAGTAAGCATCTGGAATCTCCAGTTCATAGCTTCTTCCTCTAGCCTTAATTTGTTTCTGAATGATATTTATGGGCCTATGGATATAAAGAATTCGATCAGGCTTTCGAAAATCGTTGGAGAGGCTATTGTATAGTTTATTATAGAGCTTGAATTCCTCTTCTTGTTTTAGATTATTTTTTGCAAATAAAAGACTCTTGATTAAACAATAATCGGAGAGATAATAGGTAATAAATAAATCAGGTTGGAGTAAGTCGTTTTTAAGTTGTTTGTGTCTTTCTGTTAAAAAAAAGAGCTCAACAGTAAAAGAATATCTTTCTGGATCCTCGTAAAAATATTTTAAAAAAGGGTTATCCGCAAATTCTTCTAAAATTAGCTTACACTGATCGCGTTGTTGGATCAACTCACACAATGTGGTTTTCCCAGTTCCAATATTTCCTTCTATGCAAATGTAGTTTCCAGAATTAATCATGATCTAAAATAATGATTTCGCTAGTGTCTTTACATTCATCATAGAGTTCTTCAATTGTTTTATTGAATTTTGGATGAACAAAATAAGCATCTATTTCCATTAGTGGAATCAAAACAAAATTTCTTGTATGTAACCTTGGATGAGGAATTTTTAACTCTTCTGAATTAATAATTTTGTTGTCATAAAAAAGAATATCAATATCTATTGTTCGAGAAGAAATTTTGCCATCTCTAATTCTTCCCTGTTTTAGTTCAATTTGATGTATTATTTCCAGTAATTGAAGTGGTGATTTATGAGTTTCAATTTTGATAACCTGGTTATAAAATGCCTCATGGAATCCATCGATTTGAATAGGTTCAGTTTCATACAAGGAAGAACTTGCAATTAAGATATTCCCGTTTGAAATAATTTCTTTAATAGCTTTAGAAAGCATTTCTTTTCTATTGCCAAGATTAGAGCCTAAGGATAAATAAACTACTGCCATTAATTGCTTTCGTGTAAAAATTTTAAATTGAAGTTAGAATTGTTTTTTTGAATATTCAAAAAGTAAACTCCATTGGAATGAAGAAGTGGATTTAAATCTATTTGATTTTCATCTTTAAGAGATTTTGTAAATACTAATTTTCCGTCAGAATTGTACCCATTAACTAAAGAATTCTTAAACTTTTCATTTTGTATAAAAAGGATAGAATTATTGATAAAAAAATAATGATTTTTTGAGTTGGAATTGATTGTAGAGGAAAGACCTGTTGACAATTCATATTGCTTAGAAGCGGCATGTTTAATTCCGGCTAATTGTATAAGTGAAGCAACACTTGCTTGAATGACTTGTGTCATAAAGTTGTAATCCAAATAATGTGCGGAATCTGATGCTGTATGGTACCGTTTATTTCTAAAATTTGCACCATCGGTCAACATGAGAGCAGGAATGTTTTTGTCCCAAAAAGATGCATGATCACTGCGTCTAAGATCAGGGACTAACTCACCTTTGCCTGGAACAGTTAGAGAAATCACTTTTAAATTTGGAACACATTCGGTTGCATTTTTTTGATATGCAGCAATTAATGAAGCACTAATTGTATTGCCGACATTGGTAATAAAGTTGCCCCTGTATTGATTTCTTACTACTTCATTGAAAGCATCTGGAAACAAGATATTGAATCCTGTAGGCAAAGTTTGTGAATTTGGTTCGTTTGAATAATAGCCAATCATTTCAAAATTAATAGCACCTTGGATTTTATCAGCACTATGAATTTGGTTGCTCAAATATAAATTACTTCCAACTAAGCCCAGTTCCTCTAAATCGAATAGCGCATATCTTATTGTTTTATCACAAGCATATTGAGAAAGTACATGCATAGCCTCTAGTACTCCAACGACACCACTTCCGTTGTCATCAGCTCCTGGTGATATTGCTACACCATCATAATGAGCATCGATGACGTAAATTTCTTCGGGATTCTTTGTGCCTATTTGATCTGCCACAAAGTTTATACACTTTAAAGTGGGCGTTGAACTAATGAGCTCATCTGTAGTAAAATAATTACTCATCTTAGAAAGCAAAAATTCTCTCGAATTTTCTAAATGGACTGAATCAGCTTTGGCATGTCTTCGTCCTTCAATTCGAGCAAGGTTTTTAGCTAAACTTTGATTTGAATTAACTTGATTGATTATATCTTTTGCTAGTAATGGTTCATTGTCTGATACGATCAAATTTAAAACAACACCTTCATTAATAGCTTGGGAGAATTCTAATATTATTTTTTTATTATTTCCTTTCGGGATTCCGGTTCCTATGTCTCCTGATTTTTGAATTGGAATCAAAAATTGATTCTTGGTTAGACCAAAATTATATGTGAGTTTAACATCGATATCATGTTTGTCATTGTCGATATCATCAGTCGCAAAATTAATTTCAATAGATGTTCTATCAATTGACCAATCTGCTACAAGATCTTTGATTATAGGTAATGCATTTTGACAATAACTTGATGAATGATATATGGTGAGAATAAATAATAAAATAGCTTGTTTCATTTTGAGTATTGTTTAATATGAAATAATGCGTTGATTTTTAGGGTAATAATTTTTAAAATTTTCGGCATTGTTTTTTACCCAACCTAGAATAGCGTCATTATATTTTACGAGAAGCCATTTTTCTGAACTATAGACCATTTTTGGAAGTGTATTTGCTCTTAAATATTCCAAAGATAGCTCATAACTTACATTTACAATAGGTAAATCTTTATTTAAATTAAGATTTTGAGAAATCTCATGACTTGGGATAAAATCAGTACCTTTTTGTACACCTAATGCGATTCCAAAATATAGCACTGGAATCTTTGCTTCAAGCAGTAAGTTTATGACGAAAGAGTGGGCAATAGGAATTGCATAAATTGTACTCTTAAATGTCAGCGTATAATAATCTAGATTTTTTACCAAATTAGCACTAGAATGTGGTATATTTGTTTTGAATCTTACATCCTTAAATTTAATGGGTTGATGTGTTCCATTTTTCTTCTTGGAAATACTGAAGGTAAACCCTTCTCCTTTTACTCGGTGGGGCAAACATCTGTAGCTTGTATTAGTTGAATTTTGAAATAAATGAAATTCGGTAGCTCTTAAGAAAGGAACTTGTTCAAAGTTTTCAGAACTCAGAAGCTCTGAGATATTTTCATTTTCTTTTTTATTAAAAGTACATGTAGAATATATGATATATCCACCTGGTGCACAAAGATCGGATGCGAGTTGTATGAGCTCTTTTTGAATATTTGTGCAATGATTTATTTTTGATTCATTCCATTGTGAAAGTGCATCTATTTCTTTTCGAAACATTCCCTCACCACTGCAAGGTGCATCGAGCAATATAACATCATATTGTAATCCTGAGTTTCTGAGAAGTTGTACATTTCCTGTGGTTATAATACAGTTTGACATTCCCCATTTTGTTATGTTTTGGCGAAGCACTTCAGCTCGATGTGAAGTGGAGTCATGTGAATGTAATAAACCCTCTTCATTCAAAAAATCTAATGCAATCAATGATTTGCCACCAGGTGCGGCACAGAGATCTAAAATTCTACTTTCTGCTTTTATATCCAATTGTTGTAGAATAGCAGAAATAAACATTGACGAAGCTTCCTGCACATAATAATGTCCTGAATGAAAGTATGGATCAATGATAAATTTTGGTCTTTCTTTTAAATAAAAGCAATCTTTTGCCCACGGCACAGTATCTTCTAATGTTAAGTTAGGCTTATGTTTTTTTGTGTTTAAATGTATCGAAGTGGGCGAGGGTGATTCCAATGAATTTTCAAATGCTTGGTATTCATCTTCAAGCAAAGATTGCATTTGCAATTGAAATTTTTCAGGCAGCTTCATGCTGAAAATACTTGTTGTAATTCAGCAGATCTTTCGATGAATTGATCTACTTTTTTATTGAGTTCATCTGACACTAGCAACGGGGGCGCATGATGCGGTTTTGACCTCGCGTCAAATACCAGTGGACCTGTTGAAGCCCAATGTTTATGCATTGTATAGCTTCCTACGCCGTATATATCGTGTGAAGGATTAGTGCGTGTAAATGTAGCCCACAGAAAATTGTCCCAGTTTTTCGACATGAATTCTACGTCATCACATATTGTAATTAATGCAATGTTTTTTAAGTCAAGTTGTTCTAGTTTTTTGCAAAGATTTTCAATCTCAGTTTCTGCATTTATATATGTTGTAAAACTTGAATATTTTACTGCTAAAATTCCTTTATCAATATACTTCGCCGGAAACCCAAGATCAAGCAATTTTTCCAAAAGAATTCTATCTATACTTAACTCACGTTGTTTCTCTCGATTAACAGCAAGCACTAATTTTGAACCACTATTCCACCCACTTCCTGAGTAATCTAACGTATCAATAGTTGTCTTTGTCTGAAAATGTAGATCCTTAGTAAAATCAGCTCTTTCAAGACAATATATTATAAATTCTGGAATGTTTTTTAGATTTAGTGATGAGTTCTCTTCATCTGCAGCAATAAATAAAAATTTAGCCAATGAAGTTTGTCCTTTCCCTAAAAGTAAATTTGCTTGGGTGATAATTTCTTCTGGCTTTCTCTCTCTGAAGGGCATATATCTTTCTGAACCGATTGCTAGCAAAAGAGGATGTACTCCAGCCGCATCTACAGCATGAACTTCTTTAATGCCAGGCAATTCATGTGTGGTCAATGATTTGACCAATTCGTGAATTAGATGACCGAAGCTACTATCTTCTTGAGGTGGTCTTCCTACTACTGTGAAATGCCAGATTGCATCTTTGCGATGGAAGATTTTATCTACTTCCATGACAGGAAAGTCATGAGTCAAGCTATAATAACCAAGATGATCGCCGAATGGTCCTTCAGGTTTTAACTTTGATTTATTGATTTTGCCAGTAATCACAAAATCTGCTTCAGAAGGAATAAAGTAACCATTTTGCCAATTATATCGATAGGCTCTTTGTCCAAGTATTCCAGAAAAAATGATTTCACTTAATCCTTCTGGTAATGGAAATATGGATGCAAGTGTATTTGAAGGTGGTCCACCAATGCCAATACTAATCTTGAATTCTTTATCACTTTCATTGTACATTTTATGATGTATTCCAATGCCTCGATGAAGTTGATAATGTAGACCAACTTCTTTATCCATTTCGTATTCATTTCCCGATAGTTGTATTCGGTACATTCCAACATTCGCATCTTTTAGCTTTTTACTTCCTGGTGGAAAGCTGATTACTTGAGGTAGAGTGACAAAAGCACCACCATCATCTTGCCATGATTTTATTTGTGGTAATTGAGATATTTTACAAGTTTGGTTTACTATTGAATTATTCCATGCTTTTCTTGGGATAGAACTTAACATTGAAGGTAAGTTCATTAATGTTTTTCCTGGATTTCTAAGAGCAAAAGTAGGATCTATTTTTAGTTTAATTAGGAATTCAAATTTCTTCAAGACATCTTGGAAAATATATTCAGATCGTTCTATCGTTCCAAATAAATTTGATAGCCCTTTGAATGGACTACCTTTTATTTTTTCAAATAATAAGGCAGGGCCTTTTTGTTCATATACTCTTCTGTGTATTTCCGCGATTTCTAAGTTGGGATTTATCTCTTCTTTAATCCGAATTAATTGCCCCCTAGACTCTAGATCTTTTACACAGTCATTTAAATTTTTATAAATCATTATAGTTTGCTGAATAGAGTAGCAAAAAATTCAATAATTATAATTCTGTTTTTGATTTTTGAAACAAGGAATCAATGAAAGCTCGTCGATTAAATACTTGTAATTTATCTATGGCTTCTCCAACGCCAATATATTTAATTGGTATTTTGAACTGATCTGATATTCCTATGGCAACACCGCCTTTCGCTGTGCCGTCCAGTTTTGTTAGTACCAATCCGGTGACATGGGTTGTTGCAGTAAATTGTCTACATTGTTCTATAGCGTTTTGACCTGTTGTTGCATCTAATATAAGTAATACATCATGAGGCGCACCTTCATAAGCTTTATCGATTGATCTTTGTATCTTGCTTAATTCATTCATCAAGTTGGTCTTCGTATGAAGACGACCAGCGGTGTCTACAATAAGTACATCTATTTTGTCTTTTACTGCTTGAGCTGTAGCTTCATATGCTACGGCTGAAGGATCTGCTCCCATGCCTTTTGTAAAAAATTGACATCCAACACGATCAGACCAAATGTGCAATTGATTTTCTGCAGCAGCTCGGAATGTGTCACCTGCGGCAATCATCACCTTGTGTCCTGCTTGTGTATACTGATAGGCTAGTTTTCCAATAGTTGTTGTTTTTCCGACTCCATTTACTCCAACAACAAGTATGACATAAGGTCTGCGTTCTTTGATTTCATATGTTTCAATATCCGCAGTGTTGTTTTCAGAAAGTAGATCGGCTATTTCATCTCTTAATATTGAACTTAGTTCTGCTGCATTTAAATATTTATCTTTTGCAACTCTTGCATTAATTCTATCAATGATTTTAATCGTAGTTTCAAGCCCAACATCTGAACTTATTAATACTTGTTCCAACTCGTCAAGAACTCCTTCATCAATAGTGCTTTTGCCAGCTATTGCTTTGCTTATTTTTTCAAAAAAACCTACTTTAGTTTTTTCAAGTCCTTTCTCTAAGTCTTCTTTCTTATCTTTATTGAAAAAACGATCAAAAAAGCCCATTTTTTAAATTTTATGCAAAGATAATCAATAAATTATGTCAATTTATTGAATTTATTGATTTTTGAAAATAGAATAGAAAGAAAGATAACTTTTGCATAATGGTATACCACTATCTAGAGAATACCATGAATTTTTAACTACCAACGCAATTTAACGCTTATTTGATTAAGTAAAATGAAATATTATTTTATTTTACTTTCGAATTATTTACTTTTGAATTTTAATTTTAGTTTAATTCTAAATTTTAATTTAAATGAAATACCATTGGATTCTTGTTGTCTTTTTTACTGGATTGACAACGCTTCATATTTATTCACAACCTGTAATATTAGGTGGTTCTGGATCACCAAAAATAAAAGTTACAACCAGTGATCAATGGACTCAAAATCATTGGCAAGATAGCGCAAGTGGGCAAAAAGTGATTGATGGGTCTGGTTTGATATTTGATGAAATGGTCGCTAGTCGTTTTTTATATCAAGCTGGTTTTGGTGCAAACCAATTTTTAATCAAGCAAGTAGCTTCTCAAGGAATTGAAGTATGGTTAGAGCAACAGCAAAATTTGCCTGTTTCCTCTCTAACAGATATTTTAGTGAATATCCATAAAGATGTTTCTGATTGGCATTTTAAAAATGGTGGAGATTCTACAAATTTAGCTCTGCAGCCAAATTTTGTTCACTTTAATTACGCTTGGTGGACCATGAATCATACAAAACCAGATGTACTAAGGCAGAGAATAGCATTTGCCCTGAGCGAATTGTTTGTAGTTTCGCAGAATTCAAATTTCGAAGGAATGGGATTAGCGGGATCAACTTACTATGATCTATTATTAAAGAATTCATTTGGAAATTTTAGAGATTTGTTAACTGATGTTACATTGAGTGTATCAATGGGTTCATATTTAAGTCATTTGAATAACCCGAAAAGTATTCCTGATGAAAATATTAACCCAGATGAAAATTATGCAAGAGAAATTATGCAATTGTTTACAATTGGGTTATTTGAATTGAATTTGGACGGCTCTTATAAATTGGATTCAGCAGGGAATAAAATTCCTACGTACAATCAAAGGGATGTGCAGGAATTAGCAAAAGTTTTCACTGGTCTTGGATTATCTGCAGTAGTGCCGAATGAATGGATCGATACTGCTAGTTTCGGTATTAATGTATATTTCGCAGATTTGACTAAACCGATGAGAATGTATGAGAATTGGCATGAACCAGGAATAAAGACAATTTTAAATGAACATATCATTCCCAGTGGACAAGCAGGAATGAAAGATATAAGTGATGCATTGGATATACTTTTTAACCATTCAAATGTAGGCCCATTTATTTCGAAACAACTTATCCAGAGATTGATCAAGTCTAATCCAAGTCCAGATTATATTGAGCGGATAGCAAGAGTATTTAATAATGATGGCAATGGTATTCGAGGAAATTTGAAAGCGGTGGTTAAAGCGATCTTATTGGATGATGAAGCAAGAACCTGCGATTGGTTACTCGATGATGAGAATGGTCAATTGCGGGAACCAATTTTGCGATATGCACATTTTTTAAATGCAATGCAAGATGAACACTACTATAATCGGTATTGGAATCAAATGTATGATTTTTATCAAAATACAGGTCAGATGCCATTAGCTGCTCCTACCGTGTTTAACTTTTTTACCCCGAATTATTCACCAAATGGGGAACTTAAGAAGGCTAATTTAGTTGCACCTGAATTTCAGATACACAATAGCAAGACGAGTATTGGTTATATTAACTTAGTGAATAATTGGACGATTTATGATACACCCTTCTATAGCTGGGAAAGAAATGATCCAAGTGCATATTTAAATATTGATGAACTAAAAAAAGTAGCGAGAGATCCAGAAGTATTGGTGAATCAATTGGATATGTTGTTCACTCATGGAAATATGAGTGATCGAACAAGAGGTATCATCAAGCAAACTATACAAGAGTTAATAAATGGAGACTTCAGGAATGAACGAGTTCGTCTTGCGATTTATCTAACACTTATTTCACCAGATTATGCAATTTTTAAATAGAAAATCATGGCTCATAAAATAAATAGAAGAAATTTTTTAAATACATTGAGTTGCGCAGGTATAGGCTATGCCACATTGTACAACTCGATTTTAAATTTGAAAGGAATAAATGCCTTAGCAAATGCTAATAGTGCTTTAGATCCTGAATATAAGGCGATCGTTTGTATTCTGCTTTCTGGAGGAAATGATTCATTCAATATGTTGGTTCCAACATCAACTGCAGAGTATGATACGTATAAAGTATCAAGATCTAATTTAGCCCTTAATAGAAGTGATTTATTAAATCTAAATGTAAGCAATACTCCAGGTCGAAATTTTGGACTACATCCCGCTTTGCCTAATTTGCAAAAGCAATTTAATGATGGCAAATTAGCTTTTATCGCTAATGTTGGAACAATTTTAGAGCCTACTTTAAAATCGAAAGTTTATAATGAAACTGCAAAACTACCATTGGGATTGTTTTCACATTCAGACCAAACGATCCATTGGCAGACTGGCATACCTTCAGAAAGAGGTACAAATGGTTGGGGTGGGAAAATGGCAGATTTAATTAAAGATATGAATGCTTCATCTGATATTTCAATGAATATTTCTTTAGCTGGAACAAATCTTTTTCAATCTGGAAATGAAACCATTGAATTTGCACTGGATCCACGAAATGGGAGTACTGGAATTACAGGTTATCAAGAGTTTTCACAATGGGATTACCTCAATAACGCAAGGAAAAAGGCGATTGATACAATGTTTGAACATAAGTATCATGATATTTATCAGAATACCTATTCAGATGTCATTCGAAATTCTAGAGATGCCCATTTAAAATTTACAGAAGCCCTAGATAATGCTACACCAATTCGCACAACATTCTCAGACAATAATTTGTCGCAGACAATGAATATGATTGCGAGAACAATGTCTATTCATCAGACATTGGGATTCAAAAGGCAAATATTTTTCGTAGATTTTTATGGTTGGGATCATCATGATGAAGTTTTAGAAAATCAACAACAGATGTATAGCGAATTAAATACAATGTTGGCTGAATTTACGAGTGCGATTGAAGAACTTAATCTCCAAAATCAAGTAACCACTTTTGCAATTTCAGAATTTGGTCGATCTTTAACATCAAACGGCAATGGTACCGATCATGGATGGGGAGGAAATGTGTTTGTATTAGGTGGGCCAGTGAATGGTTCAAGAATCTATGGACAATATCCTTCTTTAGATTTGAATGCTGATGAAAATATTTATGAATCTACATTGATTCCTTCTACATCAGTTGATCAGTATTTCGCGGAGATAGCATTATGGATGGGTGTGCCGAAATCCGATTTGCCACTTTTGTTTCCTAATATATCTACATTTTACAATTTAAATTCATCATCAAATCCATTGGGATTTTTAAAAATTTAAAACAATGCAACGATTAATTTATATTGCTTTATTAAATCTAATTTCAGTTTCAATATATTCACAATGTTTCCCTGAGCGCCATTCTACAAATTGGTTTGATGCTTGGATTTCTTGTGAAAAAAAGCCAAATCCAAATAAATCACTTCCAAGCAGCCATTGGATATTGTATGAATTTGATGCATTATACAAAATACACGAATTTAAAATATGGAATGTCAATGATCCTTCGCATTTAGATTGGGGTAGTGCAGAAGTTCTTATTGATTATTCAGAAGATAGTATTACTTGGAATTCAGCAGGTAAATTCGATTTGACAAAAGGACCTGGAAAAAATGATTATGAAGGAATGGACTGGAAAGCAATTGGAATTCCAAAAGCAAAATATGTGTTGATCACCTCTTTGAAAAATTTTGTAGGTGATTGCCATGGTTTTGCAGAAATTCGATTTTCAGCAGAAAAGCTAAAAATCAATACTTCAACCAATAATGAAACACTCGATGAAAATATTAATTTTTCAGTTTCGCCAAATCCGTTTACAAGGATTGTGTTGTTAGATGGAAATTCAAATATAAATGGAAAATACCAAATAACCATATACAATATGCTTGGCTCAGTTGCATACAGTGAAGAGTATCATATTAGGAATTTTTCTATTGTTCATAAGCTTGATTTGGGCTTTTTAGAGAAAGGGGCTTACATGATTGAATTTCAGAAGAATGGAGTAGCAACTCGCAAAAAACTAATAAAACTGTAGTGCAAAAAAAAAGCTCGTGACATTTCACGAGCAAAAACGAATTTTACATTTAATAACCAAAACTTACACAGTGTAAAGATAAGTCATATTATGATATTATGCAATGCATAATTGCTTAATATACAGTTTAAAATAAATATTTTTTAATTATAATGTGTATGGTGCTAAAGATAAGATTGTTATATATTTATAAAAATATCATCTTTGTATAATTTTTTTCCAGAAAGTTCTTCAAACAAAGAAATAACTGCACTTTTCCCATCATTTCCTAAATCATGACTGTATTTATTGACGTATAAATCGATATGCATGTTGCAAATCTCTATGTCCATTTCTTGGGCATGTGACTGGATAAATGCTGAGAGAGAAGATTGATTTTCGTCTGCAAATTTCAAGCTTTCTTTAATTATAGACGCTATTTTTGATTGGACATGTGGCGCTATTGATTTTTTAACTAGGATTAATCCTAAAGGAATGGGTAGTCCCGTATGAGTTGTCCAATATTCTCCTAAATCTAATATTAACTTTAGTCCTTTATTTTTATAAGTAAATCGATTTTCATGGATGATCACACCAGCATCAATTTTTTTTGTAAGGAGTTCATTCTCGATCTCAGAAAATAGAAGGTATTTTTTAATGAGTTTTGTTTTGATAGCGTAATTAAATAAAAAATGAGCTGTTGTGTTTTGCCCAGGTAGTCCTACAATGGTAGATTCAATTGGTAGTTGTTCATTTAGACCAATAAGTAAAGGACCACATCCAATCCCTAATGCGCCTCCACAACTTAATATGTTATATTCGTCAAGTAGTGTCAAAGCATGTGCTGCACTTACTTTGATTACATCAAATGTACCTTGTGATGCGAAAGTATTTAATTCTTGAATATCAAGATAGACAACTTTTGATAAAGCCAAAGTGTTGGTTGGTATTAGCTTTTGAATCCATGCTCCAAAAATATATGTATCATTTGGGCAAGGAGAGATGGCAAGACTTATTGAATTCATTAATATAGATGCAATTTCATATAATATACGAAGATAACCATATCCTTGTAATTGAGAAGAAACCTGGAGTTTTATCTCAAGGTGATAAAAGTGGAGACCCTAATTTGGTTGATTTAATCAAAGAATATATTAAAATAAAATATAATAAGCCTGGTGATGTCTATCTTGGGTTGTTGCATAGATTAGATCGACCAGTGGGTGGAGTTATGGTATTTGCTAAGACTTCTAAAGCCATGATGAGGCTACATGACCAAATAAAATCTAGAAATGTAACGAAATTATATTTGGCAGTAAGTGACAAAGCTCCAGCCAATAATGAAGGCCAATTGACACATTATCTTCTAAAAGATCAAGACCGCAATATTACCACGGCTCATGACAAAGAAGTGCCCAATTCAAAGTTGGCGATTTTGAATTACCGATTAATTGGAAAAAAAAATGGTCGTTTTTTGTTTGAAATAAAATTAATTACAGGTAGGTCTCATCAAATACGAGTTCAGATGGCAAAAATCGGTTGCCCCTTACTTGGAGATGTAAAATATGGTAGTCCATTAGAAAAACCAGCCTATGTTTTGGCGTTGTATGCCTATTCTTTGACCTTTTCTCACCCAACTTTGAGAGAATCTATGACGTTTCAGTACTTTCCTAAGCCAATTGGTTATTTTTCTGACCTAGAAAGCATATTTCCTAAGGAAAATATAAAGTGAATTTTTACCTTTGCACTTGGTAAGGGTTCACGATCAGCTCCTGCTGAATCCCCCAGGGTAGAAATACAGCAAGGGTAGGTGGTTGAGCGATGCGATGAGCTCTTGCCATTTTTTATTTAAAATCATTCCCTATGAAATTTTTTATTGATACTGCGAATTTGGATCACATCAAAGAAGCAAAGGATCTTGGGATTCTTGACGGAGTCACAACGAATCCTAGTTTAATGGCCAAAGAAGGAATTACAGGTAAAGAGAATATTTATAGACATTACAAAAAAATCTGCGATTTGGTCGATGGCGACGTAAGTGCAGAAGTCATTTCGACTGATTTCAAAGGAATATTACGCGAAGGAAAAGAGTTAGCAGAAATAGCAGAAAACATTGTTGTGAAAGTGCCAATGATTAAAGATGGTATTAAGGCAATCTGTGAATTTACAAGTCTTGAAATTCCTACCAATTGTACTTTAGTATTTAGTGTAGGTCAGGCTATTCTTGCGGCAAAAGCGGGTGCAACTTATATTTCTCCATTTATTGGGAGAATAGATGATTCCAATTGGGAGGGAATGCAATTGATAAGAGATATTTTCGAAGTTTATTCAATGCAAGGGTATGACTCAGAGATCTTGGCTGCTTCGATAAGATCGTCAATGCATATTGTAGATGCAGCTAAAGCAGGTGCAGATGTAGTGACCTGTCCTTTAGATGCAATACTTGGTTTGTTAAAACATCCATTAACGGATATTGGATTAGCAAAGTTTTTGGAAGATCACAAAAAGGCAGAAAAAAGCTAACGTTTTTCTATTTTTTCTAAGCTAAGTCGAATTAGCTGATCGATAGATTTCTCAGCGTCTTGTGAAAATTCATTTGTCATACGATTTGCTAAGATGACATTTAGTGAAATCGCCTGATGTCCCATCATTCTGCTTAGTCCATATATCCCAGAAGTTTCCATTTCTAAATTCGTTACTCTTCCAATACTTAAATTCAGCTTAGAAAGCTTTTCTAGCCAATCTTTTTCTTTCGATTCAATTCTCACAGATCTACCTTGTGGAGCATAAAATCCAGAGCAAGTTACAGTATTACCTATTAGTATATTAGGGTCTGAAAAAAAGTTTAATAATTCAGCAGATGCTTTGGTAATACATGATGGAATTGTAATATGTTGATTTAATTCTTCTTGAATAGTTAAAAACTCGTTGTAATTATAAAAATGCATTAATCCATCTAGCCCAATACAATAATTAGAAGCCAAAAATGAATCTAATTGAATATCCTTTTGGATAGTCCCTGAGGTACCTATTCGAATAAAATCAATTTTTTGAAATTTATCCTTAGGTTGACCAGAGATTAAATCTATATTAAATAAAGCATCAAGTTCATTAAAAACTATGTCAATATTATCTGTCCCAATACCTGTTGATATTACAGTTAATCTTTTATTTCCAATCCAACCTGTATGAGTTATAAATTCTCGATTCGATTTCGTGAATTCTAACTTGTCAAAATATTGACTAATTGATTTGACACGGTTTTGATCGCCAACTGTGATGATCGTTTCTGAAATATTTTCAACATGCAATCCAAGATGGTAAATTGATCCATCTTTATTTGTAATCCAATTGGCTTTCAAATTATTATTTTTTAATAAACTTCAATGTTTTCTTTGCTTTAGTGTTTGACAATTCAATAAAATAAACACCATTTACAAGCTTACTAATATCGATGCGATGTCTAGCATTTGTTGATAGCATTTTTCCTTTTGATTGAGACACTCCTTGGATATTTGAAATGATGAAATGTAATGGATCATTGGAATTTGACTTAATTACTAATTCATCATAAACAGGATTAGATTCTATTTGAACACTAAGATTGTTTTTTTGCTCCGTTGTATTTACAGTTGCTTCATCAACTATGATGATATTATCTAACCATACAACATCGCCAATTCTTTTTGCATCAGAAAAGGTTTCTAATAAATTGAATGCCTCGAAGCAAAGCTCAAATCGCGTACCTGCGTATTTTGTTAAATCTAAATCTTCGTTAAATATTTTCAATGTATCATTTGGATATCGGATTCTGTAAGTTTTAGAGACTTGTGTGCCATTAACTAGCACTCTTAATGCAGACAATAATTCATGCGAAGCAGATGGAATTTGATTGAATAATGTATTGGTTATATTTTGTTTTCTGTCAAACTTTAGTTTAACATGTTGCATTGTGCTTGCATCTGCACAGATGCACATTCTTGATTTTGAATAAGGATTTAATGCCCAAATTTCATCTTCATTAACTGGTGCAATGAAGGCAAAATTTGGATTAGTTGCATTGCCTCCGCTCATTCGAATACTGTTAGGTCCTTCGATTGCTCTTGTGCCTGAAATAGCAATTGTGGAATTTAAATTGGAATTTAAATTTACAGTGTCTCTGCTTTTAGCAGGTGCAAAAAATTCAAGTCTAGTATCTTTAGGTAATTCTGCTTTTTTAGATAGAGTCAATCTTACTGTATCATTTAATTTATTAATATCTCCTGGATTAGAAATGTATATTCTGTAGTTAGTGTTTCCAACTTGGAGTACGCCTGTTAGATTTATTGAAAATGGTAAATAAATAGAATCTCCTTTCACAGTTGAATTAGAAGTGGTAAGTTTTCCTGTAGATATTTGATCAAAATTATTGATAACTGAAATTTGAATTTCTGCATTTTGAGGAACTTGTTCGCAACCACCATTTTTCCAAACAATGTATCCTCTCAAGGGTCCATCATCATTACATCCTACAGAGAATGCATTCGAACTTAAGGATCTTAATGCAAAGTCTATTTGATTTGCATCAAATTTTTCAATCACCTGTTTAATGCTATCATTTGAAGCAATCGTATCGCGATCAAATTTTACCCAAGAAATCACATTATATTTAGCAGGAACAGAGAAATCTAATAGTGCTGCACTTGAAAATGAAATTGTATCATTAGGTTTTAATTCATTTTTTAAAAATAAACTATCTTTAAACACAACTTTGTTGTTAATACTCACTCCATATATTGCTCTAGTTCCTATTGGAATGTTCAAATCACAAGAACCATTAACTGCTTTGAATGTGATGGATTCATTTTTGCCTAAGTCACAAGATGAACTTAAATTTGTTTTTGATAAAACATAAACATCATTGTCAGTGCCAGTGTTTAAACTTACACCTACGATAGCCCATGCTATTTGTAGAGCTTTTATTTCTTTTGAACATTTACCAAATAAATCTTCTGCTGCTTTTATTGAATAAAAAAAGGCATCTTGATAGTTTGATCTCGGCGTCAAATAGCTCGTATTCATTCGATATACAATTTTTGCAGCTTTTTCAATACCAATGCCTTCATTATAGAATTTATAGCCGATTTCATTTGTTCCAGTTCCACCTTCAGAGATTAAATAAAACCAATAGTTAAATACTCCTGAATTGGTATGGACTCCTGCATTGTCTTGACTTCCAAAAACCCAACTTTTTCCTTTATAATATTTTGGATTGTTGTAAAGAGCTGGATTTGACATTGAACGCAATGCTTTATTGTTGTCATTAGGATAAAGCCCTTTTCCGATTGTCCAATCTATTGACGTATTACTTAAGCTCCAGTTTTTAATCGCAACACCAAATATATCAGAGATAGATTCATTCAAGGCTCCTGGTTCACTATAATAAATTAGATTTGATGTAAATTCAGTAAATCCGTGACTGATCTCATGTCCACATACATCAATTAAAGTAAATGGATTGTAATTCGTATTATCACCATCACCATAATTCATGGTCTTTCCATTCCAAGTGGCGTTATTGTAATTTAAAAGAAAATGTACTTGAGAAATTAAATTATAATCTTTGTCATCAATACTTTTTCTGTTATGGAATAGTTTGTAATAATCGTAGGTTTTCATAGCACCAAAATGTGCATCGGTCGCAATCTCATCCTTCTGATTATTTTTATTATCCCATAGATTGTCGGTGTCAGTGAAATCGACGTTTAAAGACGGGTCATTCATTGATCTTGAATTCAATGTAATGACTCCATTTCCCCGCGTATGGTCACGTAAAATAAATTTATTGATTTCCACTGAATCTGTTGTGATTTTTTGAATCCCTAAATATTTTGTCTTTGCAGTTCCTTCTACATTTATTTCACATATTTTATCAATACTTGTTACGATGTTTCCTGTTAATGCATCAACATATATTAATTCTCGTTTATAAGGTTGCAATGAATACAAATCAATTTTATAACATAGGACTAACTCTTTTTGAAGATCTATTTCTTTGTTCATCCAACATAAAGTTGGGATAGGCTTTGATTCTTTTAGTTGATCCACTACAATTTTGGATTGATCGATTTCCCAAGCATACAGTGAAGCATTTCTATGTAATTTTGCAATTTCTAATGCCGTACTAGATGATATAACTTGTAAATTGATTCTGGTATTATAAAATTGTATATTTCCAGTTGCAGAAATAGTTTGATCTGATTTTTCATGTAATATAATTTGAGCTCCTTCTATTGGGTAATTATTTTTAAATATTTGATACCGAGTATGTGTAGCTACATGATCTGAATATTTTGTAATTGCTTGAAAATTTATAGATATATCTTCATTTTTTAATGCATACAGACACGCAGCTTTTGAACTATTACTAAATATTCTTTCTCTAACCAAATTTTCATTGGGTGTTATAGAATAAACATTTTGAGCAAAATAAATGATTATTGAAAAAGTTAATAACCATGAAAGAATCGTTTTATTTGATAAAGACATATCTGAAATTTTGCGAAATATAGCAAGACTTGTCAATTTAATTTGAATTTTATAGAATTAAATTTTGAATTTAAAGCTGACTAATATTTCTTATGCTTCTAAAATGAATTTATCTTTGTGCACCAAATTAGTTAAAATGAGGAAAATTGCGTTGCGTGATGCATTAAGAGAGGGGATGAGTGAAGAAATGCGTCATGACGCATCAGTATTTCTAATGGGAGAAGAAGTGGCTGAATACAATGGAGCCTATAAGGTCAGTAAAGGCATGCTTCAAGAATTCGGAGCTAAACGGGTTATCGATACCCCAATAGCAGAACTAGGATTTGCAGGAATAGGCGTTGGTGCCGCCATGAATGGATTGCGGCCTATTGTGGAGTTTATGACTTGGAATTTTGCAGTTTTAGCTTTTGACCAAATCGTAAATAATGCAGCAAAAACACTGACTCAATCTGCCGGTGAGTTCAATTGCCCAATATTGTTTCGTGGACCTACGGGTGCAGCTGGTCAGTTAGCCCAGCAACATAGCCAAACATTTGAAAGCTGGTTGGCAAATTGTCCAGGACTAAAAGTGATCTCAACTGTAGACCCATATGATGCTAAAGGTTTGATCAAGTCAGCCATCCGAGACAATGATCCAGTTTGTATGATGGAATCCGAAAGTATGTATGGCCATTTGGGCGAAGTTCCTGAAGAGGAGTATCTTATACCTATTGGGCTTGCAGATATTAAGCGTACAGGTACAGATGTGACGATAGTTTCATTTAACAAGATGATGGAGGTTGCAAAAAGTGCAGCCGTTGAACTTGAGAAGGAAGGGATTTCGGCAGAAGTTGTTGATTTAAGGTCAATAAGACCACTAGATTATAGAACGATAATCAATTCAGTTAAAAAAACGAATAGATTAGTAATAGTTGACGAGAGCTGGCCATTTGCTGGAGTTTCAGCAGAGATTGCATTTAAGGTGCAAAAGGATGCGTTTGATTATTTAGATGCGCCTATAATTCGAGTAAATTCCGCGGATACTTCATTGGGTTATTCATCAGTTTTCGTTGAAGAATACCTGCCAAATCCGCGAAAAGTCATTGCTGCATGCAAACAAGTTCTCTACAGATAATTTTCTAATGTGCGAAAAATGTCCTACTTATATATTAAGTATTAGTGTAATGTAACTTTATTTTATTTTATTTAACATTTAAAGGAGCGTTATCCATTCTCGATGGATCTACTTATATGACGAGTTTCTAAAAAAAGAATATGTTCTTTTGAAAAATGGGTCTGAAATTTGAATTACAAGAGTTTTAAAAATAAATTTTGTAAATTAATGTTAATTGCCTATTTTTATTCGGGAAATAGATCAAGTATTAAAAATAAATTTAATGTTTAAGTCAAACAGGACCAATATGAAAAATATTTACTCTTTTGTGTTATTTACACTATTTTTGATTACGTTCAGTATTCAAGGGTATACTCAATCATGTACACCTGCGTCAGCTGATAACTGTGCAGATGCTAACGTTTTGTGTTCTCTAGATGAGGTAAATGGGTATACATGTCAAAATGTCGACTACTCAAATCCAACTGCCTGTTTAGGAGCAGGTACAAGTTGCCCCAATGGAGTCCCTCATAATAGTAGTTGGTGGGCTTTTGTAACCAATGGTGGTTTTGTATCTATTACTGTTACATTTTCGAATTGTGTGAATAGCCAGGGTGTTCAAATCGGTGTTGTTGGCGCTTGTGATTGCTCAGGTCAAGTATCTTGTAACTCAAATTGTAGCGCTGGTGGTTCTTCAATTACGATTAGTGGTAATTTGGCTCCTTGCAAAACCTATTACTTATGGGTTGATGGATGCAATGGAGATGTTTGTACATTTAGTTTATCTACAAGTGGAGGAGCTTCACCTAAGTTAGCAAATTTTACTTTATCAAGAACAGGTCCCAATCCAATATGTAAAGGCTGCTGCGCGGATTTTATGGTTACTCCTCAACCCGGTCTATGTGAGCCTGAATATGTATGGACTATTGATGGTGATGAAATTACTTCTGGTCCTAAAGAAAAAGTCAATCTTTGTTTTCCAGAAGAGGGAACATTTTCTGTTTGTGTGCAAGCAGTTATTGGAAACCCTTCAAGTGGAAGTATTTGTGATGAGTTGACAAAATGTATGAATGTCACTGTTGCTAAAAAACAAGATGAAATTGCTAAACCTAGGATCTATTGTCCTGAAAAATTGCCTGTACAATGGCATTGCCAAAGTATTTCAGGTCCTGGTGAATATCGATGCCCATTTTTAATTAATGGTTGTTGTGAGTACGATTCAGTGATTACAATTGATGAAGTTACCGTTCAAGAAGGCCCAGAGATTTGGTATGTAGGTTGTCAAGGTCAGCCTTATAGAGATCCAACAACAGGAGCATCATACGGTACTTGTCTCAATCATGAAGAAATATTTTTAAGGGGCAAATCAAGACCATATGGTTGCGATAGTTCATATTACTTAAATACTTTTTTTCCTAATTTTTCTCCAACTTGGGAATTTTATTGCGAAGCTGGTTGCATAGTCATTAGAGTGAATCCTAGACAAATTGCCGATGATTGTGGTCTTGATCCATTATATCAATATGAATATGAATGGTATAAGAAGGGTGGACCTAATTTTAGCACCGATGAAAGTATCTGTGTAGATTCAGCAGACGATTATTGTGTAAGAATAAGAGTAACTACTACTTTAAATACAGCATCTCGCCAGTGTACGTTTAATTTTTGTGAATCTAATGACGAAAATAGATTCAAGCCAAAAGCAGTGCCAATTTCAGGAGACATTGATTTATGTATAGGGGAGACTGGTGTATATTATTTAGATACCATTATCAATCCAATATTTAAAGTAACTGATTATTCTTGGGTAGTTCAAGGTGGTGGTGGTGTCATAACTACTAAAAAATCAAATGATTCTACAAGAATCGAAGTGAAGTGGAATGGTCCGGCTACTACAAGCGCTAAAGTTTGTTTAGAAGTAGAGACAGAATGTGGTCCCATCCCTGAAGTCTGTTTAAATGTAAATATTAGGCCTGCTCCAAAACCAAATGCTGGTCCAGATCTATCAGTATGTGCTAGAAACAATAAATTTAATGCGACATCGACACCTGGTGTAAATGGCAGCTGGACACAAGTTTCAGGTCCTGGTTCTTCTAACTTTTCAGACCAAAATGATGCAAAGTCTGATGTAGATGTTACAGCTTATGGAACATATAGATATGTATGGTTTGAAACTGATAGAGGTTGCTCTGGCTCGGATACAGTCGAGTATTCATTTAATGAAGTTCCCGATAAAGATGCCCATACGTTTATTTGTGATCCTACAAATACTAAATATAAAGTTTCATTTAAGGTAACTGGAGGTATTAGACCTTATAGAATTATTCAAGGTGGTGGAACTATAGATCCATTATCTGATATTTATACTTCTGCGGATATTCCGAATTTAATTCCTACGAACATTATCATTGAAGATTCAAAAGGATGTCGATTTACATTCCAATCATTAAATGAATGTAAGTGTAATAATAATATTGGTACTTTTGATATTACACCGATTGAATTATGTGAAGACAAGAGTTTTGATTTCTTAGATGTAAACAATAAGTTGTATGACAATTCTGGTGAATTGAGAGAGTTTGGAGATACATTGATTTTCTTTGTTTCTACAGATCCAACAGATTTATTAGGAACGAAAGTGTTAAATTTAACGAATACAAGAATTAGTTACGATCCAACAAAATATCAATATGATAGAGTTTATTATATTGGTGCTACATTAGGAAAAAGTGATTTGAGAGGTGGAATTGATGGCTCAAAAGGCTGTCAAAGAGTTGCAGGACAAATTCCATTTACATTTCATCAAATCCCAAGCCCATTAGCTGGAACTGATGATAAAATTTGCGGTAATACGTATACATTAAATGGTACAAAAACTGCTGCAATCCCTAATTCAAAACTTAAATGGACATTAATCTCAAGTCCAGGAGGAGCTGGAATTCAATTTTCAAATACAGATATAGAAGATCCGACCATTAATGCTGGTGGTGTATATGGTACATTTGAATTGGAGTTGGAAGAAACTAACTTTGGTTGTATCAATACAAGTAGGGTAAAGATTACGTTTAACCCAATTCCAGAAGTTGATAATATAATTAAAATTTGTACAGACTTTAAAGATCCATATCCATATAAAGTAGAAGCTGATATAAAGAGTGGCACACCGCCTTATACTTTATTGACTCCTCCAGGAATGATCGTTGGAAGTAAATATTTTTCTGATGTATTGAATAGCTTAGATACATTTAAAATATTAGTTGAAGATGCAAATGGATGTATTTCCCAATTGACTATTGATATTCATAATTGTAATTGTGGTTTAGTGGATGCTGGTAAATTGGATTCAATCGAAACAACTGTATGCGATGATCAATGTATTCCAATAAATTCAGTGGTGACTGAAAATTTACCTACAGGAAAGTTTGTAAACTATGTATTATCAGATAATCAAAATTGGAGAACTGGTATAATAGAAAGACTAAGTGGGCCAAATGCTTGTGTGACATTCCAACCTTCAAAAGGTATGGTTCATAATACAACATATTATATTATTAGATATGTTGGTGAAGACAAAGATGGTGATGGTTTAGTTGATGCAAACGATCCTTGTACACGTCTCACAGTGCAACCGGTTTCTTGGAGACCTTATCCTATCGCTGATGCAGGATTGCCTGATAGTGTTTGTGGATTGAATTATAAATTCAAAGCAAATCTTACTCTAGGCAATGGAACTTGGAGAGCATTATCGCAAGGTGCAATTTCCGATGTGAATTTGCCTGATGCTGATCTTACATTATCGAATTATGGTACATATTCATTTGAATGGACAGTAGCTAATGTTACGTGCGTAAGAAAAGATACAGTTAGCATTACTTTCTGGGATGCCCCTGAGTTTGTAGATAATTCTATCAGTTTTGAATGTGATAATACAGCTGAAAATTATAGAATAGTTATAGATGTAAGAAATGGAGAACAAGTTTCTAGAAGAATAGATGGAAGATATAACAACAATATAAATGCATTGAATGGTCAATGGCTTGATTTAGATACTTGGAGATCGGATTGGATTCCATCTGGCAATAATTTAAGTCTTGACTTAGATGATAGACATAGTTGTTTGCCTGATCAATTTTTGTTCGATCATACTTGTAATTGTCTTACTGATATCGGTAATATGGATCTTACTCCAGTTATTTTATGTGTAGATGGTACAGCTGATGTATCCAAAAACTATACAGGTAGAGCAAGTGATTTAGACGGAAATGATGTCAAGAAATTTGTTCTTTATTCTGGGCAGTCAAACGATCCAAAGAGTGGAACTGTAATTAAATTCAATGATTCAGGTATTTTCCAATTTGATCCTGCTACAATGACATTAGGAGTAACTTATTACATAGCAGTATTTATTGGTAATGTTGATCCAGTTACAGGGAATGTGAATTTTACAGACAGATGTTTGAAAAATACTCCAGGAGTACCTGTGACTTGGTATGCTTATCCTAAAGCAGCGATAGACGGTCCACAACTATTGAATTGTCTAGTTCAAAAAATCACTTTGAATGGTGCTAACTCTACAAGCGGTTCTAGTTCACCTTTGAATTACAAGTGGAGCACTGCAAATGGTCTTTTTGTGGATCCAAATGCTACAGTATCTTCAACCGTTGAAATTACTGGGCCAGGAACATATAGACTATTCGTTACAGATCCAGTATCTGGATGTACCAATGAAATCACATATGTTGTTACTCAAGATATTGCAAAACCAGCAGCAAGCACTTTGCCACCATTGGTATTGACTTGTGATAGAACTACAGTTACCATAGATGCAAATGCATCTTCAAAAGGTGCAGATTTCTTGCCACTTTGGACAGGGCCAAGTATTGTTTCAGGTATTAATTCATATACTCCAGTAGTTGACCAACCAGGATTTTATACATTGGTGGTAACGAATAATGCCAATGGTTGCGATCAATCAGTTATGGTAGAAGTTAAACAAGACATTAGACAACCGATAGCTGATGTTGTGCAAAGAGGTGATTTGACTTGTACGATTCGACAAGTTCAACTTGACGCTTCTGGATCAACTGCACCAAATGGTCAAATTCAATCTTATACTTGGAGCCCAGCTGGCTCAATAATTAGTGGAAATGGAACAAGACAAGTAGTTGTTGGATCAGAAGGTTCATACGATGTAATTGTTAAAGATCCTGTAAATGGTTGTACTTCATTAAAATCAATTGTGATTAAAGAAATTGGTAATCCATTAAATATCGTAAACTTAGCTGGTCAAAATCCTAAGTGTTATGGGGAGAAAAATGGATTAGTTGAAATACTTGATATTTTAGATTACAATAATCAACCATTAACAAATTTAGAATTTTCAATCAATGGTGGTCCATTTGTAACTTCTAAAAATTTCCCTAATCTTGGTGAAGGTACTTATACCATTACAGTTCGAGATAGAAATGGTTGCTTAAAAACAGGATCAGTTACTTTGAAAGAGCCAGGTCCGTTGGGAATTGAGGTAATTAAAACAATTGTAGTTGATCAGGGCTCTGTAATTAATCTTGATAGTTTGGTAAGAAACGTTTCAGGAGGAACTCCTGGATACAAAGATTATGAATGGTTTGATTTAAATAAGCAATTAGCTACAGGTAATACCTATATTGCTGATACTGCAGGTGATTTTACAGTTACAGTTTATGATCAAAATGATTGTTCAATCCGTGAGAAAGTACAGATCATAGTTCGTATTACTAGAGATGTGTGGTGGCCAAATGTTATTTCTGCAAATGGTGACAAAATAAATGATAAATTCAATTTGTTTGGTAAACGAGTAAGAGAGATAAGTCTATTACAGATTTATGACAGATGGGGTGAGTTAGTTTATGAAGGAAGAGCATTAGCGCCTAATGATGATAAAAATTATGGTTGGGATGGATTTTTTAGAAATGAAAAATCACTCGTAGGGGTTTATACATTCTATGCGCAAGTTAAATTCATAGGCACATCTAATACAGATGAATACAAAGGTGATTTTACCTTATTGAGATAGTTTATTAGATTTAAACTAAAATATTTTAAAGGTCACAAGCAATTGTGGCCTTTTTTATTTATTGGATTATTGTTTCAATTAGGGTTTAATGATTTTGTACAATTAAGCATAATTTAGTTTTATTGCATTGAAATTAAGCTTATTAAATATATAATTAAATTATATGTATTGAATAATTGTTTTATTAATTTTTGCGATCGAAATCTTGTTAACGATTGTGAATGTGGTGATTTGATTGGATAATTCACTAAATAGAATTATATTTGCCCCGCTAATCAAGATCTTAGAGATCGTATTTGGTAATTTTATATTGAAAAAAAATGAGTGCTTATTTAACGTTAGAAAAAAAATCAGAGATTTTTAAGCAGTTTGGTGGTTCAGAAAAGAACACAGGTTCTATTGAAGCGCAAATTGCATTGTTTACATTTAGAATTCAATCTCTTTCAGAGCATTTGAACACAAATCGTAAAGATCATTCTTGTCGCCGATCTTTACTTCACATGGTTGGTAAAAGGAAACAATTGCTGAATTATTTACATCATAAAGATTTGGCTAAATACAAGTTAGTATTAGATAAACTAGGATTAAGAAAGTAAACTTTCTCCCAAGAAATCCTAATTAAATTCGGCTATTCAGAGGAAAGATCGTTCCCAAAGCGAAAAGGACGGTGACTGAAGTTTGGATACCGGCATATTTTTAACAATTTAAATTTTTGTCATGGGTCAACAAATTCCATTTCAGTCTTCGTTTAAGTTACCTGATGGTCAAGAAATCATTCTTGAAACAGGAAAACTTGGTATGCAATCTCATGGTTCTGCCGTAGTTAAATGTGGAGATACCATACTCTTTGCTTCAATTGTTTCTAATAAGGAAGCAAAGGAAGGTCAAGAATTTTTTCCCTTATCTGTAGATTATCAAGAAAAATTTGCAGCTGCTGGAAAAATTCCTGGAAATTTCTTCAGAAGAGAAACCAAATTATCTGATTATGAAATCCTAGTCTCTCGTATGGTCGATCGTACAATGAGACCATTATTTCCAGATAATTATATGAATGAAACCCAAATCGTAATAAACCTTATTTCAGGCGATCCTGAGACTATGCCAGATGCTTTAGCAGGACTAGCCGCTTCGACTGCTATTACTTGTTCACCTATTCCATTCGATGGACCAATCTCCGAAGTGCGAGTTGCTAAAATCGATGGTAAATTTGTTGTTAATCCAAAGCGCACAGCATTGAAAAATGCCGAGTTGGATTTCATCATTGGTGCTTCTAAATCAAACTTGATGATGGTTGAGGGTGAGTGTAAAGAGGTAGATGAAGCTGATATGCTTGAAGCAATTCGAGTTGGACACGAAGCAATAAAAGTTCAATGTGATGCACAATTAGCTTTAGCAGCTCAATTGGGCGAAAAAGTCACAAAGAAAAGAGAAATAGTAGTTCCAGTTGAAAACTTGGAAATTAAAAATTTCTTGAAAGAAAATGCAGAACAACGTATAAAAGATATCGCTTATAGTGCTTCTGAAAAGCAAGATCGCAAGGATGCTTTTGATCAAGTCTTAAAAGATTGTGTAGAGAAATTAAAGCTTGATAACGGCGAGGATTGGATGAAAGAAAATTCTAAAACAGTTGTTGCCTATTTTGAAAAACTTAAAAAGCACCTGATAAGAATGATGGTGCTTGAGACAGGCAAAAGATTAGATGGTCGTTCTACAACCGATGTACGTCATATATGGACAGAAGTGGCATATTTGCCTGCTACACATGGTTCCGCAATTTTTACTAGAGGTGAAACACAAGCATTAACTACAGTGACTTTGGGCACCAAAGATGATGAGATGTTAATAGATAATGCTTTGGATCGAAGAGACGAAGGTTTCTTTTTGCATTATAATTTCCCCCCATACTCAGTTGGAGAAGCAAGACCAATGAGAGCTCCTGGCAGAAGAGAAGTGGGCCATGCAAATTTAGCTAGCCGCTCATTAAAACAAATTATGCCTGACAACTTCCCATATACAGTTAGAATTGTATCGGATATTTTAGAATCTAATGGTTCTTCTTCAATGGCAACAGTTTGTGCAGGTTCATTGGCTTTAATGGACGCGGGTGTTCCAGTGAAATCAGGTATTTCAGGAATTGCTATGGGTCTGATTACTGAAGATGGCAAGACTGCAATATTGTCTGATATACTTGGAGATGAAGATGCATTAGGAGATATGGACTTCAAAGTGACGGGTACGCGTAAAGGTATTACTGGAACTCAGATGGATATGAAAATTGATGGTCTTTCTTTTGAGTTACTTGCTCAAGCATTAGAACAAGCTAAAGCCGGAAGACTTCATGTACTAGATAAGATGGATGAAACCATTAAGATAGCTAATGATGACTTCAAGCCACACGCACCAAGAATAGTAGAGGTAATAATAGATAAAAGTTTCATCGGAGCTGTGATTGGTCCAGGAGGAAAAATAATTCAAGAAATTCAAGCTAAAACTGGAACGAAGATCAGCATTGAAGAGAAAGATGAAAAGGGATACGTTAATATAGCTTCCAATAATAAAGAATCAATTGAAGCAGCTGTTAAAATTGTAAAAGGCATTGCATTTACACCAGAAGTAGGTGAAACCTATGAGGCAAAAGTTGTGTCGATTTTTCCATATGGTGCTTTTGTCGATTTTCACGGTAAGAGTGGATTATTACACGTGAGTGAAATTTCACATGAAAGAATTGACAATGTAGAAGATGCATTAAAAGTTGGACAAATCATTCAAGTAAAATTGATAGGTACGGATCCAAAAACAAATAAATTGAGACTTTCACGTAAAGCAATCTTACCGCGTAAGTAAGTTGTCGAGTTAAAGTAAAGCTAAATTTTTATTATTTCAGACCTTTTGGGCACTTTTTCTGCTATTTATCGCTTAATGATAGTATAGAAAGAATTAACCATGAGGCAATTGAAAATTTCTCGTCGTATTACATCACGCGAGAGTGCTGCATTAGATAAATATTTGTCTGAGATATCTCGGATACAAACACTTACACCTGAACAAGAAGTTTCTTTAGCTCAGAAATGGAAATTAGGTGATCAAGATGCTTTGGAATTGCTGGTAAAATCAAATCTAAAATTTGTGATTTCAGTAGCAAAGCAATACCAAAATAATGGATTAACACTGAATGATCTTATCAATGAAGGCAATGTAGGTTTGCTGAAAGCTGCGAAAAGATTCGATGAGACGAAGGGATTCAAATTCATTACATATGCTGTGTGGTGGATTAGACAATCAATTTTACAAGCCATTGTTGAAAATTCAAGAATGATTCGATTGCCATATAATAAACACCACCTTCAGCAACAGATTAACGAAAAACACCAAGCCTTTCTACAGGAATTTGAAAGGGAACCAAGTCCAGAAGAGCTTTCTGAATTATTTCATGTTGAGGTTGAAGATGTGTATTCTTTGATAGGAAGTAATAATTCTAGACATGTGTCTTTAGATGAACCCTTAGGCCAAGAAGAAGGTGCATCTTCTATTTTAGATGGTTTGAAAGATGATAGTGTTGAAAGTCCTGACTTGAAAGTTATACAAGATTCAATGAAGGATGAATTGCGGCACAAACTACTCAGTCTTTCTCCAAGAGAAAGAGATATATTAATAGAAATATATGGTCTTGACGATGGACGAGCGAAAACAATTGAAGATGTGGCTGAAATATTTGATATTTCTATCGAACGGGTGCGGCAGTTGAGAGAGCATGCCTTCAGGAGATTAAAGCGGAGTTTTGCAAAAAGCACAGGAAATTTATATTGAAAATTACCAATTACGTTTTTTTATATTAAAATTAATCGTAATATGTAGTAATTTACTATATTGCATTCTAATTGGACAAAATGTTAACTCAATTTCTTGTTTATTTAGAGAAAGAAAAAAGATATTCATCGCATACAGTAAATGCATATCATACTGATTTACATCAGTTTAAAGTTTATTTGGAACTTCAATACAGTATTTTGAATTTGAATGAAGTAAAATATAATTATGTTAGATCTTGGATCGCGAGCCTATCGATTAAATCAATTGATAATAGGTCAATCCACAGAAAAATATCAAGTTTAAAATCATATTACAATTGGGCAATAAGATATAAATATATAGACCAAAGCCCAATAGAGAAAGTCATTTCGCCAAAACTTAAAAAGAGATTACCTGAAGTGATTCAAAAAAGAGAAGTACAGGAATTATTTGATCTAACCATTGAAACTGACGACTTCGAAACTCTTAGAAATTCGTTAATTATGAGCCTTTTTTATCAATGCGGACTGCGTAGAGCTGAATTAATTGGATTAAAGCTTAGCGATATTCAGCAAAAAACAAAAACATTAAAAGTAATAGGGAAGGTCAATAAAGAGCGAGTCATACCGTTTGGTAATGAACTATTAGGAATTATTTTACGTTATATTAACAAACGCAACGAATTGGATTCTATTGAGGGAGATTTCTTGATTTTGACAAAAACAGGTGAAAAGTCTTATCCTAAATTGATCTATAGAGTTGTAAATCAAAGTTTACAGCAAAAAACAACTATTAAGAAGAAAAGTCCTCATAGTTTAAGGCATAGTTTTGCAACACACCTAGCAGATAATGGCGCCGAGCTGAATGCGATTAAAAACTTACTTGGGCATTCAAGTCTTGCTGCAACGCAAGTGTATATGCATTTATCTATTGAAAACGTGAAAAATAGTTACATGAAAGCACATCCTAGAGCAAATTTAGAAACTAAAAAATTGATATAATATGGTAACAAAAATTCAATCTTTACATTTTGATGCAGATCAAAGGTTAGTGATGTTGGTAGAAGAAAAAATTGAGAAGCTGAAGCATTATTTCAAAGCAGATGCATCAGCTGAAGTAATTTTAAAAATGGAGAAAGTAGGTCAAGTCCAAGATAAAATTGTGGAAATTATCTACCATATTCCAGGTGCAAAATTTGTTGTGACATCAATACAGAAATCATTCGAATTGGCTTTAAATGAAGCTTATCACAATATTAAGATGCAGATATTGAAATATAAAGAAAAAGCGCAAAAAAAGCATTAAAAGTAAAAGCTCGAGAAATCGAGCTTTTTTTTTTGTGTAATTACCCCAATGAAAGAAGTAAATAATGCTAAGAATCTAAAGGAGAAGAGTTATTTTTACAAAGTTTTAAAAAAAGACTGATAATAAATTAATCATTCTACCTACATAACAGTATCAAAGAATTTCTTTGTATGATAAAAAAATATATTTTCAAGGATGAAGAAAGATTACAAAGTGATCTTATCTCTGAAGATCGAGGTGCAATATTATATCTATATGATTCAATGTATGTGTCTGCACAAAAGTGGATTGGACAAAATGGGGGAAATATAGATGATGCAAAAGATGTATTTCAAGAATCAATTATTGTTCTATTGAATAAAATGAAATCAAATGATTTTAGGACAGCAAAGGGAAATCTGCGAAATTACTTCTTTGGAATTATTAAATTTAAGTGGTTTGAAATATTGAAAAAAGAGAGCAAAAATCCTCAAGTAGAATTTCAAAATGATCGCTATAGTGATTTTGAGATGATAGCGATGGAAGACAGTGATGAAATGCGTTTGTCCGATATTGTCACGAAAGAATTTAATCAGTTAAAGGATGACTGTAAAAATTTATTGAAACTTTTCTTTGTCGATCTATTCTCGACGAAAAAAGTTGGCGAGCTTTTAGGGTTTAAAGAAGATTATGTTCGCATAAAAAAAATGCGATGTTTGCAATATTTACGAGAATCAGTAATCAATTCAATTGAATATAAACATGAATTTAAATAATAGAGAATCTGAGATTGAGATTATTCATAGGTATATAGACGGAAGTTTGACTATGGATGAAAAATTAAAATTCGAAGATGATTTGAAGCAAAATAAAGCATTATACGATTTGTATTGTTTTGAAAAAACCTTGATCATGGGCATAAAAAATGCAAACTCAAATTCTCTTAAAGATAGAATTATTGAAGTCGAAAATGAATTTTTTAAATCACATAAATCAAAATTATTAATTATGAAAAATTTTAGAATTGTTGCAGTAGCAGCTTCATTGATACTAGTTTTTGGATTAGTCTATTTCCTAAAGCCTAAAGCTGAGTTCAACCCAGATAATGCAATATCAGCATTTTACAAACCAGAATCAGACAGGGCAGATAAAATTATTGGCTCATTTGACCAAGCAGGATTTGCGAATCCCTATAGTTCAAATGATACATTTAAATTAGCGATGAAACTATATAAGGAGATGAAGTATAAAGATGCACTCAAAGAGTTTCATGCTTACTTACAAGCCTTTCCTAATGACAAAGTCGCTCAACTCTATTTTGGCATATCCCATTTTAATGCGTCAAATTATTCAGAAGCTATAACTGTTTTAAATCCATTGGCAAATGATGATGCATTTGAACAAAAAGAGGATGCGATATGGAATCTTGCATTCTGCCTAATGAAAGCAGAAAATAGCGAAAAGACTGCCTTAGCATATTTTAATAAATTAGCTAAGAACCCAAGTTCGCCGCATCAAAAAAATGCAGAAGGAGTTATTGACCTTATAAAAAAGTAAAATGCAAAGATTAAAATTTCTTTTAGTAATGTTTTTTGCAGTATTAGACCAAGCAACAGGCACATCATTTTTAACAAATGAAAATGTGGAAAATTCAACTTTTTCAAATACTCCAACAGAGAATTTAAGAACATTGCTCAAAGGAATTTTAATAAAGTTGAACGAGAAATCTGGATCAGGAATACATAAGTTGCCAGAAGTGGAGTTAAGCCAAGATTCATTTATGGTTGGCTCATTTATCTCTAGCAAAAATGTTATACGAGTAGAGATGAAAGCAATAAATGAATGCAGATCACTTGGAAAGGATTCAATAAATGCATTAGCATTTCTTATTGCTCATGAATATGTGCATTTTTTAAAGCATAACAAACACAAGAAAAGTACTAATTTTTTATCTTATGAAAAAGGAGATAAGGCAAATCTTCTAGAAGAGCAAGAAGCAGATGTTTATGGATTATTCCTTAGTTACTTAGCAGGCTACAATAATCGTGACGTGACAGAAGATATTTTAACTCGGTTATATAATGCATATAAAATTCGGGATAAAGTTTTAATTAATTATCCAAGTTTTGAAACACGAATTTTATCAAATAAGGAAGTATTGACTAAGGTGGAACAATTGATTCATATTTTCAAAACAGGAAATTACCTACTTGCTTTAGGTGAGTTTAGTTATTCGAAATATTGTTTTAATTTTGTGAATAGCATTCATTCAAGTTACGAGATTCATAATAATATTGGAGTGCTAAATATGTTAGAGTCAATAGAGAATTTTAAGCTTGTTCCTAGAGATCAATATTTTATGCCGATCATGATTGAGAATAAGTCTACACTAGATTTGAAAAAGAGACAAGGGAGAGGAGAGGATACGTTGAGTTTACATTCGGATGAGTATCGAAAGAGAATTAAAGGATTAGGAGAAAGTATAACTTGGTTTGAGAAATCAATAAAGCAGCAAAAGAATTATTTTCCTGCTTATATGAATAAAATTTGCGCTTTGTATTATTTAGGGAATAAAGAAAAAACGGTTCAGTTTATCAATTTGACAAAATCAAAATTCTCTAAGTCACAGAATATTTATTTGTTGGATATGATTTTATTAGTTAATGATAACTCATTGGCTATTTCTGATAAAATTTCAAAGTTTAAGGAATTGGTTAGTATGTCTGAAGCTTCCTCTACTAGTATTTTTGCTAAAAATATAATTAAAGCAAATTTTAGTTTGATCTCAGGGGAGAAGTTGAATGAATTGACTTTTGATTATGAGCTTCCTGAAGAGCTGAGTATTATGATGAGAAAGCTAAGTCTTGAAAAATTAGCGCCGAAGTCCTCAATCAGTTTGTCGAATAAAGACAGAATTCAGTTTATTTATAATGTAAAAGGAAATTCTGTAAATTCAGCAATAATCGAAGATGGAGTAAAGAAGTATACTTTTAAATACTATCCACCTGAAATTATTCCAGATATTAAATTAGGTGAAGAGCTGGATTTAAATATATTTAATTATAAAAACTTTATAGCAACTAGTGATGGCTTTATTTATCACCAAAACCGAGATCAATATTTGGTTTGTGTGAATAATAATGGATCTATCTCAAGTATGGTCAAATATTTCAAGTAGTATCGATTTATAAGGTCATTTAAGTTATTTGCTAAAAATCTTTGTAGACTTCAAATTTATTGTAATTTCGTTTACACAATCATAAATGCAAATTATGTTTGATTCTATTTGCTCTAGCACAACTTCAAGATGATCTTTTCGTTCAAAACTAGAAAGGAAGCAGGTGGGTGGACTTATACTGAAGAGACAAGTGGGCCATGGGATGCAGATCAGATGGGTTCAGCCGGTTACAATTTGTTTGAAATCTTTGGATTTACATTTTAAATGAAAGAGATTATATGATTGGATTAACAAAAGATTAGGATGTGTTATTTGCTGTCTAATCATTTGATTAATAGTTTGTTATACTTGTATTTATTTTAATTTGTGTAATTTTAATGAATTTACTTTTGCATGCAGTAACTTTGTCATCTGAATGAGTCTTAATCAAGGAGAATGAGAAAGTTAATTTATATTATCTCGCTATTAATTGCTAGCCAAATAAACTCTTTTGGGCAATGGTGCTGCATTGACACTAATTTAATTATTAAAGACAAAGCAACGACTACCTTGAGATTCCAGATAGTTGGAGCCACAAACAACGATTTATCTACTCCAACACAAGGACTTTGTGGAGTTAGAATCAAATTTAAGCACAAGTCAATTGGAGATGTAACAATGTCATTAATTTCTCCAGGAGGTCAAAAAGTTGATTTATTAGGACCGAATGCCAATGCTAGAAGAACTGATTTGACGAATTGGAATGTTTCATTTGTTCCATGTGCAGTTACAGCTGTACCAGATGTTGGATTCAAACAGAAATGGGACAATGTACAGAATTGGGGAATTTTAGGGCAATTTTATAATGGTACATATTATCCTTTCAATGGATGTTTGGAGGATTTTAATCTTGGAGCAGTAAATGGTATATGGACACTTACTATTGTTGACTCAGATCTTTTTTATGATGGATTAGTAGAGAGCTTTTGTTTATTGTTTTGCGATGATAGTGGTGTATCTTGTAATTCATGTAGCTCCAATGGCGGATATTTTAATCTAGCTCCAATTATGCTTTGTGAATCGAATGATAATTTAAATTTGGATGTTAAACCAACCATTCCTTCTTTCACTCCAGATCCATTAAATTACGGATACAAGTATTTTGTTTTTCTAAACAATATTTTAATTGATGTAAAAGACAATTTAGATTTCAGGAGTTATTCTTCAGGAAATTATACAATATGTGGATTGTCTTACTTGTTATCTGATTTTTCTAAATTGCCATCAATTTCTTCCGCAATATCATTTAATGATTTTAGAAATAATTTAATTACAAATCGTTATAATGCTTGTGCAGAATTTTCAAAAGATTGTTTGAATTTAGTAATCGGGAAAGCATCACGGATCATAGATGTTACAAACACAATTTGCAAAGGTGACACTTTCAAAATTAATGGCTCTTCTTATTATACAGATGGTACTTATATATTGAAATATACAAATATTACTGGATGTGATTCAACAGTGAATTTAAATTTAAAAACCATTGAAGTAAAAGCAATAATTCAGAATCCCATTCCATCACTTTCATGCACTACAAAAAGTGTTATTATAGACGCATCAGCATCTAAAATTGGTGCAAATACTCAGATTTACTGGGAAACGAATGGTGGGTATTTTGAGGACCTTTCGAATAAGTTAATGCCCGTCATCACACGTGCTGGAAGATTTAAATTGGTTTTAACCG
Organism: Saprospiraceae bacterium; assembly: GCA_016722295.1. GTDB lineage: Bacteria > Bacteroidota > Bacteroidia > Chitinophagales > Saprospiraceae > Vicinibacter. Next base: position 131,530 of record JADKGL010000029.1, read on the forward strand.
ATGGGAATTGTAAAGATTCAATAGAGTTTGATGTTCAAAACACTTCTGTCTTACCAACAATTAATATCGTAGGCGATACTATAACTTGTAAGAAACCAACAGTAGAGCTGACTGTTAGTAGTAATGTAAATTCACCAATTATTGAATGGACATTTGGGAATCAAGTAATTGGGGTAAGTGATAAAATTTCTGTGTCTCAGCCTGGCGATTATATAGTTCAAGTCACAGATTCTAAAGGATGTTCAAATTTTCAATCATATAAAGTGATAGAAAATAAAATTTTGCCACAGTTTGAACTCAATGCAACCGAAATTACTTGTCAGAATGACACATCTATATTAAGTTTTTCCACTACTGAAAATTACAGTTCATTTTTTTGGACAGGAGTAAATTTTCAATCTTTTGATCTAGCACCAAAAGTTACAAAGCCAGGTGAATATGAATTTAAGATGGAAGGTTCCAATGGTTGTGTTGAAACAAAAAAAATAGTAGTAAATTCTTCAGTAGTGCTTCCTGTTGTTAGATTATCAGCTGACTCGATAACTTGCAACAATAGATCTATTAAAATAAGTAACGCTTATACTGGAAACTATAAATTTAATTGGTCAGGCCCTTCAATGTTTACTTCAAACAGTTCTGAACCAGACGTCACTATTGCAGGAAGATATACATTGATGATTGAAGATGAACATGGATGCAAGAGAGATACTTTTATTGATATTTTAGAAAATACCATCCCTCCAAATTACACATTAAACGCTGGGATATTAGGATGTAACCCTGATAGTATTCAAATTATTTTGAATTTTAATAACGCAACAAATGCGTCAGAATATTCATACACATGGTCAGGTCCAATAGGATTTGGATCTAGTAGTCAAAGTCCATGGACAAGGGAAGAAGGATTTTATACTGTGCGAGTTGTTGGTTTGAATGGATGTATATCAATGGATACGATTACAGTGATACAACGTATTGAAAAACCAAAAATAGCATTAAATGCAAATGAACTTTCATGTATTGATTCAGCTGTTGCATTACAGATTGTTAGCTTAAATATAGTTTCGTACAATACTACAGGACCAAATAATTTCGTTTCAACAGATCCTATTCCACTTGTAACTAGCCCAGGTATATATCGAGTGATAGTTACAGATAACAATGGTTGTACTGCTGAAAAGTCTATTATTATTAATGAAAATAGAACACCGCCATTTGATGTTTTAGCTGCTGAAACCAAGACTTGTATTAGGGATAGCGTTATATTGTCATTCACTTCAAATTCAACAATTGATACCATTTTATGGACTGGACCTAACGGATTTAGTTCAAGTCTTGCTATGCCTAAAGTTTTTGAACCGGGTTTGTATATTCTACAAGCAAACGGAAGAAATGGTTGTGCATTAGTTGATTCAGTTGTAGTCGTATTTGATACAATAAAACCTTTGATACAAATAACTGTAGATACATTATCTTGCAAACAGCCGGAGTTTACATTACAGAAATCAGCAAATATTATTATTGATAAATACATTTGGACTTCACCTGCAGGACAAATTGATACCAGCTTGAACTATGTAATCGATGCACCAGGAAATTATCAATTGAGAGCAATAGGGGTGAATGGTTGTGAATCAATTACAACATTTGATGTAGTGCAAATATCAACTAAACCTCAGGTGAGTTTGAAAACAGATACAATCACCTGTACAAAACCGATAGTGGATATTATTGTAAATACTAACGATAATCGTTTATTTTATTCGTGGAATGGACCCAATAATTTTATAAGTGGATTGCAGAATATTCAAGTTTCAGAACCTGGGAAGTATTATGTAAATGTTGAAAACAGATTTGGATGCACAATAAATGATAGTATTGAAATATTTAGTTCTGTAAAAATTCCAAAATTAAGTTTTAGTACTTCAAATTTTAATTGTTCAAATTTTGATCGAAATACAATAGTAGCTACACCTAGCTATCCTGGAGTCAATATTGAATGGACATTGCCAAATAATACAGTGATTATAGCAGATTCGATTAAAGTTTTTGAAGCCGGTTTGTATATTATCAAAACTGTTGATCAGAATCAATGTATGCTATTGGATTCACTGGTAGTCACTATTGACACAGTTAAGCCAATCATTGATTTGGCTACTTCAGATACATTGGATTGTTTCGATACAAAGCTAGTGCTCTTTGCAGAAAGCAGCGATGCACAATCCTATCTGTGGACAAGTCAATCGGGATTTACATCCAACTTGCCTAATCCAATTATTGACAAGGAAGATATTTATACTGTAGAAGTAACTGCAAAGAATTTTTGTAAGTCGACAAAAACTATTACAATTCTCTCAGATCAAAAAATTCCAGTTATTGATGCTATTGCAAAGAATATTGATTGTATTAATATTCGAGGATTTTTGGATGTGAATACTATAGACTCGATTAAATCTTTTAGTTGGTCTACACCTACGAATACGCTTGTGACTTCAAGATCATTTGCAACTTTAGATACAGGATTGTATATTTTAGTTGTTGAAGGTCTTAATAAATGTTTAGCTACAGATACAGCGAGGATTATTATAGACACAATACCTCCTCAAGTTACTGCAACATATGAATTGTTTCCATGTAATGCAGACAGTACGCAACTATTTGCAAATTCTAACTCAAAAATAAAGGATTATATTTGGCTTGGGCCAAATCGTTTTTTCTCTACGGAGGCAACACCAAGCATAAGAGATACAGGATTATATACACTTACAGTGCTAGGTGATAATAATTGTCCAAGCAATTCTACTATCCATGTAGATGGCAAGAAAGATTATCCTAGTTTACTTTTATCAGGAGGCACTATTAGTTGTATTAATGATACAATTCAAATATTTGCTATTTTTGATTCTAAAGATAGTTTGATTGCATGGACTGGTCCAAGCAACTATTATAATGGAAAAGATAGGAATCCAATGATTTCTATTCCTGGAATTTACGCTGCATCAATAATGAATAAGAAAGGATGCCAAGTTGATTCTACTATATTGATTCTAGTTGATACTGTAGCACCAATAATTCAAATTAAACAACTTGACAGTTTGAAATGTGAAAATAATTCTATAAGATTAAATTCTACAATTTCAAATGTGAATAATGTATCATTTCAATGGACAGCAAGTAGTTCTACTCAATTCAACTCATCTATAAACGCATCACAGGTAATAGTAAATTCTGAAGGTGTTTATGTTCTTAGAGTTACAAATTTAGCAAATGGATGTGAGTCGAGCAATTCTATTCAAGTAATAGAAGATCGAAATGTAATTTCAGGTGTAGATTTGGATGTTTATCAAATCTCTTGTTCAAAAAATAGCGATGCTTCAATAAGTTTAAAGGATGTTATGGGAGGACAATCTCCTTTTTATATTTCAACTGATGGAATTAATTTTAACCCAAATACAACGATCAATCAATTGAAGCCAGGAAATTATAAAGTGTATTTTAAGGATAAGAACGGATGTAAATATGACACATTAATTCAAATTAATGAAGGCTTTTTATTAAATTTATATCTTGGGAGGGATACAACAATTCAATTAGGTGAAAGTTATACAATTAATCCACAGACAAATGCAGACACCAATGTTGTAAATTTCGAATGGCTACCAAGATCGGAAATTAAATGTAATGATTGTTTTTCTCAAAATGTAAGTCCATTTCAATCGACCTTATATAAATTGAGAGTTACAGACCAGAATGGATGCACAGCTGAAGATGAAATTTATATTAAGGTAAATACAAAACCTAAATTCTTTTTACCTAATGCTTTCTCACCTAACGGTGATCGACTCAATGATAAAATTTCAATTTCAGTAGGGGTTGAAATAGCAGAAATTAATGAATTTACCATTTATGATAGATGGGGTAATTTAATTTACCGAGAAGAAGATATCCCTTTAGGTCAAGAGTCTTTTATAGATTGGGATGGTACATTTGGTGGTGAAATTTGTTTGCCAGGAGTTTATGTTTATAAGATAAAAGCAACATTGATTTCAGGTAAAGTCCATCAACTTGTAGGGGATATCACCTTGTTGAGGTAAGAGATATTCTTTTCGAGTTTACTGTAATATTTTTTGTAGAACAGAAATACTATTTTCTACTTCATCTTTTGTATTCAAAAAAGAAAAAGAGAATCGAACAATTTTGCCATTGGTGTCTGGGAAAATATATTCCATTACATGTGAAGATTTTTCAGCTCCGCTAGAGCAAGCACTACCTCCAGAAACTGCAATGCCATGAATATCAAGATTAAGAACTAATAAGTCACTATTGCGAAAATTTGGGAATCGCAAAGTGAGGATTTTAGAAATACTATTTTCTTTTTTATTTATCCATTCGGGTTGAACTTTTAAGAGATTCAATTGGCTTCTAAATAAATGATTCAGGTCTACTAACTTTTGAGAAATCTGATCTGAGTGTTTAGACATATAGTCCAATGCAGCACCCATACCTGCAATTCCAATGAGATTCTCTGTGCCACTTCGCAAACCTCTTTCTTGCCCACCACCATAAATTATTGGATGCGTTTCACTTGGTTTTTTTAAATATGCGAATCCCACACCTTTTGGTCCATGAAATTTGTGAGCAGAACCTATACAAAAATCTATTGGACAGAGTTGAGTATTAAGAGGAATAAATCCTATACTCTGAGTCGTATCAGCAAAATATAAAGAGTTGTATTTGGAAGACAAATTTGCAATAGTAAGGAGGTCATTAATTGAGCCAATTTCATTGTTGACGTGCATAAGACATACCATTGTTTTTTTAGATTGCTTTTTGAGGAGCTCATCTAAGTGCATTACATCGTAGCAATGATTTTCATCTACATTGATATAGTCGATGCTTATTCCTTTTTTCGTATATTCTTTTAAACTATTCAGAATGCATGGGTGCTCGATTTGAGAAGTTATAATATGTTGAACGCCATGATTTTGAATGGCAGTACTCAATATTAAATTTGAGGCTTCTGTGCCACCGGAAGTAAAAATTATACAACTTGGTGAGCAATTTAAATGAGATGCAATAAGTTTGCGATTTTCTTCAATTATGCTCCTTGCATTTCTTCCAAAGTAATGTATCGAAGAGGGGTTTCCATAATGGAGATCCATGACTTCAATCATTGCTTTTCTTACTTCGGGAAGTAATGGGGTAGTGGCTGCATTATCGAAATAAATTCTATCCATTTACCATGAATTGATTCACTTTAGATTTGATTTCCAATACTAAATTTGAAGCTTCTAGCATTGTATTTGCTTCGCTATAAATTCTTATTATTGGCTCAGTATTTGATTTGCGAAGGTGCACCCATGCATTTGCCTTATCTATTTTTAAGCCATCAATCGTTGTAATTTTATCTTCAGCATATTCTGCGATTAAAAATTCAACTAACTTGATATAATTTAATTTTGGATCAAGTATAATTTTATCTTTGAACATTTCATACTTGCTATATTTTGCTTTTAATTCAGAAAGAGATTGATTTGATTCAGCTAGATATGAAAGAAGTAATGCAATTCCAACAAGTGAATCTCTCCCATAATGAAGTTCAGGATAAATGATCCCACCATTCCCTTCACCGCCAATATTCGCGCCGACTGCCTTCATTTTTTTTACAACATGCGCTTCGCCTACAGCCGAGGCAAAATAATTTTGTCCATAGTATTCTGAAAGATCTTTTAATGCTCTTGATGAGGATAAATTCGAAACAGTTGCTGATGGTTTTTTCGATAATACATAATCACTAATTGCAACAAGCGTATACTCTTCACCGAAATAGATTCCTTTTTCATCCACTAGGGCCAATCGATCTACATCGGGGTCGACTGCTATACCCAATGTTGCTTTGTGCCCTGTAGCTAATTTGAGTGTAGACAAGTTTTCATCTAATGGTTCAGGATTATGCGCAAAATCGCCAGTCATCTCACCATTTATGATATCATAAGTACAATTCAATTTTTCTAAAAGTAATGGAATCGCTAGAGCTCCAGTAGAATTTATTACATCACAAGTAATGTGAAATTTTTTTGACTTAATTTTTTCTACATTTACTAGTTCTAAGTTTAAGATTGAATTGATATGTTCATTAATTATATTTGGATTTGTACTAATTTCACCAAGGGAATCGACATCGTTATACTTGAATTCTTCATTTTCTTTAATTCTTAAAATCTCTTGACCATCCTCTGCCGACAAGAACTCTCCTGAGCTATTAAGCAGTTTCAGCGCATTCCAATCTTTAGGATTGTGGCTTGCTGTAATAATGATTCCTCCTTGAAGATTGTGATTGATGACGCCCATTTCGATTGAAGGCGTGGTCGACAATCCTGCATCGATGAGATCAATACCCATACTTGATAAAGTTGAAGCTATAAGATCAGAAACCATTTTACCACTAATACGTCCATCGCGGCCTATGATAACTTTAGGTGATGTGAACTGCTTTTTTATCCAAATAGCGTAGGCAGTAGTAAATTTTACAATATCCAGAGGGGTTAAGTTCTCCGACTCTTTCCCTCCTATAGTTCCCCTAATGCCAGATACTGATATAATTAAAGACATTTTTTTTCTGCAAAAATAGGTAATTTGCAGCGTTATTCGAAATTCATAAAAAAAAATGGCAGAGTGGTATAAATCTTGGTTTGATACAGAATATTATAATTTGCTCTATCAACATCGGGATAATAGTGAGGCAAGAATTTTTATCGAGAATTTGGTGAAGCAGATTCCTCATATGGAATCGTCAAAAGTATTAGATCTAGCTTGTGGGGAAGGACGGCACAGCAATGTATTGCATGACTTAGGTTTTGAGGTGACAGGAATCGATATTTCACCAAATAGAATTAAAGCAGCTACAAGCTTAACAAGTGATAAATTAGATTTTTTTATTCATGATATGCAAGATGTATTTCGGATAAATTATTTTGACATTGTGGTAAATTTATTTACCAGTTTTGGATATTTTGATTGTCCGAAAATGGAGAAAAAAATTGCGCAATCAATTTTTGCAAATCTAAAGAAAGGAGGATATTTTTTGATCGATTATTTAAATACTTCATTGGTTAGTAAAGGATTGGATGTCCATGAAGAAAAAATGGTTGGAAATGTACAATTTAAGATCAATAAATTTATTTCTGGTGATTGGATTATAAAAGAAATAATAGTTTGTGAGGGTCAAAAGTGCAGGATCTTTGAAGAACATGTAAAGCTTTATTCACATAGCGATATGAGCTCATTGTTTGAATCTGTTGGATTTCATTTAGTGAATACCTTTGGCAATTACAATTTGAATGAATATCAAGAAAATGAATCTACTAGGATGATACTTTTGTTTCGAAAATAAAAATCAATGTTAGAAATATTAAATGAATGGGATCATCAGATTTTTTATTATATTGTACACGAGCTCAGAAGTGACAAATTAGATTATTTATTGACTATTTGGCGTGATAAATATTTTTGGTTCCCACTGTATTTAGGGTTCATCTTATGGCTGATTGTGTATTACAAAAAATGGTATTTGTATTTACTTGCAATTCTAATTTTGATTACTCTAAGTGATCAAATCAGTAGTGGTTTATTGAAGAAAAATGTAAAAAGGGAAAGACCTTGTAGGGAAGAAGGATTTTCCGAAAGTTACAAGCCATTGATCCATTGCAGTGGCGCATATAGCTTTCCTTCCTCTCACGCTACAAATCATATGGCATTGGCTGTTTTTCTTTTCTTCGCTTTTAAGCCTACTTTGAGGCGGGCCAATCGGGTTGGGCTAATCATTTGGGCTGTTTCAATAGGCTATGCGCAAATCTATGTAGGTGTTCATTTCCCTTTTGATGTATTATTTGGACTTTGTTTAGGAGCTGTTATAGGATATATTATTTGGTATGGATTTGATAGATTTCTCCGCTATGCCTATAAAAATTGAGGCATTAATATATTGACTTTATGCCTTGAAGCGTTCTAAGTAGCTATTTTTTGAAGAAATTAAGAAAAGCAAGACAAGTACCAAACTTGGAGTTATTTTTGCTTAAAATACAAATCGATTAATCTAAATTTAAATTATCCATGAAATCAGATATAGAAATTGCACAGTCTGTTCAACCATTGCCAGTAGTCAAAATAGCTCAAAAACTTAATGTTGCAGAGGATGATCTTCAGCAATATGGGAAATTCAAGGCAAAATTACCACTTCATCTCATAAATGAAGAAAATGTCAAAAAGTGTAAATTGATCCTTGTGTCAGCGATTTCCCCAACACCTGCAGGAGAAGGAAAGACCACGACATCTATTGGTCTTGCAGAGGGAATGAACCGAATTGGCAAGAGAACCACTGTTGTATTACGTGAACCATCATTGGGACCTGTTTTTGGGATTAAAGGAGGTGCGACAGGAGGTGGATGGTCACAGGTGATTCCTATGGAAGACATCAATTTACATTTTACGGGTGACTTTTCAGCCATTGAAAAAGCAAATAACCTACTTGCTGCCTTGATTGATAATAATATCCAGAATAAAAAATTTAGTGTCGGTTTGGATCCCAGAACCATAGCTTGGAAAAGAGTGATGGATATGAATGATCGTTCATTGCGAAAGATTACTATTGGCTTAGGAGGGACAGGGAATGGCATTCCTAGAGAGTCTGGATTTGATATCACTGCTGCTTCCGAAATTATGGCAATACTATGTTTGTCAAAAGATCTTGAAGATCTCAAACAAAGAATGGGAAATATTTTTATTGGTTTTACAAATGATAAGAAACCAATCTACGCTAGAGATTTAAAAGCAGAAGGTGCAATGGCAACCTTGCTAAAAGATGCAATAAAGCCGAATTTAGTTCAAACTATTGAAGGCAATCCTGCTATTATACACGGCGGACCATTTGCCAATATAGCACAAGGGACTAATTCGATTTTAGCGACTAAAATGGGAATGAGCTTATCCGATTATGTTGTGACAGAAGCTGGTTTTGGATTTGATTTAGGTGCAGAGAAATTTTTAAATATTAAATGTCGTACAGCTGGACTCTCGCCCAATGCGGTTGTGATCGTAGCTACTGTTCGCGCGTTGAAATATCATGGAGGAAAGTCCTTGAAAAATTTGTCTGAAGTAGATCCAAAAGCTGTAGAAAAAGGTTGTGAAAATCTCGAAAAACATCTGGAAAATGCCAAAGCATTTGGGATTCCGACAGTGGTTGCGATCAATAATTTTGTCACTGATTCAGACGAAGAATTAAAGGTAATCAAGGACAAGTGTTCAGCATTAGGAATTGATGCGGTGTATTCTGAAGTTTGGGCCAAAGGCGGTGGTGGAGCAATTGAACTGGCTGAAAAAGTTTCTGCATTGGCTGATTCATGGAGTACGCCTTTCAATCCAGTGTATGATTGGTCTTGGAGTGTTGAAGAAAAAATTGAGGCAATAGCAAAAAAAGTTTATGGTGCTAAATCTGTTGATTATTCTGTTGAAGCAAAATCTGATATCAAACGCATTAAAACATTGAATTTATCTCACCTTCCTATTTGTATGGCAAAGACACAGAAATCCCTTTCAGACAATCCTGATTTGATTGGTAGGCCTCGTGATTTTGTTTTGACAGTGAGGGAAATAGAAATTGCTTCAGGAGCTGGTTTTCTTGTTCCAATTACAGGTGAAATGATGCGTATGCCAGGATTGCCAGATACACCAGCTGCAGAATTGATAAACATCGATAAAGATGGTAACATTTCTGGTTTATTTTAATGTCTAATTAAAAAATCAATGTTGAAATATTTTTCACTGTTTATTCTTGGATTTATTTTTTTTGCTTGTAAAAATACAAAGCAGGAAAATACAAAGCAGGACAATGTAAAACATACAAATGAAGTAAAAGAAATTGATGATCCACATAGTTTTTCTAAGCCAAAAATTTCATCAGTCAAACATTTACATCTAGTTGCGGATATTGATTTTACAAATAAAAAAATTAATGGAATTGCAAAATATTTTTTGAATCCTAATTTTGGCAATGAGTTAATTTTGGATACCAAAGAATTAGAAATACATGAAGTCAATTTAGTAAAAGGTGCCGAGAAAAAGAAAGTTACTTTTTCATTCGGAATTCATGATTCCATACTAGGAAAAGCACTTCTCATTCCATTAGATCCTTTGTTTCAGGAAGTTGAAATTAGTTATTCGACTACAAAAGATGCAATGGCTCTCATGTGGATTGAGAAAGAACAAACTGATAGTAAAAAGTTTCCTTATTTGTTCACGCAAAGTCAATCAATTTATGCTAGATCATGGATCCCTTGTCCAGATGGACCTGGAATGCGATTCACATATTCAGCAGAAATAACAGTGCCCAAAGGTATGATGGCTGCAATGAGTGCAGAAAATACTCAAAAAGTAAATCAAGAGGGCAAGTATAAATTCCAAATGAAGTTTCCCATACCAGCATATTTATTGGCATTAGCAGTTGGCGAATTTGATTTTCTTCCGATTGGTTCTCAAACTGGTGTTTATGCGTCTCCTTCTATTGTTAGTAAAGCGCAAGAAGAATTTGTTGATTTGCAGAAAATGCTTGAAGCAGCAGAGAATCTATATGGTAAATATCCATGGGGACGGTATGATGTTTTAGTCTTACCTTCTAGCTTTCCTTTTGGTGGTATGGAGAATCCAATGCTTACATTTGCTACTCCTAGTATTTTAGCCGGTGATCGCAGTTTGACTTCTTTATTGGCGCATGAATTAGCACACTCTTGGTCAGGAAATTTAATTACAAATTCGACATGGAATGACTTCTGGATCAATGAGGGTTTTACCACTTATTTTGAAAGTCGAATTATGGAGAGCTTGTATGGAAAGGAGTATGCTGATATGCTGAGCACGCTTGGATATCAAGACCTCCAAAAGACTATTCAGAATTTAGAAAACAATAGCCCATTATCAAAATTACATCTAGAATTGAATAGCCAAGATCCTGAATTAAGTTTGAGTGATATCGCCTATGAAAAAGGAAAGTTATTCTTGAGAATGTTAGAAGAAAAATATGGTCGTGAAAAATTCGATCGATTTCTAAAAGCATACTTTAATGAGTTTCAGTTTCAATCAATGGATTCTTATAAATTTGAAAATTTTCTGAATGAAAAGCTTTTACATTCAGATCCTAAAATGCAGAGTGTAGTAAAGGAATGGATTTATGAGCCAGGATTGCCTCTGTTCAAGCCAAGTTATAGCAATAGTAAATTTCTTAAAGTAGAAGAGGAGGTAAAGGTATTTTTAAACTCGAAGAGTGTACAGAACATACTAGGAGCAAAGTATTCTACACATGAATGGCTTCATCTCATTCGTCAACTGCCCGTAGACAGCACCAATTTTATTGTCAAAAGTATTGATTCAAAATTCGCTTTGCGAAATTCTGGCAATTCTGAAATTCTATGTGCGTGGTTAGAATATGTAATTAAAAATGGACAGACTAAAACTTATGCAAAGGAGATTGAAAAATTCCTGCGAACTATAGGTCGAAGAAAGTTTTTAATGCCGATTTATACAGCGTTGCAAGATACCGGGAACAAAACGTTGGCAATGGAACTATTTGAGAAGTCAAAGTCAAATTATCATCCATTAACGCTTGAATCTATTTCAGATCTGTTTTCAAAGTAGATGTCATCGATAGAATCGACAAAAACAGCCAGATCCAAAGTGGAAAATATGAAAATTACGTATATTTGCGCGTTTTTTAATAAAAAAGTAAAGAAAATGAAGAAAAGCTTTTTAGCGTTAAGTTTTATTTTTGGGTTGATCGGTTTTTTAACTGCTCAAGCGGATATGTCAAAACCTCAACGATTTGACTATGGAAAAATGTGGACTTTTGAGAATCCACCGAAAGATTGGTTTAAGGAAGCCTATAACTTTACACCAGAAGATAAATGGTATGACGATGTGAGAAAATCTTCTCTTCGTTTTGCTTCATGGTGTTCTGCATCATTTGTTTCTCCAACAGGATTAATCATGACCAATCATCATTGTTCAAGAGATGTAGTGACTGCCTTACAAAAAGAAGGAGAGAACTTTGAGAAGGATGGTTTTTATGCTACAACATTGGCAGATGAACGACGATCAGAAGGATTGTTTGTTGAGCAACTGATCAAAGTTGAAGATATCTCAAAGAGAGTATTGGAGATGATGAGTAAAGGAAAAACAGACCAAGAAAAAAATGTATGGAAAGATTCAGCAATTGCTCAAATTAATAGAGAATATTCTATGACTGATGCATGGAAAGGTTTAAGACTTCAGACAGTGACATACTATAGTGGAGGTAAGTTTAGCCTTTATGGATATAAGCGTTTTAGTGATATTCGCTTAGTGATGATCCCTGAAAATGATTTAGGTTATTTTGGAGGAGATCCAGACAACTTTACATTCCCAAGATATGCTTTAGATTGTACATTTTGGAGAGCTTATGATGAATCGGGCAATCCATTAAATACATCTGAGAATTACTACAAATTTAATATTAACGGAGCAGCAGAAGGTGAGCCAGTTTTTGTAATTGGAAATCCAGGAACAACAGAGCGTTATAGAACAACAAAACAATTGGAGTATGATAGAGATTACAGACATCCAATCCAATTGACAATGATGAAAAATCGTCATTCATTAATGATGAAAGAATATGAGAAAAGTCCAAATGCAGATTTGTTAAATGATATATTTGGAATTTCAAATGGTATAAAAGCGTATACAGGGATTTTAGGAGGATTAAAAACTCCAGCATTGATGGCTAGAAAAAAAGCTATTGAAGATGAAGTACGATCTAAGACCAAAATCTCTGGAGAAGATCCATGGACTGAATTAGAAAAAGCAGTTGCAGGATTGAAAAAATATGCGAGCTCAATAACATTGTTGGGACCAGGTGGCAGTAAAGGTAAGGCTGTGAATTTGATCCATGCTTTAGCAAAATATGAAAATACACTTTCTATGCCTAATAATGGCCCAGCTCTTGAAAAGCTAAAAGGACAAATAAAGGAGTTAACAAAGGATTTGAATACCCCAAAGGAGAAAGAATATTTGGCGACTTACTTGGCTGAATTGAAACAATTTGAGCATCCCGACAATAAATTTATCGACAAAGTATTGGATGGAAAATCAGCAGAAGTGAGAGCAGACAAGATGATCGAAAAAAGTGATTTATTGAATCCAAAAGATCTCGATAAGTTGTTTGAAAAAAGTGCTGACAAATTTAAAAAAGCAGATGATCCATTTTTAGATGCATCTAGAATATTAGTACCAAAGTTCAATGAAGCTGTAAATGCATTTCAATCAACAACTCCAAGGAGAAGAGCTCTTGAAGCTAAAATTGCAAATAATGTATTCAATGTAAAGGGAACAAATCTTCCTCCAGATGCTACATTTACCTTAAGATTGGCTGATGGTGTTGTCAAGAATTATGAGTATAATGGAACTGTTGCACCAGTTAAAACTACATTTTTTGGTCTTTACGACAGACATTTTTCGTATGATTGAAAGTTTCCATGGTCTTTACCTTCAAGATGGCAAAATCCTCCAATGGAGTTGTTAAAATCACCAATGAATTTTATTGCAACAAATGACATTATAGGTGGTAATTCAGGCAGTGCGATAATCAATAGAAACAAAGAAGCAGTAGGTTTAATTTTTGATGGTAATATCGAGTCTTTGCCAGGTAGCTTTATCTATGATGATGTGTCAAATCGTTCTGTTGCAGTGCATGCAGGAGGTATTTATGCAGCTTTGAAATATATTTACAGAGCAGATCGTTTAGTAAGTGAATTAACTGGAAAATAAAAAGTATGAAATATTTATCGATATTATTCTTTTGTAGCATTGGTTTGATGTCATTTCAATCTTGCTCATCATCTTCAACTTCAGCAGTCAAAGGTTTGAAGGGATTGTTGGCAAAACCAGATTGTCATGGACCATGTGGTAAAATCATGCCTTGTGAAGGAAAGGAAATTACATTTGAGTTGGAGTTGAGAAACAATAATGTCATGAGTTCAGGCAATGCATTGTTTTTTAGGGATCCCGATAATTATGACTATACATTCAGAGTTAACTTTGCAGAAACTGTACCAGTTGAAACGTATTCAGATATCAAAAATCCAGCGAATAAAAGAGTTGTGTTTACTGGTGTCGTAGAAGGTTTTGATCAATATGTACATGAAGTCTGTACAAGATCATATATCTTTAAAGTTACTGATAAAGATAAATTTAAGATATTAGACAAATAATCCTATTTGTTAGGATTGATAAAAATAAAAACTACTTAGTTAAGTTCGTAAATGATTTTTCTAAGTAGTTTTTTATTTGTGATATTTTGTTGTCAAATTTTTTGAATACAATTTTCAATGATTGAAATTGCTTCACGCATTTGTGTTTGATTGATAGTTAATGGTGGAGCAAAGCGGATGATATTTCCATGTGTAGGTTTTGCCAATAATCCATGTTCAGACATGCTAATGCAAAGATTCCAAGCAATGTCCGAATCTTCTGGAATATCAAGCTCGATAGCATTTAGTAGCCCTTTACCACGAACCTCTTTAATTATTGGATATTGCGCAAGAATATTATTGAGTTCATTTCGGAAAAATTCACCCATTTTCTGTGCATTACTAGCTAGATTTTCATCAAGCAAAATTTGAAGAGATTCTATAGCTACTGCACAAGCTAGAGGATTCCCGCCATATGTAGAACCATGCTCTCCTGGGTGTATACACATCATGACTTCATCATCAGCAAGCACTGCGGACACAGGTAATGTGCCTCCTGATAGAGCCTTACCTAATAGGACTAGGTCAGGTCTGATGTCCAAATGATCACAAGCTAACATTTTTCCAGTTCGAGCCAGTCCAGTTTGTATTTCATCTGCAATGAAGAGAATTTTATTTTCTTTACAAAGTAAATAAAGTGATTTCATGTATTCATTGTCTGGGACAATGATTCCTGCTTCTCCTTGTATTGGTTCTATTAATATGGCAACCACATTTGGATTTATAGCTTTTTTGAAAGCTTCGATCGAATTGTAATCTACCTTGATTAAGCCGGGTAAATATGGTCCAAAACCTTTGTATGAACTGGGGTCATTTGAAGCTGATACTGCAGCCATAGTTCGTCCGTGAAAATTACCATTAAACACGATTATTTGAGCTTGATTTTCGGCGACATTTTTATGAGTGTATCCCCATTTCCTTGCTAGTTTGATAGAAGTCTCCACTGCTTCGGCACCTGTATTCATTGGCAATAATTTGTCATAGCCAAACAAATTATGTACAAATTCTTCATATCGTCCCAAATGACTATTGTAAAAAGCTCTTGACGTTAACGTTAAATTCTTAGCCTGTTCGATTAATACATTTATAATGCGAGGATGGCAATGACCTTGATTTACTGCTGAATATGCCGATAAAAAATCAAAGTATTGTTTTCCTTCCACATCCCAAACATATATGCCTTGTCCTCTATCAAGAACAACAGGCAATGGATGATAATTGTGTGCGCCATATTTCTCTTCTAAAAGAATATAATTTTGAGAGATTTGATTTTTTATCGATTGCATATTCTTGATTTTATAAACTAACTGCAAAGCTGCAAAATTTGTTTATGAATAGTAATTACTTGAGGGATTAATTTGAATGGTTCATAGTTGTTAATGATAAAATCCGAATGCATTTTGAGGTATTCATCAGAATGTTGATTTTTTATTCTGGCTTGAACATTTTCAATAGTAGTGTGATCTCTTTGAAGTACTCGTTCGATTCTTATTTTTTTAGGAGCGACAACAGCAATAACCTTGTGTACAGTTTGTTGTTTAACTGTATCAAGTAGGAGAGCGGATTCTTTAATGATATAAGCTGAAGTTTGATGTTGCCGCCAAAGATCAAAATCATCGAATACATATGGATGGATGATCTGATTTAAAGCTTTCAATTTTACTTCGTCTTGAAATACGATTTCAGCTATATATGCACGATTGTATGAACCATTGATATAAGTTTTTTCTCCAAAAGCGGCAATAAGTTTTTTTTGTAATTCTACATTAGAATGGATCAAATTTTTAGCTTCAATATCTGAATTATAAATAGGAATGCCTATTGTGTTAAAAATTTTAGCTACAGTTGATTTTCCACTACCTATTCCTCCAGTTAAACCTACTATTAGCATGTTAATCTTTTTTAATCTAATCTAATCTAATAATTTCGCATCCAAAGATATTATAAACATCTATATCTGCTGAATTTTTATCTAGAATCGACTTTATTTGTTTGAAATATTCGGCTTCTGTTTTTGATGAAATCTCAATAAGTAGTTCATTCCCTAAGCTATCGGTATTCATTTCCAAAAGTTTTCCATGGAAGAGTTTGAGTTGATTTAAAAAACTTTGCGCTTGAGCAAATCCACAAGTGATTTTAAAGTTTGATAGTCTATTTATTTCAATTATGGTACATGATTCAAGACAGATTTGAGAAGCAGTTTTATACGCTTTTATTAAACCTCCAGTGCCAAGTAAAATTCCTCCAAAATATCGAACAACGAATATTGCTATATTCGTAAGGTGTAATTTGTCTATTTGTCCTAAAATGGGTTTTCCCGCAGTTCCGCTTGGCTCGCCGTCATCAACTGTACGAAACACATTTTGATCAAATCCTAATCGATATGCATAACATACATGTCGAGACTTTGGATGATTTTTTTTTAAATTTTCGAAGATTTGTTTGATTTCTTCAAGTTGATTGACTGGGTAAGCATAAGCAATAAATTTGCTTGATTTTTCTGTGATTTCACATGTTTTTATATCCGCTATACTAAAATATTCCATTAGAGATATTTAGAAATAATGAATACAGCTAACAAAGCGAGTAACAGTCCTGCAAATTTTTTAGTTGTAAATTTCTCACTGTAAAATAGAATGGAAACCAAAACTGAAATTAAAATTACTGAGCAATTTAAAATTGGAAAAGCAATGGAGCCAGGAATTTGTTGACGTAAGGCATGGTTTAAAAAGTAAATCGAAGCAAAGTTCGGAATAGCTAAAGCAAGTCCAGAGATAATAATTTCTTTTTTTAATAGAACTGTTTCTTTTTTAGTTAACATAAATATCAATCCAAAAAGAAAAGCAATAAAGAAAATCGAACTGGTGAATTGCATACCAGAGCTGTTGAGATTTTCTGCATATTTGTTTTTATAAATAAAAAGAATCTCAATGCACGAACTAGCACCTGCTGCAAGGAAAATTACGTTGCCCATTTTCCCAACTTTTGTATCTCCACTAGTTAGAAAGTAAATTGCAATAATTGCTAGTAGAACAGCAATTTTTTGATATAGGTTAAGCGAATCACCCATGATGAGTGCCACAATAACTGTGACGACAACTGACATTTTTTGAATGACAGTGGTCATAGCTAGGCCATTGGATTTTATACTTTGTGCATACCAGTTAAATCCGAGAATAAAAAAAGCACCTAAAAGAATAGAGATGAGTAATTCATCCAAATGAAATTGCAATTGTTCAGAAAATGCGATAAGAATAAATCCAATTATACTACAAAAAAAATAGTTCAAAAGGATAATAGAAAATATAGAATAATTTCTCTTTTGGAATTCTTTAAAACCAAATCCGAGGAGCACTGTACAGCATATACTAATGATTAAACTTAGCATCTTGCCGCAAAGATACTGATTTGTCAGATATATTTATATTTGAATAATAGGGAGGAGTAATCGAATTGAATTAGATGAAATTTATTGCTATTCTTTTTTGCCAAGAAATTCTTCTGTGAAATGTATTTTTTCTTTTGGTTTAGAAAATTTATCAGAATTGTATGTAGTAGAATTTCCTTTGGGAATAGAAAGTGAATTCCATTTCTCATCACACATCATTTTGCCTATAAAGACTATTTGACCAATATGATAAGGGTAATGTGCCAGTTGCCGATTGATCGCTTCAATAACACTATGGCCTTGATTTCGAATGTAAATTATTTTTGTCAAATCGTCTTCAGTCAACGCATGTAATGCACTAAAAAGGCAATTCCATCCTTGGTTCCATTTTTCTAAAAGTTCAATTTTTGTTTTGATATCATTTTCAAATTCTGCATCTCTTTGTCGCCATTCTTTTTCACCATCCGAAGTTAAAAAATCAGTCCAACGGGAGAGCATATTTCCACATAAATGTTTTACAATTATTGCTATGCTATTACTTTCCGCATTGTATTGCCAAAAGAGCTGATCTTCTGACACTTGGTCAAAAGTCTTTTCGCCTAGCATTTTATAGTATTCAAATTGTTTGATTGAACTATTGAGAAAATCATTATTCATTATTGTTAGTTTTAAAAAGTACAATCAATAGACATATTTGTTTAATTTATTTTATATTTGCTTGAACTTTTAGATGTTATAAGAGTAAATTTTAGTATTTTTGTTTGTGCTAAGGACAAAGATGAGCCTTGAAAAGTTATATAGAATTATAGTTGCTCTATGTGTATTTATTTCAATGTATGGATTAGAACTAGTTCATATGCATTCTAATTGGTTTGAAATTTCATTTTATATATCAAAAATTTCAAAATATTTAACTTTGTTTTTGCCGATTACCATAGTATTTATATTTTTGGATAAAATGGTTAGGCTTATTTCTGTTTTTGTGTTAATTGACATTTATATATTTTTAGCCTCCGTAAAAAATCGCATCGCTTCTTCACCTCCTTCTCTACCTACGCCAGAATCTTTCATTCCACCGAAAGGAGTGCGTAGATCTCTCAGTAGCCAACAATTGATCCATACGATTCCTGTATTTAATTTTGTCGTCAATTGCATCGCTCTATTATGATTATTTGTCCATACTGATGCTGCAAGTCCATAGTTGGAATCATTTGCGAGAGTTATTGCTTCTTCATCTGTATTGAAGCTTTGGATTGTTATGACCGGTCCAAAAATTTCTTCTTGATTTGTTCGACATTGAGGACCTAAGTTTTCAATTATAGTGGGTTCGATGAATGCATTGTTTTGGGTCTGCGAATTTGTAATTGGAATTTTACCACCGCACAAAATTACTCCACCTTCTTCCTTGGCTAGTTGAATATAGTTCATCACTTTTTGTTGATGAGCTTTCGATATTAAGGATCCGATCTGCGTTGCTTCGAGTAATGGATCACCAATATTTAATTGCTGAACTTTGTGGATCAAATCAGTTTTGAATTTTTCATAAATACTTTGCTCGATTAAGATTCTACTACCACATAGACAAATCTGTCCTTGATTAGAGAATGCAAGTCTACTTACTTCGGAGATTGTTTTTTCATACTCACAATCTGCAAAAATTAAACAAGGATTTTTACCACCTAACTCCAAGCTTATTTTTTTAAACATTGGTGCTGCAACTTCAGCAATTTTTTTGCCTGTATTAGTTCCACCTGTAAAAGAAATCGCTTTGATATCTGGATGTGCTACAATGGCTGAACCTGTATGCAGTCCATCACCATGCAAAATATTTAATACTCCTTTTGGCAAGCCTGCTTCATTGCAAATCTCACCTAACAAATAAGCAGTGGTTGGACTTAATTCAGAGGGCTTGGCAATAACACAATTTCCTGCTGCCAATGCTGGTGCAATCTTCCAAGTGAATAAATAGAGAGGTAAATTCCAAGGCGATATGCAGCCTACGACACCGATGGGTTGGCGCAATGTGTAATTGATTGCATAGTCACCCATGGCATGACTTTCTGATGCAAATTGCATTGCAGCCGTCGCAAAAAAACGAAAATTGGAAGCGGCACGTGGGATGTCTACTGCTTTCGAAAACTTAATTGGTTTGCCTGTATCTGTTGTTTCTGCTAGGGCTAATTCATCAAGTTTTGATTCAATGAGATCGGCGATTTTATTTAGAATTTTAAAGCGATCTTCGCCAGATGTAGTTGCCCAAGATTTCTTTGCAATTGTTGCTGCCTCTACTGCTAATTGTACATCTTCATGCGTAGAATTGGGAAGTAATGAAATTACTTTGCCTGTAGCTGGATTCATATTTTCTATATAATTACCCAATGTTGGTTCTAGAAAATCTCCTCCAATAAAATTTTTTAATTTCATCTTTTTTATTTCTCTAAATCAATTCTTTGCCAAAATGATTTTCAACATCACTCACTAATTTTTTTATCTCTTGTTCTTCTTGCATATCACAAATCATAAGAACATCTTTCGTATTGATGACAATGAAGTTTTTTAAACCATGTATTGCGATTAATTTTTTTTCTTCATTTTTTATCATGCAATCAGAAACTTCATGGAGAACTGTCATATTAGCATGCACAACATTGCCATCATTATCGTGATCAGACAATGAATAGATTGAACCAAATGTACCTAAGTCACTCCAGCCAAAATCTACTGTTTTCACATATACTGATTCAGCTTTTTCCAAAATCCCTACATCGATGGAAATACTTCTACAATTAGAATATATACTTTGAATTGATGACTGATCTTTGTATTTAGAGAAAGATTCGGCAAGTTCAGGTAGATGTATTTTTATTTGATTTACTATTTCTGCTGCTTTCCACAGAAACATTCCACTATTCCATAAGTAATTTCCTTGTCTAAGATATTCTACTGCAGTATTGTGATTTGGTTTTTCTACAAATTGTTTGACTGGATAGATTTCATATAAATTCGATTCCTCTTGGTGGAATTGAATATAACCATATCCAGTATCAGGTCTTGAAGCTTGGATTCCTAATGTGATTAAACAATTATTTTGATTTAAAAATTCTTCAGCTTCTTCAATGTCTCTTACAAATTGAGATTCATTTGTAATCAGATGATCTGCAGGTGCTACTAGCATGTTTGCATTTGGATTTTTAAGCAAGATTGCAGAGGCTGCAAAAGCAATACATGGTGCAGTATTTTTGCGAGATGGCTCTAACAATATATTTTCAGTTTTAATAAGTGGTAGCTGTTCTTGAATGAGATCTAGATAATCTTCATGACATACAACCCAAATATTTGCACTAGGAGCTAATTGCGAAAGCCTATCAAAAGTCATTTGAATAAGGGATCTTCCTGTGCCTAGAAAATCTAGAAATTGTTTTGGTTTATTGGTTCTACTCATTGGCCAAAAGCGGCTTCCCACACCTCCAGCTAGGATGACTGCATGTAAATCGGATTTCATATTTATTATAGTATTAGATTGAGATTAATCAATAAATTTATCCATACCTTTTTTTAATGATTCGAGTATCTCTGGAATATTTTTTGAATCTAGTGTTCCAACTGAAATACGATACCATGCAGAATCGGCTGACGCACCAAAAGCTTTAAATGGCACTATAGCTATACCGCATTGATCAATGAGGTATTTTGTAACATCTGATTGTTGATGTAAGGTCAGTTCATTTGTTTTTTTACCTTTCCATGGAAATTGAGCTGTAAGATATATGGCTGCTTGTGGTGGTATAACATCAATTGGGTAATTTTGATTTTTCAATGAATTCAATCCTTCATAAAGACCAGTTAATCTTTTTTCAATCTCAGGTATAAACCAATGCAAATAGTTAGATACGGCAGCTTCATTTCCCATGAATTCTGCTGTTGCAATTTGCTCTGCCTTTGGTGCCCATGCCCCAACATGTGATAGAATTGACTTCATCTTATCAATTACATGAAAAGGGCCAAATGTCCAACCAACTCTAACACCAGTTGCAGCAAAAACTTTCGAAAGCCCATCGACATAAATTACATAATCTTTCAATTCTTTTAAGAGACCTACCGGTTCATAATGTTTGACATTTCCAAAAGTCAACTGCCAATATATTTGATCGTATAGAATATATAACGGTTTTTGCTTGCCTTTTCTTCTTACATTTTCTGCTAGTACAAGTTCACAAATTTCTAGTAATGTGTCTTTCTCAAATACAGTTCCCGTGGGATTTTGAGGAGAGCAAAGCGCAATCATTGTTGCTTCTTTAATGTAAGGAGCTATGTCGGATGCTCTAGGCATGAAGTTTTGTTCTGGACCAACTTCCAATTCAATTTTTTGAGCGGCACTTAAATGACAGTAATGATTGTTATTCCAAGAGGGTGTAGCAAAAATAACTTTATCTCCTGGATCAATAATCGTTTTGTAAATAGAATATATAATCGGTCTAGCTCCAGCAGAAATTAAGATTTCATCTGTGCTATATGTGAGGTTCAATTTTGAAGAAATATATTTTGACAAAACTGATCTTAATTCAAGCATGCCATTTGCCATAGGATAGTTGGTGTGTCCTTTTCTATAGGCATCAATAATATATTCAGTCAACTCTGGCGGGATGCCAAAAATTTTAGGGTCAAAATCGCCTATAGTGAGATTATAAATTTTTTCACCTTGTTTAATTTTTGCGTTGATTTCATTCCCTAATTTTATGATTTCTGAAGGAATAAGATTTTCAGCCATATGAGAGCAAAGATCAATAGCAGCTGCATTCGTAAGTTCTGAGTTCATGAAAATGTATTTTTCTAGGACACAATATATTGAAAACTATTATAATGTTAAATTAATTCTTTAAAATTGCACATATTTTGATTTATGCCAAAGCATTTTGTACATAAAAGTAGAAAAGAAATAGATTTTTTAGAGGGTCCACAGAGCAGATGGAAAGAATTGATGTTTCTAAAAGATGTATTTTTTGATTTATTGAATGGATTGCGAAAACTTCATTTCAGCGGACCTTGTGTAACAGTATTTGGTTCAGCAAGATTTCATCCTGAACATGAATATTATAAAGTAGGGGAGAGAGTTGGTGCAGAAATTGCAAATTTAGGCTTTACAGTTATGACTGGAGGTGGACCAGGAATTATGGAAGCAGCAAATAAAGGTGCAAAATCAGTTGGTGGTAGAAGTGTAGGATGTAATATTATTCTACCTTTTGAACAAACTGCAAATCCATATCTAGATCGATGGGTAGATATGGAGTTTTTTTTTACTCGAAAAGCAATACTTCGCAAATATTCATATGGTTTTGTAGTCCTACCTGGTGGATTTGGAACAATGGATGAATTTTTTGAGGCGATGACACTAATTCAAACTGGGAAAATGACTCATTTTCCAATTATTATTTATGGTCGCGAATACCACAAGAACTTACTAGAATTCATTGATGATCTCAAAAAATATAAAACCATTTCTCCACTTGATGACAAATTGATAATTGTTACAGATGAGGTCGAAGAAGTTGTTAATTTTATAAAAGACAATATAAATATAAAAGATCATCTCAAACATTACAATAAACCCAAAAAGTGGTTGTTTGAATGATGGAATTATTACTTCCTAGTCCTGAGCAAAAATTATTTATTCCTCGTCTAAATCATGAGATTATTTTCAAGCGTGATGATTTGATTCATCCTATTGTTAGTGGCAATAAATGGCGTAAACTAAAATATCATTTGACTGCTTTCGAAGAGTCAAAAAAGAAATGCATTGTATCAATAGGTGGTGCTCATTCAAATCATTTGCATGCACTTTCTTATCTCTGTTTTCAATTGCAGATTCCATGCAAATTATTGATATATGGTTCTCCTAATTCAACGATAGAGAATAATACATTGCAAGATTGCCTTTCCTGGGGAGCCTCTATCGATTATATTTCTAGGCGTGAAGCTAAATCGAATTTTTTATCTTATGCTTCTGATGATTATTTTATAGAAGAAGGTGGGAAAGGTGAAATAGCACAGCAAGGGATGGGTGAGTTGGTCGATGAGTTAATTGATTTCGAAGACAATTCCAAGACTTTAATTGCTGTTGCGTATGGGACAGGTACTAGTGTGCAAGCATTGCTTAAAAAAACTAACGAATGCCATGTAGTCACGTTGTCTCCAGTTAAAAATAATCAATTACTTCAGCATTCAAGATTACATTATTTGATAGATTATTTAAATTTATCGTTTGCCGGATTTTCTAATGAA
The DNA here is from genome assembly GCA_016722295.1 of Saprospiraceae bacterium. GTDB lineage: Bacteria > Bacteroidota > Bacteroidia > Chitinophagales > Saprospiraceae > Vicinibacter. The sequence goes on from JADKGL010000029.1 coordinate 155,527, forward strand.
TATTATTCTAAAATCATAGCATTTCAAAAGGAAACTAGCATCTTATTAGATCCTGTTTATACAGGAAAGTTATACTTGAATTTAATTCACTCTTCGATTAATTTTATGAATTATAATAAAATATATTTTGTGCACAGCGGGGGCTTACAAGCTTGGAGAGATTATCGGCAGCGATATAAAGATAAAATCATAGCTGATTAGAGTGTTGATTCAGAATACAAAGTTGAAGAAAATTAAATTTTTGCCACAATGATGTATTGATATTGTAAGGTAGTGTCGTCAGAAATAATTAATTGGTATCCAGCATCAATGAGTTCTTGTTCAACTTCAGATTGGGCTAATCTTTCTTCTTGACTTGGACCTATTGGTGTAAGTTTTTTCTTAAAATCGACAATCATGATTTTGCCATTGGCTTTAAATTTGCTCCTTAGTTTTTTGAGATATTGAATGCGATTTGAGATATAGGGATAGGTGTTTGCAATGAAGGCAATATCGATTTCATTATCTTCTAGATTTGGATTATCAGCTTGAGCTAATCGAGCCTCGAATTTATTTTGAATTTCTTGTTTATAATAGGATTTTTCTGCAATCATCATATCGACCAGCTCTTTTTCAATATCTACAGCAATTACTTTTTTTGCTTTATGGACGAAACGGAATGAAAAATATCCACTACCAGCACCTATGTCTGCAATAACTTGATTTGAGAGGTCTCCCAGTAACTCAATTATTATATAAGGTTTTTGCCAAATCGTACGATCAGTTTTTCCATCTTGCTCAGTTTGTAAATTGATTTGCGGAGAGCTTGTATCTATATTCTTGATGGAAGTTATGGAAGGGCTTTGTTTATTGTCGTTACACGACAGCCATAGAATAAAGCTTATAAGAAATAAAAATCTGCAATTTTTCATTTTTTGATTTTCCGCCGAAAATTACAAGATTTTATCTTCTTAATCAAAATAAATCCCAAGTTGTAGTTTGATTATTTTCAGCCGCTTTTCGTTCTTCTTCCAATCTTCTGGCTTCGTCTAGTCTTTCTTTTTTTGTTTTGTCAAAGGAATCTCTCGATAAAAAGTAGTCTTTGGGTTCACGATCTTTGCCTTTCCATTCATATTCGGGCTCCTTTTCTTCTACCTCTTTATAATTTCTAAATACAAAAGCTGTCCATGCTCCGGCTAACGCTCCAAAAATATGGCTTTCCCAAGATACCTTGGCATCCGTAGGCAAGAATCCAGCCGAATATCCGCTATACATAATAACTATGATCGTCATCAATATAATTGATCTCGCATTTCTTCTGAAAATGCCTGAAAAGAAAATAAATGAAATAAAACCATAAACCAATCCACTTGCTCCAACATGTGAATATTGTCTCGCAAACATGAATACGGCAAAACCAGTTAACACCCAGATCATAGTATATACAGCCCATCCAATCGTTCGATAGAAGAAAAAAATCATACCCACTGTAACGAGTAGAGGTGGAATATTACTAAATAAATGTGCCCAAGAACCATGAATATAATGTCCGGTCAGAATACCATGCCATTGAGAAATAGTGCGAGGGTAGATACTGAAGTAATAGTTAGGATAAGGGATGACAATAAATAAAATATGTATAAAAATACAGAGAAAACAAACACCAAGAGCGACTTTTAGACTATAGACTAATCGTTCCCTTTGTTCTTTAATTTCTATATTCATAAAAATCTTCTGTAAACAATTTTAATCAATTTTTTAGCTATTTCAGATTTTGTGTCTTCGTTCCATTTATATTTTGGAATCAGATCATTTACAAGTATACTTTTAGCTTCTTCGAATGAGTTAAGACTATTTGTACTTCTTAGAAATTCTTCGAGATGAAGTTTGTTCCCATCAAAAAGCTCATTCTGTGCCAATACTCTTTCATTTAATCCTAATGCTGAAGTGAGATCTTTTATTGGCGTGATCGTAAGTTTTTCTGCAAGATCGTTTACATTTAAATGGTCAAATAATGATTTAAACTTTGTATTGTCTACGGGTACTGGAGTTGTTTCATAAACGGGTGTTATGATTTTTTCTGCAATTGGCTCAATAGTTTGTGCGACAGGAATTACTACTTCTATTTTTTTTGGCACTTCTATTGGTTCAATAAATTGAATTTCTGGTTTAACTTCAGGAATTATTGGAGCGACTTCTTTTGCTTTTATAGGAGGATTTTGCTCATCTACAGTAAGCAATGCTTGGACACTGTCGTTTATTCTTTTTGAGTAATCAAGTAATAATTCTTTTTCCTTTAGAGTAAATCCTTGTTCGTCCTCATAAAGATCCATGATTTGATTCATTTTGTGGATCCATTTTTTTACTTGAGAAAATTCCATGATTTATTGATTTGACGATTAGAACGCAAAATTGATCAAAATTAATCTTATTGTATAAAAAAAATTAGCTCATTTTGTTTAGATCTTGTTTTTGAAAACTAAAATTGAGAACAATGCTTGATTTCATGTAGAAACTGTAATTTTACTAGATCAAGTGTAACTATAATATGGGTAAAAGGTATTTATTATTGATTTATTATATTTTTTCTTCATTTTTTTTGATGGCCCAATCTGGTCATATGGATAGCAGTTATCAACGATTATTGTTAAAATATTGGCAGTATCGCGAGTCATTTTACAAACATTTTATTCTTGTAGATAGAAATTCTTCTGGATGTATAGGTGACGGGATTGGAAATAGTGGTGCAGATCCTTGCAATTTTAAAAAGTCATCTTATAGCCTTCCTGCGACTAGTATTAGTCTAGGCTGGAGTGGAGATCTTGCATTTGGCAATCGAAACAATCCCAATAGTGTTTTATATGATCCAAATTGTCTAGAGCGAGTCCATTGGGATCAAAAGAAAAGCGTTAGGTTTAATATTATAAATATGAGTTCGGAGACCCCTTCACAATTGGGTTGGTACATCCAAATTTTAGCAATAGAATATGAAAATCTGCGAAGGTATGGGCAGCATGAAAAAATGAAAACAACCCTTGAGGATTTATTTCTTGCCTTACAAGCGATCCGCAGATTGGACATGCAAGCACAATGCATATTTCAAGAGCTTTACAATGAAAGGAAGCAATGCCAGGATTGTAAAATCTGTTCGAATCTGTTTAAAGTTAAAGGCGAACATGAGCTTTTGACAAAATCTAAGCTCAAAAAAACATGTGATTTTCAGGCAAAAATGGATGGGTATTCAGGATTTTTAATTCGCGAAGATGCTACCCAAAATTTTGGTGAATTACTACACGATCCCAGTGAAGAAAAGTGGAATATAGATGCTACATCTTCGTATCATGCAATGATAAATCCGCCATGTAAAAAACATCTCAAAGAAAGAGCTTGTTTTCTTTACGCTCACCAAGGTTTTCAAAGTCAGGACCAAGTGATAGGCTTATTGAATGGATTGGTTTTTGTGAAAAAATTTATTCCCGCAGATGCAAGTGTAACTACATGTGAGGGTAGAAAATATTATGTTCTGGAAATTGCAACAGAGATTGTTAAAGCACTTGTGGGTAGGATAGATAAGAATCCAAAGGATTATATTGAGTTCCCAGGTTCAGCGCAATGTATTGATTCGAAAAATTTTATTGGATTCAGAAAGAAACATACCAACTTAAATAACTTTGAGGGAGGACAAGCATCAACAACCGTATATGGGATGAAGTTAGTATTGGATTATTTTACAAGTGTGCCTTCAAAGAAAACAGTAAGAGAGAAATTTTACTATAATCAATTGCTAAAAAAGACAGTAACTGCAAATAAGAATGTTGGTAATTTTTGGTTGTTATTGGAAACTATTGGAGAAGCACAGCAAAGTGAATTTTATCAAAAAAAGTGTATTGAATTCAATAAGGAGATTTATCTATTGATGAATAAAGCTATTTATGAAGAAAAAAGTACTGTGCAAATAGATAAAAAGTGGTTTGAAGATTTGTTGGATCGTGCTCCATGCTCTGGATTATGTATGAAGTATTCTAAGTATAATGAGAATACAAATCACAAATGGCCTACATTTGATTGCCCAAATACGCCTGGCTGGGTTAATGGACAACGTTGGGATGGAGGGAAGCACCAACATGAAGTGTATGATGAAGAAAATATGTTTCCTCGATCAAAAATTAATAATGGCTTAGATTACATGAGCTTATTTAATTTATATTCTATAATTTATCATTCTGAAGGATTCCCTCTCGAAGATTTGAGATCCATAAAAATGCTTACAAAGGATAAGTTTATGGAATTAGGTGATGAAGCACTATTGAAGAAAACAAATAAAACAGATCAATATAAAAATGTTACTTGGTTGTCGTCAAGCGGCGCCAAGATCTATAAATTGGACGAAGCGTTACATCATAGTGATAAGTCAATAGTATCTGATTTTTTAATTCAGAAATTCGAGATGGTCAATATGGTGGATAAATTCCAGACAGTCTATAAAAAATTAGATAGTAAAAATCCCCAATTGTTTAATGTTAAGGCTGGTAAATTTTCAGATTTCTGTTTGAATTATGAATTGTTTTTAATTCAAAATACTTCTAGCAAAAAATAAGTATGTCGAAGTGAATTAAATTAATTTAGAGGTTGATTGAAATTGGATTTTCTTACCAATTTAATTTGCCAAGGATTGTTAGCATATTTCTCTTCACCAATTAAAATCATCGCATCTGGATCTACCTTTACTCTCCATAAAGAAGCGCTATCTTTAAGCATTGACCGCATTTCTAATTCTGTACTTGTAGCATTATAAGTGAATTTACCTTTATCAATTAAAGTCTCTGCTTTCCCATATTCATAGTCACCAGATTCTTTTAGGTCTAACCATGTTTTTTCGAAAAATATTGGTTTGTCATTTTTTTCACTAGGATTTATCGCGACAGCAAATAACCAGATAGAATCTGTAATCATTAAATACGGTTTTGCACTCGAACTAAGTTTAGAAAAAGATTCATCAACTTTCCCATATGCAGTACGAGGTCGATTGTCTTTAGGGATGGAAGTAGTTGGTTTCGCTGTAGAAGTTTGATTTGTAGAATTCGAATTGGTGTTTTTGTCTTGTTTGCAGCCAAAACCTAGAATAATTATTAAAATACTATAATAAAAGATTGATTTCATATTAATTTCGCTTTTAATGGACAATTTGATACACAAAAGTATAGAGAATCAATTAATTTTTACTAAAAAAAGCAGATTATTAATTGGAGTGAGTGGTGGAAAAGACTCTATGTCTCTTTGTCATGCATTGGTAAGCATGGGATATTCCTTGGGAATCGCTCATGTGAACTATCATTTGAGGATTGATGAATCAGATAGAGAAGCAGCATTAGTTGAAAACTTTGCAAAAAATCACAGCATCCCTTTTTATAAAAAGGATGTAACACTTGATGTGAACCTAAAGAATAGGCAAGAAAGAGCGAGAGAAATTCGATATGCTTTTTTTTATGAGCTTTTGGATTCGAAAAAATATGATTTTATAGTAGTCGGTCATCATGCGAATGATGTCATAGAGACTTTTTTTTTGCATCTAATGCGGGGTGCAAGTGTCAAAGGTTTGAAGTCCATGCAAATGCAAAATGATCGGATCGTACGACCATTTATACATTTATTTCCTGAAGATATTGAGCGATATGTCAAAGAATTTAAAGTGCCATATTTGACAGATTCTTCTAATTTGAAAAGTGATTATCGAAGAAATTTTTTTCGGAATGATGTTTTGCCTTTATTGAATTCAAAATTTCCAAATCCAAGTAAATCCATAACAAGAAGTATTCAATTTTTGCAAAAAGCCCATAACTTCATTCAATGTGAACTTTCTAAATGGATAGCAGTGAATGTAGAAAATGATAAAATAGGATGTAGAATTAAAAAGGCCTTTGAAATGGATTCATTTCTTTTGTCAGAGTATTTGGTGAAGTATGGATTTAATCAATCTCAAATTGACAAAATTGCTGACCCAACTTGTGGAGTTGGAAGGATATTTATTTCAAAAAAAGGCTTTCAAATTATTATTGAAAGAGATTATTTATATCTCTTAACAAAAGTAGAGAAAAAAGACTATTTTGAGCAAGTAATTGATTTGTCAATTGATGTGGATCTTAAACTAGATCAAGGCAATATTTTATTTACTCATTTGTATAATATGCCATCAGAAGTAGAGATAAAATCAAATCCTAATATTGTTTTTATTGATCGAGATTTGGTTCGGGATAAAGTTGTTTTACGTAATTGGAGAAATGGAGATAGCATCCGCCCTTTAGGCATGAGGCTGAAGAAGAAAAAGCTTCAAGATATCTTTGTTGATAAAAAAATTTCGAATAATGATAAATCACAAATTTTAATAGTCGAGCATGAAGGTGAGATTGCTTGGATTGTTGGCTTAATGTTAAGTGATAAGTTCAAATTGAGTGAACAATCAAAAAGGTTTTTGAAAATTGAATTTAAAAGAAATTGTTAAATTACCAATCAATTATTTTGATATAGCTTCAATGATTTGTGAATGGTGATTGGCGCTGACTACTGGATAAATTATTTTATGTATTTTTTTTTGCTCATCCAATATAAACGTGGATCTATGTATTCCTGTATAGGCGATACCCATGAATTTCTTTCGACTATAAACGTTATAATCAGTGGCAATCTTATTTCCTGAATCTACAAGTAGTTCGTAAGGTAATGTATAGCGATCTATAAATTTTTTATGAGATTTTTCATCATCTTGACTTATTCCAAAAATCTTACATTTTAATTTTTTGAGAGCAGTATAATTGTCTCTAAGATTGCAAGCCTCTTTGATACATGTTGGTGTAAGATCTTGTGGATAAAAAAATAGGATAGTCCATTCAGAGGAAATACTATAAAGTTCTATGAGTTTGCCTGCTTGATTTGGAGCAAAGAAATTAGGTGCAGGATCGCCTGGATGTAATGTAAACTTGGGTTTGAAATCTTCTGCGCTCATTTGATTTATTAGCGAGTAAAGCTACTTTTGTATTCCTTCATATTGTTTCGATCATCTGTAACTTGTATTAACAAATCGTGTTTTCCACTCGATAGCCAATCTTCGAAATCATGTTGAATCGTGTGCGTTTTTTCGTCATGCTCCATCAATATCCACTGTCCATCAATATAGGCATTATACTTCAATTCTTTCGCTTTGCCCAATGCAGGAACATTGTCCTGAATCTTAAATTTTATGAATTTTGATTTACTCATATTCGGTTTATATACAATCGGAATAATACTTGGAGGAGTATCATCTAGCATGATTGAAAAACTACCAAGCTGTTTGTATTCAGATTCGAAATATATACCATTGAATCTGCCTCCAGTTGAGATGTATGAATTTCCTCGTTTAAACGCGACAAAGCATTTCTCAATCAAATGAGCAGGTATCTCTCGCTTTGGTTTTAATGAAACAGAATAATAATTATGTATAGGTTCATTTGTTGGCGTTATTCCGATCCAGTCTGAATAAGCATTTGAAGAACCGTTAAATTCTTTTTTTACTTCGCAGCTAAAATTCTTATAAAACGTTTCAGGTTGAAATGTAAAATTCGCATATTCGTCCTTCATCTCAAAAGAAGATGAATGTTGAATTTTAAACTGAGAGCTTGTATTGTCTTGTTTAGGTAAAAAACTAGATTTCTTTACTCCGAATGCAATTTCAGAAACGTTCTCATGTGCATCGCCAACTAAAATCTGAACTCTATGTTCGACATTTTCATTTAGATAATATAAGCCATCGTTTTGCGCTATTTTATAAAGAGGTAGTTTGTTGCCACTCAAAACAAAACAGCGATGAAATGAACCTTGAGCATTTAATTTTGAATTGTAATCTATATGTGCATTAATAAATTTTGTATCATTTAAATTCCATTTGTCAGAATCAAAATGGTAGATTAAAGCGCCATCAATGAACAATTTTATAAAGCGTATCCCAATCCAATTCCAAGAATTATTACTTCTATCCAATGCATCTACTCCTATTCCTAAAATATCTCCAGGGACAGTGATTATATGATAGTTTTTTGCTAATTTGGAATTGTGCATTATGTTCTCAAATGTATTCTGACCTTGAAAGTCAAAGCCATAGATTTTTATTTTACGTAATATTGGCGCAATATGGTCTTCTACTGGAATTCCATAATCGTTCGGATCGAGGACTTCATTTGTACTTGTATTTCTTAATTCGAAATGCAAGTGTGCTCCTTTACTTGATCCTGTGTTTCCCATATAGGCTACATGCTCACCAGCTAGAACCGGAAAATCTGATGGTGATAAGTTTAGTTCGATTTTGAATGATTGTTGTTTATATTGTTCAGTTTTTATACGAGCTTCAATGTCTGGTCGAAAATGGTTTAAATGTGCATAAAGTGTAGTATATCCCGAAGGATGCTCGATATACATACTTTTGCCATAGTCATCATCGTCTATTTCAATTCTGCTGATGAACCCATCAGCTGCTGAAAGTATATCATCTCCGCCAACACCTGTCATAGACCGTAGATCTATTCCAGCATGAAAATGATTATTTCGCAATTCACCAAATGAACCTGTAACGGAAATCTTAGATTTTACAGGCGAGACTAAGACAATCGGACTTGGATAACTTACGAATTCTTCGCAATTTTTATTATTTCTAAAGCTAAATGCAATACAACTAAAGCATAAAAGCCATATATATTTCTTCATTTACTCTTTCTGTCTTTGAAATGTGCAAAAATAAACTCTTGTAACTGTATTGAAGCAGAATTTGCATCTATTTTTTTTGACTCAATCAAGTTTATAAGTTCACTATGTTTGATGTGAATTTCTTTCTGAAGTAACAATTCTTGAAGAATTTCTTTTTGCCATTTTTGATTAAAAAATTGAATTTCTTGATCTAAACGTGTGCTAATGAGCTTATTATTATTCAGAATATCTTGAAAAAAGAAATCTATTTTTTTTATGATTTCTTCGATTCCTTGGTTTTCTAATGCAGAAGTTAACAGTATTTCTGCTTTTTTATTGTTCTTTCGAAATGGCATAAAGCCAATTACCGATTGGAGTTCATTTTTAGTCTTAGTTGATTTCGCAATATTTGAACCATCAGATTTATTGATTAGCATTAGATCCGCCCATTCCATAATTCCTCGTTTGATCCCTTGCAATTCATCACCTGCACCTCCGATTCCAATCCAAATCGTCATATCACTTACCGAACTGACTTCATGCTCAGATTGACCAATCCCCACAGTTTCAATCAAAATATCTTGAAATCCAGCTATTTCACAAAGTTGAATGTTGGATCTCGTCCCTTCACTGATGCCTCCTAAATGATTTTTTGAAGGTGATGGCCGAATAAAAACAAGATCTTCTTTGGAAAGCTCCACCATGCGTGTTTTGTCGCCTAAAATACTTCCACGTGTCAACGAGCTGCTTGGGTCGATCGTTAAGACCGCTAATTTTCTTCCTTGTTTAATTAACTCAAAGCCAATTTTTTCAATTAAACTGCTTTTGCCAACTCCAGGAGAGCCAGTGATCCCAATCCTTCTAGTCATATTTGCACTATACTTGAATTTAGAAAGGATCTCTGAAATATAGATCTGATCAGATTTTTTATTGCTTTCTGCGCATGTGATTAGTCTTGCTAATAGCTGTTTGTCCCCCTGTTGTAGGAGAGAAAGAACCTGATCTATTGGTAAATTTCGATATGACACAATTTAAATATGTAAACTATTACTATTCAAAGACAAATATATTATATTTTATTAAATTCATATGATTTTTTTTAACATATCTTTCAGTTTAATGTTGAATTTTTATGTAAAAACAAACAATTGAAAAACTTGATTCTATATCTTTATGAATGTGAACTAATTAGACCAATTTACGTTTTATCAACATCACAATTATTATGGCAGGAATTAAAAAAGTATATTTAGATAATAATGCAACTACACCTTGTGACCCGAGGGTAGTTGAGGCAATGTTGCCCTATTTTTATGAGCATCCTGGCAATGCTGCAAGTAGAAGCCATCCATTTGGTTGGGAAGCTGAAGGCGCTGTTGATTTAGCTCGCCAACAAATTGCAGATTTGATAGGGGCCGATGAAAAGGAAATCATCTTTACTTCAGGTGCGACAGAATCAGATAATCTAGCCTTAAAAGGTGTTTATGAAATGTATGTTCGTAAAGGCAATCATATCATTACCGCGACAACAGAACATAAGGCGATATTAGATACATGTAAAAGATTAGAAAAGCAAGGTGCAGAAATAACATATTTGGAAGTCAATCAAGAAGGCTTGATTGACTTAAAATTACTAGAAGCCGCCATAAAGCCAACGACTATTTTGGTATCGATTATGTGGGCAAACAATGAGACTGGTGTCATTCAACCAATAAAAGAAATAGGAGAAATCTGTGCAAGACATGGAGTGCTATTCATGAGTGATGCGACTCAAGCTGTTGGTAAGATTCCAGTGAATCCAAGAGAAAATGGAGTTCATCTCATGGCGTTCACCTCTCATAAAATGTACGGACCAAAAGGGGTAGGGGCTCTCTATGTGAGTCGTAAAGATCCGCGAGTGAAAGTCACAGCTCAAATGGACGGTGGTGGCCATGAACGCGGAATGCGAAGTGGAACATTAAATGTTCCGGGGATTGTTGGGTTTGGTAAAGCTGCAGCAATAGCAAAAGCAGAAATGGCAGATGAAGCGATTCGATTAAGTGCATTGCGCGATAAGCTTGAATCGGGATTTATGGCAAAACTAGAAGAGGTCTACTTGAATGGTGCAAAATCGCATAGAATGCCTCATGTGACAAATCTTTCTTTTAAGCATGTTGAAGGAGAAGGATTGATGATGACGTTTAATCAGAATATCGCATTATCTTCTGGATCAGCTTGTACTTCAGCTTCATTAGAACCTTCCTATGTATTAGTTGCACTTGGTTTAGGAGATGATTTGGCACATTCTTCATTGCGTTTTAGTTTAGGTCGGTTTACGACCGAAGAAGATATAGATTACGCTTTGGAAGCAGTGTCTGAAGGGGTGAATCATATGCGCAATTTATCGCCAATTTGGGAAATGTATAAAGAAGGTGTAGATTTGAACTCAATCGTATGGGAAACACATTAAACACAATAAAAATTAAAAAAAATGGCATATTCAGAAAAAGTATTGGATCATTTTAAGCATCCAAAAAATGTAGGAACTTTAGATAAAAATGATAGTACTGTAGGTACAGGTCTCGTAGGGGCACCTGAATGCGGAGATGTCATGAGATTGCAGATCAAAGTAAATCCAGATACGCAAAAAATTGAAGATGCAAAATTCAAGACATTTGGATGTGGTTCAGCTATAGCTTCTTCTTCATTAGCTACAGAATGGCTTAAGGGCAAGTCAATTGAGGAAGCATTGAAAATAGACAATATGGACATTGTTGAAGAATTGGCATTGCCTCCAGTAAAAATTCATTGTAGTGTTTTGGCAGAAGATGCCATCAAAAGTGCAATCAAGGATTATAAAACAAAAAATGCTTTATCCTAAATAACTGAAATATGATTTACATCGCAGATTCAGCAAAAGAGAAAATATTGAAATTGCGAAACGACGCTAAATTGGATGATAGCCATTTCATTCGAGCAGTGGTTACTAGTGGTGGATGTAGCGGGTTAAGCTATAAAATTGAGTTTGACAACAAGCAATTACCAAATGACCAAGTTTTTGAAGACAATGATCTTAAAATCGTGACTGATCTTAAATCCTTTCTCTATTTGTTTGATTCTAAATTAGAATTTTCAAGTGGGTTGGAAGGAAAAGGATTTTATTTTCAGAATCCAAATGCATCACGCACTTGTGGATGTGGAGAAAGTTTTTCTGTTTAAGTTGTATTTTCCTAGAGATGCAAATCTGCTAGGACTTTTTCTGATTTGGACATTGATCCATATATATATTGAACAAATGGTCCATTCAAAAACTCTTTTGTATCTATCATAGATTGGAGTATCGGTCCTTTGTAAGTTCCAGATAACAGGAGTCTTGCACATTCCAGCAGAGGAGCAGCGGTAGCTGTTTGTATTGCTTTTAATTTATAACTGCCCACTTGCTTAGGATGGATTTTCATTGATTTTTCAAGTAGATGTAATTCATTTTTCTCATCCTTAGCCATGACTGAAGCATAAATGACAATGAGGTCATCTTCTACATGTGGTATGTTTTCTTTCATTTTGGCTAATAAGGGAATTGCCAAGTTTTCATCACTACCTAATTCTTGGATCTGAGTTCTCACCCAATCATAATGCCCAGGATATCGTATGGTTTTATAATGTAAAGAATTAACTTTATTAGCAAAAAACTCGGGCATATCTGCTGCACCACCTGATGTGAAATCATCTTCATAACGGATGCCATCAATAATTATGGATTGTGTATCTGACAATGAAGGAATGATTTGTTTAATACCATTTTTTACCACTATAGCATCCTTGACATATTCTGTAGCGACACCAATTGGACTCCAAGTAAACCCATAGTAATGTGGAGATTTAGTAATATTCGTTAACGCACCAACTTTCATTGAAATTTCTTCAAAGAAATCTGTTTTATACTTTTTTGTGAACTGCTCAGCAAGATATTTTGCTAAAATATTAATATAGCCTGGGGCAAGTCCAGCTTGGAGGATAAAGCCTGTTTCAGCACCAGTAGCAATTTGTACTACTTCTTCAGATTCTTTCACATATTCGGTTAGATTGACATAATGCAGTCCAAATTCTCTTGCAAATCTTGCCATTCTAGGAGCTTCAGAACCAGGTAAACAGTCTAAAATAATATCAGATGAATCGAAAACAAACTTCATTTCCTCAGTTGTTTGCTTTGGATCGATAAAGAATGGTTCTACTTGGATAAGGCTAGACGTACCTGCTGTGATCCATTCGCAAACTTGCTTAGCGGCTTCAAAATTGATGTCACCGATATAAATGCTAGCATCAAATTCTTGCTTTTCAGCAAGGATTAAGCCTGCTGCTTTCCCGATTCCTCCAGCACCTGCGATGATGATTTTCTCTTTTTTATACATAGGTAGAATTCTAAATCACATCAAAGAATGGATTTTCAAGCGAATTGTTCAAAAATAGATATTGATTTGGATGCAATGGGTTAGGTTTTTATCCATTTACTATATGGCTATTTGTTTAGGATTGGGTATTCAATTTTGACACATCTTATAGTATCAAACTTACCAATTCCATGTAGTTTATGATTTTGTTGTGTTTGGTGTAGGGTTATTATTATGATTTAGGGAAAATTGGGAACAAAATTTGACTCGAAGGACTTTTTTTGAAAAATATTTAAAAAAGTCAAGCGAGGCGTTTAGCTCCGCTTGACGAAAACCATTGTTAATTGTTAAGAATTTTCTATTGTTGTTTAGTAGAGCAAGTCGAAATTCCAAAAATTGAGTACAAAGGACAAAAACTTATTATACTTGTAATAGTAAATACAGTTGCTAGAATAAGCAAAATTAAACCCACCGTTCCACCTATGATATTGGTAAAGTATAGGGTAACTAAAATTGCTGAAATTACTAATCTAATAATTCTGTCAGCAGAAGACATATTTTTTTTCATTTATGATTGATTTATTTGTTTAAGAAATTCATAAGTAATACAATTGAAGAAATGATTGCAACGCACAAAATGCACATCAAAATAAATTTGTAAATTATTTGCGTCTTCTTCATTTGCAAAACAAAGATCTGTAGATTGAGCCAATTGCATTGTGACTAAAGTCACTTAGATGGAAATTATTATTATTAAATTTCTATTTAAAAAGTTCATTCAAGCATTCTTTATATAATTAGTAAATTTTGCTAAATAAAACAAAGTATCAAGACCAATTATAAATTGTAATATACCTGATATTTATAAAAAATGTCATTTCACTCTTTGTATTAACTTATCCGATGTTAGTTGCTTTTTTCTATTTGCTAGTTGGCAAAGTTCATTTTTTGTATTCTTATTGCGTTTAGTATTGCTAATAAAGCGACACCTACATCTGCAAAAACTGCTTCCCACATTGTAGCGAGACCACCCGCTCCAAGCAACAAAACAATTCCTTTTACAAAAAATGCCATTAAAATATTTTGCAAGACAATTTTCTTTGTTTGTTTACCAATTTTAATTGCCAATGGAATTTTACTAGGCTTGTCATCTTGTATTACTACATCTGCCGTTTCAATTGCGGCGTCGCTTCCAAGTCCACCCATTGCAATACCAACATTACTTAAGGCAATAACAGGTGCATCATTTACACCATCGCCTACGAATGCCACGGTTTCATTTCTCGCAATGATTTCTTTAATTTTATTTACTTTGTCTTCAGGTAATAAATCACCAAATGCGTTAGCAATACCTAATTTTTGAGCAACAAATTGTACTACTGTATTTTTATCTCCACTGAGCATGGTGGTTTGAACTCCCATTTCTTTTAGTTCAACTATGGTCATTTGTGCATCTTCTTTTATGCTATCTGCAATGGTTAAATAACCTGCAAATCGCTTGTCGTAAGCAATGGCAATTAATGTATAAACTATTGATGTTTGATCTACATCATAGGGAATCGAAAATTTATCTAGCAACTTGCAATTTCCTACTATTAATTCTTTACTATTAACAGTTGCTTTCAAGCCATATCCTGATATTTCTTCAACATCTTCACATAGTATAGTATTGTCAATTTTACCTACTAAATTTTGTATAGCTGTTGCTACCGGGTGAGTGCTTTTACTTTCCAAGGTATTTACATAATGTAGAATTTGTTCCTTATTAAATTCAGGTTTTATATTGACTTCTTGTACTTTAAATATGCCCTCGGTCATCGTGCCAGTTTTATCCACCACTACATTTTGAATAGTAGCAATATTATCAAGAAAGTTGCTACCTTTAAATAAAATGCCATTTTTACTGGCTGCACCTATACCTCCAAAATAACCCAACGGTATACTGATGACCAAAGCGCAAGGACAAGAAATTACTAAGAAAATCAACGATCTGTATAACCATTGGCTAAATTCATAGTTTGCTACAAATAAATACGGCAAGATGCAAATTAGGATTGCTAATAAGACAACGATTGGGGTATAGATTTTTGCAAATTTTCTTATAAAAAGTTCAGTTGGTGCTTTTTGGGTTGTGGCTTGTTGAACCATTTTCAAAATTTTACTCAATTTGCTGTCTGAATATGCTGTCGTAACTTTTATTTGAGCTATTTTATTAAGATTTATCATGCCTGCCAAAACAGTTTCTCCTTTTAGCTTCGTGTCGGGTTTGCTTTCTCCAGTTAGTGCAGCAGTATTAAATGAAGCATTATCGGACAATAGTTCTCCATCAAGTCCTAGTTTTTCGCCGACTCTGAGTTGAATAATATCGCCTATGTTTACGCATTTAGAATTGATTATTTTTGCTTCATTGTTTTGTAGAATCGTTACTTCGTCTGGTCGTTGATCAAGCAAGGTTTGTATGTTGACTTTAGCTCTTTTTATAGCTAACATTTGAAATACCTCGCCTATAGTATAAAACAACATTACTGCTACAGCTTCGGGATATTCACCAATGGCAAATGCTCCAATTGTCGCAATAGACATTAATAAGAATTCTGAAAATAGTTCGCCTTTTCTTATGTTTTGAATTGCTTCTTTCAATACAGGAAAACCAACTGGTATGTATGCTAAGATATACCAAGCAATTCTTAACCACCCTTTGAACCAAGTTTGAGGAAAAATATTGTCTAAAACAATGGCAATGATCAGTAAAATCAAAGAAATTATAGCCGGTAAAAACAAATTTAATATATTGTTATCGCTATTGGAATGAACATGATCAGCTTTTGCTAAATGTTCATCAGTTGTACAACATGCTGTTTCTTCATGTTTTTTAGTTAATAGTGTATTTTCCACAAAGTTAATCTGTTCTGCTTGGTTACAACAAAGTTGTTTACCATTTTTATCGTATGTATGTTTATGATTCATATTTAATTTATGCAAGATAATGGAATTTCCAAAAATGTAATTAAAGAGATTGCAAATTATGTTCTTTAAATATGTTTTAATAGTTTACCTGAATACTATAGATTTATTCCAAAGGAAGCAGTATTAATTTTTTCTAGAATATAGATTTTTATTGAAACGAAAAACGTTGACCATCGTAAATAATTATTCATAAGTCAACTTATTTTTGCAATACTACTTATCATTTCATTAGGTATTTTATGATTTGAAATAAAGCTGTTAAAATAATAATCCCTAGCACAATATATCTAAAGACAGTTTCAGAAGTTTTTTGAAGTATTTTTTTTCCAACGTAACTTCCCAGAATACTAATACCAATTAAAAATGGAATTAGAAATAGGTATTCTTTTTTGAAGTATCCATTGCTCGTATAAACAATTGCTCGGCTTGCATCTACTCCCAAATCTATAAGTGCAGAAGTTGCTATAAATATTTCTTTTGGCATTTGAAAAGCTGTCAAGGTAATTCCTCTTATTGCACCTCCAGTACCTGCGATGCCTGCAATAAAACCAGAAGCAATTCCACCAATGTACAAATTTGTATCTGTTTGTTGAACAGTTTTGTTGAAATTAACCATAAAATAGATGGCAAGGAATACTAAAATAAAATTCATTGCCAATTCAATTTGTTGAGTTGGTAAGAAAGTAGTTATATATGCTCCAATAGTTACAAAAATAACAGCGGGAATGCCAAGCTTTAATGCGATATATTTATTAATACCATTTCTGAAAAGTGCTATTTTTGATAAATTGCTGAAAACATGAAATACAGCTGTAATTCCTAAAACTGATTTAAAGTCAAAAAACAACGAAGCAATAGGTACAAATAGAATTGAAGATCCAAAGCCTGAAATAGTGCCTAGTACTTCAGAAACAAATGCAAGTATTATGAAAACATAGTATTTTTCCATTTATAAATTATTTTTTGAAATGTTTAAATGTTCTTGTGCTCAAGGCAATTAGTTGCAGGTGTTAGTGTCGTTGGAAATGATGGATCAAGATAAGAGATGATTTTAGATATACTTTCATTCGTTTTTTAATCGTGCGTACATATCTAAACTTATAAAACGTCCATTTTTTATTTCACAGTCTTTCATTGTTCCTTCGTGCTTGAAGTCAAGTTTTTTCATTGCGTTTTTACAGTTCAAGTTATCAGTTTCAACAATACCTTCAATTCTGTGAAGTCCTAGCTGTTCAAATCCGTAATTGCAAATTATTGGCATCGTTTCAGTCATTATTCCTTGTCCCCAATAGTTTTTTAAAAGCCAGAAACCGATTTCAGCTTTTTTATGTTCTTTACTCAAACTATTTAGTCCTCCTGCTCCGTAGAATGTTGCATTGTCCAAAGAACAAACTGCCCACCAAATTCCTGTTTCATTTTTTTCTAAGTCGGCAAAAAATTTCATTTGTTCTTTTGTATCTTCAATTGTTTTGTAACTCACCCCATAAAATTTGATAATTTCTGGGTCAGAAAGTCCTTTAAAGACATTCTCTAAATCACTTTCAACAAATTGTCGAAGTAGAAGTCTGTTGGTTTGAATTGTCGGAAATTGAACTTCCATCATTTTTTTATTTCTGTTTATTCCTTGAGTGGATTTTTATGCTGGAATCTATCAGCAAGACCAGATAATCAAAGAAGATAGATCAAGATGTCCGTCTATGCAATTGTTGTGATCATACATTTTTTTTTCTGTCATCTTTAACTTTTGATTGTATAAATAAAACACTAAAGTTTAGTTTAGGTTTAATTGCTTTCACTTCTTCTAGAATAAAATCAATATTAGAGATTTTACTACTCAATTATCAGAATAGTTTTATAAAAATAACATTATGGAAATTCTTTTTATGCAGTTTGATTCAAGATCGGATTCATTCTGGTATTTTGTTTGGGAGAAAGCTTATATAGTTAGGTAATTTTTCTTTTCTTTCGCCGGATTCCTATTACGATTGCAGTAATACTAATTACTATTATTCCTATAACGATTAAATTTATCATTTTCCTAACTAGTAAATTGAAAAGTAAAGTGTCAGTTTTTCCTGTTTCTAAAAATACCCAATCACTGGCTATTCTTGTCGCTAAATTTGGATTTCCAGTCTCTAAAATAATTATTCCGTCACCTGATATAGGATTTATTCTTAGTGCTGTATTAATAGGAGGTGTACTTTTTCCATCATGCCCAAAAATGTCTTCGCCATTTTCAATATCCATATAGAGCATAGCTCCTAAACCATAGATTTTTTCACCCATAATGTCCCAATGAGATTTTCTTATTAGTTTTAAAGATTCTGGTCTTATGTGTCCCCTTCCTATTGGTTCACCATTTTTACCAGTTAAAAACAATTGAAAAAATGTTTCTAAATCTGAAAGTGAAGTATATAATGAAGTTGCAGCTAAAGCAGTATAATAATAATGTGATGCTGTGCTTTTATCTGAATTGTAAAATTCACATAATCTACTTTGTAAAGTATCATTAAGAATGTAACTACTGCTTGTCATATTCAAAGGAGTAAATACACTGTCCCTCATAAACGCATTAAAAGTTTGTCCACTGGTTTCTTCTACTACTAATTGTAATAGGGTAAACCCACCACCAGAATAGTTCCATTTTGATCCTGGTTCAATACCTACTTTGACTTCACCATTTGCTCCATCATCAGCATCTTTTGCTTTAGTTAGTGATTCTTCTATAGTTTGAATGGAATCTTTGTTTTTAAATCCTTGATAACCTAGCCCATCAGTTAACCCTGCTGTATGACTCAATAATTTTCTAACGGTTACTTCTTCATTGCTAAATTCACTTTGTGGTAGTTGCCATCGTGTAAGATATTTCGTAACTGGTGTATCCAAATTTATTTTGCCTAGTTCAACCAGCTTCATAATTCCTACGGATGAAACGATCTTAGAGAGAGAGGATACTTGAAAAATTGTGTTTTTGTCAACTGCTTTGTTTTTTGAAAAAAAGAGTTCGTTTTCGATTATGCCATTATTCATAATAGCCATAGCAAAGTTTCCTACAAATTCTTTTTCAATTTGGTGATTGACTGCTTTGGTAAATAATTTCGGCTCATTACTGTCGGTAAAAGGCTTATGCCACCAACCATTAAGTGTGCCATAAAATGCTACACAGCACCATAATAGAGAGTAATATAATTACAAATGTATATTTGAAAATTGTATTGATTTCTTGTTTTATTTACAAAACCAATAATCTCAACTTTATATTTTAGCAACAAGTTACTTTCATTCGAAGATTATTCCAGTAGGTTTTAGTTGCATTACACACAGTCATAATATGTATTATTGCTAATATAACTGCACCCGGTATTAAATTTACTGCAACAAACTTAAATAGTTCAAAGTTTTTTAAATAGCTAAGGTCTTGAATTATTTCAATTCCACTTTCCGTTATTGTAAGTTTAAATGAAAGAAATACTGCGATTGAAGCAAAATGAAACCCATTTACGAACAAATGTAAAATATATTCCCATCGGGGAAGCCCACCCATAAAACTCCTACTGTCCTTTTCCACATAAGCATCTATTCCAAGTACAATAATATCCAATGCAACAAATAAGATGCCTAAATAAAAACTTATCAGACTATTTTGGATGATGAATAAAAAATAGACGATCAAGGGAAATAATATTGCTCTGATGGTATGAGTTAAATGTTCAAAATTGCTTTCCTTATGATTGAAAAGTTGATATTTGAAAATATGAAGATAAAAACCATCAATAATCGCTAATATTGCAAATACTGAAATTAAAATTGTGGAGATTAAAAAGCCCATTTTATAATTGTTGAAAATTTCAACAAAGATCTGTATTTGCTGCGACTTTCCAAAGGACAAATGTCCTCAATTTATTTATTCACAAACTTCTTGTCGGGTTGTTGAATTCAAAAGATTAGGCTTGTAGATCGGCTGTTCTCAACTCATCTTATGTGAACTATTGGATTGTGAAGTCTTAGTTATTTCTGAGTTGTCATTAAAAATAGCGTTCCTATTACTATAACATCTTGTAAAAAATGTATTGTCCAAGCCCAAAAGAAGCCGTTTGTTTCGTCAAGTGATTTACTTCAAGGTTGGTTGTTTGAGATGGTGAATTAATTTTATGATCAAGATTAAAATTTGGATCTTAATGCTCTAAATCTAAGACCAGAGGTGTGAAGCTTTTAATGATTGGAAGAATCCAAACAAATTTAATTGATAATAAGTCAGCAAATTCGTACTTACAATTTTGTCCAAAAATCATTCTCATAGAAAATACATAGTTAGGAATAAAAAATCCTATAAAGTAAGATCGCAGTTGAAAACTGTATCCAATCCAAGAAAACTGCAACTAAGGCAATTTGATTATTTTAGAAAATCTTCTAGTTAAAATCACATCAAAATCATCTGCTGAGGGCCCATATGTGGCAGGGACAGGAATGTTTAGTAATCTTAAATATACGCCTAGTTGTGCGCGATGGTGGACCAAATGGTTCATGCAGAATAGTCGTAAAACTTGCTTTTTTGGCAAAGTAAAATATATTTCTTCGCCATGAGTCATCGACCAATCCTTATTTAATTCTTCATCTGTTAGGATTTGGAGCGAGCTTGTAGATTGAGTTAATAAATGATCAAAATACTCTAGCAGTTCTTGTGTTGTTTTTATTTCAGCAGGTTCAAAGTTGCTAAAATCTAATTTGTCTTGTTCTGCTACATTTTTCCACCAAGCAATAATTTCTGCTAGATGTATGGCTAGTCGTCCTAATTTTTCAGATTTTTCAGCTGGCTGGAATTCTGATCTTTCAAATGGTATACATTCTAAATATCGTCTCGTTACTTCTGCTTCTAGACTTAATTCCTGAAGTAATTCTTGTGCTGTTGTCATTTTTTTTTTTTTTTTTTAAATTATGCCTTTGCTATGACAATAAAATCAAGGGAAAGTTTACTAGGCTAAGTCTCGCTCTTTTGCTGAAGTGTGGTTGTGTGATGGATGTCTATTTATGTGGAGATCATTGAAAACATTATGTAGCATATCACTAGTGTCTAATAGAATGCCCATTCTGTGAATTGAAAATCCTAAAATAGTAAACAATTTAGTTGTTGATTGGAATTCTAAATTCCTAGTATATTAGATCGCAGTTGGAAACTGCGACTAATTAGTTGAATCTATATTAAGAAATGATAAACCACATTTTTTTTATTTTTGTTCAATTGCTTTACTTATTAGATCTTGTCTAAAATAATTAGTAAGTGCTAATAAAAAATTTAAATTTGCGCCAAGAAAATAGTCATTCTCCTTCAAACTATGTACATATAAATTCCTATTAATCCACTTTTTTAAGGTATTCCTTTATAAAATCTTGATACTTTGAATTTTCAGAATATTCTGCATTATCATTAGTTATAAATTTTCTTGTTAGAATAGGGTGTCTAAAACTCTTTTTAAAAATTTTTAATTTTTTTTCCATGTCAGTTTTGAGATTTGTATAGTACATATGTCTATCTTCATCTTTTACAAAGATTGGTATTCCATTAAAAAGATTAAAATATTTATTATAAATAAATAAATATAATGAACAAATAAATTCTTCCTTTACATGATCTGCTAATGTGAAACTTGATCTTTTAATTGCATCATCACTATTTTTATAATATGCCTCCAAGTAGAACCACAAATTAGTTAGCAATTCTGATCTTTTTTTTGTGTCCCTCCCTGTTATAAATAGAAAATCATTATCAATTAGGAATTTATCAATTGCCTCATCAATTATTATCTTATTTTTCTTGTATTGTATGTAAAGTGAATCAATTAAATTGTTTTTGTCAAAATCTATATTCTCTTTATTTTGTATGGAAGAAGCATTAGACAATTTATAAGCGAAATCAATTATGTATTGATTTTCGGTAAATCTTCCTAAAGTATTTATTGCTACTTGAACTTTATCTCGAGCTAAATTAATAGTATTTGAATGGTTGTTATTCATTTCCACAATAGCGAATATAGTCTTATCTGATATTATAGGATTGCCATATTTGTATTTATCATAATCTTCATTAAACCAATTTTTGTTAATATAATCTGGTAAAGTTGAAGTAAATTTTACGTCAAAAAAATCAATGTCTAAATTATTTTTTAACTTACTGTGTGGTTGAATGAAAAATGTAGCTGTTTGCTTTGATTTAAAATAGCAATAAATTAGTTCAACTTCTTTAATTTGATCAACTAATTGTCTATTCTTGAAATACTGATCAAGGTCGTCATATTTATCCTTTAAATGTCTTATTTGTTCCTTATGCTTTTTGGAACTATTACAAATATTTTTTACAATATTATTTATATCAATTGAACTGGCTCCAGTCAAATAAAATTCCACAGCTATAAGTTTTGTATGAAATAAAATACAATCTATAATACTGTGATTATTGGAAATACTGTCTAATTCTTCATGGCTTATGATGTGATTGATAATTTTTTGCAGACATTTGCTGAAATAGGTTTCTTCTAATTGGTTCAAAAGCTCTTCTAAGGGAAAAATATATTCTTCAAAGTTAGGAGTGTTTTTATTTTCGTCCAATAAATTTATATAACTTTTTAGTTTAGACAAACATTCAGAATTATAATCAAATATTCTATAATGATTATTTTCTTTTCCTAGTATATTTAAGTAAAAGCAAATGTTTCTTTTAGCATATTTTGGATTGTTAAATTTAACTTGATAATAAATACTTTTTATAACTGTCTTATGATTTTCACATGGAAAGTCGTAATGTTTGTTTGTAAAATTAAAAGCAATGGAAAGGCAATCAAAAAATATTTAACTTTTGCTTCAATTTTTTTGTCAGGATATGTTATCGCAGAAAAGAAATCATAATTTTGTTTATGCATTTTGTCAATTACTTATTTGTTATTAATTAGCAAACTCAGTTTCAATAAGATTCTTTCAATATTCTGGCTTCCCTTAAAAAACCATCTTTTTTCAGAAAATCAATAATTATATTTCTTATTTCATCGTCATAATTTTTGCTTAATATATATCTAAAAGTAGCGTTGCGGTAGAACTTGATTCTACTTTGCTTATTAGCAGTTTCTAAAAATAACTTAACTTCATTTGGATTCTCTGAATAATTGAATTCTTGAATTGTACTATTTTCTTTACATATTATTCCGATTCCATCCATAGTTTTGATTGTTATTGATGAATCTCTTTTTTTTCTTATTTGATTAACGCGTTCCACTAATTGTTCTAATTTAATAGATTTAAACTCATTTTGAAGAAGTTCAATAGTATTTTCTCGATCTTGTTTATATAAATCATCAGAATACCTCTCCTGTTTTCTGTTTTCAAAATCTTTGTCACTTTTGTAGATGTCTGCCAATAATACAGAGCTTTCAGCTGTTATTACCATTGATAGAAATTCATCTATATTTTCCGCCACTATATTTACTGGTGGATCATATGAGGTAGCAACACTAACAATATAAGCATTATCAAGATTTGTTACATTATTAAAATCTGTTAAAAACCCAAAGTGGATACCATTACTGCCTGTTCTTGCAAATGGAATAACGTCCAATGGAGTAACGCTATAATGCACATCATAAGCAATTCCGAATTCTAAATCATACCAGTCAACAATTTTCTTATCTTGTAATTCTTTAAGCTTAATTAATGTCTTTGGTTTTTTGAAATGGCCAAAGTATTTGTCAGTCCGATTATTACAACTTATAAACGAAAATATCGAAGTAAAAATTATTGTTTTAATTTTTTCTAATGTACTCATAACTTATTACCTTGAAACATTCATTTTTTTGGCTAATAACTTTTATAAATAATGTTTTGAATGCATCATTGCGTATATCAAAAAAATTTCTACAATGATAGATAAGAAAATTGAAGTTTACCTTTATTTTCTAAAAATATTATTATTCATAGTAAAATTTACAGGTTTAACCTGACATAGTTGATATGAAACATCATTAATTTAGAATATGAACGCAAAAGTTTACACATCAGTTTGTTCTTATATCTTCTCTCAATTTTTGATTTTTTAGCTTCTCTATTACCTAGAAATTAAGGATTCTGAAATTGGGCAAAAGCCTGTTGTCCAATTGGTCCAACAATCCGTTGGACCAATAAAGACCCCTAATTCCTCAACCAAATAAAAGCATTCAAAGAACTAGCTATGAGCATCCAAACGAAATATGGAAGAAGTAAAGTTGATTTAAAGCGTAACTGTCCAAAATACTTGAATAAGAAATATCCAATCAGTAAGGTCAATGAAATAATAATGATCAAGGCAAAGCTAGTCTGATGCAATGTGAAAAATACAGGATTCCAAACGACATTGAGTATCCATTGGAAGGCATACATGATGATCAATGTTTTTTTGTCCTCGATCTCATTCCATAAATATGCCATATAGAATGAAAAGCAAATCATAATGAATGTCCAAGCAAAACCAAAAACCCATCCTGGTGGAGTCCAAGGCGCTTTATTCAATGCGTTATACCAATCTGATGTTACACCAGATGAAGTGGATAATCCACCTATTGCAAGAGCAGCGAAGTTTAAGATTAGGAATATTATGGTTTTTGATATCATATTGGATTTAATATTTGATTGTAAATGTAAGAAGAATAATTATCCTGAGAGTAGATCTAATTAAAACCTTTTAGTACATATTTAAACTATTCGTGCCATTTTTCCGATACAATAGAAATATTATTTTGTCAACAAATCCCATTAACTACAACTTACTTTTAGTGAACGGAATAGTAAAATGTCCTGATTCACTTTTGATTTGAATCCAGTATTGTCCTGGTAGAAGTAATTCGATATTCCAATTCAGATTTATGTCACTTCCTTCGATAAATTTTGTTGATAATATAGTTCCATTGGCATCTATGATTTGTAATGTTAGCTTTTGAGCTTGTTGAAATTTAAGCATTAAACTAATATGATCTGAGCTAGGGTTTGGATGTATTTGAAATGAAGTGAGACCTTCTATTGTGCTTATTGTTGTGCTCACATTGATTGTAGTACAATGTACGCGTTGGCAATCATTACAATCACTGATCGTCACACAATATTTTCCAACAGCAAGATTGTTTATTTGATTATTTGTAGATCCATTGTTCCATTGGTAAGTATAGGGAGTGCAACTGCCTGTTGGAGTTATAGAAATGGAACCATTTGACTTTCCGGGATCTGTGTTTTTTACGATGGTCTTCACGGCAAATGCAGCAGTATCGAACAGGAGTGATGTGGATACACCATTACTTAAATTATAATAACTTCCACTTCCACTCGTTTTCAATGCAGTACTGCGCACTAGATAATGAATTAAACCTTTTTGAACACAGACATCCATGAAACTTGTGTCTGAAATTGCTTGAGTATTGAGTAATTGATATGTGCTATCTGAAGCATATTTTGTGTAAATATAAAATCCTGAAGCAGATTTTGGTCCACGCCAAGTAAGTCGAACGCTAAGCCCTTCCTTAGTAGCAAGTAAATTCTGGACTGGATCAAGTACAGGCATACAGATGGTAGGGTCACCCATCAATGCTGTGGATGCATATCCGCCATAGAATCGTGGGGCATAGAGACCTCTGTTGTTCATTGCGAGTTGTGCGGCATATCCTATCGGTTCACCAAGTGCCATATGATGAAACAACCAATTTGGTCTGTTGCCATAAGTGCTATTTAAGCAAGTCCTTGATGCAATAGCAGCGCGTAGAAAATTATTTGGATAATCCCAATCACCAAAATACGAACCAAACAACATAGTGAAAAGAGTCTGAAGAGAATCGGACGTAAAATTTGTAGTATTGGTAATATCTGAAGCACTTTCTGGGCCTCCACCACCACAGCCATAAGACCAAAGGTAAGACTGATTCGATAGGGTTTGACGATAGGGTAGTTCCTTTACATTATTTATTCCAAACATTACTGCAAAATTCTTCCACCCCGATTGCCCCAAAGCTTCCAAGTCTAATGGAAAATTATTGTCAATGAGTCCTCTTTCTTCCATCTTTATTTTTCCAATTCGCCAAGCATGATTTTTGTCAAGATATCGCTTGAGAAGTTGTTCCTCAGATTCTGGAAATTTATTCATATTGCTGAAATCAACTCTGCCGATTAAGAAATGAACTTTCGAGGGAATCACATTATTGTCAAATTTGCCATCACCTGGGATATTGTCATTTCTTGAACTTGCTGCAGTTTTATTATTGACAGTTTGATCCGTCCATAGGCCATCAATCGTGCCATAGTAGCCATCACAAGGCCATGCACCGCGATGATCGCTATGATGTCCATCTGTGGCTATGTCGCCACTGTAGGGTACAGGAACTCTCCCTAAGATAAATAATGCTTTTTGCCGATCAGAAATATTTTGTAACCAATTCAATATTTTATTTTTTACTTGGGGCACGGCATCAGTTCTCTCAACTGAAATCGTATCGACAGTCCAGCCATCCCCTTGCAAATCATCCATCAGACGAGTTATCTCAAATGAAAGTGTTTTAACTATGCTGCGTTCAATTAATACTAAACAAGTACCTCGATGATGTGTAGGAGGCACTTTTTTACCTGAGTAGATATATCCAGACCCAAAGTTGCGAGTGCCATCTCCATAAGGAAATGCAGGAAGACTTTTGAGGATTTGATATTCATATCCGATTCCAGACTGAACCGATGTATCTATCCAAGAGGTAGAGTAGGGTGGTAAATAAATGAGACTATCACCCCAAGTCTCTTCGTTAATTGATTTTCTCCAAATGGTATATCCACCATTTGCAGTGTCAAGCTTCCAGCTCAATTTTATTTGTGTTGGACTATCTTGCACTGTCGCATTCATTATTACAGACTGTCTAGCGTCATTTAAATCTTGCGCCACCAATATTGAATCAAGAAAACAAAAAACGAGGAAACAGAGACCAATTAATTTCATTCTACAATGTTAAGGCTAATTTTTGAAAAGATTTGCTTTGACAGATATTTTTTTAAAAAAATTATGTTGGATTACCAATTTTTGAATGTTTAATAAGTCATCTGACAAAATTATAACAATTACCTATCGTCTTCCATCAAAATAGACTTTAAAATTATCACAATTGGAAACTAAATCATCTAAATACTTGGGATATTTAAGTTTCAATTCGTAATAAAATGGATTTTGAATCTTAAGCAAATCATAATCATAATCCACATCTTTTTCGATATATTTGTAACTCATTTTGTTTTGCTCACAACGAATCAACATTCGCAAACACAATGCTTTAAACTTATCTGTTTTTGCATATTTTTTGGCTAATAAATAATACTTTTTTGCTAAATTCGATTGCCGAAATTCTGCCTCGTCTTCAAAGTCTGAAAGATAAAAATCTGACCAGCTGTTAAATCTTCTCATCATCGATATATTTCCTTCTGGTCCCATATTATAATAAGCATTTGCTGCTAAAAAATAGTAATAATCTCTGTCTTTTTCCCTATTGTCTTCTGCTTTGTGAAGGAAGTTGATAAGTTGTTTAGTAATCGTGTATTTGTTAAGAAGAAAAGTATCCTTTGGAAAAATAAATTTTGGCGTGTACTTAAAATTATAAAAAGGATTCTCATTAAAAATGTTGTTATTTTCACTCCATGCTGTGTAATTTTGATCCCAATACTGATATTCTATTTTGTTAAAAGCTGATGCAGCATTTTCTAATTTATTTTGTCGGATATATTTTGTACCAAGTAAATCATACAATCTGGGAACTTCTGATTGTATGTTTTGATATTTGAATATTTCAAATCTGCTTGTATTTGTTTTGCTCCTTTGAATATCATTTATTAATCGTTGTATTTGTTCGGGTGTATAAACTACATCAATATACTCAAAATAATTTTCAAAATATTCAGTATATGAATGCTTTCTGCTCTTTGTGGTCTTCCAAAACAATGGTGGCTTTTCTTCCCAAGAATTATCTAATTTTGAAAAAAAAATTGCAGCATCTGTATTGTTTTCTAAATATTCTAACTCTTTTCCTATCGCAAAAATAAATTGTCCATTTTTTTGATTTGCTAATATCGTTGATTGAACTTCTTTAGGTATTATAGCGCTTCCTTTTTTTTGACGAGCTATAAGCGATAATGTTTTGAATATTTGTAACTGGTTAATAATTGTTGTGTCTGGAGTTAATTTTTCTAATTGGTTGATGGTTATTAGACAAGCATTATAATTTTTTTTGATGAATAGTAAGTGGGATTTGCAGCATTTCCATAAAAATGGATTTTCTACTTTATTGATATTGACAGAATTAATGAATTGTAAAACTTCATTAGCATACATTCTGTCTTTCTCTGAACGAATAAGCACTTGACGAGTGGAAGTATGGCCATTATTTTCCCAATAATCATAAGAAATTGAAGGTTGAAATAAAGTGTAATATGGGGTAAATACAAAATCTTCAATTTTATTGATTTCACGCAACAATAAAAAAGAAAGACCGTCAGATGAAGGATTAAGTACATACATTTTTTGGAGACAAGCTATTGCTTTGTCAGGTTTTTCTATGCCATAGAACAGATAAACATTTGACTTTTCAATTTTTGTCTTTGCAAACTTTAGTGTTTGCTCCAATGGAACATTGGATCTATAGTTTTGATGACATACAAAACGCTTGTCAATGGCATTTGCAAAAATTTGTGCTAAATCAAAATTAGCTCTTGCTTTGTTAGTTTCAGCAAATGTTTTGAAGTATAAGCTCCAATAATAGAGAATGTCTTTGTTTGGTTTTTTCTCGAATACAGTAGCAAACAGCGATTGAATTTTATCATATTGTTTGTTGTACCAAGCTAATCGGATGGCTATAAATGTGTAACGTTCTTTAAGGTTTTCATTTTTGACTTTATTCGCTAATGTAATTGCCCTATTAATTAATTCTTCTCGTTTAGGCATTTGCAGAAATGAGTTTCGTTCCCATGGGTCTTCTCGCCATGAATTAAAAAATTCACAATTTTTTGCAAAGCGTAGATAATTTAATGCATCACTATCATGGTGATGATATAAGTATTTTATCATTTGGTTCTCAGAGTACGTATCAATTTCAGCTTCTCTCAATTTATAAATTGCTATATCAATTGAAGGAATATCTACTTTTTTATTACAATATTCAAACCAAAATTTGGTATTTTGCTCAACAAATTCTTTAGGGGAACTACCTTCATTAGGTGTAAACAAATCTGCAGAATAATAAAAATTTGAATATGTGCTATACCCAAAAACCTCAGGATTAAAAAGAGAAATACGCGTAGCCTCACCATATGGATAATAACCACAGGCACATAAAAGTTTATTTAGTAAAATCAGTATAAAAAGTAGTAAGTTCTTCATTTGTAAATTTATTAAATTGATCTTCATCTAAATGGAATAAGGTTACTGTTGTGTTTTTGTTAAAGTGAATATATTTTTTTAGCAAAACAATAGCTTCTTTAATTTTAGCTGCATCAATATTTTCATATTTGATTTTGTCACCAATTCTCAAATAAGTATCATCAATTACCTTATCTTGTGTAACGCTGTACCACAATGGTTTTTCCTCTTTTATTATTGGCATAAGTTGTTTATTGTCAGTATATAAAATTGCAGAAAAAATCTCGTTATGATACACTTGAGCCCATGAATATATTGGTAGAGCTATATCAACATGTTTTGGATATGGCTGCACATTTATCAGATAGCTTTTCAATTCTTCTAAATCGAGAATTGAGTTTTTGCTAAGATTTTCTAATGGATTCAATAAATTGTAACACATTAGCATTACTTTATCCACTGGAGGAACGCCCATATTGTCTGTATATTTATAAGGATATAACCTTAATGTAGCGCTGATTTCTTTGTCAGATATAGACTTTAGTTTTTGTAGAAAATAAAAATAATTTTCTTTCGATTTTAATGTCCAATCGCAATCCATTTGAATTTCATTTATTGAAAAGTTTTTAAACTCTGCTTTTTGATATTTATTAATTAAAAAATTAATGTTGTCCGCTAATGCGTCCAAATCTTTTTTTGACGATTTTAGGAAATTTACATTTCGCAATTAAACAGTAGGAATAATTGAAGTAATCTTCAAATCGTCTAGTCGCCATGAGCTTAACCTTGTTTTAGAAATTGGAAAGCTTCCAATTTCATCATTGTAATCTACTTCAAAAAATTTCACATAGAGCTTTTGAATCTTTAGACTATCACAAACTTGCATTTCTTTGTCTGACAAATTCCAATCCTTGCTTCTCCAAAAATAAAATGCGCGTTCTACATTGTCAATTTTATTTTTACATGAAGAAAAAGAAACTAAAATGATTAATATCAAGAATTTTTTCATAACAATAGCCTATTTTTGTTCCATAAGAATTAATATAAATCCTTAATAAGTAATATATATTTCAAAAGTATTCATAATTCCCTTTGGAATTGACAAAATTTGAATTGAACTATTTACAAAGAAATAGGATTCACCTTTACCTGTCCACCAATTGCTTTTAATACTTTCATTATTGTTGAAAATTGTGGTTTAGCTCCATCAGATAAGGCTTTATATAAACTAGGTCTACTCAATCCAGATTTTTCAGCAATTTGTGACATTCCCATAGCTTTAGCAACATTTCCTATTGCAATGATTAAATCGTTTTCATTTCCTTGTTCTAATACTTCGTTTAAATATTCAGCAATCATTTCATTGCTATCTAAGTAATCTGTTATGTCAAACTTTGTAATTTCCATTTTTTATATTTTTAACGAATTCCAAATTTCTTTAGCTCTTGCTATGTTTCTTTTTTGCGTTGATTTATCTCCACCTATTAGTAAAACTATAATCTTACCGTCCATTTGTTTAAAATAAACACGATAACCTTTTGCATAGTCTATTTTTAGTTCTCTAATTCCACCGCCAACAGATTCGCAGTCACCAAAATGTTCTACTTGTTCTAATTTTTGAATCCGCATTAAAATCTTAGCTTTAGCTCGAAAATCTTTCAATTTTCTGAGCCATTTGTCAAATTCTGATGTCTTTTCAATCAAATACATTTTATGACTGTATTCATTCGGATACAAATTTATCGAAATTTTATTAATTTTGAATTAAAATTTCAATTTTCTTCAGTTTTTCATTGAAATTTAGGAAAACACATCAAAATCTGTTGATATGTATCAAGTTAATAGAAATGAATTTTAGTAATTCAAAATTATGCATTTATCAATAGGAATCTATTTCTGGAAATCGCGATTAAATTTTTCATTTCTTTACTACTTTAATTGCCTTATCCACCCAATTTTTGCCACTTAAATAGATGTCTGGTTTTATGGCTTCTATGTCAACTGAAAAACCTGTATCTAGCCAGAGTTGTCCGTTCATGGGTAGTTGTTTCTGATTTTTGGACAAGTTGTTTTATAATGTACAATGTTGCCATAATCCATCATGCCTCTTGAATTTTGCCCTAGTACCACGACTTTATCGCTTTGTCTCGCTAACATGGTGAATAGTTATCCAATGCTTAAATATTTTGTACTTTCACGATTTTATTAATTCACAGTTTCTATTTGTTCTAATTCTCTCTTGATTGTTTTCATTTCTTCTTCAATGTCAAAGTCGTTTTGTAAGCCAAGCCAGAATTTAGAAGATGTTCCAAAGTATTTGGAAAGTCTTAAGGCTGTATCTGCTGTGATTCTTCTTCTTCCCTTTAGTATTTGACTAGTTCTTGTTTGAGGAACTCCAATAGATTGAGAAAGTTTATAGGCAGTTATACCCATTGGTTTTAGAAATTCTTCTTCTAATATTTCTCCAGGATGTATGTTTTTTAGTTTATTCATGAATCCTTGCTGGGGTATATGCTTATTAAATTGAATTTATTTTTACAACTAATTAATTCTCATAGGCACAGCTTCAGAGATCAACTTTGCCACAGGACACTTTTCAGCAATGGCAAATAATCTTTCTATTTGTTCGTCGGAAAGTTGATTTTCAAAACGAATTGTTTTTATGATTTTTTTATCTTGTGAATCATTAGTATCGAGTTCAGTGATTACTTCTATTTTTCCTGTATTCCAGGCTTTTCTTTTTGCATAAAGCTGTATAGTAATCGTAGTACAAGCTGCAAGAGATCCAAGAAAATATTCAATTGGATTGGGCGCTAAGTCTGTACCTCCTATTTCAATCGGTTCATCAACAAAGAAGTTTTTATCTGCCGTCTTTACTTCTGTATAGAGTTTGTCTGAGTCAGAAGTGGCTGTTACAACTGTATTTTTCATCCTTTAAAATCTATCTTAACGTGAGAGCCATCACAAAATGGTTTGTTGTTGGATTGTCCACATCTGCAAAAGGCTGCAACTTTATTTTTTTGCGTTTCACTTCCATCTGCGTTTTTGATCTTCAAGTTTCCATAGACCATAAGTGGACCATTGGCTATAACTTCCACTATTTGTTCGCTATGTACTTCACTTTGTGTTACTTCTCCTTCATTTTTATAATAACTCAAGGCACCCGAAGGGCAATTATTGATACGCTTAATAATCTCTTCTGTAGGGGCTCCTTCTGCATTTATCCAAGGCCTCACTCCAGGATTAAAAACCGATAAAAGGCCATGTTCTCCTTTCCAACATTTGGTAGAATGAATACAAGCCTCTGGTTTCCAGACGATCGTAATGTCTTTGTTTGAATATTTTTTTTTCATTGATTGTTGATTTTAAATTGTAAAAGTATAAATGTTTATTCGTTGCAGAATGTGCAACGAAAATAGACTTTATTCGTCGCATTTCACAATTATTTTAGCTATATATTATATTTTGCTACCCTAGAATTGCACCAGCATTTCTGTAAGTTTAACCTCTGAATCCGTTGCAATTTTATGTGCTGAATTATACAGACTTTCAAGTATGTCAACATTATTTGATCTCACAGCTTCTTCTATTTTGATAAGTGCTTCTTTTAGACTACTGACTCCCATAAAATCGGCTTGTGGTTTTAACGAATGTGCGTTAATACGAAGCTGCTCCCAATCTTTATTTTTGAGATTGCGATGCATTTCCTCAAAAGTCTTTGGCGCTACATCAAGGTATAATGTAATGTAACGTTTCATTTTTTTGGGATCATCTTTTGTGAACTGTTTTAAAAAAGATAGATCGACCATTTACACATTCGCATTAATAAGTTGAAAAATTTCTTCGAAAGCATCTTGTCCTTTTATCACATAATGTACTGCACCAAACATAATGGTTTTTGCGGCAGTTCCATAGCTTTCTTGGCTGGATAACATGATGACTGGTAAGTCATGGTTTTGCTTTTTTAATTCTCTAAGAATATCGATGCCATTTGCTGCATCTTTTTCTTTTGAATTCAAATGAAAGTCTAGAACGACAGCGTCTGGTTGTTTATCCAAACTTTGCAAACAGGCTTCCCCTGTTGGAAACGAAACTATATTAAAATTTTCATATTGACCTTTTAAATAGTCGGTCAGCATTTCAGACAATAGAGGCTCATCGTCCACGATGAAAATAGTTGGATTTTGATTAATCATGATATTTTATTTAATAAGTTAAAAATTTTGTATAGCAACTCATCTGTATCAAAAGGCTTCCCTATAAAGTCATTCATGCCTGCTTCATAGCACAAATCGATTTCTTCTTGGTGAACATAGGCAGTCATAGCAATAATGGGCGTTTTTGATTTTTCACTTTTCATGTTTCTTATATTTTTTGTGGCTTCAAAACCACTCATCACTGGCATTTGGATATCCATTAATATAATATCATAAGTTGATGATTTTATTTTCTCTTTGGCAATCAATCCATTTTCGGCCACATCTATGTGAACATCTTCAATTGCTTCTTCCAGTTCTTCCGTCGACACTACGATATTGAAAGCATTATCTTCTACCAAAAGAATGTTAATTCCCTTAATTTCGGCAGCTGCATTCTTTTCGACATAATTTGACATCACATCTTCAGCTTTTTTCTCTTCTGAGAGATACGGAAGGATAAAATGAAACTGACTGCCTTTGTCTTCTTTACTTTCCACCTTGAGTTCACCTCCATGTGCCTTCACAATTTCATAACTTAAACTCAATCCTAATCCAACCCCTTGGCCCGCTGGTTTAGTGGTAAAGAATGGTTGGAAGATTTTATCTTTGATTCTATCGGGGATACCTGATCCATTATCTTGAACAGAGATTAACATTTGGTTATTTGCAATATGTTTTGTAGTGATTGAAACGATGGGTTCAAATCCAATTTCTTCTTTTTTGCTTCTCTCAGAAGCAGCCCAAATACCGTTATTGATAAGATTTAAAATTACCCGACCCAAGTCTTGTGGAACGACATCAATTTTTGGTAAATTAGGATCAAGAAATCTTTCTATTGTACAATTGAAAGATCTCTCCTTGGCTTTTATACCATAGTATGCCAAACGCAAAAATTCATCACACAAAACATTTATGTCAGTAGGCGTTTTTTGTCCCGTTGGTCTCTTTGAATGTTCAAGCATACCTTTAACAATGTCGGAAGCTCGTTTGCCATGAAAATATATTTTTTCAAGGTTTTCTGCTATGACATTTAAAATTTCATTTTCTAAACCTCTATTTCGCTCACTTTCAACTTTTGAACTTTCAATTTTCAACTCTGAAATTAATTCTTTACTAACTTCACTAAAATTATTGACGAAATTTAAAGGGTTCTGAATTTCATGTGCAATGCCTGCAGTAAGTTCTCCTAATGATGCCATCTTTTCGGTTTGGATGAGTTGGAGTTGTGTAGATTTGAGACTTGAAAGGGCTTTTTCGGCTTTTCCTTTTTGGGCTGCAATAGTTTCGTTTGTTTGCTGCAATAATTCTTGCATTTTTCGGATATATCGAAGTCTTTTATATAAATTATAAGAAAGCAGCAAAACTATAATACTCAGAAATATTATCCAATTTTTGTTGGAATACAGTTCGGTTGCTTCTCTGGTTTGTGCAAAGGCGTAAGATGTTATAAACGTTCCTGCAAGAGTCAGAAAGCATTTAAAATTTACATATTTGATTGAATTCATTTTTTACTTTCAGTTAATGATGTCTATAATAGAAATCTATCTCTCAGGAAATTTTCCATTGAGATAGATATCTAAAAGTTTGATGTAGTTATGCAGAGCTAAATATTTTATTTTTTAAAATAAGTTTCCTAATATCCATCATTCTGCTCCATCAGCTTGTTTGTATTCATCTCTGATTGTGGGATAGGCATTACAAGTTTGGGACTGTCAAATGGTAGGCTTGCCACGCTTGATTTTGTTCGTTTGATATCATAGATAGCAAACCCTTCAAATGCCAATTCTCTTTGTCTTTCTTTGATAATGTCACCAAGGGTTAATGTAGTCAAAACTGCTGCAGATGATCTTATTCTGATGGAGTTGATATCATCGATTGGACTTGCACCAAGAGCTGTATTTAATCTCTGATTGCATTCAGCACGAATTAATATCATTTCAGCCAGTCTGATTAAAGGAATATCGCCAAACTGACTCACATATTTGTTAGTTAGGAAATCTCCTTTTGCATTTTGATAATAAAATTTGGATCGTACATCATTTGGATCATCAAATATATTTAGGTAATCTTGATTAATAGAAATATCTCCACCTCGACCACCATTCTCCTCTGATGCATAAAAAGTTATTAACACATTTTGTCCACTTTGAGATGTGATCTGTACAGCAAAAATATCTTCAGATCCATTGACGTCATGGTTAAATGCAGCAGCATAATTAGGCGCTAAAGCTCTGCCACTATTGGCAATTACATCATGCGCTGCTCCTCCTGCAGCTTTGTAGTTGCCCAGATATAATTGTACTCTTGCAAGAAGTGCCAGTGCAGCATATTTGTCGGCATAAAATCCATTTTCTTTCGGAAGTATCCCTGCAGCTTTTTGAAGGTCATTAATTATCAAAGTAATAACTTCATCAGTTGTACTTCTTTTGATAGATAAGTCACCACTAAAATCTTTTACGGACGTTGTTCTTAAAGGCACAGCTTTTACATCATTTCCAAACAACCTAAGCAATTCAAAATAAGTCAAAGCTCTAAGAAATTTGGCTTCTCCTTCGACTCTTGTTTTTTCATTTTCGTCTTTTATTACTGATAGATGATCCAAGACTAGATTAGTTTGATTGACAGACTCGTATAGACTATTCCACATCAATCCAATAATGCCGTTATTTGGCAACATAGATTTGTTAAGTGCTTCTCTAGGCTCATAAAAAGTGCCATTCCAAGAAACTTGATTGTCAGAGCCTATTAAGTCAGAAAAAATCTGTAGGTATCCACCGTGATTGCCTTCTAGTGCTTGACTATGGTAAGCACCAATCAATATTTTTTTGATATTTTCTTCTGAAGTAAGAGCAACATTATCTGATATAGAAAGGGTAGGCTCTACATTCAATTCTTTGGAACAAGAAATAATAGTTACAAAAGCAAAAAGTAATACTATATATTTTATTAAATGATTCATTTCTTATTGATTTTAGATGTATTAAAAATTGATATTTAGTCCTATTGAAGTGGTTTTGGCTTGTGGAGCGGATTCATAATCTATACCATAATTAGAACCTAAACTATTAGCATCAGCTCTCGACTCTGGATCGAAACCATCATATTCGGTAAATGTCAGCAAATTGACTCCAGAAAGATAAATACGGGCATTGCGAATTTTAACTTTACCTAAGATTGATGATGGAATGTCATAGCTCAACATCACATTTCTCAATCGAATAAAATCTGCTTTTTGGAGATATCTTGTGGATATTGCATTACCATTTCCTCCATATAGTCTGGCTTGTGGTACCTCAGTAATATCTCCTACTTTTTGCCAACGGTTTAGTTGATTTACCGTTTGGTTGCCAAAAAAATCTCCATTTGACGAAGTAAATTTACCGAATGCATTGTAAATACTTGCACCCCATTCTCCTACAAAAGTAAAGCTAAGTGCAAGACCTTTGTACGAAACTTCATTGGTAAGGCCTCCTATCCAAGTGGGTTGTGTATTACCAGCTAAAACAGGTTTTACTTCCGAATAATTTGCTGTGGTTTCACTGCCTTTTCCATCGGTATAATACAAAGCATCGCCATTATTAGGATCGACTCCTGCATATTCAGGTAAATAAAACGTAGGTGCAGCATGCCCAACTCTGTAGAGAGCTGTAAAAAATATGATATCAGCGTTATTGTTGGGTAGCGATATGATCTTATTTGTATTATTGGATATATTTAGATTTGTAGTCCATTCGAAATTTTTACTTGTAATATTTTTAGAGTTCAACACAAGCTCTATTCCTTTATTTTCTACTTCACCTATGTTTTTATTGATCCCTAGTTGACCTGAACTACCGGGCAAAGGCACATTAAACAGAAGTCCATCAGTTCTTTTTGAATAAAAATCCAATTCACTAGAAATCCTATCTTTAAATAATCCGAACTCTATACCTAAATCCAATTGCTTGCTTTTCTCCCAAGTCAAATCATTGTTGCCAGGTTGTGTCAATCTTATACCAGAACCT
Source organism: Saprospiraceae bacterium (assembly GCA_016722295.1). Lineage (GTDB taxonomy): Bacteria > Bacteroidota > Bacteroidia > Chitinophagales > Saprospiraceae > Vicinibacter. The sequence goes on from JADKGL010000029.1 coordinate 193,142, forward strand.
CTATTGTAAGACACACCATTGTAGAGCGATTTAGACGCAAAATTTCCTATTTCAGAATTGCCCAACTGACCATAACTTGCTCTTACTTTCAGTAAAGAAATTGTATTAAAATCTTTGAGAAATGACTCCTCAGATACTAACCACCCAACAGACATTGCAGGAAAAACACCATACCTTTGGTTTGCACCAAATCGAGATGAACCATCTCGTCTGATACTCGCCTTTACAAAATATTTGTCTTGAAGCATGAAGGAAGCCCTAGCGAAATAGGATAAAAAATTGTACCTCTCATTAGATCCTTTGCCTTGTGTAATCTCAGCTGCACTAGATATGGATTTGAAATCATCAGAAGGAAACTGTACCCCACTCACACTATTGAAAATACGATCAGAATTACTGAACTCCTGGCCTGCGACTACAGTAAGCAAAGAAGTCTTATTGATTTCTTTATTGTAGGTAAAATAATTAGACCATATATAATTTTCTGATTTGGCATTTGAATTATATGCAAATCCGTTTGTAGCCATAAATGGTGTCAACCTTCCTCGATATTGATTTTCTGTTTGGTTGCTCAGATCGTAACCTAAGTCAGAATTGAATTTTAAATTTTGAATAATATTATATTCTGCAAAAACTTTACCTGTAATTCTATGTAGGTTTGTTGTAAAATCAGCATATCTATCTTCGAGTAAAAAGTTTGGATATAGCGTATTTGGATTGGGTGTGCCATCTTCATTTAAAGCTGGGGAAAGTGGAGATTGCTCTATCGAAGAAGATGGCGTGACGAATTCATTATCGTTAGCCACACGGTCTATAATGGTTTTGGAAATTCCCAGATTCATTCCAGCAGAGATTTTAAATGACAACTGGTGCTTGAGATTCATCCTGGCACTGAGTCGTTGTAAGTCATTACCGAGTATGATTCCTTTGGTTTTGTTTAGAGTGCCTCCAAAAAAATATTGAGTTTTTGCATCACCGCCAGATATAGACAGATCCATATCAGACTGACTACCATCTTTAAATGCTACCTTACCCCAATCGGTATCAACAGCACCATTTCGCCAATCAGTACCATTGGACACAAAATCAAAAAATCCTTCTGCCTCAGCTTTTCCTGCGTCTTCGCCCAAAGAATTGATGGCAGCTTCTGTAAAGAGTTCTTTGTATTGTGCTGCATTGAGCACTTTGATTACATTAGTAGGCGAACTAATCCCTGATGAAATATTCAGAGAAACATTCGTCTTACCTACTTTTCCTTTTTTGGTCGTAATCAGCACGACACCATTTGCACCTCTTGCACCATATATTGCAGCAGAGCTTGCATCCTTTAGAATATCGATAGATTCTATTTCTGAAGAACTAAGCGATAATAGTGGATTCATTACAGCTCCATTGCTAGATTCGTTTTGGTTGATAAGAGGCATACCATCCAATACATAAAGTGGTTCAGTAGCTTGACTAAGACTAGATGTGCCACGTATCCTGACATTGATACCACCCTCTACTTTACCATTTGTTTGATTGATGCGCACACCAGCTGCCTTTCCTGACATTGTGTTTTGAAAATTGGACACAGCAATGTTAGAAATGTTTTCAGATGTTAGTTTTGCTACATTGTCTGTCAAATTTCTTTTGCTAGTACTACCGTATCCGATGACCATAACTTCATCTATTAATTTTGTAGATTCTTCAAGTATGATTTTAATATCATCTACTCCGTCGGAAAGATTGATGGTTTTGGTCTCGTATCCTAAAAAATTGAAAGTTAAGGATTGGACTTTATTGGGTAATTGTAGATTAAATTTCCCATCGATATCTGTAATAGCCCCAATCTTAGGAGCGCCATCGGCTATAATATTAACGCCTATGATGGCTTGCCCATTTGGATCTGTTACAATTCCTTTGATCGATTTTTGAGCTAGCGAGTAACTTATACTTCCTAGCATTAATAAAAGAAATAAAAAAAGCTGTTTCATAAAATATTGATTTGTTGGTTTTTAAAAAATACATTATTTGTTTTGTTACTCATTGGTCATTATGATTTAACAAGATTATTAATTTTAGAAAGCAATTCCTCCATATCAAAAGGCTTCCCGATAAAGTCATTCATTCCAGACTTATAACACAGATCGACTTCTTCTTTGAGTACATTGGCCGTCATCGCAATGATTGGAGTATGTGCTTTTTCACTATGCATATTTCTAATGATATGTGTAGCTTCAAATCCATTCATTATTGGCATTTGTATATCCATGAGTATGACATCAAATGTTGAAGATTTCATTTTTTCTACTGCTATCAATCCATTCTCTGCAACTTCTACTATCACACCTTCTATGGCATCTTCCAATTCTTCAGTTGCTACTACAATGTTAAAAGCATTGTCTTCTACAAGCAAGATTCTAATGCCTTTTAGTATTTCTGCTGTGTTAGTATTTACATCTTCCGTTGGTTTTAGTTCTACTTTAATTGCTCCAATTTCATAAGGAATTGTAAAATGAAACTGACTGCCTTTACCTTTCACACTTTCTACCCAAATTTTTCCTCCATGCAGTTCTACCAATTTTTTAGAAATACTTAAGCCTAAACCTGTGCCACCAAATTTCCTTGTAGTATCGCTGTATGCTTGTTCAAATGATTCAAATATTTTTGCAATACTGCTTTGTTCTATTCCAATACCTGTATCTGAGATGATGAAATGAAGATTAAGTTTTTCACCAATTTGCTCCGATTTTATGGTAGTCGTCACCATTCCTTTTTCGGTAAACTTAATTGCATTGCCGATCAAGTTTATGAGTATCTGTCTTAACCTAGTGGAATCGCCTAATACAAATAATTCTTCCGTAGGAATTTCTTTCGCAAGTCTTAAACTTTTTTCTTCGGCTTTGAATTGCATGATGGTGTGGACATTGTGCACCAATTCATGGATAGAAAATGATACGTGTTCCAACTCCACTTTTCCTGCTTCTATTTTTGAAATATCCAAAATGTCATTGATGATGACTAATAAGGAATCGGATGATTGTTTGATGCCTGTCAAATATTCTTTCTGATCATCGTTGGGACTACGTCTGATCAGAATATCCGTCATACCCTTGATGGCATTCATGGGAGTACGGATCTCATGGCTCATATTAGCAAGAAACTGATGTTTGGCTTTTTCACTGGCTTCAGCTTTTTGTTTTTCAGCTTCTATGATTTCGTTTTTGTGTTGTAATAGTTTCTGAGTTCTTCTGGTATATCGAAGTCTGAAATATAATCCTAATGAAATTAAGCCTGCTACAATACCTAAAAATAGAATCCAGTTTCGGGTAGACTTTTGTTTATTGAGTTGGCTTTGAAAATCGAGTTTGGATTTTAGTTGTTCTTGAGTGAATTGGTTTTCCAACTCAAGTCTTGTTGTTTCACTACTGTTTCTCCATACTGCCAATGTGTCTTCAGTCTGTATATGTAACTTATAATTTTTCAGTGCATTATTATAATCTCCAATACCCTCATAAGCTTTAGAAAGTATGTCAAAGTTGTCCGAGATTTGCTTATTATACGTATGTTCGGAAACTTTAAAAGAGTGGATTGTTTGTATTGCGTTATTATAATTTTTAAGACCCAAATAAGCTCTTGCTTTTTCAGAGATAAAAAAGAGATCTCGTACTGCCCACTGATCGTTCTTCTTAACAAAACCTTCAACTTCATTAAGTTCTTCTAATGCCCCTGAATAGTTACCAGTTAAATTTTTTATTGCAGCGTTATATGTTTTTGCAGTATAATAACAAGGCTCACAGTGTTTAACATTTATCATTACATTCATAGAAGAGTCTACATATTTTTGGGCACGTATTTCATCTTTCAATCTCAGCAATAAAACGGATTTGGTAAGATATGAGCCACCTAGATGAAAAGTATCTTTTAACAAATGACTGGTCTGAAGGCTCTTATCAATGTATTTTTCGGCTTCATTATAATTTCCAATTTGGAGATGAATACTTGCAAGTATTTGGTTGATAATGCTATATCGAATGTCAATTAAGTTCAATTTTTCTGATAACCGTTGGGATTCTAAGAGAAAGGACAAAGCTTTGGGATACTTTTCATTATCATGATACCAAACTCCTATTTCAAGTTTTCCTATTCTTAGCAATTCATTGTCTTTCTTTTCATCCTTTAGTTTAGCTTTATATTTATTGAATTCAATTATAATATCTTCATCTTTAATGTCTTCATTGCATTGGAATTTTAATATACTGTATGCCCAGAAAATGAAATTCAGTTTGGCAGAATTTGATATTTTTGCACTCTCAATCGCTTTTTTAGCATTAGTACACATACAATCTGTTTTGCCTTCACAAGTTTCGGCAGACATCGTATAAAATAAAAGTAGATATTCATTTTTTTTATTTTTTAAGGCGAGTTCAATAGCTTCATTAATTTCAAATTTCCATTTCTCCCACCAAACAGGTATTCCCTCTATATTCTCAAAATTTAGTCTTTCAAAAATAGCATCTAACCTATCAATTTCAGATTTAGATTTATCTTTCCAGATGGCATACAGCTCATCGTCTGTTTTGTTTTGACTATAAACGAGTGAAGTGAAAAATATTCCGAAAGCTATCAGAATGAATTTTAATTTTATATCTGTCAATTGAATCATCATTTTTAATATTGTTCAAAAATAGCGGATAGTAATTGTAAGGTAGATGTTTAAATTATCAAACGGTCAAATTATTTATCTAACGGTTGGTATAAAACCTTCAAGGTTTTCCGTTTTAGCCTAAGAAACTGCTTTTTATCACGGTATGGGGCAGCATTGACTCAACTTGGTTAATGATTTTCACTAAAAGTGAAAAAATCTAAACCTTTAATCTTCACAGCTCTATCACAAGCTATACAAGTACCGTAGTTATTGAATTCATTGACCAAAATGCGAACGCTTTCTTGTAGTGTAAGAGTGGCATTTGAATGAATATAAAGTTGATTGATCTCGATCATTCCTGTCTTGATTATAGGATATTTCTGAGAACCTGTAGATACATTGGGGATAATTACATTATCAAATATATCAGGGATTCTACCTCGGCTCCAATTCTTGCTACAATCCCATTTGGATTCTTGTCCTGGTGTTCCGCCTTTCCAGGTATTGATGATTTGTGCAGAAACAGTTTGTGGTAAGAATTGACTCAAAAAAAGGACAACTGAAAATACAATTAAATTACGCATGATTTTAATTTTAATATTGACTAAATATTTTTAACAGAACAAAACTAAGCGCTAATACTAGAGAATACTGCATTTCGTTTATCCAATGGTAGTTGCAATTATCAAACGGTTAAAACTCTTTGATTTTATCATCTAATTGTCTCCTCGAACCATAATCTACTTGAAATATTATGCCTCGATTATAATTTGCAATAATGATTTTTTTATACCTTTACTGTACCAATGAAAACCAAGAAACCATTAAAAGCCCTAATAGTGGAAGACAATGTCTTTATGGCAACAGTTTTACAAGATTTGCTTACCCAATATTCGAGTAAAATAGCTATAATAGACATTGCTAAAACTGGCAATGAAGCACTTAGTCTAATTGCGAAAATAAATCCTGATGTTATTTTTCTCGACATAGAATTACCTGACATGACTGGATTTGAGCTGCTTCAACAATTAGATAACATCAATTTTCAAACTGTATTTACTACATCACACAGCCACTATGCCATCAAAGCTTTTCGATTCAATGCATTAGATTATCTTATAAAACCAATTAATGAAAGTGAGTTGGATGAAGCCATCAAGAAAATATACAAATTTACAAATAATAGTATTGATGTAAAAAATGCTTTATCGAATCTTGACATACAAGCTGTGGAAAACCAAAATTTGGTTTTGCCACAACAAGATGGCACTTTAAGATTACCATTAAGGCAGATTACCTATATAGAAGGCGAACGCAATTATAGTTATATTCATCTCTCAAACGGCAGCAAAGAGTTATCTTCAAAAAATTTAGCATACTTTGAAGACATACTTGTAGATAAAAATTTCTATAGAACCCATCGTTCATTTCTTGTCAACAAATACCATATTAAAGAATTAATAGAAAGTCATTTTGTGCTAAACAATAAATTAGAAATACCCATATCAAGAAGAAATGGCACTGAGGCTAAAGCTTGGTTTTTGGGTTTGGAGTAAGTCGCATTTAGGAGGCTAAAGCCTCTTGACCGACTTATTGGTGCGAGGCTTTAGGTTCTAGCTTAATTTAGGAGGCTAAAGCCTCTTGACCGACTTATTGGTGCGAGGCTTTAGGTTTAGCCTAATTTAGGAGGCTAAAGCCTCTTGACCGACTTATTAAGTCATTTATCCATGGAGATTATTTTTGTGTTTATTAAATTATTGAAATTGGTAATAAAATTATCCAACTGTTTTCTAGTATCAGGATCTGTCAGATTACCTTGATCGTCAATTTTTCCTTTCACACCTTCAATTAACAAAGTCGTTTCGTTTGTAAAATTCGCCATTGCAGTTTTCATAATTAGTTGCAATTCTTCGTGTCCCTTTTGTCCAATTGCAGAAGCTGTAATAAGTCCACAAGGTTTGTCAGAAAATATCGTTGTCGCTATACACCATTCAATTGCATTTTTTAGTCCACTTGGAATACTAAAGACATATTCAGGTGTACATATAATAATTCCGTCTGCTTGGTCAATGCTGTTTCTAAATTCAATTATATCTATAGGTGGATTGTTCGTTGAAAGTTCTGGGTCAAAATGTGGTAACTTTTTTAGACTGTTGTAAATTGTCAAGTCGAAAATATCACTTGTTAGATCGGCGATTTTCTCAGCCAATTTTAAATTTGCAGAATGTGAACTCGCACTCCCAATTATTGCTATTATTTTCTTTTTTGCATTCATTACATTTTTCATTTTTGCTTTGCTTCAATAACTGCAAGATTGTTAATAAGCTTCCATGCATTGTCGATGTCTAATACTAACGAATTATATGATACGAAAAAATTCTCGGAACTTTCTAAACGAAGTTTTACCATATGTTATCATTTGACTGTGTTATTAGTTCGAGTTGTTTATTTGAAATCATGTCTTGTGAACTAGTTGCCACCTTGTCTTGTGTTTTGACTTTAGAGAGGATTGATTCTAAAAGAGGCAGCATACCATTTAAGTTTTTTGTTTTAATCATAAAATTCCAAACTGGCTCAAATTTTTTCCAACCACCACTATAAAAGAAATGTTTTAGTTTGTGTTTATGTGAGTCTTGATTTAGACTTGCTTTAAGAATATTTGGCCAGCTATAAAACTCCTTGTAGGCCCAATTATAACCATTTTTTAATTCGTCTGATGTGAGATTAATTGTTTTATAAACTACATTTCTTGTGTCGTATAAGTCCCAATTTCTAGTTAAAATGCGTCCCTGTTGTTCCATGTCCTTAAATAATTTTGTTCCAGGGTATGGCGTCAATACATGATATGTCGAAGTTGTAAGTGAATTATTTACTCCCCAATCAACTGTACGTTTAAATACATCCTTATCATCTTCATCAAGTCCAAATACAAAACTACCGTTTATCATAATTCCGAGTGAATGTAAACGATTCACTGCTTTTACATAATCTTTTTCTAAGTTTTGTTTTTTGTTACTTTGTTTCAGATTGGCAGGTGAGAATGTCTCAAAGCCTACAAATAAACTTCGTAGTCCCGCCTCGGCTGCTTTTTCAATTAAGTTCCCCCGAAGTATTGAGTCAACTGTCGCTGCGCCTTGAAAGACCCTATTCATACCTCTCATCCCTTCAAAAAGCTCACTAGCAAATTTTGCATTTCCGAGTAAGTGGTCATCAAGAAAGTACAGATGTCTGCCCGGTAGTCTATCGATTTCAGCTAATGCATCATCAACTGTTTGAGTATAGAATGTGCGTCCACCTTCAAAAAAGGCATCTTTATAGCAAAAGTCGCAATGGTGAGGACATCCTCTAGTTACTACAATAGAGTTAGGAACTAAATATCTATTTCTTTTGATTAAATCTCTTCTTATGGGTGGTATTTTTTCCAATGTCCGAATACTAGAACTATATACTTTCTTCGCTGATTTATTTTTAAAATCTTTGAGGAACTGTGGAAATGTCTCTTCTCCAGGTCCAAGAAAGATTGTGTCTGCGTGAAGTGCTGCTTCTTCAGGAAGTGAGGTTACATGAAGTCCACCAAGTAAAACATAGGCACCTTTCTTTTTATAATGGTCCGCAATTTGATATGCCCGATATGCATTTGTAATATAAACTTGAATAATAACTAAATCTGGACTGTCAGTAAGATTTAAATCTTCTACATGTTGGTCTTGCAGATCTATTTCATCGTCGGGGGATAAATAAGCTGCTAAAGTCGCTAGACCTAAAGGTGGGAATAAGGAATATTTAATCGGTCTCCAAAATGGACTTTCAGCTTCGGCAAGTGCGGGTAATATCATTTTTACTTTCACACATAATTAAACTATTTTTTGAAAAATTATTTGACTAGTTTTAATCTTTCTGAAAATATTCATCAAGAATGAAATGAAAACAATAGCTAAATCAACAAAAACATGATTATGTTTTATATTGTATTTGTTCCAAAACTAAGAAGTTTTTATTTGTTGTCCACCATACAGTTGAGCATAGCCTGTAATGCCAGGTTTTTGTTCCCATCTTGCGGAATAGAAATCAGTGTTCCAAGCTAGTCCTTCTATATCATAATTTGATATAGCTTTGATAGTTTAAAATTTTAATGTTTTGATTTTCGTTTAAAGCTTGTTATTTTTTGTTTTTTTCTTCAAGCTCTAATAAGTATTTTTTTCGCCAAAGACCGCCACCATAACCAGTTAATTGTCCGTCTGAACCAATAACTCTATGACATGGAATTAAAATAGAAATTCGGTTCATTCCATTTGCATTGGCAACTGCTCTTACACTTTCAGGACTTCCTATTGTTACTGCTTGTTCTTTATATGATTTTGTCATTCCATGAGGGATTGATTGCAATGCATTCCACACTTTATTTTGAAAGTCGGTACCCGGTGTATGTATTGGGACAGAAAATTCTTTTCTTAAGCCATTAAAATATTCTTGTAATTGAATTTCTAGCATTTCAAAATGTTTATTATTCCCTTGAATAATAGTTGCATTTAAAAGTTTTGCAATTGACTTCAATTCAGTTTCTAACATTTTTCTATCCGTAAACTCCAAAAGGCAAATTCCTTGATTGGTAGCACAAGCAAGCATAGTGCCTAATGGCGTTTCAATTCGTTTTAAGTCAATAATATTTAGTTGTTTTCCATTCTTAGGAGAAACACCGAAAATATTTTTAAAACTGTCGCCAAAACCGCTTAATGATTCAAAGCCCGTATCAAAGGCGGTGTGTGTCACACTTCCGCCGTTTTGTATTTTTTTAAATGCCGAATTTATTCTACACATTCTTTGATATGCTTGAAAAGTAATGCCATGATTTTTTACAAACCATCTTCTTATTTGACTAGGTTCAATTCCTTTTTGTTTTAGGTCATAATCTTTAAATTTTAAGCTTAGATTTTCAGATAGTTCATCAATGATTTTTTGAAATTCGACAGGGGTTTGGTTTACGTTTTTTAAAGGATTGCAAACTTTACATGCTCTGTATCCTTTTAGGATGCACTCTTTTGAGGTTTTTAAAAATTCAACATTTTCTAGTTTTGGTTTTCGTGCTGTGCAAGAAGGCCGACAGAAAATACCAGTAGTTTTAACTGCTGTAAAAAATACACCTTCAAACGAAGTGTCTTTTTCAACAATTGCTTTGTACATTATTTCTGTTGTTAATTCCATATTTTAAGCAGAGCATTAAATGATTGATTAGTCAAAATTGTTTTAGCCATTTCACTTATTTGTTGCCACAAAGATACCTTTGCTTCTTTTGCCATACAACCGTAAAATTGACAAGTATTTTTATTTGTTGAGTATTGCTGAAAAACAGCAAGTTACAGTAATGGAGTGGGGGAGCAGGAGTGTAAATGTTGCTGCCATTTTAAATCTGCAATTGATTGCACAAGCTATATACGTCTACCTTGCTTTAGTCATGTAAGCTGCAAAGTGAATTTACAAGTAAAATGTATGCTACTGTACTCATAGCTAAAACTATTGCGTACATTGTGACTGTAATACTTGTAAAGTGATTCTGTCATTCAAATGTTTTTTATTGCCCAGCCGATTGTAATGGTTGAGACTTGTTTATAAAATTGTCATTGAATATATTGATAATTCTTCATTCTCAACTTTAACCTTGCTTTCAAACTCTAAACCAAGTCGTCGAAGTAATTTAATTGAATTTTCATTTTCTGGAACAGTAATGCCAATAATTTTTTTGCATATTTTACTTTTTATTATCTCATTGAGATACTCCTTGCTGGCTTCAAATGTGTAGCCTTTTTTCTCATACTTAGGCAATAATGCAAAACCTATATCAGGAAATTCGTGATTATCTCTATGTAAGAAAGTAATTATGCCTATTGGTTCTTTTGTTTCTTTGATTTCAAAGACATTATAATAGTAGTTTTTATTTTCAAGAATTTTTTGGATATAATTTTCTGCGTCTTGATTATTCCTAATATTTCTATCGCCAATGTATTTTAGCCAGCCATTAGAATTAACTAATGAATATATAAAATTTGCATCTCCAACTGTTATGGGTCTTATTAGAAGCCTATCTGTTAGAATCTCTTTGTACATTATTTTTTTTAGTTTCTTGTTTGTTTGTGATGAATTTGAGCTAGTTTTTCGTCAAACTATTTTTCATATTAACGATATTTGACTTTGTGAAGTTGTGGTTTTTTACACTATTGTTCAATAGAGAAGCGAAAATTAAATCTTTCACAAATGTTGAATAAATCTTTGTAACTGAGTTTTTGGCAATAGTTAGTGGTTCGTTGTGTTTTTCATCATGCAGTTTCAGCAAGCTGTTTTAACGACCTCAATACTTGATTTTCTTCACCTTGAGGTTCTTCTTGAATCGCATTTGGTCTATTGTCTTCTTGGATGATTTCAAGTTTTGTTTGTCCATTATCGTCAGTTAAAACGTAACTCATAATAAAATAATTTTCAGCTTTGTCTTCCAAGTCTGGTCTTGGTGCAAACAAACTATATTTTACTATTTCGTTAGGCCTAAATTCTAAAACTTTTCCCCACTGTTCGAAAACTTTGTCTTCCCATTCAGTTCTGAATCTTATATCACTACCACTTTCCCAGGTAGTCAATAGATCGCTACCATATTGCCAAAGTTTTACAAACTCTGGTTTCGTAATTATGTCCCAAACTTTATGAATAGGAGCATTGATTTTAATAGCTGAAATATTTGTTGCCATATTTTTATATTTTTTATTTTTATTTTATTTACTCAACATACAGTTCAGTGTTTATTGTCTTGATTTTGAGTCTAGCTTTGGTCTAGAATTTCGTTTTTAAATTTTGCTTCTTTCTTGGCTCACTAACAATTTTAGGTTTGCCGATACGATGCGATTCCAAGATTACTATTCAGTTTTGTATTAATGTTAAATGGAATTCTAAATATCCACTTGAAATTGTGCCCTGCTTTTGACAAACCCGTATTAGTTATTCGTAACATTTTGCTGGTTTACTATTTTCCACAACAAAAAAGCTGAAATTCCTGTCAAGATTGAACATGATTTTTCAAAATAAGTTTTTGAGAAAAGATTCCCAAAAGTATTCAGTAAAAAAATGGCAAAGAAAACCCATAGAATTGCATTAAGTATCCTGCTTGAAAACTTGTATTTTATCAAATCTCCTTTCATTAATAATATGGCAACCAAAAGTAGATTTAATAGAATTGAAACACTTTCAAAAACATACATTTCGTTTTCGTTTTGAAGCCTTCCTCCCCAAGTTATGTCATATGGTATAATTTTTACAATTATACAAATATGAAAAAGAATTACAGCTATTATGAGTACTAAAAGTTTCTTGATTGATTGGTTGAATTTGTGGTTCATAAAAACTTAGTAAAAGTTGATTCCTAAAAGCATTGCAGTTGTAAGTCCAATGGTCTTACCGATTGGTAAATTTACATTACAATAATTAATTCTAGCTTCTAAATCCAATATAAAATTTTTCTTTCTATTAAGTTCATAGCCAATACGGCATTATTTCCTCCCAAATAAAACAGACTAAACTTGCTCCGTGTATCAAGACTATTCCAGTCTTATTATTCAATCTGTTGTTTGTTTAATGGCTGTGATGATGATTGTTTTTATGAATACTCAAATTTAGTAAAATGTTCAATATAATTTTATTTGCTGAGACTTGGAATGAGGCCATACTTTTGCCTAGCCTATATTGACCGTATTTTAATTTTTTACGAAACTGAAAGCTTAGTTTACCAAGGAATTTCCTCTGTCTCTGGGTTATTTTCTTCGCTAAAAAATTTTCCTGTAGGTCCATCTTTGCCGATAAACGCATATTTTAAAATTCTCTTTGCTGCATCTTCTATCTTACCCGTGCCGCGGTGTCCATTAAAATCTGTCTTTGTGTATCCAGGACAAACAGCATTTATTTTGAAGTGACTATTTTTTAATTCATATGCTAAGACAACCGTATACATATTCAATGCTGACTTTGAAGAAAGATAAACTACTCCTTTGTAGTCGTAGTATTTGTATGCTGGGTCGCTATGCAATGTTATTGAACCTTGACTTGAACTAACATTTACTATACGAGGCTCAGGAGATTTTTTTAATAAATCAATAAAAGCCTGGGTGACTCTTACAACACCATAGACATTTGTATCAAAGGTAGCTTTGAATTGGTCTATTGATGCATCGAGAGCTGCTTGGGGATAGCCACCATATATGCCTGCATTATTGATAAGAATGTCCAATATTTTTGTTTTCTTACCAATCTCTGCTCGAGCATTTTTTACTGATTCATCATCAGTAATATCAAGTTGAATAGCTTCTACATTGTTAAATCCGTCTAATTTTAATTGGTTCGTAGCATCTAAACCATTTTCTAAATTACGACTAGCTAGAAATACATAAATATCTTTTTGAGCAAGTTGTCTCGCAACTTCATAGCCAATACTTTTGTTAGCTCCTGTAACTAATGCTGTTTTCATTTTTTTTATTTAAGACGTAAAGGTAGAGAGACGATTACAAGAGCTGATGGACAATTCAATTTATTGTCTAGACAAATCGTGCCGGTTTTCTAAAAAACTCACTTACATTTTTTCCTGTGCATTTTTTGAAAAGACGTGAAAAGTAATCGGGGTCGTTAAAACCTAATTCATAAGCTAATTCTTTTACTGACAATGAAGAGTATTGTAATTTTCTTTGCGCTTCAATGATTAAACGATTAGTGAAAAAATCTTTTGGTGAAATACCCGAATGTTCTTTAACAATGCGATATAAACTGTTAGTAGTTAAAGCTAATTTTTCGGCTATAGTATTGATAGATGGTTGCTCAGTGAGATGAGCTTCTACTACTAATTTGAACTCTATAAATTTTGAGAGATTATTGTTTACTATATTTATAGGCTCTTTGTTTTTGAAATAAGCACAATTCAATTCTACTAATATTGAGTTTAAGTATGCCAATATTATTTCAGTGTCTGTTTGATTTTTATCTATATGAAGAATTTGATTTAAAATTTCAAACCCCATTCTTACTCTATGCTTTGATGTGTCATCAAAAATTAGTGTTTGTGAGTTTAAAGGGTTGACTAAAAAAGGAAATTGTTGAGGTAATAATGTCAACGTGTTTTCATCAAATAATATCTTAAAATATTTTAAATTGTCTGTTTTAGAAGGTGGTGTAAAAACTTGATTCGGCATGGCAAAGAGCAGTTGCCCATCAATAAGTGTTATATCCTCTAAGTCTAATTTATAAGTAATTGAACCACTTTCAATAAATACAATAAAATAAGAAGTTAATCTTCGTGGTTGAAGAAACTTTTGTGGAATATCGGCTGTGTGATAGGGATTTTTGTCTGAATTAATTTTTATCTCCAATTTGTCGTTTTTTATTTTGTCTTTTTTTTTGTTGGTTATTTGCAATTTGCATTTATTGGTTTTGTATGGTGTCGTTATTTAATACCACTAATGATTGGCACTTAATGAATAACTAGATTAGTACTACCATAGTTCATCAAATGCATATTTTTTGTGTAGTCATAAATGTGTTATTGAAGCACTAAACATTCATTTCTACCAAAACCATTATTAACGGTTCTTTGTTTTCAATTTATACTTTTCGGGTTTAGTTTTAGCTCGTTCGATTAGTTTGGATTACCTTTTTGAAACCAAATAATATGGTAAAAATTTGTTCTATGAGTTGAAGTTAAAATGCCTTTTTGAGTTTCAAAAGTCGAAGCAATGTCAAGTATTTCAAATTCTTGCGAAAGTCCTGACTTGAAATCGTATTTTTTAATGTCTGTTGTCATTGCCATTGTGTTGGTACAATTACCTCTACTGTTTTACGGATTCCCGAAGAGCAGAATTATTATCACAAAGCTTCATTTGGTGCATTGAACTTTTGGCTCCCACAAAACTGTCTACAGCGCACGAGACTCCGCCTTTTGTAAATGTGCTTTCATATGCTGCACTTTCTATCATTTTGTGTTTGCCGATCCTGACAAATTTAAAGTTATGTCTTTTTTTGCTTATTCGCTTTAGCTGTACTTTGACCTATTTAGAAGTCTGGTGAGTAAATAGATACAAGAATTTAATTGCCATTGATTAATCAACCAAAATTAATTTCTTAGTGATCGAATTTTGACCTGACTTTATTTTTATGTAGTAATGCCCTGAAGGGAGCCAGTCAGCATTTATTTGCGAATTATGTTCACCAATATTAAGCTTATCATCCATTAGTCTCATAACTTCTCTTCCAAAAATGTCGCATAGTGAAACACTGACTCTTGCGGATTCGGTTAAAGTAATTGATATTGTAAACTGATTTTTTGCTGGGTTAGGAAATACATTGGCTGAGGTCATCGTAAGCTTGTTTTCTTTTACTCCTGATATTCTGTCAGGGCTTAGAACGAGAATAAATCTGTTACCTTCATCGGAACTAATATAAACTTTACCCAACTTGTCAATGGCTATACCTACAGGTCTGCCCCAAAAAGTACGGTTAACTGTGTCAGTTATAAAACCTGAACAAAAATCTGCAATATAATCTACTGTTGTATCCTGAGCCGAAGACAAGTGACCATAAATTACTTTATATCCTCGAAAATCACGTGGATTGGTCGTATTCCAAGAACCTCTCATGGCTGATATAAATCCGTACTGCATGGTCGTGCCAAACTGTGGGTTAAGAAATTGGAGTGCCATTGGAGCTGAGTGTGCACGTATTAATGCAGCAGGGTGAACAAGCGATGCAACCTTGGCTGAATCTATAGCAGTAATAGGTAGTAACGACTGATAAGCGCCTAAGTTAAAATTAAACCATTCACCTCCACCATAGGCAAATGGATGTCCATAAAAGCCATTGTCCCTCACAATATCTATCCATTCAGGAGGTGTTTCATTGCCCTGTTGATCGCTGCCATTATTATTGGCCCACAAGCGGTTTGTAACTGGATGCATTGCCATGCCAACTGCATTTCTTATACCAGATGCGAATATTCTGCCACCAGTACCGTCCTCATTATATTCTTTGATCACAGCACGGTCGGTCGTTTCCCTGCATACATTGCATGAGGAACCAATCGAAACGTATACCTTATGGTTTATAGAATCAAATACAATGGTGCGTGTAGTATGACCTCCTGTGTTGTTATTAATGCCACTAATAAATATTGTCTTTGTTTCATAAACTCCATCGGCATCCCCATCTGTACACTTCCATATTCTGGTGGGTTCTGTAACATACATTGCACCTTTGTAAAACGTTATATCATGATTTCCTGAAAAGCCAGTTGCAGATTCAATGATTGTATCAGCAACTCCATCCATATTAGTATCCGGCAAAGCAAATACTTTTCCAGCACTCATATCAGACACATGCAATATGTCAGTCGGACTAAATGCCATGAATCTGGGTTTTATTAATCCACCTGCATGATAAACCGAAACAGAATAGTTTGTAGGCACACTTAGTGTTCTCGTTCCAGGGAAAACTCCAATAAACTTTGCAGGAACATTTACTGTATCAATATATGTACCAAGGCTGACAACAGGCGTTAGCAGTGCAGATTGCGAATAAACAAATTGCGTGGAGAGGATTAACAGTAACACTAGTCGGGACCTAAGTAAGTCGTATCTGTTTAAACCTATTGTAGTATTGTATAAAATTGAATTGTTCATATATTTTCTTCTTATTAAAGACACTTAAATTGCCAATAAGGTTGAACTTAACGTTTGACAGCTACCCGAAGGTGGTGATTTCAAAGCGATTCACTGTTAACAAAGCAGAAACTTTGATAGAAGCACAAAGCATGATTTAATCACTGTATCGCCACTTTTGGGTAGGTGCTGTTAAACACAGTTTATTCGGTTTTTATAAATCTTGTGTTATATTGATTCCCTGAATTATTAGTAATACTCAAAAAATAAATACCATTTGGTAAACTTGAAACATTAATGCAATCTTGATTGTTTTTATTTATTTCAGATAATTTCAGCGTTCCAAAGATATCTCTAATTTCGATTTTGATGAACCCATTGTTATCATTAATTTCAATAGTCATTTTATCTTTGACTGGATTAGGATACAATGAAATTCTATTTTCAACATTGGGTTTTAACCCTGTTAAAATCATGGAATCTATACGAGTAAATATGTATTCTAAAGGTCCGTATGTGCCAAAGTGCCACTGTTCAAGTTTAAAAACATTGCCACTATTATAAAACTTTATCGTTCTGAGCTCATCATTTGTTGTTGAAAAATTATCATAGCGAATTAGCATATCACCATTTGCAATTCCCAAGTAATTTACATTTAAAACTGTTATTTTCTTATCTGGATAATCATTATCAGTTCCATAATAAAAAGCAGTAGGATAACAAACTTCAGAACCATTAAAATATTTATAACAAGATATTGCATGAGATGAATAATGTCCATCAATTTGAACCGTTAGATCAACATTGTATGGTGGAGTCCAGGGATTCACAATACTTCCTATCCAATGACCCGTTAAATAATTTTGATAATCGATAATCGATAAATTTGTCAAAAAGACTGTAGTATCATAAGAATAGTCAATTCTATAATAAGAACTGGTTATGGAGCTATATTGATTAGCACTATCAATTGTTACAGCTTTGATTCTAAAAATAGTTTCATCACCCGAAATTAATATCGGTAAAGTATATAAATTGCTTGTTGTATCCGGAGTAGAACTATCTGTCGTATAAAATATTCTGACATTATTAGATTCCGTATACAGTTGTAATAAAAGGTCATGATTATATGCTCCCGCCATGATACTATATTTAGGTGCATATACCTGATATGGTTGCGCAATTATTAAATCAAATTGCAACATAAGTAAAATTGCTAATAAAGTTATCTTTGATTTCATAATTTTTTTTTAATTTGTGTTTAACATCTCGCTTTACGCAAGTTTAAACTTGCGGCAATCTACTATTATCCGAGAAATATACGCAAGTTTCTTTTTGTGGGAGAGCTTTATGCTATGAAGTTGAAATTGGTTATGTTGTTTTTTCATATGTATTGATTTAAAACTGTTGACAAATATAGGATATTTACAATAAATTTGTCTAATTTTAATTTTACTGATTATTTTGTATTGTTTACTTCTGTTATCGGGGTATAAATTTCAGTAGTTTTGAGTGATTTAAGACTCAGAGTTAACTGCATATACAGGATATATAATCATCCCTCAATTTGATGCGTCAATCTGCTTCGAAGGAATAAAAAAGTTTTAAATTCTGCCCCACTTTTGAGATGCATGTTTGCTGCCTTTTTTTTAAGTTCTGTTAAAAGTCTTTCAAATGTCAAGGTCAATATTTGATGTTTTTTTCCTTCAGTTACAATGTATTCTGTTAAAGATTTTAATTCTGTGTTTGATTTTTTTGACTTAAAGTCTGAGTGCATAGAAGATGTTGTTTCAAAAGGTAGATTTTTTAATTTTTTCAGTGTCAAATTAGTAATATCGTCAGAAATACTTATGTTTTTTGCAGTTGCAATTTGTTTAACTTCTTCAATGAGTTGAAGAATTATTTCTAGCTTTTTAGGGTCTGCTAGTATTTCGCCTATAGAGCTGTCGAAATAGCTTGTTGCTGTCGCTGTCGGTGATATATAAATAAATTTCTCCCAAATAATCGAAGAAATATTTTTTGAAAGTGTTGCATTTATGTTTGCTTGTTTAAAAAGTGTTTCAAGCAAATTTAATTTTTCACTTTCAAAATGATCAAGCCCAAAATATACAGTTTCTATATTTGCTAAATTTTCAATTTTCCCAGCTTGGGTCAAACGAGAAACTATATAAGCACAACCGTCTAAAATTAGGTTATTTGGTAATATACTTTTTATGCGGTCTTTACTATCAACACCATTGAGTAAAGGCAAAATAATTGTGTCTTTATTCTGACAAACTGCCAACTGTTCTATTACAGTTTCAATGTCGTAACTTTTTGTACACAGGATAATAAAGTCAACGATTCTAATTTCATTTGGATTATCCGTTGCTAATGTGGGAATTGCAATAAATCCATTGTCACCTTTTGTAACCATTAGTCCATTTTTTTGTATTTCTTGAAGGTGTTTTCCTCTTGCATAGAATATAATTTCTACTTCCTTGCTTTGATAAAAATGTTTTGCAAGTAGTCCGCCAAAGTAGCCACCAACTCCTCCAATTCCTGCGATTAAAATTCTTGTCTTTTTCATTTTATAATGTCTGTGTAAAATGGCAGCTAACTCAAAGGAAAGTAGTTGCCAAAATCAAACTAGTAACTTGTTTATTCTTTTAAATTAAGAGAATCCATAATGGGTAAGTATAAAGAGAAAATCTTTGTAATTCATATTCCTATGCGTAGTGTGTATGATGCTTTTATCTATAAAAATAGGAATTTAGATTTAATTGTGAAATAGTAGTGTAGGTTAAAATTTGAAATTTAATAAACATAACCAAAAAACGAAGTTTTGAGTCTTAATTAATTCTAGATGTGTACAAGATACATCTAATGAGAGAACTGAGAGATAATCTAGAAGTTTCTTAGAAAAAAGCCCTTTGCGTTTTTATATTTAACTTTGCCTGTAGGTAAAGATTAGCTTTAGAATTCTTAGCTTTGGGCTTTCTCTTTACGGCTAAATATTAAAATGTTATGTGTCGTATTTTTTTATAGCTGTCTTCTCAAATGAAGTTCTCTAATGAACAAAAATAAGGGGAAGCCAAATGCATAAGCAATGAATACAGTTAAGAATAGATATAGCCAAACTCTTTTCATTTTTAGCCGAAGTCCCTCCAAGAGAATAAAAAATGTCCCCGCAATTGTACCCGTCCAAAAATCGAAACTTAAACTTTTTGCGTAATAATTATCTGTCCAAGTACTCGTAATAAACTCGATACTGTCAAAATTACCTTTGTGTTCGATAATACCAAGCAAGGCAAAATAAAAAGTTAGTCCTCCGCCAAGTATTGTCAAAAGTAGATAGAAATAATGTTTGTTATTTAAAATGGCATTCATATTTAATTTTGTTTTAGATCGTTTTCGACTATAATGAGACTTTCGTTTACACCATTTTCGCGGTGCATTTTTTCTGCGATATATGTTACTTTTCCGAACCTTTGGTTACTTTCTATTTTGTTTGTCATTGATGCTGGTGGTTCGGTAATATGGCGCATTATGATTTGGAGCTTGACGAAGCTTGGCAATTTGAAATACAAGGTTCAAATTTAGTACAAATATTCATTAGAATTACAAATATTTAATTAAGCACTTTTTTCCCCATTTTGCCTTAGTTAGCCGTTCTTTGTTCTTTTTCTTTCATTTAATTTAGATAAAAATGTCGCGTTGTTTATTACAACTGTGTTGTAAGTATCAATGCAACTCATTATCTCTTTTTCTGGTCCGCTAATCCATTCATTACTTCCGTAAAAAGCGTCTTGGCTTTCTTTACGTTGCTCTACGCTTTCGTAACTACGAATTAAATAAAAACTTTCTTTGTCAATAAGAGAAAAACCAAAGTCGACAACATTAATTTTCCAACGTTTCATCATTGGCAATGATTGTTCTGTAAAAACTTTAAAAAAAATCTCTGACGAATTTGTTTTGAATTTATAAATTCTTATTTCTGTTATCATTTTATTCTGTTTGCATACATATACCAATTCCATTCCCAAGTTATTCCATTGTCTGTTGAAAATGCCTGACTCCAAATTGGATTGTCAATGTCAGTTTTGTCCCAATGAAATAATACAATAATGTCCTGTCCTTTGAACTTGTCTTTGCAATAGAATTTTCCGATAGTTCCGTCAAATGAGCCAACCATTGGAGGGTCAAAAGAAACTGCGTTACTGTCTGCCCAATAAATGCTCCACAATTTTGTTTGTGGGTTAAATAGTCTGATTGCAATTCCTTCAAATACTTCTCCGGCAAATGTGGCAGAAAATTTATTCATATTGGCAAAACCTTTTAACAAGGGTGAGGTGTCGTCAGTTGAATTAAACTCTATCCATTCGTCACAATTGTTTAGTCGTTCTTTACGTTTTCTGTTACGAATATTCCACTTGCCTATGTAAAAGTCAAAGTCGGTGTTTGATGAAGTTGGCGAAGCAAAAACTTCTAATTGTTCATTTTTGTTTATTTTTAAATCTTGCATATTCTTTTGTTTAATTGTTGTTTATGAGTTGTCGGCATACATTGACGTCTATTTGTTTTGGGCTTGATAGAGTAGGGGAGTTTGAAAAACTATTTCTCAAATTTACGACAATGTTCAATAGAATTCCAAAAGCTCAAACCTGCTATTTAGCCACACTTTTGTCGAACTCAGGTTAGTGAATGTTTTTTCTTGTCCAAATATATGCTCTTTCGGTTTGATGTTCAGTTTCATAAGGTTGCCGTTTAAGGATGTCAACAATTTCAAATCCTACTTCTTCAATTAATGCTTTTATCCTGTCAACTTCAAAAAATTGAAACTTTATATTTACTTCTTTATCTAAAAAGTTGTCGAGGTGTACGATTTCATTTCCAATATGAAAGCTAAACATAAATTCTCCTTTATCAACTAAAATACGGTGTACTTCTGTCAAAGCAGTTTTGATTTGACTATAATCAAAATGCACAATTGCATAAAATGCAATTGCAGAACCCAAAGTATTTTCTTTATATTTTAGATTTAGTAGGTCAGCTTGTTCAAAATTGATTTTTGGATTGTGTCGTTTAGCAACTTTTACCATTTCGTCCGAAAGGTCAGTACCTATAACATTTTCAAGCCCACATTTGTAAATAAAATAAGTTGTCTGTCCTGGTCCACAACCAAAATCTATTAGTTGCCCTTTATTTTTGTTTTGTTCGCAAAAAGCCGTCAATATAATCCTATCAAAATGTTTGTGGTCAAGTTCATTTAAGAATTTGTCAGCATAGTTTTCAGCGGTCTTGTTGTAACATTCAATAATATTTCTCTGTTCTTGCATATCCGGTCTGTTGTAAAGTTACCACTTATGTTCCGGCGCTTGGTGAAATTGCGAACTTCGGAACAGATTATTTTCTAGCAAAGTTAAAATTTCTTGCGAAATGTAAATGTGTAATTACTATAAAATTCACAATCTTGCATACGCTTGTTGGTGGAAGTGCTTATTTTCTATTTTTTTTCGTTTAAAAATATCTGAGCAAGTTTTGCAAATAGTTTTGGTTTTTCTCTAAATACCATGTGTGAGCAATTTGGAATTACACAAAATTGACTATTTAATATTGCATTTTTTATTTCAATTCCGTGTTCTAATGTATACATATCTCTGTCTCCATAAATAATCAAAGTTGGAATTTTAATTGCTTCTAAATCTGATTTCGGAAAATATTCTTCCGTAAACCACATTTGTCCAACTTCAGATATATATCTTTTCCAATTTTAAAAATCTTTTTTTCATTTCGTTTATTATTGATTCGTCTACGCGGTTCGGTCGTATTCCCGCTAACGGTTTTGGGATTTGCGAAGTGAGGAAAATCGAAGCACAACTATTCTAAAAACCACAAATGTTGGTAGCGGCACGAATGTTCAAATTTAGTACTTTTGCTCTCATTTTGGCAAATATATTTTAGACTTTCGCCTATTTTATTAATTTTTTAAATTTTGTTTTTGTCTTTCCATTACATCAGCCATAAGTTTTGCTCCAAGTTCATTACTTAATTGCAATTCATCAATTATATTTTTAAAGTCTTCCTCAGTTCTGTTTTGACTCAACTTAAATTGTGCATCAATTTTGATAATGCTTATTTCAAATCCTACAATACCATTTATCTGTTTTTGAACAGAAGGAGGTAATTTGTCCAATGAAACTGGGTTTTTAGAGTTTTGTTCATATCTGTCTGTTAAACGGCTAACTGATTTCCATAGTTCTTCTCCTTTTATCACTTTTATTTTCCCACTTATATGTATACTCAAATAATTCCAAGTTGGTGCATTTGGATGATTGTACCAAGAAGAAGATATATAGTGATTGATAGGTGATAGAAATATAACCAATACATTTGGATTGTTTTCAAATTCTTGCCATTGTGGATTAGCTTTTGAAATGTGACCTGCTAATATTTTTTCTGACTTTTCATTTTCTTCTAATTCTAAAGGAATATGTGTTCCTGTTGGAAATGCTGAACCATTAGTAATTAAAGTAGCAAAGCCATTTTCTTTTATAAATTGTTCAATAATTTTGTAGTCGGTAATTTCGAATGTTTTAGGTATATGCATAATTTAATGTCTTTCAATTTTACAAATAAAACAACAGGCTTCAGAATTTCTCGCGTGTAGAAAATCTTTATCTTTTTCAGTCTCAAGAATTTCTACTATTAAATTACCATCATCAAGATTTCCCACTAATTTGGTATAAATCATTTTTTGTTCTTTATTGTATCCAACTAGAGAAAGTTGAAAATTTTCTTTGTCTGCTTTTAGCTCAGGTGGAGTATTCTATAGTTTTATTTTACTGGTTCTCTTAAGATCGTTTTTAGCTTATCTGATTCTGTTTTTCTGAAATCTGATAAATATATTTCATGATGAAATCCATTTTTGGTAAGAGCGTTTGTCTCACAAAAATTCTGAATTTGTTTTAAGGTTGCAGGTTCGGTAGAAAAAGGTCCAAGGTGTAACATTTGAACACATTTACCTTCTGTCATTTCATGAAATTCAATATGTTTCGCAAGTTGAATACCCTTTTTGGACAATACTGTTTCTTTCGCTTTTTCAAGTTCTTGTTTAGTAACGAAGTCGGGAAGTCTAATAAGCAGTCTATATTCCCATTCGCTTCTTGGAACTTCGACAGTAGTTGTAACCATATCTTTCCCGGTATATTTCGCTTCGTCAAACCACCAAAGTCCTTCCAATTTTGAAACCACAAAATCCTTATCGATCGCTTTATAAATAAACTTTAATGTATAAGCTGTTGAATATAATGCTTCAATGTTGTCTGAAAACGGTTTATCATTTGGGTCGCCTTTACCACAAATGGAAATGAATTGAGCAACTTCAATTTGAACCAATTCTGGTTTGGTTTTAGCTGTATAATAAGTCTTATACTTTTTTGTCAAATCTAATTTATCCATGATTTTAATTTAGTAATATTTGGTAAATTTCTTAATAATTTGGCAATAATTGTTGTCTTATGTAAAATTTTAAACTGAGTCTGCATTAAATTATTTTTTTGGAGTATGCATTGCTTATAATTTTTAATTTTTAAGTCGTTGAGAAATTGTTTGTAGGTTCGTTGTTTTTTGTCCGTTTATTAGTCCCATATTTGAGGTCTTTCAAGCCCAATTGTTCGTAAATTTGAAAGCAGTTGTCCAGTGTGAACTACCTCGTGATACGCAATTCGTTGTAGATAATCTTCAAGTTTTCTGCGTTGTCCTTTTTCTGTGCGAATAATTTCAATTGTTGAAAAGTCTGTCGGACTGAATTCTTTTATCGTTTCTATAAAAGCCATGCGAAATGGTTTGGCAAAATCAAGCTCAGCTTGCAAGTCTGTTTATGCTCTGGTAGCCCAAGGTGAAACATAGTCGCCTAAATTTCCTCTTCTATTAACTATCACATGAAATAAGTGTTCACCTTCTAAAACGTGTCTTGCTATCTCAAGGCATTTCATTGCATTACTTTCGGTTCTCCAAAAATAATTTTCTTTAGTAATCCCTTTCCAAAGTTTTATACTTCATCTTCTAATTTCTTCAAAGTTAAGTATTATAATTTCATGCTGTGTCATAATTCAATTTGTAAGTTTGTAATTTTGGGTTTTTTCGATACAATGACCGATAACGGTCTGGGGCTTGGGGAAGAAGCGGATTTCGAAACACTAAACTGCCTATCTGAACTTGATAGGAAGCATAAAGTTTCATTTAAGCACTGAACCCGATTTTTTGACAAACTCCTGTTGTGCGTTCGTGCTATTGTTGCTTTCTACTATTTCACTTTTGATATTGTCCGCTATTATTTTTGAGGCAACAGGTGACCAATGAGTGTCATCGTAGAAATAAATATCTTGTTCATATTTTATTTTTGAAGCTAAAATTTCCTTTGCATCTATATATATATAATCTTTAGTTGTAGCTTTCAGAAGGTTAAAGAATATAGGTTTTGTAAGGTCCTTTTTTTCGGTAATATAATCATAATATAAATCGTATTTATCAGGGGTGGGTAATACAATTAATTTAATATTTCTTTGACGGAGTTTCTGATCTATTGTATTCAATAATATGTTTAAACTCTCAATATTTTCTTTTACATTATTTTTGTCAGTTGATTTAAGTTCTTTATGATAAAAAAGTAATTTATTTGAATTATTGCTAAATAAAGAATGAGTATTTAGTTCAATATTATAAACTGTTTCGTTTGAAAGATAATTCTTCTGAAAGAAGAATTTAGGTATGTGGTAGAGCGGAAATTTTACTGTGGCTTTGGAAAAAAAATTGTAAGAATAGTCAACCTCTTTTATTTTATGATTAAAAATTAATGAATCAATTTCACAGAGCATTATTTTGTCATTTATGCGAATGTTTTTGGTATTGTTAATAATATTTCTTTCGACATTTTGAAGTATTACATATTCTACATTATAGGTGTCAAAAAAATCTCCATTTGCTAAATTTATCAATGTTTGAATTTGATTATTTGAAATAAATCTGTCTACATGTAAAACACTAAAGTCATTAGCTAATATATTTTTGTAACCAAAACCGGCCTGTTCAGAGAATGAGTCACCAATAGTTAATATTTTATATTTATTCTTTTTAGTATTTGACAATTTATCAAATTTCTCGTTTATAGAAAGTTGAAATTTAGTGCGATAGCCATTGTAAATATTTGGTATATAGCCAATCCTTAAAAGGTCAGGGGATTCAGTGTCACTATAAAGAATTATTGATATAAAATACAATAGTATAAATGGTGCAAAAAAAAATGATGTCTTATATATAAATTTCCTCATTGCTTAAAATTGAAAATAAAGAAATTGTTGTTCTTTACCAGCAAACCAAAATATAGCAATTATAATGGCATAGTATAGAGCATATCTAAATGGGCTTTTCCACTTTAATCCTAATTTACCGATAGCATATTGCTCTTCTCTACCCACCCACTCAATCAACATAAAAATGACTAACAATATAACAAGATAATAAGGTCGGATTGCTGGAATACTAAATAATGATTTTGAAAAAATACCTAAAACATAAGAAGTTGCATGTGTCATGCTTTCTGCTCTGAAAAAAATCCATGCAAAAACTGCCAGAGCAAAAGTAATTGACATTTGGACTAATTCTTTTGTAGTCGGAAATAAGTTTCCTTGCGCAACTGTTTCCAAGTTATTTCTGTTTGTTTTCATAATGATGGACGGCATAATAAAAAGGGCATTCAATGCGCCCCAAACTATGAAAGTCCAATTCGCACCGTGCCAGAATCCACTAACTATAAAAATGATAAATGTATTGCGAACACGCATCCAATTGCCTCCTTTGCTTCCGCCCAATGGGATATACAAGTAATCTTTAAACCAAGACGAAAGCGAAATATGCCAACGTCTCCAAAATTCAGCGATGTCTCTAGAAAAATATGGAAAAGCAAAGTTTCGTAATAAGTCAATTCCAAAAAGTCTTGCAGTACCTAAAGCTATGTCTGAATAACCTGAAAAATCTCCATAAATCTGAAACGTGAAAAATAGTGCTCCTAAAACTAAAGTACTTCCTGAATGGTCGGTAGAATTATTAAAAATTTGGTTAGCATATTCTGCACAATTATCTGCGATTACAATTTTCTTAAAAAGTCCCCACAGTATTTGTCGTAAGCCATCAACTGCTTTTGTGTAGTCAAAAATTCTTTCTTTTTTTATTTGAGGTAATAAGTGAGTTGCTCTTTCTATTGGTCCAGCAACTAGTAAAGGAAAGAAACTTACAAAAACTGCATAATCAACAAAGCTTTTTTCTGCTTTGATTCTGTCCTTGTAGATATCTATTACATACGAAAGTCCATGAAAGGTGTAGAATGAAATACCGACCGGAAGAATAATATTTAGTGTACTCGGATTGACTTTTAATCCCAAATGAGAAATGGCATCTGAAAAAGATTCAGCAAAAAAGTTATAGTATTTAAAAACCGCAAGAAAGCCAAGGTTTATAATTACACTTAACCAAAACCAAAATCGTTTCCATTTTTGATTTTCCGCACTCTGCATTTTCAATCCTGTGAAATAGTCAAGAAGTGTTGAAAACATTAGCAAAAACATAAAACGCCAGTCCCAACAAGCATAAAAAAAGTAACTTGCTACTAGCAACAAGAAATTTTGAAGTTGCAGGCTTTTGTTTGTTGCGAACCAATAGAAAATAAAAACTATAGGTAAGAAAATTACAAATTCAATTGAATTAAAAAGCATTTTTTATGTCGATTCTAAAAATTGATTAATTGAACTCTAGTTTTTTTAGCATGACGAACAACGGTTTTGACTTGCCGAAGTGCGATTTTAAATTACTAATGCTCAAATTTACGATATTGTTCAATAGAATTCCAAATGCTCAACTTTGCAGTTCTTTTTCATTTTTGGCAAACCCTTGTTAGCAACAGTATTTTAGGAAAAGAGTTGATTGTCTCTCTCATTACCAAACTTTTTTGCTGATTCAACCATATACATCTTCTTACAATTAGGGCACAAAAGGTAGTATTCAAAATAATATTCTTGGTTTGGCTTTAAACTTTTTTTCTTGGTCTGCTTTTTTATTACTGGTGTGTTACATTTCCTACAAATGTCACCTTCATTTAATATCTTACCTTTATTGTAAGAATGGTTTTCTAGTTCAGGATTTTCCGAATTACTTGTCGTTTCAGAGGTAGACTCATATCCAAAATCTTCAAGAAGTTCTTTGCCATTTAGAGCAATATCCGCTAATTCGTCACACCTTTCATTTTCAGTATGTCCATCGTGTCCTTTAACCCAATTGAATGTTACGCTTTTCTGTTTTGAAATTAAGTCTAATAATTTTTCCCATAAGTCATAGTTGCTTGCTTTTACACTTCTTGTCCTAAACCAATTTTTAGATTTCCATCTTTCTGCCCAACCTTTGGAAATTCCATCTACAACATATTTAGAGTCTGAATAAATATTAATAATTGAAGGCTTTTTCAATTGTTCTAAACCAAAAATTATTCCCATTAATTCCATTCGGTTATTTGTTGTCAATAAGTAACCTTGACTAAATTCTTTTTTGTGTCCTTTATAAGTCATTATAACTCCAAAGCCGCCTTTGCCTGGATTTGGCTCTGCTCCACCGTCTGTGTATATATTTACTTCTGGAAATTTATCTTCTGTTTTCATATAAGGTAGTCGGTAATTGCCACTAACGGTTTGGGGCTTGGCATAGTGGGAGAAATCGAAGCACAAATGTTCAATAAACCATTAATGTTGATAGAAGTACTAATGCCCAAATTTAGCATTTCTGCTCCCATTTTGGCAAACCCATGTTATGTGCTGCCTTTTTTATTATTTAGTTATTCGTCCTATTCGTAAAAGAAGTGGAAAATGAACTTCTTTAGTAAGTTCGTTGCTCCAATGCTGTTCAATATCTTTTTGCAATATATCAATTGGATTGTAATTGTTCTTTTTGATAAAATGTTTTACGGCTGACCAAGTATTCAAATATCCGATTAAATGTTCTAATGTCCAATTTTGACTATTTACAAAATTTGGGGTTTGAATTTCGTCAAACGGAAAGGGAATAGTCGTATAATTTTCGTCAATATATTTTCTTTCTTTGTCCCAATATGAACCTATTATATTCGTGTAAAAATCTGTAATAAGATTGTCAATTTGTTCATTAATCTTTACTCGACTATAACCAACTACACAAAGTAAAGCGTTGTTTTTTACTGTTCGTTTTACTTCTGCGTAAAACTTGTCAAAGTCAAACCAATGAATGGCTTGTGCAACAACAATTAAGTCAAATTTTCCGTTGTCGAAATTTGTTGTTTCAGCTGGTTGAACAGAATAACATATATTTTTGGCTTTTATGGCATTGTCAATTTGTGCTTGGCTAATATCTGTAGCAAAAACATTTTCAAAAATTTTGGCTAATTCACAAGCTACTTGTCCATTTCCCGTTCCACAATCCCAAGAGTTTTTTTTGTTCGGTAAAATAGAGTTCAGATATTCAAAAAAGTCACTCGGATATTTCGGGCGATATTTTGCGTATTTGTCCGAATTTGTTGAAAAATTATCTTTCATTTTTTGAGTGTCATCTTTAAGGTTGCACATAACGGTTCTGGGCTTTGCGAAGTTGGAGGAAATCGAAGCTCAAATGTTCTGTTTTGCACCAATGCTAAATAGAATTACTAATGTTCAATTTAGCACTTCTGCTCCCATTTTGGCAAACCCTTGTTAGCTGCTGCTTTTTGTAATCGATTTTGTTGTTTACCAAAATTTCCACCATTCTTTTTTGTTTTCAGTCGTCTTCTGACTTTTTATGTTTACATATAGTTTATCAAACTGTTCCGCAAGTTTTATGTATTCGTCAGCCCAACCATTTGATAAAGATATTTCTTGGAATGTCGAAGTCGGTGCAAATTCCATATTAAGTTTGTCCAATGTATCAAAGTCGCAAAATTTAATTTTTTCAATGTCTGCATTCAAGTCCATTAAAAATTCATTGCCGTTGTCATAACCTGCCCAAACTGTATCTGTTTCATCTATTGTCCAACTTTTAATAGTTTCTAAAATATGTTTTATTTTTTGGAAGTCAATATAAAATGGAATTTTGTCTACAAAAAGTTTATAAGTTTCAGCATCTGATTTTTCATATAACTTTGTCAAAGTTTTTTTTCGTGTAGTCAAATGAAGTTAGTCTTTTAGAAATTAATTCTATGTCTTGAAGTTTGTTTGAAATTAGTGACCAAGTTGTATCCAAGCAGTCTCCAAAAACATCTATTTCTTTTGGTCTATTATTTCTACAATTTCCGTCAATGTCGCTACCATACGAATTGTAAATTTTCATTTTCTCTATGTTTAATCGGTCTGTCATAAAGTAGCAGCTAACGAGCAGGGATTGGCAATGGTAGGGGATTTTATAATTGTCAGCCCGTAACCGCAGCCAAATTGAAAATATTTTGTTGAAGTTATGAACTAAAAGCCAAATTGAAAAACGTCGAGCCTGAACTAAAGCTGATTGTCAAGCCCCTGCTATAGCCAAACCTAATGTTACCTG
The DNA here is from genome assembly GCA_016722295.1 of Saprospiraceae bacterium. Lineage (GTDB taxonomy): Bacteria > Bacteroidota > Bacteroidia > Chitinophagales > Saprospiraceae > Vicinibacter. Next base: position 223,013 of record JADKGL010000029.1, read on the forward strand.
CCGTTTTTTTTAGTTTGTTCCTTCATTTTATTATAAGAATAGTCAACCCAATTTTTTATATTCTTTGGTATATAAATATCTGGTTGTACTTTGTCTCTGTCAATAGAAATTCCTTGGTCAAGCCAATTGTTTCTGGATGATGGAAGTGATAAAGAAATGCTGGAGCAATTTGTTTTATAGGTCATTACATTTCCATAATCAATACAACCTGTAGTTTTTTCACCCATTACTATTACTTTGTCGCTTTGTCTTGCTAAAATTGTAAATAATTCGCCACTACTAAATGTATTTTTGTCAATTAGTAAAACAACTTTTTCAGGAGTTTTCATTTTCTTTTCAAATGTTATGGTATCTGCAATTTTATTTTCATTGTCCCAATTTCCAAATTGTCCAAAATGAGTTTTAGTAACCGCAAATACACTGTCTAATTGTTGTTGTTTTTCTTTTGAAAGTGTTTCATAATAATCCTTGATATAAGTACTAAACCATTTATTAAAATTATCTTCCGAAAGTCTTGAAAACTCATTGCTCCATACAATTGGCTTTGTATATAAATAGGGTAGTAACAAATTTCCAACTCTTACATCTCCGCCCTCGTTGCCTCTTAAATCAATTATCCAATTTTTTGTGGTTTCAAGTTTTGATTTGTTTTTTTTCAAAAGTAGTTTTACTACATCCATATTTTGTGGGTACAAATTTGGGAATGTCCACAGAGCTATATCTTTTTTAGGAAAACTTAATTTTGGATTGGTAGGGTCAGTTTCTAATGTGTAATCATCAATGGAAACAAGGTCATTGCTTACAGGAAATACTCTTGATAAAATTAAATCTTGTGCATCCAAAATATTTTTAAAAAATACAATGCTGTTTTCTATTGTTTCTGCTTTGTCGCCTGTAATAAATTTAAGTTTATAGGAATTACTTTTATTTTTTTCTGCAACTAATTTTACTTCTCCTGCCATCCAATTTTCGTTTTTGGATGAAATGATGATACCATTAAAAATATTTGGATTTGCCTTGGATTTTATAATTCCAATTTTATAATTATTGTTTTCCCATATTCCTTCAACTTTGTCTAACTGTTTTAAAGATTTAAAATATGTTAACATTTCTGTTTCACTTATTCCAATTTTTTCTATAACAATTGGCTTGTTGTTATTTGTCACCTGAAACTTAGGTCTATTAAGATTTAAATGCAAATGTCCATCCTGAAAATAATTTACATATTTTTTAATTTCTTTGTGGCATAAACTGTCATTTGAAATAACCTTTGTATTTAAAGTTACCTCATTAGTTATTTCAAGAAATTTGGCTTTGTCAAATTGTTTTGTTTTGTCAAACCAACCTGCATAGTTCGTTTCTATATGATGTTTTACGATTTGAAAAGTGCTGTCACATTTACAATTTTGTCCAAAAGCAATTGTCCGAACGATAAAAAATAAAAGAGATAAAATAAGTCTATTCATAATTTGTAGATTGTCGCTTTAAAATGGCAGATAACTGTTTTGGGCTTGCCGAATTGGGGGAAATCGAAGCACAAATGTTTAATAATCCACTAATGGTGATAAATGTACGAATGCTCAAATGTAGTACTTCTGCCTCCATTTTGGCAAACCCTTTTATGCGTCGCTTTTCGTTGGTTGTTTTTTCAATTCGTCAATTATTTTCCACAAATCGGCAATTTCTCGCTAATTGCTCAGTTTGTGTATTTTGTCTCTTGGTCGGGGTCTTGATTTTGATCTCAGTCCAAATATGACGTTTGATTTGTTTCAATTTTGTCTTGGTCAGCAACCAATTCCTTTTGGGTCAATTTGAATTAATTTCGCTTTTAAGCAAATCTTTTCTCATTAAGTATATTAGTCATTTAATGTTGTTCGTGTCTTCTTGGTGTCTAATTTCAACTCGCAACGGTTTCAAACCGATACTGTTTGGTCAAAATTGGTGTCGACAATTAATCAACCTATGGAGCAAAGTCGTATGCCGTGTGGTGTCGTTTTTAAGCTGCCTCCAAACTTGGCTTGTCCGAATACAAAGAGCAACTTTATAATTTGTCCAGCTCTTGCGTTATTTTGCAAACCCAGTGCAGATTGTGTGTCCTCTTTGCTATTGTCTGAATTTCATAACGGTTGTCCTGTTTATTTTGAAGTTTTCCAATGTATGATTTGATGTGAATTTTTGTTTTGTTGTAAGTTCTTAAATAGTCGTCAATGGGAACTGAGTCTTTTGTTCCTAACATATCAAAAGTTTGTCAATTCTGTAAATACAATTGGTGGATTATGTCGCCATAAGTGTCCTTTGTCCTAATTTTATTCTCCACTTGCCATTCAAACCAAATCTTGACTGTCTGTATCTTTTCATTTCTATCTTGTTCTTGCAAGCGTCTAATGGTTTGAGCAAATGTGTTATTTTTGTTTGTTCAATTTTGACGATTCCTTCTCTGAAAGTCTACAAGTTTTTCGATATAGGAGTTTTTGAAATTTTCTCCTAAATTTCTTTTCTTTAGTCTAAAATTTCTGTCGAATACTTCGTGTTTATAGTGATACTGTCTTTAACATATTTCTGTTTTCACTAGTGGAAATTGCAACGAAAATCTTTTCTAAACATCGGTTCTAGGGGGAAACCGGAGGGCCCTGGTCCAACAAATTTTAACGGGGGGGGGGGAAAACCCCCCCCGAGGGGGGCTGGTTCTGTCTCACCTTTTTTGATTTTATCAAAATGTCAACTTATCCATTATTGTCTGTCAAATCTTCTGCTTCAATGTGTCGATAAAAAAATGTTACTATAAAATTACTCTCTTCAAAATTATGCTAAGGTTTTGGGGCTTGCCGAAGGTGAGGAATTTGAAATACGAATGTTCAAATTTACGATAACGCTCAATAGAATTCAAAATGTTGAAGCTTGCACTTTTGCCCCACTTTTGGCAAACCCATGTTATCAGTTGCTTTTTATAATCTTTCTCACCTTTTGTCCGCCTTTTTTATAATAAATTACGAGATAATATATGCCATTTTCATAATTTGTTAAATCTAATTTTGATTCTTTCGCATTTACATTAAGTTTTATTATAGGTTGTCCCAAAACATTAAAAACCACTATTTCACCTATAATTTTATCGGATTCAATATATGCTATTGAACTTGTAGGATTAGGAAAAACAGCAATTATTTCCTTAAATTCATTAGGGTTTATACTAAGTGCCAAGTTTTTTTGGATTTTTACACCTAAACTAGGGTGAAGGAATTTACCACAACCAGATTCGATAATTTTAATGGCTTTTACCATATACCAGTTGGTGTTAACATAATTAGTTATTTGAAAAAAGGTATCAACAACTAAGGAATTAGTAATCTTTTGAAAAATACCTAACGCTGAATTTGATTTATAAATATGGTAACCAACAATATTATTGTCCGTAGATGCCGTCCATTGCAATACTGCGCTATTATTTACATTATCCAATTTTAAATTTGAAATAGGCTTTACTTGAAAAAGGTTAATAGTAGGGTCGCCCCAGATTTCAAAATGTGTCCTATTCCACCAATCAGGTGTGTCGTATTGTTGCGGCGGCTTTTCAAGATATTGATTACTATTGTTATGATTTAATATAGTTTTCATAGATTCTCCAATAGATTGACCACTGCAAGCTTGGTGAAAAATATTCATCCCTGTTGTTGTCCATACAGCTATTAGGCATTTAGAGTTTATCCCTAATAAAGCGCGAATACGACTATATGCACCACTAGGTTTGAGGTACATCTCCGAAACCCCATAACTTTGGTCGCTTGAGTAAACGGTTGCATTCATACCATAAGTTTGCCAATCACCTATTGCTGGTGTTGAAATATTTTGCATATAAATTTTAAAAGGTCCGTTGTTTTGTACCCATTGATTATGATTAGAACTATCTTTTCTGATAAACATTTTGTGGTATTGAGATATTCAATAGTGAGCGATAAGTGCCATCGTTTGAGTTATTATACCCAAAATAAAAAGCTGAATTTTCACCCATATAATAACCATTATTTACATTTTTGTAGTTGCTCAATCTGTCTAAATAAGTTTCAATTAAAGCAGTTTCATTACTGCTTATTTCTGTTAGATCGGCAAAATCGAGGCGACCAAAAGTCATTTCTACATCAGGAGGGAAAAAGTCTTGATCCCATTTAAAGTCATTGGGTAAGTTTATAGCCAAGGGTGTTGAAAGTCCACTGGGATTATAAGTGGCGGTATCTGTGTAAATACCATCTATATCGGCATAAAAACCATCACATCCTCTAGCGCCTGTATTTTGACTATGGTCATCAGGTGCTACGACGTTAGTAGAACCACAACGAGGCATTGGCACATGTCCTAAAATAAAAAGCGATTTAGGTTTATCATTACTAGGGGCGTTATTATAGATGCTCTGAATTTGATTTTTTATTGCAATAACATCATTGCCACTATTCCAATTCGTTGCTTTTGGAACAATTAGTTCATTTACAAACCAACCATCATTGGTAAGTTCTTGCTTTAAACGAAGATATTTTGCAGATAGATTTACAGGAATGTCATTAGCTACCAATAAAATCATTTGCCCTTTGAAGTTTGTGTTATCATTTAATAAAACACCTAAGGTATAGCCAGTTGCGTCGTAAGAGCCGCCGCCAAATTTCCAAGTGTTTTGTCGTTTTACCTGATACTCCCAGATTTCACCTATGTTCACGTTGGTATCTATCCAATGCCCTGTTCCAGCAGTTAAATTTGCTATATTGTTCCATGCAGATGTGCCTAGAATGCGCCTATTTACAACTAATGGTTCATTTGTATTAGCCAATGAATCTAAGAAAATTATTTTGATGTTTTTGTTGATTAAATCTACTTGGCTCGAAACTAAGCATACCCGCCTTCCTGTTGAATTGAAGTTAAAGCTATAATTCTGTGAATAGCCTTCAAATTTCAACAATGTTGCTATTAGAACTAAAAAAGAGTATTTTTTCAAATTACGCGTGTTTTAAAAGTAACTGATAACGTTCCGGCGCTTGGCGAAGTGGGGGAAATCGAAGATCAAATGTTGAATAAACCACAAATGTTTTTGCGAAACGAAAGTTAATTTACCACATTCGCATCTTGCAAAACCCATGTTACCAGCGTTTTCTTATCGTCATTTTAGTTTTTGTATTAAAATTAGGTTTTTCTTCTTTGTAAAAACGGTATTTTGAAAACCAGTTTCATGCTTATTTGTTTGGTCATTCTGTAGTTATACTTTGATTGTCTAATAGCCCTAATCTAAATTTAGTTGTTCTAAATACGTTGAGATAGATTGTAGGAATAAAAAATACTCTACGTTTCATTTCAAAATATCCATTTTTTAATTTTCCTTTGACAACTTTGGATTTTAAAATGCTGTCATTTTTCATAAGTGTTATGTTTAAACTTTTTTCGTTAACAACTTTAATTTTCACAGAACACAAACTATCTGCTCCATGTTATACATGCGGGGATAATTTTAAACAAATCACCTTTCCACTTTTAGGTTAATTTACAGGTTTTCGACTTCAATTTTCAAAGCAAATTCAAGATTTTCTTTGTCAATTCGATTTGCCCGTCAACTAATTTGTCCGATTTTAAAGTCGCACAAAAAGTTAGCATACAGATTGTTAGTAGAGAATATAATTGGTTCACGTTATTGTCATTTTATTAAATTGTTGGTAACGGTTTTGGGCTTGGCGAAGTGGGGGAAATCGAAGCACAAATGTTCAATAAACCACTAATGTTGATAGAAGTACGAAAGTTCAAATTTAGCACTTCTGCCCCCATTTTGCCAAACCCTTGTTAGCTGCCGTTATATTTTGTCTATTTGAAGTCGGTGTCATTCTGTTTAATTTCTTTGTTCGTTACCCAAACGAAGCAAGTCGGAAAGTCCGCTATCAATATTTTTATTTGGCAAAAGCTCAAATGCAATAATTCGTTCAGTCGCTATCCGAATAATTCGTTCTTTACTACTTGTCCTTATAGCCAAAATTAATAGTCCGCTTTTAATTGCGTTAAAGTTGATTTCAATTTTGTTGTGTTGTCCTTCAACTTCAAATCCTCCTTCAAACCAAAACTTAATTCCAAGTCCCTTTTTGGGTGTAAAAATTTCTTCTTCTGTCCCAATAAAATCTTGGTGAGGTTCTATAAACCATTTTAGTTCTTTTTTTAGATTACTTGTTTTCATATGTCTGAACTTGTTTAAGTTTTTCAAAGTAAGATACAGTCAGAATATCTCTACCTGCAAGTATATGATTTAAATACTCTCTTGTTGGAGAAAGTCCATTAACTAATTTATCTTGTTTAGCAATGTATGTTGTTGCATTAACGGAATTGTTTTCTTTATCTGTTAAATTAACTTTAATTTTGTCGTAGTGAATAGGAAAACCTTCAGCTTTGTCAAGCTTTGAAATTTCCTCATCGCTAAACTCGTAAAGGACACCTTCCACAAATTCATCGTCAGAAACAATAATGTTTGCATAGGTATAATTTCCGTCTTTTGCTTTTTTGTTAAAAACAAGTTTGTATCCGTCAAGTTTTGCAAATTGTCGTGAAGTGAAATTGATTTTTCTCTCTGTCATTCTCTCCTTGTTCATATTTGAGCCGTAAGCAAAATATTTCATTGTCTTGTTTGTTTGTTGATATTACACTGTCGTCAAATAATGGCAGCTAACAATTCGCTTTACGCAAGATTAAACTTGCGGCAATCTACTATTATCCGAGAAATATACGCAAGTTTCTTTTTGTAGGAGAGCTTTATGCTATGAAGTTGAAATTGATTATGTTGTTTTTTTATATGTATTGATTTAAAACTGTTGACAAATATAGGATGTTTACAATAAATTTGTCTAATTTTAATTTTACTGATAATTTTGTATTGTTTACATCTGTTATCAGGGTATATATTTCAGTAGTTTTGAATAATTCTAGACTCAGAGTTAACTGCATATATAGGATATCAAATAAACCCTCAATTTGATGCGTCAATCAGCTTTAAAGGTATAAAAAAGTGCAATGAAGGTACAAATAGCTGCTTAGCATCTTAGTAGGCAGAAAGTTCTAAGAACCTGCAGTCGTAAATCACAGTTTAAATTGCATGAAATTTGCATGTTTCTTTCAAATGCCAAAAAAGGTTTATCAGATTTTTTTGCGCCCTTCATTTAAAAAAACATGAACTAAAAAAATATACATATCGCAGCATTATTTACCTTTGCACAGGGAATACTGCTTTACATAGGAACCAATATTGCCTGATATTTTTCTTAGTCTGCTTTCTTAAAACTTGGGTGTCCAACTTGCCACAACGAAAAGCTTACCATATCAGCAAACTCTTTAAAATTTTCATCTACATCTGATGTAAAGTGTCCATTACCATAATTTACATAGAGCAATACTGGTTTATTAGAGCTAGTACTATTTTGTAAAACTGCTGCAAACTTTGCTGGCATCCAAGGAACGACTCTTGCATCATTCATCCCACTTCTTACAAAGACAGCAGGATATTTTGTGTCTTTAACCACTTTGCTTTGTGCATCCATTTCTATTAAAGACTTGCATTCTTCTTCTACTTTTATTGACCCCATTTCTGGAATTTGATTGTCGCCATTTGGCGTAGTTTCTGACACAAAGCATTTGTTACTCCAACTTCATCTATTGCTACTGCAAACAAATCAGGTCTTTCAGTAATGGCTCTACCAATTAATATTCCACCTGCACTCATTCCTTCTCCGATTAGTTTCTGCGGTGATGTATATTTTCTTTAATTAAATATTCTGCACAAGCTACAAAATCTTTCAAGTGTTAGGTTTTGTAGCTTTCATTCCAGCTTGATGCCATTCTTCTCCCTTTTCGCCGCCACCCCTTACGTGTGCAAAAGCAATGCTGCAACCCTGCTCTAAAAGTATTGCCATAATGTCAATAAAGCTTGGTTGAGAAGAACTGCCATAAGCACCATAACCTGTAAGATAGCAGGGAGCATTACCATCAAATTTAATATTCTTTGGGTATAAAATTGAAAGTGGTACTAAAACTCCATCATGACTTTTTACTTCAACTTCTTTAATTGCAATGTCTTTTGCAAAATCAGGATAGCTTCCATTCATATCAAACCATTTACTTTTAAGTATTGTATTTTTTGCTACATCATATTCGTAAATCGAATAAGGCGAAAGCCAATTAGTATTGTATACAATTAATCTGTCGTTTGAAGTTTCATTAAAAGGCGATGAGCCATTTATTCCTTGAGGTAATAGCAATTTTTTAGTTATTAAGGTTTTAGGGTCTATCAAATGTTTTTCTTTGGTAAGTCCATTGCTTGTTGCATAAATAATATAGTTTTTAGTTTTTTGAATACCGGTAATCACGTCTTTGCCTTCTACTACAATTATCTTTGCTTTATCAAAATTTGGATTTAGTAAACTGGTTACACCTACCTTAAACTTGGGTGCATTTTTATGCGATAAAAAGAAAAGTTGATTTCCTATTGGATAAAACTCGGTTATCTCATCTTCATATTTTATTAAGGGCTTCCAATTAATTTTCTCTTTATGCAATTCGTCAACAGGTGCAAAATAAACCAATGATTCTCTTTTTACTGAACCTATATTTAAAAATAAATATTTATTGTCATCAGAAACAATAATACTTGGAAATCTTTCGGGCAATACATTCAGTTCTTTATATTTTTCTCTTGAAAATAAAAGTTTATCGTTTGTAGCATTAGTACCTATTGTATGCAAATACACATCCATATATTTTAAAACATCATCACTTTTATTGTCCGTACTTTTCATTTTAGTGTAAATAATTTCAGTAGCATTTGATGTAAATTGGATAGGAAACTCACTCCAAATTGGACCAAAATTATCATCTAATAACTTTTTGGTTTTTATATCAAATATTCTTGCCTGGCAAATTTCTGCACCACCACTTGAAAGTTTTATTGCTATTTTATTACCATTATCATCAGCAATAAAATCTATAAGTTGTGTGCTCTTGCCTATACTTTCTGGGTCAAACAAAAGTTCTTCCTTGCCATTGGGTAACATTCTTAAATATAGTTTGCTAAGGTTTGCCCCTTTTGTAGTTTTTGCATAATAGTAAGTGCTGCCACACTGAATTATTTTACCAAAAACATCACCACCCATTTGTTGATATTCTTTTAATCTTTTTAGTAAAATATCTCTGCCACTTATTTTGTTAATTAGATTATTTGAAAAGTCGGCTTGTACTTTAATCCAAGTCATAACAGCAGTGTCTTCAGGTTTTCAAGCCACCGATAATTGTCGGTAATTTTGGTGCCAAAATAATTGTCAACTACGGGGATTTCTTTTGTTGTTGGATAGTTGAATTGTGCTTTTGCAGTTTGAGCAAAAGCTAAAAAGATTAATACTTTTAATGTTATTTTTTTTTGCATATAGTTATGTTTAAAATGTCATGTTAAAATAGCAGGGAACGTTTTGGGGCTTGGCGCAGGTGTGGTTTAAAAGGCACAAATGTTTAAATTTAGCACAAATGTACATAAAAAACACGAATGTTGAAATTGGCAATGAAGCCCCACTTTCGCCATAGCGTTGTTATGGGTTCGCCCTTTTTTGCTTTTGTTCGGCTCTATAAATTTCTCTTGGGTAGTCAAGTATGTTCACTTTTTCATCTTGTAATTCTTTCAATGCGTCTTTTGCTATCCAAGTTGCAGTTTTGTTGTCAAGTTTGATTAAGTCATTTGCTACTTTAATTGCTTTTCTGTTCAAATCTTTGTTTCGTTTTCCAATGTTTCTCAATGCCCAATTAACAGCTTTCTTTACATAAATTCTGTCGTCTGTTGAATGTCTGTTTATGATTGGCAAAAATTGTTCAAATGTTTCATTGTTCGCTTTTTTGTCAGCCATACAATAGGCTGCAATTATTGTAAAACCTGCTCTTTTTTCAAATTCATTTTCTCTGTCTGTCCATTCAATTGCTTTTGAAATGGCAAATTTACTTTTGGCAAAAAGTCCCATACAAAAGGTGTCGCAAATTTCCCAATTCTCAAAAGTCGCAACCCATTTTTCCATTAGGTTTTCTGTCAAGTCGCTTATGTTGTATAGTTTGCTACATAAAATTCTTGCTTCGTAAATTCCGCTGTCAAAAAGTTGAATTGCTAATTGATTGTCTTTGTCTATTAGTTTTGCAAGTTCTTTTAAGTCGTTATGGTAAATTCCTAATGAATTGTTTGCTACAATTCCAAACTTTTTTTCTTTTAGAACTATTTTGTCTTTGTCGCCTAACCTTTGAAGTTCCGAAATAATTTGCTTAAAAGTCATTTCTATTTCTTTGCGTTAATTTCTATCGCTTGGTCAATGTAATATTTTACAGCTTCCTTGTTCATTTCTTTTAATGGTAAAACTCTAATTGCTTTTCCATCACCTGTCAAAAGTCCGAGTTTGTCTTTCATTTTTGCACCTTTCAGAAAACCAAAATCAATTCCATAGGGCATTGTTCTCATATGGCAAATTCCACCATTTTTGTCTGAATAAGTTGTAATTCTTTCCTTTTTGGTTTCTTCAATTCCGTCAAACGAAAGCAAAAATTCTCTCGCTTCAAGAAAGAGGTTTTTGTGTTCGGATTGTAAGTCAATTTCGTATTTCATTTTGTCTGAATGTTGAATGTTTGTAGTGTCGTTCATAGGGTGACGCACAACGTTTTGGGGCTTGGCGAAGTGGGGGAATTCGAAGCTCAAATGTTCAATAAACCACTAATGTTGATAGAAGTACGAATGTTCAAATTTAGCACTTCTGCCCCTATTTTGCCAAACCCTTGTTATGGGCAGTTTTTCTTATTTACAATGTTCATTTATTCGTTCTTTTGCATATTCCGCACCGTTTTCTAGTGCTTTATTCCAATTTTCACAAGCTTTCTTTTTATCTTTTAGGTTAAAGTATGTATTTCCTAAATTAAAATAAGCTTGTTGTTTTTCTTCTGCTTCTAATTTTTCAAGTTTCAAAACTGTTTCATAGTCAGCAATTGCACCTTGATAATCTCCATTTTCATCTTTAAGTCCACCACGATTTATTAAAGCACTTACAAATTTGGGTGCAATTTCGATTGCTTTGTCGTAGTCTTTGAGTGCAGACTTCCAAGTGTAAAGTTCGTTTTTTACAATGGCTCTTGAATAATATGCGTTTGGGTCTTTCGGGTCAATTTCAATTGTCAATGTCCAATTAAAAATTGCACCACTTAAATCGCCATTGTTATAACATTCAAGTCCTTTGTCAAAATAATAGTCTGCTTTTGTGGTGTCCATTTGTGGAAATTTTGCAGTTTTTGAGTCAGCAAGTCCACCATAAGCATCAATTGTCGCATCAAATTCATATCCTCGCTTATACATATCTAATACCCAATACATTAAATTTCCAGCAGTCATTGGAAATTCATTTGTTTCTCCATTTATTTCCCAAAGGTTTTCAAATTTTTTGACTTCTTGAACTTTATAAGGATAGTGTGATTTTATAAATTCTTCAAGTCGTATTAAATTTTCTTTTTTATCAGAAACAAAAGTGAAGTCCATTTTTGTCAAAGTATTGTCTTTAAGACCGTTCTTAACCATATTATTAAAAACATCTTCAGCAGAAACCATTTCTTTGCCAAATCCGTCTACAAAATCGTCCCAAGTAATATATTTATTTTTCCATTTTCTTTTGTCCGCAAGCTGTTAATGTTGTTAGTAAAAGTAATAAAGTCAATATTTTGTTTTTCATTCGTGGTGTCGTTATTAAAATTTCCACTAACGGTTTGGGGCTTGGCGAAGTGGGGGAAATCGAAGCTCAAACGTTCGATAAACCACAAATGTTGATAGAAGTACGAATGTTCAAATTTAGCACTTCTGCCCCCATTTTGCCAAACCCCTGTTAGCTTCTGTTTTATCTTTTTTCGTTTTGTTTAAAAGTTTCAATAATGTCTAATTTGAATTTTTGCCACTTTTTTCTCCCAATTTTTTTTCTGGTTACTTCAATATTTACAATTTGTTCTTTATTGTCATAAACTATTTTTAAGCAGTCGCCTGATTTAGACCATCTAAATTCTTCTCTTCTTTTTAGTGTTCCATTTGAATTATAATATTCTGACCACCGAAGTTGTTGTCCATTTTTTTCAATTATTTCTTTTTCACAAAATCGTTTAATTTCTGTTGTATAATAATTTGTGTCAGTAAATAAAACATCAAATAAAGTTGCATTTCCATCTGAATTTGTATCAGAATATAGTTCTTTGTATTTTTTCTCGGTAAACGTTTTGTCCACAAATTCAAGACCCTTTTGCTTTAAAAAAGTTTCAATCTTATTTAATACTTTTTTTTCTTCTCCTGTCAATTTTAGAATAGGTCCAAATTCATAGTAATTTCCCTTTTTATTATAAGTCATATAATAGCAATCGAATGTATAGCAAGGAATAACATCAGAAACAAATAATGTCATAATTCTTGCTGTTCCATTACATTTTAATGCTAATTTTTTATCCCAATCAAATCCTTTGTCAATGCCTTGGTTAAGTAAAATATCAATTGTCCAACTCAAATCTCCAATCCAATTCCAATCAATTTGGTCTGCTTGATTGTACTTAATCCATAAAATTACATCGTCAAAAAGTTTGAATTTAATTTCATTTGGATTAGATACAATACTTGAGATTTCCTTTTTCCATTGTCTGTAATTTTTTCCTTTGAATTCATAGGACAATACTAATTCTTTGATAGGTCGTCTGTCTTTACCAAAGTAATGTTTTGCTTGTCGTATGATTTCAGATTTAGTCATTTGTCAATGTATTAGGTTTTACAAAATAGCAGCTAACGTTTTCGGCTTGGCGATGTGGCGGATTTTTAGCACAAAAGTTTAATAGAATTCCTGCTGTTGAACCTTGCACAAATGTTTCATAGAAGCACTTCAGCCGCCATATTGCCAAACCGATGTTAGCTGTGGTATTTCTTGTCATAATTTAATTTTTCGTCCTTCAGTTTTACCGCTTTCAGTAAAGTTGTCATATTCCTCTCCTTCAATAATTGTCCAACCGAGTTCTTTTAATTTGTCGTCAGTTAGTTGTTCACTATTATATTCCGTTAGATGCAGATTTCCGTATTTGCATAAATGAAACTGAATTTGTTCGTCTTTGTCAATTACGAAAATGTATTCCGCCACACTTGGGTCGCACCTTGTTGTCCAAAATAGAATTTCAATAAAGTCTTGCAAACTATCAATGTCAATTTCAAACGCTTCATTAAAAGTTTTATCTCCAACAATTTTTTCAAGTGTCTTGTATGCTTTCTTTAGTGGTTTATAGTTATTGTCTCTGTTTCCAAAGAAGTCAAGTTTCAGGTGAGAAATTATTATGAATTCGGTCACATTTACTGTCTTAAACAACTCGGTTAGCTTTTCGGTTAACTTATTTGTAAATGTGTCAATGTCTGAATAGTCTATACCTATAATTTTATTAAAAGTCGAATAGTCTTTTTCGTCATTATTTATACAGTCAAATTGTTCCCAATACAAATGCTCCTCATTGTCGTCCTTGTAATATTGAAGCATTTCTTCATCGTAAAACGCTTTCTGCATTTTAGTCAGTTCAGAGCTAATAATTCTCTTTGTCTTTACGATTTCGTTTCTTGTCGTGAGTGTCGTCATAATATCACAGCTAAAGGTTTGGGGCTTGGCGCTGGTGGGCCTTTGAAACCGTAAACTGCTGCCAGCACCAAAGTATATTAATTGCTTAATGTTTCTATTTTCATTGTCTGCCCACTAACGCAAAAACCGTGTTAGCAGCAGCAATTCTTATTTCTTCGTCAGTTTGAGTTCTTCAAATATTTTATAAACAATTTCTGTCCTTGAATTGTCAAAACTAATTGCACGATTAACATCGTTTAATTTCTCACTTTCTATTTGAACACAATTGGTGAAATAATAAACATTGTCATTTGTCTCAAGATAACCAATATACCAACCAACATCTTTTTTGCCGTGTCCACCCCAGCCAGTTTTTGCTCTTATTACATAGTCTAATGTGTCCTTCGTAATCATTATGTCTTTTACAATATCTACTGAACGTTTGGAAAAAGGAAGTTGATTGTCGTGAAGTCGTCTTAGAAAGTCAATTTGTTGTTTTGGTGAGATACGAAGTCTGCCAGTTAACCAAAACTGGTCAATGCCGCCTGAAGTGTCTGCATTTCCATAGTTAGTTTTGTCAAGCCAGTATTTCATGCTTTGTTCACCTACACGCCTAGCAAGCTCTTGATAATACCAAACAGTAGAGTTCGCAAAGGCAGTCTTCAAATCGTGGTCTTTATCCCAAACTGGATTTCTTACTACGTTATCCCATTGAATCACAAAGTGCTTGTCCTTAATTACTTCTGTCTCCAGTCCGATAAGTGAATTACAAATTTTAAATGTTGAAGCAGGTGAAAAAGTCTGTTCGTATTGGCCTTTGTTATAAAAAACATACTTGTCTGCTTGCGTGTTGTAAAGCACGAAAGAACCCTCAACGTTGAATTGGTCGTAATACTTTTTAAAGTCATTACGAATTTCAGTCGTCTGTTTATGCTTACAGGCTGTCAGTCCGTAAACTAATAAAGTCAATACTAAGATGGTCTGTTTTACTGTCGTCATATTGTTGCTGCTAACGGTTTTGGGCTTGCCGAAGGTGGGGAATTTGAAATACGAATGCTCAAATTTACGATAATGCTCAATAGAATTCCAAATGCTCAACCTTGCGATTTTGCCCCACTTTTGGCAAACCCATGTTAGTGGCAGTGGTTATTGCCATTGGTCAGTTGCTTATTACAGGTGATTTATGTATCCATTTTTTATCGTTCAATTGTTGCAATAAAAAGTCTGCTAAATCGCCTCTTGAAAGAGAAAACAAACTAATAGTTCCGTCACCAGTATAACCTGCATTTATTTTTCCACTTGCAGGTTTGCCGCTCAACATTGGAAGTCGAACAATTGTCCAATCTAAATCACTTTCTGAAATATATTTTCCTGTTAAAACAATGTTATTGTAGCTGTCTTTGATGAATGCCTTTATCATAAAAATACCAAACGCAAATCCAAATTGGAATTTGTCGTTATTGTCTTTAAAGCTTGGTGTGGCTGTGGCAATCAGACGTTTAACGCCATTTTTTTTCATGATTTCTATTATGTTTTTAATGCCGTCAGCAATTACCAATCCTTTTGTTTTTTGAGTTGGTCCTAATATACTGATTACCTTATCAGCACCTTTAATGGCTTCTTCCAATTTATTGAGTTCTGTTAAGTCTCCTTTTACGATTTTAAGGTTGTTGTGTTGAATGGAAATTTTAGAAGGTGTTCTTGCGAAAGCGGTAACGGTGTGTCCTGTTGCTAATGCTTTTTCTATTAGAATAAGTCCTGTTGCTCCTGTTCCGCCAAATATTGTAATGTTCATTTGATTAAAATTATAATGATTTGAAACGCCCATAAGCCACAAAAATAGCTAACAAGAAAAGGACAGTGTTGAAAACGACTGCTTTACTTTCTTTATGTTTTAAATGATGAACTGCTGCTAAAACCATAATTACTGCAAGCCCAATAGCTGCAATAGGTGTTAGGATTGGAAGAATACCAAATACCCAAGGAAGAATTAATCCAACTGCACCTAATAATTCTGATAGTCCTATAAATCTGACTGTTGAAACAGGAACTCGTTCAACCCAATTCAGTCCCGATTTCACTAATTTGTCAATAGGTTGTGTTGATTTCATAACCCCTGCCATGGCAAACATTACTGCAAGTATTCCTTGTGCTATCCAAATTGCTGTATTCATTATTATAATATTTTTGTTTCGGCAAAGTTACTTACATTTGCTTACTAAAGTATAGCAGTTACCAAAAGGTAAGCAGTAAAATTTAAAAAAATGAATAAAGCAAATCATACAGATTGTACTTCGGCAATGCTTCCTGTCAGAGATGCATTAGACGTAATAAGTGGTAAATGGAAGTTGATGATATTGATTTCAATTTCGTCAGGTAATAATCGATTTAGAGAAATAGAAAGAAGTATTCCCAAAATCACTTCAAAAGTACTTGCCAAAGAATTAAAAGATTTGGAAGAACATCTTCTTATAAAAAGAACTGTTTATGATGAATTCCCTGTTATAGTTGAATATACCACAACACCTTATACTTCCTCGCTTAGCAATGTCATTAAAGAATTGAGAGATTGGGGAATTAATCATCGAAAAAAAATCATAGGAAAATAGTCTATTACTGCTTTTTGTCTACTGGACTTTCAATGTTGGGTCGGTCGTCCTACCATGACCGCTAACGGTTTGGGGCTTGGCGAAGTGGGGGAAATCGAAGCTCAAATGCTCAATAAACCACAAATGTTGATAGAAGTACGAATGTTCAAATTTAGTACTTCTGCCTCATTTTGCCAAACCCTTGTTAGCAGCAGCTTTATTTTTTTTCATTAATTTGTAAAACGAATATTATTTTTAATCAACTCTACCTTTCTTCAATCTTGATTAGTAAAAATATGTTGGCTTTTGCAAAATAAAACTATTTTTGATATTAATAGTATTTTTTATTTCATTACGCATCTGCAAAGTATTGATTTATTTTATTTACGAGTCGTTCAATTTGTTTAATATGCGTTTGCCTGACATTTTCTATATCCAAAGTACCACCAAGTATCAGCATGTCTTTATTCTCAAATCTTTTTCCAAGACGGTCATCTAACATAATATTCTGCATACTCTGCTCAATACCTATTTCCTTTAGAAAATTATTTGGATGTCCTGCTGTGCAAATTACTGCGCCACATTTAACTGTTTTCATCTTAGGTAATTCTGGTCTTTGTCCATAAGCATAGCCTACCGAAAAAACTCTGTCAAACCAACCTTTTAATTTTGCAGGGCAATCACTCCACCAAACAGGATAAAGAAAAATTATGCAGTCGGCTTCTCCTATTTTTTTATGTTCTTCAATCACATCTTTTGGAATTGGCAATTGAATATTAGCAAATCCTTCTCTTTCGTATTCTTGCTCTGTCATATCGCTTAAAAAATTCATTGCATATAAATCTGAAACTTCAACTTTAAAGTTCTGATTGTTTAAAATTTGTGTTAATTGCTCTAACACTTGAAATGTATATGATTTTTTACTTGGGTGGCTATAAATTATTAGCGTATTAATCATTTGTTTCTATTATCGTTCTATCGTCGTTTGTTGTGGGTTGGGAGATTACAAGAAAATCAAGTTGCTCATCTGTTTTGTTTGCTATAAAGTGTTGTGATTTTGGCTGAATTAATATTCCATTATATTCTTCCACAATTATTTTAGCTTCGTCTATATAAAAGGTGGCAACACCTTTGAGTATAAAGAAAAATTGTTGAGCATTAGAATGAAAATGTAGTTTCTCTCTTGTTCCGCTTGGCATACTTTCTTGTTTTACAGAAAGTCCAACAGTGTCAGTCAAAACCCAACTGTCACACTTGTTGCCCCACAAGTAATGTTCAGCTGTTTCTTTGTTTATTATTTTTGTTGTCATATTGGTCTTTAAAAAGTTGCTGCTAACGGGTTTGGGGCTTGGCGAAGTGGGGGAAATCGAAGCTCAAATGTTCAATAAACCACTAATGTTGATAGAAGTACGAATGTTCAAATTTAGCACTTCTGCCCCCATTTTGCCAAACCCTTGTTAGCGGCAGTTATATTTCTATAATTTCTCCTTCTCCAATTTTTCTGTTTCCAAAACATATTATCCATTTAGTTCCAACTGTAATATCTTTAATATTCTGTGCCCATAAAAATCTTACATAAACATCTTTGGTTTCATTTGCATAAAAAAACTCATCATCAAAAGTTATTTCTCCAATATTAGTTATCATATTTTTCCCAAATTCTTCTTTCACACCAAAATAGTGATTTGGTCTAACTTTTGTTCTAAATGGTATTGTTATTCCTCCTTCTTGTTCTGATAGCAACTTAATTCTTGCTTTTACAAGAATATCATCAGGATACTCAAGTTCAGGTGTTGCAGATATTCTTGAAAGAAAGTGTACTGTTCCTCCATTCTTCCATTTCTGAAATGCAAAGAAAATTCCAAATACAAACCCAAGTAATCCAATGATAATCCAAATAACTATTCCTAAAGTATTTCCTATATAGTTATATGAAATAAATCCAATTCCTAATCCGAGCAATGTTGGTGATAATACTATAGCAATGAATCCAAATATTTCTGTTATAATTTCAAAAATCTTATTCATTTTCTATCTATTTGAATTCTGTGTGCTAATTGCTACCAACGGTTACGTATTGGCGATGGTGGGGCATTTGAAAAACGTCAGCCCAATATTTGCACAAATGCCCAATAGAATTACAAATGTTGAGTTTACAACTGTCAGCCCCACTATTGCCAATACGATGTTGTATGCAGTTTTGATTTTTAAACGTTACGGTACTCTCAAAGAATCATCTTACAATCGGTATGTATTTTTTATTATTTCTGCTCAATTATTTTGTCCTGTGAAAAAAAAGAAATTACCTTTTCGTTGATTTTTATTTTTTCGACAAAATTATTTATTGTCAAAACTGACTGGTTTGACAGTTCGTTCCAAGTATAAGTTTCTGGTGAGTCTTTTATTTGCAAAAGCCTTATGCTACCATCTTTTAAAGGTGCAATCAATATTGTACGCCCTGCTTTTAAATCAAAATATCTTTGCGTAATAATTGCAAAATTTTCCCCATTGCCTAATGTCGCCTGAACCCAATCAATATTTCCAAGTGATGTATTTTGAGTTCCAATAAATAAATAATGAGGATAGTTTCTAGATATTACAGATGGGTTTTGTCCTTTATCCAAAAGTGATATGTCGGTCAAAAATAAAATAGTAAAAAATGTATAATATTGTCCTGCTGTATCTGCAAAAAGATGTTCATTAAATTTGTCTTTATAATGTGCTAATGTGTACCCGGTAACTGTTTTTCCTTCAATTTTAAATGAAAGAGGATTAACCGTGCTACCATTGCCACTATAATCAGCTACAGGTGAAGGATAGTCCGAGATTGGTAGTTTTACTTCTTTGTCGGCTTGTTGTGCGTTTTTTAGGTCATTAGTTAATTTCTTAATACTCCATTTTGTAGAATCTGCATTTTTATTTGCATACTCTTCAGTGTCTTTAATTGACCATTTAAAATGTTTGGGGGTACTTTTATCTACTTTCCGTGTCACAGAACAGGAAAAAAATAATGCACTAAATAAAAGTGAAAGAAAATAAAGTACAAATTGTTTCATTTTGTTTTCTATTTAAATGTTTTTTCTAATGCTGGTTTTTCGGCAAGTAAATGAGCTGCTTCAAAAACGTTAAAATTGCATACAACGGTTTTGGGCTTGCCGAAGGTGGGGACTTTGAAATACTAATGCTCAAATTTACGATAATGCTCAATAGAATTCCAAATGTTCAAATTTACGATAATGCCCCACTTTTGGCAAACCCATGTTAGCTACAGTTTTATTTTTGCCAACTCGGTCTTATTAAATTGTTTTTGCTCATTTGATATAATAACAATGAAGCAATTAGACAAAAAAATGACAGCTTGAATACTCCCTTCGGGTCCAAATAAACCGCCTGTAATTAAATTATTTCCAGAAATTTTCGTTGTAAGTAAACTGCTAGTTTTTTTCGTTGCCTGAAGTAACAGCACCGAATATACCTGACTGCATAAAATTCCAAGAAAAATGGATAGCAATAGGAAGCCAAAGATTTCTTTTGTAAATGTAAGCTAATCCAAATAGAAACCCTGCAACCAAAACGCAAAGCCCTGAAAGCACTGTCCCATTAGGGTTTGCAATATGTAATAATGCAAAAACTATTGATGAAATAGCCAAAGCGATAACGCTACCTAATTTTTCTTCAGAAATTCTGAAAATAATACCCCTCATCAAAATTTCCTCAAAGATGGCAACAGAAAGAGCCACAGTAAAAGGAATAATCATAGTTGACCAAGAATTGACGGAAAGTATCATAAAAACTCCAAAAAGAGCTATAACTAAAACAGTCAAGCACAGCAATACGAAACCAATAGCTATTCCTAAAAATAGATTTTTCCCAAAATTATTGGTTGATAGTTCTGTTATTTTTCTTTTTTCATACCATTGATGGAAATAATAGTAAACCAATAGTACAGATGACGATGCTACAATACCTTTTATTAAGTTTCTATAATTTTTGTCTAATGTAGTAATTTCGAGAATTTTTACAGAAAATTTTTGAATAAGGATAAATGTTAGAAAAATAATAAAAATACCAAGGATAATTCTGGTAAAAGCTCCTTTCACAAAGCCCTTTCTTTGATTTTGTGATTCCATTTTGATTTATTTTGTTTTAAAATGAAATACAAAGGTCTGAAAATGAATTTGTTCAAAATAGAATGAAATTTGCCTATATGCTTTTAAATTCCTTTGGTAAAAATTGAGTATATTCTTTAAAAGTTCTGATAAAGTGGCTTTGGTCTGAAAATCCACACTCTAAGGCTATTTCTGTTAACGAAAGCGAAGTTTTTTGTATTAAACTGATAGACTTATTAATTCTAAGTCTTCTCATATACTCTCCATAAGTGCAGCCAAAATATTGGGGGAAATGTTTTGAAATCGAAATGGGATTGATGTTTAGAATTTTTGACAGATAATTTAAACTCATATTTTCGTTCCAGTTGTCATTTAGTAATTCAAACAACATTTTTACCCAATTCGGATTATTTGAAAAGTTTTGAACATAATTAATATCTGAAGCATAATTTGAAAGCAACATGCTGATGGAATCCTCTGTGAAAATATCTTTTGTCAAAGATTCTTTATACATCTTAAGGATTATCGATTTCGTTTTTAATGGGTTACCTGAAGCAATTCTTAGCATTTCTTCTGTAATATTGTTTTTCTTTAAAAATATTTCATCAAATTCAATATTAATATTTTCGGAAGGAAATAAAGTCTTTTGATTTAAATGTACTTCATCACTGTGGTAAAACAATATAGAACCAGCAGTAACGATATGGTCTTCAGACTTTCTTTTTTCTATTGTACCTCCTTTCAAAAATAGGGTGATGTGTGCATTTTGATGAGAATGCCAATTTTCTGATACTTGCTCCCTGTATTCTGTCGAAATAATGGAGACACCTTGATTATTGGAAAATTGATACTTTTTGCTTCCGAGATAAACTTCTTTGTCTAATTTTTGCATACTCTGTTTTACAAAATTGTAGCTAACGGTTTTGGGCTTGCCGAAGGTGGGGAATTTGAAATACGAATGTTCAAATTTACGATAATGCTCAATAGAATTCCAAATGTTGAGGCTTGCACTTTTGCCCCACTTTTGGCAAACCCATGTTAGCCGGTCGTTGTTCTTTTTTCGTCATTCAATTTCGTTAAGAATGTTGCGTTGTCCGTTACAACTGTGTTGTATGTATCAATACAATTCATAATATCTTTTTCTGGTCCGTTAATCCATTCATAACTTCCGTAAAATGCGTCTTGACTTTCTTTACGTTGCTCTACGCTTTCATAATTGCGAATTAAATAAAAACTTTCTTTGTCAATAAGTGAAAAACCATAGTCGACAACATTCACTTTCCAACGTTTCATCATTGCTAAAGATTGTTCTGTAAACACTTTATAAAATTCTCTGACGAATTTTCTTTGAATTTGTAAATTCTTATTTCTGTTATCATTTTATTCTGCTTGCATACATATACCAATTCCATTCCCAAGTTTTTCCATTATCTGTTGAAAATGCTTGGCTCCAAACTGGATTGTCAATGTCGGTTTTGTCCCAATGAAATAATACAATTATGTCTTGTCCTTTGAATGTGTCTTTGCAATAAAGTTTTCCGATATTTCCGTCAAATGAGCCAACCATTGGTGGGTCAAAAGAAACTGCGTTACTATCTGCCCAATAAATGCTCCACAATTTTGTTTGTGGGTTAAATAGTCTGATTGCAATACCCTCAAATAGTTCTCCGTCAAAAGTTGCTGAAAATTTATTCATATTAGCAAAACCTTTTAACAAATGAGAAGTGTCGTCAGTTGAGTTAAACTCTATCCATTCGTCACAGTTGTTTAGTCGTTCTTTAAGTTTTCTGTTACGAATATTCCATTTGCCAATATAAAAATCAAAGTCGATGTGTGAAGAAGTTGGCGAAGCAAAAACTTCTAATTGTCCATTTTCGTTTATTTTAAAATCTTGCATATTCTTTTGTCTAATTGTTGTTTATGAAGTGTCGCTATACAATGACGGCTATAACGGTTTTGGGCTTGCCGAAGGTGGGGATTTTGAAATACGAATGCTCAAATTTACGATAATGCTCAATAGAATTTCAAATGCTCAAACCTACGATTCTGCCCCACTTTTGGCAAACCCATGTTGGCGGTAGTGCTAATTTTTAAGTGTTGCCAAATCAATTACAAATCTATAATGTACATCTCCTTTTTCAAGTCTTTCGTAAGCTTTATTTATATCTTGAATGTTTATAAGTTCAATGTCTGCTGTAATATTGTGTTTTTCACAAAAGTCAAGCATTTCTTGTGTTTCGGCAATACCTCCAATATTAGAACCTGCAAAACTTCTACGCCCTTTTATTACACTAAAAGCACTAATAGATAGTGGCTCTGGTGGCAAGCCAACTAAAACCATACTTCCATCAATTGTTAGTTGATTTAGGTAAATATTTACATCGTGTTTTGCAGAAACAGTATCTAAAATAAAGTTGAGTTTTCCTGCATATTTTTTCATTTGTTCAGGGTCAGAAGATAAAATTGCATCATCTGCTCCTAATCGTTTTGCATCATCTACTTTTACTTGCGAAGTTGTGAAAACAGTTACATATGCACCCATTGCTTTGGCTATTTTTATAGCTACATGTCCCAAACCACCAATTCCCAATATTCCCACTTTATTTCCTTTACCAATTTTCCAATGGTTTAATGGTGAATAAACCGTAATTCCTGCACAAAGTAGCGGTGCTGTTGATGCTAAATCTAATGTTTTAGGAATACTTAATACATATTTTTCATCTGTTACGATACATTCAGAATAACCTCCAAAAGTATGTCCTCCATAGGTTTTATCTATTGAGTTAAACGAAAAAGTCATCCCTTCTTCACAAAATTGTTCAAAGCCTTCTTTGCAAGGGTTGCAAGTTCTGCAAGTATCAACGATGCAACCTACACCTGCCAAATCTCCTACTTTAAATTTTGTAACATGATTTCCTATTGCAGTTACTCTACCAACAATTTCGTGTCCAGGTACAATTGGGTACATTGCTCCACCAAAATCATTTTTCACTTGGTGCAAATCCGAATGGCAAATTCCACAAAATAATATTTCAATTTCTACATCATGGTCAGTTACTATTCTTCGTTCAATTTTCATTTTTTGCAATGGCTCGATTTCAGAATTTGTTCCGAATGCTTTTATTTCTTTTGTTGTCATTTTTTTTATTTATTTTAATTTGTGATTACTTCGTTTAAACATTTTATTGCATTTAATGTTCGTGGATAGCCAACATAAGGTAATAATTGTGTAATAACATCAAGCATTTTCTCTTTGTCGTTACCTATGTTTGCATTTCCTTGAATATGTCCTTTTATTTGTGGCTCTGTTCCACCCAATGCTATTAAAATAGAGAGTGTAACAAGTTCTCTTGTTTTGATGTCCAACCCATTTCTTGTATAATAATCGCCAAAACAATTTGCAGTTAAAAAATGTTGAATATGAAGTTGTTCTTTGGGTGATTGTTGATACATTTCGTCTATCATTTCTCCAAAAATTTCCTTTTCAAGTTGCAAACCCTTTTCATGTCTGTCGTTTGAGGTTGTTGTAGATTGATTTTCCAATGGCAAGGCTATTCCTTTGCTTTGTAATACTTGGTTTGTGGTATGAATAAAATCAAATGCTTTTGCAATGCCAACATAAGGAACTGCTTGATACAAAATTTCTTTAATTTCAATAGGTGTTAAGCCTACATTCATTGAAGCCCCAAGCATAATTTTATATTCGCTCAATGCTTGACTTCCAATAGTAGAAGCCAAAATCATTATCATTCTTGTTTTGGTGTCTAATTTACTTTGGCTAATAACTTCGTCAAAAGCCCAATTATCAAATAGTTCAATAAATTCAGGGTCTGTTTTTTGCAGTGTGGAAATATGATTGGGAAATATTTCTTCGTGATTTTTTATTGCTGCTTTGGTTAGTTCCATTTCTTTTATTTATTTTGATGATTAGTACTGTCGCTCAAGCATTACCGCCAACGGTTTGGGGCTTGGCGAAGTGGGGGAATTCGAAGTACAAATGTTCAATTTATCACTAATGTTGATAGAAGTACGAATGCTCAAATTTAGCACTTCTGCCCCCATTTTGCCAATCCCTTGTTGTGCGTTCGTTTTGTTTATCTTTTGTCTTGTTGCCATACAAATTTATACCCATTTCTAACTTCCTTGTACTTAAAATCTTTTTTAATTTCAAAAATGTTGTCTGGATTTGAAAATACAAGTCCGTAAAGTAAAAGTATAAAAGTCGCAATTCCATAAAGTCCAAATTTAAAATATTTTCCAACTGCAATTGGTTTGATAAATTTCTCTATGATAGCTACTATTGTTAAGGTAAAAATAAAATAAACAAAAAAGTCAAAAAGTAGTTCAGAGACAAATATTTGTAATGACATTGAAGTATGCCAACCTTTACAAATAAAAGTCAAAGGGAAACCATATAAAAAATCATCTGGTCCGTCTTCGACGTAAACATATCTCCATTTTGTTATTGTCCCAAAAAGTATAATTGTCAAAGGAAAAACAAGTGTCAATATGATTTTAAAAACCTGTTTCATTAATTATAAACTGTCAATGTACATAAGTGAAATATTGTAATACTTGAAATTAATACTATCGTCAAAATAATTTCATTTTTAAAAGTTGTCCAAATTTCTAAACGGTTTAGTTTAAAAATAATAATAGAAACAATTAGATAAACTGTCGAAAAATACATATCCAAATACAGCCGATTATTGAAAACCAAATAAATGTCGGAACTATTTTATCATTTATCGTAAGATTGTCACCAAAGTAAAGAGTTAGAATAGAGGATAATAAAATACAAATAATTGCTATTATCAATAAAATCCTTTCAACTGGTTTTACTTTATTTAAAATTTTTATCACAATTCTTGAAGATAATTTTCAATTTTAGGTTTCTACAAAATGTGTCTTGTCCTGAAATTAGTTGACTCATTTTAGCGTTTTCCACAGTGGGATAAGTTGACTGTGTTGACGTTTTTGTTTTATTTGTTCATCTTTGCAGTACCACCTGAAACAGAAGGTGTAAAGTTCTGGGGAGATCTTTTCACTAAGGGATAGGGTGGTGGCTGACGAAGTTTTTACTTTTGATGTTAAAGCAACTTCATTTTAGGGGTTGCTTTTTTTATAGTAAAAACTTTTGATGCCTTATGCCTCCATCAAATCTCCCCATCGTTGTTTTGCATAATAGGTTTTCCATTGCCGTTGGAGAATGCCTGTTTGCAAATGTGCTTCATTGGGTGTGAGCCAGTTTACACTTCGATGAGGTCGTTTGTTGTTATAAAACTCAATGAACTTTTTTATTTCAGTTTTTGCTTGTGCAATATTACAAAAATTTATTTGTTTATCATTAGTAAATTCTTCCTTAATTGTTTTATGAACTCTTTCTGCAACAGCATTTTCTAGTGGGTCACCTGTTTGGGTCATGCTGATATGTATGTTGGCTTTGTTCAAAATGTTAACATAAGAATGACTGCAATATTGAACCCCTCTATCGCTGTGATGAATTAATTTTTCATGTTTATTTTTCCGTTGTTTTAAAGCCATTCTAAGTGCTTCGATACAGCCGTTTACACTTAAGTCTTCATGTACATTATAGCCTACAATTTTGCGTGAATATAAATCGGTAATGATACTTAGGTAACAAAATTTGTCTAATTGCTTTAGCCATAAATAGGTAATATCACTCACCCATATTTCGTTACAACGCAATGTTATTAAGCCTTCTACAAGATTATCGTATCTATTAAAATGATGATAGCTGCAAGTAGTTTTGGTTCTAAATCGTTTGGGTTTGATGAGTAATTTATTGACTCTTAGAAAATCAAAAAACTTATCTCTTCCAATTTTTATATGATGTTCAGCAAATTCTTTATTTAAACTTTTGTGTAAATTTCTGCCACTACCACGTTTCCAGATTTCTCTTTTCTTCTGCACTAGCCCAAGTATTACATTATGTTGCAAAGCAATTCTTTCCACTGTTTTAAGTTGTTTTGTAGTAGGCTTGCTTTGATTTATTAAAGAACGAACACATTTCGTTTATTTTTTCTTTTGGTCTTTGTTCTTTAATTGCTGTAATGCTTGGGCTCCAAACTTTTTTACAATATCAATGTCAAATTTTTCTTCAGCAATCTCTACAGCTTTTTGCCACACATCGGCACGAAGTTCGGCAATTCGAAGAAGCTCTTTGGTTTCTTTTAATTCTTCTTCGAGTTTTTTGTCGGTGATATTCTTCTTCATGTCGGCAAAATTAGCAATTTGTTTTACTTGTTTTTCCATAGGATTCAATCCTTGACTTTGTCTTATCCAATACAAAATAGTGGCATTACCTTTGATGCCGTAAAGTTTGGATGCCTGGTGTTTGTTGAGTTTTCCACTCAATACTTCGTTTACAATTTTTGTTTAAACTCTTCGGTGTAGAAAAGTTTTTGTGGTTCTGCTCTTCTTGAGCTTTGTTTTTTACTCATTTTTTGCCCTGATTTACGTTGACTTATCCACTTTTTTGGAGTCAACCTATTTCAGGACTATGCAATGTCATATAACGGTTTGGGGCTTGCCGAAGTTGGGGCATTCAAAGCACAAATGTTCAATTAAGCACAATGTTCATTAGGATTCCAATGCTCAAATTTAGTACTTCTGCCCCAATTTTGGCAAACCCTTGTTAGGCGCTGGCAATTTGTTGTCTGAATGCCTCTGTAATTGCGGCATTTTCTAATTCGTTCTTCAATAATTCCATTAAGAGCTGAATGTCCAAATGCATACTTTCATATGCAGAATATTGAACACGAAGATAGTCACCGTGAGCAATATTGTTGCGTGAATCAACCAAGTCATCAATTAAACTTTGATACATTGAAAATTTACTTATATCAAGGTCAAGAACAAAAATGATTTCTTCAAAAACATTGTATCTCAAATTGGATTTTGTCTGTATGATATTTTTTGTTGGTATGTTAGAATTTTTGTTAATTTCTTTTAGTAAAAAATCAACAGTTTTTGTTTTCTCTTCAATGTTTTTTATTTCTAATCTTCCTAATTTCTTCGTTAAAGACAAAGCTATAAATTGAGGTTTAAGTTGATTATGTTTTAAGTATTTGTTTGAAACAAATTCTAAATATAGTTCGCAGGATTTTTTTACAAAACCTTCCCAATGAGCATACAAAATAGGAACAGCAAAACGCAGAGCTGCATTCTGCATAGGACTGTTTGGACTAGGACTTTCAACTTGGTCTTTTATTAGTTTTAATTCCTTTCGTCTCCAAGCGTAATCTTCTCCAATTAACCTTGTTAGGTCGCTGAATGTAAAAACTTTTTTTGCCATTATTTTCTAAAAAAGTCTTTTGCAAATGGAACTAATCTTGGAATTCGCGTTTTAGCATTTGAGCCAGAACCAGCATATATGTTGTAAGTTTCTTGTACATATAAATTCTTTATTTTTTCTAAAAGAATCTCATTGTCTTCGGGGAAATTATATATTCCTATGTTGGTACCAAGTCCAACCGCTACCGTTTCAAAAGCAGATTCCAAAAACTTTCCCTTAAAATCGGAACCGTCAAACTTTTTAAAAGACTTTTCGTCAAGTAAATTGTTTAACGCTTCAAATGTTTTTTTAAAATCATTCCCGACTTGTTCAAACGGAAATGAAGCTTCAGTTAAGATTGATTCATTAACATCATCTAAATAATCACCAACATCTTTTTTATGATTATATGGGAAATAAACTAATGCAATGTATCTTAATAAAAGTTCCATATGGTATTGCTCAAAATATAATCTCTCAGAAAGAGAAATAGAATTTTGGAATGGTTGAAACTCTGATAATTCAAAAAACCATTTGTATATAGGTTCATTTAACATCAACATTACATTATTTCTAATTTCTTGATTTGACGCATTAGAACCACCCGTATTTAATCTTTGAAAAACTTCGAACTTTGCTCTTTTGTCGGATTCACTAAGTATAATTGTGAAGTTAAGTTTTGACCTTTTAAATGATAGTTTTATAGCATCGGGAACTTCTAATTCACCTTCAGCTTTTGATTCCCAAAAATAACCGTCAAGGCTCGGCAGATACTTTGTTCCGTTTAATTGAAGCCTTTCTGCTCCTTCAAGTATCCCTAAAAATTGAAAGATTGTCGAAACTCTTTGTAGTCCGTCAACTAATTCCCATTTCCCTGACGGGTCTTGGAATACAAAAATTGATGGAATTGGAATTCCAAGTAATATAGATTCAATTAGTTTCACTTTTTGACCTTGTGACCATCTGAAGAGTCTTTGATATGCTGGGCGAATTGTTATTTCTTTACTTGCATAAAGGTTAGCTAATTCACCAATTGACATTGGATAGCTGTCAGTCTTAAAACTTGTTCTACGATTCTCGATTTCTTTTAACAATATTTCTGCTTGTTCCATATTTTTCATTTGTTGTCTAACTGTCTGTTGATGCTGTGTCACTTTGCTTGCGCCTAACGGTCTGGGGCTTGGCGAAGTGGGGGAAATCGAAGCACAAATGTTCAATTAACCACAAATGTTGATAGAAGTACGAATGTTCAAATTTAGCACTTCTGCCCCCATTTTGCCAAACCCTTGTTGGTGGCTGGGCTTTTATCGAGCATTTATGACTTCTGCAATTTCATCTGCGATTTCGTCAACTGTGTAAACTGCCGTGTTTCTTGCTACTTTGTCTGCAAGTGACGGGCTGTAATCAATTACTTCTTGTTTGGTAATGTCGTGCCAAATTGGAAGTACAACTTGTTGTCCACTTACGGACTTTGTAATAATTCCATCTAATTCATAATTTGTCCAACCTTTTCGTATGAAATTTTTTGAAAGAACAACAATACCGAACCTACTATTTGCAAGTCCTTTATCTATTTTCTGTCTTAAACTATCACCAATTTTTAATTCAAATTCGTCAAACCAAACTTTAAGATTTTTACTTTGTAACGCAATTGCCAAAGGTCTTACAACTTCATCTTTATCTTCTGAAGCGTGAGAAATAAATACATCATACTTTCTCAAAATTGGTTCTTCACCAAAGCCTGCTGGAATTTCTCGGTCTTGAACCAAAGAAGGAACAGTTGATAATCTTGGTTGTCTAGCTTGTGGTAGTCGTCCGGGCAAAACTCTTACAGAAGAACTTACTCGTCCTGAATAACCACCCAAATCAACAGTTACATACCATCTACCTGACCTTGGAACTGGAATTCTAAATGGTGAGCTTGTTACGTGTCCACCATAATAAGAATGTTGTCTGCCTGATTTATAGCTTGAAAAATTTGAACTGTCCATAAGTTTAACATTTGCAGAATTACCTTTCAATGTAACTTCTACAATTTCTCCACCGTTTAAATTCCCTATGTCATAAGATTGGTATTGCATATGTTATTTGTTCTTTTGTCTGTTAAAGTAGGGTCTGGTAGCCTTGCCACCAACGGTTTTGGGCTTGCCGAAGGTGGGGAATTTGAAATACTAATGCTCAAATTTACGATAATGCTCAATTGAATTCCAAATGCTCAACCTTGCGATTTTGCCCCACTTTTGGCAAACCCATGTTAGTGGCAGTTTTATTTCTTGTCTAAAAGTTTAATAAATTCTTCGTGTTCTCTTGTTGCGTCTTAATCTATTTCAACTTTAAAGTTGTCAAAATATTCATTTGCGATTTTTGTAAAATCTTCTATTGTCAATTTCAATTTCTTGTCTTCATTGTAAAGCTTAAAAATGTAGTTTTCAAAATTGTTTAATCGTGGAAATATTATTTCGTCTTTACTAACATTTTCATTGTGTGGTGAAATAAATTTAATAAGTTCTTTATCAGATAGCAACTTGTCAGTTTCTATATTTTCACAATAGCTTTCCCAAAACATAAGTAATGTAAGTTTTGAAATTATGTCATTGTTATTATTTAATTTGTCTAAATATTTTTCTACTTTCTTTGAACCTAACCATTCTAATTCACTCAAACATCTATGAGCTAAAATTGGACTTTTTTCAGCAAATTGTTCTTCATAGGCTTTTTCTAAATAAATAGCATTTTCTATTTGTGAGAACTTTCCAAAGGTAAAAATCGTCCAACTACAATTACTAAAATCGTTTGAATATAAATTTCTGTCTAGCGATAAAAAAAATCCTTGTTCTTTTAATTCTTTATAATATTCTTCTTTCTCATTTTTCGTTAAATTAGAACCAATGTAAAAATCTCTTGCAATTGTGGTTATTTCAGCATAGTTTAAGTTATCGTTCTCTTTCCACTCAATTTTCAACCAATTCATTATATGATTTACAATTTCTGCAATGCTATATTCTTGCAAAATATGTCTTAATTGACAGTCATATTTTCCAATATATTCTTGTTCTAATTTCTTTAAGAGTTTGTCCATTTGTTGAGTTCTGTGAAATTGCCACTAACGGTTTTGGGCTTGCCGAAGGTGGGGAATTTGAAATACGAATGCTCAAATTTACGATAATGCTCAATAGAATTCCAAATGCTCAAACCTACGATTCTGCCCCACTTTTGGCAAACCCATGTTACCTGCTGGCTTTTTTTAGTTTATTGTTTAGTATATCTGTTATCTTTCCTGTACCAATAATTCTTGAACCTTCTCTAAATTCAAAAGGCATTCCTTCTGTCAACCTGTTTGAAAAATGTTCAACGGCTATAATTCTTAAACTTGCTACAACCGTTTCTCCTGGATAAACAACATCTTTATTTAGAAATGTTTGTTGTCCTGAAGTCTGCATTTCGTCAAAGTCAAATTTGATTTGAGGTCTGTAACCAGTTGCAAAAACGGGTGTCTTTCTTCCTCCTTCTTCGGTTGTCAGATATTTTAAGTTTGCAATAAAGTCTATGTTTTGTAATTGTTTTTCATAGTGTGTAAGAATAGTTTCAACAATTTTCTGAAAGTCTGTTTCGTTGCAAAATCTTTCAGAAATATCTATCATTTCAATTATTGAATTTCCTGCTTCATGTCGCCACGCTTTGTTAATATCAAATTGTTTTCCAGCTATTTTTTCTTTTGTCAAAGGCGAACCAAAAAAATCTAAAAGTTCTTTAATAAAATCTAAAAGTTCTGTCTGATTAAAAGTGTCCCAGTCTCTAAAAGCGTTTACGAATAATTGTGCAATGTCTTTTAGTTTGTTTTCACTTTTGTCAATAAGTACTAATGTTTCTAATTGCGTTATTGTTTTCAAACTTTCTTTATTTGGTAGCATCGGTTTTAAGCTTGCAGGTAACGGTTTTGGGCTTGCCGAAGGTGGGGATTTTGAAATACGAATGTTCAAATTTACGATAATGCTCAATAGAATTCCAATTGTTGAGGCTTGCAATTCTGCCCCACTTTTGGCAAACCCATGTTGTGCGTTCGGCTTTTATTCTTCATTTAGTCTTGTCAAAAAACTATTGATTTCGTCAAAATCTTTTATCCAAATTACATTTAATCCGAGTTTTCTAGCATCTTGTTCCTCCAAAAGTTCGGTCATATAAATAAAGTTATTTGTAAAAAATTTTTGTCGCCACTTAATTCTGACTTCTCTAATTTTTCTTTTATTTCATCTGTACTGTATCTTCTTTTAAAGATATAATGACGCAATTGTTTGTCAGGGTTTTTTCGCATTGACACATCGAGTAAACGTCTTAAATTGGGGTCTGTCAAACTTATGCCTACCAGTAAACAAGTATTATTATTCAAGTGGTTCAATTGAACCAAATTGCTCCAACTGAAAGGTTCTATGAATTGAGAGTGATAAGCATCTTCTGAAAAAACAATTTCATTTTGCTCCGTGAGTTTCTGTCCACGTGGTAAATATCCGTGTGGGTGATAAATAGGAATCTCGGAATTTAATGCCCTTTGTCCTTCACTGTGAATTGGTCTATGTTTAATTCTATTTTTAATTAAATTCTTTTCAATTAAATCATCAAAGTTGAATGTAATTATAGAGTTTAAGGTTTTTCTTTCCCGTTGTGGTCTGCATAGTTCAACTATTGTATTTAGAATATCACTATCACTTGGGTTATTTTGATATAATGCTTCTCTAACATCTTCTAAAAATGATTCACCTAATCCATTCTTTAAGTATTGTCCAACTATTAAAGAAGAAACTCCAAATTCATCATAATAAAACTCTGCTAATTGTCTTTGTTTTTTAGGGTCAATTGAAAAATCTCCAAGTTGCTTATCAACTAAATTTTGAAGTAAGCCTTTAAGCAAAAAACTCCAATTCGGGATACCTGCTTTTATTGAAACTCCTGCTCCACAAAATAAACACAAACTACCCTTCTTAAACTCTTCTTTAATCTCTTTTAAATAATTGTCATTTATTTTTTTTGTTTCTTCTGGGTTAAATTCTTTAATCGCTAATTTTTGTTGTTGGTCTTGATTTAAACGTTTAATTAACCCTTTATATCCATTATCAAAACTTTTTGAGAAATCTATTAATTGTCTTCTTGAAAATTCTCTCAATACTGGAAATTCAAAAGCATATTCGTCAATTGCAATTGGAATTATAGTTTGCTTTTCACTTTTAATTTCTCTAAAAACAACTCTATCTAATTCTATCATTAGATATTTTGATTTGACTGAATATTTTGATAGGACAATTAAATAATAATCAAACTCTTCGAGTTTCCTCATCATTATTCTTTCTATATTTCCACCCATTTCTAACGAATGCTCATCAAAATAGATTTTGATATTCTTTTCATTAGAAAGTCGTTCTTTCAGTTGCAATGCAAATTCTCTGTCTCTTTCTGAATATGATATAAATACTTTCATTTACAATTAGTTTGGGTGTTTCTGTAAGCTGACGCACAACGGTTTGGGGCTTGGCGAAGTGGGGGATTTCGAAGCACCAATGTTCAATTTAGTACTAATGTTTAATAGAAATACAAATGTTCAATTTAGCACTATTGCCCCCATTTTGCCAAACCCCTGTTAGCAGTAGTTGTTATCATTCGTCCTTAAAGTTTTTTAGGTTGAAAAAGTAAAAAGTTACGTGCTTGTCAATTCTGTCGCTTAGTAATTTGAAAAACTTATTTGCATCAATTACGTCATTCAAATTTGGTTTGAAATGTTTTGCTCCGTGTCCAATTGAGTTTCTGTTGTCACGAATAGAATGAAACGTATCAGATTCTTCTTTGGTCATTTTGAACATTAATGTTTTGTCCAAAAATGTTGGTATTTCATTAGCTTTTAAGTTCTCTATTTTATTGTTATAAATGTCAATCAAGGAAGAGAAAATAAGATTTTTAGGGTCAACATAGCCCTGTGTCTTTAGTATTGCAGAAAACTTTTTATACCTATCAATTTTTCTTGGGTCAAACTCTTTGTCAAGCTTTACCATATCAGAAATTATGTCGTGATTCTGTTGAAAGGCGGTTACATAATTTTCTCTGTCAAGCATTTGAATACTTTTTGTTATTTCAATTGCAATATCCATAACAAATGCTTCAAAGTAGGAAAACGTAGAAAAATACAAGTAAGTCGCCAATTTTGATTGGTAATTTGTCGTGCAGTTCGTTAGGTTGTCTGCATAAGTTTTTGACTGTCGTTTTATTTCATTTCTGTTAGCTTTATAGTCATCTTCTCCAATTGAAGCAACTACTTTTTCCTTAAACTCCGAACTGTTTATTGGAATATTTAGCAAGCCTTTTAATTTTACGATTTTGTCTTTTTCGACACCTCTTTCTGTAAGTGTATCAATCGTGTCCTGACTGATTTCATAAACTACTGAAGGCTCAAAATAATCAGGGTCTGGAAGTCTTTTTATTTTCTTGTCGTTGAATAGTTTTATATTCTGTTTTAATACCGGCACACTCATAGTCACAAGAACAGCAAAATTGAAAATTTCCTGTGTCCGTTCTTTAAAGTCTTTGTATGCTGTTGATTGTTTCATTTTTATTATTGTGGAGAATGTAGGATTCGAACCTACATCCTGGGCAATGTCTTTGAGGCGGTCAATTTTAATTCGGTGCCCTGGCTTTACCAATTAAGCTAATTCTCCATTTGTCAAATTTACATATTTTATTGTTCGTGTCTGTCTTTTTACAATTACTGCTAACGGTCAGGGCTTTGCGCAGGTGTGGAATTAACCAACTGTCCGCCCATAACCGCTGATGATTTAAAAACTGAATTTGAAGTTAAGAATTAATGCTCAATGTTGCTTGTCCTGCCCGAACTAAAGCTTGGATATTTGATGCTGCCGATTGATACAATGTCCAGCCACACTTGCGCAAAACCCCATGTAAGCAGCAGTTTTAGTCCCACCAGAAATAAAGCCTTTTTGTCTTCTTCATTTCGTCTGCCAGAGCCTGAACTGTTCCTGCTCCTTGGTCAACAACGTCTGGGCATACTTTATAAACTTCCTTAGCAAACCGTGTCCAGCTTTTTGGTTCTTTATGAATAATAAACTCACACCAGTCTCCTGAAGCACCAATAAGTTCAAGAGAATATTTTTTGTCAAAGGTCTTTATGATTGAAATTAAGCTGTCATTTGTTATGTCCCAATTAATGCCGTCCGTTGCAATTTGCTTAAGCACTGTGTACTTGTCTGTCGTTTTGAGAATACCAATATTGTCAAGTTTATTGTTAATGTTGAAATTGTTCTCCAAAAGGAAAATATTATACCCTTGTTCTTTGAATTTATCCTTTAATGAAAACA
Organism: Saprospiraceae bacterium; assembly: GCA_016722295.1. Taxonomy (GTDB): domain Bacteria; phylum Bacteroidota; class Bacteroidia; order Chitinophagales; family Saprospiraceae; genus Vicinibacter. Next base: position 258,002 of record JADKGL010000029.1, read on the forward strand.
CTAATTCATACGATTTTGAATTTGTCTCAGTAAAAACAAGCCCTTTTAAAAAAATTGGATCAGATTCAATTTCTCCGTCCTTGGTGATAAATTTTCCCAACGAATAGTGAAACGGTTCAATTTTGTTTGCATTGAACTGTCGGATGTCTTTAATGATAGAAGTGTCTATTTGTAAAGTGTCGCAAATAATCTTTTCGTCACTTGTCAATAAATAGCTTTTAGCGACTGGTTGTGATTTACAGCCTACAGTAAATGTCAAAATAGTTGCAAAGAAAAAGTAAAAAAAAATTGAAGTCATTGAGGTCTCTTTAAAATTGCTGCTTACGTTTTGCGGCTTGGCGAAGGTGGCGATTTTACCACAAATTTTGATGCGGAGAACCAAACTTTGATTAACCACAAAACTGTCTGCGGAGTACTGAATGTGCCTAATTTTTGCCAAACCCGTGTTAGCGGATGTGGCTCTTTTCGGTCGATGGTCTGTCGTTTCCGGTTTGCACTTTCCCTGTGCGTGGGCTTGCAAGCTCTTTTTATTTTTTAGCGTTGGCATTGTGTGATTGGAAAAAATAAAATGTGCTTGCAAATGCGTTGGCTTGGTGTTGTTCAAAGTCATTAGTCTGACATTGGTTTTATCATACTTTCTATAAACTCAATTTCTTCTTTGGTCAGTTTATATTTAGTATACAGGTGTCTGTCAATTTCTGCTGTCGATTTACTCCAATCTATATCTGATTTCGATGTAAAATTCTGAATAGGAATAAATTTATAGGTTTTTGAAGTAGCGTCTTGGCTTGCTTTTCCTACACTATGCTGAAACCTTGCAAATTTTGTTGTGAAGTATTTACAAAGATTGGTTGCAGAATTTTTATTTAATTTCAAATCTACTCCTACAACGATATAAGACTCAGTGCAAATTGTTTTTGGACTGCCAACAAATGTATTTAGGTTGTCATCATTCAATTCCGTACCAATATTATTTGCTCTTGGTGTATATACTTTAAACTTGTCAATCCATTCTGTGTTTTTGTAATTTCATCTCTCTCTGTAACCAATTTTCTTTCCTTTTCCATAACAAATGACAGGGTCTTTTAAACCTTTGTTAGTCTCACGGAATTTTTCGTCTTTTGAAAAATATCCTCTGAAACCAAAGGGTCTTAATGATGAGATGTGATTTTCGAAAGATTCAAATTCTGAATGAGAGCTAATTTTATTTATCATATCTATTGCTATACTATGACGAATAAGTATGTCAGAATCTTCCGTTTTTAAGCTACGAGAATTCATTTTTGGAAGTAAATCATCTTTATAAGTAAAGACTTTGGTTAATTCTTTTGTGTTATCATACGCTTTGTCCCAAAGGAAATAACAGATACCACCTCTCAGGTTTATATTTTGAAAAATTAATTCAGGTTTCAGGAAATCGTGTAGTTCCGAAATATGAGTATCATTAAGCATTTGGTCTCTAAACTCATTTAATCCTCTACCACCTGCAAACCATCTTGTAGGCATAATCATAGCAATGTTGCTAGGGCTTAATTGCTTTGCTACATCTACAAATAAATTATAAATTGGTTTGGCACTTGCTTGAGCACCACCGTCACTTTGCTGATAAGGCGGATTGCCTACTATTACATTGAACTTCATTTTCTTGTTGTTTATTTTGATGGTTTCTTTTTTGGATGAATTTATTCCTCACTGATTAAATCGTAAGAGGTGTAGTTTGCTTCCAATTAGATTTACATCTAATTCCAGTAGCTTATAAACTTTTCGAGTAAACTCGTACGCAATTTTTGATGTTGGTATTGAGTAAAATTTGTTGGCTACTTCCTTTCCAAATTTTTTATACACTGCATACACAAACTCGCCTTGTTTGGCTGCAATATCTAAAAGCATTGTATTCTTGTCAATTGCCTTAGATGGTAATCCGTTTATAATTTTGTCGGTTACAATTTCAGGCGTTACAATTTCTGAATCTGATAAGCGACTAAATTTTTTCATTGCATTACTTGCCCTTTCTATCGGAGAAATTGCAGTATCGTTTGCTAATGAATTAATGTTATGAATTTTATAATCAAGTTCACTTAATATAAATGGGTTGATGTGATTTTGGAATAGGGTTAGAATTTTTGCATCAAGGGTTTAAGTTAGAAGCAATACGCAAGTTGTCAGAATTGCCTTTAATGTTTGTAAGTACTTCTTGTAGTGATTTAACTCTCGAATCTGTCAAAAATGCAAAAAATAAAATTCTTGCATAGTACATAGCAAATTGACCTTTATAATCATTAACAACTTCATCATCTTCTGTTTTTGATTTCGTTTCCTTCATCTTCATCATCACTAGTATCAGGTAAATCATCTATATCAATTTCATCTCCTTCACCTTCTGTTGGTTTTACTTCAATGCCTTGACGAGAGCCAATTTTTCCTTGTCTTTCAATTTCTGCTTTGATTGCTTCAATATCTAGTAAAGAATAGTCAATGGAAATAGTTGTGGCTTCATCAAATACGCTTCTACTGCTTGAATATTTTCTAATTGCATCAAGAAATATCTGCGGGCTGTATTTGAACAATTTTGTTGTTATTCAAAACAACAATAGGAGATATTTCAAGTTCTCCTTTCTAATCCTCTCTTCTAATTTGCTATTGCCATTTTTATCTGTATTTACATTGTAAATTTGAGATTTGTGTTCCTGTATTTGGAACATTCTATTTGGGTTAAAATCAACCAATAAAGTCTGTGGTTTCATATTGAATTTGACCACATCGCCATTGGGTTCTTTGAAAACTTTGATATATTGATTTTGTAAACGAAAAATAGCTTGGTCGTATTCTTGTGGAAGCAGTGTCTTTAAGGTAAAGCATAGTGTCCCATTCATGTACAGTACTTCCTGTAAGCATCCTATTTACTGTTAGAGTGATTGTTTTTATATTTTCACTTTCACATTTTTGATTTTAGCTTGAACTGTTGTGTGTCTTTGAAGTTTTTTTCATTCTCAACACCAGAGATATTTAGGATTTCGTATTTGCTAAGATGTTTAAATTTATTTTTCTTGATTAATTCTTCTAATGCATCACAAGAAGCTCGGTAAGGCAATACACAAACAATATGACGACACATTTTGCCTTCTTTAATTTTAGTGTAATCCAAGAAACTTAATAAGTTGACATCATCTTCTGAGCCGTCAATTACTTTTAGTAAGTCAAGAATTTCTTGTTCGTACTTGAAATTTTTTATGTAGTTTTTTCGTCTTGTCAATGGTAATTGATTGAGGTCTGAAAAGTTCTGAAAAAGCATAAGTTATTCCTTTCTTTTTCAATTCCTCCATCTTTTTTCGGGAAGATTCGTTTGGATTGAAAGCAAAGCGAATCATTTGAGGGAATCCATAATATGGATTATCCCATTCTTTAATTTCGTCTTTGTTTAGATTTTCTGAATCCCATTGGGCTTGGTCTTCTGCAATGTTTGTGAATTGATAGAATGCAATAATATCATCATTTGTGAACTCACTATTCATCAAAATACGATAAGGAGTTCCAGAAAGATGAATGCGAATTTTCGCATTAAAAACTTTGTTGGTGATTTCTAAATCATCTAAAGTGTTGTCATTTAGTTTTAACTCACTTCTTTATTTCTTTGGAACTTAAATTCTCCTCTCTTAAAACTTTTCCGTATTCAATTGCTCTTGCTCCAAAATGCGTTTCATCAATTAAAAGTAAATCAATTTGATTTTCAAAAACTTCTTTATGTTTTGATTTTATTTCATCGCCTTGTAAGTCTTGTAAGGTCAAAAACAGAACGATTTTTTCTTTCGCTTTTTGCTTATCAGCTATAATAGTTTCGCTTGTTAAGAGAGAAGAGCTGTCTAAAAAACAATAACCGTCAAATTTCAAATGACTTTCAACAGTTCTTTTCCATTCCTCTTTAACATCCGCTTTTGCAGAAACAACAACAACTAATTTTGCTTTCATTTCAACCGCACAACACATTGAGGTAAATGATTTACCAAAACGCATAACAGCATACATTAGTAAATTGGTTCTACCTTTTTTTGAAGGCATTACTAAAATTATCTACTGTCTTTGCTGATTGGGTCGTAGCGGATAATTTTCTGTTCTGGTGTATGTGTGAGTAATAGGAATATGACTTTCGTCAAAGCGATAATATTGATATTTTGATTCGTTTTTTTTGTGTCCGCTTTTTATATCTTCTATGGCTTCTTTCATGTCTTCATTTGTTGCATTTTCAAAAAACTCATTTGAGTAATATGGAATTCCTTTTAAAGCGTTAGGCTTTAATCGACTTCTTTTTAATTCGTTTTCAAGAAAAAAATGTACTGCATAATCTCTAAAAAAAGTTTCATCATCTACCTTTGCAACATTTCCAACTTCTTTTCAAGATTGGGGAAGTATTTACGCCATTCATTCAACCTCATTTCAATTGGTCGATAGGTATCACCAACTTTTAGATAATTCGGAATTGTTTCTGTAGTAAAAGCATAAATTTGAGGTTCTACTCTGCCATTGATTATATCATCAAGTATATCTACATTAATCTTGTTTATTTTAGCCATAAATTATTTTTTTAACAGGTCAACAAACCTAATTACTTTACCAGCTTTTCCTGTTAGATTATTCTTTTCATCCCAATCCATAATGTTGCAATAAATTCCATTGTGCAGATTCATATTCTGTATTTCACAACCTTTACATTTTTTTATCTCTGTTTTAGTTTCAAAAAATCTGAAATTTCGACAATTTCATTTCTACAACTATTAGGAATAATACCTTTTAGGCCGTCCATTTGCCAAACATTCCAAGAAATTATATTTGCTATATTTTGGATTGCTTCAAGTGATGGTTCAGTGTCAAATTTGTGTGTAAAGTTTTCAATAAAAGTTATTAGTAACGCTTCTCTTGCTAAAAGTAAACTGTCTCCTTGCCATTCAAATCCGTATGTACTTTTGCATATGCAATTCAACCGATTCTATCCAATCAGTTATTGAGTTTAAATTTTCATTTACTACTCTTAGTTTTCTGTCTAAAATTCCGATTCGATTCTCGATTTTAATAAACTCACCAGTTGTTGTATCGTATCTGCTAACTAGATATGGTGCTTCTCCGCAAGAAATTTCCAGTCTAGTATCACGAACATAGTCTTGCCAAGTCTTGCCTTTTGGAAAAACAATTTTTTCCTTTGTTGTCTCCCAAGTTTTTGTGCCATTCTTTAACAAGATTTCTTTATTAAAAACGCCTTCAATTCCAAACCAAGAATTGTCAACCAAATTGTTTTGTGCATTACATATCCAAGAAGGCGTAAAAACTTCTGCCATTTCTTTTGAGCGAGCTAATTGTAGAATTTTGTCTTTATGAACCCTAGGCATTATTACATTGCCTTTTTCTCCAGTGATTAATTCAGGTAATATTTCAGAATTGAATTTGTATGAATCTCCGAAGTGTTCGTAATTGTCTGTCGCCCAAAAAATATTTTTTTGAGTGGTTTGGTCACTCAGTATTATTCCGAGAATGTCAGGGTACTTCTCGATTAACTCGTTTTCTAATATGTCGATAACTACTTGCACTTGTTTACTTCTTCGTTAGTTTTAAAAGTTCTTTTTATGTCAATCTTCAGAATGTTGGCTATTTCGTAAAGCACTTCAAGTCTTGGTTGTTGTCTGTTTTGGACATAAGCATTTACCATATTGTAACTTTTGCCCAATTGGTCTGCAAGCCAAGTCTGCTTTATGCCTCTTTCGTCCAAAATTTCTTTAATTCTGTTCATAAAATTTTGTCAAATTATCTGAAAGTACAAATGTAACGTATTGTATTTAATATCTCATATTTCAAGATATAAAGTTATTAATATTTTGTCAGTCGTTAGGGTGGTGGGTGGGCTTGGGTGCGGTTGGGCAAAATTAAATGTGCTGCAAAAGCGTTGGCTTGTGTGTCGGCTTGCAGCTCTTTTAATTTTGCGAAGGGTTGGCATTTTGTCTGTCCGTTTTAACCAATGTCGCTGGTGTTTAGCACGGTCGCCTGCCATTTCCGCCTTTAATAACGGTTTGGGGCTTGACGCAGTGGGGGATTAGAAGCACAAATATTCAATAAACCACAAAAGTTCAATAGAAGTACAAATGTTGAATTTAGTACATCTGCCCCCATTGCGTTCAAACCCCTGTTATGCCCTAGTGCCTTTTTTTGTCTGTTCATTTTTTATTTCCCGCTTTTAATTCTGTTGTCGTTTTCAAAGCATTTGGCAATTTTCAGCTGTTGTCTTTCCACCTAAATGCCAAGGTGTTATGTGGTCGGCTTCCATTTCGTTTGAGTTCAAAAGTTACTCCACATTTTACGCAAACTCCTTTCTGTCTTTCAAATGCTTCTCGTTTTTGATTGTCGCTAAATGTCTAATATTCAGATATTTTTCTTGTCGTGTAAGTACATAAGCATAAATACCTTTCTTATTGTCCACATCTTCGTCCATCATTAAAGTTGTGATTTCTTCTTCCAACTTTTTTGAGTCGTACTTTTCTGTTTTGAAGTCATTGTAAAACAAACCCCAAGGCAAACCTTTCAGTTCTTTTCGGTATTTTGAAAAAGTAGCCTGTGTCCAACTAATGACTGCTTGAAAGGAAAGCCAAAGTTCGTTAGCGTTTGGTTCGTGCTGGTTCTTGCTCATATAGGCTTCAATTTGGTTATTTGGGAAATCCAAGCAATGGCAGTTTCTAAATACTCTTGTCTGTTGGCTGTGCCACTCATATAATCATCACCTAATTTTGGTCGGCTGTTTTTTGAAAAATAGCGTTTTGCATCTGAAACCCAAGAACCTGAATAGACTGCATTTCTTAATTCTTGTTTGGTAAGTTCTTCGCCTGCTATGTTGATAGTTTCAAACCATTCTAATTTTTCGCTGTCTTTACCACTGCAAAAGTAAACCATCAAAGTATAATTTAAGATTTGCTCTTGTTTATCATCGGGCAAATTGTGAAAAGCCAAACTCTTTACAGAAAAATCTCCTGCCACATATTGGCAAATGGATATTGTTCGTTGTTGTCCGTCAATAACTTCAAAATTGCCGTCTTCACGAACTGCCCAATACATAACATTTAAAGGAAAGTTTTTTGTAATTGTGTTGATTACAGCATCTCTTTGTTTATCCTTGTAAATAAATTCTCTTTGATATGGTGGTCTAATGTCTAAATTTCCATCATAGCCAACTACTCCATTTTCTGCATCGTCAAAATAGCTTTGGTAAGTTCTCTAACAGTTATTTCTTTTAGGTCTATGTTCATATTCTTTTATTCTTTATAAATACTCTTGCATAAATATTTTTACCATCAATTAATGGTCTCGCATCTCTATCCCCAATAAATGGAATGCCTACAATTTCTTCATCGTAACCTGCCGAAGAAGACATTCCAAGAATTTCAAACTGTTCAGGATTGAACTTGTCTAAAAAAGTTATTGGAACACCCATTACATTTTTATAGTCTATTGGGATATTTTCAGCTCTGTCAATATTAATGGCATCATAGTTATCGTATTTTGGATATTCATCTTTATAAACTTTGTATGACTTATATAAAATCATATCATCGTGCCTTTTTGCAATATCAAGATTGGTGTACCAATAAGAACGTGCTGCTTCAAATAGAGAACCGTCAGGTTTTTTGAAATGCCTTGCACAATTATATCCTATCCAAAGTTTATTTTCTTTGATTAGTTTGAAGACTTCTTTGTAAGACAATGAGTCTATATTTCCAATTATGAGAAACTTTTATCGTGTTCTATCAATTGTGCCAAGTATTCTCTAAATAATGAAAAAGGTGGATTGGTTACAACAATGTCAGCTTGTTTTAATAGTTCAATGCTTTCAGCACTTCTAAAATCACCATCACCTTGAAGTTGGTTAATTCCAATTTCTTCTGGGTTTGGTATTCTGTCGCCATTTTTGTCGCCTGTATATTCAAGCCAAATTGCTCTTTCACTTTGGTGTGTGCAAGAAATAAATCTCTGTCTTGGTTTTTGTAGCAAGTAGTTATTAGTTTTTCCAGTCCTAATGCTTCAAAGTTGTATGAGAAATAATGGAAAAAATTGCTAATTCTTGGATCATCACAATTGCAAAAAATGACTTTGTCTTTGAAATGGTGTTTGTAGTGTCGTAACTCCTTTTCAATGTCGGTCAGTTCAGTATAAAACTCATCGTTTTTACCTGCTTTTGCTTTCTTTAAATTATTGTTTAAGGATTTCGCCATTTATCTTTTTGTCAGTTCGTTAAGTCGCAAATTTACGATTTTAATTTTTGTTATTTGTCTGTCTGTTGAGGTTAGTAGGGTCTTTCTTGGCATTGGGCATAACTCTTTAATTTGCGAAAGTTTTGTAGTAGTTTTTGTATTGTTTGCCGCGTAAACACAAAATCTAGTACAATATTAAAATATATTTTTAAGATTTAAAGCATCATAAGGACTTTTTATTTTCTCTAGATTCGCTTGGCTGACATGTGTGTATCTAAGTGTGGTTTTATAATCATTATGCCCCAGTAAATCCTGGATTAGCTTGATATCTGTGCCCATTTCATGTAGATGGGTCGCATAGCTATGTCTCAGGCTATGAAATGTTACATCCTGTAAGATTTTTGATCCATTCTTTGCCCTTTGGAAAATCTGCTGTAAGCTTCTTGTACTGTATGGGCTATCCTTGTATTGCCCTTCAAATAGCCATTCTTTTGGATGATAATGATCGTAATACTTTCGTAGGAGTAGTAATATACTTTCCGATAAGGGAACTGTCCTATCTTTTTTCCCCTTGGCTCCTTTGATAGTAATGACCATACGTTCTGAATGTATGTCTTTTATTCTTAAATTGACTACTTCACTAACTCGAAGTCCTGCTGAATAAGTAAGGTAAAGCATGGATCGATGTTTTAGACTTTCTAAGTTTGAAAACAAGCGTTCTACCTGCTGCTTAGCTAATACATTGGGTAGTATAATTTTTTTCTTTGGTCTTGGGATTTCAACAAACAGTTTATCCCTTGCCAAAACTTTCTCAAAATAAAATTTTATAGCGTTGATTCTGCTATGCAGCGTGTTTTCTGAAAGTTTTAACTCGTTCGTACAATAGAGAAAATAATTCCTCAATCGATTGGCATCTAGACTGATTATATTTTTATCCTTGATGATGTGGAGAAGTTGGGCAAATTCATTTCGATATGTATTGATCGTGTTTGGGCTATATCCTTTGAGCTGGAGAGTTTCTATGTATTTCTTCATCTCGGCTTGATTAATGGGATGAATTTGAAGCAAAGCTGCTTTTCCTAGTAATGGTTTTGGTTGAAGCCCAAATTTAGTTCGATAATTGGCATTGTCTTGAACATACCAAGCTCGTTGTGATTGACTCCATTTGACCCCAATCAATTTTTTAATCTTTTCATTAAGCTCTTTGTCGTATTCATATTTTATAAAAATGACGGATTGTCCTTTGTGTTCTCTAGCTTCGAATCGAATTTCTTTAGATTTTTCCATAAAAAGTATTTTTTTTACTTACGTATGATTATTATTTTATATATGAATTTTCTCATTTGTTTTTACCTACATATTATTATATGGCTTCGCCGTTCATGTGTCGCAAGAGCATGATACGTTCTCACAAGCTTAAAGAAGCTGTGCGGGTTTAAACAATGATAAAATTAAAAGAAAGTCAGAATTCTCTTGTATAAAAGTTAGATTTTATTGCAAAACTGCTCATTATGGCAATAGGATAGGGTAGACTCAGTAGAAATATCTCTGTAAGAATCCCAAAATCAGAAGTTCAAATTAAAAATATTTTGTTTGGATGCCATGTTATTACATGCAATTTGGGGCGAGATGTGAAGTGTCAGCATGTAGTCTATGATGATTACCAATTAAATGCATTAGTAACTAATTGTGTTTTAATATAGTGACAGTCAATGCGTTGCATTTCTAACGTTCTACATTCGAACATATAATAAATATATATAATATATAAATATATGAAAAAATACGAAAAAACATATTATAAAATTTTGTAATATGAAAGAGATGCTATTACCTTAGCGTCTGGTTATCAAATTTACTACTACGAAATGACTAAGGCAAGGAATAAATCCAAAAAGTCTTCTTTTTGGGATCAACTCATTATTACGATTCGCGATGAGCGATTGACAAAGATCTTATCAATGCTTTGTTTTACGATGGCCATTTTTCTGTCCATATCTTTTATATCCTATTTATTTACTTGGAAAGAAGATCAAGATAAGATCATGTATCATTCTTGGAGGATATTGTTTTCTTCAAAGGTAGAAGTAGCCAATTGGCTTGGTCGCTTAGGTGCTTTTGCAGCACATGCATTATTTTATTATGGTTTTGGTTTAGCTGGATTTTTAGCAATCCCAGTTTTGGTGAATTTGGGTTTCCGACTGATGTATAGAGATGGGGCGATGCTATTTCTACGATTCACGACACATACAGCGATCATCATGTTTTTATTATCGATGATTTTCAACTTTGTTGGACAGAATTCTTATTTTCCATGGGGTGGAACTTTTGGTTCAAAGACTTGTGATCTATTGTCAAGTTTTGTAGGAGAGATAGGATTGGGTGTTTCTTTGATTTTTGCAGTGATATCTTTATTTGTTTGGTATTTCAATCCTAATATTCAAGCGTTTCAATTAGCCAATTTGGATGCGTCTAGCTCAAGTATTTGGACTTCTGGTTGGTGGAAGACAGGTGGTGATTCAAGTTCAGATGAAAAATCTGATATGGCGAAATCCATGTCTTTTCATACCAAGATCGAGACGATACCTGATGAAGAGCCATATATCGTGGACTTTTCAGAGTATGAAAAAAATAAACTTCGTGAAGAGCAATCAAAGCAAAGCGACAATTCAACGGTAAACGAGGAAGAAGAATTTTCAATTTTGAATTCTTCTGCAAACGCAAATTCAGATAGTTTAGAATTAGTCATCGAAGAGACTCCAGTGCAAACACCGATTGCAGCAAACCCCATCATGGAATTTCCTACGATGAGATCAAAATATGCTGATACAGCATCAGAAGATGATGAAGAGTGGAATGCTGAAGGAATGGCTCCATATGATCATCGAGAAGAATTATCGCGTTATGTTGCACCGCCATTGGAACTTTTAAATGATTATACAGATCATAAATTTGAAGTAGATAGAAGCGAGTTAGAAGCAAATAAAAATCAAATTGTTGCGACTTTATTGCATTATAAAATAGAGATACAAAAAATTAAAGCAACCATCGGGCCAACAGTCACATTGTATGAGATTGTACCAGCACCAGGTGTTAGAATTTCCCGAATAAAAAGCCTTGAAGATGATATCGCATTAAGTCTTTCTGCGCAAGGGATTCGTATTATAGCACCGATACCTGGAAAGGGTACAATTGGTATCGAAGTGGCGAATAAGAACAAACAAATCGTAGCCCTGAAAGAGCTATTGCGTTCTGAAAAATTTAATGATGGCAAAATGGAATTGCCACTCGCTTTAGGTAAGAATATTTCCAATGAAGTTGTAGTTGGTGATTTGACTAAGATGCCGCATTTGCTCATTGCAGGTGCGACAGGACAAGGAAAATCTGTAGGTATAAATGCAATCTTGATGTCGATATTGTATCGCAAACATCCATCTGAAGTAAAATTGGTATTGATCGATCCAAAGAAAGTCGAATTGCCTATTTACACTGAGATTGAAAAGCACTTCTTAGCACGTTTGCCAAATTCTGATGAAGCAATCATTACAGATACCTCAAAAGTAATTTATACGTTGAATTCACTTTGTATTGAGATGGATCAGAGATATGAATTATTGAAAATGGCTCGAGTAAGAAATTTATTGGAGTACAATGATAAATTTAAATCGCGAAAATTAAATCCAGAAAAAGGACATAAATTTTTACCATACATTGTATTAATTATTGATGAGTTTGCAGATCTAATCATGACTGCAGGAAAAGAAGTAGAAATGCCAATAGGCAGATTAGCACAGTTGGCTCGTGCAGTTGGAATACATTTGATCATTGCGACACAGAGACCTTCTGTTAAAATTATCACTGGATTGATCAAAGCAAATTTTCCTGGTAGAATTGCATTTAAAGTTTCGTCAAATATTGACTCTAGAACCATTTTAGATTATGGTGGCGCAGAGCGATTGATCGGTAGAGGAGATATGCTATACAATGTGGGATCTGATATGGTGAGATTGCAATGTGCATTTGTAGATACACCGGAAGTCGAGCGAGTGATAAAATATATTGGTAGTCAACAAGGATTTGGAGCGCCATATTATTTACCAGAATACAAAGGAGATGAAGCCGACAATGGAGGGCAAATGATCAATGCTGGAGATTTGGATGAGATGTTTGAAGAAGCCGCTAGATTGGTGGTACAAAGCCAACACGGTAGCACATCAATGATCCAACGACGATTAAAGTTAGGTTACAACCGCGCTGGAAGAATAATGGATCAAATGGAATCCGTAGGTATCGTAAGTGCAGCAGAGGGTAGTAAGCCAAGAGAAGTTTTAGTATTCAATGAAGTGGAGCTTGACTCGATTATGAGTCGCTTCAAAAAGTAGACCTAGTCTTATTTATTTTTATAGTTGACCAAACTGAGTATGATAGTAGTATGTCTCGCCTGACCAGCGAGACATTTTTTTTTGTAAATTCTAGCTCGATAAGTGGATTAAAGTAGCGATATTTGAACCTTGTTAAACGAATTAAAATTTTTCATTTTGTCTAAATTCTCACTTTCAAAAATATTAAATATAGAACATCCGATCATCATGGCGCCAATGTTTTTAGTATCCAATGTGGCGATGACTATTGAAGCAGCCAATTGTGGTATAGCGGGCTGTGTACCAGCTTTAAATTATCGGACGGATGAAGAATTTAGAGCTGCACTCGCTGAATTGCAAAAAATGAATAAGCCTTATGGCATAAATTTGATCGTTAATAAGTCAAATTATAAATTAGAAGAGCAACTTGCTTCATGCATTGAATACAAAGTCCCATTTATTATCACTTCATTGGGCAATCCCAAAAAGGTCATCGATTTGGCTCATAAAAATGGAATGAAAGTATTTTGCGATGTTTCAGATATGGAATATGCAGCAAAAGCTGCCAGTCTGAATCCAGATGCTTTGATCGCGGTGACTAATGAAGCGGGAGGGCACTGTGGACAATTAACTCCTGAAGAATTTATTCCACAGCTTTGTCGAACCTTTCCGAATGTACCAATTATTTCAGCAGGAGGTGTGAGTCGAAAAGCCCATGTTGATAAAATGTTGAATTTAGGCTCATGCGGCGTTTCTGTAGGAAGTATTTTTATTGCATCTGATGAATCTCCAGTTTCGATAGATTATAAAAATGCTTGTGTGAACTATGGTGCAAAAGATATAGTATTGACCACTCGATTGAGTGGTGTGCCTTGTACAGTGATCAATACAGATTATGTAAAAAGCATTGGTGTGAAAGAAAATTTTCTTGAGCGAATTTTAAATAAAAATAAGTTTATAAAAAAATGGGCTAAAATGATCATCTATGCTAGAGGAATGAATAAACTAAAGAAAGCTGCGTTTAGTGCTACATACCAAAATGTATGGGCAGCAGGAAAGACAATTGAAGATGTAAAAGAGATTTTACCAGTGAAAAAAATTGTAGAAAAATTAGTGAGTTAATAAGGCTATCTAATAAGTATATTTTATTTCATTTTAAATACCTCAAAAATATTGAAGTCTATAGAAATGTATTAATAATCGAACAAGAATTACTATTCCGCTTTATCATTAATTTTTTTGAATAATTCATCCAATTTATAAACCTCATCCAACGTATCATCTAAATACATTTTAAATTCAGGCATGACACGCATTTGTTTTTTTAATTTTTGATAGAGTGATTGTTTTAGTCTAAAATATTGTTCTTCTAGCTCTAAGATTGGAGCTTGTTTGTTTTCGGTATTGAATATGCTTAAATAGATTTTGGCTTGTTGAAGATCTGGACTCATTTTCACACCAGTCACAGTGACTAAAATGGAACTTCCATAAATATATCTCCCTTCTTCAGCTAGCACAAGGCTGAAAGTTCTTCTTATTAGTTCACCTATTTGTTTTTGTCGAATGGATTCCATAAAGGATAAACTTCTATTTGCGCCAATTTGTTCTATTGTAATAATGAAACTTACAAGTTGCTTGATTGCAAAAATAGATCCAAAATTGGGTTCTAGTTTATGATTTTTAGGTTTTAATTTTTGTATTTATTGTAATTTGCAGCCAGAATGTCACAAAGAATACATTTAGATTTACCAATAGAATATCTTAAGGGAGTTGGTCCAATAAAAGGAAGTTTATTGAGGAAACAGCTATCTATTGACAAATTAAGTGATTTGATTCAATATTTTCCTTTTCGATATGTCGATAAGACAGAATATGTAGCAATACGCGACATCAATATTCATGCAGATGCAGTACAGATCAAAGCAAAGTTAATTTCCTTTCAAGAAGATGGACAAGGGAAAGCAAAGCGATTGATTGCGCAGGTAGAGGATCATTCGGGTAGACTTGAGTTGATTTGGTTTCAAGGGATTTCATGGATTTTACCCAATCTTCATAAAGGACAAGAATATGTAATCTTTGGCAAAATTAATTTTATAAAATCAAAACCAAGTATTGCACATCCAGAGATGGAACTCATCAAGGATAGCCAAAATCCAGCTTCACAACTAGGTTATCAAGCGGTGTATTCTACTACAGAAACTCTGACAAATAAAGGATTGGGATCAAGAGGAATTGCCAATATTATGCAGATCTTGTTTCAACATTTGCATCATACGGAAGTGAGTGAAAATCTGCCAGATTATATCATTCAGAAATTTCAATTAATTAGTCGGTATGATTCACTTAAAAAAATTCATTTACCAAAAGAGCAAGCAGACATTATTCATGCTACCAATCGATTGAAATTTGAAGAATTGTTTTTTATACAAATGAGAATGCTGTTTGCAAAAATGCAACGACAAAAGCAAAGTAAAGGATACCAGTTTTTTCAATTGGGGTATTATTTCAATCAGTTTTACGAGCATTTTCTGCCTTTTCCACTCACTAAAGCACAACAGCGAGTCATTAAAGAAATTCATGCGGATATGTATTCCGGATATCAAATGAATCGATTGCTTCAAGGTGATGTAGGTAGTGGGAAGACGATTGTCAGTTTTTTAGTGATGCTGATTGCTATTGGCAATTCGTATCAAGCTTGTATCATGGCGCCAACAGAAGTATTGGCGACACAGCATTATCAGACGATTTCTGCATATTGTGGCAACATTGGTTTAAAAGCATGTTTATTGACCTCACAAGTGAAAGGAAAGGATAGAGTTGCCATTTTAGAAGGTCTTGGAGATGGATCGATTCATATAGCGATAGGTACTCATGCACTGATAGAAGATCCAATAGTGTTTGATAATTTAGGCTTATGTGTCGTAGATGAGCAACACAGATTTGGAGTAGAGCAAAGAGCTAAGTTATGGAAGAAGGCAAAGAACAAAACACCGCATGTATTGGTCATGACTGCCACACCGATTCCACGAACATTAGCAATGACCATTTATGGAGATCTTGATGTCTCCATCATAGACGAATTACCACCAAATCGAAGAGATATAAAAACAATGCATTTGACAGATTTTCATAGAATGCAGTTGTACAATTTTATGAAGGAACAGATTGCACTCGGTCGTCAGATTTATATGGTTTTTCCTTTAATCGAAGAATCAGAAAAAATGGATATTGAAAATCTGAATATAGGGTATGAAAAACTTCTCACTTTTTTTCCTTTGCCTGAATACAGAATTTCGATAGTGCATGGCAAAATGAAGTCTGCATCCAAGGCATCCGAAATGGATCTCTTTGTTAAAGGTAGTTCACACATTATGGTAGCGACCACTGTGATAGAAGTAGGTGTCAATGTGCCCAACGCCAGTGTCATGGTGATAGAGAATTCTGAACGATTTGGACTTTCGCAATTGCATCAGTTGAGAGGAAGAGTAGGGCGAGGTGCGGAGCAATCCTATTGTATTTTGATGACAGGAAATAGAGTCAGTCTAGATGCTCAGAAAAAAATCGAAACGATGGTCAGCACCAACGATGGTTTTAAAATCGCGGAAGCAGATCTTGAGATGAGAGGACCAGGCGATCTGGAGGGCACCAAACAAAGTGGTTTATTGGAGTTGAAAATGGCAGATATCAAAGAGGACAATCGGATTTTGACAGTAGCACGTAATCTGGCAGAAGCTATTTTAGCCAAAGATCCCAACTTGGAGCATCCTTCCAATAAGTTGCTGAATCAGGCATTGGTACAGGATCCACTAGCTCAGTTTTTAGCAAAAATTGGATAAACTGAAATATTTTTTTTTAAAAAGCAGCATTTGGTATACTTATAGTGTCTTATCTTTGAAAGACATTGTTTAAATAAATTTTAAATTATTATGAAAAAAATCTTTTTGCTTCCTATAGCTATGTTTTTGTGCACTTTACATATTAATGCACAGGTTAATATAATAAGTTCAATCGAATCTGGTAATTCAAAACAGTTGATGTCTTGGATCTCTGATGGCCATGATGTCAATACACCAGTTGAAGTAAAAGGAGTAAAAATGAATATTCTGTCACTTGCTGCTAAAATGGGAAATCCAGAAATGGTAGATGTATTACTCAAGAAAGGAGCAAATGCAAAAGCTAAGACAGATAATGTAGATGCATTAATGTATGCCGCTGAAAGCGGTAACAAAGAAGTTGTCAATCTATTGATACAAGCAGGTGCAGATGTGACATTAGAAAGAGCAGACGGTATGACTGCGAAAGACCTTGCTGTGAATAAAGGCAACAAAGAAGTAGCCAATATCCTCGCGGAGGAAATGAATAATAAAATCCAAGCAGCTCGAATGGCTCGAGCTAAGAAAAAGTAATTTTGAAATTTTAAGTTTAATAGACTAAAGGGATTCAATGGAATTGGGTCCCTTTTTTTGTTTATATAACTCTATTGAATCGGCAGGTTTTAGAATCTAATTAGTGTTGCTTAAGACATAAATTAGATCTTTTTCAACAGCCTAATACTATTAATTAGTTAAAAATTGGTAAAGCCTTGTACCCAATATAGAATTTAAATTCTGTTTTGCGCAGCAAAAATCCTTTGAATGAAAGAGTGGTGCGAAGCAACTGAGTAAACGATTTCACTTAATTGCAAAAGAACTGTCCAATTCTTTGGAAAGCCGGTGCCCTTTTTTTTAGTTCGTTTTCTTTGGATGAACGACAGGCTATCTAGTGATAAAAAATCACTCAATATAAAAAAACTCGCCTTGCAAAAACAAGACAAGTTTTTATCAAGATTATATTTTAAATTTAATTAGGGTCTGCTCAATAAGTAAGTTAGATCTTTTTCAACTGCAAAGTCATATATAAATTCGTTAAGAATTGGCAAAACCTTGTAGCCAATTTAGAATTTATTTTACGGTTTTGCGTAGCAAAAATGCTATGAATGAAAGAGTGGTGTGAAGCAATCAAGTGAACGATTTTTATCGATAACGAAAGAACTGTCCAATCCTATGGACAGCCAGTGCCCTTTATTTTAATTCGTTTTCTTTGGATGAACGACAAGCTTTCTAGTGAATCATTAGATATAAAAAAAACTCGCCCTGCAAAACAAAGCGAGTTTTTATCAAGATTATATTTTACTTATTATTAATTATCTTTTTCTGCATTTGCAAAATCAAATAACAGTGTAAATCGTAGTGTATTCGCTAATGGACTTCTATTGTTGTTAGTCGGCACTAAATAAGATAAATTTAATCCAAACACATTATACTTTACACCACAACCTAGTGTCAAAAACTTACGATTTCCTTTTAATGCATGTTCATTAAAATATCCCATTCGCACTGCAAACTGCTTATCATACCAATATTCTAATGCTAAAGTCCACATCACTTCTTGCAACTCTTCTGTAAATCCTCCAGGAGCATCACCAAATGATCCTAGCATTCCTTCAAACAAAGCCTTTTCTCTGTAATCTGCAATACCATTGTTATTAGGATCATAATGTTGAATCACCAGGTGGAATTGGAGAAGGTACCATGAATTTATTTACTTCACCGATGAGGTTTAATGAATTGTAATCATCGAAGTTCATTTCATAATTAGCTCCAATACTCAAGTTAGTAGGTATAAAGTCCTTTGTTAAATTCTTAACATAAGTGACTTTAGATCCAATATTAGTTATTGCTAGACCTAGATTTAAGTAATTTCTTCTTCCACTTTGACCAAGTGAGGTTCTATAAAATGTACCAATATCAGCGCCAAAAGACTTAGCGGATGTCACTTGATTCGTACCTACTGTCCTTCCCGAAGCCAAGTTTGAATAGGCAAATTTTGCAGATAAACTAGCTGAGAATTTTTCGGACAACTTTCGAGAATAAGCTAAGTTTAACTCCAATTCATTGGGTTTTCCAGTTCCAAGGTCCATTCCATTTTCATCGCGAAATTCAATTTCTCCTAATGAAAAATAACGTATTCCTCCTCCAACGGACTGATTATTATCGATTTTTTTAAATCCTGTAAGATAAAATAAATAGATATCATCAATCCCAAGATTTCGCAACCACGGGGAGTATGTCGCTGCAATACCCATATCATTTTCAGAAAAGGCAAGTCTTGCAGCATTGTGATGCATTGCATTAGGATCTGGAGATAATGCTGTCCCTGCATCTCCCAATGCGCCTGATCTTGCATCAGGATTTATGCGTAAGAATGGCAATGCGGTTAATATTGTATTGGATATACATTCTCCAGTATTTGCATCGATGATACATTTTTTAAATGGGCTCCAAAATTGAGCTGTTGAATATGTGGAGCTTAGAACAAGGCTAAGTAATGCTAAGAATATTTTTTGCATGAACTGTGGTAAATTTTGGCAAAACTAATAAAGATATTATAAATATCTATATGTATTAGATATTTCATCTACTATTAATCGTAAAAAAGCTATTTTTATTATTTTAATTTGACTAATTTCTGGTAATCGCTGCTTTTTTTGATTTTTTGACCAGCTATTTCAGCATTTAGTTTAATTTGATAGATATAGACTCCATTGGCTAAAGCACTGCCAAAATCATCTGTTCCATCCCATGTGATTCCAGTAATTCGATTCCCATTACTTCGTAGTGTTTTTTGAATCGTCTTAACTAATTTTCCGCTTAAAGTTGAGATATAGATACTGGCCGTCATTTCAGCATTCGTCAGATTGGTTTCAAATTGAAATTCAGTTGAAGTAAAGAATGGATTTGGATAATTCAATACTTGCTTTAATTCGATTTGGTCGTCATCGAGAATGTAAAATTCTATATCTGCTTGTCCCATTTTATTGGATATATCCCAAGCTGTGAGACTCAATGTATGTTTTCCCACATTCAATTTGTTTAGAGGAAACAGGATTTCACCTTGTCTAGAATCGTTCAATTTTGACTTAAAATAATTATTTAAAATGATTGGATTTTGACCATCGCCATCCAATACTGCTGTGACGTCATGACCTATACTGTTTCCAGAAATATTAATACCCAAATCATCAGATAATTTGGCAAACAGCTTTGGACTTTCATTCGTGATGCCACCATTAACGAATGCATCGTCATTGATAAATAGTTTGACAATCGGAGGTGAATCGTCCTTAATTGAATCTTTAGAAACACCACCTATTATAAATCCATCAGAATAGCTTGCTGCATCGGCATCTTTTAGATTTGAAGCATATAAACTTATTTTACCTTGTCCATATTCATAATTGATATCTTTTGGAATGATAAATGAAAACTCCCATTCTCCATTTGTTACTGCACTAGATCCCTTAAAAATAATATTCTTTTGAATATTGTAAGTGAATGGGCTACTACTTGGATCATTGCCTTTTGTTTTCAATGTGATCTCCTTATCAAAGATGGTTGCAGATAGCTCCCCATTGAAAGAACTTAATTTATTTCCAAGCTCATCTTTGACATATCCCTTGATCGTCATTCTCTCAAGTGCCTTAAATGTATCTTGTACAGAAGACAAAGGTTTGTTATTAATTGAAGTAATAGCATGAGAATAATCTGGGTAGGCTAAGGTTAAAGACGGATCTCCAAATAACATGAATTTTCTTGAATTTAATTTTATACCTCCTGAAGAATTTTCATTTTTTGCAGATGTAAGTATCTCTCCAATTGTTTGATATCTTTTGCCAATTTTTTCATAAAGTTTGTTGTGAACCGCTCTTGTCAAATGATAATTATCATCAGAATACACTGCACGAACAGTAGAAAATAAGGCAATTGCTCCCGATTTATTATGCACTGCATATTCTCCAGCATTGGTGATGCTTGGATCGTCAAATGCATTGAAAGAACAGGTTGCTGTAACCATCAATGGAAGTCTATATGCATTATCCCATCTACGAATATCATCGTCGAGTAACACTCTTTCTTGAGCTAATCCTGTAGGTCCTCCGTGTCCCATATAACTTAGTGTTAGGGCACCCTGGAAGACTGATGCATTGATGGCTTTCGTAGCTCCTGGATATCGCTCTCCTCCTGGAGTAGTTACTTGGTCAAAAGCATCGAAATAAATTTTTTGTAAATTAGGAATTTTTGTGCTTGTTTCATCTGCAATTGATTCTATTTGACTCAAATGCACATTTCCATCTTCATCATCAGAGGCAAATATCATATTTAATCTCCAATCACCTAACGATTCTGGTGCTAGATCATATTGGATAATTTTATCGACTTGATTTTTCGCTTCTTCTTCATTGCGACATAGCAATCGTCCAACTGAGACATCCATCAACCCAACTAGATCTGCACCTTCAGTATCATCGAGCAGTGCATAATAATCATCTGTAGGAAAGCCATTAATCGGATTATATGATTCTAAAGTTTCATAGGTTGGTACAAAACTTTCATTGTCCACTCTTTGGTCTATATGTCTGAAATCATATGAGCCATCGCCAAAGAGAAGTAAATATTTATAATTGGGTGATCTTGTGTAAACCATACGAGAAAAATCTCTTAATCCTGTTGGATCATCCGCACCAGATGAAAATTCATTATACACTTTTGTGATATCGACTGCTTCAACTTTAAATTTTGAAAAATCTTCTCTGTGTTTTTTTAGTCGTAAGGCTTCAGATTTAAATTTAGGATGATAAACGATGATAAGATCTGCATCAGTGATGCTATGTAAATTTTGATTCTCTACTTTCGAGACAAATTCAGGAGCTGAGAAATTTCCTTGGTCATTGAATAAAATGTAACTGTTGTATTGATCTAACGTGTTGTCATTAAATTGAATTGTATTATTTGAATATGCAAAATTAATTGCTTTTGCATTGTGAAAATCATTGATTTTCCATAAGGTCAATTTACTTTCTGCGGATCCAATTCTAAAGCTTGTTTGTGCATTTTTTGATGCCGAAGGATCAAATAAGTGTAAAGGTTTGTTCGTATAATTAGAAGCTGTTGTAGCACTTAGCTGAATGAAATCTAACCATCCTTCATATGAAATACTACCGTTCACTTTAGGCTCAACAGAGACATTTATTTTATCAGTCGTAGCTTTCGCTTCTAAGGCAAAGTAAATGTCTGCAGCAATAGTTGCCGTACAATCATCTAAACTAACTCCATGCAAAATTCTAGTTTCTTGAGCTGAATTGCATTTTACTACTAAATTTGAACTCGAAGATGATCTTGCAACAAAGGCTCCACTTACGTAAATCTTCGAATCTGGAATTATTCCAGGAAAAGTAAATTCATCAGCAAAATCAAAAACTCTTGTTGGGCTTACACTTTCTCCAACCCAAGATTGCCCTGTGCCATGATTACATGAATTAAAATCTAATATATTTAAAAGATCTTTTTCATGTCGTTTACTAGTAAAATTTGTGTTTGAAATTGGAAAAGTTCCCGGTATAGATGGCAATTGTCCAATACGTTTACCATTAGTTGAATTAATTTTTATGAAATAATATGCTTTGGTTGAATAAATATTTTTCGCATAATCAAAATCTTGTTTGCTTGAATTGTATTCAAGTCTATCAGGTCCTTTTGCGTAAAAGAAAATTTGATCAGTAGCATTAAATACACCATCATTTTCTCCAGAAATCCATATTGATAATTCTTCAAGATCATCGATTCGATTGGCAGCATTACTTTCGGGAAGCATACCAGATCCATTGCCGTAAATTGAGATTTTTCTAGGATCTAGAGTACTTAGATTTAAATTTAAATTTTTTTCAAGAAAATTTTTATCTATTTTGTAAATACCAGTTTCAGTGATTGATATCTTATATAGTTCCCCATCTGCTAAGACTGATTTTAATTTGAACGGTGGAGGAGGAGGGGAATATTGTATTGAATTGGATAGTACTACTTTAATTTCATAATCAACTAATCTTTCAATTCGACCATTATTTTTTCTAAACGTTTCAATTTCTACCCAAGCTTTCGCTTGCTTGTTTTCAAAATAGATACCATGTTTTAGTTTGAACTCATCGGAAACTTTTATAAGTTTATTCGGAAGGTCTACAACTTCAATTTTTGTAGGAATGAGCTCAACTTGAAGCTGACCATTAGATGCAAGTTTAATTTGTTTACTTAGAATAGGGATTGAAGTCCTATCGTCGCAATATTGAGCTCCAAGAAAACTTGGATTCTTACTATCAGAAGTATTTTGCTTACTAGAATTCCAAATTAATGTACCTTTGAGACTATATGATTCTTGGCAAATACCTATTTGTAAGCATAATAGTAAGAAAGTGATAATGTAATATTTCATTTTAAATATGGATTAGTTATGTATTATTATATCAAAGGCAAGTATATCTATTTTTATTATGAAAACGTTAAAATGGTAGACATATTTTATGAAAGTTAGAGAAAAATCATATTTGAGCAATTTATATATAGTCATTTTTAGTGTTTTGTTCGGCGCTGTAAATGCGCAAGATCCTATTTTTTCGCAGTATTTTGCAAGTCCAATACATTTGAATCCTGCATTTACGGGATTGAGTGAGGCTCCTCGTTTTGGATTGAATTATCGAAATCAATTGCCTTTATTTGGTAGCTACAGGACCTATGTGACATATAGTGCCACTTATGATCAATATTTTGAAAGTCTGAAATCAGGATTTGGAATCCAACTATTGTCAGATGAAGCTGGTGAAGGGATATTGAAAAACAATAAAGTAGCATTGCTATATGGTTATCGAATTCCTATGTTGCGAAAAGGTCATTACCTCAAAGGCGGGTTAGAATTTGGAATAGTGAACTTTCGGTACGATTGGGATCAGTTTGTGTTTGGGGATCAAATTCAAGATTTGGAAACTGGTGCTATAGGTCCAGGAGGCACACCATACCCTTCAGATGAGATTAGACCGACCAAAACATCAGACAATTATTTTGATATCGGGGCTGGAGCTTTATACTATACGCCAGATTTTTATATAGGACTCTCAGCAAAGCATATCAACACTCCTGAGAATGATATTCTGAAAATCAATCAAAGCGCCTATGACGGATTGCCAGTTCGGTGGGTTTTCCATGGAGGATTTAACTATTATTTGAGTCGAGATCAAGAAAAGTTTTTAAGTCCAGCGCTAATGGTAGCAAAGCAATCGAAATTTTTTCAAGTAAATGTTGGAGCAAATTACAATTTTAGCATGCTTTTTGCAGGATTGTGGTATCGCCATACTCGGGTTAATTCAGATGCTTTAATCTTTCTTGTAGGATTTCAAAAAGAAAAATGGAAGTTGGGTTATAGTTTTGACTTTACTACTTCTTCTTTAGGAATTGAACAAGGAGGAAGTCATGAATTGAGCCTTTTGGTTCAATTAAAGAAGAATCCAAAGAAAAAATCAGTAGTCAGCGACTGTTTTAAGGCATTTCAGTAAAAAAATAATTTTCAATGTGCTTGAAACAATAAAATTTGTATAATTTTGTTTTTTATTAAAAGATAGTAGTAGGATGAATTTCAAAATCATTTCAATGGTTTTGCTCGTAATGACAGGCTTAGTCATGTCTTGCAGCAAAAAAAATAAAGGTGGAGAATCTTCAGCGACAGGCTGGAAATACAATGATCCAGAATATGGAGGATTTGAAAAGATTGATTATGCAGGTCAGGCCACTGGACCGAATCTCGTACTCATAGAGGGGGGCACATTTACAATGGGACAGACTGAAGAGGATGTTTCTTATGAATGGAATAATATCCCACGAAGAGTCACTGTTTCTTCATTTTATATGGATGAGACGGAGGTTACCAACATTAACTATCGCGAATATTTACACTGGCTAAATCGTGTATATGTTTCATATTCAGATGTTTATAAGAAAGCTTTACCAGATACATTAGTATGGCGTGAAGAATTAGCTTATAACGAGCCTTTTGTTGAAACATACTTCAGGTTTCCATCATACGATGAATATCCAGTAGTTGGTGTGAACTGGCTTCAAGCAAATGAGTTCTGCAAGTGGAGAACTGATCGTGTAAACGAAATGATTTTGATCGAAAAAGGTATTTTTAATCCGAATCCACAGCAAGTGGATAATGATAATTTCAATACTAAAGCCTATTTATCTGGTCAATATCAAGGCAATGTTCGCAAAGGATTACCGGATTTATCATCACAAAACGGTGGTGAAAGACCTGTAAAATTTGAAGATGGTATTTTATTACCAGAATATCGTTTGCCTACAGAAGCTGAATGGGAGTATGCAGCTTTGGCTTTGATCGGAAAACAATCTGAGAATAAAGATGAATTGATTACAGATCGCCGTATTTATCCATGGGATGGCAATACTGTTCGATATAAAAGAAGAGATAAGTCAATGGGTAATATCCTTGCGAACTTCAAAAGAGATAAGGGAGATTATATGGGTATGGCTGGAAAGTTGAATGACCATGCGCATATCACAGCACCTGTTCGTACTTCTTGGCCTAATGATTTTGGATTATACCATATGGCTGGAAACGTTTCAGAATGGACTTTCGACGTATTTAGACCGTTGACAGCTACTTCATTGCGAGATGTTGAAAATCATGATTTGAATCCTTTTAGAGGAAACGAATTCAAAGAATTAATCTTAGATGAATCAGGTAATCCAATTGAAAAAGATAGCTTAGGAAGATTACAGTATCAATTACAAAATGATTCTTTATTGATCAATCGTGAAAACTACAATAAGAATGAAGTTAAAGATTATTTTGATGATGATGACGATGCTATTGAATATGCTTATGGTAAATATTCATTGATTAATAAAAAATCAAGAGTTATCAAAGGTGGCTCATGGGCTGACAGATTATTTTTCTTATCACCTGGTGCTAGAAGATTTAAAGATGAAGATAAATCAGATCGTACGCTTGGATTTAGATGTGCTATGACTAGAACAGGAGGTCCTGAAGGAAATGATGACGCAGGAGGTCTTGAGTTCAAGAGAAAGCAACCAAAGCAAAAGAGAAGTTATAAATAATTTTTTATAAAATATATCAAGTCCCCATATCTTTTCGATGTGGGGATTTTTTTTTGTAAATGTGAAGAAGTTGAAAATGGATTTGTATAATTTATTTGAGCAATGCAATTATAATTACTCCACAGACTCGAGGAAAATTTCAGAGGGTTGTTTATATATTCCATTAAAGGGTGCAAATTTTAATGGAAATGATTTTGTCATTAAAGCAATCCATATGGGTGCGGCATATGCACTTACTGAAAATATCGAACTCGTAGATAATGTGAAAGTGTTTTTTGTACATGATGGATTGGAAGCCCTTCAGGATATAGCTCGAATTCATATTCAAAAACTAAAACCAAAAACAATCGCAATAACAGGTTCAAATGGTAAGACGACTACAAAAGAATTAATCCACAGCATTTTTTCAAATTTCACAAAAGATGTCATTGCAACAGAGGGAAATTTAAATAATCATATAGGTGTACCTGTTACGATTTTACGATTGAGGCCGCATCATAAATTTGCAATTATAGAAATGGGAGCAAATCACCAAGGTGAAATAAAATCACTCTGTGAAATCGCAAATCCAGATTTTGGTGTAATCACGAGTATTGGCAAAGCACATTTAGAAGGATTTGGAGGAGAAGAAGGTGTAATAAAAGCTAAAATGGAATTGTTCGATTTTTTGCAATACCATAAAGGCGTTTGTTTTTATAATTTGAATGATGCAACTATCGCTTCAATGTATTTTGATGATAGTAGAAATATTTGCATTGGGAATGATTCTTCGCAATACAAAGGAGTATATTCCCAGTTAGTTCCAGATTTAAAATTTAAATTATTATTTGGAGCGGATTCAATTGAAATTGAGTCTCCGTTGTTTGGAATCCATAATTTTTACAATGCTTTACTAGCTGCATCAATTGCTCAATATTTTGAAATTCCTAATGAACTAATTCAAAAGGGAATAAAAGAGTATATCCCTAAAAACATGCGTTCTGAATTTCTGCAAAGAGGAGAAAGTACAATTTTACTAGATGCTTATAATGCTAATCCTTCAAGCATGAGGCTAGCAATAGAAAGTTTTTCTCAGATGGAAGGGGAAAGTAAATATTTGGTACTAGGAGGAATGGCTGAGCTCGGAAAATATGAACGGGATGAACATAATAGTTTAATTCAGTTTGTACAGGACTTAGGATTTCAAGATAAGGTTATATTAGTTGGACCTCAATTCAAAGAGTGCAATGTTCCAAAATCATTTCTATACTTTATGAGAGTAGATGATATGATGTCATGGTTTGATACGAATATTGAAAATAAATCTGTTTCTGTGTTGATCAAAGGTTCGCGCTCGATTCAATTAGAAAAATTAATCTATAGATCAATTTGAGATTAAAATTTTTTGAGACACGTCTTTGTTATGTAGACTTGCTATGTAGATACCATTTGGCAAGTTGTTTAATTTAATTATCCAACTTACGTTACTTATTTGCTCAGGTTTGTCAAAAGTACAAGAGTTGCCTTGGAGATTAAATATTCTAATATTTTGAATTTCAGGACTAGAAATGTTTTCTATCAAAAATGTATTATTTGTTAAATCAACTATGCGAGTATCATGTATTGTATTACTAGGTTCTACACTAATTATTTTTGAATAACTAGTGTGGTTTTGATCAACTAATTTTAGTCTGTAATAACACACTTCATTGAGCTTTTGGTCCGCATATATTCTTTTGTCAATTGATTTTTCAAAAGATGAAAGTTCGATGAAATTGTTTTTAGCGATTTTCCTTTCGATTGATATTTTGTAATCAGATGTTGAATTGATGTTCCAATGAAGTAGAGTTTGATCTCCTGAGGATTGAGCAGAAAAATCAATAAATTCTGATGCTAATATAATGGGAGCATATGCATAATCCACGCATTGAACATCGAGAGAATTTATTGTATAGCAACAGTATGGATTCATATTTGCAGTTCCAGTGGTAATATGGTCAAATCCTAATGTGTGAGAAAACTCATGTTCGACTATAAGCTTATACATCGTACTATTGACACAAGGGCCGACATTGTCATTCATTAGCAAATAGCCATAACTGCTTGTATTCCAAATAATGCCATCATAGGTATGTGTTGCTATTGCAAAAATTCCACTGATAGCTACGATGCCAGAGCAAGACATCAAATCTGGTAGCTCTTCACAAGGATCATTGTACACGATTAAAGCATTTCTATATGATCCGTAAGTTGAATTTATAAAATCAATGTATTCATCAGTTAGTGCTGACCCACCTATGCATGATGGGTTATAATTGTGAGTACCAGCATCTAATATGTTAATTCCAGAATAGGCAATTTTTGTCTCCACAATAGCATTCTTGGTATCTTGTATTGCTGTGGGATGAGAATTATCACCTGATGCAGCATATCTTACACGTAAAGTTTGATTGGGAAATCCTGTCCATCGAAATGGATCTCCTTGAAAAGTAAGAAAATCGCAATGAGATGGCGCAGTTCTAGCAGATGCATAAAAGCAATTTAAATGCAATGAAGGCTCAGCATCTACATCATTCCAAATAGTATTACCAGAGTTTACATTCTGTTTAATTTTATTTAGTAAAATGTCTTTTTTGTATATTGGTAATTGTTGAATTGTTGGGTTACCAATTTGTGCTAAATTCAAATAACTCTCACTCGGTACCAAATAATCTTGTTTTCCTAAACTATGTTTTTCAAAAATACCATAATCTAGTACGACTGGTAGCCAATAGTTTCCAACAGGCGATATAAATAGTAAGTATTCTTTTTGTAAGTCAAAATCTAAATCGCAACTCGCCTTGAATTTCCCACCTTGAAAGGAATAACTCATATTTAAAATGACAAATTCGTTAGCTAATTTTGGATGAGTTTTAAGTTTATCAATAATTTGAAAATGAAATGATTCATGAATTTTTCCATTCAATGATATTGATTTTTTCTCTTTAATTTTCGCCAAAACAATAGCTGGACTGCTTTGTACTAACAAGCCTATGTGTTGAGGTGGAATTATGCTTGTTGAATGACTATAAAGTGAATACAGGCACAGCAAGACGCTTAAATAAATCGATTTCATTGGGCAGAAATTTGCCCAAATATAATAATTTTTGCTAATATATAAGCAAGTAATATAACTTATCCAATTAATTCACCACTATTTTTCCGTAATAATTTGATAATGAATTATTTAGATTGATGTAATAATTCCCTGGACGAAGCTTGTTGTTGAGTTGAATGCTTTGATTTCTAATGGTTGGTTCGACTTTTATAGAAGATGTAAATATTGATTTGCCTACGACATCAAATAAATGAAATTCCATTGGTTCATTTGATTTTTCTAAGTTGAAAAACGTTATTTTATTTGTTTTTTGATCCAAATAAACACGCAGTTGTGTTTCGGAACGATATGATTTATTTTCGACTGTTTTGATACTAGAATATTCATAAGTGCCATTGTAATCTACTTGTTTCAGTCTATAATAAATATAAGGGTAGTTGAGTAATTCATCATTAGCGCTGTATTTTGTTTCTTTAATTGAAGCCCCGAGTCCTTTAATTTTTGCAATAGGGTAGAATTCTGAACGATCTGTCGACCTTTCTATTTCAAAATAGTCATTTGAACTTTCAGATGCCGTCGCCCAAGTTAATTCAATCTTTTTTTGTTTAGCAATTGCATCGAAATACATCAGGACTACTGGCGTTGGACTTGGATTATACAGATAATCCACACATGCAATGTCCAAACTTGAAATAGTTTTACAACAGCTTGGATTCATATTTGCATTGCCAAATGAGCTCGAAATGTGGCCTACACCAAGAGAATGTGTCAATTCATGAGTAAGCATAAGTTTGTATGAAGTGCTACCCAAACAAGCACCAGCAGTATCATTTACAATCACATAACCATATGCACCATTATACCAATTCACACCATCATGCAAATTGCATGACGAGCCATATAATCCCCCGATAGCCAAGATTCCAAAGCAGTTCACTAAATCTGGAATTTCATTACAAGGATCATTGTACATGATTAATATATTTCTTGAGCTGCCGTAGGTGGAATTGATGAAGGGAATGAAATTGCCACTAGCAGCTGAACCCTGACTACAATTTGGAACATAGCCATGAGTGCTGCCATTCAATAAATTCGTACCTGTATAATTGGTCTTCAAATCATTAATAGCATTTGTTGCTTGAGTATTACATCCTGAAAAATACTGATCTAAAGTACTGCTATATCTTATATTGACAGCAGTAGTGCCAAAATTGGTCCATCTAAACCCAACTTTCCCCGAGCCTCCAGGTGTAAGAAAAGAACAGTGTGTTGGAGGTGCAGAGGAGATTCCTCTTAGTTCTTCGGTTGTAAACTCGGATAATGTATTTATTTGATTCCAGTAATTTGATTCTTTGGTATATTTCCGCAAAGCTTGTATTAAATTGTCCTTATGGTAACTTACAAGAATGTTATTTCCACTTTGGTTTTCAATGATTAACTCCTCACTTTCAATTATTGGAATTAAGTAATCTGTATGATTAAAAGATACTGTTTCAAAAATGCCGTAGGATAGCATTTGTGGTCTAATTATCCCATGGTCTTCATCTAAAAATAGTAAATAGATTTTATTAGCTTCAAACTGAATGTCACCTAATATCTTGAATTCATACTCTTGGTCGATATAACCATTGTTTTTTAAGAAGAATACATCTGTGGTTACCAGCCTTCCCTTTATGTGTTCAACTACCTCAAATTTGAATTTTGTATAGATTTTTCCATCTTCAGAGTAGTTCATCATCTCTTTCATTTTTGCTGTGATGACCAGATCTGATGCATTAGACAATGCCCCAAGATGGGGTGGTGCTATAATTGTGGTAGAAAACACAGAATTTATAAATGTTCCGAAAATGATCAAAATCGAAGCAGTATTAAAAAATTTAATATATAACTTTCTGTAAATCAAATTCATGACAATTTTTAAAATGCTTTATAAGCTGTTTTAGATCAAGAATCAAGCCAATCACAACTTATATGATTGATATTTTTAATAAATTATTTTTGATAATTGTTGTGTAAAGTGAGAGAATGGTATAATTTTGCAGCTCGATTTTAAAAATCGTGGTTAGGATTCCGTAGCTCAGTTGGTAGAGCATTACACTTTTAATGTAGGGGTCCTGGGTTCGAGCCCCAGCGGGATCACATTATTATAAAATTTAGGGGCTTTATGCCCCTTTTTTATTTTAGTTGATTTTTTTAACGCTATTATGAGTTATTGCTTTTTACACTGCTTTAGGCAGGCTGCTATTTAAAAATATGGGATTGCATTTGAAAACAGTGCCAAAATTTTAGTGATTTTTTTTGATAATGGGTGATAACAAAAACACTTTTTGACCTACCTATTGATGAAAAACATAAATTTTTATTCATCACAAAAAAAATTAAATCATGAAATTTCGTAATTTTTTATCCTTGTCAATCGTAACTTTATTCACAGGACTTGCTGTGCAAGCACAAGATGATTTAAGTCGCCCTGCAACTGGTAATGTAGGTACACCCGTAACATCGGGAAATGTAAGTGTTTCTGCCCCAACTGGGATCAAATGTTGTGGTAAGCTATTGATTAGGAAACCAGGCTCGAAAAGTAACGCTGCACCTGTAGTTTTGGCAACTGCAGTTCTGGCTGGAAAAAATGCAGCAGGTATTGATTTGACATTTGACATGCTTGATCCATATGGAAGAACGATAGATAGGAAATTGTGGAGAGTTGAAAAATATGAATCAGGAGATATCTTTTTTGATGCTTCAAAAGTTGGTAGACCTGCTGCAGGTAAAAAATATAAATTGAGAGTAAGATATGGCACTAAATTCATGGACTACTCGGTCCAATAGGATTGGAATGAAGTTAGATAAGAAGTAAAAGGGTGGAATTGAATTTCACCCTTTTTTATTTTACTAATATTTGGTTAGCAGTGGTCATAATTGATAATTGTATATATACAATTCAATGTATTTCAATATTTATTTTATTATTAAGACAAAAATGTTGTAATTCCGGAATTTGTTATAACTTTATTGGCAGATTTAAGCATAGACACCATTCTCGTTTTAACAATTTTACTTTGTTGATAAAATGTTTGTATATGTTACAAAAAGCAACAGTTTTTTACATCCTTCTTTTATTAATTGTATTATATGGATGTAATGAAAATAAAGATTTAAATAAGATTTCTACTCAGGAGCAATTGGTAAAAATTATTGAAAGGGAAATTTATCAAAGAGAATTAGAGGACGCTGAAGAAAACATTGCGATTTTAGAACAACAGGATGCAAAAGTAATAGGGGGACTTTTACGAGCATCTATAAATTGTGAAAAGAATGATTTTAAGAAATGTATAGCAGCGCAAGATAGTTTCGAAAAGCTATATTTCCATATTGAAAAAGATGAGTATTATTTTAAGTATCTTTATGAACAAGGAGAAATGTATTTAGACTATCAAGAAGATACTTTGGCTATAGAATATTTTGAAAAATTGAAATCATTTGTTGTTCAACATACTGAGTCTAAATATCTCTGTCTATCTAACTTAAATATAGGCAAATGCTACCTCAATATGAAAAAAGATAGTATTGCCAATAGTTATATACAAGAAGGCTTTACTCAATCTATGAAAAGCAAAGATAGTTTAGTTGTTGCTTTTGGCTACGCTATCAAAAGTCAATATTCTAATAGGATGG
Source organism: Saprospiraceae bacterium (assembly GCA_016722295.1). Taxonomy (GTDB): domain Bacteria; phylum Bacteroidota; class Bacteroidia; order Chitinophagales; family Saprospiraceae; genus Vicinibacter. The sequence goes on from JADKGL010000029.1 coordinate 290,334, forward strand.
GAGCCTTTGATTCTGTCTTGTATTACGCCACAAAAAGTATAGTAATTTATGAACGATTGGGGCATATAAAAGGAATTCTTATCAACCATTTATTAATAGGTACTGCTTATTTTCTCGTCGGAATGCCTGATAAATCCGATCAATATTTTAAAAGCGGAATTGATTTGGCAATTGAAAAAAAAGAAGAGTTCATTTTGATGAAGCTATACGTTAATTATGGAAATTTACTAACGTATTTGAAGAAATCTTTAGAAGCTAAAACCGCCTTTGTAAAGGCATACCAATTGAATAGAAAACTTATGCCAGATAAAGTGCAAACACAAATCTTGATAGCATTAGGCAATCTTGCAAAAGATAATCAGGATTTAGTTAATGCATTGGAATATTATAAATCTACAGCAGATCAATCTTTGTTGCAGAAAAATTATGAAAATTATTGTAAAGCATTGCAAGGAGTTGGCAATGTATATTTTGAAAGCGGAGATCATAAAAAAGCACTTTTTTATTATAAAAAAATCGAAGAAATGTTACCAAATGTGAAATCTGAATATGGTCGAGCCCAAATAGGAGTTCATCTAGGCGTAAATTATAATTTGTTAAATCGAATCGATGAAAGTATTAAGTTTTGTAAACGTACGGTTGATTTTGGAATGGCTGGTAGTTTAGATGATTTGGTTTCTCAAGGTTGCGACTGCTTAGTAAAAAATTATAAAAAATTAAATAATATTGACAGCCTAGAATATTATATAAAAAAGCGACTTGAAATAAAGGAGGCTTTTTATAAAAATTCTGCAGAAATTGAAATGAGTAAAAAAACCTCAAAAATTGAATATGAGAAAGATCTATTAGCTAAAGAAGTGAGCATAATCTCATTGCAAAATCAACTGGAAATAAAAAATAAAAAAAGAGCATTACAAAATTTGTTTACATTTTTCTTGTCGCTATTTTGTATTACACTTTTCTTTTTGGCGGACAAGTTTCATAAGCAAAAATTGAAATTGTCTCGTATCAATGAAAAATATAAGGCAAAACAATTGCAACTTGATGAGAAGAATCAAAATTTGAAATCTATTAATAGTAGTCTTAAGAATTTTGCTTTTATAGCAGCAAATGATATTAAAGGGCCATTGAATACCAATATGATGAAGATCAAAAGTATGGAAAAACAGTTGGCTGAAAAGGTTCAAGATGTGGAGTCATGGAGTCACTTTCTTGACGAAATAAGGACTAATAATTTACAATTAAATAAGATGATCGATGACTTACTTGAATTGTCCAATATTGATGTTAATCTTCCTGATAAAACTGTATTTGATCTTCGCGAAATCGTAATTGATGTAATTCATGATGTCAATACTCTTAAGTTGAGAAATTTTATTGCAATGGTAGACAAACTTCCAACGATTTACGCTCACGAAAGTTTAATACGTGTATTATTTCAGAATATTATTGTGTTCATGATTCAAAATTGCTGTTCTCAAAATGAATTATTACTTGAGATCAAGTCTGAAATAGATATTGATAAAAAATTGCATTTAAGTATTAGTGACAATTGTCAAGGACTAAAAAAACATCTTACGCAATCACTTTTTAATGCCTTCGAAGGGCAAGATAATTTATATGAATCCAATGGAATTGGTCTTGCTACCTGCAAAAAAATTGTAGAGCTTTATGAAGGTAAAATATGGGTGCTGGAAGATTCAGAGCAAGGCAATAAATTCTTTTTTACAATCAATGTCATTGAGGACAATATTTTATAATCTTACTAAGCAAAAAAACATCGAAAGTCTTTTGTGTTTTCAAAGATAGTTAATATTCAAAGCAGTTGACTTTATAACAAGATAATAGCGAACAATGCATAGAATTTTGCTTCGAAGCGAATTATATGCAGATTAAATAAAAATCAGAGACCAAAGTTCAATTGATCATGTAATGTAATGGAATGAATAGTTGGTCAATTTGTATAACCCTTTTACATCACATTATTCCAATTTACTTTTGCTTGGATATAGTTTGATAATTCAGCAATAGAAATTCTTTCTTGTTTTAATGTGTCTCTGTCACGAATGGTCACGCATTGATCTTCCAAAGTTTCAAAATCAACAGTTACACAAAATGGAGTACCTATAGCATCTTGTCTTCGATATCGTCTCCCAATTGCATCCTTGTCATCATATTGACATAAAAAATTGGGCTTCAATAAATCAAAGAGTTGTCGAGCCTTTTCCACCAATTCTGGTTTGTTTTTTACCAATGGTAGGACGGCGCATTTTATAGGAGCTAGAGTAGGGTGAATTTTCAAAACAATTCTAGTAGCATCTCCTCCTTCAGCATCTGGTACTGTTTCTTCAACATAAGAATTGCTCAATACAGAAAGGAACATTCGATCGCAACCCACTGATGTTTCTACCACATAGGGTACATAATTTTCGTTATCCTCTGAATCGAAATATTGTAATTTTTTTCCTGAGAGTTCTTGATGGCTAGTTAAGTCAAAATTAGTTCTTGAATGTATGCCTTCTAATTCTTTGAATCCAAATGGAAAATCAAATTGGATATCTACAGCAGCGTTTGCATAATGAGCTAGATTCTCATGATTGTGAAATCTTAATTTAGCTTCTGGCGTCCCGATTGCTTTATGCCATCGCATTCTTTCATTTTTCCAATATTCATACCATTTCATTTCTTCGCCTGGCTTTACAAAAAATTGCATTTCCATTTGTTCAAACTCGCGCATTCTAAAAATAAATTGACGTGCCACAATTTCATTTCTGAACGCTTTGCCAATTTGAGCTATTCCAAAAGGAATTTTTTGTCTAGTTGTTTTTTGAACATTTAAAAAATTAACAAAAATACCTTGAGCCGTTTCAGGTCTCAAATAAAGCTTTCCCTCTTCACCTGCAATATTGCCTAGTTGAGTGTTAAACATCAAATTAAATTGTCTCACTTCTGTCCAATTTCTTGAACCACTATCAGGACAAGCAATTTCCAATTCTACAATTAAATTTTTTAACCCTTCCATATCATTGGAAGTCATGGAAGTATTCATTCTTTCCAAAATAGAAGATGCTTTTTGCGCATATTCAACAACCCTAGGATTGGTCTCGCGATATAATTTTTCATCAAATGTCTCTCCAAATCTTGCTTTTGCTTTTTCTACTTCTTTTTCAAGTTTGGCCTCAATTTTTGCAACTGCATCTTCAATTAAAACATCTGCTCGATATCTTTTCTTTGAATCCTTATTATCGATTAATGGATCATTGAATGCATCCACATGTCCAGATGCTTTCCATGTTTTTGGATGCATGAAAATAGCTGTATCAATTCCTACGATATTCTCATGCATTTGTACCATTGATTTCCACCAATAGGTTTTTATATTGTTTTTTAATTCGACACCGTATGGTCCATAATCGTATACTGCACTGAGACCATCATAAATCTCAGAAGATTGATAAATAAATCCATATTCTTTTGAATGACTTACTATTTTCTTAAAGACTTCTTCTTGATTTGCCATAATAATGTTGCTTGAAATTTATTTATATGCAGTAAAAATTGGAATAAAAATTAAACATCAATCTTTGCATAAATCGCATGAGTTTCAATAAATGCTCGACGTGGCGGTACATCGTCACCCATTAATATAGAGAAATAATAACTTGCGTCAGCTGCATTTTCGATAGTAACTTGAGTTAGTATTCTTGTTGCAGGGTCCATGGTAGTCTCCCACAATTGCTCCGCGTTCATCTCCCCCAAACCTTTATATCGCTGGATGTGAACACTGTCTTCTTTTCCTTTGCCAAGTTCTAATGTAATTTCCTTCCTTTCTTTTTCATTCCATGCATACTTTGATTCCTTGCCTTTTTTTACCAAGTACAATGGCGGTCTCGCTATATATAAATGACCATTTAAGATAAGCTCATTCATATAGCGATAAAAGAAAGTTAAAATTAACGTAGTAATATGGCTTCCGTCAACGTCAGCGTCGCACATGATGACGATCTTGTGGTATCTTAATTTTTCAATATTTAATTTTCTTTCACCATCTTCATTTTCAAAAATATGCACGCCTAATGCTGTAAAAATATTCTTGATCTCTTCATTCTCATAAATGCGATATTCCAATGCCTTTTCGACATTGAGGATTTTTCCTCGCAAGGGTAGTATGGCTTGGAACATACGATTTCTTCCTTGTTTTGCTGTGCCACCTGCAGAATCTCCCTCGACGAGATAGATTTCTGAATCAGCAGCACTTCTTGAACTGCAATCTGCCAATTTACCAGGCAATCCACCACCTGTCAACACATTTTTTCGCTGCACTAAATCTCTTGCTTTTCGAGCCGCTTCTCTTGCTGTGGCTGCTAAGATAACTTTGTCAACTATTCGCCTTGCTTCTTTTGGATTTTCTTCTAGATAAGCAGACAATGCCTCTCCAGTAATTCGAGACACAATACCTACTACCTCGGAATTGCCCAATTCGCCTTTTGTCTGGCCTTTGAATTGTGGCTCTGGAACTTTTACAGAAACGATCCCAGTCAATCCTTCGCGAAAATCTTCTCCGCTAATTTCAATTTTAGATTTTGCAAATGAACCATTGTCATCTCCATATTGCTTGAATACTCTTACCAATGCTCTGCGGAATCCACTGACATGTGTTCCACCATCACGAGTGTGAATATTGTTTACATAAGAAAATAGGTTCTCTTGAAATCCAATATTGTATTGTATTGCTATTTCTACTTCTACATTGTCTTCTTTTCCTTTGATCATTATTGGCTTCTCAATCAATGGTGTCCTACCAAGATCCAGGTATTGGACAAATTCCATCAACCCACCTTCAGAAAAAAAGAATTTTTCTTTTACTGTTTCTCCGCGCTCATCTTTCAAATAAATATGTAATCCTGAATTCAAGAATGACAATTCTTTCAAGCGCTCTTCTAGAGTCTCAAATTTGAAATCTAAGGTTTCGAAAATCTCACTGTCTGGTTGAAATGTTATGGTCGTTCCTCGACCTTTCGTTTCACCAATTTGTTTGACATCAGCTTTTGGTTTTCCTCGTTCATACTCTTGCATGTAGATTTTACCATCGCGAAATACTTCAGCTTTCACATAAGCAGACAATGCATTGACACAGGATACACCGACACCATGCAACCCTCCAGAAACTTTATAAGAATCTTTGTCAAATTTTCCACCAGCGTGCAATACAGTCATAACAACTTCCAATGCTGATTTTTGCAGTTTTTCATGCAAATCAACAGGTATGCCTCGACCATTATCACTCACTTTTACCATATTGTCCTTAAGGATAGTCACTTCAATATGTGTGCAGTAACCTGCAAGATGTTCGTCAATCGAATTATCTATGACCTCCCAAACTAAATGATGTAATCCTTTTTCATCGGTGCTTCCGATGTACATTCCAGGTCTTTTACGTACTGCTTCCAGTCCTTCTAATGCCTGAATACTACTGGCACTATAATCTCCTTGTTGGCTCATTTTCTAAGATCTAATTTTAAGACTGCAAAAATACAAATTTTTCTTCAAATTTTTATGCTTAAAAATGAGATAATCGCTTAATTATGAATATTTTTTATAGTCAAAAAATATTTATTATTGATTTATATATCTAAAAATAAATTAATATGTGTTTTGTATTGAAAATTGTGGTATAATTGGTTGATTCATAGTAATTTTGGCCCTGTGGAACGAATCGTAAAATTTGAATCTTTTGAAGAAGGAATATTGGATTATTCTGATGAGATTATGAATTTTATCCAATCTTCCAAAATTACACTTATGTATGGTCAGATGGGAGCTGGAAAAACAGCATTAGTTCGTGCGATTTGCAGAGAGTTGGACTGCAGTGAAGAAGTCAGTAGTCCTACTTTTTCATTGATCAATGAATATATCCCTAAAAATAAAAAGTATTCAATTTCTGGTATTTATCACATGGATTTATATCGCTTGAATTCTATAGAAGAAGCAATGAATATTGCAATTGAAGATCATTTTTGGAGTGGGAAACATTGCATTATTGAATGGCCGCAATTAATACTTCCATTGCTCCAACAGGGGGAATATCAAGAAATTTTTATTGAAACTTTGGATAATAATCAAAGAAGTTATACCTTGAAGTTTGCTTTATGACAGAACAATTTTATTTTGCTGAAAAATCTCAATTGCTAACTCAGGCACAATTACTTGCATTTGAGCATGCCAAGTCATCATTGAAGATTGGAATTCCAAAAGAAACTACTTTACAGGAGAATCGAGTAGCTTTAGTTCCACATTCGGTTATTAATTTAGTAGCGAGAGGTCATGAGATCGTTATTGAAAGTGAAGCAGGACTAAGATCAAATTATAGCGATCATGAATATTCGGAAGCAGGTGCGCAGATTGTACATGATCCAAAATCGGTTTATGAGTGTGATATCATATTGAAAGTTGCACCTCCCACACAAGAAGAGTTACAATTTTATAGACCAAATCAAATTTTAATCTCGCCTTTGCATCTTCCGATGATTAGTGCAGACTACATTCAATTATTGCGACAAAAACGTGTGACGTCTTTGGCTATGGAATATATGCAGTCTGATGATAATTCATTCCCCATTGTGAGGATAATGAGTGAGATAGCTGGCTTGGCCGTAGTGCATACTGCTGCTGAATTGCTGAGTGATTCGAAGAATGGTAAAGGAATTTTATTGGGTGGAATATCTGGAGTGCCACCTGCCAAAGTAGTCATTTTAGGAGCTGGTGTAGTTGCAGAATATGCGACACGAGCTGCGTTGGCACTTGGTGCTGAGGTACGTATATTTGAGGATAAAATCCATCGGTTGATCCGAATTCAAAATCGCATTGGGAGGCAGCTTTATACTTCTGCATTCAATCCTGTTACAATATTGCAACAATTGATGTCTGCTGATGTGGTGATTGGTGCAATGCATTCCAAAACGGGAAGAACTCCAATCATTGTAACAGAAGAAATGGTGATGAAAATGAAATCAGGATCTGTCATTATTGACGTAAGCGTAGATCAAGGTGGATGTATTGAAACAAGTGAAATCACCTCACACGAGAGGCCAACAAGAATTGTTCATGGTGTCGTTCATTACGGTGTTCCAAATATTGCATCAAAAGTCTCAAGGACAGCATCGATAGGTATTAGTAACATTATAACCACATTTTTGCAACAAGCTGGTGATTCTGGCAGTATTGAAAGAATTCTTTATGATCATAAGGGGTTGCGAAATGGAATTTATACCTATAAAGGATGTTTGACAAATGAATATTTAGCGCAACGGTTTGGGATTAAATATACAAATTTGGATTTATTGCTAACTTCTGGAATTTGATGAAAAGTTTAAATTAAATTAAGTTGCTTTAAACAATAGGTCAAAACTTGCATCTTAAATAACATAATATCAATTAACTATATTCATAACTTGTCGATTTTAAATACATTAAATAAATTTTAATTTTTTTACGTGCAATTTAGTTGATTTTATTGCTAAATTCGTATATTTGCAATATATATTTTAATGTTTGAAATTTATTAACTATGCAAATTCAAGGTAGTGTTCCTATTCCCATACCGTTTTATTTTATATTTTGAATACATATAGTGACATCAATATGTATAATGAAGCAATGTTTAACCAACAGATGGTGCTACTGACGGCTCTTTAGTACCAAAGAATCCGTGAAATGTAAGTTTTACTTTCTTACACGGGAACCGAGATTGGCTTTGTTGATCTCGGTTTTTTGTCGAATTCTACTAGATGATTATTTCATTTTTAATCCAAGTGCTATGTCAAGTACTTCATTCATCTTTTCAACATATTTAAATTTCATTCCTTTGAGATGTAAAGGAGGCACTTCTTCTACATGATCTTTATTTTCAACACATAACATGATATTATTTATCCCTGCTCTTTTCGCAGCTAGAATTTTTTCTTTGATACCACCTACTGGCAATACTTTACCTCTCAACGTAATCTCACCTGTCATAGCAAGATGTGTTTTTATGGATTTGTTTTTTATAGCAGAACAGAGTGCACTGAGCATCGTAATTCCAGCAGATGGTCCATCTTTAGGAATGGCACCTTCAGGAACGTGCACATGAAAATCATGATTTTCAAAATAATCAGTTGGTATTCCAAGCATTTCAGAATGTGATTTTATGTAAGTTAATGCTGTAGTAGCAGACTCCTTCATAACTTCTCCTAAATTTCCAGTTAAAGTTAATTTTCCTTTCCCTTTGGATACTGAAGTTTCAATATACAATATATCTCCTCCAACTCTTGTCCACGCTAATCCGATGGCTACACCAGGAGGGAGATTCTCTTGATAAATGTCATTATTATAGCGAATCACACCTAAAATTCCTTTAATGTCTGATGATTCAATTGTGATTTGTTCTGCTTCCCCAGTGGCAACTTTTTTTGCAGTATTTCTAGCTAAAGCTGCTATTCTTCGATCGAGTGAACGTACACCAGATTCTCTCGTATATTCAGTTATCACTTTTTCTAATACGGCATTGGGTATTTTAAGTTGTTTGGGTTTTAATCCGTGTTCAATGATTTGCTTCGGGATTAAATGTTTTGCTGCTATGTCTAATTTTTCTTCCGTTGAATATCCTTGCAACTCGATGATTTCCATTCGATCTAATAATGCAGGTTGTATCGTGCTGATTGAATTTGCAGTTGCAATAAACATGACTTTTGATAAATCATAATCAATGTCTAAATAATTATCATGAAAAGTAGAATTTTGTTCAGGATCTAATACTTCTAATAAAGCAGATGATGGATCACCTCTAAAATCTTTTCCAATTTTATCTATTTCATCTAATATAAAGACTGGGTTAGAAGATTTCGCTTTTCGAATTGATTGAATTATTCTACCTGGCATTGCTCCGATATAAGTTTTTCTGTGGCCACGAATCTCTGACTCATCATGTAACCCTCCGAGACTCATGCGAATAAAATTTCTGCCAATTGCATTCGCAATAGATTTACCTAACGATGTTTTTCCAACACCTGGAGGCCCAACTAAGCATAAGATAGGGGCTTTCATGTCACCTTTTAGTTTTAATACAGCAAGATGTTCAAGCACTCTATCTTTTACTTTCTCTAAACCATGATGATCTTTATCTAATATAGATTTAATTTTTTTTAAATCATATTTATCTTCAGTCATGTCTCCCCATGGTAAATCTACCAACAACTCTAAATAGTTCATTTGCACAGAATATTCCCCAACTTGAGGATTCATGCGCTGCATTTTTTGAAGTTCTTTATCAAAATGTATTCGTACTTCTTTTGACCATTGTTTTTTCTCGGCTTTTGCCAACAATTCTTCTACTTCTTGTTCCTGTGGGTCTTGTCCAAGTTCTTCTTGGATTGTTTTTAATTGTTGATTCAAAAAGTAATCTCGCTGTTGTTTGTCTAAATCTCCTCTTACTTTGTTTTCAATTTGATCTTTGACTTCTAATAATTGTAATTCATTATTAAGATGAATCAATACAGAATTTGCTTTAATACTTAAATAATCTTCTTCTAATAAATTTTGTTTTTTGCTTATCGCAATATTAATATTTGAAGAAATGAAATTCAAAAGGAATCTGTCATTATTAATATTTCTTAAAAGCAATTGAGCTTCATTTGGAATCTGTGGATTCAGTTCAATGATTTTTTTTGACCTTTCTTGAATCGATTTTATTGTCGCTTCATATTCCAAAGCATTTTCAGGTAAAACATATTCTTTGAGTTGAATTTTGCATTCAAGATATTTGTCCTCACTTACTATTTCAGTAACTAAAAATCTTTTTCTCCCTTGTAAAATCACAGTTTGACTGCCATCTGGCATTCTGAGTAATTTAACTATTCTTGCTATAGTGCCAATTTGATATAAATCTTTAAAGTTTGGATCTTCAGTTTTACTATCAATTTGAGTTAGGACTGAAATAAATTTACTTCCTTCATATGCTTTTGTAATTGCACGCATTGATTTATCTCTGCCCACAGTAATTGGTAAAATTACCCCAGGAAAAAGTACGGTGTTCTTTAATGCCATAGCAGGTAGGATATCTCCAAAATTTTCATTTTTGCTTGGTTCTTCATCATCTGATATAGCAACGAAAGGTAGCATTTCTTCGTCCTCGTTTATAGCTTGAGTAAAAATTCTTGATTTTATTTCCATTTATCTTTAAGTTCAGTCCTCTATAACGCATACAGGACAACAGTATTTTACCTCAATGACCGTGCCATGAGAAAGTTTTCCACATTTTACTGCCATTGTGGCAAATATGTGTCACATTGGCTATTTAAATACAAAAAGGAGCTCATTCATGAACTCCTTTTGCAGTACTATGATATTTTCTTACTTAATTCTCAGGTGTGCCTTTTTCAATCCAACATTTTAAAACCTTAATTTGAATATCTGAAAGTTTTTCACCAGCCGTCCCAGTTGAAGGATCTAATGGCATTTTTGTAGAACAAGTATGCTCAATGCTACACAGAAATTTGCTACCTTTCGCTGCAGCACTTGCTTTTGTATATGTAGACAAATCGAGACCACCCGCTGGAGAAGTTCCTACATGACAACCTGAAAGTGCACATTCTGTATCCAGTATTGCCTTTACAGTTGTTGTATAGGCTGCAACAACCCCTGTACAATCTAGTGAATCAGTTTCATCTTTACATGAAACTACAGAAATAATGAATATGGAAATTAGAAAAAGAAATAAGACAAGTTTATTCATATATTTTAGATTTTATTCAAAAGTAATTATTTTCATGAACTTGAAAAATTAAAAGCAAGTTATTTCCAATTTTTATTATGTTTACACAAAGTAATTGATTAAATTAAAATTATGTGGCAATCGTTATTTCGAAGAAAGAGTCTAAGTAAAGGAGATTTTAACAAAGATGATAAGCATGAAGATTTACATAAAGTATTAAGTGTAAGAGATATTACAGCATTTGGTATTGCAGCTATTATTGGCGCTGGAATATTTAGTACAATTGGAACAGCAAGTGCAGATGGGGGACCTGCTGTAATTTATTTATTCTTGTTTACAGCACTAGCCTGCAGTTTTGCTGCATTTTGTTATGCAGATTTTGCGAGTCGATTCCCCGTAGCAGGAAGTGCTTACACTTATGCTTACGTTTCCTTTGGAGAACTTTTTGCCTGGATCATAGGATGGGCTTTAATTATGGAGTATGCCGTTGGAAATATTACAGTTGCCATTTCTTGGAGTGATTATTTCACAGGTTTACTTGGTAACCTTAATATCAATTTGCCTTTGTGGATGACTATGGATTACTTTACTGCTTATAATGGATATAATGATGCATCAATTATGCTTCATGCAGGCAAGTCAATGAGTGAATTATCTGCTTCTTTACAAACTGGATATCAAGCATATCAAAGTGCACCAACAATTGGTTCATTTCATTTTGTCCTAGATATTCCAGCATTGTTAATTATTGTATTGATTACATGGTTGGTTTATCGTGGAATTAAAGAATCTAGGAATGCGAGTAACATTATGGTAGTGATAAAAATTGCCGTAGTTATTCTAGTAATTGTAGTTGGAGCTTTTTATGTAAATACAAGTAATTGGAGTCCATTTATGCCTAATGGAATAGGTGGAATATTAAAAGGCGTTTCGGCTGTTTTTTTTGCTTACATAGGTTTTGATGCTATTTCGACTACCGCGGAGGAATGTAAAGATCCTCAACGGGATTTGCCAAGAGGGATGATGTACTCGATAATAATTTGTACTATCTTATATGTTTTGATTGCACTTGTGTTAACAGGAATGGTGAAGTATGATGAATTAGCAGTAGGCGATCCATTGGCTTTTGTATTTGATAAAGTAAATTTAAATTGGTTGAGTGGTGTTATTGCTGTTAGCGCAATCTTTGCAATGGCCAGTGTGCTTTTAGTGTTTCAATTGGGACAGCCAAGAATCTGGATGAGCATGAGTCGAGATGGATTACTTCCAAAAGCATTTTCAACAATACATCCAAAATATAAAACTCCCTATTTTGCAACAATTGTGACTGGTTTTGTGGTGGCATTACCAGCATTGTTTTTAAATCTAACTACAGTAACCGATTTATGCAGTATTGGCACCTTGTTTGCATTTGTATTAGTTTGCGGTGGCGTTTTAATTTTACATCAACAGAAAGATATTCCAGAAGGTAAGTTTAAAATTCCATTTCTTCCTGCAAAATTGATTCTACCTATATTGTATATTGTAATTTGTCTGTTGTTAGTGTTGTATCAATCTGATAATGTAAAAGATTTTTTTTCTTTTGCTAGTAAAGAAATTTCTTCTAAAGATTTTGTTGCAAATCTTGATAAAGATGAGTTGAATTCGATAAAGGAATTTGCATATAAAAGTGATTCTTTGAATGTACTAAAGGCAACGGATTTTGATACCTATATTCAAAATTTGAAAGCCTCCGAATATTCAAATTTACTAGCTACTGTGACGCTTCCAGATAGTAAGAAATTTATTTCAAGTTGGACTTTATTTAAACATAAAATTCCAATGTGGATTTTTTTACTAGTTAGTGTTGTATTGTTGGTAATGTCCATACGTAAGAATTTTTCTTTAATTCCAGTGCTCGGAATATTGACATGCCTTTATATGATGGCACAGATTCCATTGAAGAATTGGATCGGATTCTTTGTTTGGTTATTGATTGGATTGATAATTTATTTTAGCTATAGTTATAAAAATAGTAAGTTGGCAAAAAGAACCAGTTAATTTAATCCCTAAGAATTATCAGAAATCCATTTTGTTCTTGGTTCAGCAATGGCCCAAACTGATTGATTATTTTCCAAACTATTGAACATTGGTAACCAATCATTTGGTCCAGATGAATTCATTAGGATATCATATCTTCTTAATTCAAGAATTGGTTCTAGTGGATTGATTAATACGGGACAAGCTTCTACACAAGCATTGCAACTGGTACATGCATAAATTTCTTCGCGACTTATTTTATCAAATAATGATTTACCATCTTCGAATTTGAGTATATCTATATTTGAATTTGCTTTATCTATTTTTTGTCCGATTTCTTCAGTTCGATCTCGAATGTCCATCATGATTTTTCTCGGGGAAAGTTTCTTCCCAGCTAAATTTGCAGGACACACAGAGGTGCAACGGCCGCACTCTGTACAAGTATAGGCTTCTAATAAATTTCGCCAGGATAAATCAAAAATATCTTTCGCTCCAAAATTTTCTGAAATTGGCTCATTAATAGGTTTAGCATCAAGCCCAACCATGCTTCTCACTTCATTTTCAATTACTGGCATGGCAGACATTTCTCCTCTTGAATTTGTTTTTGAAAAATAACTGTTTGGAAATGCTAAAAATATATGTAAATGTTTAGAAGTTGGAAGGTATACTATGAATCCGAGTACTGTTATGTAATGAATCCACCAACCTAATCTTTCAAACAACTGTAACCAATCTTTTGGAAAAGCGGAAAGTACATGTTCTGAAATGATTGATGATAAATAAAATTTTCCAGTAGTAGGGTAATGTTTCAGATCTAATTGCTGCAATAGTTGATCACTACTATTCATTAAAAAAATTCCAAAAATTAATGTTATTTCTCCAAATAAAATCAAATTGGCATCCATTGAAGGCCATCCTTTCATTTCTGGTTTTTGAAAACGCAATAACTTTAAAATGTTTCTCCTGTATAAAAAAATGATTGTTGCTACTAGGGCAAATACTGAGAGAATTTCAATACTATTGATAATTAATGTATAAAAACTTCCTAGAAATTTTGAAAATATGCGGTGGGTTCCGAAAAATCCATCAATAATTGTTTCGAGAAATTCTATTTGCGTAATTATAAATGCAGCATATATAAAAAGATGTAAAATGCCAACAATAGGCTTATCAAACATTTTTCTCTGCCCTAAGGCAAATAAAACCATGTTTTTCAATCTTTGACCCGAAGGTTCTAGCGTAGTATTTTTACCAAGATTTATATTTCGATATATTGTTTTGAATTTAAAAAATGCTTTGGAAAGGAGAAATCCACTGATTATAAGAAAGAAGATTGATTGAATCATAATTTCTGATTAATTTTCGGCGAAAATAAAATTCACCATTTAACCAACAAATGTATATAAAATATTAGATATGAAGATTCTCGATACCAATCAAATTTCGCAAAAAATTAAAAGAATGGCGATAGAGATCTATGAACGTCATAGTGAAGAGTCGCAAATTTTTCTCGCTGGAGTGAATAATAACGGTTTACAGTTGGCGAATTTGCTATTAAAAGAAATTGAGAGTTTATCCCCTTTAAAAGCCTCTATCTGTCAAATAAAACTGAATCCTGCAAAACCAACAGAAAGTGATATTATCATTGATCTACCTTCTGCAAAGTTAAAATCTAAAGTAGTGATTTTAGTTGATGATGTAGCAAACACTGGTCGCACCATTTTCTTTGCTTGCAAACCGTTCATGAACATAATCGTCAAAAAATTGAAGTAGCTGTTTTAATAGATCGCACCCATAAATCATTCCCAATTCAAGTGGGGTATGTTGGCTTATGCTTGGCTACTACGGTTAAAGATAATATTATTGTGAATTTGGATGATAAAAAAAATTGGTCTGTCGAATTAGAATAATCCAACAGACCAATGTAGCTTAAAAATTAAGTTTTAGTAAACTTTAATAAATTTTATAGTTTGAACATCTTGCTTTCCAATTAAGACAAGGAAGTATAATCCTGCAGGACATTTCAGCGTAATTGTATTTGATGTTAAAGTATTTGATTCTACAACTTTTCCAGAGTGTGAAATTATAGAATACTGAGGATAGTTAGTGAGATCACCTTCTAAAGACAGTTGTTGTTGTACTGGATTCGAGGTTAAAATAATTTGGTTTTCAGATTCCTGATTTGTTGAAGAAAGCCATTGTATATCCAAAGCATATCTAGGTAAAATCTGATAACCGTCTAAATACGGTTCTGTGTCATCAAATTGTGACCCAAGACCTTTTAAATGAATTTTATTTGTCGCAGCTTGCATGTTTGCTAAGTCACAATTATCATCAATTCGAAGTATAAATTCTTTGATTCCATCAGTAACTCGAACATTAAAACTTGTACCATTTCCTTTCCATTCAGATATGTCGACAATGGTTAAATTTCTCATTTCGATTAATTCACTCTCTGTACTTTCATCTAATTGACTTACAGTCCTAGGTTGAACTAAAGTGTTATTCGTACGAATGTTTAAAATGGTATCTGCAATGATTTGAGTTAATCCTCTAAATTGATCTATTCTTCCCTGAACCGTGATTTTATCACCTTCTTTTACAGTATAGCCAAATGACTTAGTATTATTGAAAACCGTAATACCTCCAGTTTGATCTATTATTGTAAATTGAATTCCAATATTTCCATTAATGTCAATGCCATGAACAACACCTTCTAATTCATAGCGAAAACCAGTTTTTCTGGAATTCCTAAATTGTTGATATTGCTAACTTCGTCAATAGTTGCTTTAGGGTATACATTGCCAGAAGGATTATAAGGATTGATATCATCTGCATACCTTGGCATCAACTGATAACCAGAATTAAATGGAGTAGATGCATCGAATTGCGAACCAATACCTGTCAGATCGAAAAAACCTGAAGGGGCATCCATATTGACGAGGTTAATATCATTATCAATTCGAACATCGTGAGTTACGTTTCCATCTGTCACCGATATTGTAAATCCTAACGGATTTTTTGTCCAACTAGCTAGATCAACGAGTTTTACATTTTTTAAAACAACCAATTGAGATTCAGTTGTTTCATTTAAAAAATTGACTTCAGTTGCATCTTTTAATAGGCCTGTCCCATTCGTCAGTAAAGTGTCCAATAAAATTTGAGTTAAGCCTTGAAATTGACTGATTCTACCACGAACACTTATTTTATCTCCTTCTTTGACGGAATATCCAAATGATTTTGTTGAGCTAAAGACAGCAATCCCATCGTTTGAATCATCAATTAAAGTGAATTGTAATCCTTGTGCTCGTAGATTTACACCGTACACTACGCCATCCAGTTGACAGTTCACATTTATCGAGTCTACTTCACCATTCGAATTGTTAGTTGTTACTTTTGCAATAGGATATATTGGATATAAAGAACTATTTTTTTCTTTGACTATTACTGTGCCTTGCATTTGACCTGCATGAGGATCACACTGGTATTGATAAGTACCCGCAATATTAAATTGTTTTAAATAAGTCCAGTTGTTAGAGGATACTGCACCATTCCCAAAAGATTCTGGATTTTGTGGGAAAATCGCTTGAGTACCATTTATATTATGACTTCCTCCTATGTTTTGCCATTCTACAAAATCGCCGACTTGAATTTCTATTGAAGATGGGGAAAATTTAAAATTTGAAACTGCTATGATATGTTCTGCACAAGGAACTAAATTCATTTTACCTGGACTACCATAAAATGGTTTTCCTTCAATCGTAATTCCAGTATTTGAATTTGAGATTTTCCAAAATTCTCCTTTGCTGTTATCGACATTTGGCCTACATAATTCTAATGAGTAGCCATCTCCATCGGCCTTAGGATTCCACCCATTTCCAATGTCAAAATACCTGACAGAATCAATAATTGCTCCAGCAGCATTTGTAAGCGTAATTCGTTCACTTGTATTATTCAAATTGTTTGAAGTCCATTGCATTGCCTTGATGCCAAATACAGAATCAAACTTAAAAGAGTTAACACAAACTAAAAAATATCCATCGGCGGGAATAATTGTATCTGGAAATGTAACAGAAAATGCCTCAGAAATTCTATAATCTTTTAAATTGATATTTGCATTAGTTGGATTATAAAGCTCAATGTACTCTAAGAAATCAGTATTAGATTCCGGAGGGTTGTACATAATCTCATTGATTACAATTTGAGCATTTAAATTGAAATTAATTAAAATAATAAAAAAAGCAAAGAGTTTATTCATTATATTAGCTTTAAAGTTGATGTGTCAGATTTAATTGTTTAATTCTTAGGCAAATATAATTATAATTAGTAAATATTTGAATTGTTTTAGTATCTAAATCTGATCAGTCAAAGTAATTTTCTACCTATTTATTCTCTTTGAAGGATTATTTAACTTGTTGATTATCAATTTGTATTGTGCTTTCTTTTAATATGTAGTAAAAATAAATTGTTAAAAAATGTAAATTATTGATGATATCAGTGTACATTTGCTCTGAAAAGTTTTTAGAAGCAAAATCAAAATTTAAACTCATGAAAAAGACGAAACATGCTTTAATAGGCATACTAATATGTTTATTCAGTATAAGTGAGATTACATCAACCCTAGCACAAAATGTGTTACCTCCACTAAAATCAAAAGCTGAAGCTATTTTAATTGCTGAATCGGAATTTATTAAGGCAAAAAATGAAGTAGATCGAATCTCAACCAACGATCCAAATTATAAATCTATAAAATCAAGATACCTTTTATGGGACTTTTTTTTACTTGAAGCAAAACATGCATATAATTCTACCGATGGAGCTTTAAGTATGGCTTTTTTATTTACCTATGGAAACGATTATACTGGTCCAGATGGAGTAGAAGTATATAATGCGTTTCAAAATAAGAAATGGAATCAAGAGTTTAATCAAATAATAAATATTTTAAAAATTTAAAAAAGAATAATTAATCATATAGACGAAGCATCTAGAATGATTTATTATTCTCCCCAATTAACCAACCATAAACTAATCCAAGCTCATGAAATTAAATTATCACCTAAGAGTTTTTAACTATCTGTTAGTTTTTTTATTTTTTTCCTTTTCTGCTAGTGCACAAAATGAAAGTCAATTAGTAAGGGACTTTTTAAATGATGTTAAAAGTAGTAAAGGATTGTATGATACTGACGTTGAAGATTTTGAAGTTTCGTCTTTTCACATCAGTCCACCATCAAATTTAAAGCATATTTATTTTCATCAGAGATACTTGGGGATAAGTATTTTTAATACTGTCTCATCTTTGCATATTAGGCAAAACGGTTCACGTTTTCATGATAATTTGTTTTTCCAAAGGAAAGTAAAAGCTACAATTGACCTTCAGATTCCTAAAAGACAGTTGAATGCTTTGGAAGGACTAGATCAAGTAGCAATTCAATTGGGTGCTAGAAAGACAGAAGATTTTAAATATAAGGTAAATCCTACAAATACTGAACAAAAATCTTTAATCGATAAGGGAGATTTTTCATTAAGTGACATTCCTGCTAAATTAGTATATTTTCCTATTCTTAAAAGTAGTGGAACTAAGTCTACAGATAAGTATGAAGAGCAACGTAATTTGCAATTAGCGTGGGAATATTTTATCGAATTACCAGATCAATTGCACTATTGGCATATCTTAATTGATGCATTTAATGGTGAAATCATTTACCAAACCAATTTAGTACTTTCCTGTTTTGAAGAATCTGAAAGCCATCATAAATGTATCGAAGTTCATTCAGCAATTACAGACAAAGAAAAAAGTAATTCTAATAATTTATTCGGTACAAGTACTGTAATGGTAGGTGGATATAATATTTTTCCATTTCCAATTGAATCTCCTGGGCATGGAGTTAGGCAAGTTATTAATGATCCAGATATGGCTCCGGGCTCGCCATTTGGATGGCATGATACAAATGGCGCTGCTGGTGCAGAATTTACTATTACAAGAGGAAATAATACTCATGCATATGAAGATGGGGGAATGTTGGTTCAGGTTTTAGCCCAGACGGTGGTGCTGGTTTAATTTTTAACTTCCCTTTTAATCCAGTTTATTCTGCCGGAGACCAATCAGAGGCAGCCGCAGTGACAAATCTTTTTTATTGGAACAATTTAATTCATGATGTCACTTATAATCACGGTTTTACAGAAGCGGCAGGAAATTTTCAGGTAAATAATTATGGAAGAGGAGGTGTTGGTGCGGATGATGTAAGAGCAGAGGCTCAAGATGGAGGGGGTACTTGTAATGCAAATTTTGGTACACCTCCTGATGGATCTCGCCCTACAATGCAGATGTATATATGTGGTTCTAGAGATGGGGATTTCGATAATGGGTGATTGCACATGAATATGCACACGGAATATCAAATCGATTAACTGGTGGCCCTGCAAATGTTGGTTGTTTAAGTAACACAGAACAAATGGGTGAAGGTTGGAGTGATTGGCTGGGACTTATTATGACGATAGAACCAGGTGATGCAGGTACTGATCCTCGTCCAATTGGGACTTGGCTTTTTGGACAAGCTCCATCAGGTCCTGGAATTAGACCTTTTCCATACTCTACTAGTTTAGCCATTGACCCTTCAACTTATGATGCTATAAAAACAAGATCAATACCTCATGGAGTTGGTTCTGTTTGGTGTGCTATGCTTTGGGATTTAACTTGGAAATTAATCGATCAATATGGTTATGATCCTGATTTACATAATGGTTCAGGAGGAAATAATATGGCGATGCTTTTGATTACTGAAGCAATGAAATTACAGCCATGTTCACCTGGTTTTGTTGATGGCAGAAATGCTATATTACGGGCAGATACAATATTAAATGGTGCTGCAAATGCTTGTATGATTTGGGATTGTTTTGCAAGAAGAGGGCTAGGTTTTAGTGCATCACAAGGTTCATCAGGAAGTAGATCAGATGGAGTAGAAGCTTATGATATGCCAACAGTTTGTGCTGCAATGCCTCCTATGATGGAATGTTTTGAGTATACTGGAGGTATGCAAACTTGGGTAGTTCCAACAGGCGTAACTTCAATTACAATTGAAGCCTGGGGAGCTGAAGGTGGATCCGCCCCATACAATTTAAGTACTTGCGGAAATTTAGATATGGGTGGCAATGGAGGTTATGCTACAGGAACTGCAGCTGTAACTCCAGGACAAACAATAAATATTTTTGTAGGTGGTAGAGGACAAAATGGACCAGGAATTGGCGGTTTTAATGGTGGTGGAGCTGCTCCTTTGGATCCTGGAAGCGATCCAAATACATTATCTACGGGCGGTGGTGCCTCCGATGTTCGAATAGGTGGAATTGCTTTGACAGATAGAGTTATTGTTGCTGCTGGAGGTGGAGGAGCAGAATGGTCAGGCTTTGTGAAGAAGCTGGTGCTGGTGGTGGTTTAGTCGGAGGACTAGGCCTTGGCGATTCTCGAGATCCATTGGATAATGGTGGTGCTGGAACTCAGTCAGCTGGTGGATTTGCAGGTAACGACTTGTGCGGATACTTCTTAAATACTCCTGGTGTATTAGGTGTTGGTGGAAGAGCAACGTTTTACCACTCTGGCGCTGGTGGCGGAGGCTACTTTGGCGGTGGAGGTGCAGGATGTGATGGACATGGCGGAGGAGGCTCTTCATATATTGGAGGAGTAACCGGTGGTTCAACAACTCAAGGTGTTCAAGTAGGGAATGGAAGAGTTTGCATAACTTTTGGAGCAGCAGATTTAGCTATTACATGCCCACCTATTGGTTCAGGTCTATGCTTTGAAAATGCTCCTCCAGTTTTCACAACTGTTGCAGCGTTTATTGCAGCGGGAGGGACTGTTACAGGTGGTTGTGAGCCTATTACCTTAATCTCTATCACCAGAGCTGATACCATAAGAGCTTGTGGTGCATCAAGAATTGAACGATTGTATAGAATAATTGATAATTGTGGGGCGTTTGTTGAATGTACGCATACAATAAATATTACAGACGCATCCGCACCATCTGTCATTCCTTTAGCAGATAGAACTGTTTCTTGCGCTAATTTACCATTAGACACTGCTGCAACAACAGTTGGTAATATACCTGTTATGGGTACTAACTATGCCGACAATTGTGGTAACAATTTTGTTATTGTTTCTAGAAGTACTGCGGTGGTTCCTGGTTCATGTTCTGGGAATTTTGTAGTAAATAGAACTTGGACTTTCAGGGATAGATCGGGTTGTGTTAGTTCATTTGTCCACAGAATCACGGTTCAAGATATAACTGCCCCAATTGTAACTTGCAGAAATATAACTTTGAGTTTACCTTCTTCAGGAAGCATTGCATTTGATCTAGCGAGTCTAATTGTGAGTACAAGTGATGCTTGTGGTAGCTTACCTATTGTCAATGTTTCAGATATTAGAGTATTTACTTGCGCTAATGCAGGTAGGACTGTTGCATACACAGTCTCAGCTAGAGATGCTTGTTCAAATGTTGGAACTTGCATGGCAACTGTAACGGTGTTAGATGTAACTGCACCTGAGATTGTTGGATGTCCAACACAGGGTGTAGTTATTAATTTGGGTCCTGGAGAGTGTGAAGCATCTTGGGATGCCCCTCAATTCGTGGCAATGGATAATTGTCCTGTTTTAAGTCCTAATAATTTTAGTTTTATATCTAAAGCTGGGAACTGTGTTAGTAATACAGTTGCTCCAAATTCAAGTTGGTGGGGATTTATGGTTGATTTTAGAAATACAGGAATTCTTCCAATGAGATTGGATACGATTTGGGCTATGATTGGACAAGAAAATACAAATCTAACAGTTGCAATTACTAAGTCAGGTTCTTATTTTACAGGAGCTACAAATCAACCAGCTGCAAATTGGGATACTTGCTTTAATGGGGCTTTCGTAGGTTTATCAGGTTTAGGTTTTGCTTGCACCTTCAATATTTCAACCTATTCCTCTAGGAAGAGATTCGCAAATTATTTCTAGTACTTGTGGTATTAATGATACTAGCACTGTAAGAGTCGGTTGTCCAGTGATTTATCCAGGAATACACATGGACTGTATGTATTTGGTAATAATTTGAGGAGCGTTAAATACGGAACAATTAACTATTCCTGTAATACTGGTGATGCAAATATATTTATTGATAGATCAAATGGTGCTGGAATTACTACTGCTTATGTTTGGCCAGGTTTTAGACCTAGGGTTATCCCTGTTAATTTAAGTTATTCTCATTTGACTGGAAATGAATTAACCGTAATTCAAACTTGTGGTGCTCCTTATGGTCCTGGTTGTATTTTTCCAGCGGGTTGCACTACTTTGTGTTATGAAGCAACAGATGCTTCTGGAAATAAAGCTACGTGTACTTTTGATGTTTGCGTAAATAAATTTACCGGAAATATAAGGGAATTAGCATGTAATGATGAGATTCAAGTTAGTTTGGACGATAGTTGTAAAGCAACTATTTTCGCTGATATGATACTTGAAGGTGGTCCATACAAATGTTACGATGATTATATCGTTGAATTACGCGATTGGTCTACAAATGTACTGATAGACAGATGTACAAATCAATTTGGAGCACAAATTACATGTAGCGACATAGGAAGAGAAATTAAGGTAACAATAATTGATCCAGAAACGGGCAACAAATGTTGGGGTAAAGCGAGAGTAGAAGACAAGTTAGCACCAAGAATGACTTGCTTGCCAGATACTTGTGTACCTTGTAATTCTTCTATAGCCCCTTCAGCATTAGGAATACCATCAGTTGTAGAATGTTTAGCAAGTACTTGTTCACCATTCTTTAGTTGCAATTCATATTCATTAACGTATAGAGATGTTAGCATTCAAGGTAATTGTGCAATTGGTTATGATCGCAAGATTACAAGGACATGGGTTGCTACAGATAATTCTGGCAATTCAAGTCAGTGTGTTCAGATGATCACAGTTGGATTAGGTCACTTAAGCGAAGTGACAGTGCCAAGCAATTATGATGGATTAGAAGAAGATATGTTGTTGTGCAATAACAAGATAGACAAAACGAAAAATTATGACGCACATTACTATAAGCCATCTCATTTAGGAGTCGAGTGTTTGGACGGATATATCCTAGACTCTGTGTTGTTCAGAGCATTAGTAGCTGTAGGCGCAGATCCAAATTATTATATATATGATCCATTCAATTTTGGAGCGAGATCACCAAGGGTATTAGGATGGAATTGTATAGATGATCCAGCAGATAAAAACTTTGGACATCCAAGTCCAGATCCAGTTTATTATCCAGCGCATCCATCATACGATCCAGCGCAAGGCTTCCCATGTTGGGGACCAGATACACATATCATGTGGTATGGTACAGGAAGACCAGGAACTGATTGTAGAAATTTAAGCACCACGTACGAAGACCAGATCTTTGATTTGGCGACAGCAGGCTGCGATGCAGGTCCAATAGGCTGTTACAAAGTGTTGCGTCAATGGACAGTATTGGACTGGTGTACAGGAGAGATCGGCGGCCATAGTCAAATCATCAAAGTAGCAGATCCAGAAGGACCACAAGTATTATATCCAGACACAATATTGGTAAATATGGAAGTATGGACGTGTACAGGAAGATGGGAAGTAGCTCCAGCATGGATAGTAGACAATTGCTCAAACGAAACACATTACAGTGTAGAAGTTACAGATGGTACAGTATTAGGAGATGAGGCGACAGGTTTTGTCGTAACCAACTTACCATTAGGAGTACAAGACGCTTGGATAGTTGCTACAGACTGTTGTGGAAATATCACAAGAAAGTTAGTGAGAATAAATGTAATAGATAATGTACCACCAGTACCAGTATGTCGCAGAGGAACGATAGTGAGCTTAGCGAATAATCAAAGTACAGGAGAAGGTGTTGCAAAATTGTATGCAGAAGATTTGAATGAAGGCTCACATGACAATTGTGCACCACACTTGTATTACAAAGTGATACCGATGTAGGAATTGTTAGATGGAAGAGATAGAGCGACAAGAAATGGTGTATTACTCCATATGACAATAGAAGAAGCTGTAATGGTTTGAACGGTGACGATCATCCAGGTCCCGCAGCCCCAGGAAATCAAGTATACTTTGACGATTTCACAAAATTCTGTTGTGCAGATGTAGGAACAACGGTTATGGTAGTATTGCGTGTAACAGACAAGAATCCAGGATCAGGCCCAATACATCCAAACACATGGACAAACATAAGTCTACAGGAAGGTCACTTTAATGACTGTATGGTAGAAGTAGAAATCCAAGACAAACAACCACCAGTAATTGTAGCGCCACCAGATATGGTAGTGAGCTGTTGGTTCTGGTTCGATCCATCAGAGGCAGCATTGGAAGATCCAAATAATGCAACATTTGGAAAGTTAGTAACAGATTTAACTGCGAGAAGGAAAGTCACTACAAAGGATATCGTATGTCACAGATATTGTGAGAAGAATATCCATGATTATCCAGGTGGAACTGCAGGCTTACCAATCAATTCAAGAGAAGCCTATGATATAGCTTGTGATTTTTACTACGGTTTGTTTGATACAGCACATTGGGATCGCAAGTATGAGTTAGTATGGGGACAAGATGGATATGCATTGTCAACCTGTGCAGTAGCACCGGAGATCGATGCAAGAAACAATATCCATTGCGGACAAGGAAGTATCACAAGAACATTTGGATTTGGAACAGCATGGAGAAATATCACAGCAAGCCAGACGATATACATCGTTGATTGCGATCCATTCTGGATATCAGGAGTATGTTTTGATATCTTAGATGATATTACTTGGGGTCCAAACGAATGCTCAGTAATACCAACGATTGAGGGATGTGGCACAAGAGATTGGTCACCAGATAACCCAATCTTAGGCAGACCAAAAGTAGTAAACGGAGCAGATGACAATTGTGCATTAATCGCGATTGAGTATGAAGATGAAAGATTTACGATAGAACCAGATGCATGCTTGAAGATTATCAGAAAATGGACAGTAATCGACTGGTGTCAGTATGACCCAACAGACTTATGCTGGAATGGCTTAGGAAGATGGGAGTATACAGAATTGATTAAGATAGCAGATATACAAGCACCAGTGGTGAGTTGTGGAGCACCAGATTGTTCAGGTCAAGGACTAGCGACGATAGATCCAAGAACAGGTTTGTGTGTAAACCATATCACATTGACAGCATCAGCATTTGACAGCTGTTCTCCAGTTGATTGGTTGAAGTGGGAGTATAAGATAGATATCTGGAATGATGGTAAAGGAGTCCATGGCGGATATGATTATCGAGTAGGCTCACTGACACAGAAAGAAAGAGCAGCAGGAGATACAGCATTAGTAAATCACAATGATTATGCAGATGACAGATTCAATCCATTCGATGCAAGTGGAAGTTACCCATTGGGAGTACACAAGATCAAGTGGTTTGTAGAAGATGGTTGTGGCAATGTAGGCGTTTGCGAGACATTATTCGAAGTAAAAGATTGCAAACAACCGACACCATATTGTAGAGACGGATTAGTCACAGTAGTAATGCCAAGTACAGGCTGTATCACAGTGTGGGCAAGTGATTTTGACGCAGGAAGCTTTGACAATTGCACAAGAAAGAGTGATTTAAAATTAACGATAGAAGGTTTAGATAGCTTAGATATCTGTTGCCAAGATTTTGTAGACAAGAAAGTCGATGATGAATTGGTAATACCGATAAGATTCTGTGTAGAAGATGAAGAAGGCAACAAAGATTGTTGTATTACGACATTAGTAGTACAAGATCCAGAGAATGTATGTCCAAATTCAAGTTCATTGAAAGGAAAGATTACTGGAGAAATCAAAACAGAATCAGGCAAATCAACATCTTATGTAGAAATCGATTTGATGAACAATGGACAATTGATGAAAGAGATGTCAACGGTACAAGATGGTAAGTATGCATTCTATACATTGGATATGGGAATCTCATATGAAATCAAACCATTGAGAAATGATGATCCATTGAATGGTGTGACGACATCAGATATCGTAGCGATACAGAAACATATCTTAGGACAAAAAGAAATCACAAGTCCATACAAATTGATAGCAGCGGATGTAAATCAAAGTAAAGGAATTACAGCAGCAGATATCAGTGAAATTAGAAAATTGATACTAGGTACGACGGAGAAATTCAAATCAGTAAACAGCTGGGTATTTGTACCGAAAGATCATGTATTTAGTGATCCAACGCAACCATGGATTTATCCATCAAGCAGCAACAAGATGTTGAATACGAAAGAACAAATCACAGATTTTGTATCGATCAAGATGGGAGATATCAATGACAATGCAACAGCCAATGCTAGTGCAGGAGCTACTACACGAAGCAGTGGAACAGTTAATTTTGAAATCGAAGATCAGAAAGTAGAAACAGGCGAAGTAGTGAAAGTACACTTTAGATCAAGCGATTTCAAGAACATAAGCGGTTACCAATTTACAATGAAGTATGACAATCAAATGATGACATATGAAGGAGTAGAGTCGGGTGCATTGAAGACGACAGAATCAAACTTTGGATTGACAAAAGTAAGTCAAGGAATGATCACAACAAGCTGGAACTCAAATAAGGGAGAAAGCTATGGAGCAGATCAGATCTTATTTACGATTGTATTTAAATCAAAGAAAGCAATCCAAGTAGGTAGAAGTATAGTGATGAATAGCGAAATCACCGCTGCAGAAGCATACGATGGCAATTTGGTTACGAAAGACTTGAAATTGAACGTAAGAACAAACAAAGGTCTAGAGGAAGTAAGCACATTTGAATTGTATCAAAATGAGCCAAATCCATTCAACAAGCAAACAGTAGTAAGCTTTACGTTGCCAGAAGCCAAAGCAGCAACATTGACGATGTATGATGTAACAGGCAAAGTACTCCGAGTGTACGAGATCGAAGGAGTAAAAGGCATGAATACACAGGTAATCAACAAGTCAGACTTAAATGGCAATGGAGTAATCTACTATCAATTGGATGCAGCAAATTATACTGCAACTAAACGAATGGTAGTGATTGATTAAAATTCAATACGAATTATAATTTAAATCAAAGGGAGCAAATTTATTTTGCTCCCTTTGTATTTATAGAAGTAATTTTTTTAGATAGTTTTGAAATAGTTAATTTGTGGTATGGCAATCATTGTGTACGTTGATTGCGCGGATGAAATTTTAAAATTGTATCTCTTAAAAAATGTGTGTTGACATGAGTGTAAATTTCTGTCGTTGTAATGGATTCATGACCGAGCATTTCTTGAACAGATTTTAGGTTTACACCTGCTTCAATTAAATGTGTCGCAAATGAATGACGAAATGAATGGGGGCTAATTTCTTTCTCGATACCAGCTGCACATTTATATTTTTTGACAATATTGAAAATGCTAATCCGTGATATTTTTTTTCCAAATTTATTTAAGAACAAAAAATCTTCGTGGTTTTTTACTTTTGGTAATTGGCTTCGATAGCCATTTCTATACAAATTGATTTGCTGTAAAGCTTGATCTCCAATGGGAACTAAGCGTTCTTTATTACCCTTACCAATTACTCGAATTAAAGATTGCTCGTCAAAGATTAAACTACATTTTAATTCAGCGCATTCGCTCACACGAATTCCACATGCATATAGAGTCTCAATTATTGCTCGATCTCTGTGACCAAAATTATCACTAAGATCGATTGCTTCGATCATAAGTTGAATTTCTTCAATACTCAATACATCAGGAATTTTTTGCGACAATTTAGGTCCTTCTATAAGTGATGTTGGGTTAGTCTGAATCACATCTTCTATCATTAAATATTTATAAAAAGCCTTTACCCCAGATAAAATGCGAGCTTGTGTCCGATCAGATAACCCATTGTTAAAAATAGTATAAATGAATTCTTGAAGTTGATCTCGATTTAAGTGTAAAGGTGAAGAAATCTTTAAATTGTCATTAGAATATGAAGACAATTTTTGAATATCATCGAGATAAGCTTCTATCGAATTCGAAGATAAAGAGCGCTCTAGTTTTAAGTAAATTTGAAAGCCCTTGATGGCCGTATTCCAATCCATACAGCAAATATAATCATTGTTTTATATATTATGAATAAATTTAATGTATTATTGTGCAAATTTCGCATTATCTTTGAAATATGGATTCAGTGAAAGTAAAATTTTTGCAATTAGATCAAACAGATACTTTGGCAAAATTTCGCCCAGAATTTTTTATTCCTAAGAATAATTTGGGTGATAATACAATTTATTATTGTGGTAACTCTTTAGGATTATTATCAGCTCGGGCTGAGAAAGGTGTCATTCAAGAACTAGAAGATTGGAAAAAATATGGAGTTGAAGGCCATTTACAAGCTGAAAATCCTTGGGTACATTACCACGAATTTTTGAATGAGTCTATGGCTGAAATCGTAGGTGCCCTGCCGAGTGAAGTAGTTATGATGAATGGTCTAACAAGTAACTTACATTTCATGATGGTCTCATTTTATAGGCCCACTAAAATCCGAAATAAAATTTTAATAGAGTATAGTGCATTCCCATCGGATCGTTATGCTGTAGAATCTCAAATTCGATTTCATGGCTTTGATCCAAAGGATTGTTTGATCATTCTCGAACCTGAGTTGGGGGAGGATTATATTTCAAAAGAAAATATAGCCAAAGTTTTTGAAATTCATGGAGAAAGTATTGCGTTAGCATTGATTGGTTCTGTGAATTATTACACAGGACAGGCTTATCCAATCCATTTTATAACAAAAATAGCGCATCGATATGGCGCACAAGTTGGTTTTGATTTAGCTCATGGGGCAGGGAATCTTTTGTTGCACTTACATGATGATGGGCCTGATTTTGCAGTTTGGTGCGGATATAAATATCTAAATGGAGGACCTGGATGTATTGCGGGTTGTTTTGTTCATGAGCGACATCATGACAGACCAGATTTACCGAGATTTTCTGGTTGGTGGGCCCATGATAAAAAGTCTAGATTTAAAATGAGTTCCAAATTTGAATTGATGAAAGGAGCTGAAGGTTGGCAACTTTCAAATCCACCCATCCTTGCAATGGCAAGTATGAAACAATCATTATCGATTTTTCATGAAGCCGGTATGCAAAATCTAAGAAAAAAATCGATTCATATGAATTCATTACTTACTTCGTTGTTAGTAGAGTGGGATCACCCAAGCATAAGCGTGATAACTCCTCAAAATATAGATGAAAATGGCTGTCAGTTATCTATTCGTTTACGACAACCTGACAAATCAATTTTTGTAGCATTAACGAATCAAGGTGTAATTGCGGATTGGAGAGAACCTGATGTGATTCGAATAGCACCTGTTCCTTTGTATAATAATTTCGAAGAATTAATTACATTTTTTAATAAGTTTAAACAAATAGTTGAGAATTATGGATGATAAGAAAAATATAATTGTTGGTGCAGGATTGGTAGGAAGTCTATTAGGATTAACTCTATTGCGTAAAGGCAATAGGACTACTATCTATGAAGCTAGATCAGATATGAGGATGAGTGCAAAGGCATCGGGAAGAAGTATTAATCTTGCGCTTTCACATCGTGGAATTAAAGCTTTAGAAATGCTTGGTATAAAAGAGCAGGTCTTGCAGTATGGGATAAAAATGAAATCGAGAATTATACATGCTCTTAATGGTGACATTTTAGTTCAGGATTATGGGACACGAGAAGGAGAATATATAAATTCTATATCGCGCAAGACATTAAATGAAATATTAATGAATGAGTTGCAAAAGATTCAAGATGATGCTATTGTTTTTGATACAAAATTGGAATCAGTTGATAGCCATCAAAATGAGTTTGTTTTTAGCAGTAAAAATGGGAATCGAATTGTAGAAAAAAATTGTAGAGTTTTTGGTACAGATGGATCAGCCTCAAACACTAGAGATTATTTTTTAAATCAAAGTGGACATTTAAGATTTAATTTTTCCCAAACATATCAAAACTATGGTTACAAAGAATTGACATTACCAGCCTCGCCAAGTGGAGATTTTCAAATAAGTTCTGAAGGATTGCATATTTGGCCAAGAGGGCACTTTATGATGATAGCTCTTCCGAATCCTGATGGAAGCTTTACCTGTACTTTATTCGCTCCTTTTTATGGACTTGAAGGATTTGATTCTTTGCGAAGCATAGAGGAAGTAGAAAATTATTTTACAAAATATTTTCCAGATGTTTTTACTAAGTTTGATGATCTTGCTGAGCAGTTTTTTGAGAATCCAATAGGAAATTTAGTAACAGTCAAGTGTTCGCCATGGCATCACAACGATAGTGTGTTATTGCTCGGTGATGCTGCTCATGCGATAATTCCATTTTATGGACAGGGAATGAATTGTGGTTTTGAGGACGTTTATGAATTAAATCGGTTGATAGATGAGAAAAAAAATTGGGTAGAAATTTTTGCAGCTTTTACTGATTGCAGGAAATCTAATAGCGATGCAATAGCTGACTTGGCAGAAGATAATTTTGTTGAAATGCGCGATAAAGTGGGGGATCCATTGTTTCAAAAGAAAAGAGCATTTGAGGTTGAACTTGAAAAAAGATTTTCAAATTATTATTCGAAGTATTCATTAGTTACATTTAGACCAGATCTACCATATTCAACTGCCATGAAACGTGGGAGGAGACAAGATGAAATTCTAATGAACTTCTGTGCAACTTACGCTACGCCTGATTTAGACCATGCTTATAGTTTATTGCAAGAAGAAGGATTGTTTGGATAAAGCAGATTTACATTTTTTCAATAATCATAGCACTAGCACCTCCACCACCGTTGCAAATAGCGGCTAAACCATATTTTGCATTTTGTTGATGTAAAATTTCTGATAAAGTAGAAACTATCCTGCAGCCAGTACTACCTAATGGATGTCCTAAAGAAACTGATCCACCGTTAATATTCATTTTAGTAGGATCAATATCTACTACTTTTGCGAAAGTTAAAGGAACAACAGCAAATGCTTCATTAATTTCAAAATAATCAATATCATTTTTTGTCAGTCCAGCTTTTTTAATAGCAATTGGCGCTGCAAGTGATGGTGCTAAAGTAAACCATTCTGGTTCTTGTTCAGCATCAGTATAAGATACAATTCTTGCTAATGGCTTTAATTGTAATTCTTTCATCTTTTTCTCAGACATCAAAATAATCGCACTAGCACCATCATTCATAGTGGATGAATTGGCGGCTGTGACTGATCCATCTGCAGTAAATATTGGTTTTAAATTTGAAATTTTTGAAAAATCAACTTTTTTAAATTCTTCATCCTCAGTGAGGATTATAGGATCACCTTTTTTCTGCAAAAGCGTAACAGGATGAATTTCATTAGCGAATTTACTTGTTTTGGCGCTTTCAGCTGATTTAGTATACGAAGATATGGTATATTGATCTTGAGACTCACGAGTAATATCAAATTTTTTAGCTGTTGCATCGGCACAAACGCCCATTGCCATTTTGCCATAAGCATCGACTAGACCGTCTTTTTGAAGGCCATCTATAATTTCACTGGAACCGAATTTATTTCCCCATCTCATGCCAGGAATATAATGAGGAATATTGCTCATACTTTCCATTCCTCCTGCAACGACTACATCTGCCATCCCAAGTTGAATACTTTGTGCTGCATACATAATGGATTTCATTCCAGAAGAACACACTTTGTTTATTAATGTACAATTCGCTTTATTTGGAATTCCTGCGCCTAAAGCAGCTTGTTTGACAGGCGCTTGACCAAGGTTTGCGGATATTACATTGCCAAAAAGAACTTCGTCGACTTCATTTGGATCTAAATTGATTTTCTCCATTGCCGACTTGATGGACATTGAGCCTAACTGTGTAGCCGTAAAACCCCCTAAAACACCCCCGAAGCTTCCTATAGGCGTTCGACTATAGGCAACTATAAACACTTCGTTCATCGTTTACTTTTTTGTTCCCTTATAAATGTAAAAAAGACGAAATCGTTGAAAAAAGTTAAAAATTAACAATTATTATTGACTAAATCTTTAGTAAATATTTGCTAAACTAGCCACATTTTACCGATTATTAGCTGAAAAATGACTCAAATTCAACTTTTTATGAATTTTAAAATAATTTTCAATTTTAATTTTTTTACCCAAAAACTTTTAAACAAAATTTTGAGAATATTGAATCTAGTAAAAATATTGTTTAGAAATATATAATATTTTTACGAATTATTATTATATTTGCAAGTGAATCTTAAATGATTGATTATGAAGAGATTGCTACTATTTTGTACTTTTATTGCAATAAATTATACTTTGTTCAGCCAAAGCAAGAATCTTAAAGCTGATACAAACCGTATATTAACTTCTTTTTCAGTCGATCCAAATAATTCTAATCATGAGGCAAAACTGAAGGTAAAGAATATTAGTACATCTACTTTAAATTTATTATGGATACGCGAAGAACTGTTAGTTCCTACGGGAGGTTCAAGTTTCATATGCGATAAAAATCTCTGTTATGCACCATTTACAGGTGCATGTCCTTTAAATGATCCAAATAGATTAGCTCCAGGGGAAAGCTTAGAAGTGAAGTTAACTTATACAGATAACGGTTCTGAAGATCCAGCCCATTTTGTTATTTGGGTTTTTGAAAAAGAAGACACTTCCTCAAAGGTTAAATTGGATTTCTTATATAATGTTGTTACAAACACAACTAATCCTAAGGCAGATTATTCAAAAGTAAAAGTATATCCCAACCCAGCAAATACTGCATTTAGTTTAGATAATGCCGCAGGAATTCAGAAAGTTGAGCTGTATTCATTGCTTGGACGTAAAGTAAGTACACATAATTTATCTGGAGGACGAAGTATAGATATATCTAACCTATCTGAAGGTATCTATGTAGTTAAGTTGTTCAATAAATCAAATCAACTAGTAAAAACAGTTAGATTGCAAAAAAGAGAGAACAGAGCTTAAAGGAAATGTCTTTTTAATTTTTTAATCGACTTTAATCGTGTTGATTTATTAGGTATTAGCTTATTAGCTTGTGATTTAGCAGTACATATAAAGCTTAAAATACATTACAATTTTAAACATCAAGCGGGGTATTCTGCAAAATTTCTAGGAGTTTCGTATAATCTAATTACAACATCTAAATTCGGATCAATAATTTCCCTAAGTATTTCATAAATTCGGACACAAATATTTTCTGTGGTAGGAATTGTGTGGATGAATTCAGGACAGTCTAAATTTAAATTTTTATGATCAAATCTTTGCTCTACGTGAAGCTCAATTAGTTCTTTTAAGGTTTTTAGGTCCATAACCATGCCTGAATCATTATTTACTTCACCTGTAACTTTAACTTCAAGTTCATAATTGTGTCCATGAAAATTTGAATTGCTACAGATTCCAAAAATTTCTCTATTCTTTGCCTCGGTCCATTGAGGATTAAATAATCGATGTGCTGCATTGAAGTGTCCTTTCCTATAAATAGCTACTCGCATTTTATTCATTTTAAGGGTTGCAAAAATAGTTTATATAAAGTTCCTGTGCAACAAGCAAGGACTCATTCTTCAATAGTATTTACAATGAAGCTATAATATATCCCCAAAGTAGAAATCCCAAGGATAAAAAACACTAAAGCAGCAGTTCTCCATGTGTCTGCAAAGTAAAATTCGCCAACCATCCATGTCCCATTTGCGCAAATCCAGAAACAAACTGCAATATTGTGCCATAGATCCTCCTGAATATGACGAGATCGTCTAGTTATAATGATTGAAACAACAATTGTTGGGATTATCATAGCTAGTCCCAATAGCTTCCATGACATCAGCCAACTCATATCTTTAATCAGCCATAGAACGATGTGGATATTTTCAGACTTTGTAAATCTTGATTTCATGAATTGATTATATTATGGTTTATCTTAATATTAATGTAAGCATTTCGTTTTAGATCTTCATTTATACTTATCTTTGTTCCAAATATAAGTGAATATTCAGTGCTTTTTGAATCAGAAATAGAAAAAAGGGTTTTTACCAAGCATTTGTGGTCGGATTATTGTGTCGGTCAGGAATTATTATTAGATCAAATCACCGGCTCTAAAAAATTAGGTAGATTGCCTCATTGTTCTCTCATTTCAGCTCGAGCTGGTTCTTCACAACTTTATGTTGCTTTATCGATGGCACAAACTCTATTTTGTTCTGATGAAAATGCACCTTGTGGAATTTGTGAACCTTGCCATAAAGTGTCTGAATTGATGCATCCCGATTTACATTTTTCAGTTCCAGTCTTCGGTGCAAATCAAACTTCTGAAGAGAATCAGATGCTTTGGAGAGCAATGGTGAAATCGAAACCTTACTTGAATATTAGTCAATGGCTTGACGCACAAGAGAAAGAAAGTAAGCAAGCAAATTTTACTGCAGCAGAATGTAGATATATTATTGATCGATTACATTTGAAACCATATGAATCGGATAAAACAATTATGATCGTTTGGTTGCCAGAATATTTAGGTAAAGAAGGAAATATTTTACTAAAATTATTAGAGGAACCTCCGCAAAATTCTTTTTTAATATTGGTTACAGAAGATATAAGTTCTATTATCAATACAATATTATCACGTGCGCATTTATTTCGATTAAAGCCGATAAGTGATAAAGAATTTTGTGATTTTTTTACTTCAAAAGATATCCCATCTACTCTTGCAGAATCAGAGTGCATTACTTCAGAAAAAAATTTATCAATTGCTTATCAAAATTTAATTGGCAAAACAAAGGATGGCGGAGAGTTTAAATTGGATTTAATTCGAAGTTTTTTTCAACGAATATATAAAGGTGATCCGATTGAAATGATTAAGTGGATCGATGAATTTTCTGGATTATCAAAAGAAAATCAAAGACTTTTTTTGAATCAATTTATTCAAGTATTGTCTATGAGTATACGAAGTAAAATATCAAATTCAAATGCAAAAAGCAATGTAGAATTAATTGATTTTGTACAAAAATTAGCCTCTATACTTACACTAGAATCGATAGAAGAAATCTTGCATTGTGCTGAAGAGAATTTATTCTATTTACAAAGAAATGCTTCAATGAAAATTGTAATGACGGATATGTTGATACAATGCTCTAAAATTATAAAGAATAAAAATTAAATTATGGCTTGTGGAAAT
This sequence comes from Saprospiraceae bacterium, assembly GCA_016722295.1. Lineage (GTDB taxonomy): Bacteria > Bacteroidota > Bacteroidia > Chitinophagales > Saprospiraceae > Vicinibacter. The sequence goes on from JADKGL010000029.1 coordinate 325,291, forward strand.
TGCAAAACTGGAAATAACGGAGTGCCTTCGGGCTGTGGAGATAAAGGTCATTGTACATCGGGATCTTGTAATAAATTAAATACATTTGATTGGTTGACTACACTGGAAATAGACGATCCTAACTCGTATAAATTCGCCGAAGTAAGTTTTAAAAATGGAGCTAGAAAAACTTTTTATAAAGTAGGCCAGAATCCGCGCTATGTCACAGGAGATCTTGTGATATTGGATGCAGGAAATGGAGGCTATGATATAGGTCGAGTTAGTTTAATGGGGGATTTGGTGAAAGTCCAAATGAAGAAAAAAAACTATACAGAAGATCGCATCACCTTTGAAATCATTCGAAAGGCTAATCAGCGTGATATAGACAAAATGATGGAAGGGCGAAAGTTGGAAATGCCTGCTCTTGTCAAAGCTCGTGTTATCTCTCGAACTCTTGGTTTGGATATGAAAATTGGAGATGTAGAATATCAAGCAGATTTGAAGAAAGCTACTTTTTTTTATACTTCTGATGGATGGGTCGATTTTCGTGAACTAGTAAAGCAATATGCTAAAGAGTTTCGTGTAAAAATAGAAATGAGACAAATTGGTGCAAGGCAAGAGTCTGCTCGAATAGGAGGAATTGGTGCTTGTGGAAGAGAATTGTGTTGTAGTACTTGGTTGACTGATTTTAAAAGTGTGAATACAACTGCAGCGAGATATCAAAATATAGCGATCAACCAATCGAAACTTTCTGGACAATGTGGTAGATTGAAATGCTGTCTAAATTACGAACTCGATCTGTATATTGATGAACTTGAGAAGTATCCTTCGAATGTAGAAGTTTTAAAAGCAAAAAATGGGCGAGCTACTTTAGTGAAGATTGATATTTTTAAAGGCGTATTATATTACCAATATGAACCTGAAAAAGGACGCAACATTGTAATGCCACTAAGTCCTGAAGAAGTAAAGCGCATCAAATCAATGAATGAGCGTGGCGAATATCCTGAAAATATAATAGCTACTCCAGATGCTGCAGCAATAGAAAAGTCAACTCAAGATGATTATTCTGATGTGACAGGTGCAGTGGAATTGCCAAATGATAAAAAGCGTAAAAAGAAAAAGAAAAATTCAGGAAATAGACAGAATCCTGAAAATAAGAATGTACAAAATCAGCAGAAATCAGAAACACAAGGATCTGAACCACGTATACCATTACAACGTGTAGATAAAAAAGTGGAGAAACAAATTCAAAATCCACCGAAGAGAGTTTTGGAGCAGAAAGTTTCCAATAATAAATCTGACGTTCAACCACCAGCTACTAATAAAGAGCAAACAAGACCTCAACCAAGAAATCCAAATCAGCAAAAATCGAATCAAAGTAAACCTCATGAAAAAGCAATAATCGAAACTAGTGATCAAGGAAATTTAAGCAAATCAGAAGAAGCTAATCCAAGTGTAAATAGACCAATATTGAGAAGGAATCCAGTAGTGAATTTGGATTCTCAAATGCCAAAGGACAATGGTGAAAATATTCAAAAAAATCCATTAATTAGAAACTTAAAACCTAAAGCTGATCAGCAGACGACCCCAATAGAACCAGCTCAAAATAAATTGGAAACTTTGTCTATCGAACCAGTTGAAAAGAACATTCCATCACAAGAAATTGAGCAGAATCAACAAGTTGGCGAGCCTCAAAATAAGCAACACCGGATGATGAGAAAAAACAAGAATAAGAATAAAAATTAAATAATAGAAGCAAAAGGAGTAAGAGATGAAAGTGGTCATTATTGGTGCTGGGCCTGGTGGATATGTTTGTGCTATTCGATGTGCGCAGTTGGGCATGGATGTAACAATTGTTGAAAAGTATAACTCCTTGGGTGGTACCTGTTTAAATGTTGGTTGTATTCCATCTAAAGCTTTACTGGATAGTTCTGAGCATTTCTATCAAGCAACACATCAATTTTCTACACACGGTATAGAAGTTGGCAAACCAACTATCGATTTTTCAAAAATGATTGGAAGAAAATCAGAGGTGATTAATCAAAATACTAAGGGTATTGAATTTTTGATGAAGAAAAATAAAATTGTAGTCATTCAAGGTGTGGCATCTTTTCTCTCAAATCAAAAACTAAAAATTCATAAAACAGATGACTCAATAGTTGAATTGGAATTTGACAAGTGTATCATCGCAACAGGATCTAAACCAATAACACCTCCATCTTTTCAATACAATAAAGATAGAATCATAACATCTACAGAAGCATTGTCATTGAAGGAATTGCCAAAAGAGATGCTCATCGTAGGTGCTGGTGTGATAGGCTTGGAGATGGGATCCGTTTACGCGAGATTAGGAACGAAAGTTACAGTTTTGGAGTACATGGATAGACTTTTACCAGGCATGGATTTCGACTGCGCAAAGGAGTTGCAAAAAACTCTAAAGGCTATTGGAATTGAATTTTTGCTGGGTAAATCTGTACAATCTGTCGAGCAGATAAAGCAAAAAGTGAAGTTGATCTATAAATCGAAAGATGCAGAAGCCATGACAAATATTGAGGCAGATTATTGTCTCATAGCTATTGGTAGAAGAGCATTTACTGATAGTCTAAATATTGAAGCAACTTCAATAGCAAAAGATGAAAAGGGTCGCATCACTGTAAATTCGAACTGTGAAACAGCAGAAAAAAATATTTTTGCAATTGGCGATGTGATTCATGGTCCTATGTTGGCCCATAAAGCAGAAGAGGAAGGCGTATTTGTTGCAGAGTATATTGCTGGGCAGAAACCTGCATTGAATCATCATCTCATTCCTGGTGTAGTGTACACTTGGCCTGAAGTTGCCTCAGTTGGGTATACTGAAGAACACTTAAAAGAAAAGTCAATTAAATATAAAATTGGAAAGTTTCCATTTAAGGCATTAGGTAGAGCAAGAGCAAGTATGGATTTAGATGGGTTTGTTAAAATTTTAGCAGATGCAAATACTGATGAAGTACTAGGTGTTCATATAATTGGTGCAAGAGCAGCCGATCTTATCATGGAAGCTGCAGTAGCAATGGAATTTAAAGCCACTGCAGAAGATATATCAAGAATATGCCATCCGCATCCTACTTTTTCCGAAGGCATAAAGGAAGCAGCCTTAGACGCTACAGGTAAGCGCGCTATCCATATGTAAAGTGATTTCCTTTATTAAATTAATCGTTGAGCAAAACTTCACCTAGAATTTTCTAAGTAGCTTCGTTCCGATGTTAATAAATCTGAATTTCTGAGTATAGCCTTCAGTGGAAGAAATACGCGAAGTAAGATCTTGCTCAATACCAAAACCGATACTCACAGAATTCTTACTTGTAAGTTGATAATTATAATTTACTGTCGAACGAATTGCGATACTTCCGTATTTGGCTTGTGCTAATTGTGTGATCGAGATATTATTTGGAGCGGTGAATGAACGAGGTATATAGCCATAATTTTGATTCCAAACAGAAATACAAGTTCCAGCATCTAATGATAAACTAGATCTTGTGCTTATTGGTTTTTTAAACCCAACTAAAATTGGAATAGAAATAGCGTCATACTTGTTAAAATACTTTTCATTGTATTTGCTTCTTGTCGTAACAAGGACTGGATTTCTGATAGTATCTGGCTTTTCGCCATCACGCTTTTCAATTCGTACGATTTGGTTTTCTAAATATTGGTTAGAGACAGTATAATTGTCTATAACTTTTGTATAACGTCTATTCATATTTATTCCAGACTGAATATACATGTTTTTTGAAATAAATACACCAATACCAATTTCTGATTGAATTCCATCCCAAGATTTTTCACGTAAGTTTCTTGAAGAAACTATGTCATTTTTATCTTGGTCTAGTAATTTAAAATTATTGTTTGATAAGCCATATTGGATGCCAAAACAGATAAATGAATTAAGCGTTTGTTTTTTTGTTTTGATGACTGGAATCAGTTGTAAATTTAAATGAGTAGAATTAATGTTTGAATTATTCTGTTGAATTGAAGTAGGAAGATGAATTTGATTTATAGTAGCAATATTTAGAAAATTGTTGTGGGATAAAGTAACTTCATTAGTATTTATATAAGGGGAGGGCAGTGCTTCTGTCTTTATTGAAGTTAGCTCAGATTGATGATCAACAGTATTAATATTATTATATGAAGGAATTGTATTTGCCTGGTTAACAATGTTTGACTTGTGATTTATTTTATCAGCAATAGGTTGATTGTTTTGTGAAATTGTGGTGTTTCCTACATTCCTCGAAGTTGAATTTTTTGATGAATTAGTCGTTTTGTTGTTTAATGCTTTTGTTGCTATTTGTGATTTGTTACTTTGTGAATTTGTTATGCTAGTTGCCGATTCTGTGGGCGCTTCTGATATTGCTGGAGCTAAGTCAGCAAGTCCTATATTATTTTTATGATTTAGCCATTTTGGAATATATACATAGCCTGCAACAGAAAAGAACATTAACATGCCTGCCGCAAGAAAAAAGAAAAAGAACCTACGGTCTTTCTTTTTGCGACTAGCAAGTAAAGTAGCTTCCATGCGGTCCCACTGTTCGTCCACATTAAAAGAGTAATTTTCTTCATCAAAATTGCCCCAGTTTAAATTGTCAAACTTCCTGTCTTTCATAAAGCCTTGTAGGATTTGAATTAATAATTGTACGAAGGTATTTCTTCGCTTTGGTTAATTGGGAACGAGAAGTTCCTTCTGAAATTTTAAGATGATCTGCTATTTGTTTGTGAGACCATTTTTCAACTACAAATAACTTGAAGATTTCATTATATCCTTTTGGTAGTTCATTCAGAGCCTCTTGTATAAATTCTCCAGAGATTTCTAGATAGTCATCTTCTTCATCGCCTATTTCTAGAGCATGCTCATAGTCTACAGTTTTTATATCTTTCTTTGCATCTCTGAATGATTGCAAAATCGTATTTACACTAACTCTATACATCCATGCGTCAAATTTTCCTTTCTCCTCAAAATAGCGATGTATTTGACCATAGATTTTTATAAAACACTCTTGTGTTAAGTCTTGTGCTAATTCATGATCATTCGTGTACTTTCTCGTAAGTGAATAAACTTTCTTCGAGTACAGATAAAAGAGTTCCCTCTCGGATTTCAGATCCCGTTCTTTGCAGCCTGATATGATTTCGTTAAGGTTCAAGTTTATTTTAATTATTTTGGTTTATTCTAGTATTGTTTCAATAGTTATGATTCCTGGAATTTCCTTTTCACCTGATATTGACATTTTGCAAGATTTGATTTCAAAACTCAATTTATCTCCTTTGTTTTTGCCTAAAACTTTTTCTAATACTGTATTGCAATCAATTGTTTCGAAAAATGGAGATGGTTGACCATTAGGTGTTAGCCATTTAAATTCTACTAGTTCAAAGTTATTTGAATTAACTGATTGATGTATCTTGAAAATATAATTGCTATAATTTCCGCTTGGCAATTTTTCAAAAACGGTTATTGTGTATTGAGCCCTATCTAAAACAGTAGTTACTGTTGCTGAAGCAGAGTCGATATAATGAATTGTGTTTTTATATTGAATCTCTATAGCAGGTCTTTTTGGATTTTTACAAGCAAACAATTTTATGTTTTCAATTATTCCTTTCTTATCTGTATTGAATTCTTTACCTTCAATTCCTGTCTCTCTGTCAAACGGTGTTATTTTTAAATACTGAGTTGAGTTACAGATTGAAATATTTCCTTTGAAAAATCCATTTTTATCTATATCAAAAACAGTTTTATTTGACAAGGCATTTCCTTGACTACCATTATCTATTATATTGACTATGACATGACCGTTTTTTAACGGATTGTTTTGGCAGTCGTAAACAATTCCAGACAAACTAGTGAGGTCATTTGATAAAACTTCTATTGGCGCCAATTCTGTAGAAGTAGAGAAAGAACCTAAATCTTTTTGTAATAAAAATCCACAAGTGCCTAATATGTCTAAATGGATTTCGACATCTTTAGGGATAGCTATTTTCCAGTAACCTAAATCGTTGGTTTTAATAGCATAAATGTGTTCATTATCTTTCTTGCTAGTGATCACCATATCACTTCTTGAGGCGACACCGTTGATTAATATTTTACCACTTAGCATAATAGGCTCAAGGCCGTTAGCGATATTGATCGCTTCAATATTTTTTGTCTTAAAGCTATATAAGGCAGTACCTGTAAGTGTAGCAGTTCCCACTTCCTCCCAAAATGCAGTTTTAAGATTTAAACTCCATAAAGTGGTGGTTGATTTTATGTTTTGAGCATTTCCAATGACACCGAGTTGAATAGAAATATCTCGAATCAATCCAAGTTTTTCATTAGCCTCTCCTCTAAGTTCAACTGACAAGCCTTGTAGACTCTGCAAATATTTGATTTCATTATTTTTTGTTTTACCCTCAATATTTAAGGGTAGAGAATAAGAACTGTTATCGGTTGAATATTGCTTTGTATATACTTTAACTTGTCCTGAGTATAAAGTGCTATCACTTTTGATAATTGAATTTGATTCAAATTTCAACACAAGTCCGTTGTCAAAAAGCACTTCTCCGCCAGATTCTCCAGAAATAGTACGAAATTTTCCATACTTATTTTGTATTAATTTTATCCATGGCAATTTATTGTCATTAATGATTGCAAGAGAGTAGGCAGGAAAATAATTTGATTTAGTAGACATTACAATTATTCTACTTTCTTGAAGCAAAGGGTCACCATAAAAAAATCCTAATTGATCTGATTGCAATTGGAAATTTGAAAGACTTATCTGCGCACCGACTAAATCAGAATATTCTTCATCGGATACATAACCAAGGACCTCTTTTTGAAAATATGTAGGCGGAGGTGGAGGTGGGGGAGGATTTTCAGTGTTCACATCAATCTCAGGATCTCTACAACTTATAATGCAAAGAGCTAGAAATGAATAAATTATGTATTTTATGTATGGCCGCATTTATCTGATTACTTGTTTGTGACTATATATACTATGCAAGGTCATCTCAGACGCTGCTTATTTAACAAAATTTTAGTACTTAAATAAAGAAGCCATTGCACTGTGCAATGGCTAAACCAATTGATAAACGGAAAAAATGCTGAATTAAAATTTCTTTCCTTTTGAAAAATTATAGTCTTTTCGCCTTAAAAAGACTTCGATTTATAGTATAGATTTGATACTTCATCTAGTGGAAAAACCAGTGGAAAGGATAATGAAAGAAAATTATTCTTCCATTATCCTCCTCCCTCTATCCGGTTTTCTTGTCAACTATCTTAAGAATCGATAGTCATCCTTATCGTTATAAGAAATCATCCTATCTGCTTATATTATGCAACGGCAAATTGGATGCTGCCTGAATAAAAATATTTTTTTAATTTTTTTTCGAATATATTTTTAGAACGAAGTCACTTTGTTTTTAATTAATAAAATATTAAATTTGATTCAAGATATCTTTAGGCTTTGAGTAACTTGAAGCTTTGGCTTTTAGTTTTAGACATAATTTGTATAAAGTAGATTCCTGAATTCAACATTTGAATATTGATTTTCGAATATTTGTCATCGCTTGATTTAGTAAGTATTATTTTTCCTTTATTGTCTATAATATTTATTTGAATATTTTCAGCGGCTATATTAGTTATTGTGATTTCATCAACAGAAGGATTTGGAAAAATTTTGATATCTTCTATCGTCGTTGTGTTTTGATCAGTAACACAATCATTCTTCGCAGCAATACTTGGCTTTGAAAATTCTTGTAGTGCAAGTCCACATCGACCATAAGATATATCCTCACCGAGTGCAGGAATCTTCAAGGAATCAATTATGATATTTCCATCATTGAAGTATAAAGTCTCTCCCGATTTTGATAATTTAAAATTAGAATGCAATCCAACATCAGTACCATCTTCATCTGCCCAGATCACAAGATAAGTATTGGCTTTTATAATAGTGTCTGGTATCAGATATTTTTTCAAATTCGATTTATCATCTGTTAAATACCAGCCACAAAGTTCGATGTCGCGACTACTCGCATTCCATAGTTCAATCCAATCATCATAATCGCCTTGTGCATCTTTCGTATAAGTTTGATTCGAACTCATGCATTCATTGATATAAATTTCATCAACTGCAATGGAAGAACTATTGATCTGCAATGTATGGAATTCATATTCTGCTCTAGCTGGTGATAGTACTGCTATATTATTATTCTCGGCATAGATATAATATTGCATTTCTGTATTGCGACCCGTGAAAATACTTGTCGCATAGATGCCATCATTTGCTACACCATCATCATGCAAGCCATCATCATACATTGTTGCTTTTTGAAAAATATCTTGTTTATTGAATCGGGTAAAAAGAGTGCAAGTATTAGCATTAGTTACTTTAACACTGATCTTAATGTTCATGTTTTTTGTAATCAATGATGGTGTTATAATATCTGATATCGTCGGTTGCACAACATTTAATTCACTAGTCGTCTTTAGAAAGTTTGCTCTCGCTGTAGAGAGTGAAATCAATCCTGGATAAGTTTTTCCCATTGGAGCATTATTTGTATAATCATTTTGTAGATTCCCAAGAAAGGCGCTAGTTGGAAAAAATTTATTTGCATCATCAGTAGCTGCTTGCTTGATAAGATTTTGCAATTGCAGTCCCAATGTTGTATAATGATTATTTGCCACTGCATCTTCCATGATTGTCTTCAGATGGGCAAAGTATCTTTTTTTAATGAAGCATTCGCCATCAGTTTTGCAATAAGAGGTCTAGCATTATTTGTGAAATGCAGTGAAGGTGTCAAACTCAACATTTGACTCAAAGACAAACTTCCCGTACCACTATTGTTGAATGCTCCATAGAATTCATTGAGATCCCACATGATTGTATTAAATCTTTTATTATTGTCTTGGTAAATCAAATAGTTATGTCCAGATCCAGAATAACTATCGAAATTGACATAATAATTATTCAAAGCCAACATCCATATTGCTCGATCCACATCCAATATTTTTTCAATCTCTGTCGAGTTGTTATTCAAAATATTGATCAGTTTATACAATTCTGACCAACCATAATCCGATTCGATCTCATAACTATTTTTATAACAATTGGAATCCGACGAACTATAACTCAATGTTGGCATCTGATTCATTGTTGAACAACCAGTCGGTAATGTTACTTTTTTTTCAGCTTGATCGCATTGAAAAAACGCATTGTCAGATGAGTAATAATTATTCGAGCAAAAATCTTTAGATACATTCTCAACATTCGTGTAAAGCCCTATATATGCATTGTTGATATATACCTTAATGAAATTGGCTTGTGAGGCAGGCATGTATTTTCTAGTGATGTAATATCCCATGACTTCTCTCAGGAGACTTGGATCCATGAATCCGTTGGATAATTTCAGCGTATTATATCCTTGAAAATTTTGATCTGATTTGATAAAATCTAATTTTACATTCAATGGATTTTTACTCTTGTTGGATTGTATGTACTGTTTCCTTTATAGCGAATTCCAACACTATCGAATACTACACCATTCAATTCTACTTTTGTGGCAATCAATCTTGCACTTACATCTGCTGTGTGCAATGAATCTAATTTTTGATCCCAATTGGTGAATGGAAAGTTGATCCGCAATTCTTGAATTGTATTGAGATCATAAAGCGATTGGGCCGCAATTTTGTTATTCGATACAAAGAGAACTAGCAATAATATTGCAACAATATTGACACGATATTTATTTTTCATAAAAGATTATTCATTTTTATTTTATACTAAAAGCTGACTCAAAGTCAGAAATATTTCTATTTCCTGCAAAAGTGACAATTTTTTAAGAATTATTGTGACATTTTGACTTGAAAAGGGCATTGGTTATAAATTTGATATATTTGAGTTAAAATAGGATTACATGACTTACGAAAATTTTACAATAAAGGCACAAGACGCCATCCTCAGGGCGCAAGAAATAGCAACCAATCTAGATCAACAAATCGTAGATAGCTGCCACTTAGCAAAAGCAGTTATTGAAGTTGACGAAAAGTTGGCTGAGTTTATTTTTTCAAAATTGGCAGTTAATGTCCAGAAATTAAAACATGAATTGGATACTGCGATCAGATCTGTTCCAAAAGTACAAGGTGGAGGCAAACAATATTTATCCAATGATGCAAATCAGATTTTAGTACAAGCTAAAAAGTTGATGCCAGAATTCGGCGATGAATATATTTCTCTTGAATTAATTTTAATGGCGATTGCAAAAGGAACAGATTCAGCTTCGAAAATATTTAAATCCAATGGCATCTCAGCGGAGGGAATTAAACAAGGCATCACCGAACTTCGCAAGGGAAAAAAGTAACCGAAGCAAGCAGTGATGAAAATTATAATGCACTCAATAAATATGCAGTGAATTTTAACGCTGCCGCAGCTGCTGGAAAACTGATCCGATAATTGGTCGCGACGAAGAAATACGCAGGATCTTCATATCTTGTCAAGACGCAAAAAAAATAATCCCATCATCATCGGAGAAGCAGGTGTAGGAAAGACAGCCATCGTAGAAGGCATCGCTTGGCGAATCGTCAAAAGTGATGTTCCTGAAAATCTTCAAGACAAACAAATTTTTTCCTTGGATCTCGCTGCATTAATTGCAGGAGCGAAATATAAAGGTGAATTTGAAGAAAGACTCAAGGCAGTCGTAAAAGAAGTCAATGAGTCTAATGGCAAAGTCATTTTATTTATTGATGAAATCCACTCATTGATAGGTGCAGGTGGAGGCAGTGGAAGTATTGATGCAGCCAATATTTTAAAACCCGCATTGGCTCGGGGCGAACTACACACTATAGGTGCAACGACATTAGATGAATATCAAAAATATTTTGAAAATGATAAAGCACTCGTCCGAAGATTCAACCTGTAATGATTGATCGAAGCCTTCTGTCGAAGATACAATATCTATCTTGCGAGGAATACAAGATAAGTATGAAGTATTTCACAAAGTAGCGATACAAGATGAAGCATTGATTGCTGCTGCAGAATTATCACATCGCTATATCTCTGATCGATTTTTACCAGACAAGGCGATAGATTTGATCGATGAAGCTTCTGCAAAATTGAGATTGGAGTTGGACAGTGTTCCAGAAGAAATAGATGAGAAAGATCGCAAAGTGCGACAACTTGAAATCGAGCGTGAAGCTGTAAAGCGAGAAAAAGAAAGGCAAAACTTAAAAAAGCGATAGAAGAGCAACTCGCCAATGCAAAACAAGAATTGGATTCACTAAAAGCAGCTTGGAAATCAGAAAAGATATCGTTGACGAAATTCAAACCATCAAGAAAAATTGATGAGATCAATATCGCAGCTGAAAGCTGAGCGCGAAATGACTTCGGTATGGTCGCAAAACTAAAATATGGCGACCTCAAAGAACAAGAAGCACTTTTGAAAACATCAGAAGAAAAGTTAGCTAATTTACCTGAAGGATCGCGATTCACATCGGACTGTGTCACTTCCAATGATATCGCCGCAGTAGTGAGCAAATGGACTGGAATTCCATTGCAAAAAATGATGCAAAGCGAGAGAGAAAAATTGCTATTGCTTGAAGATGAATTGGGCAAACGCGTCATCGGACAGAAAGAAGCTGTTCGCGCAGTGTCTGATGCGGTGAGAAGAAGCAGAGCAGGATTGCAAGATCCAAACAAGCCGATAGGTTCTTTTATTTTCTTAGGACCTACAGGAGTTGGAAAAACAGAATTAGCAAAGGCATTAGCAGAAGTTTTATTTGATGATGAGAAAGCGATGACACGCATTGACATGAGCGAATTCATGGAAGCTCATGCTGTAGCGAGACTCGTAGGTGCGCCTCCAGGATATGTAGGCTATGATGAAGGAGGTCAATTGACCGAAGCAGTGCGCATGAAGCCTTATTCTATCATATTGTTGGATGAGATCGAGAAGGCACACCCTGATACATTCAATATATTATTACAAGTATTGGATGACGGACGTCTAACAGACAACAAAGGACGAGTTGCCAATTTTAAAATACAATCATCATCATGACTTCCAATATGGGATCTGAATTGATCCTTGAAAATTTTGAAGATCTAGAAGCACTTGGTGATAAACATAGAGCAGATATCATCGAGACAACGAAGATCGAAGTGGTTCGAAAAACTAAAAGAGAATCTTCGTCCAGAATTTCTCAATCGTATCGATGAGAAAATCATGTTCCTTCCATTGACAAAAGAAGAAATCAAAAAGATCGCAGGATTGCAATTGAGATCATTGACAAAGAATCTTAAAGCTCAAGGCATCGATATCGAGATCTCAGAAAAAGCATTGAATCTCTTAAGTGATTTGGGTTATGAACCACAGTTTGGAGCGAGACCACTAAAGCGAGTGATCCAAAAGAAATCATCAATGAACTGGGCAAACTCATGCTGGTGGCAATCTCATCCAAGACGGCAAATCCCATGGTAGATGCAGATCAAAAAGGATTTGTCTTCAATGGAAAATCACATAGGCATCTCCACTCAAAAACCAGAGGAGCGTGCCAAGCAACTCAACGAACTCACCAGAGCAACCCAAAGACTTGAAGACGCTGCCAAAGCGGTGAATGGAGAGGATAAGGAGGAATAGGAGTAGAAATATATTATTGTTTTAAGATAGGTATTGTTTTGTGGCGATACCTATTTTTTTTTTTACCTAAAATTGAAAGATTAATAATTTTTGTATTGTCAGAAGTAATTTCAATTCCATTTTTTCGTATTATTGTAGGATCAAGTGAGTTTGAAACTTTATTCACACGATGAAAAAAATCGCAACCATATTACTCGTTAATTCTATGGAATTCAATTTAGCTCAATTTGATTCCACCTCAATATGGTAATGTACTCCAAAGATGTTTATAAGCAAACAGTCATTTATCTATGTGTAAAATCATATGAAGATTTAGGAAAGAAGATTTGTAGAACTTTGTTAACGCTTATATAAACCCTAAAGTGATCTCGATGACGGTTTATAAATAACCCAGCCCGGCTTTAAAGACAGGAATAGCCATAATATGTGTCTGCTCTATACTAGCTTTAATTCAAGATCAAAAGAGAAAAATAAATGAGCAATATGTGATTTATATGAAACTCATCGAATCTTACAAAAATACTCTGTGATAGTCTTAAGGAAAACATACAATTATGTATTTATTAAAATCTCAGATTTAGCAAAAGAGGATCGGTTAGAAGAACGACTTTAGACAAAGAATCTGTTCAGGCCACAAATTGAGAACTTGTCCCAAATGGATTGAGAGTTAAGCGGTATTTAAATCTGCTCTATTAAGAGTACATAAATTAGATTCTTAATTGCATCTTTGGATTCCCAACTTATTCACTGTAGGATATACAAAAACTAAAGCAATGACTATTATATTACATGGACCATTGGAATCAGAAGGAGAAAGTGTTGCCCATTGCCCAAAAAGCTTATGAAGTGTTGAAGGAAATTTTGATGGTTATGAATTGGCACATCCATCAGATCGATATTATACTAATGGTAAAAAAAAACAAAGATATGGTACAGCTTATTTCATCGAAGATAAAATCTATTTATTTCTGTGAAGATCCAAAGAATTTGGAGAAGAGAAGAAAAATGGATATCCCAACAGTAAAGAGTTTAAGCAATACTACAAAAACAAACCAAAAGGGGAAAGATAAAATCATGCTAATATTATGATAATAAAAATTAATATTTCTAAATCTGAAATATTTTGAAACCTAAAAATGAACATGACCAAATTAATACAATACGAAAAGTTAGTTCAGTTAGCTTATTTCTTTGTTTCGTTTCAATATCTCGCATGTGTCTAAACTAGGAAAAAATCAAGAGGGAAGGATTATTTAGAATCGATCAATGAAATCTATAAAACCAACTATTAGAATTGAAAGACAAGATAAATTTATAGTTACGAGGAGTCCAAATTGCATAACTAATTCACTGATAGCAGGTTTTTAATGAAATGCCCGATATGGATAATAAAATGCATTCTTACCAGTCCTATTAGGGGTAAGACTAAAACTTATATTTCTTTTGGTTTACTACTTGCCCTCCATGTATAGAAAATGTTCTGTTTGAACCATATACAACAAAAAATTTGCAAACAAGAACATTGAGTTTATTTCATTTTGTCGAAATAGCAAAACATTACTTATGAACTTTAAACGATAAACCATCCAACTTTAAAATTTACCGGACTCTGACAAGCTGATTGACAGTGTCAATCACAGTTTTGGGTATCCACTTCTGTTGATTGTGGATAAGCAAAATACTATAAAAGATGTA
>JADKGL010000030.1 GCA_016722295.1 Saprospiraceae bacterium
ATTAATTTCATTTTCAAGCAAGAAATTGCTTGACGAGGAATTAACTAGAGGTGGTAGTTGGCCTTGTGCCTTAAGCGTCGAGACTCCTATAAATAGGAAGAGTACCAACGTAACAAGACCGGACATCAGTTGATTAAGACTAAAATTTGTCCTTTTCATGAGATTTAGTTTTGGTTATAAAAATTTTAATTGTTTACGTAATTAAATATTTTATACCAAACACATAGTATTATCAATCAAACGACTAATACACACGATTAATATACTACCACAACAGATCTTCTACCACATTCGAGTGTAGAACAAAAAAATTGTAAAGACAGATTTACATTGGATTTGCTTCGCCAGTGAGGAATCTTGCCTTGAGTTTGGTTAATAAAACGATGAATTCAACGCATACTGTACAATTACAGTCCATTGATTCGGGACAAAGATAAAGATTGGAAAACTGCTATATATACCCTATTTAGGGTATTTAATAGTTTATTTCCTATATTTATATATAAATACATGATTATGATACAGTTACACAATTTAAATTCAAAATAATTTCATAAAATTGTTAATCTATCTATAATTTTTTGAGCATTAAATAATTAATTTTTCCAATAATTCACTTTTGAATTATGGTTTATTCAAAAAGGCCTTTCCATAATTTTATTCAAGACTTGGGATTGATGTAATTGATTTGAATTGGCTTATTGTTATTGGCAATGACCAAATAATTGGCGAGTTTATTCCTCATAAACTTCATTTCCCTTGCATCTTCATTTGCTTTAATTCCAGTTTGATTAAAAGGTACAGCCTTAAATTCCAATTTATGGTTATTTAATAATATCCCCCCAATTCCAGCATCACTTCTTGAAGTTTCCACCTCTCGATTATAATAGTTGCCACAATATGCAATGTCTAAAAAGTTATCATGATTGAAATCATATAAGACTATTCCATAAATTGGAGCAAATTGAGCTTCTATAGGCAATTTTTGAACTGTAAATGTATTTCCGTGGAATATGATTTAAATTTATCTTTAACAAAAGGCATTTGTTCTGATGAACATTGTCTTCCTCTAACTGGATAATAATTGCCATCGTTTGAGCAACTGCCCAAATAAGTATCCCAACTTCCATTTTTATCAAAATCAGATAAAAATACTTTAAAAGGCTTTACTTCAGTTGCTTCAAACTTTGAATTTAGACCGAGTTTCAGCAATCAAATCGAGACTCTCGTCATTATCTAAATCCCCTGCTTCAAGCTTATTCCACCATCCCAGAGTATTGGTTAAGCCATATTCTTTAGTTCTATCCTCAAACTTAGAACCAGTATTTATTAAAATAGAAATGGGTTCCCACTCACCATTATGTATTAAATCTAATTTATTATCTTTGTTGATATCTAACAATAAAGAAGAAGTTTAAAGTCCCATAGTCTTTTAACATCTGAGGCGCCCAAGATTCAGTTCTATTTTTAAAAAAAACCTTTTTCTCATTAATCAAAATGGCACTTTCGCACTTAAGCCCATATTTTCCGGAAATTTGCCTCCCTCCAATGAATAAGTCCATATCATTATCTCCATCAAGATCTCCGAATGAGACAGTACCTTTACTAAAACTCAATTGGTCTAATTTTGAACTAGCATCTATAAAATTGGCATTCCCTTCATTTAAAAACAAATTGTCAAGAAAAAACTTTGAATTTGAACCATATTCATTGCTTCCGTTCGCTAAATACAAATCTAAATCCATATCTCCATCAGCATCAAAAAAAACAACATCTATCGGCTCAGATTGCTTATACTTTTCAAGAGGAATTGATTTATTCAAATTAAAATTTCCTTTATCATCCTGCATAAATAATCTAGAAGCAGAGCCAACAGATCCAACAATAAAAATATCATCAAGTCCATCATTAGTTACATCTGCAATCTCCCTGACTGGACCTAATGTGGACATTCTATGAGGCATTAAGATCCTGTCTTGTAATCATCAAATTTACTTTCTTGATGTGCAATCGTACTTATATTTTCATTCGTCATTTTCTTGAGTGTAAACTCTGTCGACTTCATTATCGAACTGTGTAACGACTGCAAATTATGTCGATATTGATAGAGACAAAGATTTAGATCTGTTAGTAGCTGGAGAATGGATGAATATCAAAGTCATGATAAATGATGGAAATGGTAAATTCTCTGATGAATCAAAAAAATGGGGTACTGATCAATTATTGGGTTGGTGGAATTGTATTTCTGCTGCTGACTTAGATCAAGATGGAGATGCAGATATTGTTGCTGGTAATCTTGGAACAAATATTAAATTTAAAGCAAATCAAGAAAAACCGATGTATGTATATTTAGATGATTTTGATAAAAATAACACATGGGATACATATCTTGGAACCTATGATAAAAATGGAAAACTTTATCCTGTTCGAGGGAGACAATGTTCATCCGAACAAATGCCATTTATCAAAGAAAAATTTCAAAATTATGATGCATTTGCAAACGCGACATTAGACGAAATCTTAGATGATAAAAAGAACTCAACTACAATCATTAAAAAAGCAACAGAGTTTCGAAGTGGCATATTAGTAAATCAAGAAAACAAATCATTTGAATTCAAGCCTTTACCAATTGAAACCCAAATTTCTCCAATACAAGACATTATTTTATATGATTTCAATAAAGATGGAAAACCAGATATAGCATATGGCGGAAACTATTTCAATCGAGAAATCGAAACTACTAGAAGTGATGCTGGTATAGGTGGAATATGTATTCAAGAAAATAATGCAACATTTAAAAGTATAAGTTCATATCAAGCAGGAATATACTTTAACAGTGATTTGCGAAAAATGAAACTCATTAAAATTAATTCAAATTACTTCATTTTAGCTGCAAATAACAATAGTAATATACAACTGAATTTGATTAATTGATTCCATATTTCTTTTTATATACTCCCAACTGATCTGGTATAACTTTATGCACCTTAATGTGAAGAAATAAATTAGTGTTCGGTGGGACCACTCCACCTCCATCTTGTTTATAAGCCATTCCAAAAGGAATATAAAAAACTGCTTCTTCACCTTCACTCATATTAGCTAATGCAGTATGTATACCACCAATTGTTGAATAATTTGCATTATTAATATAATTTGATGATACACTATTATATGAATTCATAAATGATGAACCATCCTCAAAAATTGATACTACATCAAAAATAATCCAATTATGGTATCCCAATTTTTCGTTATTAAATTTTGAAATACTTTTCATTTGAATTGAAGAATCAATTTCTACATAACCTTGTTTAGATTGATTCTTATATAGATCTATTTGAGCCTTTAATGTTTCTTTTGACAATTCACCATTTTTTGCTCTTTCAATGAATAGCGGGTTTTGAGTATTTTGCAAATACTCAAAATAAGCAGCACTTGATCCAGGTTCACCTATTGAATCAACCTTTAAATTCATAATAAACCGTTTCGATTTTGAGGTTTTATATTTAATCAAAGATAAAGAGTCCATTTCTTGGTAGGCTGAAATGCTATCGCCTAATGACAAATTTGAAAGTATATCCTGAACTAATGCTTCTTTTGTAATTTCATTCGGATCACCAATAGTGAATGGCAGCAATTGTGACCTAAAATCTGAACTTAGATCAAGGCTATCATCTACCCAACGATTAACCCTACAAAACGCGACATATTCCTTTTTAAGAGTTTCTCCTGGAACATCTTTATGCAAAAAAAACTTATTTCCAAACTTTGTAGTAGTATTGCCTTCTAATGAATCATTTTTACAAGAAAACAAAGCAAATAAACAATATAACATTGCAATGCTGATTTTTGCTCTCGAATTCATATCTAATTTTAAATTGGTACAGCTATCCAAACCAATGAATGAAATATTAGTTCAATGAAATAAATGATAGAAATAAGTAAAGCTAATTTTCTCTCACCCTTTTGCCAACTTCTGACTCAACTTGGCACTCACATTATCGGATTCTGGAAAATATAATAATCCTATGGATGAATCAAAAATAAACTGGTAGCCGTCTTCTTTTCCAATCTCAATCAAAGCTTTATTGATGCGATCCAATAAGGGTTTGAGCAACTCATCTCTACGTTTTAAAAGCGATTCTTGAGCACTTTTTTGATAATTACCCAAAGCGGCTTGCTCTGTTTCCAATTCAGTTTGCTTCGATTGCTGTTGAATGGGAGTTAAAGCCCCTGACTGAACATCTTTCTGAAACATTTCGACATTTTTCTGAAACTTCATTGCCATTTGCTCTCCTTGAGATGTCAATGCTTTTTCATAATCAGCTATTTTGTCAGCCATTATTTTAGCTTCTGTAAGAGTATCAATAAAAGCAACTGTATTAAGATGTCCTATTTTCTGACTGAAGGTAAAACTTCCAATCAAACATAAACAAGTTATGAATAATAACCTCATTATTAATCGTTTAAAATTCTATTTATTTTATAATATTATGGCTTTGGCTCATCCATACTTTTTCGCTCAGCATCACGGATGCCTTCACGAATTTCAGTATTTATGGCATTTTTTGCATTGTTGAATTCACGAATTCCAGAACCCAATCCTTTCATTAACTCCGGTATTTTCTTACCTCCAAATAATAAAAGTATTACAAAAACGATGGCAACCATCTCCCATCCACCTAAACTTCCTAAAAATAATAAGCTCATTTTTATTAATTTTAATACAAATATACAGCAAACTTATGGTTAGACTGTGTCTTCTTATAATAGTTAAATATTGAAATAAGTTTCTCTTGGTATCATTTATTTTTCCCAAATAGGCTATCGGAAACTAAAAAATTGAAATAAAATATTGAAATATAATTATTTACACATTTTATTAATTTGATATGATAGTAAAATCAATTGCTACTTTTTATGAATTAATAAAATTATCATCCGTTAAAAATTCTAATTTTGCCCAGTCTTCAGCCCTTATCGCTCTTTCAGTTAAATAGTAGTAAACTACCTTATTATCAAAAAACTACTCTAAATACTGAAGCTTTCTCAAAAGATCCAACAACGATGGCCTTAGCTGTATTTTTCTTTTCTTAGAATCCAATAGAACGTCCAACATTTCTGGTTTTGGGTTATTGCTGTATTTTTCAATGGTTCGTATTAAGATGTAAACCATAATCTCTTCATCTCTATAAACTGTTTTTTGTGCTTGTGTTTTTGTAAATATTTCAATTGCATTCTTGTTTTCAAAAACTGCGAAATACATGATTGAAATTGCCTCTACCAAATCTTGAATCTTATCTTCTAAAGAACTTGAATATACAATTCTGCTCCCTAGATGCGGTTTATACTCATTCAATTTGTCTTGCAACAACAAATTTGCAGTTTCGATCAATGCAGAGATAGTCATTGGCGCCGCAAATGAATTTATTACTACTTTATATAAGTGATCTCTCGATGTATCAAAGGCAGTTGAACTATCAAATACTTTTTCCAAAAAAGGCAAAAATAATTCTTCATCAGAATAAATCAATCTGTACAATTGTATCAACTTTTGTAAGAATTCAGATTGTGATCTTTTAATAGCAGAAAATACATTTTCTGAACTAACTACTCGCTCCTCACATGAAAAACACAGTGCATCAAACAACAGATCAAATGATTTGATCAATTCGGATTTATCTGTAGAATGCAAAATCAGATCATCGATCTCTTTATAAAATGCCATCACTTCGAATCTCCATTTCTTCCGCCTTGGTTTCGAAATGATTTGATTAGGATAACCATAATGACCAGCTTTAAAATTTTCACAAAAAACAGATACTTTGTTAATATATTTTTCAACGAGTTTGCTGTTATCTATAATTTCCATTTTTGGCGTAAGGAACAACAGATCAATCCCTTTTGCTTCTATTACTTTTTCTGGTATATTCTTATATAATTCAATAATTAGCTTTTCTAGATCTGGTCGTTTTATGGCTTTGAGAGATTTTTTTATTTCTGTGACCTTCATATAATTTAATTACTGATTCATAAAAAATTTATTTTACAAACATAAGTTATTATTCGACACTAGAAAAACGAAAAAGAGTACTGAATAAATCCAGTACCCTTTTTTCAAAAAAACGAAATCAATTACTAACTATTTACTAAACTTACTTACACTATTTTACAAAAACCATTTTCTTAGTTATCGTCTGACCAGCAAAATCAACTTGATAATAATATACTCCCGATTGTGGAAGTATATTATCATCAACATTCCATTCATTGTAGCCACCTTTCAATAATTTTTCTTCTTGCAAGAAAACTTTTCCCGCTGCATCGTATATCGTCATTTGAACCTCACCACTGGTAGGCAAGAACATTCCTATATGGGTCTCCTTAGACCAAGGGTTTGGTTCATTCTGCATCACTGCAAATTCTATCTGTTCATTCGATTTATTCGTTGCAATTAACTCAATCTCATCTTCCAATTTTTCACCTTTTGCAATCGCAAGAGCAGGAGTCACCGCAGAACTAAGGTGGATATATTTACTCAATGATCCTTCAACCTTTGACTTGAATATTATAGTAAACAATTTATCCTTATTCGTTGCCTTTCCATCCCAACTCATGGTGATCATTCCTTTGCGAATGATGTGGAAATTCTCTCTTTGCATACCCACTTCATGATTGCCAATAATTTCTTGCAACTCTAATGCATTAGCATCATAAGTTAAAGTCATTTGGAATCCATCGTAATTTTCAATATTATCTGAACCAAATTCTACGGCTTGAATTTCATCTGCAGAAATAAGTTTCTCTTCAATATTTAATTTCAATCGTATAGCACTTCTAGTGCTTATACCCATTACTCCTCGAGTCTTAGCACTTTCGTTAAGATCTCCTATTTTTATTCCCTTGAAATCTACTTTCATATCAGAAAGTAAAGGCACTATTTTATAGCTTTCAGGGAAAGCTTCTGTGATCGCTGACTCTGCATCGCGGAATGGATAAGTTGCATCAGCAAATCTCCATGACGTATTTGTTGATACATCTGCAGTCACACCGAGTATCAATTTTCGCAAATCCGAAATATCTTTTGCAGTAACAGTTCCGGATTTATTTACGTCCGCTGCAATCATTTTGTATGGTGATGTGATTTCATTGATACCCAAGATATGTTTTTGTATCTTGACGATATCCGCAGTCGTCACACCATTCAACCAATCATCATTTTTCTCTGGTTTGATTTCATAATCATTTCCAACTTGCGTTGTCTTAAATTTATACTCACCATCAAAATTTGATTTAACGATTTCAGCTTTCGATTTATCCATAGATACATCGACAGATTCAACTTGCTGCGATTCTTCTGTTGTAATCAATCCACTTACTGTAGCAGTAAGATTAGATGGACAGATAGGTACATTATTATTGTCTTGAACTAAAATATACGTTCGACAATAACTTTGATTACCAAAAATATCAGTTACCCAAAGTTCAACATCTTGACGTGTATTTGCATGATCACAAGTGAACACTTTAAACTTGTCAGCAGTATCTCGTGAGAAACTCAATTTGACACCAGTACCACAGATATTGTATGAACCTGCATCAATATCTTTTGCCCATACGGTATCGATTTCATTATCTACTGGATATGGATCGAAGCTACCATTGCCATTCAGATCTGTTGGAGTTAAACCAACTGCAATACCATAATGACAATATGCAATAGGCGATTTGCAATTCTTCAATTCAGCTGTAAAACTACAACGAGAAATATTGCCATTCAAGTCTTCCACTTCCCATGTCACTCTATGCGTTCCTACAGGCCATGAGCGATTCACCATATATGCAGCTACACCTGCAGTAGTCCAATCTATTGTACCATCACTATGTAGATCGATTGAAAATGTGTACAATAATTCATCAGGCCCATTGCAATCATCTTCCGCTTTGATAGGGAATCTAATCGCAACATCAGAACAACTTGCATCATAACTACACAGAGAAGTATCTCTGCATCCATCAAGTATAGTTGGAGGTATAGTATTAATAATTCTAATCAATTGTGTATCGACAAATATTGTTGGCGAACCTGACATAGCTTGACACCAATCAATCACCTTCCATACTCTGTAAATTTTATTTGCAGAAGATGGACTTGAGTTGAAATAATGATCGGAATAACTCACACCTATTTTACTACACACATCATCAGAAAAAGTTGGTTGTTTATACAATGGATTGGTCAATAATTCTGGCAATAAAATTCTTGCATCACACAATCCTGTGGTATCAAAATCTAACGGCCAAGTAATATCATTTTCATCAAATGGATTTGCAAAATTATCTACAGTAATCAACTGAGTACATTGAGTAGAATTACCTTGTTGATCTGTGATGATAAAGTTACGCTTTATCACACCATGCCCACACTGATCAAATCCACTAGAATCTACAACTTCTCTCACTATAGGAGGACAATTATCTTGAGCCAATCCATCTAATGGTTGACCATCTATAAGATGATAATATTTTGGATCGATTACTATTGGATTTCTTGCAGCTTCACTTGTAGCCACTGTACCAAATGAAAGATCAAGTCTATTCAAATCAATAGGGAATCGACAATCAACTGTAATGTTTGGAGGACATGAAACTATGATTGGTGCTTCTTTGTCTTGAACTTCTGCAAGCACCATACAAATCGCTTCATTACCACTTCCATCAATGACCTTAAATCCTATCATTATTTCTTTACCTACATCTTCGCAGCAGAATCCTACTTCAGGACCCCAATCATCTGCACCTGTTGTTCCACAACTATTGTCATCCATACGTCTCACTTCAAAATGATGAATATGACATTCGTCAAAACTACCATCATCAAATACATCAGCGGGAACCCAATTGAATCCACTGCGATTCAAAGCAACAACAGTTTTTCTATCGCAAATTGCAATAGGCTCTGTATCATCTTTAACTGTTACAATAATTGTATCAGCAGTCATATTATAACAATTGTCATAAACGCGATAGATCACTGTATCTTCTCCGATAGGTAATTCTACGACACCACCATTTTGGTTTGTCAAAATTCCACCTGGGAAAATAACATCAATACGCACAACAGTATGACACGCATCTACAGCCTCTATACTTGGCAAAGTCACTTTTGCTGTACATGATCTATTGGAAGTTGTTGCTTCCATATCATAGGCATGTTTTGTGATCACAGGCCCAACAGTATCTTTCAATGTGATCCATTGTGGTCGAGTATAAGTCAACTCTTGATTACACCACCACTCACGAATTCTCCAAGTTCTTAATATTCTCTTTACACAAGCGACTTCAGGATATTCCTCGTCGCGATAATCCACTACGATATTGCACAACAAATCTGTTACTGGCCATATCGTATCTCCTTCAAGAGTAGGCACACCTACCACTGATGGATGAGGATGTCCATCTGCATCCTTTGCATAGTTTGCACTACACTGGAATACTGTATCTTTTGGTGTGATTGTTTCGTAAATATTTGCACGCTCGATATACAATACCCATGTACATTTCTCACTTACATTTCCACTTCCGTCTACAGCAATATAATCTCTTTCTATACGCTTTATAAAATCTGGATCGCAAGGCAGTGCAAATATTCTTTCATCAAGCAATGTCACTGTCGCTGTACCACAATTTTCTATTACTTCAGGCTCTAATCCACCCTGCATAAATCTAGCACAACTTACAGTGTCTGTGTCACACACAATTCGTGGAGCATACTTATCTTCTATGCAAACTGTAGACCAACAAGAATTACCTCCACAGAATGTATCACGTATAGTGACACTAAAACATTTGCCAATATCTGAACCATCAAATTTATTTTCATGAGCATTACCCCATTGATCTTTCACTGTAATTTCATAAGCGAATAAAGGACTAGCCACAGGTGATAATAATGCTCCAGGAGTCAACACACCCATACATAAACTATCCAAACTGAAATTGATATTTCCTTTACATGAAATCTGACCACACATTACCAAATGTGCTGCATCTGCATCATCTTCATCAAAGTCTGGATCACCTGCTCCGATTGGACCTGTACCATCTCCATCTATCGCATCATCAGTCTCTCCAAATGGATCACCTCCAGCATCATTAGCTGAATCACTATCAGGATCACTATCGATATCATAATTGGTCATATCAGTTCCGCTAGGATCTTCCATGTATAACACCTCAGCTTTATTGATCAAAGTTATCGTAGTTGCTGTAGGTAATACAGTTAAATAAATACATGCAGAATCTTTTTCACCAGGTTGGATTTGATTACTCATTTCGTAGGTGGCATAACCACCACTAAAAGACCATCCTGGATTATATTTATCTTCAAACAAAAATCCATTAGACATATAATCTACCATGATATTATTATCAGTAGCTATATTTCCTTGATTGAATATTTCTATTTTAAACTTCACTACATCTCCAGGTCTAACAGGAGCAATTCTATCTGTTGTCTTGCGCAATGCTAAGTCAATAATAGGAGGCGTAGCACCATCTTGATCGTCTTCATCTACTCCACAACATGAATCCTTTTCATCATCAATACTATCACCATCATTATCTGGATCATCATCTGGATCAGAATCAACATCTGGTGGCGTATTGCCATCCATGTCTTCAGCACTTGCTATCTCGGCTATATTTAATAAATTATCTTTGTTTGCACCAGTTAATACGCGCAATACGATTTGAATATTTGCAGAATCTCCTGGAATAATTGGACCAGCAATAATGTTGGTCGCATGAGCTGCACTAACTAAAGTCCAAGAATTAAGATCTGCAGGAGACAAGATATATCCGCTTGGAATATATTCGTTCACTTCGATATTCTGTGCAACAACGTTTCCTTGATTAAACACAGTCAATGTAAATGTCACATCATCACCGACTCTTACAGGAATAACCTGAGCAGTGCGTTTCACTAATGCTAAATCAAATACTTGTGGCACTGCACCATCATGATCATCTTCATCTTCTGTACCATCATCATCAGTACGATCGTCATTGCTTGTGTTTGGATCACCACCAATGTCATTAGTTGCATCATCGTCTGGGGTGGAATCAATCTCGCGATCTGTGACATCATCACCTACTTCATCTTCGAAGTATTTGATCTCTGCGTAATTTGTCATTGTTGCAGCTGTTGCATTAGGCAACACTCTCAAGAATATAACCACTTCTGCTGAATCACCATCAACAATTGGTGTCGTAATAATAGTCTCTGCATTTGCACCGTTCAGCACCCAAGTAGGATTTGCTGAAGCGACAAACTCCAATCCTGAAGGAATATATTCGACAATTGTTACATTGCTTACTGTTCCATTCAACCCTTGATTGAATACTTTTATTCTATATTCTAAAAGTTCACCAATTTTTGCATATTGATTTGGCGCAATCGTTTTTTTCAATGCTAAATCATAGATTTGGAAGATAGGCAATCCTGTATCAGAATCATCTTCATCATCATCTTTATTATCGATCTCATCATCTACTATATCACCATCATTTGTTGGATCTGAATCAGGATCTGAATCCATATCAACCAATGGATTGCCATCATCATCTGTGAATGAACTTATCTCTGCAGTATTAATATAATCTGCTGGATATTTAAATCCTTTCTTAATGATTAAACTAAATTCTAGAACTACAGAATCTTGTGGGGCTATTGGCCCTTTAATACTAGTAACTGCAACCGATGGAGAGTTCAATACCCATGGATTTGTTCTTGAATCATTTGCAATATCATATACATATCCCGCAGCTATATATTCTGCTACATTGATATTATACGCATCTTGATTGCCTTGATTGAAAACTGTTACCTTAAAATCCACAATTTCATCAGGTAAATAAATTCGTGTTGGATCAACAACTATTTTGCGTATAGCAAGATCATGGACTGGAAGCAATTCTGGATCGTGATCATCTTCGTCTTTTGGATCTTTGATTTCATCATTAATTGGATCCCCGTCATTAGTAGGATCTGAATCTGGATTTGAATCAGCATCATCTTTTGTTCGATCATCACCATCTGAATCATATGCGGAAGTTATTTCTGCTATGTTTACGTAAGCACCAGTTTGATTGCATGGTGTTACTTTTAATACTAATTCAATTTTTGCATATTCAAGTGGCAATATCGGACCACCGATAGTGGCTTCTACATTTGTACCATTCAGTGTCCAATCTGGATTCAATGCTGGATCAAATGTATATCCGCAAGGTAGATTATCGACTACAGATATTTTCTCTGCTACTACGTTTCCTTGATTATGAACTTCAATTAAGAAAGTCACTAGATCTCCACTGCGATATGGTGCTGCAGTTAGAATTTGTTTTCGCAATGCAAGATCAAATATTTCTACGAATGCAGGATCATGATCATCTTCATCTTCTTTTCGATCAGGTCCCATGCCGTCCAAATTATCATCATCTGATGTATTCACTACACCACCGGAATCATCTGTAGAATTCACATTGAAATATGAATCATTATCTTCAGTACGAACTTTCCCATTAGTATCTAATGCCTCAGTTATCTCTGCATAATTCACATACGCATTAGCATTTAAATCTTGTTGCAATTGTAGATAAATAGAAACTGTGGCCGAATCTCTCCAACACAATCTTTTATCATCATATGTCATTTCTGCATTCGATCCTACTAATGCCCAATCTGGATTTAAGCCAGGAACGAATACAAAACCTGAAGGAATATAATCTACAACTTTTATTTCATCTACACAGATGTTTCCTTGACATACTAATTGAATATCAAATTTCAATACATCGCCATATCGATAAGGAGCTGATTTATAATTTGTATCCAATGTTTTTCTCAATGCCAAATCAAATAAACTTAAATCAGCTGGATCGTGGTCATCTTGATTTCCACTAGGATCAGAAACGTCAACCACATCATCTCCTACACCATTTGGTTGTACTGCATTTTCAGCTGGAGTATTACTGTTTGGATCTGAGTCAATATCAAATCCTTCATCACCGTTTGTATCTTCTGCTGATTTTATTTCAGCAATATTTTTATAGACATCAATTGCTGATGGACAATCTATTGGTGGAACATCTATCGTAAAATAAACATCCAATACAATACTTGCTCCTGGTGCTAATGTTGTCGAAATTGTTTTTTCGACAATACCTGCACTAGGATTCGTCCAACCTGCATTCAATACTGGGTCATTAATAAAATTGTAACCACAAGGGAATCTATCTGTGACCACAATATTTTGAGCAGTCGTATTTCCTTGATTGAATACAGTAATTAAATAATGGATTTGATCACCATTTCGTAAATTAGCTGGAACTGCTGCCAATTGCTTTCTCAATGCAAGATCAAATATTTCTGGACCTGCTGGATCATGATCGTCTTCTTCACCACCTAGATTCGTACTACTGATATTATCATCATTAGTAGAGCCCGGTGTTACAGCTGTTTCTGCAGCACCGTTAGTTGCTGCTTTGCTATCGATATCAGAACTTGTTTTATCTACTCCTAATGCATTTTGGAATGATCGAATTTCACTATAATTATTCCAGTTTGCAGATCCTCCCGATGTAGATGCTAATGTTAAAATGATATCAACATAAGTACTATCACCTGGATTCAATGGACCAGCTATTGTTCTATTTACATTTGGTGAAGTATTCGTCCAATTAGGATTTGTCGCTCCAACAAAAGTATATCCTGAAGGAATATAATCCGTCACTACAACATTGTGAGCTGGCATTGAACCTTGGTTGAATACTTTTATTCTGAATGTCAAACTTTGTCCATAAAAATATGGACTTGGAGTCACTAATTCCTTCTTCAATGCGAGATCCCATATTTCTAAAAATTCTGGATCGTGATCATCTTGATCTGCTGGATTCGTGGTCGCATTATCTATTGGCGTGCCATCATTATTTTGATTATTATCTGGATTGCTATCGATGTCTGTTTGAGGTACTCCTCCATTATCCGTAGCAGAACTTATTTCAGAAATATTAGTAAATGATGCAGTACCAGTGCATGGTATTAATTTCAATTGAATCGTAAGCATTACACTATCACCAGGATTCAACGGACCTGCAAGAACTGTATTCGCTTCTCTTGAAACAGTATTATATGTCCAAGTTCCATCGTTCACTACCAAATATTCTAAACCACAAGGAATACTATCGATTAATGCAATATTTCTTGCCACAACATTTCCTTGATTATACACCCAATGTGTATAGGTAATCACATCACCATATGCATATGAACTTGCAACTGGTTTTATCTTCTTCATCGCAAGATCAAATATTTGAATTCCTGCTGGATCATGATCATCTTCTTCTGCTCCTAGATTCGTACTGCTGATATTATCATCATATGTAGAACCCGGTGTTACAGCTGTTTCAGCAGCTCCATTACTAGCTCCCCTACTATCGATATCAGAACCAGTTTTATCAACTCCTAATGCATTTTGGAATGAATTTATTTCACTATAATTATTCCAGTTTGCAGATCCTCCTGATGTAGTCGCTATTGTTAAAATAATATCAACAAAAGTACTGTCACCCGGATTCAAAGGTCCAGCAATAGTTCTATTTACTGTAGGATAAGTATTTGTCCAATTTGGATTTGTCGCTGCAACAAATGTATATCCTGTTGGAATATAATCTGTCACAACTATATTATGCGCTGCGATTGATCCTTGGTTAAATACTTTTATTCTGAATGTTAAACTTTGTCCATAAGTATATGGCCCTGCTGTCACTAATTCTTTCTTCAATGCAAGATCCCATATTTCTAAAAATTCAGGATCGTGATCATCTTGATCTGCTACATTTGTAGTCGCATTATCTATTGGTGTACCATCATTATTTTGGTTGCCATCTGGACTACTATCGATGTCTGTTTGAGGTACTCCTCCATTATCAGTTGCAGAACTTATTTCTGAAATATTAGTAAATGATGCCGCACCAGTACATGGTATTAATTTCAATTGAATTGTAACCATTACACTATCACCAGGATTCAAAGGTCCTGCTAAAACAGTATTCGCTTCTCTTGAAACAGTATTATATGTCCAAGTTGCATTGTTAACAACCAAATATTCCAAACCACAAGGAATACTATCGATCAATGCAATATTTCTTGCCACAATATTTCCTTGATTATACACCCAATGTGTATATGTTATCACATCACCATATGTATAAGAACTTGCAACTGGTTTGATCTTCTTCATTGCAAGATCAAATATTTGAATTCCTGCTGGATCATGATCATCTTCTTCTGCGCCTTTTGCAATGCTAGAAATATTATCATCATTTATTGAGCCAGGTGTTACTGCTGTTTCACCTATAGCATTACTTGCAGGATTACTATCTGCTTCTTTTGTATTAACGATGGTATTTGTATTATCTCTGATTTCTGAAATTTCAGCATAATTATTCCACGATGAAATACCACTTGCCATTTGTACTCTAAGATTGATCGTAACCAATGCACTATCACCAGGATTAATTACAGGCGCATATGTATAACTTACCAATGGTGCAGTTCCTGTCCATCCAATATTATCTCCACTTGCATAACTATATCCTGAAGGAATATAATCATTGATTTTAGTATTTTGCAATGGAACATTTCCTTGATTGAAAATGCGAATATTAAATGTAATCAATTGATTATATGAATAAGGACCTGCAGTGGCAACTGTCTTTCGAAGTGCCATATCAATGATTTGAATCATAGCAGGGTCTTCATCATCTTCATCAGTTATACCATCTGCATTGGTATCTCTACCATCATCTGCGATGTGATCATCAGTACTTGTACCTGCAACTCCACCAACATCATTTGTTGGATTGTTATCAGGTCTGCTGTCGATATCATTATTCGTCATATTATTTCCAGCTGCATCTTCTGCTCTGAATATTTCAGATTTATTTACATATGCATTTGCAGTAGAACAATAATTTACTTTTAATTTTATTTGATATGAAACTGAATCACCTGGAACAATATTTCCAGTCAATGTCATCTGAGCTATGCGTGAACTGCTACTATATATCCAAGCTGGTTCATTGATCACTAAAAATTCATATCCACAAGGAATGTAATCTAAGATCGTCACATCACTTGCTGTGATACTTCCTTGATTGAATACTTTTACTTCAAAACAAACTGTATCACCATAAGTCCAACTTGTTTTTGGATTTACAATTGTTTTTCTCAACGCCAAATCAAAAATTTGAATACCTGCTGGATCGTGATCATCTTCTTCCCCACCTAGATTTGTACTGCTGATATTATTATCTGCTGTACTTCCCGGAAGCACAGATAATTCAGCTGCATTATTAGACCCTGGTTGAGAATCTGAATCATCATTAGTTCTATCTGTACCTGACAAGTCTTGAACACTTGTTATTTGTGAATAATTAATCCAAGCATTACTTGCCCCTGTTGTTTGTTTTACACGTAAAATGATATCAACAAAGGTGCTATCTCCAGGATTAAGAGTATTAGTTATAATGCGAGATACTGTAGGAATACTTCCTGTCCACAATGGATTATCTGATGCTAAATAATTAAATCCTGACGGAATGTAATCTGCAACAGTTGTATTTTGAACGGAGATAGTTCCTTGATTAAATACTTTTATTCTGAATGTTAAAGCTTGTCCATAAGTATATGGTCCTGCAGTCAACAATTCTTTCTTCAATGCGAGGTCTATGATTTCCAATGTTTCTGGATCATGATCATCTTGATCTAATGCATTCGTTGTTGCATTATCTATTGGTGTACCATCATTTGCTTGATTGCCATCAGGGCTACTATCGATATCCAATGCAGGACTACCAGCTCCATCTTGTGAAGAAGTAATTTCAGAAATATTTGTATAAGCTTTCTGAGTAATACATGACGTTAACTGCAATGTAATCGGTATCGCCACACTATCTCCTGGTAATAATGGACCAGCATAAGTTGTCGTTGCTTCTCTTGTCGTTGTATTGTATGACCAAGTTGGACTATTACCTATGAGATAAGTTAATCCACATGGTAAACTATCTACTATAGATATATTTCTTGCAGTGACATTTCCTTGATTAAATATCCAATGATTGTAAGTGATAGGATCTCCAAATCGATAAGGACCTGCTGTAACTTTGACTTTCTTTAAAGCGAGATCATACACTTGTATCCAAGCTGGGTCATGATCATCTTCTTCCGCACCTTTTGCTGTGCTATAAATATTATTGTCATTTGTAGTTCCTGGAACTAAATTATTCTCTTCTGAATAACTACTATTTGGATTGCTATCTGCATCTGCATTATTTACTATTGCATTTGTTGCATCTCTTATTTCTGTTATCTGTGCGAAATTTGTCCAATTTGTCGCACCTGTTCCACTTAGGATCCTCAATTGGATTGGAACCATCACACTATCGCCAGGATTAATAAATTGCGGTATCGTATAACTCACTGTTGGAGCTGCATTATACCAACCAATATTATCTGCTACAGAATAACTATAACCTGAAGGAATATAATCCGTGATTATAGTATTTTGCATTCTAACTGTTCCTTGGTTAATGACCCATATATTAAATTGAATCAACTGACCATAAGTATATGGTGGTGCAGTAGCAATTACTTTTCTCAAAGCCATGTCGATGATTGGTATAGATGCAGGGTCTGCATCATCCTCGTCTGTGATACCGTTTCCATCAGTATCCAATCCATCATCTGTGATATGATTATCAGTGTTTGTTCCTGGCACTCCTCCTACATCATTTCCAAGTACAGCATCTTCTCTAGAATCCCGATCAGGAAAATCATAAATATTATCTGAAGATGCAATCTCTGCATTGTTCACTAAACTGCTTCCTCTAAAATCTGAATTGATTGTAAATGTAATATCAACATTTGCAGTTGACATTGCAGCCACTAATGGTATCGTTAGATTCAAGTTTGCAATGGATCCTGATTGTGTCCAATCTGCATCATTCAAACTTAATCCTGTTGGAATATAATCATTGACTTGAACATTAGTAGCATCCAAGTTTCCTTGATTTGTTACAGTGATCGTAAAGGTAATACTTTGTCCTGGCGCATATGGACCAGGAGACACACTTGTGTTTATCACTTTGGTCAATGCAAGATCTGCAAATTTATCATTGATCAAAACTTCATAATCTTCAACTTCTCCACTATAAGCTAAACCACCTGGAGTTGAAGTTGTAATTCCTGCATCTTTTGTCAAACGCAAACGAATATAACTCATCCCTACACTAATGTCGGATGGTACTGTGAAATTCAAATCAAATGTTTGATCTACTGATCCATCTGGGACAGGTACTTGTACACCTTCATTTGCATCAAATGTTCCATTGCGATCAAAATCAACCCATGCAGTTAGGTATGCCACCATTCCTGTTTCATTGGTCGCTTTTGCTTGTAATGTATATGTAAAACCTTTGAGACCAATACCTAGTGGTGGAATACTGGATAAAGCATCTTCATCATCAATATTTGCTACTGTCATTTGATTGTCATCACCTGTCGCTGCAGTACCAAATGCTACAGGGAATCCATTTGGCTCGGCATCGATTTCATCACCCAAAAACAAGTCTGGAATGATAACATGTTGTGCTCCAACTGAAGCAAGATTTGTTTTGTATGAATTTGGTGCATCAGAAAAATCAAAGAATAAAATTCCAGCATCGAAATCCAAATTCCTCACACCATTCGGAACATAATAATTCGTAGTAAATCCTGTTACAATATTTGCATCAGAATCATCAGTATCTGAACCTAAATTTGATTTAGTGAACGAAGCTCCATTTGGCAAAATAAATTTAATCACATAATCTGCTGCAGGTATAGTATCAAATATATAGAAACCATTAGCATCTGTCAAGGTACTTGAAATTGGTGTTCCTAGATCATTTGCATAAAATAATTGAACTTCTATATTTTCTAATCCTGGTTCATTAGCTTCCTGAATTCCATTGAAATTATAATCTAACCAAACAGTATCACCCAATGCTGTATTACCGCAATCGATCAAACTCACTTTTGCAATATAAAAAGCAGGACATCCATTAGCATCGAGATAATCTAAACGATAATCTCTAGGTGCTGACAATCCTGATACCGTCGTAATAGGAGAATTTGGATTATTCAATCCTGTCGTAGGTGACCACTGATAATTTGTTCCTCCTGTTGGACCAGCTAAATTGAAACTAGCACTCATACACACATTAAATACTGCACTGTCGCGTATTTCAGGATAAACAGTAAAATGTATTGTATCATAATCAGCGCACTGATTATTTCTTGTGGTACGCAATACATAATCAAGGTTATAATTTACACCACTCGTATTTCTAGCTTTGAAAGTGGTTTGCGTCGTATCTGTATTTAAAATAAATGCAATATTACTTCCTCCAGTTGGCAACCATTTATAATCAACTCCTTTGGTCAATGGAATAGGTCCTACACCTGTAATTAACTCATTGCTACAAGCTTCAAAATCCGTAGTATAAGATTGAATTAATCTAGGATAAGATAAAAATGAAGTCATTACTTCACAAACACATGATGTCGCAGGATTAATCACCGCCATCAATCGACAAGTAGTTCCTGCCATTACTGTATCACATGCATCCAAATTCAATGAATCGCCATTGGCCAATTCTATATTAAATGTCCTAGTAAATAAGAGGACATCACCAGTTCCCAAATCTCCATCACCATCTTCTGCATAAACTTCTAATACAAACGGTGTTCCAGCAGGAGCATCTTCACCAGTATTTTTTATAGAGAATGAATAACAAACTTCTTCCATATCTGGTAATATGGCCGTTGTGCTAGTATGGAATTCACTAAGAGAAACATTTGGTTTTACAAATGTGATAAATTCTTCTGTCTCATCTGATATTGCTCTTACTGCACATTCAGTTCCCGAACTTACACACAATGCAGTTTTTGAACTAAACGTGTAGGCAATTATTGGATACGCTCTACACTCTTGTTGAGCATCTTGCGCTTCAATTGAAAATTTGAATTTCACTTGCGTTAAGGCTGTCAAACCATCAACGATGTCCCAAATCAAATTCTCTTGTCCATTGATCACTTGTACAACTGGAGGCAAAGAACCAGCATTCATTATATTCACAAAACTGCCTGGGACATAATGAACTCCTGGTGGTAATTTTATTAAAATTGAATCTTTACTTGCTGTACTTACACTGCCTGGTGATATCGCAAATTCGACATTAATATCGGCACGTTCAAGTAAACATGGATTCAATGTATCTGCATCTAACTTAACTTCCGTTTTATAAATTTCAGGAAGTCCAGCAATTTGAACTGCACCAGCTGGTGAAAATTTATAATTCGTCAAATCACCACAAGCATTATATGCCCAACTCAGGAATCTGGCTCTACTGCCAGAAGCATAATTACAAGTAGTTACAGTTTTAAATCTTACAAATGTGTAATTTAAACCCAACATTAATGTACCAGGTAATCCTGTGGATTCCAATACTGTATCTTGCTGAGATACATTTATTTTCCAAGTATTTCCATATAAATTTAATGGATCATTTGCGCTCTCCCATGTCGCATCTAAATAATTTCCACTTGATGGAGGAGGATATGCTATCTCAAAAGATCCTGGAATATATAATTGTCCATCTGGCAAATCAAACTGAAGATTAATATCACTTAAGCTTCCTAAAACGGTACTGGACAATTGAATAACATAATCTTGTTCAGCACACAAATCATTGATAACCGGTGTTTCAGGAAATTTAATAATCATTCCTAATTCAGCATCTACTGGCTCTAAATATAATGTCTGTGGATTATTACATGTCGCTTCAGCTAATGAATAAGGATATGTTTTACAATTCCACCCAGTGTTAACGATCATGCTATCGATTGAACAATTATTTCCTGTTACACAAATCTCAAATACTCTTACAAATGGAGATCCCGATACAGCACTGTTCATCAACCCAATTTGATAGATCCCAACTTGTGGAGTATAGGTAATAGGGCTTGCAGGATTTGTGATATCTCTTACTGATTGAATTAAAATAGAACCAGATGCGTTTTGTACTGTCAACCATGTCAATTGTGATGCATAGTCACTCGAATTGACCAGTTGTACTTCAAAACAAGTTTCTTCACCAATCATCTGCTGGGTCTTAATCGGTGTCTGAATTGATAAATTTGGTGCTCCTACATATCCATAAACTAATCCATTTGAGTTATCTGGAGGAAGGCTTATAGGATAAGCAACTCTACCCGTTTCTAACTCGTCATATCCAAAAACTTTTGGATCTAGACTAAACCAATATCTTGGTTTTTGATGCAATCCATTCACAGTGGTTACAGTAGTTTCACATGAACCTATAAAACGAGGGTATCCTACAAAACGATAACCTTCATCTGCAATCAGCGCTCCAAAATTATCTCTTATGAAATCATAAGATCTAAAATACAATGTGTCTCCTACAATAGTGATATAAGGAGAAGTAACTGGAATTTCGCCCCAATAATACCCTTGATTTATCGATCCTGGAGAATCTAAATCACCATAGACTCCATTAGTTATCGGAACAATTCCTACTGGATCAGGTCGTCCAATAAAATCTTTAGCATAATAATGCCATCTATATCGATCGTAAATCAATCCAGGCGCAATATATGTTTTATGAATTGTGGCGTGCCCTTTTGGTGTTCTATATTCGAATGGAAAATAATCTAAATTATAATTTCCAATAAAAAAACCAACCCAATCATAACCATTATGTCCAAGACTACAACCGCCTAGATTTGTTCCATTTGATGAACTTAAGAAGGCTTTCATTTCCACATAATAAACTCGATCTCTAGTATCATCACAAGCATATCGATCTGCTGGTGCAACATCCCATAATGTATCATGAGTAGCAAAACTATAATCATCTATGATTAAAGGTTTGAATACATTTCCATCAGTATAAACATTAAAAGTTGGATCCGATACGGTAAATAAAACAGTCACTTCGACAGTGTCATTATTTTCATAAACCAAATCAGCTGGAACATTATTCCCAAGATAATTTAAATTACCCGGATGCAAATTTGTAATGACCTGCGTTCCACTTGGAAACTGCTGTACTAAATCCGCTGTATAAGTTGTACCATCCTCTTTTATAATTTTAGCTGAACCTCCGAGTGGGGTAATTGTAGCACCAAATCCCGAAGGCAATTGCATGACTGAAAATGCTGCTTCCCATTGTGGATGCAACAAACTAGTTACAAATCTACCTCGATAGACTGCTTTTAATGTATCACCAGAAATAAAGCGATCTAAAGCGACCAATCCAGTATCTATGCTACCAGAACCATCTGGTTTATAATTATTATCATTATCTGGAAATTCAAAATTCTTTCGATCTATATTAAATGACACTGGCACCAATCCTTCACATGGTTCACAAGTTGGACATTTTATTTCTGTCTCTAAATCAGTCTTACAAGTCACCAATTGTCCTTTTCCACAATCAGTACAATTTGCATCAGGAGAAAAATATACCTGCAATCTTGTTTTAGCAATTGTACCTTGAAAACAAGGTGGTCCAGTTTCAGAGCAATCTGCAATGGTGTTCAACTTATACTTCATTCCGTCTGCATACTCAAAACCTACTGGCGCATCACTAAAATCATAGTCGACATACAATGTATCACCAGAGAGACTTCCATTATCTGTATACTGGACTCGGCTTGGAGGCCATATCATACCATTCCGACCGTAATAAATTAAATCAGTAGAAGATAGATCTCCTGAAGTTCCTTTCCAATCAAGACCTTTATCGAAAAAATATTCTACTCGGAATATACCATTAGGGAAAGTGCTTTTATTAGCAAGCCAAGTATTGGCAGTTCCACTTGAAGTGAAGTTCTCCACTCCAGTTTGTCCATCATACAACAAGACAGCACCTTCGACAAACATATTTTGGATTGCTCTCCAATCTGTAGTATTTACTTGATTGATGTAAAAAACATTGTTGTGACATGGATCTTGATAGCTTGCCTGAGCTGCCCAATTCCGATCACCCCAATTCAAAATTCCAAAATACCAATTCTGCATATCGCAGTAACCTGGATCATAAGAGCAACCACAACTCACGTATTCCATTTGGAATTCGATCCAAAGGGTATCTTTAGCTTGCAATCTAAACCCTTTTAAATTGTAGTCAGCTGAACGCAATTGCTGAGCATTATTAGGACAATACCCGCTTTGAGCCACCATATATATTTTGCTCGGCGAGACATGTATTTTTGGCCCAAATCTACCTACCGAAATCAAAACAGATGCAGTATCCAATCTCACATTTAATTCAGCCCTATAAGCCGAAAGCGAAAACTTAATACTATCTGCATAGGTTGTTCCACTATTATATATTATAACTCTTTGTTTAGGTTTATTGGCATAATAACAGGCTGGAATTCCTTCATTATACTCAGCTGTACTAATTAAATCCCAGGCTGTTCGAGAATTTAATACTGGTCTTAAAATTCCAAACCTCAATCCCGAATTTCTCACAGATTGTTCGCAATTAGCTAAAGCAGTACCGTCACATCCATAACGTACTCCTCTAATAATATCTGGAAAAGTAGTAGAGCATTCATTGACAAACCAAACTTCTTTAAACATCAACACTTCATTGAATTGAAACTTTGCAGTGTCATTTGCATATGGTCCAGCCATTGCTGATCTGATCGCATCGATATCTACTTCATAAAAAGTGGTATCTCCAACAACAGCAATAATGGGTAATAAATAATTCCCTACATAAACAGCCTCATTGGTCAAAAGTGGATGATCCTTTACCCAATAAACAAAATTTCTAAGTGTGCCATCTCCTGCATTAACTACACTCACTTTGATAGTGTCTCTATAATTTAATGCGGCATCAAAAATAGAGGCGAACCCACCAGTTTTACCTGGCAATGGATTTCCTAATATACTTGGTATCGATAATGATGGTTTTACTACTTCAAAATTTCCTGTATTTTTTGATTCTGTAAAAGGAGATCCTGATTCTGTATAATCAATATCAACATCAAAATTAGCAGCTGTACCACTTAATACTTTTGGTAATGCACCGCAATCTACAGTGAGGCCTACTCTAAATCTAACTGTATCCCCTTGATTCATGTCTCCAATAGAAAAACTTGGAATAGAAGGATCTAGAACTGATACTGATACACCACCTAATGGTATTAAAGTTCCAGAATAACTAAAACCAGGAAGTGATGATAAATCCACCTTAGCGACAATATTCTCCAATAACAAAGATGAAGAAATATTCTCCAACCGTATTTCTACAAACTTCTCATCTCCACATACAGAAAATCGATTTTCACCTACCAAAGGAACTCGAGTAAAAATATTCAAATTGGTTTGAGAATTTATTTTTCCTATTGACAATAACAGGAATAAAATAGTAACAACAGCAATACTATCTTTCTTTAAAAATAAATTATTTATCTTTTTAAGGGTCGCATTACCTCTTGTTAATACTAATAGAAAAGTCAATAAAATTGAAGAGAAACCTATTACAATAGGTAAAATTGAAGTAAGCATATATAGCCGTTTTGGTATTTAATTCAAATCAAATGGCTAAATATGTTTTGCTAAACAGTCAGTTTTGGGAAAAGAACATTGGATTATAGTTCCAATAAATTACGCTTCAAAGATAAAATAGCGACAATACATATTATAATAAATAATAATATATTTATTTTCTTAATGTATAAATTATTGATCAACAACATATTAATAATTATAAATAGAAACAAGAATTTCTGTATTTTACTAAAATATTGCGCTTTTTAGAGAAAATCTGTCTGAATTTTAACTATTTATGAATATAAATAACTATAATACATGAAATGAATATGTTTCACATTTTACGTATATGCCAAAATCGCAAATCAAGATTAAATCCGTACATTCAACATCAACCCTGTTGGCGGTAATATGCGAAAAACTGGACCTGAATCAAACTCTCCATCTCCACCATATCCGAAGAAAATGTAACTTTCTGTAGATAAATATACATTGGGGAATATATAATATTCAATTCCAATTACTGGACCAAAACCTATTGCAGTTGAAAACAAACCGGTGGAAATACCTGGAATATTCCAATTGCCTGCCATTAATGCGAAATCTAATCCACGTGTGTAAGCCCACCTATCATTCAATTTTTTTCGTCTCTCATAGCCCAAGCGTATATGTAAATTAATGTCTTCCTCATTTTCTTCAACAGCTACACTCATACCTAAACCAAATCGGAATGCAGCTTTTGAGCCATACTTTTTAAAACTATATCCGAAGGGACCTCCTTTAGGAAAATTACTCCCAAAAGGGACAAATTGGCTGACGAAGGTTGTCATGTTTACACCGATCTCCTTATTTTTAGCTCTAGTTTCTTCCTTTTCTTCGACACTGATTTCTTCTTGTGCAATAAGGAAGTGAAATTGACATAAAATACCAAGTAATAACAATTTACAATTTTGTTTCATATAATGGTGTTAAAATTTGATGAATATGTAAATTGATTGCGGCAAATTATGTCTAATCGACCAATTTCGATATGAAAAATCTTTACTTGGAGATCCAGTATTGATTCTCTTTACTTCTGCAAAATTTATTTTTCCAGATAAATTAGATTCAATAGCTAGATAAACGTATTTCCCTAAGTGGTAATTTAAACCAACATAAGGTGAAAGTCCAGTGCTATAGATCCGGTCTTCAGTGGTTATTTCACTAGGAAAAACATTAGCAATACTTTTCCGCGAGGCATATTCAAATGGAATATCTACACCATAGGTCAATTCGAGTTTTGCTAATATGAGTTTTCTCCATTCTTTACCTATTTTTAAGCCAAATTCTTTTTCATCGATTTCAATATCTGATGAAGTTAAAAACTCAGTAGATTTACTAAGATATAAATATGCTCCAAATCTTGTATAGCTTCGTGTGTTCTTACGTTTTGCTAAAAAAGTAAATGGATCTGTCACTTCTGTAGTTCTGTCAATATTGAATGTAGCTGTAATGATATTGGCTAGATTCATCCCTAATTCATATTGGGACTCTTTGGACTGACTCAGAAGTTGATCCTGAGATATATAAAACAAAAAAATAAATGGAATAAATTTTTTCATAGCTAAGTAGATCTACTAATTTTGTTTACAAGATATTGAATTTATCCTTACAATTGCAACTGATTTGAATAAAAGTTTCAAAAATCATGTCAAAAACAAAAAAAGTTGGACTTTCACCTGGAAGTGCCGTTTATGTCGGTAAATCTAAATTGGACACTACAGTAATCCATCATATTTCTTACAATTCGGAAAAGATAAACATTTCAAAACTAAACGATATCAATCAAATAAAATTTGAAGAAGGTACTAAGAATTGGATAGATATAAGAGGAATTCAAGATGTTGAGTTGATCCAATCCATCTGTGAGAAATTTAAAATGAATCGATTGATATTGGAAGATATCTTAGATCCACATCTTAGACCTAAGGTAGAAGATTATGAAGATAGTTTGTTTGCAATTATCAAAAATCTCAAATTCGATAGTACATCCAAATCCATTGTTAAAGAACAAATCTCAATTTACTTAACAAATGGTATCTTACTCAACTTTCAAGAAGATCTCGATGACACCTTTGAGGTGGTGAGAAAACGTATGGAAGCCAGTCTCTCTAAAACCAGATCAAGAGATTGCGATTATTTATTGTATTCTATGCTAGATTTTATAGTTGATAAATATTATGAAGTAGTCGATCAAATCGAGCAAGAAATACAATCCCTTGAAGAAGAAGCCCAAAACAAAATTACAGATGATTTTTTCATTGACCATTTTGAAGTTAAGAGCAAACTACTTGAGATGAAGCGATTTGTAAATCCTCTTAGGGAAGAGATTAGCAAAATAAAAAAACTCGATATAGAACTTGTTCATGAGGCTACTTTAATCTATTTTAGAGATCTAGAAGACCATATTCTACACATTGTTGATGCTATTGATAATCAACGTGAACTTCTCAATAGTGTAAAGGAAATTAGTCTTAACCAAATGAGCCTCGAACAAAATAAAGATATGAAATGGTTGGCTGCTGTTTCTACGATCTCGATTCCAATCTTGTTCCTCACCGGTGTTTATGGTATGAACTTTGAGCATATGCCAGAACTCAAATGGCATTATGGATATTTGATCTGGTGGATCATCATCATTACTGTAGTTGTTACCGTTGTTGTTTATTTTAGAAAGAAAAATATTTTCTAATCGGGAAAGTAAAGAATTTGATCGGTGTTTAAAATAAAGCAAAAGACAATTATGCTTTTTAGAATTAGTCTAAAAGTGAAGCTTAAATTTTCATAAAAGCCTTCCAATGTACAGACTTGCTATACCTTGCTAGTTTCAATAATTTCTCGATAACGCCTTAGAAAAAGAGCTTAGCAATAGCCAAGATCCTCATCATTTTCACTATTATATTCCCCAGATCGTTTCACTTCATGTTCTTGTGATTCATCTCGAGAATTTCGGTTTTTGAAAATGCCTTTTTTTTCTTTTGCCTTATCTTCTTCTTTAGAAGATTTAAATTTAAATATGTTTTTCATGGCCTAAACCAGTTTTATAATATGTTCATGGATTACAAACGCAAATATACTAAAAAAATGTAATATATTATTGGGACGTTAACAATACTTTAAAGTCACTTTTGTGTCTCAGAATTTTTTGCTGTTTTCCATAAAGAGAATAGCATTCCTCCTCCAATACACAACACGATCATACCCAAACTCGCCCATTCTGGAATATGAATCTTATGACTCAAAATAATCTTAATTCCTATCAACACCAGCAAAACAGCCAATGCATAATGAATATATTCGAATCGTTTTAATATTTTACTTAAGATAGAATAGAGCGCCCGAAGATTGGCTACTGCCAAAATATTAGACGACAAAACGATAAAGGGATCCGTTGTAATGGCAAAGATAGCAGGAATTGAATCTAATGCAAATAAAATATCTGTAAATTCTATTGCAATCAATGTAATAAATAGCGGAGTCATTGCTCTTTTTCCCATTTTCTTGATTACAAACTTCTTCCCATGGTAGCCTTTTGTTACTGGAAAAATCCTTCGAATTGTCTTAATCATGAAACTATTGTTGGGATCATCTGGATTATCTGGGTC
The DNA here is from genome assembly GCA_016722295.1 of Saprospiraceae bacterium. GTDB lineage: Bacteria > Bacteroidota > Bacteroidia > Chitinophagales > Saprospiraceae > Vicinibacter. The sequence continues at coordinate 28,337 of JADKGL010000030.1, forward strand.
CGATTTGAAGATTTTTATTCCAGAATAAATCAACAATGCACCCAATACAAAAATCATCCAAGAAATTGAATTAATCAACCACAATCCTGCAATTATCAAGACTCCACGAAGTATGATGGCAGACCAAATTCCGATAGAAAGTAATGCACCCTGATTTCTTTGAGGCACCATGAAATAACTCAAAAGAAAAGCCATCACAAATATATTATCTATACTCAATGACTGTTCGATCAAATATCCAGTAAAAAATAGACTAATAGCTTTAGCGCCACTCAACGATGTGTCTTGTGACAAATAACCTTGAAATATATCGTTCTCATAACCAAAATAAATAAAAACCATTGTGGCTATAGTGATCATGGCCCAATAGGTCATCGATTGAATTGCCTTTTTGTTGGTATTTTCAGTTCCAACAACTGCAAAAAGTTTATAATCAACAAATACCGCAAAAGCTAAAAAAATCAGATATCCTATCCAGTAAATCATATATTTTTTAAATACATAATGCCCAACAAAGGTTTACTCAATAAAAATAATTTACAAAATGTTCACTTACAATTAATTAGAACATTGAATTTTCGCCAAATTCAAAATTCTCTAAAATAAACTAAAAGTAAATATGAACTCATCACACAATCAGATAAGTACATATCTTTTATTCTTATATTTAATTATTTTAAAATAATATATTCTTTTTTCTAAGTTTCAGAAATATTGTATTTTTGCGCCATCTTATTACTAATTTGGAAATAATCTGTCATCTATGAAAAGTCAAAACACATATTTTGCCTTTTCTATAAAACGAGTTAAATATGGCCAAAAAAGAGACTAAAGTCACTCAAGCTGTTAAAATGCGATATACCGATGAAGAACTTGACGAGTTCAAAAAACTCATCGATGACAAAATGGTGCAAGCCAAAAATGAACTGAATGACATCGAACAGCAAATGATGGAAATGCGTGAGAATATGGCTGACGAACAAGGTGGAGATTGGTTCGATGATAGTTCTATTCATACAGAAATTGAATTTTTGACAAAAATGGCTGAACGCCAAAGACAATTTGTGCAAAATCTAGAAATGGCGCTTGTTCGAATAAAAAACAAATCCTATGGCATTTGTATCGTTACGGGTGATTTAATAGAAAAAGAACGCCTTAAAATCGTGCCTCATGCCACTAAAAGTGTCCAAGCTAAAGAGAAAGAAGCACCTTCTGTTCATATTGAAAATGATCGACCTACGATCACATTTGATGATGGACCAGATGAGCAACCATTAGTGGATTAAATCTTTTACTCAGTTCAAATCCATAAATTTATACTGAACTCATTGGTATTTGATTTCATATTTTTCCAAACAAAATTGAAATATCCTCTTGCCGTGATAATTTCTGACATGCGTATTCATATCCTATTTGAATAATTTCGTCAATTGCCATCCATTGCATCATGCCGTATTTAGACACTCTAGGTTCAAAATAAAGATCAATTAGTCCTCTATTTTTTTCTGTATTCATGTCTACATTTGCGGTAGAAGATTGATATAATGTAGAGAAGATATTTGGGATTTTATTATTTACGATAGAAGAACTAGGCATATCAACTCGGGAAGCAATTATTTTCCCTTTCCTTTTATTCGAAACAATGTCTACTGGTAAATTATTGAACACCCCACCGTCCACTAAGACTTTATCCTCGTGAAGAACTGGGGGAAAAATTCCTGGAATCGCTAAAGAAGCTCTCAATGCAGTAAGACTGCTTCCTTGATCATGAATCATTAATTCGAGTTTTGTTAGATTGGATGAGTTGCAAAAGAAAGGAAGCCACAAATCCTCAATTTGATGATTCTGTATCTGGGATTTAAATATTGCATCAATTTTCTTGCCACCATATAAAGATTTTCTAGGGATAACATTTAGATCCCACCAAGGCGTAGGATTATCCATGAAAAAATGTCTTGCTCGGTCGATCGCTCCAGCACTTGTGCGATGTATTGCCCATAAATATGCTACAATTGCTCCAATACTGGTTCCACAAACTGCATCTATTGGAATAGTATATTCTTCTAACGCTTTTAGAATACCGAAATGGGCCAAACCTTTACAACCACCGCCGCCTAACACCAAGGTAATTGAATTACCTTTAATAAGTCTATAAAGTCTAGCAAAGTCATTTTCATTGTTTTGTACATGAGAAAAATGTTGCGGAAGCTTATTATTAAAAATATATAATGTGTCATTGGGCTTGGCGCAAGAATCACTATGACAAATTACAAAATGTATATTACTCTCTTCTTGATTAATGCTTTTGCACAATTCGTCTACATCAATATTTACAGCATGCTCGCTTATAAAAACAAAAACTCGATTACAATACTTATAATATTGAGTATTGCTTATATTCTCTAGTTTTTGAAAATTAAAAACAAAATAATTTGTATTCGTAGATTGCTTCTCAAAATAATTATTCAAATGTTCCAAAGAAGTGCAATCATTCCTTCCCATAATTGAAGTAAAAGTGTCTGCAATGGTCACTACATGTAAATCGTCATTTAAGTTCAAATAGTGAAGGAACGAATCAACCAATACCTGTTCACTATCCCCAAGACCAATTGATAAAAAAGATAATACATTATGTAAAAAATCATCCCCCGACTTGGAGCCATATTTATCAGATCTTGCATTTGGAATAGGTTCATTATGTGATTTACTCTTGAATGGTATATCATTATTGATCAGAGTATCCTTTACTATACCTTCGTGTACATACATATATATAAATTTATTACGGCATTAAATTTCCAGCCTCACTTAAAAGTGATAAGTAGATTTCAAGATGATCTAGATTTAAAGTTGCCTCGGTGTAGACTACTTTCCTAAAAAATTAAAATTTGTCCCAAAAACATCTAAAACAAATAATACCAGATGTGTAAGATAAAAACTAATCCCTATCACTACTAAACTCAAAAGTAAACTTAACTGAAACAGACTAATCATTGCAATACAGACAAGTAAACAAAAAAAATAAGAGGCGATTGTTTTTGCCCGACTCTTTTTAACAAAAGCAGGTTTTTTTACTACCTTTTGAAGTGAATCTGAAGAGCTTGATATTTCTGATGCCACCATAGATTGTGATCCAAAATGCTCTTGTAAAGATTTTTGATTTGAAATTTGAACATCCATAATAAAATAGTTTAAGGTTATGCGTGAAACGTGATTCGAATACAAATATAGAATTGAACTTTTTATTAATCTGATTTTCTATTTTAAAGGTATCTCTGACATAGCCAATGGTAAGATTAAGATTGTAAATGGTTAAAGTAAAAGTAAAAAAAGTGCAAATTATGTGATTTACTTTACTGGATCTTGGAAATCGAATATAAGCGCAAACAAAAAATATCAGATTCCATAAGTTCTAGTAAATGGCTATAAAATAAAGTTAAGCGGAAGTGATTACACTATAAGTGGCAGGACTGTTAAAAGAAAAAAAATAAAATAAAAAATTCAATATAATAATAGTAATATTGTCTAAAGTTTGTCTGTAAAGTAATCAACAAATGAAACGAGAATTTGGTATATTATTACTTGTCATACATGCATTAATCAACAATGCTTTATGCCAAATTTCTCAAAAATATACATTTAAAAGTTATACGATTGAAGATGGCTTATCTCAAAACTCAGTATATAGCCTCGCAGTTACAAAAGATGGATTTATTTGGCAAGGCACAAATGAAGGATTAAATAGATTTGATGGACAAAATTTCCTCAATGTAAAAGTTAAAACTAATGATAGCTCCGTACATTCAAATGTCGTATTTTCAATTCTGGCAGTAGAGGATGGATTGCTTATTGGTACATTGGAAGATATCTTGTTTTTTGATTTAAAAACATATAAATTTGAAGAAATTCAAAAAAAATATGCCAATGTTAAAATCAAAAAGAAAATTGGTGCAAATAAAATTTATATGGATGGTCAAAAAAGAATTTGGCTACTTACATTCAATAATGGAATTTATTGCATTGACACAAAAAACAAAAATGAACTAAAAAAATATTTACAAGATCCAGCATTAAGTTCAAAAGCAACTTCAATTACGGAACACAATAATCAAATTTTCATATCAACTGAAAAAAATATTTACAAATTTACAGATACTTTTGAAATTGTAAACATGCAATTGGACTATAAGAATATAAATATTCGTGAGATCATTTCCATCGATTCACAATTATGGATAGCTGCAAATAATCTCAATATCCTGATATACAATTTCAATAGTACAAAATTAAAATCCTTTTCACAAAATGTAAAAGATGTCACTACAATCCTAGATACAGAAAAAGAAATTTGGCTTGGCACAAGAAGTACAGGACTTTTTAAAATAAATAAGTTGGACAATAAGCTTGAAAGCATTAAAATGCAACATATGCATAATAAAGAATTTGTACTTAGCGCACTTCACGATGATAAAAATCAACTATGGGTCGGTCATAGTGGAGGTGGCCTCACTCTAATCAATTCACCAAATCCCAAATTTGAACTTTTCCGTCCAGAAAGTAAAAATTTAGAGAGAAAAAGCGATGCAATGATTCTAGGAATGTTTCAAGATAAAGATAGTAAATATTACTTTGGTACACTTTCAAGCGGATTGCTTGAATATGACAAATTTACTAATCAATACAAATATCATTTTGATAACAAACTCCCAGTAGAAGCTAAAAACATCTATGGAATAATAAATCATAATGACAATATCTGGATGGCAACATGGGCAGGATTATGCAGCTTTGATAAACAAACAAAAAAAACATCCTTCTATCCCGACAGCGAGAACAATTGCAATAAACTATACTCAGTATTCAAGCCAAGAAAATGTGATAGTATATATTGCAGCGGCAATCAAGGTGCGGGAATTTTTAATTTGCACACAAAAAGTTGGCATGAATGGAAATTTAATAATTCTGAAAATAATATCACAGTTGGTATAAGGAAAATTCAAGAAGTTAAAGATAACAAACTTTACATCTCCTCGATGCATTATAATTTCATGATCTATGATCTAACAACAAATACTTTTAGACTTTTTTCCCATTTACAAAAATATGGAGCCTCAAGAGATTTTTTTGAAACTGAATCATTCCTTTGGATAGCTTCAGATAATGGTTTGCTTCAAGTGAATAAGAATTCATTTGAATTGATCAAAGTATGGACGCAAGATGATGGTCTAGCTAATAACTGTATTTATGGAGTTAGCTCAATCTCAGATCATGAAATTTGGTGTTCCTCAAACAAAGGATTAAGTAAAATTAATTATCCTCTTTCGTCTATAATTAATTATACTCTTGCAGATGGTCTGCAAGATTGGGAATTCAATTCAAGTTGTACTATGATAAATGATAAAGGTCAAATTGTTTTTGGAGGAATAAATGGAGTAAATTTTATCAACAATATCAAATCTCGAAGTCAAAATATTTTATCAAAGCCTTTAATTGTCGAAATTAACGTGAATAACAAAGATTTTCAAAGTGATATAAATTATACTTTATTGAAAGAACTAAAATTAGACTACAATCAAAATTTTATCGACTTAAAATTTATTAGTCCTAATACTTCTTTAAACGAAAATATTTCATATCTCTATCAGCTTAGTGGTGTTGATGAAGATTGGATTAACAAAGGTCCTAGAAATTTTGTAAGTTACTCTCAACTAAATCCAGGAACATATCATTTTAAAATTAAAGCTAAAAATAAATATGGATATGAAAGTGTCGTTAACGATAATCTTGTTATATCGATTCGATCACCATACTGGATGAAATGGTGGTTTATCACACTTGCAATCGCTGGAGTTGGATTCATCGCATATACAATAATTTCACAAAGGGTAAGGCTGTTCAAAGAACGTGAAATGGGAGAGATGAAGATTGCCAAGCTAGAGATGAGTGCATTGCATGCACAAATGAATCCACATTTCATTTTCAATTGTTTGAATAGTATTTCAGAAATGATTCTTACAAGAGACAATGATAATGCAAGTAAATATTTAAGTAAATTTGCAAGCTTGATAAGGCTTACTCTTGACCACTCAAAAAAATCTTGGATAAGTCTAGAATCCACTGTAGAATATTTATATAAATATCTTGAAATGGAAAAAATTCGATTTTCAGATTTTGATTATCAGATAATACTACCTTTTGAAATTTCAAATTATGACACCTATTTTCCACCGCTTATAATTCAACCTTTGGTTGAAAACTCAATTTGGCATGGCTTGTCACAGATTTCAACACATAAAGTTCTTAAAATAGAATTTAAAGAAATCGACGACTATCTTCAGTGTATAATTGATGATAATGGCATAGGTTATCACGCTTCTCAATTTAACAAATCACAAAGTCACCAATCCACTGGAATTCAAAATATAATGGATAGAATTAAATTAATAGAAATGAAATATAATATTAAAATAGATTTTAAGATTGTTGATAAATCTGGAATCAACCCTCAGACAAAGGGAACTATTGTAACACTTTCAGTACCATTAAAAGTGTCATACTCAAATATAAATTAGAAAAAAATATCATGAATCCTAAAATAAAAACCATTATAATAGATGATGAACCAAGAGGTTTGAATGTACTTGAACATTTTTGTGCTAAACAATCAGAACATATCGAACTCATTGCTTCAAGTCTAAGCGCTGTACAAAGTGTTTCCTTAATCAACCAATTACAACCCGAACTTTTAATCATGGATATACAAATGCCACAAATGAGTGCATTTGATGTTTTAAACAACACTAGCTATCAAGATTTTGAAGTTATCTTTTGTACTGCTCATAATGCCTATGCATTAAAAGCATTTGAATACAGCGCTGTGGATTATTTATTAAAACCAATAGATGAAGACCATTTCAATAAAGCCATTCAAAAAGTTATTCAAAAAAGATTAAGTAAAGATACTGCAGAAAGATTTTCAATTTTATTACATAATATTAGTAGACTAAATAATCCTGCTACTATGAAATTATGCATTCATGATAGCAAAGGATTCACTGTGGTCTATCTTTCTGAAATCATCTATTGTGAAGCTGATAGTTCATATACGATTTTTTGTTTAGAGAATGGGAAAAAAATAATTTCTGCTAAAACACTTTCGGAGTACGAATCGATACTCGATTCAAATTATTTTATAAGAATTCACAGATCCTATTTAATCAATATAAATCATGTTAAAGAATATAAAAAAGGAGAAGGAGGCTTTGTCTTAATGAGTAATAAAGCAGAAATAGAGATCAGTCGCAGAAAAAAAGATGAATTTTTATTTAGAATGAAAAATATTATTTCATCCTTTTAAGTTTTTACTTAGTAAATTTAAAATAATAGGTATAGCTTTCAATACCATGAGAGTATAAAATTAAGAATGTGAAGTCAAATTTTCCGGTAAGTGATTTCAAATGAGGATTTTGGGTAAAATGATTTCAGACATCATGGTCCTTACTGAACAGCTATAATCCCTATGCTCCAATAATTCAAAAGCTTTAAAAAAATCAGAGGTATGTGCGCATTTTTTCGACAGTAAAGCTTAAATTCCAATTCAATGTTAGACAGGTTGCATTTATTCCGATTTTCTAGGTCAATGCGGTATATATTGGCCAAATTAAATTTTTTCATAAAAAAATTTTACATCTAAGTAATTGATAATCAACGGTAAAAAAAATAAAAACAAAAAAAGATATTAAACTCTTTTATTTTTTATAAAATGTCTTATATTTGTGTCGTAAAAGCAAATATGTTTAGTAAAACTTGTGAATATGCGTTGAAAGCGATGATTTTTGTAGCACAGAAATCAGGGGAAAACGGTCGTGTGGGCATTAAAGAAATCGCCCAAGGAACCGATGCTCCCGAACATTTTATTGCGAAAATTATGCAAGAACTAAGCAGAAAAAAGCTGATACAGTCCATGAAGGGCCCCAATGGGGGATTTTATTTTTCTGAGAGAGAGTTGAATGCTTCTATTTCAGATATTGTGAAAGCAGTGGACGGAGAATCCATTTATACGGATTGTGTTTTGGGTTTGAAGGCCTGCTCAGAAAAAAATCCTTGCCCTGTGCATCATGAATATAAGGAGATCAAACGAAAACTGATCCATATGATTGAGCACAATACTTTGGGTGATTTTAAAGTAAAATTGGATTCTGGCGAATTTTTTTTAAAAAACCAAGGGTAGTTTTTTTATATAATAGAAGATAAACAGATATTAAAATATTTTATATGACAGATAAAGCGAAAAAACCAAGTCAATTTGTTGAGTTACAGATTAATAAGGAGCCAGTCACTCATCAAGAATTAAAAGAAGAATCCTGCTGTGGATCTTGTTCAGGCAAGGGAGATTGTAAAAACAATGGTGATAAAGAACATCACCATCACGCTTAATTCTAGACTGCAAAGGGATCAAAATGCACACTTCAAGATTAGCTACGAAATGCTACCATTGCGGAAATGAGTTTCAAGTAAATAAACATCACTCCTCAGACGAGAAGACATTTTGCTGTAGTGGATGTAAATCTGTTTATGAATTGCTCAATGAGAATAATCTCTGTAATTATTATGAGTTGAATGAGCATCCTGGTCAATTTGTCCAAAAAGAAATAAGAAAGGAAAAATATGCTTTTCTTGAAGATCCTAAAATACAAGCACAACTAATACAATTTCAAAATAAAAATTTTACCCACCTCACATTTTATATCCCTCAAATTCATTGCAGCAGCTGTTTGTTTTTATTAGAAAATATTTATAAATTCGACAGCGGAATAATTTCTTCTTATGTGAATTTTGAAAGGAAGGAAGTTTTCATTCAGTTCAATAATGAAAAAACGAGCCTTCGCAATGTTGTAGAGACATTAGAAAAAATTGGTTATGAGCCACATCTCAGTCTAAAAGGATTTGAATCATCTCCACAAGCGTATGACAAGGCATTGCTGTATAAAATTGGATTTGCAGGATTTGCATTTGCAAATATTATGATCTATAGTTTGGCTGATTATTTTGCTGTTCAAGATCCCATTGAGGCCAAATTAGATTTGCTATTCAAATATTTTAGTCTCATATTATCGATACCTGTTCTAGTGTATTCTGCATCAGATTTTTTTCGATCTGCAGCAAATAGTCTCAAGCAGAGATATATCAACATCGATGTACCAATTGCTCTTGCATTGATCATTACATTCAGCAAAAGTGTGTATGAGATTAGCACACAAACAGGTAGTGGATATTTAGATAGCATGGCTGGTATTGTATTCTTCATGCTCTTAGGAAGATGGATGCAATCTAAGACAATCAGTTCTTTATCTTTTGATAGAAATTTTCGCAATTTTTTCCCTATCGCTGTAAATAAAATGGTGGATGGAAAAGGTGTGCCAACTTTAATTTCTGAACTTCAGGAGAAAGATATTTTCCAAATTCATTCACAAGAGATTATTCCAGTAGATTGTATGCTATCAAAAGGTATTGCAAAATTGGATTATTCTTTTGTCAATGGAGAGAGTGATATACATGAGGCAAGTATTGGAGAATTAATTTATGCTGGTGCGAGACAGACAGGATCAAAAATCGAATTAATCACACTCAAACCATTATCACAGAATTATCTCAATAATCTGTGGAACAATCCAAGATATAACAAAAAAGAAAATTCAGGATTTCAAATTTTGTTTGACAAAATTGCATTGTATTTTACCATTGGGGTATTGCTTTTAGGATTTGGTTCATTTGCTTATTTTTATTTTCAAGGAGAATATCAATTGATGTGGAATGCATTGACTACAGTTTTAATTGTGGCATGTCCATGTGCATTATTGCTATCACAAACTTATACTTATGGACATATTTTGAATTTATTTCAAAAAAATAAATTTTTCATTCGCAATGCTGAAGTTATCTCAGCACTTTCTGAAATCAAACATATTGTATTCGATAAAACTGGGACAATCACAGAAATTGGAAATTCTTCAGTAAAATATTTTGGAAGAAAATTGAAGCCACAAGAAATGGAAAATATTTATTCCATATTATCCAATAGTATGCATCCTGCGAGTCAGAATGTGCTCAGTTATTTGAATCAAAAGGAAGCTAAATTTATAGAACATTTTAAAGAGACTTTAGGGTCTGGCATCGAAGCATGGATTGATGATCAACACTATAAAATGGGATCAGTTCAGTTTGTAGGAACGCAGAGTCAAACAGACATCATGGGAACTAAGATCGTTGTGGCGATTGACCAAGAAATCGTTGGAGAATTTGTAATCGAGACACCATATAAAAAAGGAATTAAAGCATTATTTCAAAAGTTGACTAAGCAATTCAAGCTTTCGATTCTTACGGGAGATAATGATAGAGAGCGGGATAATCTTAAAAAATTGGTGAGCGAAGAAACAGAGTTAAAATTTTATCAAAGTCCTGAGCAAAAGATGAATTATATTCAACAATTGCAGGAACATAAGTCTGTTCCAGTGATGATGGTAGGAGATGGGTTGAATGATGCTGGAGCATTATTACAGAGTCATGTTGGTGTGGCTGTAATGAATCAAGCGAATTCATTTACACCTTCTTCAGATGCAATCATTGCTTCAGATTCTCTTGATAAATTGGATTCCTTGATACAACTTTCTGCGAAAAGTAAAAGTATCATCAATTATACATTTGTAATTTCTGCAATATACAATTTGACAGGTTTATATTATGCAATACAGGGGACACTGTCCCCTGTAATTGCTGCTATATTGATGCCGATAAGTTCGATTTCGATTATTGGAATCAGTTATTTTTGGTCAAGATATAGTGCAAAAAAATTAGGTTTAAAAATAAATTGATATGAGTGTAATTATCATTTTACTCTGTGTAAGTTTTCTGATCAGTCTAGGGTTTCTGTTCTCCTTTTTTTGGAGCGTGAAAGACGGTCAGTATGATGATTCAGTAAGTCCGGCAAATAAAATATTATTCGATACAAAAAATATTAAAAACGTCAAAAAATGAATATTGAAAAATTTAGTTACGACAACAAGATGCCGCGGTTATTTGCGATGGCATGTGTGTTTTGGGGAGCAGTAGGGATGCTTCTTGGGGTTATAGCTGCATTTCAGTTAGCTTTTCCCGTTCTCAATTTTAGTGAATATCTTCCTCATTTAGCGTTCGGAAGATTAAGACCTGTGCATACGAATGCAGTAATTTTTGCATTCGTGGGTAATGGTATATTTACTGCCATTTATTATGCAATTCCTAGATTGCTGAAAACTTCAATGTGGAACAATACATTGAGTAAAATTCATTTCTGGGGATGGCAGACCATCATTGTTTTAGCAGCAGTTACTTTATTAATGGGTTATACCACTGGTAAAGAATATGCAGAACTTGAGTGGCCTATAGATATATTAATCACTTTGATTTGGGTCGTTTTTGGCGTCAATATGTTTGGAACGATTCTCACAAGGAGAGAGCGACATCTCTATGTGGCAATATGGTTTTTTATTGCATCATGGGTGACTGTGGCGATGTTGCACATCGTGAATTCATTTGAGATGCCAGTATCATTGTTTAAGAGTTATTCATGGTATGCTGGAGTACAGGATGCCTTGGTACAATGGTGGTATGGACATAATGCTGTTGCATTCTTTTTGACTACGCCATATTTAGGATTGATGTATTATTTTTTACCTAAGGCAGCGAATAGACCAGTGTATTCTTATCGATTGAGTATTGTCCATTTCTGGAGTCTTATCTTCATTTATATCTGGGCTGGTCCTCACCATTTATTATATACTGCATTGCCTGATTGGGCACAATCATTAGGTACTGCATTTTCCATCATGCTGATCCTGCCAAGTTGGGGAGGTATGTTGAATGGATTGTTTACATTAAGAGGTGCATGGGATAAAGTAAGAGAGGATCCAATCCTAAAATTTTTCGTAGTAGCTGTAACCTGTTATGGTATGGCTACATTTGAAGGACCATTGTTATCACTTAAGAATGTGAATGCGATCTCTCACTATAGTGACTGGACTGTGGCTCACGTTCATATTGGTGCTTTGGGATGGAATGGATTTTTGACATTTGGTATGATGTATTGGTTGATCCCGAGGTTATATAACACTCAATTGTATTCAAAGAAACTTGCATCACAACATTTTTGGATAGGTACATTAGGTATCCTTCTTTATGCAATTCCAATGTATTGGAGTGCATTTAGATCATATTTCATGATGAAGGCATTTACACCAGAAGGTCAGTTGCAATACCAATTCATGGATATCGTTCAGACTATTGTACCATTTTATATCATCAGAGCAATCGGAGGAACCATATTTTTGATTGGGGTATTCATGATGATTTACAATTTGGTTAAAACAGCAAAACAAGGAAGCTTTGTAGAATCTGAAACAGGAGAAGCACCACCATTGGAAAAAAATTATGTTGCTCCGTCAAATTCAATATGGCATAGCTTTATAGAAAGAAAACCAGTATTGTTATTAGTATTAAGTTTGATCGTAGTGGGTATTGGTGGATTAATAGAAATCGTTCCAACGTTCTTAGTTAAAGAAAATATTCCAACCATTGCCAGTGTTAAGCCTTACACACCGCTTGAATTACAAGGTAGAGATATTTATCTTAGAGAAGGATGCTACAACTGTCACTCACAGATGATTCGACCATTCCGATATGAAGTCAAGCGATATGGAGAATACTCCAAGGCTGGAGAGTTTGTATTCGATCATCCATTCCAATGGGGAAGTAAGCGTACTGGTCCAGATTTAGCTAGAGTCGGAGGTAAATATGGCGACAGCTGGCATTTTAATCATATGTTAGAACCGCAGTCTATGGCGCCAGGGTCCATCATGCCATCCTATCCATTCTTGTTTGATAAAGACATTGACAAGGCAAGTACAAATTCAAAAATACACGCCATGAGAAAAATGGGCGTGCCTTATCCAAATGGATATGAAAGTATTGCAGTAGCTGATCTTGAAAAACAAGCAAAACAAATTGCCACTGGTTTGAAAGAAAATAAAATTGAAATTTCTGAGGATAAAGAAATTGTTGCGCTCATTGCATATTTACAAAGATTAGGAAAAGACATTAAGTTAAAAAAATAAATTGAAAGAAATGAAATTCGGAACATATTTAGAAAAAATCAATAATGTCAGTATCTATCCTATAGTTTCATTGGTGCTGTTTGTAAGTTTTTTTGTACTGGTGAGTTTTTGGATATTTCGATTGGACAAAAAAGAAATAGAAAGAGTCGAAAGAATTCCTTTGGACGAAAACTAATATTTATTCAATTATAAAATATAAATAAAATGAAATTTTATAAAAATATATTAATCCCAATAATTTTATTCAATGTACTTTTTATGAGTACAATTTATGGGCAAGCTGATAATACGGTGGCTGCCGAACCAGCTTTTGTATTTGATATGAATGGCGTATTAATGATTGTCGCAATATTATTATTGATACCCCTTGCTTTGTTGGGAAGTCTTTTTTCATATGAAATAAAAAGATTTCTAAATGAGCTTAAATCTTCAAATCATGGTAAATCTGGAATGATAATCTTATTACTATTTAGTTCAATAGGATTATATGCCCAAGATGCTGTTGCTGCTAAAGCACCATCAGGCTTATTTCAAAATTTCAATGGTCAGACTTATACCTTATTAAGTTTGATTGCCTTAGAAATATTGGTCATGGTATTTTTCATTTATCAAATTTTTAAAATTTTAAGACCAAAGTTGGATCTCACTGCAACAGAAAGACAACCATCATGGTGGGATAAGATGAATGCTTTTAGACCGATTGAAGAAGAGGCCGTTTTAGATGCTGGACATAATTATGATGGCATTCGTGAATTAAATAATATGACTCCTCCTTGGTTTACAATTACATTTTTAGGATCGATATTATTTGCAATAGTCTATATGTATCGATATCATTATGCACATTCTGCACCATTGTCTATTCAAGAATTTGATATGGAAATGAAAGCTGCAGCAAAAGAAGATGAGATTAGACTGTCACTTCAAGCAAACCAAGTGGATGAAAATAATGTTAAAATAATGGATGCTGCAAGTATTGATGCGGGTAAAGCTATTTTTGAAGAAAAATGTGCTGCTTGTCATCAAAAACATGGCGGAAGTATGCCAGGTGGTGTAGGACCGAATTTGACGGATGCTTATTGGTTACATGGTGGTGGTTTGAAAGACATTTTTAAGACGATTAAATATGGATGGCCTGAGAAAGGGATGATCGCATGGCAAGATCAATTGTCACCAGTGCAAATAGCTCAAACAGCCAATTTTATTCACTCCATCAAAGGTTCTAATCCAGCAAATGCTAAAGAGCCACAAGGCGATGTTTATAAAGAAGAAGCTGCGGCTGCAGAGCCAGCTAAAGTGGATAGTGCTCAAGTTAAAAAGTAAAAATGGACGAAAATGAACTGCTGGAACCCAGCACCTTCAGAGATAGAATTTCAAATATTACCGAAGATGGATCAAGAAAATGGATCTATGCATTAAAGCCAAAGGGAAACTGGTATAAATATAGGATCATTTTTGCAGTCTTATATTTGATTGCTTTTTTTGCAATGCCATTTATTAAAGTGAATGATATGCCATTCATTTTATTAAATGTGGTGGAAGGGAAGTTTATCCTTTTTTCAAAAATATTTTGGCCTCAGGACTTTTTTATTTTTGCAGTGGGGATGATCACCTTTATCATATTTATTGTATTGTTTACAGTAATTTATGGTCGATTATTTTGTGGTTGGGTTTGTCCGCAAACTGTTTTTCTAGAGCTTGTTTTTCGACCAATAGAATGGTTGATTGAAGGCACACCAAATCAGCAGAAGAAGCGCAATGAAGGTCCTTGGAATACAGATAAAATCGTTCGTAAAACATTAAAGCATGTCATTTATTTTCTGATTTCATTTTTAATTGCACATACTTTTTTAGCTTATATTCTAGGCATTGATGAAGTCTATCGTTTAATTCGAGAACCTTTATCTGGGCATTTGTCTCTCTTTGCAGGGCTGATAGCTTTTACATTATTATTCTATGGTGTATTTGCCTTTGTGCGAGAGATCGTCTGTACTACCATCTGTCCCTATGGAAGATTGCAAGGCGTTATGTTTGACAAGAATACCATGCAGATTTCTTATGACTATAAGCGTGGTGAACCTAGAGGGAAGTTTAAGAAAAATGTAGAGCGGACTGATGGTGATTGTGTGAATTGTTTTAAGTGTGTGCAAGTATGTCCTACTGGAATCGATATAAGAAATGGTGTGCAGTTGGATTGCGTCGGCTGCACAGCATGTATAGATGCCTGTGATGAAGTCATGGATAGCCTTCATATGGATCGAGGATTGATCCGCTATGCTTCCGAGAATCAAATCATCACAGGATTACCATTTCAGTTTACAAATCGTGTTAAAGCTTATACCGCATTGCTCATTGGATTGATGCTTGGAATGGGAATATTAATATGGAATCGAAGATCAGTTGATACCTTTATTTCAAGAGTAAAAGGGCAGACTTATCAAGAGACTGAGGCAGGAAAAATAAGTAATTTGTTTGAAGCAAAAGTCTTGAATAAAACAATAAAGGATAAAAAAATTAGATTTGCACTTGAAGATCATCAAGGTAATTTCAGATTTATCGGCACGGATACTTTAATTGCAAAGAAAGAAATGATCAATGATTTCACATTTTTCTTAGATTTGCCAAAAGAAGAAATTAGTGAACGAAGCAGCAATCTCAAGATTTCTGTCTTTGCAGATGAAGAAAAAGTACAAACGATCAAAACAAAATTTTTGGGTCCGTTCAAATAGCGGGGGCTAAACTAGGAGATTATGAATTGGGGTTATAAGATATTGCTTACTGTTATTATATTTATATTGGTCATGGTATTTTTTGTCTATGTCTCCATGCAACAAAAAAATGAGCTCATAGAGAACAATTATTATGAAAAAGAATTGGCCTATCAATCTAAAATAGACGCTTCTGCACGATTGGCGGATATCATGAAAGGCAATACAATCGCGACCAAAACGCAAGACACATTGCACATTATAATCCCAATGGAGTTGATGGATCAATTCAGTGATGGAAAATTGGAGTTCATCAATTCACAA
Source organism: Saprospiraceae bacterium (assembly GCA_016722295.1). Classification (GTDB taxonomy): domain Bacteria; phylum Bacteroidota; class Bacteroidia; order Chitinophagales; family Saprospiraceae; genus Vicinibacter. The sequence goes on from JADKGL010000030.1 coordinate 44,517, forward strand.
CAAAGTTCATTAGATCGCAGCTTGGTTTTGTTACCAAATGAACAAGGAATATTCAATTATCCTGTTCAGGATTTTAAGCAAGGAAATTATCAAATGCGAATCCAATGGAAATCCAAAGGTCAGAATTATTATCGAGAGGAAAATGTAACTTTGCCTTAAATGGCTTTTTATTTAGCTGCAATAGCGACAGGATTGGTGATTGGTTTTTTGGGTAGCTTTCATTGCATTGCTATGTGTGGTCCTTTAGCTATGGCAATGCCATTGCAAGAAAATAAAAATTGGTCCATTCTGTTTTACAATACTGGTAGAGTCTTTAGTTATACATTACTCGGTCTATTTTTTGGAATGATCGGTATGGGTTTTACTTTTTATAAAATCCAACAATTTTTCTCCTTGTTCACTGGTGTGTTATTAATTATGTATGCATTCAATCTGCTTACAGCCAATCCTTTCAAATCATTCTATGAGTCTTATATGAAAGTCTTGCGCAATCGATTTGAAAAACTAAATAAACAATTGGGCAGCATTGGATTTGCTTTCGGCTTTGGAGTGGTGAATGGATTTCTTCCCTGTGGATTAGTGTACTTAGCTTTAGTAACCGCAGTTTCATTCGGGGATATAAGTCAATCCGTTTTAATCATGCTCGGTTTTGGTGTTGGAACTATTCCATTGATGTTTATATTTTTAATGTTGAGACAGCGATTTTCACATCAATTTTCAAAATACTTTTTCAAACTACAAACCTTATTTCATTGTATTGTTTGGGATCTTATTGATCCTAAGAGGATTGAATCTTGGGATTCCTTATATCAGCCCATACATCAATGCATTTGATGTACTGGGGAGGATTAGTCATTGTCATTGATAGAATGAGAGAATTAGTTAATTAATTTGCAAATGAGCATAATTTGCAAATCTGCAAATGGAAAAAATTGCTCCAGAGGAGCGTACTATTTGTAGCAGAAAAACAAAGAAACAAAAGAAAGCTCCAGAGGAGCGACCTGTTTGTAGGAAAAAAGGGGTTTGTAGAGATTTAGGGTTATAAAGCCAGATTGAATTTGCAATTTGAGTGCATCTGAAAATGGTTTTTCAAATAGCTCCAGAGGAGCGACATGTCAATAGAAAAATTCAAATAGCAATTATGAACCCCAGAGGGGTGACATGTTTAATGTGAGAATTGATTGATTAGCTAAATGTGAAAATGAATTTGGAATTATAGTAGAAAATCAAGTTGGACAAAGACTCATGAAAAATAAAATATCTGATTAAATAATGAATCTATTCAAGTTTATATCTTATATGTTTTTTTCTGCTTCTTTGTTGGTGTGGAATCCAATTTCTTCGAATCTCTGAAAGGTGGAAAACTAAATTCATTGTGGAAAGAATTCGGGTTTTGTTTAATCCCTTCTGGATTGGCTACCACTACAACTTTTACTTCAGGCGTCTTTAATTCTTCATTATTAAAAACCAATTTAGCAGAAGGAATGATATAGACACCTTCTTCATCAGCTTCCATATAATAGGTATAACTTGAACTTTGTTTGACTTCACCATTCATGCTTGAATAACTTGAAGATTGATTTGGTCCAGCGACGATCTTCAAGCCATTAAACGAAGGTGCCACGAACTTACCTTTCCCATTTTCAATAGTAAATTTTACTTCAAAATAGTTTCCCATAAGAACTGTGTCAGCACTTACTTCTACTTTAAATTCAGTTTCTTGTGCAGAAAGGGTTTTTGATAAAAAAAGTGCGAAAATAAATATTAAATTTTTCATAATCTATATTTCAAATTTACAATAAATAATCATTTACCAATCCTTAGCTTTTTTACTGCTTCGCGAATTTGACTTTTGCAATCGATCTCTAACATTTTTATCTTTATTATCGACTTGATTAAGAATATCTTTTGCTTGTTCTTTGCTTAACTTATCTTCTTTTGAGTTACCTACTTGTTTTTCCTCTTCCTTTTGTTCCTTCTGTTGCTGTTGCCCTTGTTGTTGCATTTGTTTATTTTGTTCTTGTTGCTTTTCTTGTTGTTGTCCTTCCTCCTGTTGCTGTTGTTGTTCTTGTTGCTGTTGCTGCTGTTGTTGCTGCTGTTGTTGCTGTTGTTTTTGTTGTTGTTCTTGTTGAATTTGTTTCATTTTTTTTGCTAAGGCAAGATTTCTTTTAGCATCTAGATCATTTGAATTTAATTTCAAAGATTCCTTATAAGCTTCTTCACTTTTTTTGAACTCCTTTTGGTGAAAATACGAATTCCCTAAATTATAATATGACTTTGCTATTTGTTCTTTTGATTGGGCACGCTGAGCACTTTCTTCATAGGACTTTGCCGCTTCAGCCAACCGATTTTGATTGTAAAGTGAATTTCCTAAATTAAATTTATTTTTAAATTCTGGCTTTGCATGATCAGCTTTTCGATAGAATTCCTCGGCTTCTACAAACTGCGAATCTCGATAGAACTGATCTGCTTTCTTTGACAATAGTGCAGGATCCTGTGCTAGTAAAACAAGGCCATAATGCAGTATACAAAATAAAAATAGTTTCTTCATCGTCTAGGTCTAGCTATTAAATAATCCGCTATAAAAAAACAAATTCCAATAAACAAAAAGTATTGAAAATATGATTCATAATTACTAAAACTTTGCATTGTAGTTTCTTGCTTTGCGATGATAGAAAATCGTTTCTTTAAATGATCAAAAACAGCATCTCCACTATTTATTTCAATCATTTCGCCCTGCCCTTCTTGAGCGATTTCATTAAGTAATTTGCGATTTGGAATCGAAATGACATATTTTCCATCTTTGTCAATCTTATAAGAATTTGCATTGTTATTTAGTTCTGGAACATAAGCTCCTTCTTCTTTTCCAATTGGCACTGTGATAATGCTAATACCATTCTCTTTCGCTTTTTTCACTTCAGTCAATACATTCTCTTCATGATCTTCACCATCAGTAATGAGTACAAGTATTTTATGATTTCCATTCTGATCACGCATAGCTTTATTTGCTTGATCTATCGCAGCAGCAATTGATGTTCCTTGTGTGCCTATTGTTTGGGGAGATGCCATAGAAGATATAAGTTGAATCGTTGCAATATCTGTGGTCAATGGTGATTGTAAATATGCGTTTCCAGCAAAACAAATTAGACCAATTCTTTCAGCTGAAAATCGCTCAGTAAATTGTTTGATCCACAACTGTGCTCTCTGCAATCGACTCGGTTGAATATCTGAAGCCAACATACTTGAAGAAACATCCAAGGCCAACATAATGTCTACATTAGAGCTTCTTACTTTTTCCATCCGTTTTCCAAACTGAGGATTAACCAATGCAATAGCACAAAAAAAGAAGCCTAATAAAAATGCAATATGTTTATACTTCTGAAATTTAAATTCTTCTGAAATTTCTTTTTTCAACAATAGAAGATCACCTAACTTTAATAAATTTTTCTGCGATCTCGATCTTGAAAAAAGATAAAGGAAATAGAACAACGGAATCAAACACAGCCATGCAAAATAATATGGATTTTCGAATCGAAACATAATTTATGGTAAATTAGTAATTAGTATTTTTTTTATTAAAAAAGTGCACATTAATAAAAGTATACCTAGTAGTAAGAAAGGTCTAAATTCTTCAGAATAACGTTTAAATGTGCGTATTTCAATTTTTGTTTTTTCCAATCTATCGATTTCAGCATATATTTTTTCAAGTTCAGTTTTCGATGTTGCGCGATAATATTTACCTCCAGTTTCTTGCGACAAATGATTCAAAAGAGATTCGTCTATTGTTACCGGTGCCATGCCAAAAATATATTCTCCATCGGGTCTTCTCCCGATTGGGGAATATGCTTGCCCATTGGTCCCAACTCCAATGGCATAGATTTTAATTCCAAAAGTTTTTGCAAGATCCATTGCTAATTGTGGACTAATATCACCTGCATTATTTACTCCATCTGTGATTAGGATGATTATTTTACTTTTTGCAGAATCATCTTTTAAACGATTTATTGCTGTAGCCAATCCTAGGCCTATTGCAGTTCCATCTTCTAGAAATCCACATTGCAATTCACTTAATAATTGCTTCAATATCACATGATCTACTGTCAAAGGACAATGAGTAAATCCTTCTCCAGAAAAGGCAACAATACCTATTTTATCAAATTTCCTTTTTTCTATAAACTCAATTGCAACTGCCTTACTCACTTCCATCCGATTCGGTGTAAAATCTTGACTTAACATCGATGAAGAAAGATCCATCGCTAAAAAAATATTTATACCTTCTCCAATCTGCTTCTCTTCCTTAAGTACCCACTGAGGTCTAGCCATTGCTAAAATCAAACATCCCAATCCTAGTAAGGTAATCATGGGTAAAACTGAAAGCAATTTTGTTCGCCAAGTCTTTTGAATAAATTTTGGATTAATATTTGGAATAGCTAAAACGTGATCTGTCAACATTACATTTCGTCGACTATAGATCCAAAGAAACGGGAGCAAACCCAATAAGATCAACCATAGTGGCTCTCTCCATGCCAAACGTTCCAACCACTCCACTATCATAATTTACTTTTATCGATGACGAGTTTATTTCTTTCACTCAATAAAAACAATCCTCTTGAAAATAATGACTCTTTGTTTACATATGCGATCACAGTTAACACTGGTAAAAATATTGCGATTGCCGGAAGACAAAGTAATAAAAAAAGTAGTGACAAAAACTTATTCTTACTCTGTGCCAATAAATTAATATGCCATCGCGTAAGCTGTCCTAACTTATGTCTATGAATCTTGACCCAATTTTCAGGTAGCGAAAATTCAACTGTGGAAATTAAGCCAGAAATTAGAACTAAATTCACAGATTGGTTCGTATAACAATGTTGCAACTTCTCTGGAGCAATTTCACTTGGGTTATCAAACTGCAATGCATCAGGGCCACTTAACAATGTAGACCATCTCACTTGTTTATTATTCAATATTTCATCTGATAATAAACTATTTCTCTCTACAAAATTTTGCACAAATTCAATTTGTGAAGCATGCGTAGATATATCTGGATAACTGTTGGCAAATTTTGCAAAATCCGCTATTCTAAAATTTTGATTTAACTGCTCTTTCCATACTATATTATGTTTACATGAATCTACAGCTTCTAATATATCTCTGCTAGTATGTTCCTTTGCGGGAATAGCCAAGCCATCGGAAAGGAACTCTCGCAAAATAAAATTTAATTCGCCATAATAGTCACTCAATTCATCTTTCTGCCATAGCTTTTTTGATTCCAAGCTTTTAATTTTTTCTAATGCGATCTCTGCTGGTTTCTGAGGTAAAATATACTCAACCCTCCCTGGTTTAACACGATCGGCTTTAAAGAAAAACCATAGTATGGCTAGCATCAACAATGCAAAAACACTAGCAAGTAGAATATACATCATTAATCGTGAAGGGCCTTTTGTCTCTTCGATATCTTTTATAGCTAAAAGTTCTTGTGCTTCATTAGGGACATTATAAACATCAATCACATTTAATGACTGGGTAAATGTTTCATTCTGCATAAGATTCGGAATAGAATATCTACCAGTATCAAAAACTGTAAATTTTATGCTTCGTAAAAATTTACCTTCTTCATTTTTTATTGATTGTCCTTCATCTAGTATTTGAATCCATGGTAACGTATCTAAGCCATTCCTTACTTGAGAAAAAGGGATCTCTTGATCAGATAAAATATGGATATATTGTTGATCTCCGATCCACATTGCAGTAGTATCTAAATATTGCTTACTTTGTCCTATTCCAATAGTAAGATGCCATTGTAGCAAAAGCAATAAAAATAAAATTCTCATCGTTTCTGTCTCATTTTAAAAAATCGCAATAAAGACTTAATATAGTTTGATAAGTCATCAATAACCAAGAACTCCGCATTTGCCCGACTAAACTGAAGTCTTGTTGCTTCAATCATTTTTGTCGATTGTTTTTCTAATGAATTTGAATATTCGTTCTGATTAGTATCAATTAAAAATTCTTTATTCGATTCGAGATCCTTCACTGATAATATTCCAATAGCTGCAATTTTTTTTTCGATTGGATCTTGTATTTGAATACCAATTACATCATGTCTCTTACACAGTATTTTAAGACTCGTATCTGGTATCGGCTCAAAAAAATCAGAAATAATGAAGCAAATTGAACGTTTTGAAATGATACTATTTATATATTCTAGTGGTATTTTGTAATTCGTCGTCATGCATTCGGGTCTATCAACTAACAATTCTCTAATGATGCGCAAGATATGTTGTTTCCCTTTTTTAGGTGGAATATAAAGTTCGACTTTATCGCTAAACAAAACCAAGCCTACTTTATCATGATTCTGCGTTGCGGAAAATGAAAGGACTGCTGCAATCTCTGCTACCCAATCCATTTTTCTTTGTATTACACTTCCGAATCTCATAGAAGAACTTACATCGACTGCTAGGACTAATGTGAGTTCTCTTTCTTCTTCATATACTTTGACATGTGCTAATCCTGAACGAGCTGTTACATTCCAATCAATGTGTCGCACATCATCACCTATTGCATACTCACGCACTTCAGAAAATGACATACCGCGACCTTTAAATACGCTATGGTAAGCTCCAGAAAACAAATGCTTGCTTAAGCCTTTTGTCTTTATCTCCAATTTGCGCACTTTCTTTAATACTTCTTGTGTATTCATCCTTTGAGTAATCGTTTAGAAATATTATTTTTCTTCATCTTAGCTCCTATTTCTGAAAACAAAACTTGGATCTGTGCAAAACCATAATTTGGATTATAACTTGAATAAAAAACCAAACCTTCTTCTCGCAACACCCAATTCTGCTTTGATATCGTCCCAATCCAATTTTTTATTTCTTCGCTTTTATTTTTAATCAAATGTTCAGACTTGAATGCTATTATTTCATTGAGAAATGAATTATAGTCAAACTCCTTTTCAAAAAAATCTTCTATTTGAATTTCTCTTCCCGATCGTAAAAAATAATTGAATGGCTGTGAATAAATAAACGGTTCGCCTTTCAAAATTACTCTATAAATACCACTTACAAAATCTTCATTACAGTATTCCAAATCAAAATATGTCTGAATAGATGAAATGGAATCATTTGTATATTCTCTTAGAATAGTTTGTTTCACCTTTTGCAATTGTTCGTTATTGAACTTTGAGAATGCTTTATCTTGGATTACAATTGTTTTTACATTGTGAGGATTTTTGATTTCTGGAAATGAAATACAATTGTATTTTATTTGATTCAATAGATGTAATTTTTCTTCTATCTTTTCTGAAGCTATTGTGCCCTCAATTAAAATCGAATTATGAGCAAGTACTTTCAATACAATACTGCCTTTTTTCTCGGCAATATTATTATATAGGACAATATTACTCACGCTACAAAATGGATCCATACATTTTCCAGATAGTGAATAATTTTCTTCTGTTGATTGAAGAAAAATTGATCCTGAAATACTTTCATCTTCATTTCTTTGCAGATTCAATCGTGTCAGCTTATTCTCTGCTTGGTATATTTTACAAAACAAAAAAGGTGCGCAATCTAATAGTTTAAATAAATCGCGATTCTGCATAATAAAATTCATCTTCATTGCTTTCTTTCTATCTTTTGAGATAATATCAAGTTGTATGACAGAATCCTTTCTAAAGCCTATGATATCATATTTAATTTGATCGATTGAATCAAATCCAATCCATTTCAGTTCTATTGGATCATAACGACCTTCTATAAATATTTTTTCATTCGAAGTGATGTTCTGAAGAATTCCTCTATAATCATGTTCATCATAACCCAAATTTAAAATATATTTATTTCCGTCAATAGCAGTACTATTGAAGTGTGAGATCCATACCCCATTTTGTACATTTGGAAACAAAGCTTTGACTTCTTCAGTTAACAAATAATTCTGTGCAAAAATGCCAACATTACATAGGCTAAATAATATGAACCACAAGAAATTTCTTGCGAGATTACGATCGATATTAAGCTTTTTTTTCATCTATCGCCGTTATGGTACGACTACTTTAGATAATATCTTTGAAATAATATTTTCTTGGTTAATATTTTCTGCTTCTGCTTCAAAACTTAATCCAATACGATGTCTCAATATATCCTTTGCAACAAACTGTACATCATCTGGAATAACAAATCCTCTATGATTTATGAATGCTTGTGCTTTTGCAGCCATAGCCATAAAGATACTGGCTCTTGGGGAAGCTCCATATTGTATTAGATCTGCGATATCATCCAATTTAAACTGTGTTGGATTTCTTGTAGCAAAAATAATGTTCAAAATGTACTTCTCGATGCGTTCATCCATATATACTTTTTTCACAGATTCCCTTGCTTTTAGTATATCATTTTGATGAATAACTGGAGTAATTTCTTGATGGATTTCACCTGAAAGATTGCGTCGCATAATTTCCATTTCTTCCTGCATTGAAGGATAGTTTACGATCACTTTCATCATAAATCTATCGACTTGTGCCTCAGGAAGCGGATAAGTACCTTCTTGTTCTATTGGATTTTGGGTTGCTAGAACTAAAAATGGCTCTTCCAATTTAAAAGATTCTTTGCCAATGGTTACTTGACGCTCTTGCATAGCTTCTAAAAGCGCTGATTGGACTTTAGCCGGTGCGCGATTGATCTCATCAGCTAATATAAAATTTGAAAAAATAGGACCTTTACGCACTGTAAATTGGTGATCACCTGGATTATAAACCAAGGTACCAATAATATCAGCAGGAAGTAAGTCTGGTGTAAATTGAATCCGATGAAATTGAGCATTTATGCTACTCGCCAAAGTTTTAATTGCCAACGTTTTAGCTAGTCCAGGAAGTCCTTCTAACAAAACATGCCCTTTTGTGAGCAAACCCAATAAAAGTGAATTCATCAAATGAGATTGACCAACCATTATTTTTGACTGATTGGCGATGAGTTTATCCAAAAATGCACTTTCAATAGCAATTTGTTGATTCAATGATTCAATGTCGATGTATTGAGACATATATTTTTAATTTTGTGCGTTTTACAAATAGTCGAATTATAAATAGATCACAATATTAATTTTATTTTGTGCTTTTATATATAATTCAAACATTATCAATGATTATTTTATCAGCTTTATCTAAAATTAAACAAAACAATGACTAAAATAAACGCAAATGTATTTTGTTTAAAATATATGACTCTATTGTTTTTACTATTCATTAACAATTTGAATTCTTCAATTTTCGCCCAGTCGTCTACCTTCCTAAAATCTAGAAACGACTCGTGCATTAGGAATCTCTCTGCAGGTGGCACCTTGATCATTCGATTGAAATCAGAAAAAAAGAAATTAGACTATTTGGCACACCAGTTAGAACTAAATGCAAAAAATGAAAAATCACGTTCAAAAATTCAAAAAATAATAGACAAAACAAAAACTGAGCGAGATCAATTTAATCGCTCAATAATAGATGCTTTCAAAAGTGATTATAGTTTTTCCAAATTAAACTTCATTTATGATTCGGATATCGTAGAGTGGAAAAAAAGCAATTATGATACGAGATATTTTATTGATGCAAATTTAAAAAATGAAAAAAATATTTCTAAGCCTTTTTATTTAATTTTAAAAAATGACAATACCCCTTCAGGACTAGAGGCATTCATTTTTACAGATGTAGAGGGCAGTTTGATGCTTTCGCCGTTTCCAACTTCAATCCGAGTTAATAATCTCAAAGTAGCAATTTGGGAAATTGCAAAATTAGAAAATCGACTTAAAAAAAATGCAATTCGAATAGCAAATGCAGCCCATATTAAGCTAGCGAATTATGAATCAAAATATATAAATTGAACAAATTCAATTTAAAGATTCACTATTCATACTGTGTTTTATAAAATTATAAATAAATATAATTACTTTTTTTTATAATATTGTGTATAATTGCATGAAGAATCTAATCGTATGAAACCAATCTTTAGAAATATACTTGCAGTCATAGCAGGCTTGGTCGCTGGAAGCATGATTAATGGTGGAATTTTATCTCTAGGCAATCAGTTAATTCTGCCACCAGAAGGTACAAATGTGAATGATATTGAGAGTTTAAAAACTGCCATGCATTCATTTGAACCAAAGCACTTCATTTCTCCATTTTTTGCCCATGCTATAGGCACTTTAACAGGAGCATTTGTTGCAGCTTGGATCTCGGCCAATAATCAGCTGAGACATGCATTGATAATTGGTATGGTTTTCTTATTTGGTGGAGTATATATGGTCTCATTGCTACCATCACCAATTTGGTTTACTGCACTTGATTTGATAGTCGCTTATATTCCAATGGCATATTTAGCTTATAAACTAGTTGGAATCATTCAAAATAATCTAAAAATAAATAAATAAATTTTTTCCACACAAAAACAATTAAAATTATGAAACAAACAATTTTTATTTTCTTCCTTCTCGCTACTTTGATTGCTTGTAAAAAAGATGAATCTGAGGTGTGAACTACTTCCCTAAGTTATAAATACAAAGGTGTAACTTATTCATGCAATGACATGGAAGTAAAGTTGAACACATTCAGCGGCACAAATCAAATTGTTGCTACAAAAGGAACTCAAATATTGAATCTCTATTTTCCAAGTACATCTGTTGGTGAAATAATAATTAAGATTCCAAATTCTGGAGAACTTATTGAAGGTGCAGCAAATTCATATGCGACCACCCAAGGCGGAACAGGGACAATTAACATTTCAAGAAATGACACTACAGCACTAGTAGGTACATTTAGTTTTATGGCGAAACACACTAATTCGGCAAACAATACATTTGCTGAAGTAACAGAAGGTAAATTTACAATTCTACAATAATAAAATCTAAGGCAGAAAGCTCAATCCAGAATAGATTGAGCTTTTTTATTTTTATAAAATATAATGCTGCGGAGAGACAGGGATTCGAACCCTGGGTACCCTTTTGGGGTACACACACTTTCCAGGCGTGCTCCTTAAACCACTCGGACATCTCTCCTTTGATTTTTGGACTGCAAATTTATCATTTGTTATTGAATTCAAGTCGAAATGTTTTCGTATTGAAAAATCGGCTCCTTGTATTTTGCTCAATCTATCTCTCTTCGCCCTTTGGATTGGACCCATTACGAAGCATCACTTGTCATTGAAATTGTGTTTATCTCTTTTGACAAAATTCTATTGGATTCTGATTTTCCTCAAATCGGTGAACTAATAAAATAAAAACAAAATTTAGGAAAAATTACACAAATAACTGTTTCACAACGAATTATACAAATTTTTAGAGAAAATATAAAATCAAGAATACAATTCAATTGCAGTTTTTACATTTTCCATAAAGTTTGAAAATATACAATTTAATAAATTTATATTTCAATAAATTGCAAAATTATAATATAAAATATCGATATTAAACATAATTATAAGACAAAAATGCCTCATAGTTACTCATAGTAGAATCGCTTTAAAAAAGTTTTATTTATTAACAAATTATTAGCATATGGAGTGAACTTTTCGCAATCTCATGGCGTTGTATTAGGTAATTTAGGGTGTTCTCATAGTGTTATTATTAAGGAGGTCGGGCCGCTCGGTTCCGGCCTCTTTTTTTTGAATAAAGTTTCGTTTCAAACAATCCAAAAAGCTCCAAATCAAAATCTAATTTTCGTAGTTTCCAATTTTCAACTTATAGGCTTGTTATTGCTACCATTTTGTTGAATAAAAATACAATTAATCCAATCCACTATGAATTTGGTTATGAAAATACAAGAAGTATTTTTAGCCTAAATTACTTCCACTCCCATTCTAAATCTATTCGATAGATAATTCCCAAGTTTAATGCTAAGTCCTTTAATCGAGCAATTAAGGCATCTATATTTTTAATTTTTAGTTTGGGGAATATAAATGTTACACCATTTTGCAAACTGACGTAAACTGTTGAACCAGTTTCATACATTTCTGTGATCTCCGTAGTGGCGATTCTCGATTCGCTACCATCATCTATTATAATAAAATACTTATCTTGAATTTCTAAAGAAGCAACTCGACCAAGTTTATTCTTATACTTCCGATCTATGATCTTCTTAAAATGCTTACTATAATTACTTCGCTCCCAAATGGGATAAACATAAAACCAAATTGAAGCAACAATTAAAAGTATTGATCCAAAAACAGTTTTGCCATCATACAATGAATATAATCCCAATCCTATGTAAAACGCTAAAAACAAATATTTTGTCCTTTGTCTTTTTCTTTGAATAGCCTCAGATCGAGAAGCATTCCAAAGTTGGTAGGTCAAGAAATCTTGTTCATCAATTTTGTATTCAATGATCATTAATTTTTAACAAATATAATCATTAATTCTATAAACCACAATTTCGAAATCATTAACTAAAGATAAATGCATAACTTTGATAAAAACTAAGCCACGTGTCTATCAAAAATAAATTACTCCAACATTGTAAAGAGCTGATTGAAGCGCGACTCAAGAACGCAGAAGATGCAATGAATCGAGCACAAGAATCTGCCAATGACAATGAAAAAAGCAGTGCGGGTGATAAATTCGAGACTGGACGAGCAATGGGACATCTAGAGAAAGAAATGTTTTCGAGACAATATCAAGAGTCACTCCTTGCCTTACAGAAAATTCAAAGCATAGAATCTAAAACTGGGACACAAGAGATTGCCTTAGGATCACTCGTTGAAATAGACACAAAATTCTATTTAATTGCTATTGGACTTGGCAAAGTCAATTTTGAAGACAGAGAGTATTATATCGTTTCAGAAGAATCACCATTAGGACAAAGTATTATCGGTTTGAGAAAAAATGATACTATAACGATAAATAAAGTAAAAATGCAAATCATTGATATACAATAATTTATAATTGTAAATAGTTGTAATTATTTCTTAATATTGGTATGTGTTAAAAATAAAGTATACCGATATTAAGAAAAAATGTAACTTTGTGGGTATGAACTGGAAGAACTATCCATATGAATTTGATGGTCTATCATCCTATCTCCAAAGGATCGAAGAGAAGAAGTCTAGGCTCGATGCCTTAAGGCCACTTCCTTCTTATGCCGTAGCTAAGCTGAAGGAAAGCTTAAATCTAGAATGGACTTATAATTCCAATAGTATAGAAGGAAATACCCTAACATTGCGCGAGACGAAGATGGTGATTGAAGATGGCTTTACGATCAAAGGCAAGTCATTGAGAGAACATTTTGAAGCTGTGAATCATCATGATGCTATAGAGTTTGTTGAGCAATTGGTGAGTAGTCAAGAGCCTTTAACCAGACGATTGATTTGTGAAGTTCATGGTTTGGTTCTACAGAAGATAGAAAAAGAATATGCTGGAAGATTTCGCAATTCTGGCGTAAGAATTTCTGGTGCCAATTTTGTTCCACCCAATGCATTAAAGATCGATGCATTAATGGAAGAATTGATAGACTGGGCAAATCATTCGGATCATTTGGATGATATAATTCGCGCTACGATATTCCATCACAGATTTGTACATATTCATCCATTTTTTGATGGTAATGGACGCACAGTGCGCTTGATCTTTAATTTACTTTTGATGAGGCGTTCTTACCCTCCTGCGATTATATTAAAAAATGACCGGAAGAAATATTATGATGCCTTGAATAAAGCCAATGAAGGTGATTACTCAAAATTGGTTTTATTGGTATGTCAAGCAATAGAGAGGAGTCTAGATATTTATTTAAGCAGTCTTGAAAATACTTATGAAGAGTATCAGGAGATCTCAAAGATAGTGAGTGAACCTTCCTTTCCTTATGGCCAAGAGTACATCAGTCTGTTGGCTAGACAAGGAAAGATAGATGCGTTCAAAGAAGGGAAAAATTGGCTTACCAAAAAGACGGCAATCAAGAATTATATGGAGACTCGAAGTCGAAAATCCAGATCTAAAGTCTTGACCATTGGAGAAGATTTTTTGGAATAGAAATTATAATATGAAAAACCTGTGTTAGTTTGATGCAGGTTTTTTTATTTATTCAATTATTCGTACTTTTAATATTCTATTTGAACTATCAAGAAAGTAGTAGTATAAATTATATTTTAGAAGTAAACTAATTAGAAAATTGTAGGTATAAAATTATCATTATTGATAATAGATGCTGAATTTCCGGTAGCTCGAATCACATATAAGCCATTATTCATAGCCATTGTATCTGAATCTTCTTCCGCTCTAAGATATGCCATAGCGCCATAAATTTTGAAAGAATGATATTCTGCAAGCCAAGTTTTTGCTTTGGATAATTTAGATAAAAAGCGCTTGACATCATTTGCTCGGAGAGTTGTTTTAACTTCCACAATGACTATCTCAGTACCATTATGTGCAATAATGTCAAATTCATAATTTTCTCCATTGTGATTCCCTTTTCTTCGCTGGGAAGTATCATGAACATCTATTCCTTTTTGTCTTAAAAGATTTATTAGATCACCTTCGACAAGACTTTCGATTAATTTACCCCATTGCGAAGTGAATAATTCGTTTGCTTCCTTAATTTTTTTATCTGTCTCTTTGAATTTTGCATCTGTCTCTTTGAATTTTGCGTCAGTTTCTTTCATCATAGCAAGTGTCTCTGAAAATTTATGATTCAATATTTTTTCAGTCTCCTTAAACTTTGCATCAGTTTCCTTTTGACTGATTATTAACTCAGAAAGCATATTTTGTAATTGTTCAAAAGAAACATTAGGCATAATCTATATTTTTAGTATAAAACAATAAGCTTATAAAATTAGTTCATAAAAAAAACCCGTATCTCTATGACACGGGTTTTCTATTTATTTTAAATAAATTTCATTTATTTAATGCCGTGCATTTTTGCTTGAAGCCATTTTGACATCAATAAAAGTATCACACCTGCGATTCCTGCCATCACTACGAACAGCATAAAGAAATCATATGTATTGTTCATTGCATATCCTAAAAATGAAGTTGGTTTTCCTTCTTCTGGATAAAGCGCTGAAAGCATACCGGCAAATTTATTAGCAGTAGCATTTGCTAAAAACCAGACACCCATCAATAATGAAGCGAGACGAGCTGGTGATAATTTATTCACCATGGATAATCCAATTGGTGATAAACACAATTCACCAAAAGTATGAATCAAATACAATCCTGTCAACCAAAAGATACTTACTTTAGATGAAGCATCCACACCTTTTACACCAAATGAAATATAGAAATAACCTAATGCTAAAAGCAATAATCCTAAAGCTTGTTTTGTAGTCGATGCAGGTTGCTTATCACCCATCCGCAACCACATAGCTGAGAATATTGGGGCAAAGATTACTATGAATATCGCATTAAAGCTATTAAACCAACTGGCTGGCATTGTCCAACCAAAAAATGTTCTATTCGTTTGTTCATCTGCAAAAAATGTAAGTGATGCTCCAGCTTGTTCAAAAGCTGACCAAAAAAATACCACAAAGAATGCTGCGATAAAAATCACCCAAATTCGATCTTTTTCCATTGAATTCAAAGAGCGATCCAAAATGATCGTCATAGGAATACTGATCGCTAATGCAAAAATTATAGACCCAAAAAAATCAAATTTTATACCCCAATAAAACAATGCAAATAATGCAAAGGATCCCAATGTGATAGCTAACATTTGATTGGTTTCAAAAGTACTGGTAGTTTGTGATTCACCTTCTTTTAATCTAGCTTTGTTAGGTTCTGCTCCGATCTGATATCCAGTAGGTGACACTAGGTATGTGCTTTTTAACCAATAAAAAGCTCCTGTCCCAATCAGCATCCCTATTCCAGCTGCGAGGAATCCCCATTTGAAAGCGACATTTTCACCCAAATACCCACAGACTAATGGTGCGAAGAAAGCACCTAAGTTGATCCCCATATAAAAGATTGTATAGGCTGGATCCAATCGTTTGTCGTTCTCAGGATATAATTGTCCTACCATCGTAGAGATATTGGGTTTAAAGAATCCATTTCCAAAAACCAAAAGTCCAAGTCCCACATACATTAACATGTGACTTGAAGCCTCTCCAGAAAAATAAAGACAGAACTGACCAGCAGCCATCAATAATCCTCCTAGGAGAATGGATTTGCGATTGCCCCAATAACGGTCTGCCATATATCCACCTATAATAGGTGTGAGATAAACAAGTCCAGTAAATGTACCGTATAATTCTGAGGACAAGCCTTTGTCCATGAGCAATTGCTTCGTCAAGAAAAGCACTAGAATCGCTCTCATTCCATAATAACTAAAACGCTCCCACATTTCAGTAAAAAAGAGCAAGTAGAGACCTTTAGGATGTCCAGTTTGATTTGACATATTTTATTTTATTTAGTTAGAAAATGGTTTTCGTTTGTTAAAATTAACGAAGTATTTGAATATAGACTACTATTTTATTCATTTTAGCCTATTTTTTGGCTTAAAATTGGGAATCTTATCGATTTTGAGCCCATTTATACTCCGAATTGCGCCAAATGATGGTCCAAATGTTTGTACATCATATTATTCCATTCTGCGATGGATAGTTTTCCAAAAGAATGGGATTCTTTGTTTTCAAATGAGGCACTACCCAATTGAAGCGTCCGTTCCATGTATTCTTTTAGCCTTTTTTTCTCAGTTAAAAAGTCCCTATCTCCTTTGATTAAAAATTGAGGAGCAGTAGGAGAATTTTTAGGATAAGGGCCTTCATTGACTACTTTCCCCTTAACGAATTGTTTTAATATAAACTTCATGAGGGCATTTGGTTTAGGGTGGATGTTGTCATAAATCATTTCATATGTGACATTGCAATGCGCCAACATTTGAGATACAGACATTTTTCCCCATTGCGCTTTGGTGTCTGGATTTAATTTATCAATTCTATTTAGGATCTCATCTACACTATTTCTTTCAAATACGCTTTTCATTTTTTAAAATTTTGATACAAATGTAATCAAATATCCGAATTACATATTTTTGGGTAAAATATTATTTCTGATGAAAAAAAATCCATATTTTCGGCGATGAAATTATTTAATTTTATTATCATTTCTCTAATGGCTCATAGTGTTATGGCAACAATTTGGTATGTCGGACCGAATCGAAATTATAAGACTTGCAAGGATGTTCAAGCTCTTGTAAAAAATGGTGATACAGTGAGCATTGCAGAAGCTGTTTATCGCGATGTCGTACAAGTGAGTTGGACCGCAGATCAACTTTATATTCTTGGTGAAGGCAATGGACCGAGATTGGAAGCAGGTGCAAACATTGCTAATGATCAAAGTAATGGAAAAGGAATTTTTGTGGTGAGAGGAAAAAATTGCATTATAGAAAATATCGAATTTGCCAATGCAAAAGTAGTCGATCACAATGGTGCTGGAATCCGTCAAGAAGGTGCAAATGTCTTGGTGAAAAATTGTCGATTTGTAGGCAATGAAATGGGATTGCTTTGTGGTGTAATTGCCTCCTGTACTATCATTATGGAACACAATGTATTTGAAAATAATGGAAGTCCTTCAAATCCTGGATATCAGCACAATGTCTACATTGGTCATATTGATACTTTTATTTTTCGATATAATTATTCAAAAGATGCGATTGCAGAAGGCCACGAGTTAAAGAGTCGCGCAAAATATAATATCATCCTTTACAATAGAATCTCAAATGAAAATACTGTGGACAGTAGGACTATAGACCTGCCCAATGGCGGCACTTCCATCATCATGGGAAATATCATCGAACAAGGTGAATCATCGGCAAATACCAATTTATTTGGATATGGACTAGAAGGCTTGAGTAATGCCGCACCACATGAATGCTATGTAGTGAACAATACTTTCATCAATAAAAAAAATCGAGGAAGTTTCATTCAATGCCAAAATGGAACATCACTTCTTTTTGCAAAAAATAATATCATTGCAGGTGCAAACACAGCAGGATTTATAGTGGGGAATATTTCACGAATAGACAGTTCAAATAATTTGCATTATAGCATGATATCTTCAGCAGGATTTGTGGATGCAGTTCAATATAATTATCATTTATCTCCAAACTCTATGGCGATCAATCGAGGCATCGATATTCAAGAAAATGTCTTGGGCATTTCCTTAATTCCAAATATAGAATATACCTACGATGCCAAACAAAAAGTAAAAATGATACAAGGTCAAATCGATATTGGCGCATTCGAATATCAAGGCACAGTAGCACAATACGATCATCAAGAAAATCGATTTGAACTTTTTCCAAATCCTGTGAATTCAACTTTAACTATTCGATTTGATCTTAAGCTAAATGACTTACCATTCCTATAATTTATAGCCTCTCAGGACAGAAATGCAAAATAGATTTTATAAAAATGGCGCTCATGAAATCCATGCAGATCTTAGTCAAATTCATAGTGGGATTTATGTTTTAGAATATGATAATGTTAGGAGAAAATTTGTGGTGAGGTGAAGTTAGAGTTGCTAGAAGAATAACCCATCTCCTGACCCTTCCCTTGTTAGGGAAGGGGAACATGATTTTGTTTAAAATTTTAATTGTATTTAAAATTGGTATATACTCAAAAATAGTTGGTAAAATCTTTATAATTGCTTTGTATTAATTTAAAAAGATTTGAGTTTTAGTTCAAGTATCAAAAATTTTGGAAAGATTCAACTCTAATTCTTGATTGGTTTAATCAACTCTTGAACCCAAGTTTAAGCTTTTAAAAATGCTCCAGCTTTTCAAATTATCCGACATGCACATTAGTTGCTAAAGGCTGTGAATTTTTCCATCAGACTTATGATATAAATAAATTTTACTTCACAACAAAGAATCTTTACTATAAAAGTTAATTTTTTACCTTGGGATCAATTAGAGGTCAATTCTTGAGATGGACTCCATCAATTAAGCTAATGATCTTGTCCTGTTATAAGCATTCAAACATGTTAGTGCATTTCAGAGAAGTCTAGTTTTTCTTACGGCAAACCTGTAATACAATGTGTACCTAAAAGGTTATTTCACCTAGTCAAAAATAATAATGAAGAATTTATTGGATTAACTTATTTATTAAATGGTATGACCAAAATAAATCCTATATCAATGAGCAAATAAAATCTTGAAACTGGCAGAAAATGGTTTAAACATAAAGACTTGAGAGACTGATTAAAATTCCGATTCAGATTAACTCCAAATTAAATCATTCTTAGTGGGATTTATGTTTTAAAAATATACAAAATTAGGTTTTTAAGTGAGAAACCTGTAAAATAGGTGAAAAATTGAAACCTCAATATACAGTATAATAACTGCAGGTTCCTCGCAGACCCTTTCCTTTAGTGGAAGGGGAAATATAATTTGTTTTAAAAAAATTCTATTTTTGAAGACATTACTTTAAATTGGACTAGCTTTTGTAAAAGCTCGTTTACTTTAATTTGCTTTGTATTAATTTAAAAATATTATTTTTTAATTCAAATATCTTTGATTCCAACTCTAATTCTTCATTTTTAATCCTAAATATTTTGTACCCCATAGCTTCTAAAATTGTCTGTCTATCTCGATCATAATCGGGCTGAAAGCTGTGAATTTTTCCATCAACTTAGATAATAAATTTTACATCATGGCAATAAAAATCTACTATAAAATAATTTTTTTTACCATTGATATTAGAGTGTTCAATTTTGAACTGTCTTAAAAATTTCATGCCATGGATTTGTCTTTTTCTTAGCATCCACCATAGTAGCATTTCCGCAGAAGTCTGGTTTTTTCTTAAATCTCTGGCAAGATGTAATGCATCTAATGTTTTCATTTTTCAAAGATAATAATTTTATAACACCTAACTCCCTTCCCTATCAAGGGAAGGGCTGGGGATGGGTTATTTGCCAAACGAGCGAAATACCCCTTCAAAGATAGCCAAACAAGAAAGTACTATAAAATAGATTTCTATAAAAGTGATGATCAAAAATTCCATGCAGATCTTAGTCAAATTCCTAGTGGGATTTATATTTTAGAATTTAAAAAATTAAGAGAAGATTTGTGGGGAGGTGATTTATATCAGTGATTGAATATTACGATTGCTTATACAACTATTATGATGAAATGAAAATTCCCCGCTGGGGTCGAAGACAAGCTTTCATAAATTTTCTACAATCATGTGACCTATTCTAGGTCAAAAATATCATTTGCTTTTTCAAAAGTGCAACATCTATTTGAAGGATGAGTTAAATTTAAATTCTCATCTAATTTGGAAGAAATATCCTAACGAATTAGTGTTGTAAAATTTATCTCAAAGCCAAAAAATGAATCCATAGGATTCAACCATTTTAGCGACCCTAAAAGGGTCGTATGTATATTACCATTTCTAAAGCTCCGTAGGAGCGTGAATTCTAGCCTCAATAGCTCCCCCAAAATCGTCTCAAAAACCATTCTACAAGAAGCAGTAATGCAATGATAAAAAATAATATTTTTTCATTTAGCAATGGCTTGATATCGAGGTGCTGATAGATGATTGGTTTGCTTGTATTATCTTGTTGTAATTGCGCCTCAAGTGCTGTGATAGTAGACATATTGTATGAAGTTCCTCCGGATTGATCACTCATATTGCGTAGGAGATTATGATCAGCTAGTAGATTGTTTGATTCCATATCGATTGCTTCTACTCCAAAGATTCCTTCTGCACTGTGCGCTTTTTTATTCCATGTTGTGCTCGCTTTATAAGAATATTCTCCAGCAGGCAATGTACCGATATTGAGTTCATAATAATTATCTTTTTTACCAAGAGAATAGCTGTAATTTTTTCTGTCCTTGCTGATGAGATCTAATTTAACTTCTGCCTCATTAATTTTTTCATAACTATCATTGTAGAGTTCTCCAGTAAAGAGGATAGGTTCAGACTCTTCATAAAGTTTTTTAGATTGGCTCACTCGGAATTTTCTCTTATCATCTTTTGACGCAACATAAAGCAAGGTTTTACTCACCAATTCATTAAAGTTTAAAAATGAATTGCTATTGATAAAATCAGCCATGCGCCACTTCCACAATCCTTCGCCCATGATAAGACAAGTTTTCTGACCCGCTTTATCTTGAAAAATCCACAAGGGATAATTTGTTTCCACTTTTCCTATCTTCTGATATAAGAATGTCGATGTAGTAGGATCTATCTTAAAATTACCAAAAGGTACACTCAAGGGTGGATACTTCACAATGGAAGATTGCAATGGATCTGACATCGTAAACAAACTAAATGCTGAATTTACGACTGCTTGGGATTCATTTTGATTTTTAGTATTTCCAGAGATTTGTACTGCATCTTGTATTGCATTTAAAGCAACAATGTCAGTTTGATTTCCTACAACAAATACTGCAGGAATCTTAAACGAATTCAAGAGTTGGATCGTAGAACTAATCTGCGCATTCGCTCCAGGCAATTGATGAAATATAGCTAAGGTATATTGATCGACATTTGTCAATGCTTCTGGAAAATACTTTATTGAAACATCATAGTTTTTATTGCTGATCATTGCATCTTTTAAAGCACTGAGGTCTGGATGTGGGGAAAGCGCATAAATAAGTACTTTCTTTTTTGCATCCAATACTTCTATGAAGAGATCGCGTTGATTATTTTTTGTATTTCGTTCACCTTGAATTGTAGAAGTGACTACTTTATATCGCTGTAATCCGACAGACGAAGCTTCCAATAACACTTCTTTGGCAACAAAAAACGGATTCGATTTAATCAATTCTGTGCTTTCATGAAGTTTCTTTACTTGTGTGCCTTCCACTTTAAATATTTGAAATAAAAATTTCTCATTCGCAGCATGATGTGCTTGTAGATCTACTTGGATCGAAAATTTATCTCCGCTATAGATGATTTCATTATTATAAATTCGTTGGATCGAAAGATCTTTTTCTGGAACCGTATCGCCATGCAAAACAGTATACACTGGTGCCATTTTCAACAATGGGTGGTAAAGAGGATTTCTCCCTGAATTATAGATCCCATCACTATGCAAAATTACTGCCTTCAAATTTTGTACATCAAGCACATCTGCTACATATTCTAATGCAGCATAAGGGTTGGATTTGGATTGATTGTAGAAATTGCTAAAATCTTGTTTCGTTTCATTACCAAACTCAAATTTTTTAACTTCATATTTTTCTTCCAAATTGTTAATCATCTGATCTCGTTGGTCGATATATGGTTTTATCCAAGATGAATCTTTGGCTTTGAGACTTTTACTATTATCTTCTAGATAAACTAGAACAGGTTTTTTAATCTCCTTCTTAAAATTTTTAAATAAAGGATTCAATAGTAAAAATGCGATCAAACTTGCACTTAAAAAGCGCAAACATGCAAGGGTAAAAACGAACCATTTTGGTCTATCGTTCCATGTGTTAACTTTGTAATACAGTAATAGGCTTAACCCTAAGCCGCATAACAGGCAAAAAATAAGAAACGAACTAGGATATTGAAAACTAAATTCCCCCATTTTACGTTACAATGTCAATGCAAAGATGATTAAAATACCATTGAATAAGTTATAGAAATGCAGTTTAGACGGCAAATGTTTATAAAAATCGACTTAAATTAAATCATTTAAAATTGAGAATCGTTAGAAAACTAAGTACTTTACTTTTACTCTTAGGCTTTTTTAGCCAAGTTAGCGCTGCCTATATTTTTATTCCTATGGATCCTAAACAGAAAAATCACTTAAAGGCTTATGGAATAACGTATTGGGTACTGGATCACAATGTTGAGGCATTTTGGCTACTCAATTATCGAGGAGGAAGTTTCGCATTTCCAAGTACGAAAGTATTTGAAAAAGAATGTATCACACGAGATGTGAGCTATGAAGTCATATCTGATGGAGAATTTGAGCGAATCAAAGCTGAAATTGCAAATCCTGAGGTCAATCAAGAAGTCATGAAACTCGAAAAACCACCAAAAGTGGCAGTTTATACTCCTGAATTCAATGAGCGAGGAGAAAGACTCCAACCTTGGGACGATGCTGTGACCTTGGCATTAACTTATGCAGAAATCCCTTTTGATAAAATATATGATCGTGAGATCATTGGCGGCATGCTTGCTAAATATGATTGGCTGCATTTACACCATGAAGATTTTACAGGTCAATATGGAAAATTTTATTCTGGATATCACAATCACCCTTGGTATATTGAAAATCAAAAACGTCAAGAGACTCTTGCTGCAGAATTAGGTTTTTCTAAAGTCTCAATGCTCAAACTTGCGGTCTCAAAAAGGATTAAAGAATTTGTCGGTGGCGGTGGTTTTATGTTTGCTATGTGCAGTGCGACTGACTCTTATGATATCGCTTTATGTGCAGAAGGAACAGATATATGTGCACATTTCTTTGATGGAGATGCAGCAGATACTGAGCCAGACAGTAAATTAGATTTTTCAAAGTCCTTTGCTTTCAAAAATTTTTATTTAGAAAAAAATCCAATGATCTATGAATTCTCTAACATAGATCAGAACCCTAGAGATCGAAGTATTGCACCAGAAAATGATTATTTTACTCTCTTTGATTTTTCAGCAAAATGGGATCCTATTCCTACTATGCTTACGCAAAATCATACACGGACTGTAAAAGGATTTATGGGTCAAACCACTGCATTTAAAAAATCGGTGATCAAATCTGATGTACTCGTCCTAGGAGAAACCAAAGCACTGGATGAAGTTAGATATATTCATGGCACGCAAGGATTCGGTACATGGACTTTCTACGCAGGCCATGACCCAGAAGACTATCAGCATCAAGTAGGTGATCCTCCGACAGATCTGAATCTTCATCCGAATTCACCAGGATATCGATTGATCTTAAATAATATTCTGTTTCCAGCTGCAAAGAAAAAAGAAAGAAAAACCTAGACAAGCCAAATTTCTTTGTGTGAAAAATGCATTTACTGATTCTGAAATTGAGAAATTATATACTATTCTCGAACAAGTAAAAGATCCTGAAATCCCTGTACTTTCTATTTTAGATCTAGGCATTGTTCGCAAAGTAACTCTTGAAGACAATCATGTTCAAATAGACATTACCCCGACATATACAGCTTGTCCAGCAATGGGAGTTATTGCAATGGATTTAGTGCAATTATTGAACACAGAAGGCTACCATAATGTCGTAATAAATACAGTACTTTCACCGGCATGGACGACGGATTGGATGACAGAGTCAGGCAAAGAAAAACTAAAAGCATATGGTATCGCTGCTCCACACCAAAAATCAAAATTGGACAAATTGCTCTTCGGCGAACAAGAGCAAATAGAATGCCCCCAATGCAATTCTTTAGATACTAAAAAAATCAGTGAATTTGGTTCAACAGCATGCAAAGCATTATATCAATGTAATGTATGTAAAGAACCCTTTGATTATTTCAAATGTCATTAAAAAATATACAATGCAGAAAATAGCAGTCATCGGATGCGGAACTATGGGTCTAGGAATAGCTCAAATCGCGGCGATGCAACAACATCAAGTCTATGTCTATGATAGTAATCCGATAGCATTGCAAAACGCAAAAATAAAACTACAAAAAACCTTAGACAGCCTTGTTGAAAAAACAAAAATAACTAATGAACAATCATTGCTCTATTTTCAACAGGTTAACTGGTGTGAACAGATTGAAAATATATCCAATTGTGATCTAGTCATCGAAGCAATTATCGAAGATTTTGAAATCAAAAAACAAATATTTGCTAAGATCAACCAATTGGTATCTCCACAATGCATCATCGCATCCAATACATCCTCATTATCCATCACTTCTTTAGCTGCATGTGTTTCGCATCCTCAACGCTTCATAGGAATTCATTTTTTTAATCCTGCACCGATCATGCCATTGGTTGAAATTATACCTGCGATTCAAACAGATACAAATACAATTTCAACAGCAACTGCTATTGTATCGAATTGGAAAAAAACAATCGTTCAAGCAAAAGATACTCCAGGTTTTATAGTCAATCGAGTCGCTCGACCATATTACGGTGAAGCTATTCGAATCTATGAAGAAGGTATCGCCACAAAGGAGCAAATTGATCAGATCATGAGAAATGAAGGTGGCTTCCGAATGGGACCATTTGAACTTATGGATTTTATAGGACATGATGTGAATTATGCTGTGACAGAAACTGTATGGAAAGCATTTTATTTTAACTCAAAGTACATTCCTTCTTTCTCACAAAAGAGATTGGTCGAAGCAGGCTACTTAGGAAAAAAAACAGGTAGAGGATTTTATATTGAAAATGAATCTAAAGACAAACTAATCGAAGTAGACAGCGAACTTTCAAGGACTGTATTTGAACGAATATTATGCATGTTATTGCACGAAGCAGCAGATGCATTATACTATAAAATTGCAAGTCGTGATGACATCGATATGGCGATGGCAAAAGGTGTAAATTATCCTAAAGGACTTTTACAATGGGCTGATGATTTTGGTATTGAAAAATGTGTCTCGATTTTGGATTATTATTTTGATTATTATCATGAAGAACGCTATCGCTGCTCTGTATTATTGCGCAATATGGCAAATGATCGCATTAATTTTTACAATTAGAAATGTCCATGAAAATCTCACAACAAGTTTTTGAAAAAATGTATCGCAAGGATGGCTTTAGTCAATGGCTAGGCATAGAAGCTGTAGAGGTCAATGATGGACAGTGCATACTAAAAATGACAGTGCGAGCCGAAATGCTCAATGGATTTGATGTAGCACATGGAGGAATCGTTTATTCATTGTGTGACAGTGCATTTGCTTTTGCTTGCAATAGTTATAATGACTTGTCTGTCTCAGTAGAAACATCGGTGACTCATTGTAAAGCTATTAAGGAAAATGATGTATTGATTGCCGAGGCAAAACTCATCACACACTCAAAAAAAATTGGCACCTATCAAGTGATTGCAAAGAACCAACTCGACGAAATCGTCGCTGTATTTAAAGGGATATGTTATAAAACAGGAAAATTGTTTATTGAATAAATTGTTCGAAATAATTTATTTCGAATTACAATTTTTTCCTGGATAAATTTTTTTGTTTGAATCATTGCAATCTTCAAAAGAAAAATACCCATCACCATCTTTATCTTCGTAAAACAATTTTATTGCTTTTATATAAGCGTCTTTTGCAACTATTGATCCAATTATTCTCCCCGGAATATCATCAAAAGGTGGATGTATGCCTCCCCATATTCTAGAGAGTGAAGATTGATTCGAAGCATCTCTATAAGTCGCCCACTCTAGTGTGATGTCTTGCTGAGGAGTTTGTTCAAACTTAATTATTTTCTTTCTTGCCTTTACTTCATAAGTGCCCAACCCATTTGGAAAATAGTCACTGCCAGTGATTAAACTTAGGACATCTGCTCCTGCACGAGAGAATGTCGAATGCCCAGAAACATATCCCGCAAAAGGTGGTGTAACAAAAGTAACTTCTTGGAAGGGCTCCCATTCTTCTGCCAACATCCAACCCACTCCTGCTGTAGTCTTTACGAAATCTTCAATATATTTATGACCTTTCCAGCCCCTTACTTTTATTCGATGTAAGTTCAATGGATCAATTTTATAAAGTGAGTCTTCCTTTGTAATAATTTCGATAAGACCTGGAATTAAATGTAAACCCCCTGGATGATATGACGGAGAATTTGGTTCGGAACATTGGCCCAATCTGCCCATATATCTAATTGCACTTATTGGTCTACCACCATCATAATATCCCTTTATTCCCCAAGCTGCTATGGCTGCATCGTGCAACGCCGCGCCTAGAACGAAATAAGACTTTAGATCCCACTCCAGCAAACTTAATTCTTTCCCTTTCCCATTGAATTTCCTTATTTGTAATTTGTCTGTTACATTTTTATTGAGCATAGTAAACCAGTGACCTGGCGGTGTTTCTGTATTCGGTCCATCAGCCCAAAATTGTGCAATAATTCTAGTGAAATCTCCCCTATTTACAATTTGCGATTGATAAGCTTGTCCAGTAGTTGGATTTTTAGCATATCCTTTACCCAAACTTGCTCCAGATTCTGCATCATAGAATTTTTGATATTCTTTAAAAGTGTTTGGTAATTCACCTACATTTCCAATTCCTGTTGGTGAAATATCCCATTTCACACCATCATCAGGGCTGAGATGCGCTGAGTATGCAATAACCATTTCCATATTCCATTTGTAAAATTCACTGAGCTGATTATTGACATTTACTGTATCCAATTTAGGTAACGGACCAGGATCATGATACATCCAAAATTCTATACTATCTCGGATTATTTTTTTGGGTTTGGTCAATGCAAACGGAACAACACGTCCCCATTCAGGGCTTTGAAATTTCTGCAAAGGTGGGATAGGATTCCCATTTTGATCTATAGCCACTGGAAGTTTTAGAGGTTGCCATCTATTGGGATCATGAATAATGTATAGTACGTTTGAATCTTTGTACATTGGGGGATTGAAGGGTTTGTACTCTTGGATTGCGTAATTATTCCTTTCGTTTGCTCCATCATTTAATCCAAAACCAATCACACAATCTGCTACTGCATTTCCTAAGGCAGCCGGACTCCCCGATCGAAAATCATTATCATAATTATCAATATTATAGTTAAATTTCTTCATCAGCAATTCAACTGATGTTTTTGTAGCCTGGTATTTTGGTGATTTTCGAAAACGAACTTCTATGATTCTTGCAGCTGCAAAACTAATTGCTTCATGCATAGCGGCTGCCCGATCTTTCGGGATAGGGTATGATTCAAACTCGCAGGTTTTATTCAATTTATTTTTAATATATAAATTATTTTTTGCCTCTGGCTCAAAAACTGCCCAAACTTCATACATTGCCAAGGAAAGATGAAATAAATTTCTTGCGTGAACTGGAGGTCTTGCGAAGTCATTTTTTATTGCATTTAGCATTTCCTCATTCCAAATTCGTGCAATAGATTTTTCTACCACCTCCAAGTCCTGTTTTTGTTCTTGAGAATAGCCAATTTGCAATACATAAAAACTCAATAAGAGTAGAAAATATTTAAGATTCATGACCCTGAATTTAATATGATAACTATCATTATGCAAAATAAGTAAATTCTATGCAAAATGGCCAGAGTTCTCCTCAATTGATTTCAAAAATAATTTACTAAAAAATCAATTATATATATGAATTTTCGTTATTCAATAAATGCTATTGTTCAAATAAAATTCTAAGGAAATTTTAATATTTATTCAATAATAATGTTTTATAAATCTTTTTTCAAAAATGAATTGATATCTGTTGAAAATCCAAAATGATGTGTTCCTCCTGCTAAGTGATATCGAGCATATCCATAATCAATTTTGAACTTATAAACTTTCAGTCCAAAACCAGCACAAATACCTGTAAATGATCTATAATCAGCCAATGCAAGGTCTTTAGAAAGTAATGGATTGTAACCAGCACGTAAGATAAAATTTTCTTTTTTACTTAAAAATAATTCAATACCAAATCCAAAATGACGAAATGAATTACCAAGTAATTTATCAAATTTACTTGCTTCCTTTTGATTTTCAAATACACTATTGCTTTGCCGATCTGAAGGATTGTCATATCTCAAATCCCATTGTTCTAGATGTTTCAAACTAATGTGATATACCAATGGCAAATGTTTTAATCTTTTTGATAAACCCATTTCAATTACAAGTGGTGAGGTATTCTCCTTTGAGGATTGATATGTAGTTAATTGATGTGCGATATTTCTAATAGTGAATCCAATCCCAAGATTTTTAATTGGATTAAAATAATGAATTCCTGTATTCAACGATAAACCAGAAGCTTGATAAATATCAAGTTTAGAATTAATATAGTTTACAGCAGCTCCAATTGTAATACGTTCATTTACTTTTCGACTTGCAGCAACATAAAAAGCATTTTCAATCCCATAAAAAGTACCTCTATTTTCACCATAAATATCTGTACGAATGACATCGCCTGTTTGGTAATAATGCACACCAAATTGTGTCATAAGACAGAATTTTCTTACATAATGTGAATATGCAAAATGTCCTGATTTTATCCCATCAAAATAATTTTGATGATTGGCAGATAGTGAGGTATGCATTTTTTCATTCAAAAGTCCTGGATGCCTCCAGGCAGTTGATGCCTCTGCATTTTGCCAACCGATGCCATTGCCACCTGTAGCTGTAATGCGAGGACTTGGTGAAAGTTCCAAAAATTGAAATATATGTTGACCTCCCGTTTGGGAAAATGCAATGTTTTGACTCAACAAAACAATAATTAATTTGATGTATTTTCTCGTTTCCATGTGGTTTTACATATTCCTTCTAAGCAATCCATTTTCCTTTCTAAAGCACCTGTTGAATCGTACATTAACAACTCTCCGTGTTCATTTGTACCGTGAAGATAAGTACCTTTTACTTTAATTGCGCCATTTTCATAATATTCTGTAAAAGGACCATTTTCTTCATTATCTGCCATATTCACTTCTTCCTTTAACTGACCCGAAGCATAATAGCCCTTCCAAATACCTGAAGTTACATTTGAAGTATATTGACCTTCTACTTTCAATTTACCTGTAGGATAAAAAACTTTATATTGGCCTTCAAACAATCCTTGATTCAAATTCTCAATGCTATACAAAAAGCCATTTTCATATAATTTTCTTTCCCCATGGATTTTTCCATTCTTATAGTTCACAATTTCTTTAGGTAATCCTGTCTCGGTAAAATATTCATAAACTCCATTTTTACCTTCACTTGTATCTCCTGCTAGTTGAATTCGTTCAGTAACAATTCCTTGTGCATTCTTCTTCTCTATAACTTCCGAATTTTTACATGCATTGAATAGAGAAAGTAAAAATAGAAAAATTAAAATTGGTTTTGCCATGATTGAATCGAGATAAAGTACTATAACGAGAAGTAGTTTAAAAAAAGTATTTTTCCAATAGTAATCCTTTAATTTGTGTTTTGCTTCAAATTTATTTTATAAAAATGGTCTAGAAAATATGGAGGTCTTCTTTAGAAAAGCATAATTTATTTTTTGCTTCCAATTTAAGTTTCTTGTTGACTTGGGATTGTCAATTGTAAAAACTGGCTTAGAAAGCAAGATTCGCTCATCTAATATCTTTGAGACTTTTGCTGCAAATGCTTTATCTTCTATCACTGTGATCGTTTCAGAATTGAATCGATAAGAAAGGTTATCCAAATTGTAAGTTCCAATGACTGAGATATAATCATCTATCACCATTGCTTTTGAATGCAAGGTCTTAGGCCCTTCATATTCGTATGTACGAATATTCCATTTCAAATATTTCTTTCGATCTAAATCAAAAACCGCTGCAGCAACTAGCACATCTGTTACGAAAGCTGCATTGCTTACTATTCGTATTTTAGTGCCTTTTTGTGAGGCTGAACGAAGGGCTCTTCGCATCAATCGCGGTGGTGCAGAATATGGAGACTCCGCTTTTGATCGTATGATTGGCTTCATAGATCAATGACATCATTTTATTTGTGACGAATCTTGTCCGGGGAAATTGATCATAATAATCTCTTATAAAACTTGCTTTTGCGACTATGACAGAGAGATCAGTCCAGCGACGTAAATCATTTCTTAAATCATGTTGGATTATTGAATCAAATTTAATTTTAATTTTCTCAATTTTACTTTGATTTCGCTTAGATTTATTATCATTTAAAAAGCTTGCAAAAGGTACGTTCCACAAATGATCAAAATATTTCGTCGCTTGATCCACCGACTCTCCCTCAACTAATATCTCAATATCAGTAAACTTTTTTTTACTTGGATATAGATTTGAATAATAATTGTTGGTAATATTTCGACCTCCTGTAAGATAATATTGGTCATCTACAATGAGTAATTTATCATGTAATGAATGAATATTTCGATAAAATTTTTTCCAATAGAATTTATTGAAAAACTGAACACTGATGTTCTCTCTACACAAGTATTCTAACAAGGGCTTGCTCAATTTAGAGGCAAGACTTTCTACCATAATTCTGACGACAACTCCTCTTCGAGCAGCTTCTACTGCTGCCGCCAAAACTCGATAACCCGATTCATCTTCATAAATAGCATAATAAGCTATCGACACTTCATGCTGAGCGTGTCTGATCATATCTAGTTTAATTTGAAGCCCGTCTACTTCATCCTCAATAAGTAATACTTTTGCCTGAGCAATCAGGTGAAAATTACTACAAACTAGAATAAGTAGAATTTGAAAAAAGCGTCTTATGATCATTTTATAATGCAACAAATTAATATTTTAAAGGCAAAAATACATAAAATAATGGAATTGCTTAACAGCAGTGAAAGTTCTCCATTTTTCTAGATTTTCTAAAATAAAAAATGCCAGTTAAATAATAAAATTCAACTGGCAAATTTATATTGACAAATTTTATCTATTCAAATTTTTTAGAACCATCTGCTTGATATGTATATCTGAATGTATAATATCGGGCTGCATTTACCATAGCATTGGGTGAAGCTGGAGCACCTTTATAATAGGATAAGATTTCCATTTTAACATACTTGCCATCACTACATTTGATGATCAATGTTTTTCCTGGTGTTGGGCTCAATATCAATGTTTGCGCATTGTAGGTAGACCAATTCTTTCCTATAGCCAAATTTGTTGCTGAAACATCTGTCTTAAAGATGCTATCATTAGAGATTTCTTTAATCTCGGAATACAAACCATTCTGTATAAATCCAGCTGCAGTTGCAGGACCAGAAATTCCTGAATTCAAAATTATAGTACTAGATCTAAATCCAATATCCCATTTTGCTGTTGCACTGTCTGCATTTGAAATAATCGTGCTATCGCTGAATCTAAAAAAAGTAAACTTCTTACTATCACCAATTGGCATTCCTGTAGTTTGATCGAAGCCGGTGGTAGGATCACCTGGAAGATCTTTAATTGTAATTGATTTTGCTGTAGAGCTTGGATCATTTGTTGTCTTATCACAAGCCACAATAAAAAGTAAAGAAACGAATAATACAAAAAACGACTTTTTCATTTTCATTTATTTTGAATATATTTATAATTAATTTTAATAAAAGCTGTGCGTCCTATCAATGTAGGTTGATTGGTTGGATCGGTATAATTTAAGAGATTATCAGCACCGAGTTGAAGCATCCATTGTGTTTTAAACTCTTTAGACAAACTAAGATTTACCAATCCATATGGTGAAACTAAATCATCATATTTATCAATGATAGAATTAGAATTTCGATCTGATGAATTGATTAATGTGCCATTTACGGTTCCATTGGTTCCTGCTATGCCAAAGGATCCTCTGTAAATATATCGTACATTGATTTCAACTCCAATCTTTGGTATCGTATATCCTACCTTAACAAATCCTGAATGCCTAGAACGATGTGGAAGCCCGATATAATCGCTTTGTTTGATTTTATAGCTTTCTAGAGTATTTGGATCTCTTCCAAACATTTGATTTTTTTTGATCAAATCTATGATATCTTTATCCTTCGCTTGAAGATATTGATAACTAATTGCGAACTTGATTTTCTCCCGAATCGTAGTTTGATAATTCACTTCGATACCTTGGGTCAATGCACGTTTAATGTTTGAATAACTATAGATAAAATTTTGATTGGTAGCCAAAGCGACAGTTTGAGTTTCAATCAAATCTTTGATATCATTTCGAAATACATTTGTTGTGATATTGTGTTTTCGAATGGTGTAGGTAATGCCTCCATTCCATGCAGTAGAGCTTTCTGGGCGCAACACATTCATATTTTGCAAAGGAATAAACAATTCTTGAATCAATTGCTTCGACATTAATTCTTCAATTTGGGATTTCAAGTTTTCGGTCCCAAATACACTGTAGCCTGCTGCTGCATTGTTGAAATTTAAATAAAGCTGTCTAAAATCTGGAGATTTAAATCCAGTACCAAATGAAGCCCTAAAACTTAACGATTTTGTTGCAGAATATTGAATGGCAATTTTAGGTGACCATTGGCCTTTATATACTGTATTGTAATCATAACGAAAACCCGACAATAGATTCCAATTTTTTAAAGGATTCCATTCATATTGCAAAAATCCATAATTAGTTTGTTGCTTTCTTTGATTCTGATCTCCATACCGATTTGTTCGAATAAATTCTTTTACGATACCTACTCCAACAGTCCAATTCTGATGTTTAGAAAAATTACAAGTAGATTGAAGTTCTGGTCTAATAAATCGTTGTGAAAATTCGTCATTATAATAATCTGATTTACTCTCCAATTCTTTTAAATCTGTTTTTGTCTCATAATTCGTAATATAGGTTCTTGCAATAATATTTGTTTTGTTCGTAAATTTATATTGATAGCTAGGAAATAAACTCCAATCTGTAATATACCCATTGCCATATACTCTTATGGAATCAAGACTATGAATGACTTGGTATTCATTATTTTGTTTCTCTTTAAAATATTTTGCACTAAATTGGAATTCATGATTTCGTTTCCATTCATAAGTCAATTTATACTTTGCAGTAATATTGGAATACGGCGAAACAGTTTGACCATAAATATTTTTTGACAAATCATAACCTTCTGTACTAAAGTGATTGAAAAATATTTGATTTGAAAAAGTATTTTTTGCATAACTTAGGTCGATACTCGCATCGCTTGTTTTTCGTTCTGCCAATTTTACATTTACGTTAATTTTATTTGTCAAAAATTTATTTGTAATAATATTGATCACACCAGCCAATGCATCTGATCCGTAGAGCGATGAAGATGGACCTTTTACGATTTCAATTTTTTTAATGTCGGCAACAGTTATCCTATTAAGCTCCAATGTACCAGCATATCGACCTATTATAGGCTCACCGTCGATTAAAATCAATGTATAATCTGGATTTAAGCCCTGAAGTTGAACTCCATTCCCAAGTCCATTGATCTGAGGGACGATAATCAATCCGGATTGCTCTGCTAAGATATCTTGTAGACGACTAGACGCTATTTTCTGGATTTCCTTTGCAGATATCAACGTCACAGGAAGTGGCACTTTAACTAAACTTCGCTCAGTCTTCGTCGCCGTAATGACTACATCATCTAAAGTCAATGTGTCAGTCTGTGACCAGGAACTGGCTACAACACTGCACCAAAGAACAAAAAGAGCGATTATATTATGAACTCGCATATTAAGGGCAAAATTGGAAGCTTTCTCATTAGAAAAATAACAGGATCAGTATTATTTATATCGGTAAATGAAATTGCTTATAATTGTATTATCCAAGACATATTAATTCACATTACATTGAATTTTAGGTATTTATGGTTTTAAAATTATATTAAAAGTTAAAAAATTAACATTATCTTTGTAAAAAATAACAAATAAAGTAAAAAAAATGGAGACAAATATCAGGCTACAATGGCAAGAACTAGAAGAATCGTCAGTTTTGCCTTTAGTCCTTGAATCAAAACAGGTACATATCCTATTTGGATTGGAAGAAGCTATACTATTTTCATTTGGGCCTCATTATTCACGAAGTTTGAATCCAAACAAAGTATTCATGATCTTCAATCCTGAAAAAAATCTTGAAGTTGAGCTGCATGTAAAGACTAAAGTAAAATTGATCTATTTAAATCTTGAGCTAAAACATCTACATGAGCTATTCGTACCAGGATCTCAACAAGCGCCGGTTTTTAATCCAGAAAATTCAAATCACAAATTTTATGAAGAAAAAGATATTCCTTCCGAACTTTACTTTGTCTTGAATCAACTTTTTGCTCGACAGATGGCTCCAAATGCAGAGCGTCTCTACCGCAAAGCGAAAGCCTATGAGATTCTAAGTTTATTTTTCTCCGAGCCAGAAGCGAGCAAGGCCAATTGCCCTTTTCTAAATAATGAAAATGTTATATTGAAAGTAAAACAAGCCAAAGAATATTTATTAGCCAATTACAATGATCCACCACAGATACATGATCTTGCTTTAAAAGTTGGACTCAATGAATTTCAATTAAAATCAGCATTTAAAGAGATTTATGGAAATTCTCCATACCAATATCTACTGGATCATAAATTAAATTTATCGCGCACTTATTTACTTTCGGGCAAATTACAAGTAAATGAAGTAGCTTATAAGATGGGTTATTCAAATCCAAGTCATTATATAGAAGCATTTAAGAAAAAGTATGGGATTACACCTAAAAAACTCATAAGCAAATAGTAATAAAAGGCTTGTTTTAAGCAAAAATTTTAGCTAAAACTTAAATAATCATTTTACCATTTCATATTAACTTATGATTAACACAGAATAAATTATTTGTAAATTATTTTAAATAGCAATAGTTAATTTGGAATCTAAATTTAAAAAGAAATAATTTCAGATTTGCCACTTTTACGAATGTGCAGAATACAATTTGCCACATTTTTAAAAAGGCAAGTATAGGATTCTAGAGTATAGCAATAAGCTAAATTCATATTAAATATTTTTATAATATAAAAATTGTGAATAAAATTTTACACTTACTGTTAATTAGTTTAAAACTGGTCGACGAAAAAAGTGCATTCGTAGAATAGGGGAAACTTTTTGTTCCATCCCAACGTCTCTATAGTATAATATGTAATGATGATGCAACGTTTAGAATGCATCGAGATCCTTAGATAGAATATAAATAAAGATAAAATAGAGTTTATGAAACAGTTATTATTAATTGGGGGGATGATTTTTTTGAGTGTATTATCCAATGCTCAATTGTTTATGAATAATCAACCAAGTGTGATGAAAGGCGTGCTTTTTGACAAAAGCAATAATCACAAATTAGAGGCAGCATTTATTACATTTGACTTCGGCGGAAATCAATCTGTCGTAGCAATGACAGATTCAGATGGTTCTTTTGTTTTGACGAATATACCAAAAAATGTATTGTCAGTAAAGATTGTTATGCCAGGATATGAAGACAAAGTAATTACAAATATTCAAGGGCTAGATGATGTAGAATATCATATCGCACTTGAACCTAAAAAAGTTCAGATCCAATCGATCTACGAAAAGTAAGAAACGTTTTTTAAAGTTTTTTCATAATGTGAATGGAACCTGTATGTGAATGCAGGTTCTTTTTTTTTATATTAATTAAAAATAAAATAAAAACTCTGGTTATTTTGTTTGAACATATACATTCCTGGTGTAATGAATTCTGTTGTCTTCATTTTTTGACCCATCAAATTTATTACATCTTCAATTTTCTCTCGCTGCAAAAATGATATCATTGTTCCATGATCAAAAATAAGGCAATCTTTTTTACGCTTTCTATCCGTATCATATGAGTGAACGTCTGTAAATAATTCCGCAATAGATAATGTATACAAATTCGCCAAAGAGCTTCCTTGAATACCTCCTTCTTCACTGATCCACAGTTCGTGTTCGCTACCAAAAATTATACCCTCTTTTTGTGAGATGTGATTAAAATTGATATCCTTTCTTTTTCCTTGAAAAAACTGAGATCCAGAAAAATCATAAAATAAGAATGCTTTATCATATGACAATAAAATCATTTTATTTTTCCTAGGACTGATGGCAGCATCTGTGACCCAATACAAATTCATATTTCCTGTTCCAGTGATAACACTGTCTGATGGATATACAGTATATCTTCCTTCTTTGGCCGGAATTTTGTATTGGTAGGTATAACCAGTGAAAGGCATTGTCCTGTTTTTCGAAAAGAGATGTAGTGTATCATTAAACCAAAAAAACGCTTCCATGTCAAAATTCTTGTACAAATCCGAAGGAGGAAATTGCAATTGATTGGCATAAGAATATTCAATTTTTTTTGCAGTAATACTTGATCCAGTATGTTGATTTATATTTTCTACAATATAAATTGCTTGATCCCTTCTGCTATTTGCATTATTGCCAAAATCACCAATATATAGATTACCATTATCATCTGCAGTGATTGCTTCCCAATCGCTATGTAAAGCATTACTGATAAGCACTTTTCTTAGTAATTGACAATTTGAATCTACTTCAAAGATTTCGCTATCCGAACCACTGTCATTGTGGAGCCAAAAACTCTTCCCATTATTTATTGTAGTAATTCCTGAAGACTCTTTAAGTTCAGTTGGAAGTAGACATTTACTTCTTACGGATTGAGAAAGCAAAAAATTAGTAAATAAAATAATAATTAATAAAAATTGTATATGTTTTACCATTAGCGATATTATATAACGATTCATTATCAGTTTATTTTCTGTTAAGATACGATTGCTTTTTAAAATCAAACAACTATTTCAATACCATTCGAAATTTGAGCCTTAAAAACATCAGGATTAAATCCAAATTTTTGCTTATATGCCGCAGAAATACCGAATGAAAATGCGTCAAAATTTTCTTCTTTTACTAAATGTAATGTACTGCCTCCGAAACCTCCTCCCATCATTCTAGCTCCGATTGAAGCATAAGAGTTTTGGGAAAATTGTACTAAAAAATCCAATTCTTCACAAGTCACTTTATACTTTGATTTCAATCCTTCATGACCATCGTAAAGTAATTTTCCTAGGGAAGTAGTGTCTTGATTAATTATTGCAGATTTCATATCGCGAACTCTATCGTTTTCTTCGAATATGTAACGTACTAAAACTCTCTCTTGTGGATCCAAAAAATCAAATAAATGATCTGAATATAGATCATACACAATGCGAAGGTTTTCTTCAATTCCAAAATGTGTTGCACACTTTTTTGCGATTTGATTGCACATTCTACTTCTATCATTATACTCTGAATCGACTAGTTTGTGTTTTACTTTAGTGTCCACTATGGTCCATTGATAATTTTGTATTAGCATTGGAATTTTTTCAAAGCTCCAGTTTTGACAATCGATCAAAAGAGCATGATCCTTTGCACCATTAAAGATACTGATCTGATCCATCATACCGCCTTCAAGTCCTGACTCTCGCTCCGCCTTTACTGCAATGCGTGTCAATTTCTCAATTGGAATATTCCAAGCATTCATTTGATTCAAAGCAAACAAGAATCCACAAGTAATGGCCGAAGAAGAGGAAAGACCAGCTCCAGATGGAAGGCTAGCCCCAAAATCCAAACGAAAAGGCTTGATTGAGAAATTATTTTCCCTTGCAAATCGTAACGCTCCACTAAAGTAAACGGCCCAATCAGGCCTTATTGCATTAGTTCCATCCCATTCATCATTTCTATCCATAGAATGAATACGTATCGAATCATTTGGGCTCACTCCCATAAATACAGCCAAATCAATAGCTGCTGGAAGACAAAATCCATTATTATAATCAGTATGTTCTCCAATAATATTTATCCTTCCAGGAGCCTTTATAATCAAGCTATCTTTCTGATTATGAATGGCTTTCAATTCACTAAGTATTCTGCGATCAATCATTTTTAATAAATTAATTCCTAAACATAAAGCAAAATATGCGAACAATGCTTAAATTTGCAATCCTTTTATAAAAGGTCGGATGGCCGAGTGGCTAGGCTGAGCTCTGCAAAAGCTCCTACAGCGGTTCGAATCCGCTTTCGACCTCAAAAGTGTATTTCCCCTTATTAGAAATAGTGAGGGGATTTTTTATTTATATTGATTTTCAATGATTTATGTGGTTTTGGTCCGATTTCCTTATAAGGATAAATACTATGAAATAAAGAAAAACATACCGTTGGACGTACCGTTGGGATAAAATGTTTAGATTTGCATAACGTAAATGTGATGTATGTCTTTAGATATAATTGAAGTCAGTAAACCAAATTCTTTGAATTTAGCGTCCTTGACTTATCGTAAATCTATTAATGGCAAAATTTTCAAGATTGGTTTAAAATATCTAATATTTCCAGAATTATGGGATCATAAAACAAGGCGTCCTACGATTGACACTAAATTAATTAAGGAATACAGCGCCCAAGATCCCAAGATTCCAATTTTGTTGAAAAATGTTCGATATAGAATTGATAATATTGCTCATGCAGTAGAAAAATATATTGAATATTGCAAAACTCAAGGAATTAGCCCTGATTTTCTGGAACTTACCGATGTTCTTAATAAAACTGTACTGCAATCAGATATAGCAATCAAAAGACCAACTACGAGTGAAAACAGCCTATCACAGGATTATATTCTGAACTATGCAAGGTCATTTGTTCAGCAAATAGAAAAAGGTCAAAAACTTATTGCTACTGGAAAAAATATCCATAAAAGATACAGCATCGGCACAATTAAGACTTTTAAGAACTTCATAGTGACATGGCATTCATTTGAAGTAAAAACAGGACATAACATCAAATGGAATGACCTTGATAAGTCTATTTATAAAGAATTAGTAGATCACTTATTGAATGAGTCAAACTACACTATAAATTCATGCGGTAAAGTCATCAAGACTCTAAAAGTCATTTGTCAAGCTGCATTAGATGACAAGATTCATGTCAATATTGAATTCAGAAAACCATACTTTTTAACATTGAGTGAAGACATAGACAATGTTTATTTGACTACTGAAGAAACCGAGCTACTAGAAAAATGGCAAATTACTAATGATGAGACCAAACAACGAGCAAAAGATATTTTCCTTCTAGGCTGCTATACAGCGCTCCGATTCAGTGACTTGAAGCGTATTACTTCAGATCATTTGAAAAAAGGTCAAAACAAAAGATACACATTGACCATGATCACCCAGAAAACCAAAGAGAAAGTTATCATTCCTTTGAAACCCAAAGGTCTAGAGATTCTAAAGAAGTATGACTATCAGTCCCCCAAAATCGAGGAACAGACGGTCAATCGTCTGATTAAATCCATTTGTAAAGATGCAGGAATTGGAGATATAATCGAGAGAAAATCGGTAATAAACGGTGAAACCAAGATCAAAAAATATCCTAAGTATTCACTTATCACTACACACACAGCTAGAAGAACAGCAGCTACGCAAATGTTTTTGAGTGGGATTCCTTCACTTGAGATTATGAAGATAACTGGTCATAAATCTGAAAGTAATTTCTTGAAATATATTTGTGTCACTAAGCAACAAACAGCTACAAAATTGGCTGAAAATCAATTTTTTAAATAGATAGTTATGAATAGTGAAAAAATTTTTGAATTAATACCAATTCAAGGTCATCATTTGATTTATCATTTAGATTTATCAGATGAAATATTAAGAAAAGACGACTTGGAATATATACTTAAAAATTACAAAAATGAACTTGAAGAAGTTCAAAATATACTTGAATCAATTGTAAGTGTTGACGATACACATAATTTAATTTATAATAATGAACAATATTTAAAAACTTCAAATATTCAAAAAGTTAAGTTCTTAGAATTACTTATATATAAACATTTGCATTTTAATGCAGTTGCTGAGCATGAAATTATTCGAAAAAGTAATGAATTTGTGTATATTGATTACGATACCTTTTTGCAAGATAAACTTGACGAGTTATCGAATGATGAGTATGATGAATTCATTGATCTGGAAATTTCTAGGATAAATTTAGCATTACTAAACAATAAAGCAAATTTTGACTTTGGTGTCTCACTATATCATTGGGAGGAACATAGAGAATCTAGTGAATACGAGGACTATTATGAATATGGATATGAAGTTGTATTGTATGAACTCAATATAAAGATTTTGGACAAATGTCTATTAGTTGCTAATTCATATAAACAACAGAATTTAATAAGGATAAAATCTGGATTTAAATATGAACCAATAGAACTGTTAGACACCATACCATCTCAACTGGTACTATTAAAAGTTTTAGGAATATTTGATTTGTTGTCTGAAAAATTAAAGGGAGATAAGTCTAAACTCTCAAAATTAATAGGAGTAATTATTAATCACAGTAACCATGAAACAATTGACCGATATTTGACTCATATAGATCATGGTAGAAAAAGTGCCAAAAATACACCTTACACAAAACCAACAATAAAAAAAGTTAAGCGAATACTAGGAGACTTAGACATTGATTTTGATGCAAGTTTATTAAATTCTGATTAATTAGAGAGTTCCCCCCCTAATTCCCCCCCGAATGTAACCCATACTATTGTGACAAATTTATAATTATGTCACAAATTAACATTTTAACTCAAGATCAAGTTATCGCTCTTATGGGTCAAGTTAATGCTCGGCTCCAACAGATAGATGAGCGTATCATTCATTATTTTGAAGTCAAAGCAAATAACAATGAATGGCTCACAGCCAAAGAGGCTCAAGAGATTCTCAAGATCAGTGGTACAACACTACATGACTGGTCCAACAAAGGAATTTTAAAAAAACACAAAATTGGAGATCGTATCAGATTTAGGTATGATGAATTGATCGATGCAATGACGCGTATGGAATCTAAAAGTAAAAGAGTATGAGAGAGATTATCCAAGTTTATCGTAAAAACTCCCTCAAACCTATGACCTACGATTGTATAGAAAAAGTGGACCATCTCAATTTGCCATACTTTGTTCTATCCATTCCCAGATCACAACGATTTATTGATCAAGGAGACATATTCATGATTGAAAGTTGGAATAATAATAGAAAGAAAGTACTTTTTTCTGGTCTAGTGTCTTTAGAAGGTACTCAAAACGTCTATTTCGGTAACTGGAAATTGTCTGGAAATAGCAAATCTCTTATATGTCTAATTTTACTAAAGGATATTGCAGAAATACACTATTTCCCGAATTTTTGTCCAGTAGGCAAATTTAGCCAAATGAAATATTTGCAAAACTACTTTCAAGTGCAAAGAAAACCAATGCAATGACTGATTATGCAAATTTAGATATTAGCTATGTTGGTAAAGACTTTCTTTTGCAATGCAAAGAATTAACATTTTCTCAAGATGCCCGAATTATACATGGGTCTGGTGAAGTAATAGAGCAAAATCATAGAGGATCTAAGATTATTCCAGAGCTAACAGCGAACTATAAAAATTTAGTCTTTGAAATTTATAGGAATGGTAAAATCAATCTCAAAGGATCACACCATGTTTTCTGGAATGACGGTA
This sequence comes from Saprospiraceae bacterium, assembly GCA_016722295.1. Classification (GTDB taxonomy): domain Bacteria; phylum Bacteroidota; class Bacteroidia; order Chitinophagales; family Saprospiraceae; genus Vicinibacter. Next base: position 86,511 of record JADKGL010000030.1, read on the forward strand.
AACATAATTACAATGATTTTGGCGTAAACGAAATGATAGATGTCTTTCAAGATTTGGCAAAATTTGGCATAGATGCAGCTCGAACTAAAATTCATCATATTGAAATAGGTTTGAACCTTCATAACTTGCCCTTTGAGAGTTCAAAAATCACAAATAGTATGATGTTTCATACTGGTCAAGGGATTCCATTACAGCCATTTAAATATAAAATTCAGAAAACTGAAAGTGATTTTATAACCATTGAGAAAAGAGATAACTATACAATTAAAATGTATGACAAAGCGAAAAACTATAAGCGCGAAGGAAATAACTTTCGATTTGAATGGAAAATTATTAAAGGGTGCAGCCTTTCAGATATAGGTATCAATTATCTATCTGATTTATTGAAACCAAGAAACCTAGACAAACTTAGGGATAAATACTTGAAAATTTGGAATGGTTGCATATTAGCAGACTGGACCATTGATGAGACACATATTTCTCTCCAAGATAAAATAGATCTGAAAGACTGGAAAAATCCAAAGTATTGGCAAAAGTTCTATGAGCAAAATAAAGGGCGAAGTAGGCAAAAATTCAGTAGGAAGCTAAAAAAATATTTGGATTTGGTACAAGGTCACAGCGATAATGTTCATAAGATTATCGGCGATAAACTACTAGAAAAATGGTACAAGGTCACAACGGTTAATGATAGCATCAATATTTATGAATTGGTACAAGGTCATACTAATATAATATCGGATCTTGTACCAGTTCAAAATGATAGCGCAAATCAAGGGAACAAAAGATTATGTGTGATAACTGGTATTGATATATCTCATCAAAAGGATTCAAGTAAATTTTTATCCGAACATTCGGTCAAACAATTTTTAGATAGTGATCCAGAATCTTTTGAAAAACTGAAACTGAAATTTTGCCCAAATTATGACAGAAAAGAAATTGATCAAATTTGCTACGACATCGCTCACAACATTAGGAATTCAGAAAGTAACTTCAAACAACAGATTCAAACAAGAAAGAAAAAATATTCAGAATCATTGTTTCCATTTAAAGAAATACCTCAAGGAATGGGGAAATTTTAGATAACCAAAAAATAATTAATAACATGAAAACAGACTACAATTCTAAATTTGACAAAAACATTGAGGCGTTCATTCAATCAAGAATCGAAGGTAAAAGTTTTGATGAGATCGCAACAGAATTAAAGACCACGAAAAGTACTCTAATAGATTGGAATAAAAAGGAACTGGTAAGATGTGCAATTTATGAAGGCAAGGCATTCAAAATTAATACCATTGTAAAAAACTATAAGTTCAATTTGGTAAGTAGGTTAAGAACCTATCTAGAGATTTCGCAAAGAATCAATGACGAATTACTAAAAAGAAACTTATCAGATGAGTCAAAAATTCCAACGAATCAACTTTTTAAAATGAGCATCGACAATGATTCAAGGATATATGATTTGATAAAAGATATGAGCGTAGGCATAGGGCATGATGAAAATGCCATTTATCTTGAGACAGGAGATAATTATTTTGAATTAGAAGCTGCTGAATAGAAAAATAAATAATGCGACCAAAACTAATTTCATTCCAAAAATTGACTATTTTTCGAACAATCAATTCAAATGTTAATGCCAATCAAATTCGATTTTCGCCTATAGGCAAGATAACACAAATAGGATTGCCCAAGTTAAATTTTTCAAAAACATACCGTTGGACGTACCGTTGCATATATAAAAATTTATAAATTACTATATATCAATTTATTGTCGAATCCGCTTTAGACCTCAAAAGTGTATTTCCCCTTATTAGAAATAGTAAGGGGATTTTTTATTTATATTGATTTTCAACGATTTAGGTGGTTTTGGTCCGATTTCCTTATAAGGATAAATACGATTGAATAAAGAAAAATGTGTCATGAAACGTGCCATGAAAATAAAAAATGATCCTAGAATACCCCCTAGAATAAAAAAATAAAAGTAGTTTTAATGAATGCTGCCTATGGAATATAATACTTACTCAATAGCATTTTCTTAAATGCTTGAGCGAATGGTATTTGTGCAGTTTTTACACTGACGATATTTTCATCCACATTAATAGACTGGACAAAATCTATATTAATGATATACGATTGATGAATTTTGATAAAATTTTCAGGAAGTTTAGCTGCAAAATCATTCAAAGAGGATCTCACCAAATAGGGACTGCCGTCTGAAATGATTTTTAAATATTTTCCATAAACGGAAATGTATTCAATGTTATTTATTGTGATTTTCTTTAAGAATTTTCCTGTTTTTACAAGGACGAATTCATGTAGTGGTGTATTTTTTGCTATTTTTTCGAGTTTATTGCAACTCAGCATAATCGTTTTGTCTAATTCAAATTCAGATACATTTTTTGATAAAAAATCAATGGGATGTATTTCTTGAATTTGATTTAGCACTTCATGATTAAAATAAGAAGAAATAATAATAATAGGAGTGGGATAATTCATATTGACATTTTTAAAAATGTCAAGAGCTGTTTTATTATGGTCCAGATAATAATCTGTAATAATTATATCTGGCATAGACTCCATTAAAGAATTCGTTGCTTCTGAAAATGAATTTGCTAAACGTAGGTTGCTATATTTTAAGGACTTCAATTTGGACACCAAAATATCCAAGTGAAATTTATCATCGTCTATTACTAAAATACTTAAATTTGACTTCATTTAATTACTATTTCGAATCATCAAAAAGTGATAAAAAAAATTTGGAGCCAGTCAATTAAAAATTAGCATTTACAGTGATTTATTGCTAATTTCTTGGCGAAAATAATCACTTTTTTGGAAAATTTGTAAAATAAACTAAGAATTCTTTAAAATTTAGGAATTTGAACTAGTTCATACAGAATTTCGCATTTACTAAAAATCTAGTAATTTTCTAAAATTATAAAATTGCCATATTTTAATTAAATAATTCACAGAAAATAGCTTATTCGGTTAAAAATATGTCGAATTTGGTTAAAATTAGAGCATGATACTAAATATACCAACAATTGACTCAATGTGCCAATTATTTGTTCAAACATTCCTTTTTTTGAGATATCTCTTGACAGATATCGAAACTCACCCTAAATTTGAATCATCAAACAACAAGCAAATAGAAATTTGCAAAAGTTAAAAAAATAAGATTTACAAAATTAAAGTAGATCTTTCAAGAATAAAAAAGGTGTCAGGTTTAAATTAAAAAACCCTTGTGAAATGTCACGAGGGTTTTTGTTTTTAATTCAATCATGCATTCATCTCTTACTTAAATAAGAAATTGTAGCGTGGGGGAGGCTTGAACTCCCGACCTTGCGATTATGAATCGCACGCTCTGACCAACTGAGCTACCACGCCATTTTTATCTAATGGGCTGCAAATTTACACGATATTTGGTTTTTTTAATGTATTTTTGACAAAATTAGATAATTTCTTCAATGGATAAAAGTAAAAACTTGAGTGTCAATGAAAAGGATTTGATGTTTTCAAATCAACTTGATCTATTTTTCACCAATAAGAAAGAAAGTGAATTATTGTTGGAGATCCAAAATCGTGTCCATGAATTATTGGAACACGATCCAGCCCTACTTTTTTCATATCTCTACCGTCTTGATATTGATGAAGAAAAACTCCAGCATATTCTTCGCAATCCTCAACAGAGCTCCATTGTAGAAAGCATCGCACAAGAAATCTTATCTAGACAGATGATCCGATTGAAACACAAAAAAGAGATTATAGTACCTCCTATCGATCAGGGGTGGGAATGGTAATTTATTTTTTCTTGTTTTTTGCTTCATTTTCCTTTACTCTAAATTGCACCATCCTTTTGATTAAATTCAAAGGCAAAGGCTCACCTAATGGAAATTGAACTGAACCTTTACCTTGTTTATATTTAGCCAATTCTTCACTAAATGATTCATGTGCTGATGGTAAAGCATAAAAACCTATATGATGCTTAAAAGCAGCAAAATGAACTAAATTACCAAAGTATTTAAATGTCGGAATTCCATAACTAATGGATTCTGTGGCATTAGGCACCACTTCTGATATCGCTTTACGCAATTCTTGCAATTTAATTTGCGATTCTTTAGTTTGAATAGAAATATAAGAATCTATCGTTTGATTTTCAGTTGGCATATTTCAATTTCAATGAGCAACAAAAATAAATTAAAAGTTCTATTTTTTGAAATCACAAAATAAAACTAATAAGTCTTACTTCTCTCCCAATGGTTTTGCTTTTCGATTTCTTCTAGAATGGTAATGTAATGCAAATATCGAGATTCGCTTATCGATTTCAAATTTACTTGTTTCTTTACTTCACAATCTGGTTCATTGCGGTGGGTGCATTGCGAACCAAATTTACAAAGTGATGAAGCTGCAAAAAACTCTCTAAAATTATGAGCCACATCCATTACTTCAAGATTATTAAAACTCAATAATTTTATTCCTGGAGTATCGATAATATTTCCCCCTTCATGCATTCGAAACATTTCTGCAAATGTGGTGGTATGTGTACCCTTTCCGCTTGACTCGGATATTTCTTGTGTCTTCAGTCCGAGATCAATTTGAATTGCATTGAGCAAACTACTTTTTCCTACTCCTGATTGGCCGGAAAACAAACTCGTTTTTCCAAGCAACATCGATTTTAATTCGAGTATTCCTTCTTTTGTTTCTGTACTGGTTAAATGAAGTTTATATCCAATGGTTTCATAAGTTATCTTTAGCTCTTGATATAATTTTTCTTCCTCATCATGATGCAAATCAGACTTATTCACATTGATTATCACTGGAATATTCTGCGGTTCGGTAGTAAGCAAAAAGCGATCTATAAATCCTGGTTTAAACGTAGGATCTTGCAAAGTAGTTACTAAAATGACTTGATCTATATTGGAGGCAATTAAATGAATGTGATGTTTGCTCTTTGGTGATTGTCTTGCTATATAATTTATCCTTGGATATACTTTATTTATAGTTGCCTGTTGTTCATTCTGTTTAGTAATATCAACTTCGTCGCCCACTGTCACAGGATTAGTCAGGAATGATTTGTCAAGCTTCATTTTTCCAACAAGCCTTGATGCATAAACTTTATTTTCTTCCTCTATATAAACTTCATACCAGCTTCCTGTCGATTTGAATACCTTTCCTCTCACTTTGGTTTTTTCACTTCAATGTTACTAAATTCTTTTACTACAGAACAAAAAGACCGAACGAGAAATGGATCCTCTTCAAGGACATTGCCTATTACGATTAAGTCTGCTCCTGCTTTTAATATATCATATGCTTTTTCAGCATCTCTTATTCCTCCACCGATAAAAAGTGGACATTGTACAGATTTTTGTACTTTGTGAATCATATCAGTGGAAACCGTCATATTCGCACCACTTCCTGCATCCATAAAGATAAGCTTCATTCCCAAATACTCAGCTGCCAATGCAGTAGCTTGCGCTATTTCAGGCTTATCATGTGGTATAGGCAATGTATGACTCATATAGCAAGCTGTATTACTTGACTTACCGTCTATTAATAAATATGCGGTGGAGATCACCTCTAGCTTCGAAGCGTGCAATCGCGGAGCTACCTCAACATGTCGCCCAATTATAAAATCAGAATTCCGTCCAGAAAGTAGTGAGAGAAATAAAATTGCATCTGCTTGTATAGAGATTTGAAATCCACTTCCAGGAAATAGAATGACTGGTATTTCTGAATTTTCACGTATCAACTTTATCGCCTCCTCGATTCGATCTTGTAATACTAGGCTTCCGCCTATAAAAAAATAATCTGCGCCATATTTATTGGCTTGTTCTATTACTATCTCAAGATTCTTTAATTTCTGATGATCCGGATCAATTAAGATCGCAAAGCTCTTGATTCCAAGGCTTTTCTTCTGCAATAATTCATTGTAGATGTGGTTCATGAGGTAAAGATACTATCTTTATTCTGATTTTATGGTGGTAGAAAAACTCGGAAAGACAAATTGGGATTTTCTAAAAGTTGAGACGAGAAAAGCAACTTCAGGCAATTAGCCAAAATTACGAATTTCTATATTATGCTTCGCATACCGTTCAATGTAATGCCAATTTGGTTAAAATTTAAGCAAATACTGAAAAAAAAATCCACTCTTGCAAATATGGTATCATTTACGCCAAAAGAAACTTATTAAGCAAAAATTACTAGTCCTTGCTTCTTAAAAAGCTAAATCAAATGGAATCAATACTACATGAACCTAATTTTGAACATCGGCTGAGGCTAAATTATATAATGAATTTTTTTTTAAAACCACAGATTATTAAACAAAAACAAAATTTAATATGAAGGCAAGAGCTCAACTATTGGAATTGAATCCAAACAAAATTTTTCTAACTATTCAAGAGATTAGTACTACAACTGATTACGAACTAATCATTTCATCGGGAGATCAAAAAGTGATCTTGAAAAAACCAACTAGAGGAAAAATATCACCCATTGAAAAACAAAAATTGCTTGAAATGGGTTTGAGCAAAATTGCCAGAGTAGCGTCAAGATGCATTCAATATTTAAGTCAATTTAATAGGACTTTCGGTGTTCAATACCGTGAAAACTGCACAAATTATACATTAGAAATTACAGATAGAAGGCAAGAATATATTTTAAAAAAATATGTAACCCCTTAATAAGAATAATTAAAAATATACAAAACCCGTTGTCAGAAAGTTTCAAATAAGCTGCATTACAGCACTGAAAATTATCGATTTGAGCCAAAGTAATTCTTTGGCTCTTTTTTTATTATAAAGATAAAATGGATGAAATAAATTAGTAGATAACAAATAAATCCATGAAAGGAAGTAAATTCGCCCAAGAATTGCGATGAAAAAAATAAGTATTATCACTGTTTGTTTTAATGATGCCAAGAATCTAGAAAAGACATTACACTCCATGTCAAGTCAAGTTTCTAGAGACAAAATAGAGCATATTATTATAGATGGTGCTTCCAAAGATAATACATCTGAAATCATTAGTAAAAATAATGAAAAAATTGATCAATGGATCTCAGAAAAAGATTCCGGACTTTATGACGCGATGAATAAAGGAATCGATCTAGCGAAGGGCGAATATCTTTGGTTTATGAATGCTGGAGATATATTCTATGAGACAAGCACTATAAAAAATGTGTTAAGTGAACTTAATCATCAAGATATACTATATGGCGCTGCACAATTGGTAACAGAAGAGGGAATATCAGTTGGTGCATATCATAAAACACTTCCTAATGAATTGACTAAGAATTCTTTTCGTAAAGGAATGGTAGTTTGTCATCAAGCACTCATTGTCAAAAAATCTATAGCAGAAAAATATAATGTAAACTATAAAATAGCCGCAGATATTGACTGGGCAATTCGTTGTGTTTCGAAGTCAAAAGAAATCCAAAAATCACTATTCACACTTTGTAATTTTCAAACTGGAGGATTATCCAAACAAAGACAAAAATTAGCATTAACTGAAAGATTTTATGTACTAAAATCGCATTTTGGAATTTTTACGACGTTACTAGCTCATTTTGAAATTGTCATCAATTATATACTTGTAAAAATTGGGCTAAAGAAAACGCGTTAAGTTCCCTTTGTAGATTTGGAAATTAAAATTCTCACATAAACTAATTCTCTAACCTCTGTGGTTCTGTTTTTTTGGAATCGACATTCTACTTACATAAATAAGTTGCCCCTGTGGAACTTTTTGTATTACATTTTCTAATTTGCAAAATTAAATATTCCAAGTCCCGCTAACATGACACAATAACCCTCCTAAATCCTCCCTTGAAAATTATCTGAAATCCTCCCTTTTGAAAATTATCTGAATCACAGATTATCCAGATTATTGGATTTCACAGATTTGGACTCGCATGAAGAAATAAGTTACTTGAATCATTTCGTAATAACCCTCCTAAATCCTCTTTTGAAAGGGTGGACTTTATTCCAACATTATATTCAAATTAATTATCAGTAGTTAGTAATTAGTGGTTAGTAAATAGTGATTAACCTATAAAAGATTGGCAAATTTGCAAATTATAATATTATCAAATTCTCTCATTTATCAAATTAAATCATTTGCACATTTGCAAATTATGCTCATTTGCAAATTAATTATCACATTAACACATTAGCTAATTCTCTCATTAAAAAATTCTCTCATTCTTTCCGCATTTGCACATTTGCAAATTATGCTCATTTGCAAATTAATTCTCACATTAACTAATTATCAAATTACCTAATTAAACTAACATCACCTGAAAACTTCTTAACAGATCCATCGCGATGTCGCAGCTCAATGAGATAGACATACACTCCTGGATTGCATTGTTGAGATTTATATGTACCATTCCATTCGACTGATGGATTATTTGTATAATACACTTGTTCGCCCCAGCGATCAAATATTGAAGCTGATACCAATGTATACACATTACCATAAGTTGGTTGCCAGGTATCATTTATATTGTCGCCATTCGGTGAAAATATAGTTGGTGGATAAAAGCCTTCATTGCGCTTGATCGTAAATGTGATCGTCTTTATAAGTTCGCAGCCACGTTCGTCTGTAAATGTAAGTGTATAGGTGATATCTTCTTTCGGTGAAAATTTTAGTTCTGTTCCATTCTGAATAAAAACATCTGAATTTGGTGAAACTTGTATTGATGCAATTTTTGGGTTCTGGATTGGGAATGTTAAACTGTGACTAGTTCCTTCTTCCAGCTCTATTTGATCATCAAACACTACATCAAATATTGCTGCATCAAGGATTTGTATCGTATCTGAAACTTCACAGTTTTCAGAATCTATTGCTTTAAAAATATATAATCCTGAATTGAGATAATCAAGTGATGAAAGACTTACTTTTTTGCCATTCAAATAATATTCCAATGGGGCAGTTCCTCCTTGTAGATTCGTAATCTCTATGCTACCTTTATCTTCTGGACAAAGCGGATCCATTGGTATTGCGCTGTATTGTATCGGTGGTGATTCTTTGATTGTGATGGATGAATTGACATTGCAACCATTGACATCCGTTACGGTGAGTGTGTATGTTCCGCTTCTGACTTGAATATTTGATTTATCTTCTCCTGTGGACCATTTATATGATTGAAAATTGGTTGATGCACTTAGATTTACTAATTCGTCTTTGCAAATTATGCTGTCTGTATTGAACATGATTTGCTCCACAGGATATTCATTGATTCTAATTTCTACTATTGTGTCGCATGTTACTATAGATGAGATTGTATCTCGTATAACATCGCCTGATTTATAAAATTTTGATTTGTAACTAAAAGTCGAGTCTGGGCAAACCATAAAGATTTTGTTACAGTACTTAATGTCTCATTGGCAATTTCCAAAAGAAAATACTATCACAACCATTATTTTGTTTCACGGTATCAGAATATAATCCAGCATTTGCAATCAATTTTCCTCTCCACAAATAAATATCATTATTGCATTTCGATACAGTACTATTCTCTACATAATTTTGATTGCTATTTATTGCAATAGTATCTTTACTTATACAATTCATACTGTCTATAATATTAACAGCGTACACACCAGACATTGTAATATCTAAATAAGAATTAGTACTGCCATCATTCCAAGTATGCATTCCTGTTTGCTTAGGATCTATTCTGAAATTTGTTAAATTACATATACTCGTATCATTGCCTAAAAATCCATAGTTCAAGCCTCCAAAACGTACTTTTATAAAGGCTGTATCATATCCACATGTATCTTGTTTTACGATATACAAATAGGTTTTCTGACCTTCTAAATGATTTTTCGGATTTATTAATAAACTATCTGGATACCAAACACCATCAATTGTAGCGTTCGTTGAAAGCAAACTATTTATTGAAAATTCTGACTCTGATCTGCACACTATTTTTTCTAAATCATCTCCTGCACAGCTCAATCTTGGCACATCTATATGTGATACTGCTAATTTTGATTTTTTTATACAAGAATGTGCAATGATCTCAATATCTCGAAACCCTAATGTAGGACAATCCTTTGTATTGCAATAATAAATTTGGCGAATGCATTGCATGAGTTCTGTATTACTCAGTGATCTATTGATAAGAGTAAATTGTGAATCAGATCTTTGGACAAAAGAACTAAAAGAACATGTATTCAATATTAATTTTTCAAAATTGGTATCTAATATTCCTTTTATTTCAAAAGTAACTGAATCTATAATTTCTCCATTATCTTTGAAATTAATATCAAGATCACAGATTTCTATTCTTTGTGGACAGCCTGTATTCTGAAAGTCATATCCAAAAGATCCCGAGCTATTATTTGAATCCAGATCCAGATCAAAAGGACAATTTAAGTCAAGTGGTCGTGCGGCTATCCCCCAAAAATAATTTTTTGCAAATCGACAGAGGAATGTAAATTTTCCGGTATTAAAATCTAAGGTACTCATGCCATGTGGTATAGAAGGATGTCCCACATCTTCACTTAAGACATAGGTTACCCAGTTCCCACAAGAAGTTTCCAAGGAAGTCATACATACCAAAGTATCATGAGGATATATCGATCCTGTATCAAATTTGAACACTTCCACACTTTGACTAGGATCGATGATGTTGATTCTATAAATCGAATTTCTATACATTCCATAGAGGTTGCCATCTCTCCATGTAGTGTTGACAAAATTGTAAGGAGAGGTCGTGCCATGATGTTTCCACTTCATTGTTTTAAGATCAAAACTCTTCAATGAATCTCGACTGGTCGTATATAGAACATCACAATTATCTGCATCCAGATTATTCCATTTTATGGGACTGTTAAAATTATATGGAAAAGAAATAATTTTTTTTTCGCATCCCGTTAAAGTATCAAAAATACTTATAAAACTGATAAATGTATTGTTCATAGCATAAGCAGTTTTTTTACTATCAAAAGCTATACCTCCATTATGGCCAATTGCAACTCCGTCATAAGCAAAACAATATCCATTAACATTTCTAGTGACGGTGTCTTGCTGACAATTCCATACTGTAATAGAATAAATTTCACTAGCACCTAAAGTTCTGCCACTATATCCACAATACAATTTTTGAGAAGTCAATGTGCTTATGCTGAGCAGCACAAGCACATTGATTGCAGTTATTTTCCCTATATAGCTCACAAAAGAAAAATTTATAATTTTACAAATCGCGATGAATATACTTTTTCAGAAGTTTTATATTCAATATAATAGATTTGAAGCAAAATTTTATTTGCCCCCCAGTTCTTTACAAAATTAAATTTGTGGGTAAGTGATTGGGTTTGAAGGTTTGCGAAAACATTCGTCTTTTTCATAATATAAGTGTGTTTTGGTTACATGTTGTCATCATCGACGAGGTGTGAGTGAATCATCATTCGCGCAGGCTCCGTAGGTGATGAGACAAATATACAGACTTTTACACAATACGCATATTATTTTTTATATATATTTCTCTTAATATGAAAAATTATTCCTACATCTGCACAAATTTCTTCACCACTGAAATTCCATCAGACAATGTTATTTTACAGGTATAAACTCCTCTCTGAAGCCCAAAAATTTCTCTATCAATACTGCCTTCATTTGATATTCCCTTTTCATGGTGTACAACTTGACCAAATAAATTGACGACTTCAAAAGTATAATTTTTGTTTGTGCCTAGTTCAGCTTTTATTACCGAAACTCCATAAGATGAAGCACATATAATATTTACATCATTCTCTATATCATTATTAGAAGTCGATGTTTGAAAGACTACATTTATAGGATGCTGAGTGCCATCATTTAGCACTGCTATGTTGCTTATCGTCTTTACAGACAAATCGAATGCTTCACTAAGTTTAAAATTGTCTAGTGCAGTAAATTTTACACTTGTAGGTTCACTAATCTCATTTGCGCCATTTCTATCTTGATTAAAAACCATTCGTACATCATTCTTGTAATCATAGGAAGCTCTATGTCCCAATAAATGATTTGTGTCCATTGAGATTTTGTCAGAACTATATTTAAGGTTGAATTGCATTCCTTCTAGATCTGGAATCTTCGACAAATCAATCTCCATTTCGTAGTTTTTTCCTGCCTCGCAGTTGAAGCATAAACTTCCCCATTTCCACATAAACCTGGACAAATTTTATAGTCAGCTATACATTCAATTTTTGGAGGAATAGTATCATTCGCACAATCTTGTGCCCAAAATGAAGAACAATTCAATAGGGAAAATAAAACAAAACAATGCAATGTCTTAGTGGCATTTGCAAGGACAAACTCAATAGGATCAAATTTCATAATATGTGTATTTAATTAAATTTCAGAGTTTTAGTATTGGTTTGTGTTTGTATTGAAATGCTAATATAGTGATATATTCTGAAAAGAAATTTTTCCTTTGATATTACTTTTAAAAATTATCAAAACATGAAAATATGTAGTAGATAAATTTACTTCGCTGTCTTTAGAATGGCAATTCATCATCACTTTTATCCGATCCTGAAGATTTATTTGTATCGCCTTTCCAATTCAAAATATTACTATTTAGCAAATCTATGTGATCCAATGTTTTCCTTAATTCATCATGAGAAATTGGAACCATCTGAAAACTGCCATCTCCATTATACCAAAATTTTACTGTAAGGTATTTAACCATTTGCTCATATCTCCTTTTTGAATCAATCCTCAATAGAATTGAATTTATTATCTCATCATTAAACAATGACATCAAGGCATTTGATATTGCATCCATTTCATTACGTTGCAAACTGTCTGTGGGTGGAAATATTTCAGGTGCCAAATCCAACCATTCCCCCAAAGATTTTATTGGGCCAATTTTTTGATCTTCCTCTTCGATTTCTCCATAAAGAATTCGAAATGTTGTAACAGAAGGCAAATTATCCAAACTATTTGAAATGTCATTGCAAAGCTGAACTACGTATTTATTTTCAATGAAGTCGGCTTTCTTTTCTTCCTCATCTTCATCAATCTCCTCACAAAAATCTTGATCCAAATAAAAACCCCTGCAAGAACACCAGCCGTCTAGTACGCAGTCTTCGGGTGAGCCAGTACAAAAATCATGATAATACGTCCCACTTGTTCCTTTAAAATCAGGAAAGCCTTTGTCCCAGATGTCAGTTAATAATTTATATTTACTTTTCAGTGGCATAATTTCTGGAAGCACAACTTCATTATTTATGCACTTCAACAAATCCACCATCGCATTATAAACTGCTCCTGCCTCCTCCTCTGTTAACTTTTCAGCTGGTGGAAATTCAATTTGTTGAATACCAAATATACTTTCCCCTCCTTCCATATTATCCTCCAATTCCATATAGAGCTCGGACTCAAGAAAATCATCTGCATTTGGATCCTTCTGCTGCGATAAATTTAGATCTCTATGTTCTCTTGCAGCAACTTTTAATTTCTCTATTAATTGAGTAATGTATCTCTTCATAGGATGATTTAATTTAGATCTATCAAAGTTAATATAAAATCGAATAGCAAAAGCAAATATTATTGAAATTCTCAATCTACAAACTGAAATAGTACTCACAAAAGCATACTACTCTCTGTACCTTTAAACTTATTAATTTTAATCTTTAGTAATCGCAAATGAGCTTCTAAACAATTTCTATTTCCAAAACTTATATTTTGAGACTGTATTATTCTCAGCCTCCAAAGAAAGTATATAAAAACCCGGTACATATTCTTCAATTCCAATAGTCATCTCCTTGTAACTATCTGCTTCTTTCTGCAACAATACTTTTCCATCAACTGTACTTATCTGAATTTTAACATTCTTACTAGGATAATTAGAACTGATTCGCAATTCATTACTATTTGAATGGATACTAAATTTCTGTTTCACATCACTATGAACATCAGTAGTAGCGCATTGTCCAAGCAAATCCATTTGAATCGTCTCCACTTGAACTTCATTTTCAGAAACTGAAGGTGTATCTATGACCGTCTTTATGGACAAATCATCAGTCATCTCTACAGGATCTTTTGTCACATTGAAATTAAATGACTTTTCACATGTTCCAATAGTTTGAAAATGTTGAGAGGCTGTTGTAATAATATTATCAATACTATTCGATGGTAGCGCTGCTAATAGTAGGTTGCGTGTAGCACTCTGAAACGTAGAAACTGAATTCGACGCAATACTAAAATTGTGAAATTTCTCCCAAGTTAATTCTGTAGCCTTTTCAGGAATCGCATTGAGTGCATTTATTCTTACTAAAGCATATCCCAAGAGACCATTTGTAACTGGTCGCTGTCCCGATAAAATAAAATTTACATTTGATACTGAAAAATCTTCTAATATTAATTCAGGAGAATAATTTCTCCATGTGCGCAATACAAGATTCGAATCTAGCATCGTGATCAATATCGGACCTGCGTCAGATCGACCAACTATTGCTTGGGTCGCTACATGTAAATTAGATCCATTCGTCCCTAGAAATATTCTACCAAATCTAAATTGAGTCGTTTTAGTTGCATCAAAAAATTTCATATTTTTTGAGAATAAAATAGTTCCATCACTGGAAATTGCAGTGAGTAGAATCAATTTATTCAATTCAGACTCCATTCCTTTGTATCCTGCCAAAACCAATTGATTGTTACTGCTCACTATTATATTTGAAAAATGGATCGCTTGGGCACTGTCTCGAGTAGTTATTGTATTTCTTGAAATTAAATTGCCATTTTTATCAAATTGGATTACTTGTGCAAATCCATCTTCATCATATAACAATGATATTTTATTGTCATGAATCAAAAGATCTCCTAAGCTAGTGGATGTTCTGGCAGCTAAACTTTTGCACCAGACTAGCTTTTTTAGGGTTAGATTAAATTTTACTAAATGAATTGTACTAGGTCCAAAATCCACATGTGTAGCACTACAAAATAAATACAAATCCGTCCCATCCAATACACTAGCTAATCCTAGCAAATTTTTATTTTCAATCGTCAAAGCTAATGATTCTGTAATCTGTGCTTTCGCATCAAGCTTCTGTATAAAAATACCACTTTCTTGAAAAACTTCATCTTGAAAAAAATTACTCACTACATAGCTCGCTCCTGCTTGTGAACTAGTTTGAGAACTAAGCTGGATCGAGACTATATCAGAAAATTTATAGGTTTTGTTTTGTGGCGAATAGGATTGTTGGAAATCTTGTGCGATACATGGTGAAAGCAAAATTCCATAACTAGATAATAAAATTATTTTTTTCAATATTGTCTTCATAAATATCTATATTTTAAATTACAAAATAAATCCAAATTGTCATATCCTATATCTTACAAAATAAAATAACTAAGATTTTTACTTACTAAAAATAAAATAAGTTACATTACATTTTAGCATTTTTTCTCATAAAATTATCCAATAATGTATTTGTTCCCTTTTGCATCTTATGCTTGAAAAACGAAGACCATCCGATTAAAACACCTGTCATTCCCAAGGCTTGTTTTGCCCATTTATACAGACTAAATTGATCTTTATGTTTTATAATTAATCCATCTTGAAAATGAAAACTTGCTTGTACATGATTAATTACTTTTCTTCCAGTTTTACTAAAATAGTATTCTGCAATCCAATATGCACTGCCAGAAGTTTCATCCGCCTCAACATTGGAAAAACTCAATTTAATTTCACCATTACTGCTCAATAATAACATACGCCACATATTCTTTGCACGATCTCCTTCAAGCTTTCCAAATGCAGGATCTTCAAATTGAATTTTATCATGATAACAACTCAACATTCCTTCAATATCACTCGCAGCAAATGCGCGATAAAAATTTTCAATGATTTGTTTGTTTGACATGTATACTTGTTTTTTCAAAGTAAAAATAATAAATTCTTACAAAGTAAAGAATTAATTCTATCTTTTCTGTAAAATCTTGTTTCGAAAGAATAATTTGAAGTGCAGACTTGATTCAATTATAAACAGTCATTAATATGAATTACCTTTGCTAAAATTTAAATTTTTGCTTTCTGCCATTTCTAGATATCGACATACCATAAGCTTGTATAGGCTTTGGAATCTATTACTAGTGAAACTATCATTTTTTATATCAACCAAAGTAAAAAAAACAGTATTCACTGCAATGCCGGTTTCGATTTCTATTGAACCAACAACTGCTTGTAATTTGCGTTGTCCCGAGTGTCCTTCTGGCCTAAGAAGCTTCACTCGTCCCACAGGGAATATAAAATTTGAGCTATTTAAACGCACCATTGATCAAATGCATTCACATGTGATGCAGCTTAAT
The DNA here is from genome assembly GCA_016722295.1 of Saprospiraceae bacterium. Lineage (GTDB taxonomy): Bacteria > Bacteroidota > Bacteroidia > Chitinophagales > Saprospiraceae > Vicinibacter. The sequence continues at coordinate 102,807 of JADKGL010000030.1, forward strand.
TTTTATTTTCAAGGAGAGCCCTTCATTCATCCACAATTTTGTGACATGGTAAGTTATGCACATGCTAAAAAAATATACACCATGACATCTACTAATGCACATTTTTTGCATCCCGCTCAATGCACTGCTGTTATTCAAAGTGGACTGGATGAATTGATCATTTCTGTAGATGGAACCACTCAAGAAACTTATGAACTTTATCGCAAAGAAGGAGATCTTTCAAAAGTACTACAAGGTGCAAAAAATATGATTGAAGCGAAAAAAAATACAAAATCAAAAACACCATATCTCGTATTTCAATTTTTAGTAGTCAAACATAATGAACATCAAATACAAGATCTCTATAGATTAGCGGAAGAATATGGGATTGATGAAGTAAGATTGAAAACAGCCCAAATTTACAACTTCAAGCAAGGATCTGATCTAATTCCAGAACAAGAAGTTTATTCTCGGTATCGAAAAACACCCAATGGTGAATATCAGATTAAAAATCAACTGCTCAATGAATGTTGGAGAATGTGGCAAGGTTGTGTCATCACTTGGGATGGAAGAGTAGTTCCCTGTTGTTTTGATAAAGATGCTAGTCATGTCTTAGGGAAAATGGAAAATGAATCATTTAAGGCTATCTGGAAAGGAGAACAATATACAAATTTTAGAAATCAATTATTTATAAGTCGTAGCAAAATCGAGATTTGTCAAAACTGTTCTGAAGGCAGTAAAGTTTTTTCAGATATTTAACACCACTACTAATCAACAGATTACATATTTAAAAAAAATGAATTAAAAATATTCTGATTATTTCCAAGTAAATCCTATTATTTTTATAAGAATTTATAGAAATTTGCAATTCATAGGAAAATTCCGAAAAATTATTTAAAGCCTTACCTATAGCGTTTTTTAATTGTTTGAAATTAAGTAAATTCTATACGGGCTTCGCTTATGCTTTCGAAATTGACTCAAGGAATCAAATCAAACGGGAAAACATGATACAATCGCAAGTATTCTATAAGGCTATTATTCAAGGAAGGTTAGAATTTGGAACAGACAAATCTTATCAAAAAATCCTCGCCTTATATTCACAACGGATGGAGACCTTGTACAAAAGAGATTTACTCTTCAAAGCGCCTGAATTAATTTTTTTTGAATCCGAAAAAGCATTAGTTATTGAGCGGTACATTGGCACTTCTACTGAAAAACAATGGAAAAGCACTGTATCAATGTTTGAATATTGCGCGCAATTTGCATTTAGTGGTACAATTAATGCTTGGCTTGCTGACAATGGTAAATTACTAGGTCATAGTCAAATCGAGCCAGCTGGTGAAAAAAGCATGGTCATGCTGTACCTAGAAGGGAAAAAACTATCTACTCAAAAGGGTTCTGAAAAAGAAGCCTTAAGTCTTTTGACTGAAGCAATTGAAAAACATGAGCGTCATTCTGAAGCATATGAAAAAAGAGGCTATCTCAATTATCACTTGAAAAACTATTCAGATGCAATCTACGACTTCAAAAAAAGTGTTCACTTTGATGTCATGAATGCTTCTTCTCATTATGGTCTTGCAAGAGCATATATGATCAAGAAAGAATTCCAATCTGCTATACAATCATTAGAAGATACGATCAAACATTCTATTGCATTACAACCCATCTATTGGGCTGCGAGAAGAGTTAAAGCAGAGTGTCATTTGGCTTTAAAACAATACGATAAATCTGCTTTTGAATATAAATTATTCGCTACGCGATCATTTAATCAAGATGATCCCAACTTTAAACATCAAGCAAAAAGTCTCTACAACTATGGCAAAGTTTTATTTGCCCTAGGTCAAATAGATGCTGCTTTAGAGTTTTTTGACAAGAGTCTTGCTATGGCAAAAAACCATGAAGATAGCCACAATGCCGAATTTTTTATGGATCGAGCTATGGCGCGTAAAGCGGCGGGTCAATCTGATTATATTCTTGATCTTAGAAAGGCCTCGGAATTGGGTTTGGCTTCTGCTACTGAATTATTAGCAGAAAAACCATAAGAATTTTATACACATTTCGTTTTAATTAGAAATTTACCAATGAGGTATTTTCTGACTTTCTTACTACTTTTTACTACTCTGCAAAGAGTATTGACACAAGCTAGTCCATACATTACATTGAAGGAAGTTTCACCCAAGACCATGAAACTATATCAAAAAGCAAATTCACTATACAAATCAGATCAATATCTTAAAGCCAAGATACAGTTTGAAAAAATTCTAAAAAAACAGCCCAACTTCATCGATGCGAATATTCAATTAGCTTCAGTTTATTATGAAATAAATGATTACAACAACGCAGAAAAATACTTCGAAAAAGCGGTATCACTTTCACAAGACTATAATCCAAAAATATTTTACACATTAGCACTATGCAATCGCAATACAAAAAAATATGATGAGGCGAAAAATAATCTCAAACAATTCATCGAGCGAGACAAAGTCAATGTCGAATTAAAATCAAAGGCGATCGAGCTTTACCCAAATTTTGTATTTACAGATAGCGCTACCAAGTCTCCCTCGCATTTCAATATTCAAGAAGCACGGCAATGGAATTCAAATCACTCAGAATATCTTCCTACGATCTCAGCCGATGGAAATACAGTTGTATTTACAAGAAGAATAAATGAAAATAATGAAGATCTCTATATTACTTATAGAAAAGATACATCTTGGACAATACCGAAATCAATTGAAGAAATTAATACTTTATACAACGAAGGTGCTCCAGCGATCTCACCAGATGGTCGAATCCTTGTATTTACGAGTTGCGATATTCCAGAAAGTTATGGTGGCTGTGATCTCTTTATCAGTGAATATAAAGATAATGAATGGAGCTTGCCTAGAAATTTGAGTAGAGACATCAACACACCTGGCTACGAATCTCAAGCCAATTTTGCGGATAACGGCAATACACTTTATTTTGTAAGTAATCGCAAAGGTGGTTTTGGCGGATATGATCTATGGGTGTCTTATCGAATGAAAAATCTATCGTGGTCGAAGCCTAAAAATCTAGGACCAAGTATCAATACAGCTAAGGATGAAGATTGTCCATTTATGCATCCCAATGGAAAGACACTTTATTTTTCATCAGCAGGATATCCAGGAATGGGTGGAAAAGATATTTATTTCAGTACAAAAGATAAAAACAATCAATGGAGTCCAGTTCAAAATATGGGCTATCCACTAAATAGTATATTGAATGAAGCTTCATTCATCACCGAAAACAATGGAGTACAAGCCTATTATTCCAGCGACATAAAGTATGAAAATACATCTACCAAAATTGGTCGCAATTTAGATTTTTACTCTATGCAGATTCCAGAATTTATACGCCCACCTGCAAGCACTCATGTGACCATTTCGATACTCGATGATCAGACTAAGTCCGGACTTGAAGCCGATGTTACTGTCTTTGATCTTGTAAATAATGTTGTTTTTTATGAGGGAAAATCTTCTGAAACAGGACAAGTATTCGTAGTACTCCCCACTGGAGCTAATTATGCATTGCACATCAAAAAAAATGATTATATATTTGACAATAGCCATTTCGAATGCAAATTCGACGGACTGCCCAAACAACAACAAAAAATCACAAAATATCTCCACAAATTAAAATCTAATGTGGAGCATAAGGCAATTATTCTAGAAAATATTTTTTTTGAATCAGCTTCCTCAATGATCAAACCTGAAAGCGAATTTGAACTCAATAATCTCTTCCAATATTTAGTAGAAAATAAAAATATAAAGATTAAGATCATAGGCCATACCGATAATATTGGAAATGAATCCGACAATCAACTATTGTCTTCTCAACGCGCAAAAGCTGTTACAGATTATTTGATTCAAAAAGGAATTGAAACAGCAAGAATAAGCAACGAAGGCAAAGGAGAATCCTCCCCAATCGATACTAACGATACAGAACTAGGCAGAAGAAAAAATAGACGAACTGAATTTTTAATCCTAAGTGAATGAAAAAGAAGAAAGAACTAAAATCTGAAGAAATAGAAATCAAATCCATAGCGCACAAAGGATTAGCTCTCGGCAAAACAGATGAAGGAATGGTAGTCTTAACAAAGAGTGCTATACCAGGAGATCGAGTCGAAGTAAGACTTCACAAAAAACGCAAAGGTGTGTGGATGGGTTTATTCACAAAAACTCTGCGAGATTCACCCCATAAAGTGGACCCAATATGTACCCATTTTACTATTTGTGGAGGTTGCAGTTGGCAAAATCTAAGTTATGCAGAGCAATTAAATCAAAAAGAAACCATCGTCAAAGATGCTATGCAGCGCATTGCGAAAATTGATATTCGCATGATGGAGACAATTCTTTCGGCAAATCCTATTTTCTACTATCGCAACAAACTGGAATACACATTTTCAAATCATAAATGGATTGTTGACAGAGAGGCACAAGAAGTTGACCCTACACACGCATTAGGTTTTCATCGACCAGAATCTTTTTTCAAAATAGTCGACATTTCAAAATGTCATTTACAGATTGATATTTCAAATCAAATTCGAAACGAAATCAAAACATTAGCTAGCAATTCTAATTTAGCTTTTTATGATATCAAAGAACATAAAGGGCTGCTTCGAAATCTCATCATTCGCACGAATCATCTGGATCAAGTGATGATGTCATTGATCATTGCAGCTGATCAAGAAAATGAAGTTACAGACCTGTTAGAGGCGGTAAAAGCAAAATTTCCCTCGATTATTTCAATGTATGTTGGATTCAACCAAAAGCGAAATGATTCATTGTTTGAAGTAAAATTTAAAAAAATATATGGCGAAGATTATCTCATTGAAAGATTACACCATGTACAATTTTATATCAGTCCAAAATCATTTTTCCAAACCAATACAAAGCAAGCTGAACACCTTTATGGTTTAGTCGCAGAATATGCAAATCTCAATGGCACACAAACAGTATACGATCTTTATTGTGGCGTAGGAAGTATAGGTATTTATTTAGCAAAAGATGCAGCTCAAATCATTGGTGTCGAAGAAGTCGCTGAGGCAATCATTGATGCCAAACGAAATGCTACCTTAAATCAACTGAACAACACGCATTTCTATACAGGAGATGCTAAAGAAATCGTAACGGAGACCTTATTTGAGCGTCATGGACATCCTGACCTCATTATAGTTGATCCACCAAGGGCTGGTTTGCACGAAGATTTAATTCAAACCCTTTTGCAAATTTCTTCTCCAAAAATAATATATGTGAGCTGTAATCCTGCAACCCAAGCAAGGGATTTATTGTTATTCTCTCAACTATACAAAGTCATTCGAATGAGACCAGTGGATATGTTTCCACATACGAATCATGTAGAATGTATTGCTTTATTAGAAAGAATATGAAAAAGCAAAGCATAGAGAAATATTTACAATTAGAAGAAGATTTGCGGCGCTATCGCAAAGCGCTAAATCAAGCTTTGGAAATCATGCTTGATCAAGAAATCAGTAAATATCCCATTTTTATATTCCACCAACAAGAGCTGGAAATGGGGATCCCAATCATTCAAGCTGGTGAAAATACTGGCTCATGGAGTATCCACGCATCAAGTATGGAAGAATTCATGGTAAAAAATCTGCTTGATCAAGAAAAAATTCCTGACTTTCAAAAACTCTATAAATCGCACGATAATCATTTTTGTCTCTTCGTGTTATCAGAGCTAGGAGCTCAATTTATTTTTTATCCTCGTCAAGAGGCGATATATACGGATTATGGAAATCTCAATTGACCTCAAAATGCTGTCGAGTATTGTTTATGGCAATGATGGATTGCTTCAAGAAATGATTGAAGAATGGCTGGTAGATACTGAGGAAAAAATAAATAAACTGAAAGAAAAAACTAGTGTTAATTTTAAAGAAATTCATTTTCTAAAAACCAGTTTTTCTATGATAGGATGTGTCGAAGGGATTAAAATTTGCGAAAAATTAATCCAAAAGCAAGATACTATGGATATTCAAAGCCTGTGCCATATCTTTGAGCTTTCAAAAGAAGTTTTAAGCCAAAAAAATTAAAAAATAGAATAAAGAGCAAGGGAGAAATCTACATCATTACGGATCTCACATTGCGAATTAGACCATACTAAAAAAACAAAAAATGAAAGGAATTATTTTAGCTGGTGGACAAGGTACAAGATTATTTCCAAGCACATTGGCTGTTAGTAAGCAACTTATGCCTGTGTATGACAAGCCAATGATATATTATCCATTATCCACTTTAATGTTGGCTGGAATTAAAGAAATACTTATAATCTCTACACCGAGAGATTTGCCTTCATTCCAATCACTTTTTGGAGACGGAAGTCAGGTCGGACTCAAGTTGTCTTATCAAGAACAGCTTGTGCCAAATGGTCTTGCTCAAGCCTTTGTTTTGGGAAAATCCTTTATTGGACAAGATTCGGTTTGCCTTGTATTAGGAGACAATATTTTCTATGGTCACAAGATGCCCGATTTACTTCGTGCAAGTTCAAATCCAGATGGAGGTATTGTATTTGCCTATGCGGTTTCTGATCCAGAACGTTATGGTGTAGTAGAATTTGATGAAAATTTAAATGCACTTTCTCTTGAAGAAAAACCCGCACAGCCAAAATCAAATTATGCTGTTCCTGGTATTTATTTTTATGACAACAGTGTTATTGAAATTGCAGAAAATCTAAAACCAAGCCCTAGAGGAGAATACGAAATCACAGATGTAAATAAAGAATATTTAAAAAGAGGAAAATTGAAAGTTGGAATATTGGGAAGAGGTGTCGCTTGGCTAGATACGGGCACACATGAATCATTAATGCAAGCTTCGCAATTTATCCAAGTCATCGAAGATCGGCAAGGATTGAAGATCGGATGTATTGAGGAGATCGCATATGTGATGGGATTCATTACAAAAGATCAATTAAAAGATCAAGCTGAAAAACTCAAAAAAAGTATTTATGGCGAATACTTATTGAAAATTTTAAAGACTATTTAATTACTTACAAAAATGAAAAAATTAGTCTTTCTCATCTCCCTATTTTTATTCAATAATTTAGTCAATGCTCAAGTACGAGTAGACAAATCTGTGCAATTACAATTAAAAAAATCATCTCATGTGCCCGTTTTAATTTATTTAAAAGAACGTGCTCAATTAAATGACATTAAAGAATCTTGGACCAAAGAACAAAAAGGGCAATATGTCTATAATAATCTCAAATCAACTGCTACAAGATCCCAATCTACTATTCTAAACTATTTCAAATTAAAAAAAATCAATTCTAAAAGCTTTTTTATTGCCAATGCCATACATGCGGAAATTACATCATTAGAATTATCCGATCTCATGCAAATGGATGAAATCGTAAGCATCACTTATGATGTGTCTACAAGTATTGAGAGCTTTCAGCATGATCAAGATGCACATCAAGCCAAACAGCGAAGTGCAGAACTCACCTGGGGAAACAAAAATATCCAATCTGATTTGGTATGGCAAATGGGAATCGAAGGAGAAGGTGTAACAGTCGCTGGTGAAGATACAGGATATCGATGGGATCTCGAAGGTATAAAAGAAAGATATCGCGGTTGGAAAGATTCGATTGTGGATCATAATTACAATTGGCATGATGCAATCCATACTATAAGTCCGTTAGCAAGTGACTCAATAAATCCTTGTGGACTTAATAGTAAAGTACCTTGTGATGATAATGGACACGGAACTCATACAATGGGTACAATGGTGGGCAAAACAAATGAATACCTATATGGAGTAGCCCCAAAAGCAAAATGGATAGGTTGTAGAAATATGGAGCGTGGTAATGGTGCGCTTTCAACATATATTGAATGTTTCGAATATTTTATGGCGCCTACCGATACAAATGGGTTGAATCCTTTGCCTTCACTTGCTCCTCATGTGATCAACAATAGTTGGTATTGTTCAATAGAAGAAGGTTGCAATCTTAGCAATTTTGAAGTAATGCATGAAGTCATTAAAAACTTGCGCAAGGCGGGTATTGTTGTAGTTGTGTCTGCGGGTAATCAAGGAGCCAACTGCAGCACTATAGCTCATCCTCCATCGATGTTTGAAGAAAGTTTTAGCATTGGATCCTTTGCAGAAAATGATTCAATAAGTGGATTTAGTGCTATGGGTCCAGTAAAAATTGATAGTAGTCTTCGGATAAAACCAAATGTGGTCGCACCAGGTTCAGCTGTTTTATCAAGAACCATGGGTGGTAATTATGAAGCATGGAATGGCACTAGCATGGCAGGTCCACATACTGCAGGCTTGGTTGCACTCATTATTTCTGCAAACCCAAAACTTGCTGGAAATGTAGAACAAATAGAAAATATTATAGAATCAACATCTCGTCCTGCAAGTGCTCATTTTGTATGTGATACCTTTAGCATGGATGCGATTCCAAATAACATGTATGGATATGGCAAAATCAATGCATTCGCTGCTGTGCAAAAAGCTCAATTATATGTTGCCGCACAAGATATAGATCGTGATGAAAAAATAAAAATATTCCCGAATCCAGGCAAAGATTTTCTAAAAATTCAATCGATTAGTGCATTAGAGAAAATATCCGTTTACAATGCTATAGGACAACTTATTTACACCCACAGGACCAATGAATCCACATTGTACATTGACACAAAGTCTTGGGATTCAGGTTTGTATTTTATACGCAATAGTGTTTCAACTACTGGCAATATTTGGATAAAACAAGAATAGTAATTATGGCTCAATTGTTATATAATAAAATAAACAGAGAGGTTTTATTAGAAAAATTAAAACAAAGTACTGAAGAGAGGACGACGATCTCTTTTTATCGCTATTTAAAAATAGCAAATCCTTTTCTATTTCGCGATCATCTCTATTTGCAATTTGATCAAATCAATGTCATGGGCAGGATTTATATCGCGCATGAAGGCATTAATGGGCAAATCTCTGTACCTACAAGCCAATTAGAGACGTTCAAAAAAAGTATTCAAGAAATAGACTACTTAAAAAATATTCGATTGAATTATGCTATAGAAGATGATGGCAAAAGTTTTTTCAAATTAAAAATCAAAGTAAGAGAAAAAATAGTTGCCGATGGAATTACAGACCCAACTTTCGATGTAAATAATTCTGGTATTCATCTCGATGCAAAAAACTTCAACGAGATAACGAGTAAAGAAGGAACAGTCATAGTAGATATGCGAAATCATTATGAAAGTGAAGTTGGCCATTTTGAAGGCGCTATCTGTCCTGAAGTCACTACATTTAGAGAATCGCTTCCCATAATAGCAGCACAATTAGAAGATAAAAAGAATCAACCTATTGTAATGTATTGCACAGGAGGTATTCGTTGTGAAAAAGCATCTGCGTACATGAAGTACAAGGGCTTCAACGAAGTATACCAACTAAATGGTGGTATTATCGAATATGCGCGACAAATCAAAGAGCTCGGCCTTGAAAATAAATTTAAAGGGAAAAATTTTGTGTTTGATGAGAGATTGGGAGAAAGAATTTCTGAAGAAATCATTAGTAAGTGTCACCAATGTGGAGCACCATGTGATACACACACCAATTGTCTAAATGATCAATGCCATATCTTGTTTATACAATGCCCAGAATGTCGTGAAAAATACCAAAGCTGTTGTTCAAGATTATGTTCAGAATTTCATGAACTAAGCGCCGAAGAAAAAAACATTCGAAAAGGCAAAATTGAATTCAATGGCTCGAAGTTTTCTAAAGGTAGATACAAAGCGATAGGATTAAACATGCATTTAGATAAAAGTTAACGAAAATACCTAATTGTCATTCAATCAGAAAATGGAACAAGTAACGTAGGCATTGAATTTTAAAATAGAACGATCGTGAGAATACTGGGATTAGATTATGGACAAAAAAGAACGGGTATAGCCGTCACGGATCCATTACAAATAATTGTAAACCCTTTGACAACAGTTGAAACAAAGGAATTGAATGAATTTCTAGCGACCTATTTAAAAAATGAAGCTGTAGAGAAAATTGTATTTGGGATGCCTAGACATAAAGATGGAAACGACACTTATCTAAGTGAAGAAATAAGAGTTTTGGGATCAAAGATCAAGAATTCATATCCTTACTTGATAGTTGACTATCACGATGAATCGTTTACTTCACAAACAGCAAAAGTGTTTATGATACAAAGTGGAATGAAAAAGTTAAAAAGGCAAGATAAATCTGAACTTGATAAGATGAGCGCCGTTGTAATACTTCAAGAATATTTAAAACATATCTAAAATTGAATCAATGGTTTTACCTGTTGTACTTTATGGTCATCCTGTTTTGAAAAAAAAGGCTACAGATATTGAAGCCAATTATCCCGATCTCAAAGAGATCATCGAAAACATGTGGGAAACAATGTACTTCGCTAAGGGAGTTGGATTGGCAGCACCACAGATTGGACTTTCGATTCGATTATTTATCATAGATACTATGCCTTATTATGAAGAGAAAAAAATCAACAAAGGACTAAAGAAAATCTTCATCAATCCAGAAATTATAGAAGAGACTGGAAAACTTTGGAATTTTGAAGAGGGTTGTTTAAGTATACCCAATATACATGCAGATGTTGAACGAACGACACATGTTAAGATCAATTATTTCGATGAAAATTTTGTAGAACACACAGAAATATTCGACGAAATGAATGCTCGAGTTATCCAACACGAATATGATCATATTGAAGGTATACTTTTTATAGAAAAAATAAACCCATTGAGAAGACAATTACTACAGCGAAAATTAGAAAAACTAAAGAAAGGAATTCACAGCGCAAAATACCCTGTGAGACCAATGTAAAATTTCCTCATTAGTTATTTATAAATCCCTACATAAATCTCTTCGCCATTACTTTGGGATGCTCGATACATACCAGGTGTATTAAACTCAAAATGAATTCTACCATTGCGATCAATGGCAATAATACCACCATCTCCACCTATTTTAGTGAGTTCATTTTGGACTACATTAGATGCCGCTTGAACGATATCGCTCTGACCATAGAGCATCATACTATGAATTTGAAATGCGACATTAGCTCTAATAAAATATTCGCCCGATCCTGTACAAGAGACAGCTACTGTGCGATCATCAGCATATGTGCCTGATCCAATCATTGGTGTATCTCCTACTCGTCCAAATTGTTTATTGGTCATACCACCTGTAGAAGTTGCCGCAGCAAGTCTACCATGAATATCCAATGCAACCGCGCCTACAGTTCCAAATTTTTTCTCATTCAAATCTGTGTGATCTAATACCACTGCGTTTGATCTTTGCGCACTTTTTAATTGCTCATAGCGAAAGTCAGTATAAAAATATTCATCATTCATTTTTTCAAAACCCTGTTCAAATGCAAATTTCTCTGCACCTTCCCCTGCTAGAAAAACATGTCCTGATTTTTCCATGACTTTTCTAGCCAATTGCACAGGATTTTTTATAGATTTTATAAGTGACACTGCACCTGCTTCGAGAGTTGTGCCATCCATTATTGATGCATCCATTTCATGACCCCCTTGCGCTGTAAATACTGATCCCTTTCCTGCGTTAAACAATGGACAATCTTCTAACATCATCACTGCCAATTCTACAGCATCTATTGCCGTTCCTCCCAGAATTAATAGTTTGTTCGCTGCTTGTATTACAGCATTTAGATTTGATCTATATTCTCCTTCTTTCTCCTCCGACATTTGTTCTCGAAGAATCGTTCCTGCACCTCCATGGATTGCAATACCAAATGGTTTTTCATGTAATTTCAATCTGCTTATTTTTTCCAAAGGTAGAAATTGTTCTAAAGAAATGTATTGTAAATAGTAAATTTCAAAACGTTTTTAAATAGTTTAGGGTCACATTCTAGTTAGATTATTCATCATTTTCTGATTTAGTGACGACTTGACTTATTGCAATTTCAGCAGCGATTTGTTCTGCACTTTTTTTATTAAAATCTTCGGCAGATGCTATCTCAACTCCATCAATAAACACACCTACTTTGAATCTATCGCGCTTATCTGTTTTGTATTTATTTATGACGCGAAAATCTATCTCTTTATTATATTTTTGACACCATTCCAAAAGTTGACTTTTATAATTATCGTCAAAAAATTCTAATCGATTTATATCAACATATTTACGAATGATATTTTTTAGTATGTATTCTTTCGTAAAGTCAAAACCTTGTTCCATATAAATGGCGCCAATTAATGCTTCAAGTGCATTACCTAACATAGATTGCGAGATCGCTGTTTGATTAAACTCCATCATGAGTTGATCCAATCCCATTTGTTCGGCTATATAATTGAGCATTTTACGTTTGACGATTTTCGACCTCATCTTAGTAAGAAATCCTTCATTCGCATTTGGATATTTCTTAAATAAATATTCACCAACTACAAAACTAAGTAATGCATCTCCTAAAAATTCTAATCGCTCATTTGATTGAAAAATTCCATCTTCAGGAACTGTAGTATTATTGTTTAAAGTAGATTTATGATAAAAAGCTACTTTGAAAATATGGACTCGAGAAGGAGTGAATCCAATCAATTCTTTCAACCGTTCAACAAAATATTTGTCTTTGGAAAAAAATCGGTGCTGCGTTTTTCTATAATACTTGAATATAAAATCTAACATTGTTTAAATATCACTGAACTGTTATGTCCTCCAAAACCGAAAGTATTACTCAGAAAAGCCCTAACTTCTCTTTGCTGTGCGGAATTAAAAGTAAAATTAAGTTTAGGATCCAATTCTGGATCATCAGTAAAGTGATTAATGGTAGGTGGTACAAAACGGTGATTCATAGCCATGATTCCAGCAATAACTTCTATAACACCAGCTGCTCCGAGCAAATGGCCTGTCATAGATTTTGTTGAACTGATGTTCAGTTTGTATGCGTGATCACCAAAAACTTTTCGAATAGCTTTAACTTCAGCTACATCTCCAAGCGGTGTAGAAGTTCCATGTGTATTAATATAATCGATATCAGTAATGTCCATTTGAGCTTCCTCTAAAGCAAGTTTCATAGCTTGCATAGCGCCTAAGCCTTCAGGGTGAGGTGCGGTAATATGGTATGCATCTGCGGTAAGACCTGTTCCACAAATTTCTGCATAAATAGTAGCTCCTCTATTTTTTGCATGCTCAAATTCTTCTAGGATTATGGCTCCAGCACCTTCACCTAAAACAAATCCATCTCGATCTTTATCATATGGTCTAGAAGCAGTCAATATATCATCATTTCTTTCTGACAATGCCTTCATCGAAGAAAATCCTCCAATTCCTGCTTTAGTCACAGCTGCTTCAGATCCTCCAGTGATCATAACATCTGCTTTTCCTAGTCTGATGTAATCAAAAGCATTAGAGATGGCATGACTACTTGAAGCACAAGCGGACACTGTACCATAATTCACACCCATAAATCCATATTTAATTGAAATATGACCAGGTGCAATATCAGATATTAATTTTGGTATTAGAAATGGACTATATCTTGGCGTACCTTGGTGTAAAGCTGCTTCAGAAAGGTCTGTTTCCAATGTATGGAAGCCACCAATTCCAGAACCCCAAATAACACCACTTCTTAATTTATTAATTTTCTCAAGATCTAATCCAGAATCGACAATAGCTTGTTCAGCTACCACTAAGGCATATTGTGCAAAGGGATCAATCTTGCGTGTTTCTTTTTTATCTAAAAAGTCTTCTGCATTAAAATCCTTGAGCTCACAAGCAAATCTGGTTTTGAATAAGTCAGGGTTAAATCGAGTGATTGTATTAGCACCGCTTTTACCATTTTGTAAGCCTTCTAAATAAGTTGACTTGTTATTGCCTATCGGGGATAGAACACCTATTCCAGTAACTACGACTCGCTTCATAGCACAAAAATATAAAAGTAAAGTAAAATCTCGAAAGAAATTCTACTTTATCACATTGATTTCGTGAATAGTTCCCTGCTTATTTGCAGTTTGCCTCCAAATATTCAACTGCATGACCTACTGTTTGAATTTTTTCAGCCTGATCATCTGGAATTGAAGTATCAAATTCTTTTTCAAATTCCATGATAAGTTCCACTGTATCAAGTGAATCCGCTCCAAGGTCGTTCACAAAACTAGCTTCATTCGTAACTTCAGACTCATTTACGCCTAATTTATCTACGATAATTTTCTTTACACGTTCAGCGATTGTTGACATTTTTTTGTTTATTTTGAAAGTTTTGGCAAATTTAAATCTTTCATCATGTAATAAAAGAAATTATTTGCCTTTTTTTAATTTGTTTTGCAGTTAAACAATAATATAGGCATCAACTGTTCCTTAATATTGATATTTTTTCTAAAAATCTTTAGATGTTACAAAATAATACAAAAATCATCGCCACTTTAGGCCCAGCTAGTACTAGCGAGGAAAATTTAGAAGCTCTTATAAAAGAAGGAGTAGCAATTTTTAGGCTAAATTTTTCCCATGGAAATCACCAAGATCACAAGAGTTCAATCGATAAAATCATCCGATTGAATGAAAAACTTGGCACTCATGTAGGCATTTTAGCAGATTTGCAGGGTCCAAAATTAAGAATCGGCCAAATCGAAAATAATGCTTTACTATTGAAAGAAGGCGATATCATCACAATTACGAATGAAGAATGCATAGGCACCATTGAAAAAATTTACATGAGCTATGATAGTTTTGCCGATGACCTTAAAGTAGGAGAAATGGTGTTAGTTGATGATGGCAAATTGCAATTTGAGGTCATCGAAGTCATTCCTGAAAAAGATGTTGTCAGATTAAAATGTATTTTTGGTGGTGTGCTATCCTCAAATAAAGGCGTAAATCTGCCCGATACAGAAGTTAAACTACCTTCTTTAACCGAAAAAGACCTCGAAGACTTAGCATTTATAGTTACCCAACCTGTCAATTGGGTGGCACTCTCATTCGTAAGAAAGGCTGAAGATGTCGAAGATCTGATCCATCGCATTGAATTAGCTGGTCATTATGCTAAAGTGATATCAAAAATTGAAAAACCAGAGGCCATAAAAAATATAGATGCTATAATTAAGGCAAGTAATGGTATCATGATTGCAAGAGGAGATTTAGGAGTTGAAATGCCGATTGAAAAATTGCCAACAATCCAAAAAATGATCGTTGCAAAATGCATCCAAAGATCAAGACCAGTGATCGTCGCTACCCAAATGATGGATAGTATGATTACGAATCCATCACCAACGAGAGCCGAAGTTACAGATGTAGCGAATGCTGTATTGGATGGTGCGGATGCTGTAATGTTAAGTGCAGAAACATCAGTGGGCAAGCACCCCGTAAAAGTTGTTGAAGCAATGAATCGCATTATTGCTGAAGCAGAACAACATTATAATTTTCAAATTAAAAAACCTCTAGCTTCAGACAAGTCCTCTACATTTATTTCAGATGTAGTGTGCTTTAATGCAGCCAAAACTGCTGAAGATATTTCAGCCACAGCGATTATAGGACTTACAGTGTCGGGGTATACAGCCTTTAAAACGTCCTGCTATAGACCCAAATGCCCTATTTATATTTTCTCAAATGCAGTACATATGCTCGGCACCTTGAACTTAGTTTGGGGCGTTCATTGTTATTATTATAATGAAAATAGATCTACGGATGAAACCATAGATGATTTAGTGCAAATTCTGAAAGAAAATAAGAAAGTTAAATTGGGAGATTTCGTGGTAAATACAGGAACTATGCCTCTATTTAAAAAAGGAAGAACAAATATGATGAAAGTTACTGAGGTTGATTAAACTCAAAAAATACCGAAAAATCATTTTTTTCGTTAGACAATATTAGATCAAAAAAATACTAAAAATTGCAACATATTAATTTTAAATACTTTATCTATTTTTTTTGTATAGTATTTGCTTCGACCGAGATCAAAAGTCAAGAAGAACCACTTTCTAAAGAAGTAAAACTTCAGAATGATTTTATTGAAGCGTTTAGATTAGAACAAATAGGTAAACCTGAAAAAGCGATTGAAATACTTGAGAAATTGAGTTATGAACCAACAGCAAAATCAACAGCAAAATACCAACTCGCTCGGCTTTATGAAAAAGAAAAGAAGCCTGATCAATGTATCACTGCAATTAATGAAAGTATTCAAGCCGATCCTAAAAACAAATGGCTGTATATTTATAAAGCAAATATTCTACAAAAATATGGAAACTACAACCAACTAGCAGAATGTTACGTATCATTGACAAAATTAGAACCTACAAATTATACTTTTTATGATAATGCCGCTATCTCTTTTATGAAAGATAATCAACTTGATAAAACAATGGCAATCTTGGATGATGCTCAAAAAAAATTTGGGAACTCACCAAGTATCGCCATGAAAAAATCAAATCTCTTTGTTATTCAGAAAAAAGAAAAAAAGGCTATTGAAACTCTAGAAAATTCAATCAAAGAATATCCCTACCATACTGAGTTGTATCCTGAACTAATTCTGCTGTTAGAAAAAAATAATCTAATCGCAAAAGCAAAAGAATATGAAATTAATTTAGCCAAATATGACCAGGGACATCCATTCTTACAAAAAAATATAAGCCAATCAAATCAAAACACTCCATCAATTGAAACAGTCCAACAACAAATTATCAATAGTGACATTAACTTAGATCAAAAAATAAAATTAATCATTCCCATTTTACAAAATTACGTAGAAAGTAAAGATCCAAATCTAAAAATCGAACTCACAAATTTTGGGAAATCAATTCTTAATCAATATCCAAATGACGCAAAATCCTATGCTCTTCAAGGAGATATCTATTTTCATTCTTCAGAGTATGAATTAGCAAAAGAATCCTATATCACTGCAATTTCAAAAACTAATGCGCCATATAGTGTGTTTGAAAATTTACTTTATACGACACATCAACTTGAATCTTGGAATACACAAGAACAGTTTGCTACTAAAGCCTTGGATTACTACCCTAATCAAAGCTATCCTTTCTATATGTTAGCCGAAGCTCAATATCATTTGGAGTCATATGATGCTGCGATCTTAAATAGTAATCAAGTCATCCTAATGATTCGAAATAATCCTGCTAGAAAATCAGAAGCTTATACCTTATATGGTAAAATTCTAAGTGCCAAAAAAGATCCTAAAGCAGCTGAAATATGGAACAAGTCGATAGAAAGTGAAGCATCTCCATTAGCCATAATTGAACATCATTTATATCAATTATCAATCGGTAATACAACTCACCAAAATGATTTCGAAAAAGCTATTAATTCAAAAGATATAACGAGTTTTACCAAAAATATCTCCCTCGCAAAACAATATTATGAAAATAATAAGTATCAAGATGCTATTGAACTTTTGAAAAAAAATATAGAAGTAAAAGAGTTTCAACGACCTAGTTACTATATTCTCCTTGCACAAAATCTACTAAAAATTGAAAATAAAACTGAGGCTAAAAAATATCTTCAACAAGCCTTATTGCTTAGTGAATCAAAAACAAAAATTCAAAAATGGATTTCAGAATTAAACTAATTCACTTTATTGTTTTGATTTTTAGTATTCAATTTCTTTCGTGTAAATCAAGCAAGAAAGTCATTCAAGAAAAAACACTTTATCCTTCTACTGTCGAAGAGTATGTACAAAAATTAGCTACTCCAATTGCAAAAAACTATATCCAATCTAAAGGCAATGCCACTTTACAATACAATGGATCCACTATCGATGGAAGCATACATCTCCAAAGTAAAAAGGATAGTATTACAATTATTAGTCTAAGAAAATTTGGTTTTGAGGGTTTTAGAATCAGAATTCAAAAAGATAGCATTACACTTTTAAATCGTCTAGAACAAAATTTTTCAAAATATTCAATCCAAGAGTTTTCAGAAAAGAATAATATTCCAATTGAAATCTCATATCTTCATGATATTCTAGCTAATTCATGTTTTCTACCAAGTCAATTCAAATACACTGTTGATAAAAAATCGCCTCAACTAATAAATGGTAGCTCCGAACATATTAAGCTCTCAATAAAATTGGACTCTTTTGATTTATTTCCAAAAGAATTTAGTTTAACACATGACGATGTCACAGCTGTATACAAAACAGTTAAAATTGGTAAATTCAATAACCAAAATGTAGCTACAGAATTTAATGTTCATGTAAATCATCCAGAAACTAAAGAAATGAAAGCAAACATCCATTGGGATGAAATCAACTTTGTTCCTATCACGCAATTTAGATTCGAAATACCAAGTCATTATGCTCGAAAAGATTAATTTTTACAGATTTTCATTAGTGTGTTTCACAGTGATTTATTCGTCGATGATGGTGGCGAAAGAACCTACTAAAATCGAAAAACTCCAAACGCAAATCAAAGAAGTTTCTTCACTTTTACAAAAATCGACAAATGTCAAAACTGATCTAAGCAAAAGTCTTACTTTATTGGAATCTCAAATCGGGTCTAGAAAAGAACTAATGGAGGAACTTACTATCGAAAAAATCAAATCGGAAAAAAATCTAGAATTTTTATCAAAAAAATATTCGGAAAATGTAATTAAATTTAATCTACAAAAAGAAAAATATTATAAACTGCTTAGATTAAAATGGAAAGATAAACAACGCAAGAAAGCTATTCTAGAATTCTTCCAACTTGGTTCACTCTCCTCAAAAATAAAATATTATATTGTAAAATCACAATATGAAAAGCAAAAAAAAATACAACTCAAGCAATTCACCATTTTATTAAAAGAATATTTCGATCAAGCCAAGGAATTAAAATCTGAAAACAAAAAAATTCAAGCACTAGAAACTAAATCCATTCTAGAAAATGAAAAAATAATTGAAGATGTAAACTCGAAAAAGAAATTACTACAAATTTCATCATCAGAGGTCGAAAAGTTAAAGTTAGAATTAAAAAAACTTGAATCAGAAAAATTGAAATTGGCTGGGATAATAACGAAAGATATTGAAGTTGCTTCCAAGCAGATTAGTAGTTCAAAAATAACAAATAAATATGGGTGGAAATTTCCGCTCCAAGGAGGAGTGATCATTTCCAAATTTGGTAAAAACATCTTATCAGATCATCTCGTAACTAAAAATAACGGGATAGATATTCAATCCTCCAATGCTTTCGTTACTGCTACAAATGAGGGAGAAGTCGTGCAAATTAGGCAATTACCCAATCAATCATATATGATTCTTTTGCGTCATGGAGACTATTATTCCCTCTACTCAAATCTAGAATCTGTACTTATAAAAACCGATGAAAATATACAAAAAGGAACCAATTTAGGTAAGTGTCTAGCGACTCAAAATGGACAATATGAGCTACATTTTGAAATTTGGCAAAGCAAAACACCATTAAATCCAGTGGAGTTTATTCGTTAAATTGATTATATAACTATCTACTTTACAATAGTTTACTTATTTTATTTTTTTATATAATAATAATTTAGTTTTGATCTACTAAAATATTTTCTAAAATTACATAAGTTATAGTATATTTACCTTACTAAAATATAAGCCTTTACCTGTTTTTACAATATTTGATGTAAATCCAATTTACTAAATAGGCTTTTATGAAACTTACAAATATTTTTGCTTTTATTTTCCTATATTTCAATGCATATACAATTACTATTTATGCTATTGAATATCAATATGTAGACACTATAAATTCAGAATTCATCAATCATATTACTGTCAATGATGCGACTATTAACTTACAAAATCAACAAAAACTACTTGCAAATCTAGACGAACAAATACAACAGAGTAAAAAAACTAATGATTATAAAAAAACAATATTCCTACTTAGAAAAATAGCTCGCTTTCATTTTCAAATTGAAAATTATTGTTTAGGCCAAACTTACCTATTAGATGCAATAAAAGAAATCGATAAACATCCTTTTTCAAATGATAGTCTTAAAAAAGAATTACAACTAGAATCTTTAGATTTCTATTACAAACTCAGACAATTTGAAGAATTAAGTTTACAAATTGATAATATTAAAAAATCGGACAACATAAAACCTACTTCATTCCATAATGCAAAAATCTCATACTATGAAGGTTTTTTGACACTGGAAACAAATTCATATGAAAAGGCAAAGGTACATTTTGAAAGCGCAAAACACATCTTTGACTCAATGGGTAGCCAACAAGAATTACTACAGACTCAATATGCTTTAGCATTACTACATTTTCAACAAAATAATACCAATCAAGCTGTTCATATAGCCCTTTCCTGTTTAGAAAAAGAGAATATCTACAAGGAAAATCAACTTTTAAGCAACATCTATAAACTACTATTTGAAGCACATTCCAGAAATAAGCAATATGAAAAAGCAAATCACTATTTACTATTATATAAAAAGAACTTTATTCACATTTTAAAGAAACGAAGCTCTATTCAGAATGCGCAACTTACTCTTTTAAATGAAACAAAACAAAAAATGACTGCATATCAAAATAATAAAAATGAACAAGAACTCAAGGTAGAAAACACAATAAACCAAAGAATTTTTGCAGCAATTATGTCAATTATACTTTCCATCTTGGCTGGAATAATGTATTTCATCTTCAAAAAGAAAAGATCTTTCTCAATAGCTTTGATCGCCCAACAATTTGAACTAAATCAGCTAAACCTCAATTTACAAAATAGCATTCTAAAACTAGAAAAATCGAATTTTGATTTAAAGCATTTCTCTAAAATCATAGCTCATGACTTAAACCAGCCATTACTAACTATCATTGGCTATTCAAGTATCATGCTTAAAAACTTGAAATCCAATAGCAAGCCTAGTGGTATTGAAGAAATAACACGTATTCATAAATACTCAACGGATATGAGCAATCATATTACTAAACTATTGCAGGATTCATTTCCTCAAATTGAAAGAGAAGAACTAAAAGAAAAATTTAAATCAATCCACTGATTAGATATCTACAATGAAAACATTGTTAATTAAAATATCTTTAGTTATTATTTTATACTCTTCGTTAATCACAATTACACCATTGTTATCCCAAAATATTGATAGTCTATTTGAACTAAGTGAGAAACAACATGATCTTACAAAACTAAAAACTCTATCAGAAATTCTCCATATCGTTAATCCTGAAACACATGTAAACTACCTAAAAAAACTTACAAACTATAAAAATTTTATTGATTCGCAGAATAACGATAGTATTAAATTGGTTTATTACAATAAAATCTATAGTTACCATTTCGTACAACTCAGATTTGACTCTTGCAAAGTATATCTTGACAACTATGAATCTATTGCTTTGCGACAGAACAATCTAAAATATATCGCTTTAGTTCATCATCGCAAAGCAATGTTATTAGGTATAGGAATGCAACTAGATTCATCTACAGTAGAAATACAAAAAGCAATATCCATTTATTCTAAAGCAAAGGATTACGAAAACTTGGGATTAGTTTATGGAAATTTAGCAACCTTATTTCGCTCATCAGATGTTCAAAAAGCTATCGCTTATGCCTATACTTCAATAAAATATCTGGAAAAAATCTGTCATTCGAGTTATGAAGCTAGATCTCATAACAATATAGGGGCGATGTTCTACGATCTGCAAATGTATAGTTTAGCTGAATTACATTTCTCTAAAGCATATGGTTTAAATAAAGGAAGTAAAAATAATAGAGCCGAAGTTCTGTTTTGTAATAATTTGATCATGACATTGCTTAGACAACAAAAAAATGAGCAGGCCAAAATTATTATAGAATCAATATCCACTAAATTAGATTCAGTCAATTTTCCTATGTCTTCAATTTATTTCCATATCAATTATGCCAATTACTTTTACAACATTCAAAATTTTAATTTAGCCAATCAAGAAATTCAATATGCACTAACTATCCATGACAAATATAACTACGGCGGAGAAGTCTTGGCAATGATTAAATTAATTGAATCAAAAGTAATGTATCACAAGATGAATTTTTTGAAAGCCATAGAGTCAACAAAAATAGGCCTATTCAATTATCAAGGAAAGAATACAATATATGCAAATATTGAATTCAATGAAATATTACAAAAATCATATTCTAAATTAGGCA
This sequence comes from Saprospiraceae bacterium, assembly GCA_016722295.1. Classification (GTDB taxonomy): domain Bacteria; phylum Bacteroidota; class Bacteroidia; order Chitinophagales; family Saprospiraceae; genus Vicinibacter. The sequence continues at coordinate 124,906 of JADKGL010000030.1, forward strand.
ATTATTTTGAAGCAAATAAAATTATCAAAAAAATAATAGACCTAGAACTCTCTAATTCTCAGGAAGAATATTCTAAATTTTTGATTCAATCTGAACTCAGCTATAATCTGAAACAAATTGATGATCGATTTGAAGAAGAAGACAATAAATATAAAGAAAAATTACGTTACGAAAGAAAAAAATTCACTTATATCAGCTTGATATTAATAGGTTTACTTTTACTATCAATAGTCATCATACGACTGTATTTAATCGAAAAAGACCAAGCTAAAATAATATCATTAAACAATAAATCTACTTTCGATTCAAATGCAACATTGAAACAAACAAATGAAGAATTAGAGGAATCAAATCTACGACTCATAAAGCTTGCGAATAATATAAGTAGGCAGTTTGAAGAACCATTACAAATCATAAATGAATCGTCTCAAAAGGTAGTAGAATTTCATAAAGATGATTTAAGTGAAGAGAAAATTGAGCAAGCAAGAAGAATAAATTCTAGCTCGAAGCGATTAAAAACTATGATTCAACATTTATTCAATCTCTCAATAATCGATGGAAATGTGAGATTTGATCAGATACCTTTGAATGAAATTTTTACAATAGTTCGCGAAAGTATACATGAAATGCTGGAAAAGAAGTCAGGTATTATCATATTCGAAAGCATAGATAAAATAGTTTATTGCGACAAATTACTTATGAATCAAGTATTCTATAATATTATATCTAATGCAATAAAATATTCAAGAGAGAATATATCGCCATTCATTAATGTAGGTGTGCTCAATACTAATGATTTAGATTTCATAACCATTTACATTAGAGATAATGGAATTGGAATAGCGGAAGATTATTTTGAATATATTTTTACACCATTTAAAAAAATCGATCATACAGATGATTCAAGTTATGGCATCGGACTTGCTACCAGCAAACGAATTATTGAAAGTCTGGGAGGTAAAATCTGGGTTGAAGCGAAATTAAATGTGGGATCAATTTTCTATTTTCAAATTCCAGTTTCCAATCTGAATATGAATAGAAAATAAAATATATTTTTTTCTATATTATAATAAACATATTGTGCTTGGAATAAACTATTTTTGAAATTTATAATGGATGCTTCTGCTTTCGTTTCCACCAATTTTTTTTCATCGTAGGTCTCTCCACCAAAACATAAAACATTAATCCCATAAGAATAACTGCTGTAAGCAAATATGGAAAATACAACTGATATGTTTTATAAAAATAATTGTCGTGATAGCGATTAAAAAAATAATATCCAAGTCCACTGATCACAGGATTATGAACGAGATATAACGAATAACACATTCCTCCAAGTATACACACAGTAGTATTCTGGAAGAATAATGGCCACCATTTTTTTACCAAAGTCAAATAAAAAAATGCAATTAGGAGAAGCAATTGGATCGAGCTGAGAAATAATTTATAGCCATCAGATATTTTTCCTAAATAGGTTATATCTGTTAGTTTTATTCCTATAAAAAAAGCAAAAAACAAAGGAATACTACCCAAGGCTACTAGCATTGAATTTTTTTGGAACTCAACTTGTTTTTGATCTAAATAAATTTCAACCAATAAAATTCCAATTAGAAAAAAATGAAAATATTCATAAAGTGAATAAAATTCTGGCTTCCAAAATTTACTAACACCTGAGATCAAAAATATAAAAAATATCAAAATCCACTTTCTATACTTTTTGAATTTATATAATCCAAATAGTATAAATGGAGCCAAAATATAGAATTGAACTTCTACTTCCAAACTCCATATTACATTATTGAGCAACGGAAAAACTTCTCGACCATAACAAAAATTATGCACGTAAAACAATGAAGAAAAGAATGAAGGAAGAAGTACATCATTTGTTTTTAACTCGAGAATAAAAACCAATATAACATACATCACAATCAATGATAAAATATATGGCGGTTCCAATCGAGTGAGCCTACGTATGAAGTAGTTTTTGAGCGATGGAAAATCTGGATTTTCTCTGAATTTTTTCGCAAAAGGTAAGGCTAGAATAAATCCACTAATTGCAAAAAAAATATCAACGCCAAAATAACCATGCTTCATCCAATCATTCAATACAGAATAATTTTCAATACCATCTGTATATTGGAATTGACCAGCATTAAATAAGAGTTCATTGATATGACAAAAAATCACCATAAATATGGCTATAAACCTCAAGCCATCTAGCTCAGGAATATATTGATCATTACTGGTAATGCGCCTTAGGTAAGGAGCAAGCATAATTTACGTTTAATTTGCCATTGATTAATTTCGTAGAGGCTTATTATTCTCTAACATATATTGAATTCGTTCCATCGTTTTGGGCTCAGCACAAAGACTTAAGAAAGCTTCGCGCTCCAAATCCAAAAGATAATTTTCACTTACTTGTTGTGGCGAACTAAGATCTCCACCGCAAAGCACAAAAGCTATTTTCTTAGCTATTTTAATGTCGTGATCAGAAGCATAACCTCCCATTTTTAAACTGTGCGCGGCAGTATATAATGTGCCTAAACCAGATCGACCTAAAACACTAACATCTTTTCGCGGACTTTTTTGAATATAGTTTTTAGCTAATTCCAAGACTTTTTCTTTCGCTCTATGAATATGTGTATGCATATTCATACTAATCTCATCTCGATATTTCAATAAATAACCGTAATCAAATGCTTCAAAAGCAGAAGTAGCTACTTGGGCTGTGGCTATTGTTTTAAATTTGTTGATCAATTGAGGAATCATTACTTCACCCTCTTTCATTTCATCTGAAAGTCGCAATGCGAATTCCTTCGTTCCTGCTCCTCCTGGAATCAATCCAACACCAACTTCCACCAATCCGATATAAGACTCCGCTGCACATACTGCACCATCACAATGCATGGTCAGTTCTGTACCACCGCCAAAACAATATCCTTGTGTAGCAATGACAACTGGAACAGATGAGTATCGCAATCTCATTGACGTCTGTTGGAACAATCTAACCGCCATATCGAGCTGATCATATTCTTGCTGGAACGCCATCATTCCTATTAACATCAGATTTGCGCCTACTGTAAAATTGTTTGCATTATTCCCAATGACTATTCCCTTCCATCCACCTTCTTCTGCTATGCGCACACTATCATTGAGTCCACGAAGTATACCTTCTCCTATCGCATTATATTTACTTTTAAATTCAACACAAAGTACACCATCACCGATATCATGAAGATGCAATTCATCATTTTTATAGACTAGATCTTCTTTGTTGAATAATGAAAAATCGATTACATCTTCTTGCCCAGGAATTACGAGATGTGATTTCGAATTCACATCATAATAATTTCTATTTTTATTAGATTTTGTATAAAAGCTAAATGATTCTGGATTCACTATTTCATTTATCCAATTTGGACATTCCAGTCCGCATTCTGCAATTAATCTTTTTCCATTTTCAAAACCAATTGCATCCCAATATTCAAATGGACCGAGCTCCCAAGCAAATCCATTGCGCAAAGCATCATCTATTCCAAAGATAGAATCTGAAATTTCAGGAATGCGGTGTGCGCTATATGCGAATAAAAATCCTAGTGTTTTTTTGATTAACTCTGCACCTTTATCATTCAATTTTAGAATCGCTTTCAACCTTCTTGGAAGTTCTTCGATTTGTTTCGATACTCCCAATGATTCTAAAGATTGTTTGCTATCTAATTGATATTCTTTTGTATTGAGATTTAATGCATGAATAATATTCTTTCCACTTGCGTCTTTTTCTTCTGTCTTAACAAAAAATCCTTTGTTTGATTTATTGCCATACCATTTATTTTCCATTAGAAATGGAAGAAAATCAGGGATTGAAAGGTCTTGTAATATGCGATCGTCTGGACAATTTTTTTTCAAGCCATCAATCACGAACATTGCTGTATCGAGTCCTACGATATCAGTCAGTCGGAAAGTACCTGATTTTGGTCTACCTAATGCAGGACCTGTCAGTTTATCAGCATCAGAGATCGACAATCCCAATTTATGCGTCAATTGAAATACTTTTGCCATAGAGACCACTCCAATGCGATTTGCTATAAATGCTGGAGTATCTTTACAAAGTACAATTTGCTTTCCCAAATAATTTTTCCCAAAATCTTGTAAAAAAGAAATAATAGTGGGATCTGTTTCAGGTGTAGGAATGATCTCTAATAATTTCAAATATCGAGGCGGATTAAAGAAATGTGTACCGCAGAAATTTTTTCTAAAATCATCTGATCTGCCCTCAATAAGAAACTTCATGGGAATACCTGAAGTATTAGAGCTAATCAAGCTTCCTTTTTTGCGAAAATTCTCTACTTTCTCATAAAGTTTTTGCTTTAGATCAAGTCGCTCAATAATTACTTCGATAACCCAATCACAAGATGAGATTTTCGGCATATCATCATCAAAATTACCCACAGTAATTCTTGAACTAAATGACTTATGATGGATATTTGATGGTTTCATCGCCAGTGATTTCTGCAATGATTCTTGTGCGATTTTATTTGGATTGGCATCACTCTTGAGATCTAACAAGAGTACTTCAAATCCACTTCCTGCCAAATGTAAAGCAATGGCGGAACCCATTAATCCTGATCCTAAAACTGCGATTTTATTAATCTTTCTACTCTGATTCATAATAAGAGGTCAAATTGGATAGCAAAAGTATGAAAATCCATTAAGATATTTTAAGAAAGCTAGCTTGTGGCTATAAATTTAGACAAAGAAGGATGAGTTACTTCACTTGTTCTGCATTTGTCAGTAAGAACATCAGTCGATTTAAGTCTTGTGCATTGAGCTTAAGCTTCCCTCTCAGTGTGATTCTCTCTGATGTAAAATTGATACCATTTTGCGATACCACTTCCATTACAGTCTCTGGTCCAGCACCGCCACAAAAGAAGCAATTTTTATAAGGATAAGCAGAAAAGACAAACTCCTTCTGCGATTTATAGCCATCTGTAGGGATGATGTAACCATTTATTGTGATTTCCTTACCATCGTAAGATTTTAATTCTGGGTCAAAAATGGGAAAATCCACTTCAAAGCCCAATGCTTCATCTTGAATTTTTTTATATTTTACAAGACTAAGGATAGGCCACATCGAAACTTGTGCTGTTGCAGTAATTCCAACAGAACAGATCACGATCGATATCAACAAAGATTTTAACAAAGTAAAATTTTTAATTTATTCAAATTTCAATTGGAGAAACCATTGCTATACAAATTAGTTTACGATTTTGTTTCATTTATGATTTATTGATTGTACTATTGCTATGATTATTTATAAACGAGCGAAGTAATTTTATGATATATAAATTGAACTATATTTTTTTGATCGTGGCTCTTGGAATATTTGCACAATGCAAGTCTACAAAAAACCAAAATAATATTCCAGAAAATGCAAGTACACGTCTATCATCTAAAAGAGACTCTGCATTTATAGCACGAGCAATAGACCGATTAGATACAGCCAATGTGCCTGATATTATCATTTATGTTAACCTTCATTTCGTAGGGACAGAACATGGCAATTTTTATCCGGGGAATGTAGAAGATGTCAATCATACCAATGGATTATTTTATGGAGAAAAATTCATAGGCCATATTAACTCGATTTGGCGCGACTTGCAACCAAGCAAAACAAGTCTAAAAAATTATCTAGGCAATGCAAAAATAAAATTTGAACTCTACTCTGAAAAAGAAAAAACCGCCGATAAATATGGTGGAATTTGGTTTTGGAATAGCTACAGTGAGCTTTATCGACATTACGGCAGCAATGTGCTTCAAATAATATTTCACGACACAGGAGGACCAAAAACACATCATCTCACTGGATTCGCTTGTGGACTAAATATGTGCAACGAACTATCAGTCAGTGGAGCCTATGATAATATGGCCACCAAAGGAAATTTTGGATGGTGGGCATTCGCAGCATGTGCCAGTCATGAATTTGGACACATTACAGGATTGTGCCATGCTTTTTATTGTGGCAATGTATGTAATGGAATAGACCTTGATGTGGCAAAAGAGTGCCACACAGCACCCTGCTTCGATGACTGTGGTGGACCAAACAGCGGCTATTGCAAAAACTGGGATGTAGGCACAAGTAACATGATTTTTAATTTTTTTTTTTTTTTTTTTTTTTTTTTTTTTTTTATTAAAAAATTTTTTTAAAAAAATTTTTTTTTTTTTTTTTTATTTTTTTTTTTTTTTTTTTTTTTTTGGGGGGGGGGGGGGAGGAAGATTTAAAAAAATGTTTTTTTAAAAAAAAATTTTGGTTGGAATTTTTTTTTTTTTTTTTTTTTTTTTTTTTTTTTTTTAAAAATTTTTTTTTTTTTTTTTTTTTGTTTTTTTTTTTTTTTTTTTTTTTTTTTTTTTTTTTTTTTTTTTTTGATTTTTTTTTTTTTTTTTTTTTTTTTTTTTTTTTTATTTTTTTTTTTTTTTTTTTTTTTTTTTTTTTTTTTTTTTTTTTTAACTTTCTACTTTTAACTTTTATCTATTAACTTTTAACTAACTCAAGCCTCCACATCATAACGATATTTATTCTTATAAGCACTCTTTGCAATGAAGCCAGAAACTACACCAAAAATAAATCCACCGATATGTGCCCACCATGCGACTCCTCCAGTATTTTGTTCGGGGACACCGAGTGATCCAAAACCTGCAAACATTTGCTGCACGATCCAAAAACCAAGAAAAAATATTGCAGGAATATAAAATGATCTAAAAAAAATTAATACTAATACTTTAATTCTAGAAGCTGGAAATAAAATCAAGTAAGCACCCATGACAGCAGAAATAGCACCACTCGCTCCTACCATAGGAACCTCACTGTATGGATTAAAAAATATATGAATAGCCGATGCAACAATTCCACCCAGGAGATAAAATAATAAAAAATTAAATGTGCCAATGATTGCTTCAATATTGTCTGCAAACACCCATAGAAAAAGCATATTACCAATTAAATGCATCCATCCACCATGCAAAAACATGCAAGAAATTAAAGTGTAAAAATCATCGCCACCTAATATTTCTAAAGGAATAGCTCCATAATGATTGACAAACCAATCTGTGCCTTCCATTGGTAGACTAATCTCATACAAGAATACAACTATATTCATTGCAATCAATGAATAGGTAAACAAGGGTTTATGTCCTCCTTCAATTTGTTGATCGCCTATTGGAAATATCATGTTTACTTATTTATTCTTTGTAATGCTTCTTTTGCTTCTTTCCATTCAGGTTCTAGTGCTGTTGCTTTCGAAAAATCAGCTTTTGCTTCTACACGCTTTTTTTGTTTTTCGTAACAAAGTCCTCGTTGATAATATGAAGAAGCTTCCATAGGACTCATGCCTATCGAAATCGTAAAATGTTCTATCGCCTTTGCAATGGAATCTTTATTGGCATAAATTATCCCAATATTATAAAATGCAGGTTCGTAATCCGAAAAACGTGTGCAAATTTTTTTATACAATTCAAATGCTTCATTCTCTTGATTCAACATTTGATACGCATAGGCTTTATTGTGCATAGTCTCTACATCATTGCTATCCAATCGCAATGCATTGTCATAATACCGTATAGACAATTTATTTTTTCGCTCCGACATTACATCGCCTAATTGTATCCAAGCTTCTTTGAATTCAGGATTGATATCTACTGCTTTTTGGTAGGCATTTATAGCACTGGCTGTATCTCCAGTTTCATAAGATGTGTGTCCAGCAAGATAAAATGCTTCAGCATTTTGTGGATCTTGCAAAAATATTTTATTTAAACCTATGGTAGCTAAAGGAAATTCTTTTAGAATTAAATTCAAACGAACATTTTTTAATTGTGTAGCAATATCATCTGGAAATATGGCCATAGCTTTTTCCATGACTGCTTTTGATTCTTTTGATTGTGCATTTTCCAAATAAGTATCTGCTAGAAAAAAATAATATTCCTTTTTATTCTTATTTAAAAATATAGCTCGATTCAAATCTGCATATACAGAGTCAATATTCCCTTCATCATAATGGATGATTGCACGTTTGTAATACAAACTATCTGCATAAGGAGATTTTTGTATGAGCTCATTAATCTTTGCCGTAGATGAAAGATCAGAATTTGAAGGAATTGTTTCTGTCGTTTCAGTTTTTTGTTTACAATTGGAAAAACAAATCAGACTAATGAATATATACAGTGCAATTGAATTTTTCATTTGATTCTTTTAATTGAATTATCTTACATTTAAATGAACTAATAGTTCACCATTTCTAAATTTTGATGTCTACAATTTTCTTTTTTAATCTACTTTTCTCAGCAGAAAATGCAAGAATATGACTTTCGATAGAGGCATCAATTGTAGATGTAAGTAGGCTTGCATCATGCTGCGCTACAGCTTGAACCCAATCTTTCATCAATCCAAAATCTCCTCCTCCGTGACCATGATTTTTATAGATACTATCGTCGTCTGTTTTTACATCCCAATCTTTTGATTCTCCTGTTCTAAAATCTGTGTACGTGAATTTATTCATATCTCCTACGATGTCACCCATACTTCCCATCACTCTTGTTCGTCTACCGTGATAAGAAGTAAATGCTTCCATACTGAAATTTGCTGTCACACCATCCTTGAATAAAATAGAACTAACATAATGATCTGCTTGATCATTGTCCATCTTGTAGACACATCTTCCGTAATCTGTAGTCTTGAGATAATTCAAGATTGCATCGCCTTGGAGACTCTTGTCTTCAGGCAAATCAAAGACATAAGTCCATGATCTTTTGCGATGGTAGATCTTCATTGCAGAATACGGACATGTGGATTCAACTGCGCAGCCATCCATGCATCGAGCTGTGCTGCCTTGTGGTGCATTTTCTTTGCGAAACCATTTTAACCCTCCGAAAGCAGCAATACTTTCTGAAGGCTTATCGATCAGCCATCTCATGATGTCGAGATCGTGGCAAGATTTTGCGAGAATGATCGGTGTTGTTGCTTTTGAATTATGCCAATTGCCTCGTACAAAAGAGTGCGACATATGAATGTGTTCTATTGGTTCAAAATGGTTGACACTGATCAGCTCACCTATTGCACCTGATTGAATCATTTTTCGCAATTTAATAAAATAAGGAGCGTAGCGCAACACATGACAAACTGCTACGATTCGACCAGTTTTTTTTACTTGTGCGAGAATATTTCTGCATTGTTGTTCAGTCTGTGCCATTGGTTTTTCAAGGAGCACATCATAGCCTTTTGCTAAAGCTTGCATCACAGGTTCGTAATGCAGATCATCTGGCATCGTGATGATCACTGCATCCGCCATTTTAGGTTTTTGAAGTACATGCTCCCAAGTACTAAATCGGTTGGCGTCGATGATATTATGTTTTTTTGCATAGCGCTCATTTCGCAACGCTACCGGCTCTGCTACTCCGACGATTTTAATTTCATTCGGATTACTTACTGCATAATTCCCATAGGTATTTCCCCTCGCTCCTGCGCCTAAGGTAATTGCGGTTATGGGCTTATCCAAAATCACATGACGAGGATTTGATTCATAATCGATTTTTTCATTTTGCTTTATAAAATCATCAAATGAAAATGCCATAGCGGCAGTCCCTAATCCCATCCACTTCACTGCGGATCGTCTATCTATTGAATCTGGCATATTCTTTACTTTTGGCTTAAAAATAGCAAATACAATGTTTGCAACTCTTTTTTTTTAAGAAATCAAGTAAAATCAATCGTGATTTGCTTTATTTTCATTTGAATTACTTTAGTTTATATAGTTTTGAGTATTCAATTATGAAAAAAGTAATCATCATAGGTAACGGAATTTCGGGCATAACCGCTGCTCGTTGGATTCGAAAGTTAAGCAACTTTGAGATCCTTGTTATTTCTGATGAAAGTGAGTATTTTTTCTCGCGGACTGCATTGATGTATGTTTCAATGGGACATATGAATTGGCGAGACATAGAGCCATATGAGCGCACATTTTGGAAAAAAAATCGCATCGATCTACTTCAACAAAAAGTAAAGGAAATAAATCATCTCGAAAAAACTATCACCTTACACAATGCACAAACATTGGCTTATGACGAACTCATCATCGCTACAGGATCAAAAATAAACTATTTTAATTGGCCCGGTCAAAACGCAAAAGGTGTATTTGGATTATATCATAAGCAAGATTTAGAATATATCAATTCTTTGCCAAAAGACAATTTACGAATAGCGATCGTTGGTGGAGGATTAATCGGTGTTGAGTTAGCGGAAATGATGGTCGTCCAAGGTAGGAAAGTCTCGATGATCATTCGAGAAAATTCATATTGGAGAAATGTACTTCCGAAAGAGGAATCAGAGCTCATCACTGCACATTTGCGTGAGCATCACATAGATTTAAATTTTGGTAAATCACTAGCAGAAATTTTATCAAATGAAAAACAAGAAGTTCGTGGAATAAAATTGCTTTCTGAAGAAATTATTGATTGCAACTATGTAGGAATTTGCACTGGTGTGAGTCCAAATATTGAATGGTTGGAGCAAAGCGAACTCAAAAGAAATAAAGGAATCCTAGTAGATCAATTTTTACAAACCAATTTGCCCAATATTTATGCCATAGGCGATTGCGCCGAATTGATTTCTCCAGATAAAAATCGAAAATCTATCGAAGCTGTTTGGTATACAGGTCGAATGATGGGTGAGACAGTAGCTCAAACAATCTGTGTAACAAAAACAGAATACAAACCAGGCATATGGTTTAACTCTGCTAAGTTTTTTGATATAGAATATCAGGTCTACGGTATTGTGCCTTCTGAAATCAATTATCCTTTAGATTCAAAAATTTGGATCCATCCACAAGAAAAAAAATCTGTGCGGATAGTCTTTCAGGCTGACACTAAAATTGTAGTAGGATTCAATCTAATAGGAATACGCTTTCGACATGAAATTTGTGACCAGTGGATTGCCTCGAATGCGACACTAGAGTTTGTTACACAAAATTTGCATTTGGCACTTTTTGATGGAGAATTTTCTCACTCATTGAAAAGAATGATTCAATAGGAAGGTGGTCTTCCCAACAAAAAAATATTAAATTCACATATTCAATAAGAATTTTCCTATCTTGCAAGCCAAATTAATACTATTGCCATGTTTAGAAATCACACTTATCCAAACCCAACTAGAATTTTAATTCTAGTTTTCAAACTCTTCATTCTCACCAATCTTTGGTCTCAGACCAACTTGGAATATGTCAGTCATCTGCCTACAGAGGATTTCCGCTTTATTGAATCAATAGGCGATAAGATCATTGTTGCTGGAGGAAATTACCTTTGCAATTCTGGATCAGTCTATTGTTTTGGAGATTCTACACTTGAATGGGAGGAAAACATCAAAGTAAAAAATTATAATTTCTGTACAGGAATACTAAAAATAGACAACTCTAGTTTTTTTGTCTACGGGAAGGATTGGCAAAGTGATGATGTCATCTTTGATGGACTTGATTTTATTTATAAATACGATCTCGATGGCAATCTCTTGGATTCTATTACGATGCCACTTAATCAAAATGGAAGTAGCCATTCTTCCATGATTATTTTTCAAGATAGTTTATTTCTTTTAGGCAGCGGAAATTCGATCTTTACATTAGATAAAAATCTTGACATCGTCAACCACCGTCTATTGAGTGCTAATCTTACAATTTCACAATTTGCAAAAACTCACAATGAAATATACTTTATATCCAGCAACAAACTTCACAAATTAAGTGATCCAAATTTTATTGTTAGTTTTCGCTATGAACTTTCAAATGTAAAGTATTCTCAAGAGGACTCATTGCTTATATTAACGTCATTTGATAGTATCTTTACAATTAGTTCAAAAACTGATTTATTTGTTTCTAAGAAAATACTATCTGCTCCTATAAATGACTTTTTACTGCATGGTGACTCTATAATCGTTTTTGGTCAAAAAAATTCTGATTCATTAGATCTAAGTATCTTAGATAAATCACTAGTACTTAAAAATAATTTCACGGAACATTACAAACTAGCCTATACTTCAGGTGTGCTTCATAAAAATAATTTTGTGGTAATTGGCAATGACTATGGTTTGGTATTTCGACCTTTTGTAAAACAATTATCAAATCTTCGATTGACTCCAAATACAAAACACAATTATAAAATAGAATTGACTAAATTAGTTCAAGAAATTACAGATTCACTCAAGACACCAAGCGGCACATTGTATAAAACAAATGCCTATTTAAATTACCGCATTACAAATCTTACAAGCATCAATACGAACGAAGTTCAGGTCATCAGTTCGGTTTATGGAGGATTTAATTGTTTGACCGCATTTGAGCAAGATCAATTCACTTCTGTAAATGGCGGAAGCATTTCAACCGGAGAATTTTCAATAAAAAACGCTGGATATTTCTTAAGTGAATTAAAAGTTTGTGTCGAGGTGTTTTCACCAGATCATTATTTTGACATAGACCATTCTGATAACATTGCTTGTGGCTTGATTTCTGACGTAAAGCAAATTGATCAAAGCAAAGCAATTTATTATGACTTTACTCAACAAGAGTTCCAACTTTCAGATCAACTAGTAAATTCAGAATTTAGTGTTTATAATCTACAAGGCCAGCTAGTATACAAAGGTGTAGTCTTTGCAAATCATCTAAGTACTCGGAATTTGCCAACTGGATTATACATTTTATCATTGCCGAAACAAGGGATGACCTATCGATTTGTAGTGAGGTAGAATTGTGCTATTAATAAATCAAAAAGATTTTAAACTGCTCTTGAATTTTTTTAAATGTCATTTATCATGAAGTATTTAATCTATTCAATAGTTTTTATTAATTGGATTTATGCACAACAAAATACCTACTTTAATATCCTTCCAGATTTAGGAGCATTGGAAAACAAATCAATTTTTAAGGCTGTCACATCAGACAATAAGTTTATATATACTTTAGGGTCAAAATTAACTGCACAAGATTCTAATAGAAGAAATCAAGTCATCGATATTCAATACAATGCTTTTGATTATAATGGGGTTTTACGGAATTCGAAAATCATACAATTCACAGGATTAAAACCATATATCCAAAAAAACTTTCCTTTTATTAAAATGAATGATAGTCTTTATTTTTATATATTATATTTGGAGGATAGACAAAAGATTTGGACTGACTTTGAAGCCTTAATACTAAATATTAAAAATGGAAAAGTTGAAAAACACCTTGGAGTTCCTAGACCATTTCCTGGTGACTATGATTTTAATTTTTACTCAAATACGAGCTTTGTTAATGAGAAATTAAATTTACTTTTTAAGACCTATTACGACCAAAAAGTAGAGTATTTTATCTATACGTTTAATGATGACCTGAGCATTAATAAAATAAGAAAACTATCAAATATTAATGATAATATCACTTTCCGCTGGTTATCTAATGATAATGCCAATTCTTACGAGCTAGTTGGTGAAGTAAATCAACAAATTAATAACGTAGCAACTGGAAAAACGAATTTATTTTATATAAAATTAGATTCCAATTTAAATCTTGTTAAAAGAAATGACTACACAGGTAGTTTTAATATAGGAGTTGGTACAGCAACAACATATACTATAATTAGAAATGAAGACCGATCTTTTGTGATTTCTGCCAATGACTGGGTGTATACTCCTACAGGATTCTACGGAAAACCTGTCACCTTAAAATTTAGCCCAGAGTTTGACACTTTGATCTGGAGGCGATACATGTATCAAAAATTTGATCAGCCAGAAAGACAGCGGACTTGGATAAATTTTAATGACAAAATGAAAGATAATTCTGGCTATATCACATGTGGTGATCAATACGATCAAAGGCAAGATTCATCAGATAATTATGCGATACTTTATAAAGTCTCCGAGCAAGGGGACAGCTTGTGGTTCAAAAAATATTTACCTTTGGCTTGGGATAAATATCGTGCATTAGGTATGAATATGGCACAAGTTCATGTGACTGATTATAATAGCATAGTTTTTTGTGGTAGTGTTGGAGATAGATTTGAGCAAAACACAAGAGCATGGTTGCTCCATCTAGATTCTGGCGGATGTTTAGTACCTGGCTGCAATGAAGTAGTTAGTACAAAAGACATAAATCATGAATCAAATCAAAATTTTAAAATCTATCCCAATCCTGTTGTGTCGAGCCATTTGAATATTGCATGTTTTGGACATGAAAGAATGGAAATTAATTTGGAGCTATTAAGTCTGTCTGGACAGATAATTAGAGAAACAAAATTCAAATCAGAGCAAGGTCTTCAGATTCAATTGGAGATTCCATTTGAAATTCCGAATGGAGAATATTTACTACGATTCACAAATGGCTCTAGTGCCGAAAGTAAAAATATAACTATTCTCAGAAAGTAAAATAGGTATACAATAACTGCATTCTAAAACCAAGCATCCTTAAAGTGCTCAAGTAGAAGCTCTCCATTTTCTTGAATAAGGATAGAAATGATATCAAAACGAATTTCCCATTCGTGATTTATGGATTGCATATATTGAGAGGCGGCATCTGAGATTAATTTTTCCTTATAACTGGAAATAAACTCCTCCGGCTGTCCAAAGTAAGTATAAGAACGTGTTTTGACCTCGACGAAGACTAATATCTCTCCATCTTTTGCTATAATATCAATTTCTGCATAACTAAACCTCCAATTTCGCTCTAATAAGACATAGCCAAGAGAAATCAAGTAGTTTGCGGCATGATTTTCACCCTTTAGACCTATTTCTTTTTTAGTAGCCAAGGTTTTGTATTTTTGCACAAAATACAAGAAGATGGCGAGTATGTATGACATGGTTCAGAAATTTCCAGCACAATTGAGAGAAGCTATGGAAATCGGTAAGAAGGCTCAAATCGATCCTTTAGATAATCCAGTCCATCAAATATTCGTAGCGGGTATGGGAGGCTCAGGTATCGGGGCGGACTTTGTCGCTTCGTTCATACGAGATGAATGTCGTGTCCCATATTTAGTCGCAAAGACTTACGATGCTCCTGCCTATGTTAATGAGCATACCCTTGCTATCGCTTCATCCTATTCTGGCAATACAGAAGAGACAATATCCTGCATCCATCAGGTTAAAGAAAAATATGCTCGAATTATTTGCATCGCCTCAGGCGGAAATATCATCCAATGGGCAAAAGAAAATCACTTTAATTTTATCCAATTGCCAAACAATTGGTCTTCGCCGAGAGCTTGTTTGGGTTATTCTATTGTAGCACAAATGTATACGATTGCTCATCTAGGATTGATCAGCAATCGATTTGAATCAGAGTTAAACCAAGCGATCCAAACCTTAGAGAAAGAATCCGAAGAGATTCAAGAAAAAGCAAAACATCTCGCCAATGCCCTCTTTGAAAAAACGATCATCATCTACTCTACAGATAGAATCGAACCCGTAGCGATCCGCTTTAGACAACAGATCAATGAGAATGCAAAACGATTGTGTTGGCATCACGTCATTCCAGAAATGAATCACAATGAACTCGTAGGGTGGCGCAAGAAAGACACTAATCTAGCGGTTTTATTTTTACGAAACAGTGACGATCATCCAAGGAATAGTACACGAATGGATTTGACGAAAGAAATCGCAGCACATCATGCTGGTGTAGTCATAGAGCTTTTTGGTAAAGGCAATTCGATGATCGAAAAAAGCCTTTATTTAGTACATTTATTAGACTTTGTTTCAGTGTTTCTTGCAGATATGAATCAAGTAGATGCCGTAGAGGTAAAAGTCATAGATTTTCTAAAAGCTGAATTGGCTAAAAGTTGAAAATCGTAGTTTGAGTACATTGAATAAAGCAATATCTTCATTTTTTTATTGAATTTATAATAAAAAAAATTAATTATCTGTTTCACGGTTAGAAACAAAGTAAAAGATCGTGCAGATTCTGTAAAAAATCAAAAAAACTCTCTGTGCAACTCAGTGCCAAAACTTCGTGTACTATTGTAGTAAAATTAAATTTCGATTGAACCATAGAGTTTCAAAGAGTAACTAGAGAATTTCTCAGAGAAAAAAACGTGCAGAATTAAAAAAATTATACTATATTTGTTACATGATATTTTGAAAAACCTAGACTTATGAATATACTAAAATTTCTTTTTGTTTCATCTCCCGATAACACCTACTTTGGGCCACATGAGTTGCTTATAATTTTGAGTTTATAAAATATTGGTAAATACAATAAAATTTTATGCTTGACTAATTTTTTAAGGCAAGAAAATAATATTTTTAAAATTAACTATCCAAAAATGAAATCGTTAATTGTATATTTTATTCTAATTGTAGGCATTACGTTTGCCTGTGTCAAAACTGAACAAAAGGAACTAGCTGTTTCAATCTACAATACAGTAGCTTGTTTTGAAAATGAAAAATCACTACATGAAAATCCAATATTTAATACAGAATATAAAATTGGAGTAGATGAGTTTTCTGAACTTGACGATAAACCTATATTGCCAATTGCATTTATAGAAAACAAAGAAATTAAAAATACTATAATAGAATTGCAAAGCAATATGAGCAATACTGAAACAGCTGAGAAGAAAACTATTCTATTCAATTTATACGGCTATATAGGAATAATGGAAGTACCAGAAGATATGGACAATACTTCCATTGCACTGGAAAGTATAAATGATGAAGCCCTTGGAACATATAATTCTACTCATGATTTTAAAAGTAACTCACTAGAAAGTAAGTATGAAGTTAAATGCTTCAATACCGATGGCTATACTATGACTGGTGTTGTTAAAAATAGAAATGGAAATAGAAGATTACTTTCAATAGAAGAAGGAAAAATAAAGGTAAAGGAAATATGAGGACTAAATATATTTATAAAGAATTACTATGCTTTAGTATTTGTTTTTTTCTATTAGGTTTGAATTTAGTTTCTGCCCAATCTAATGATTCTGTTACGGTGTTTAATTTTGAAAGTTTAGGCGACACTGCAGAATTAGATAAATATATTCCTTTAACAACAAAGGAACTTACATTCTTAAAAAAATTAGAAATTGATTTTATAAAAGAAGGGGCATTAATCTATTGGAAAAATAGTCCAGACAAACATTTCATCTGCAATGGCGATGATGTTCTAATTTATAAAAACGCGAAGAGCATAAAATTAGAATCTATTTATTTAGCCTGTATTGAAAATGGAAGAGTAATGCACATTGGAGCTCGACAAATAATTGAGTGAAATGGTTAATTCTTAAAAAAAAAAAAAAAAAAACAAAAAACCCCGGGAAAAAAAAAAAAAAAAGGGTAGGGGGAGGCCCCCCCCCGGGGGGGAGAATTAAAATCACGGAATCTAAATCTAAAAAACAGTGAAATACTATTTACCAATCTTGAAGGAAAAAGAATGGATGTATCCATTAATTCTCGATCCAATCATGAATTAAAAGTAAATACAAGTCAACTGAGCAATGGCATTTATTTCATAAAAATAATTGAGGCAGATCAGACTTTTAGTCTAAAAGTGAAAATACAACATTGATATAAAAATTGCCATAAAATCAAAAAGCCTCATCTCAAATAAGAGATAAGGCTTTTCGATTTTATTCTAAAAAGATCTTTTATTTCTTTACTTTCTTGTCGTAAGGAATTGCATTATTTGCGTCATAGATTTCAGTTGTAGGTATTTTTACCTGCATACGATCTCTCACTACTTCAAAATTTTCATATCCTTTTCTTACTCCTTTTGATTCCCAATCAAAGGTATAATTTCCAGTACCTTTTCTAAGTTCTTTTACTTTAAATCCTTTTGCAGTTTTTTCAACTACAGCAAGACCTTCAGAATCTGCAGAATTTGGTGACAACTGTACAGTCATTGTAGTTGGATTGATCGTCAATTCAAAATGCTCAGAAAATACGATTTCAGCTTCGCCATTTACTAATGTAGCAGTTCCTCTTTCATAAGCTCCTACTTCTGGTCCCTCCATACATGTATACCAGATTTGTTTGTTTGGATTCGTAGGATGATCTTCTACGAAATTCTTCACTTGCGCTACAAAATTTGCTTGTCCTTGTGCATTAAAAAACAAACCAAAAATGTTTGTTCCAGCTGTATTCCATATACCTGTGAACGGAGTCAAGACACTGTTAATGTTTAAGTTTCCTGTAGTAGCGGTTACTCTACCTCCCAATGCTGCATGTAAGTTTCCTATACCACCAGAACCTTCCATCCTAGCAGAAAGTGTTCTAATAGGTTGTCCATTGTTATTCGCTTGTGAAAAAACATCCACAAAAGTTTGAATACCTGGTGAAGCACCTGGTGAAAACAAATAGTTATATGAATTTGCTCTAAACATAGTATCACCAGCCATACGTAAGTACAATCTATTGAAAGTCACTGGATACTCAACGATATCAGCACCTACACCAACTTCTTTTCCAGCATTCGCAGGAAAAGTACGAATCTCATCTGACCAACGATTTGTGCCTGCAGAAAATCTTTTCCAAACATCAGCACCAAATTTCTGCTCGAATTTACCTGGTTTAAACACCATCAATACATTGCTATTGTGCTTATAATTTAAACTATCTCCCGCTTTTGTCCACAAAGTTCCAGCACCTGGCACTGTAACACGTCCCCCGTTTTTACTTAAAATAATAGAGTTGTCTGAAGTATCTAATGATATCGTTTGAATCTCGTTTGCTGGATCTGCATCCGCATCATTCTTTAAGCTACTCAAGTTCACACTATTTCTTTGTGAAATCGATAGATTACCTGTTGCTTCTGTAAATGTTAGATCCTGTAATTCATTCGTAGGATTGCCATCATTGTCTCCAGATGAACCTCCAGCTTTCAATGCATAAGCAGCTACAGGAGCCATAAGAATCGGAGAATTACCCATATTAAGATAAGCAGCTCCTCCAGCTGGATCCATTTCTACTTTTAAATTAAATTGGCCCGCTGACCAATCGATGGTACCACAACTTCCAGTTGGATTCGTACCTGAACACACATTAACACTGAATATTCCAAGGTCAGAAGTTCTTGCAGCATGAGTCTCAACATAAACAGGAGTTCCTGCTGCATTTAAGATGGAAATTCGCAAACCTATGTTTTGATTTACTAATGGCGCATTTGCGGCATTTCTAGCCACACCTTGATACTTAAAAGAAGGTGCAACTTGTGCAAAGCTGTTGGTTACAAGAAGTACAGCTGCAACTAATGATAGTAATAATTTATTCATTTTTGTAACGTTTTTTTTGTTTAAATTAATTATTGTTTTTCGATTTTGAAAGTTTTGATTCCTTTAGAATTTTCAAAACTGAGAATATAGACTCCTGCAGGATAATTTGCAAAATTCAATGATTCAGTTCCTCTTAGAATCTTGTCTGTGAATACACTTACTCCTGTAATGTGTGAAATCTGAAATTTTAAATCTTCCTCACTTTGATTTTTAATAGTCAAAGTGGTGCTCACTGGATTTGGGAATACATCCAAACCCACGATTTGAACTTCATCCAAAGCTACAACCGTAAGATTCGCTTGATGAAATCCTTGTGTGATAGAGCCACTGCTGTTTTTCAGTGTCTCAGTCATAAATTCTCCCAATGTCCATTCAAGACTGTGAGTGGCGTTCTTCACGACATTCCCAGCATTTGCAATTACAGTCGGTGTAATTTTTTGAGCATGGAGAGAAAATACGAATAATGTTGCTACAATAAAGGCGATTTTATTCATTGGTAAAATGATTTATAATGATAAAAATAAAACAATTTTTTTGCCAAGACGACGAATTTTAGGCATTCCGATACATATTCTTCACACATATGTGTAATGTATTGATAGTAAAAGTATTAAATAATTATATATTTTACTATTCGGTTAGGTAAAAACTTGTTTTTGATTTGCTTTTTTGCAATTTACCTTTTAAAATCTTTTAAAACGCTCCATTTAGCTTATATGATTTTGCCAAATTTCAAATATTGGTTGACATAATCGTGGACAGCGGATTCAAAATTATATTTGTAATGATAGTTTGAATTCGCCAATAATTTTTCTGTATTTGCCTCCGTAAAATTTTGATATGACTGGGCAATATCTACTGGTAAAGGAATATACTCAATATGTTTTTTTAATTCCAAAGCGCTAAAAATATTTGAAGCTAATTCATTGAACGTATTCGCTTTTCCAGTTCCTAAATTATAAATTCCATTTTCAAACTGATGATCATAAAAATGCAATAAAACATCGATCAACTCTTTTACATAAATAAAATCTCGACGTTGTTCGCCATCTTGTATTTTTGAATCATTCGATGCAAACAATTTCATTTTTTTAGTTTCATTGATTTGATGAAATCCATGAAAAATTACAGATGCCATGCGTCCTTTATGGTATTCATTTGGACCAAATACATTAAAGAATTTGAAGCCATACCAAAGAGGCGGTGCCTGTTCTTGCTCTAATGCCCATACATCAAATTGTTGCTTCGATCGCCCATATGGATTCAAGGGTACTAGTGAAGGGATAAACTCATGTCGATCAGAATAGCCTTGTCGTCCATCGCCATAAGTAGCCGCACTGGAAGCATAGATCATCGGGATCTGATAGCTAGCACAGTCGTTCCATATAGCTTTGCTATAATTGAGATTGAGATCATTGAAAATACTCTCATTTTGCTCAGTGGTATCTGTCCGAGCACCAATATGAAAAACGTATTTAATATCTTTGTGGTTAGCCTCAAACCAATTCAAAAAAAACGCCCTATCGATATAGTTCTTATATTTTTTATCTGCGAGATTTGGATGATTAGCCTTCTCTTTTGCATCGACTAAAATGAGTTTTGTCTCACCCAAACTGTTTAGTTTTTCCACTAGGCACGAGCCAATAAAACCTGCTGCTCCAGTGATTACGATAGATTTCCCTTGGAGTTTATTTTTTTTCTCTGTCATGTATTCTTCTTTAGCCCAATACAATATTATGAATTGGTCATATAAGATTCAATCGGAGGACAGGTACAGACCAAATTGCGATCGCCATGTGCATTATTCACACGTCCTACGGTTGGCCAAAATTTTCCATTTTGTTTTACATAAGGCAATGGGAATGCTGCTTTCTCTCTTGTATACGGTTTGTTATAGTGATCAGAAGTGATTACTGCACATGTATGTGGTGCATTGGATAATACACTGTTGTCTACAGGATAATCACCTTTAGCTACTTCTTCGATCTCTGTATGAATCTGCAATAATGCATCGCAGAAACGATCCAATTCTTCTTTGTTTTCAGATTCAGTCGGCTCAATCATGATCGTGCCTGCTACAGGGAATGACAAAGTAGGTGCATGAAATCCATAATCCATTAATCGCTTGGCGATATCTTCCGCACTGACTCCAATTTCTTTATACATTCTTAAGTCTACTATTAACTCATGGGCTACTCGACCATTGACTCCTGTATACAAAATTTTATATTTTTTAGACAATTTCGCTGCAATGTAGTTTGCATTTAATATTGCATGTTTAGTCGAAGCAGTCAATCCGTCAGAACCAAGCATTCTTATATAGCCATAAGAGATCAATAAAATACTTGCACTGCCGTATTGCGCTGCAGATACAGCTGGAACGACATGTTTCTCTACAGCATAGATATGTCCGGGTAAAAATGCTTTCAATTTATCGTTAACGCAGATTGGACCCATACCTGGACCTCCTCCACCATGTGGGATCGCAAATGTTTTATGTAGATTTAAATGGCACACATCAGCGCCAATCAAGGCAGGACTCGTAAGTCCTACTTGTGCATTCATGTTTGCTCCATCCATGTAAACCAATCCACCGTATTCATGTATAATCTTGCAGATATCTTGGATTGTAGTCTCAAATACACCATGTGTGGATGGATAAGTCACCATAAGACAAGACAGACGATCTTTGTATTGTTCTGCTTTTACTTTGATGTCTTCTACGACGATGTTTCCATTCTCATCACAAGCAGTGACCACGACATCTAATCCTGCAATAACTGCAGAAGCGGGATTTGTACCATGTGCAGATGAAGGAATTAAGGCAATATTTCGAAAGCTTTCATTTCGGCTTTCATGATATCCTTTGATCGCCAAAAGACCAGAAAATTCGCCTTGGGCACCTGAGTTAGGCTGCAATGAACATGCTGTGAAACCCGTTGCTTGGCATAGATAATGTTCCAACTCTTTTAGTATTTGTGTATAGCCTTCTGTTTGATTTTTTGGTACAAAAGGATGGATACCTCCTATCGTAGGCCAGCTGACTGGAATCATTTCCGATGCTGCATTAAGTTTCATCGTACAAGAACCAAGCGAGATCATAGAATGGACCAAAGAAAGGTCTTTGTTTTCCAGTCTTTTGATATAACGCATCATGGAAGATTCTGTCTGATTTGTATTGAACACAGGATGGGTCAAATAATCAGAAGTACGGTGACAAGTGGATGGAAATTGCAATTCATTGGACAGAGTTAAAATATCCAAAGTTTTCCCCTTTGCTTGAGCAAATAGTTTTGCTATTTTCAAAATTTCTCCTTCAGTTGCAGTTTCATCCAAACTAATTTGAATACTGTCATTGGTATACCAAAGGTTGATTTCATTTTTTAAAGCCTCTGATTTTATAGTAGCAATCGAAGCTGCATCTGCGACTATTGAGATCGTATCAAAATAATGATTGGATTTTAACTCATAGCCAAGAGATTTTAGAGATGTTGCCAATGAACTACTCATATAGTGAACTCTTCTAGCTATTGCTTGCAATCCTTGAGGACCATGATAAACCGCATACATTGAAGCCATAATAGCCAATAAGGCTTGAGCCGTACAAATATTTGATGTAGCTTTCTCTCTGCGGATATGTTGTTCTCTTGTTTGCAATGCCATTCGTAAAGCTCTATTGCCCTGCTCGTCAATGGAGACACCAATTATTCTACCGGGAAGCACTCTTTTGAATTCTTCTTGGCAAGCAAAAAATGCGGCATGAGGCCCACCAAATCCCATCGGAACACCAAATCGTTGGCTATTGCCCAAAGCAACATCTACGCCCATTTCACCTGGAGGTGTCAGGAGGCAAAGTGCCAATAAATCTGTAGCCATAGCTACGAGGCATCCTGCAGTTTTAGCATGTTGCACAAAATCTCGGTAATCTTCTACTTGTCCTGTTTTATTCGGATATTGCAGTAATACACCGAAACAATTTGCTGGTAAAGCTTGAGTTTTCCAATTGCCAATAACTAATTCGATACCTTGAGGCCATGCTCTTGATTTCAATACATCGATAGTTTGGTCAAATACATTTTCATCTACAAAAAATACATTGGGAGATTCATCCTTATTTTTCTTTTCTTTCGAATGAAAAAACATCAACATGGCTTCTGCTGCAGCAGTTCCTTCGTCCAATAAAGAAGCATTTGCGATTGGCATTCCTGTCAAATCAGTAATCACTGTTTGAAAATTCAACAATGCCTCTAACCTACCTTGCGCTATCTCCGCTTGATAAGGCGTATACTGTGTATACCAGCCAGGATTATGAAATACATTTCGCAACACTACAGACGGTGTCACTGTGCCGTAATATCCTTGGCCAATAAAACTTCGGAACGTCTTATTCTGTGAAGCTATTTTTTCCAATTCGCTCAAATATTCAAATTCTGACCAAGCAGGTGGAATATCCATGCTATCCTTTCTACGTATATGACTCGGGACTGTCTGGTCAATCAATTCATCTAGGCTATTGACACTCAATGTCTTGAGCATATCTACTAGATCTGGACCTGTCGTACCGATGTGTCTATTGACAAACTGATCATACCGAGGAAATGTATTCATATCTTGAATTTAATTTTTTGCAAATTTAATCGCTTCAAGGATAAAAGACTAGTATTTTATTCGAAATTATAAATGGATAGAAATTTAGGCTTTACTTCTAGAAAAAAGACATTTTTTAAATAATTTAGATGATTTTCAATATCTATTTTATTCTTTTGATTTAACTATCTAACTATCAATATCCCGTCTTTCACAATTTCTAGTTGATTTGCATTCAGCCATCTCAATAAAGTTGCACTATCGTGCTTTTCCCAAAAAGGACCAAAATCTGTTTGACATGTAGACGAATATCCATTTACACTTGGGGTCATCAACTGTTGTGCTGCTAAAGCTCCTTCAATTTGAACATGAACAGGATTTTCTGTCGAATTAGGAATATATGCAATTGCTTTAATTTGATGATTTGTGGAGTCAGAATGCACTCCAATTTTTTTTATGATTTCATTTATCCTTTGTTGAGATGTACTTTTGCTATAACGCAACATCGATTTTGCAGTAATGCCATGATCTAGTATTGCAAAGCAAGCTAATACCAAATAGATCCATTTGTGTTTATAATATTTAATCATGATTGCCCTCAAAATGTAAAGCAAAACCCAAATCATTAAAAATAGTTGAGGAATAATGATTCGGCCAATTGGCTTCATTGAAGAATATCCTGGAAGATGCCGTATGTATTTAAAAAAACTAAAACCCAAACCCCAATTTACAAAAATTAAAATGGAAACTATCAAACTTGAGATTAGGATAAAGCTAATTCCTTTGCTATGCCATTTTCCAGTAAATCGTTTTAATAAATAATAGAAAAAGAAGCCAAACAATAATCCACCACACCACAATTGTTTTTCCCAAGCAAAAGGAACGTCTTGATTTAACACAATTAATTTTTTCCAAATCCATGGCTCACCTGTAGGCATTAAGAAGTTTCTAAATGTTAAAAGTAAAGGAATAACATCTTTGTAATCCTTATAGCCTGTTGAAGTTGCCCTTTGAAAATATGGGATTATCAAAGGGATCAAAATTAAAACTGGCAGTAGAATACATAAACAGATTTGTCGAAGAAATAATTTCTGTGACAACTTATTTTTGAACGTATTAAATTTCAATAGCGTATTCAAAATAAAAACGATAGAGACTAATAAAGCTGTAAGAAAACCCAAATACATACCACAGTAAAATAACCATACTAATCCCAAAAAAGAAAATCCCAAATGTTTTGCATCCCACGAATTAAAAAAACGGATTAAATAATAAAATATCCACGGAATACAAAATATTGCTATCATCTGCACATGTCCTATTTGTGCTATAAAAGTCAATGAAAAAGCAAAGATATAGGCTCCTATTGCACTTAAGTAAAGATTAAATTTTAACTTTTTAAAACATAAAAAAGCTGAGATAAAATTCAATGCACAAATTAGCAAAAACCAAAGTTGAAAAGATGTTTCTCTGTCAAAAGAAAGTAATCGGAAAAATATATAAAGTGGAAGCGTCCCAAGTAAATTATCTGAATAAGTTAATGTCCTTTTATCAGGATACATAAAAGGGGCACTCCAATAACTAGAAGTTTTTCCAGTGAAATATTGATATCCATGTTCTAGAAAAAAATTATTAAGTCTTGCATCTCCAAAATCACCTGGAACTCCATCGAAGTCAGATCCTAATATTCTGCCTGGCAGTAAATACATACCGACAAAGAATAAACTGCAAACGAAAAAAACAGGAATCCACTTCATGTTCATGAATTTAACTATTTTCTGATTCACTTAATGAAATTGCAATATAATTCAATTTAATTCTTCAATGTAACAATTTTTAATCATCATTTTACAATACTAAATCTTTTTCGTTTGCCTTCTATTGACAAAATGTAAGAACCATTTTGCAATCCGCTAAGAATTATTTTTTCTCTCTCTGAATTTAATTTACCCGTTTTCACATTCTTGCCTTCTACATTGATGATTTTGTATAGTGAAGGAAATTTATAATTCGATATTGTAATAAACTCTGTTGCAGGATTTGGAAAGATTGAATAATTGTTTGCAAGATTTTCTTTCACACTAACATTTTGTTTTGTCAATCGATCTAAATTAAATGTTTGTATTGACCTAGCAAAAGTACCTGCGATGAGTTCATTATTTTTTTCATTAAGCTCCATATCGTATACTGGAATATACGGCATGTTGTCCCCCAATCTTTCCCATGATTGTCCTGCATCAATACTTACATACACTCCAATATCATTCCCTACAAACAAAATACTATCATTATATTTTGGTAAAATGTATAAATCAAAAACTGGAACTTTTGGTAGATTTGAAGAAATCGATTGCCATGTTTTTCCGCGATCATTGCTTCTGTATACTTGAGCCGCATTATTATAATCTCTCTGCCCTGAAATACTTACATAAAGTGTATTGATATCTTTGACAGATGTTTTTACAGATGAGATATAACCAGCAGGTAAATTGATACTAATTGAATCCCATGACTGTCCTGCATTGTAAGTTACCCAAAGATTTCCATTAGTAGTTCCTGCGATTATGACATTGCTATCGAGTCTAGATTCATCTAGTGTACTAATAGTAGGAGTTCCTCTTGCACCATATCTTCTACCATAATTTAGTATTGGGCTTATCGCTTTGAAATTCGCACTGCTGTCATGGCGATTGACATAAACTCTGATCGAACCTGCTATTAGTTTTTTAGAGTCGTGCCAACTCAATTGGTAAGGCATATCCCAGTTTTTTGATCCTTGAAATCCCCTTGTGAATCGATCAAACGTGAGACCTCCATCTTGACTTTGCTCTAGTGCTCCGTTTTGTGATTCAGTATAAATGATCAATGGATTGTCCCGACTAAAAGCCATTTGAAATCCATCGCCACCCCATATTCTTTCCCACTCATTAATTTCCTCTTTATTGCCACCAAATGTACCATTGTCTTGAGCTCCCCCATAGTAATAATTCGGTTTATGAGGGTTATAAGCTACGCGATACAACTGTGTGCCTTGGATAAAATCCATATCAATCCATGCATCGAGATGAAAATCCTTTTTATATAAACCTCCATCTGTTGCGAGTAAATAAGAACCATCTTTTAAATAGGCTATATCGTGTTTGTCGGCATGAACTTCATAAGTAAACCATTCTGGGCTTTCTAAAGACCATTGATATCCTCCATCTTTAGTTCTATAAAGATCGACACCAAGTATCATTAAGTCTTTTGGATCATTAGGATTAATGATTATTTTACTAAAATACCATCCAAATCCTCCCAATACTTCGCATGGAAGCCCAGAAGTGCTGTCCTTGATTGGCAAGCTTTTCCAAGAAGTCCCAGCATCTTCAGTATAAAACAATTCAGAAATATTTTGTCCAGCTCCAAATCCACAGTTTATACTGCGATTGTAGCGTGCATACATGATTTTAGGATTTTTAGGATATATGGCTAGTGCGATCCTACCATTTGAATTTGTTGTAGGTAACCCACCTTCCATTTTACTCCAAGTAAAACCAGCATCAGTTGATTTGTATAGATGAGAGTTTATTCCTTGCACAGTAGAAGCTATATGATTACCAGTTCGATCCCAACTCGCTGCATAAAGTGTGGCACTATTAGAAGGATCCATGAATAAATCGGTAATACCTACAGAATCTGCAATATAAAATATTTTATTCCAAGTATTTCCTCCATCTGTTGATTTGTAGATTCCGCGATGTTCATTTCTCTCATAGAGATTCCCAAGTGCAGCAACATATATTGTTTTTGTACTTTGGGGATCTATCACAATTTTTGAAAGCACTCTTGTCTCTGCCAATCCGATATTTTTCCAATTGCTACCACCATCTTCAGATTTATACATACCATTGCCAAGACCCATATAGAATCCACCATTAAGATCTCCAGTCGCAGCATAAATGATATCAGGATTTACAGGATCGTATTCGATATCACCAATGCTCAGATTTTCTTGGGCATCAAATATTGGATCGAAATCGATTCCGCCAACTGTTGATTTAAATATTCCTCCTTGCGACAATCCGACGAGAATCGCGTTTTCATTCTTTGGATGTATTGCGATAGAATTAATTCTACATCCGATATTGCCAGGTCCTTGAGAGACCCAATCTCCTGAGAACCGAGGCGATCCTCCACGCTGATAGGTGTTTTTAAGTATATCTTCTCGAATGATCTTATTTTTGTTTTTGAAATAAGCTTCATCCAAATCACCATATTTATCTCTAAAATATTCTTCTGCTGGTTTTAATTTTACTTGGGTATTTTGGCTGGTCAAATGAACATTTGATTGTTTACAAGAATAAACAACAAGTCCTCCAAGTACAAAAAGAAAGAGTGCATAAATTAATTTCATATTATCCGATTACTTTGTTTGGAAAAGAAATTTAAAGATAAAAAAAAATCCCCGATAAACTACCGAGGATTTTTCCAAAACAGGTTTTATCCTGATTATTGTTAGAGCTTATTGATATTTTCACCAATTTGAATTCCTTGTTTGATTCCTTCTTCAATGCTGAATCTGTAGTGGATTCCACCATAAAGATTAGCCATACTTGCTTCTTCGGCCATTTGTTGGAAGTTTTTAAATACTCTTGGCACACCGTTGAACTGCTTGCTATTCTCATATGTACGATCTGTAAAAGAATAGTTGTGTCCAAAAATATCACCTAGTACTTCTGCAGCCGCACTAGCCAAAGCTGACTGCCCTGAAGAAAATTCTGGAGTTGCAGGACTTTCCATTAGAGTTAAAAATTCATCATCTATATATGTGCGAATATATTCATCAGCACCAATAGTATTGAAAGTATATTTTGTTTTCCAAATGGCTACAGTCACATCGTGTAAAGCAATGCCTAATTTCATATATGCCTCAGCACTTTTATTCAGATTTGTTTTTTCAACTTCTAAGATTTGAGTCAAGATTGACATCAAATGACCAGCTGGAGTTAAAGAACCTTTCTTTTCGTCATTCCAATATTTCACCATTGTTTCTTCTTCATAGTTCATATTGCGAGCCTTATTTATCACTTCTAATGCATAAGAATAAAACACTGAGTTTTTTTCTGTAGAAAATGAAGGTGGAGTTGATGTCAAATGCAAGTCTGTATTTTCAGTAAAATAAGTTCTCACATTACCCCAAAATGGTTGAAGTGGCTTTTTCTCAACATGTTTAGTTGCATTCCATACACCTTGACCAATTGGTCCTCTGTAATTTGCAGGATAATTGTTAGTAAAGGCATATTCTTGTCCATCTGTTTTGCTAAACTCAAATATTGCTTTTGCCATGGCAGTACCAAAATTCTGAGATCTTTTAATTACTTCAATGTTGCTTATACTTTCGCTAAGACGAGCAGCATTTTGCTTATAAAGATTTTCAATGTCTTGAATCATAGCAGGCTTGCTATTTGCAAAAAATGATTTGCATATGGTATACATATAATCATTCACCAATAATTGCCAGTCAATTTCTCCTGAAAACTTTGGTAAATTCGCTTTCTGTCCTTCATTAATGATGGACATCATACTTCTTTTACCTTGCCCTTGAATAGTACACTCTGATAATCCTAAACAGATATAAGAATATGCTCTCGCAGAAATTGGTGGAGTATAACCAGGCGCTTCTTGAGTTAAATGAAAACTCAAATTCATCCATGACAATAAAACTTCATTCGATTCATCTTGAGTGAGATTACTGATTTGGGAATCATTTTCTTTGGCACATGATGAAATCAACAAAATTGCTGCACACCACACCAAAACGTTTTTTAAAATTGAATTTCTCGACCTCATGACTTAATTTTTTATAGTTGATTAAAAAATTTCACAAAAAAGTCTAATTTACATTAGACAATGTGATTGAGGCCTTAAACCTGAATGGTTTAAAGAACAAAGGAAAGAATTGATGCAAATATAAAGCAAGGAATCTGTCTGGACAAATATTTTGTATTTTATTTATAAAAATGGGGGTATTCCCTAGATTTTTGTCTCCATTTGTTTAATTCAATGAGAAAGTATCCTTTTTATCGATTTGATTATTGAAAATAAAGTAAAAACTTTAGAAAATAAAGTATTTTTCTAGGTCAATAAAGCTCTATTAGATTTGAATTATCCAATACAACTAGTTTCTGAAATTTTCGTTATCCATTCGAAAGAAATTGAAAATGAAAAAAATCCTTCTTCTGAGTGGCTTTGCAATCTTATTTGGAGCTGCAACAATCAATCAAGACAAGTTTTTTGAAATCACTAAAAATATTGAAATCTTTGCCAATGTCTATAAAGAAATCAACGCAAACTATGTAGACGAAATCGATCCATCTAAATTGATGAAGGCTGGTGTAGATGCCATGTTGAAGACCTTAGATCCTTTCACAAATTATATTTCTGAGGCGCAGATCGAGAATTATCGCCTTGTAGTAGAAGGAAAGTATAATGGCATCGGGGCACAGGCAAAAAAAATCGGAGACTGGGTCACCATCACTGAAGTCTACAAAGACTATCCAGCGTTTAAAGCGGGTTTGAAAATTGGTGATAAAGTCATCTCAGTCAACAACCTAAGTGCGAAAGGGAAGGAAAGCGAAGATCTCAACACCATCATGAGAGGCGCTCCAAAAAGTGAGGTAGACCTAGTCATTGAAAGACCGGGAGAATCTGGACAAAAATCGATTAAGATCATTAGAGATGAAGTCAATATTCCTAATGTTCCTTATAGTGGTATGCTGGACGAAGAGACTGGTTATATTATATTAAGTACTTTTACTCAGGACGCAGGTAAAAATGTACAAAATGCATTACAAACCTTAAAAAAGGAAAATGCTGGATTGAAATATCTGATTTTTGATTTACGAGAGAATGGTGGCGGACTTCTCCATGAAGCAGTAGAAGTATGTAATACTTGGCTTCCAGGCGGTCAAATCGTAGCCAGCACTCGAAGTAAGTCAAAAGATAGAGATCAGTATTTTAAAACAAGAAAAGCAGGAATCGATGAGTCAATAAAATTAGCTGTATTGATCAATGGACATTCGGCTTCTGCCTCCGAGATTGTAAGTGGCACTATCCAAGATCTTGACCGAGGTGTAGTCATAGGTCAACTATCATATGGTAAAGGATTGGTTCAGAATACAAAAGATGTAGGTTATAATGCAAAAGTAAAATTGACGACATCTAAATATTATATACCATCTGGTCGCTGTATTCAAAGTGTATCTTATGACGAATCAGGCGCTGCTGTAAAAGTTCCAGACAGTTTACGCTCTGAGTTCAAGACAAAAAATGGTCGTAAAGTCTATGATGGTGGTGGAGTTACGCCTGATGTAGAAGTCAAAAGTGCCGATCATCCAAAGATCGTTCAAAGCTTATTAGAGTCGTTTTTACTCTTTAATTATTGCACAGAACTTCAATTAAAAGGACAAATACCTACTGATGCAAAATCATACGAATTTACTGATTTCGAAGACTTTATGGCTTATTTAAGAAAAAATAATTTCGATGATCGCTCAAGTTTTGAGAAAAAATTGGAGGAATTAGAGAAGCTAGCAAAAGAGGAGTCCAATTCGACTATAAACAAAGATCTTTCTGAAATCCGAAACGAATTAAATAATGCGCAGTGGGAAGAATTAATGAAGGAAAAGACTTTGATTTCCAATCTTATCGAAGAAGAAATGGTATCACGTACTTTTTATCAAGAGGGCAAACTTCAAAAGAAGCTAACCCAAGATCCATTGATCGTAGAAGCGAAGAAGATTTTAAAAGATCAAAATCGATATAATTCAATTCTTGCCATAAAGTAATAAAATGATACAGCCACTGATCTTATGTATTGAGACTTCAACGACTATTTGCTCTGTGGCACTATCGAAAGGCAATGAATTAATCAATTGCATTGATGACTCGAGTGGCGATCACGTGAAAGTCTTGCCGGGATTAATCTACAAGGTATTTGAATCGAGTGATCACGATTTGTTTCACCTCAAAGCTTTGGCTGTGTCTATTGGTCCTGGGTCGTATACTGCATTACGCGCGGGTCTTGCCCTTGCAAAAGGCTTGAGCATGAGTCTCGATATTCCTATCATCGCCATACCAACCTTAACGGGGCTTGCTCAAGGAGCCTCTCAAGGAAATTCAAACGCTAAGTATATCATTTCTTGTTTAGATGCCAGACGCAGTAATATTTATAGTCAGGTCTTTGATGTTAGTTTAAGCGCACAAACGAATCCAGAGTTCATTAATCTAGATGAGCCAATGGAGGCGTGGTTAGATTACCTCAAACATCCAGTTTGCTTTGTTGGAAATGGCGCAATTAAATGCAAGTCTATGAATACCAATGAATTGAATGAATTTAAAGAAATTGAATGCTCAGCGCGCTATCTGACTCATTTGGCAAATGAAGCATATACGAAACAAAATTTTGCGGCTATGGATTCCCTTGTTCCAGAATATATGCGAGAACCAAATATCACCCAGGCAAAACAAAAATTGCCTAACTCATTGAATTAAAAAGGCTTACAAAACGTTGTCATATATATACAATTCAAATGTATGACAGAATATTAAAAAAATACTCCACATGTTAAAAATTGGCATTGTTTTGGTTAATGGTATAACGTATTTGCAGAATTAATTAAAAATCCTAGACATGAGGAATAAAAAAAACGAAACGATTACGCTTAAGAAAGGGGGAAAAGAAGTGCAGCTTGATTATGCTGACTTACGAAAAGCGGTGTTGGTATTGCGTGCAGTGAACCACAAGCTGCGCCAGAGAGTCATTGACCTATTGGAGGAAAATGATAAGATGACGGTAACAGATATCTATATCAAATTGAGATTAGAGCAGTCTGTAGCATCTCAACATTTGGCGATATTGAGAAGAGCGGGAGTTGTTGCGACAGAAAGACAAGGCAAATTCATATATTATTCATTGGATCAAGACAGATTGAACCAAATTTCGAAATTGGTTGAGGAACTAGCTGGATAGGCTGATTTTATTGATTAAATACTTTATCTATAAGCTTTTTTTTACATATAACTGCATTACTCTAAGTAGCTGACCGACAAACAAATTAAAAAAATATTTAATATTTGTTTGTAAATTCAAAAATTGTTACCATCTTTGTCTCGACAAGGTCAACTACGAAATTCAAAATAAGAAGCTTCAGATGAAGAAGACTAAGGTATCATTCAATCCCGTTAAGCTCGACTATTCGTGCGAGCTCATGAGAGCGTTAGCTCATCCACTCCGCTTACAGATTTTGGAGTATATAGACGAAAATGAGTCTGTCAATGTGAATAAGATTTATCACGCTTTAAACATTGAACAATCAGTTACGTCTCAGCATCTCAGTATCCTCAGGCTAGCAGGTGTCATACTCACAGAAAAAGTAGGTAAGTACGTTCACTGCAAGATTAACTACGAAAGTTGTAGTCGTGCAGAAGTAGCGGTTCGAAACTTTATGAATTACAATAAAAAGTCAGCTTAGAGATAGACTTTTACAATTCATTAAGCTGATTTTATTGTTGGGCTTCCGAAATCATATTTCGGAAGCTTTTTTTATTATGGGAATTTCATTCTTTAGCTTTAAGAATTGAATTTCAAGGCTTCGATTTCCAGATTTTATCTGAAAATGGAAGGTATTCAGGAAGTGCTGCTGAGCCAAACCAAGTTAAGATATCGTAATCAAGTAGTCCATTTTTTATAGCCAAATCGTTTTGCAGCAATTCTTTAGCTTCATCAATAGACTTCACACTATTTAATATAAAAATACCTCTATAATTCAACTCATTTTTTCCTAGTGGACCTGCTACGATCAATTTACCCTCCTTGACTAAATGATGAATATTCTCCATATGTCCTTTGAAACTTTCCTTAATGAACTCTTTATCTGTGCTAGTATTCGTGCCTGTCTTGAGAATTACTAGATAATAGCTCTTCATTCCATAGTCATCGCCTCCTAATTTTTCTGCTAAGACTTTATCAAAGTTTGGATTTGATGGCAGTGAGTCTTTACTTGTGGTGGATTGTCCAATAGTCAAAAATGGTATTGCTAAAAATGCGAAGTTTATTAAATATTTCATTGCTTTTAATTTTATTTGATATTGTTATAATATTTCATTTTCCATTCAATTCCTTCAATCTGTTTTTTGCTTCTTCAATATCTGGATTCAATTCAAGTGTCTTTTTGTAAAATTTAATTGCTTCTTCTCTTTTGTTTAAATTCAAATAAATATTTGCCATCGAAAGTGCATTGAGATACTTATCAGGAAATTCTTGAACATTATTTTCTACAATGATTCTCGCGTCATCATATCTTTTAAAGCTAACTAAATTTTCTCCTAAATAATACAATTGAAGCCAATCTGCATAAAAATGAGCGGTATCCATTTTCATGATTTTATATTCTGCAACTGCTTTTTGGGCATCAAATTGCCCAATTAAAGATTCCATTTTTTTATGGATGGGTTCTTTTAAAATCACTGGTTTATTGTATAGTACTTTTAATAAATCTTTTATAATGCCAAAATAATCTGTAGGGTAACTATTGCATAAAATTACAGCCATACTATTTGTTTCAGGGATTCGGATCATAAAAGAAATAAAGCCATCTGTAGAACCCAAATGATAGTTTGCAGAGACACTATCCGTAGCTGTATAGCGAAAATTTTGATTATACCAACCAAAGCCATATCGCGCTGGTTTTATACCAGGTGTAAACATTTCTTTAGTCAATTCCATGTTCAATAGAGAGTGATTTGCAAGTGCCGTATGAAATTTGAATAAATCTTCTACTGTGGAATAAAGATCACCAGTCCCCATGGTGTTGGATTGATCTCTAAAGTCTGCACTTAAAAAATTTCCTAAACCATAATCGTAACCTGAAGCTCGTTTAGGAACTATTTGAGTGTGATAATAAGAGCCTGAATTTTTCATTCCCAATTTGTCGAAAATCTCTTCTTCCATTGCTTGGGCATAAGATTTTCCTGTTACTTTTTCAATGATATAACCCAATGTGAAATATGCCCAACTGCTATATAAATATTTTGTACCAGGTGTAAATGCTAAAGGAGCATCTTGATAGAGTTTCACATAATCTTCCCTTGTAAAAAATTGTCGGCTCATCTTAGGAAAAAAATCTTTGATGATGTCGTAGTTGGGCATTCCAGAAGAATGGCTAAGCAATTGTCTAATGGTAACTTTTGCAGCAGGTTTTTCCTTGAATTCTATTAGATACTCATCCAATGTTTTATCTCAATCTATTAGTCCTTTTTGAACTAATATCAAGACTAAAGTAGCTGTAATTGGCTTTGACACAGAGCCAATCATAAACTTAGTGTCTGAAGTATTAGGAATATCCCACTCTCTGTTTGCGAGGCCGTAGGCATCCTTAAAAATAATTTTACCATTCTCTGCAACCAACACTGCCCCATCAAACATATTATATTTGTGATAAGTAGACATAATATTGGAAATTTGATCGGCTTTATTTTGTGCACTTAAGGTCAGTTGAAACCAGAATATAAAAACCAGTGTAAAATAGTTCCTAGATGACTTTTGTAATGAGCACCATAGAAATGACATCATATTTTTTTTATTGTAAAAATAGCAAATTATTTTAGTTTAATATGCTTTTAAATTTATTCTAAATTTAAAAAATCAAAACTTTAATGTCTTATTTCAACAAGTTTAGCCCCAATAAAAACTCACGGACTTTTGGCCTTCTGAACTTATGGTTTTTTAGGTAACCCAAAGTCGATATTCCATTGCTATTTTTCTTATTTACATCTAACCCATAACGTAACAAAAGCTGAATAGTCTTTATTTGTTCTTCAGCAGTGACTTCTTCACCAAATCCATCGCCACAACAATCTAGACTATGTACGAGTGCAGAGTATGCTTCATTATCATTGCGCCCAATATAGGATAGTTGATTTGGATTCGCACCATTCTGAAGTAGAAACGCCACTATTTTGTAATTACTAAAAGTAGAGGCTGCACATAATGGCGTTACTCTACCTTTATTTATATCTGCACCATTTTGGATCAAAAATGAAAGTAGAAACGTATCTTCAATATGATAACTTAAATCAGACAAAATGGGCAATCCTTCTATACTTAGTTGATTCAAATCAAAGCCCTGAGCGGCCACCAAATTCAAAACACTATCTTTAAAAGTGCTGCTAGATTTATATTGTAAAAAATATAAAAATTGCTGTAAATCACTAGCACCCTCTAGACATGGAAAACAATCTCCATCAAATGCAAAGCCAGGTACAGGAGCATTGATAAATTTTGCTTTTAATGCCTTTGAAAAAAATTCGAAATTTCTTTCGTCATACCACTTCATCAAGGCTGTATTGTATTTTTATTGCAATAAGTCTCTGTCAATTCTTCAAGATATCCACTATATAGTATCCAATGATTGATTTTATCATGGCTCAAAATTCGCTATATTTTTCACAAAATTTATAGGTCTTTATATCCAATAATTTGATCCAATCTTTGTTTTTATTGCTGATAATAGCTTCAATAGCTGATTGGTGAGAACTGTTTTTAACTGCTAAGTTGCAATCTGCTTTGATCAATAAATTTGCTATGTCGTAACGATCAGATTCAATAGCTAGATGAATTGGATAAAATTCCAATTCATTATTTATTTTTATCCTTCGATCTAATGGATACTGTTTACGTAGCAAGCTTTCTATTTCCACTACATTACCAGATTGAATCCACAGGTAAACCAATGAATCAATTTGATTCAGTTGCATTATTATTTGGTCAACTTTTTCTAGAGAAGAATTTGGCGCTTTTAATTCCAAATTACTTTGTACTACCTTTGACTTACATGAAGAAAATAGTAATGCAATAATATTTAATAAAATGATCTGCCTCATAAAATGCCCTGATTTATTTTAGTAGATTTCCCTTTTTCATAGCTAATTTTTTATAAAGATAAATAAATTTAATTATCTGATTAAATTATTCAAAAAATACTTTTTATACTTCATTAATAAGCTACAACTATAGCATGAATGTTTGCTTTCTATAAAAATAAGGCCATTTTTTATTATCTACGTATATTCGCCTTCTAGAAAATAGTGGAATGGCGAAAGCATATTGGGGTATTGATATGGGCGGCACTAAAATAGAAGGTGTCGTTTTAGTTAGAGAACCAGAATTCAAGATTCTGGAAAGACTCCGAGTTCCTACAGAGCAGGATCAAGGATATGAACATGTGTTAGGCCAATTCAAAAAGCTCGTAGATCTTTTAAAGGAAAAGACTGGGCTAGTACCAGAACATATCGGTGTGGGCACACCTGGAATCATAGATTCTGATACCAAAGTTATTAAAAATAGCAATACTGTTTGCATTATAGGAAAGGCGATGAACAAGGATCTTGAGGCCCTATTGTCGTGTAAAGTCACAATGGCCAATGATGCCAATTGTTTTGCAATGGCAGAAACACATCTTGGCATTGTACCTGAAATATCTACTAATCCAGAAGTTGTATTTGGAGTCATAATGGGTACAGGTGTAGGCAGTGGTGTGGTAGTTAATGGGAAGGTTATCCATGGGAAACATGGTATCGGTGGTGAATGGGGACATAATCGGCTTGATGAGATAGGTGACATTTGTTATTGTGGTCAAAAAGCCTGTGTTGAAACTTTTTTATCGGGACCATCTTGTGAGCGATATTATCAAAAATTGACTGGTGTCAAATTATCCCTCAAGGAAATAAATGCACTATTCCTGAAAAATGACCCAATGGCCACTCAGGTTATCGAAAGATTGCTTCACTATTTTGGCAAGGCTGTGGCTACCGTGATCAATATTATCGATCCAGAAGTCATCGTCATAGGTGGCGGAGTAGGAAATCTAGACATAATCTATGAAAAAGGACCGGCTGAAGTCCTCAAACATTTGTTCAACAAGGAGATAAAAACTAAATTTGTAAAGCCAAAACTGGGCGACAGTGCTGGAGTAATCGGTGCTGCCCTATTATAACGCATTGATTTTCAACATTATCATTTTATTTGCAAAAATATTTTGTGAAGCTAAAAGCTTGTATTATCTTTGCAATCCATTTTTAAAGACCTATTATTATGGTAGCGATTGTAAATATTGCCGGACAACAATTTAAAGTAGAAGCAGGACAAAAGGTCTATGTACATAGATTAGCTGCTGACAAAGGAGACAAAGTCAACTTTGACCAAGTACTATTGCTTAGCACAGATAGTGGTGCTACGATTGGTACACCAACAGTAAGTGGCGCAAGAATTGAAGCTACTGTATTGGATCACGTACAAGGTGATAAGGTAATCGTATACAAAAAGAAAAAGAGAAAAGGCTACGAGAAGAAAAACGGTCATCGCCAAGCTTTTTCGCAAATTAAAATAGAATCCATCATCGCATAATTAAAATAAAATTCTAAAGACATGGCTCATAAGAAAGGTGAAGGTAGTACTAGTAACGGACGGGACAGTAATAGTAAACGTCCTGGTATAAAATTATTCGGTGGACAAGTTGCTAAATCTGGCAATATCCTTGTTCGTCAAAAAGGATCAAAATATCATGCAGGAAATAATGTAGGTGTTGGAAAAGACTTTACATTGTTTGCATTGTCTGATGGATCTGTAAGCTTCAAAAGAGGTAGATTGGACAGAACTTTTGTTCATATCACTCCTGCAGGAGATAAATAATCTCTCAATTTCTCTTCTACTTTTCGGGTTTAAGTAATTCTTGCCATTGTTTGGCAATTTGTGTATTACTGTGATCTGCCCTCATGGTTGATTTCGATTTATTTTCATCAATAAATAGTTCTATAGATTCAATTGAATAGTGATTTACATTACAATTCATTGTTGCTTCTATATCCGATAAAAAGTCTAAACTGGCTTCTTCTGTAGTCGTATAAAAATTTAAAATCGCAATTCCACTCTGCACATATTCTACTAGCTTGCTCTGCAATCCAAGATAAGTTCCGTTTGAAAAATTAAGCAATATATCTACCTCACGATAATAGCTTTGTAACTGTAGATCCGTCTCTGCAATTCCAAATTGTGACTGTTTGGCTAAAAATTCATTGCTTTCAATAAAGTCAATGAATTCTGCGTGAAAATTTCCAATAAAATAAATAGTATACGTTTTATTTCTCTTAATCAGTTCTTGAAGAATGATCAACTCCTCTTTTGCAGTTCGCAAGGAATTGAAAGTACTTCCAAAATATGCTAGTACTGTATGAGAAGAATTAGTTTTTGGGGGGAAATCAAATGAAAGAAAATTTGCATTATAGATGAGATGAAACTTTTCCTTTGGAAGGGAATATTGCTTTATATAATAGTCTAGAACATTTTTTGAATTCAAAATTATTGTATCAGCTTTGCACAGAATAGTTTTCTCATACCCTATCGCCAAATTTTTCCAGAAGCCTTGTAAGATTTGATTGTGCGGATTGGATGTATAAAGATCTCCGATATCAATGATCCATCGTTTTGACTTTACAAACAATCCTAAAAGATGTGCACTAAAAGGATTCGAAACAGTGATCAAAATATCATCTGATTGTCTTAAAAAAAATTTGTAATAAATAACCTTTCGTATTGTCCAAAATACCCAGTAATCTGGAAATACTATTTTCTTTATCAAGTTTGTAAACCAATTATTTTTCCGAATAGTAATCGGGACAATTGAACTAGAAGTTTTATTCGGCAAAGTAGTAAAACTTCCATGTCTGTTTATCACTAGATAAGGCAACTTATTTTCTTCTAGAACATTGACTAAAAATTCAATTCGTCGAACGCGTGGATTTCGATCAGGAGAACCATAAGGATTGAATATAATGTATCTCATGCTTGCAATAATCTTGAATAACAATCATGTATTTCATCTACTGCAATATGATTTGTAGCATTGGATCTTACGCTTTGTTGCGCATTAGTTGAAAATCCAAAATACTCTTTTTGAGACAATAAAAGAATTTCGCTTAAAAGCCGATTTGCAGAATCTATATCATTTTCTTTAGCCAACCAACCATTAAATTTATGAATCACAATCTCAGGAATATCACAATGAGTCGTTGCAAAAACTGGTCTACCAAACCAAAGCGCATCCTTAATAAATACTGGGCATCCGCCCTCTGTATCTTTTAATTCAGTTGTTCTGCTAAGATTGACTGCAATATGTGATGACTGCATAATTTTAAAATAATCCGACACACTGAGCTTCGGATGAAATCGGATACAAAGATGAGTATTTTCTTGCGCCAATTGCAGCAATTTTTGATAATAAATCGGATCAGCAATTTCTCCATAAAAATCTATAGTAAAATTAGTATCCTTCTGCCGCGATGCAGCCTGAATAAAAATATCTTGCCCTTTCTTTCGTGTAAAAGTTGCTATTTGGACAAAACGTATTGGCTGTTTACATTCAGGAGGAAGGCTCGAAATTCCTCGATCATATAACATGTGTACAAGATGAATTTTTTCGATTGGAATGTTGTACGATGCTAACTTCGATTTACTATATTTTCCTTGTGCGATAAAATGGCAATTGTGTTTCGCAAGATTGCTATAATATTCTTTTGTCGATGGATTTTTATGTACTAAATATTCATAGTCATATCCATAAATAGAAATTACTTTTGTTAAGGAAGATTGGTATAAAAATTTTCTAAATAGAATTGCGATATTTCCAAAATGTATGTGAATAATTTGGATCGCATTCGTCCTGCAATAATGATTCAATTCTCTATTGATAAATGGAAAACTTAGTTTTTGAATTAATTTCCCAATAAATGAAATCGGATATTCAACACTTTGCTTTGAAGGTCTAGCATTGATGATATTGGGATTGAATTCACTTATTTTATTTAAGGCAAAAATATGATGTTCGTATCGCTCACTATTTAATAGTATCAACTCTTCTAACCAATTCATGGTTTCAGGCAAATAAACATCTATGATATGGAGTACTTTAATTCGCATACGATCTCATAAAATTTTTCCAAATTAAAAGACTTAGTACTCTAAATTTCATCTCTCGTCGATTCATCGAAATGCCTTGTTCCTTACAAAATTGTGGTGCACCATAATCATGTAATAAACCATTTAGCTCTTGCTCATATCTAGTATAATTTACAAAGTGGATTGATCTACCAAAACTATTGTAAATCAACTCTCTTATAGGATTGTATTTTAGTTTTAAAAGAAAGCCATTCAGTTTGACTTGGTTCAACGGAAATCCAGTCTTCTGCCATGCTATTCTTGCCAATGATTTAGGCAAGTGTGATTGCAATGCATGTAAGTAGAATTGTTGATTCATTTGAAGTGCATCATCGATACTATAATTCACAGCCATCCATTTCATATTGTAAAATGGCATTACCACTTTACAACGCTTGGACAATAAATGCATCGAATATGCAGATTGAGAACGAATCCTATGATCTGATACAAAAGGATCTATTTTGTCAATATTATAATATTCAGCATCAACATTCAATTCAGTAGGACTGCCTTCAAAAAATTGTTTTGCAATCGTGAGATTAATTCTTTTATTCAATGAGTGTCCACTCGAATACACACCTCCGCCATAAAATCCATTGAGTAAAACATCAGCATCTGGAATTCCAAAATCCAAAGACTTACCTTCATGTAAATGTCCAATATGCAGCATACCATCCACATTGCAAAATGCTTGGATCCGATCGCTTATTTTCTCATTCTGAATGTCAAGTAAATGATGCCTTATATTCAATGCATCGCAAACATTTTTTGCTAATGAAAGGTCGTATGATTTTTTTTCAGAAAAAGTGTAGGCACACTTCTTTGGTAAATGAATTAACTCATTTGCAATCCACCGACTGTCCAATCCACCAGATAATCCCACACAATAATTTAGTGTCGGATCTAACGACTGAAAAGGCTTTACAAATGAAGAAATATAATTATCTCTCCATTCAGATGAATTTGTAAATTTCTTTAATTTTGACCATGACCAATATTGACTTTTCGTACAAGTTGATGTAATCAAATTAAAATCAACTCTGCATGCTGCCGGAACTCTATCCACTTCAGAAAACCAAGATTGACCTGAAAGTAAATGGCCATTACTGAGATAAGAATCCATTGCATTTGTAAGCAGAGAAGGATTCAATTCAT
Source organism: Saprospiraceae bacterium (assembly GCA_016722295.1). Lineage (GTDB taxonomy): Bacteria > Bacteroidota > Bacteroidia > Chitinophagales > Saprospiraceae > Vicinibacter. Next base: position 166,949 of record JADKGL010000030.1, read on the forward strand.
GTCTCTTAACCAATTCTCTTTGTTCACTTGAAATACTAAATCCCTCATTTGTCAAAGTGTAATACAAAGGATGAAATCCCATGGGATCGGAAAACAATGTGATCACATCAGAAGAGATAATAAGCAGACAAGACAATCCATTAACTTCCGAAAACAAATCAAAGACATCCAATTCCAGTTGCAATGACTCAATTGAAAAATTATTCCAGAGTTGAAAAAAATGATGATTAAGAAATGTATTTGCAATAAAATAATATTGTTTACCACCAATAGTTTTGGATATATACTGCGATGTAGGTATTTCGATCTTGCAGTTATCAGATGCTTGGAATTTTTTATATTGGATCGTAAATTCTGGCATTACACTATTTTAAAAGAAAGTAAATCTAAAAACTTCTGTTTATTCACTATATAAAATAGAGACAACACACAAATCAGATATAACAATGAACTTATTATAAAATTGAAGCCATAATAATAAAATGCAAAGATGGAAAGAAATGAAAATGCTATATATATACTTAATCTCATGAAAGTAATCTTGCTAAACCCATGTAAATCTAGTAATGAAAATAATTTTACAGATAATATAATCAATACCAATATAGAATACAATAGCATAAACAACATAAATCGCTCATAGTCAACTTTGACTATAAAGAATATAAATACAAAGAGATAATTTGTGATGGCGATTACTAGATTCCAAATAAAAATTTCTTTCGTCTTACCATATGCGAGATACATAGTAAAAACTAAATTAGTTAATGACTTTACAAAAGCAATAAGTAGGAAATACTGAAACGGCATCAATAAATCGTTTGCTTTGTCTGGATACAACCAATGAAGAATAGTACCACTTTGAAAAAAAAGAAATAAGTATATTGGAACTACGACATACAAAAAGGATTCAAATACAGATTGAATCATTGTAAAGCTTTCTTCCTTGTGTTTAATTTTTGAAGTTAAAACAGGAAAGTATGATTTATTGAATAGTGGATTTATTTTAGAAAAAACAAAATAACTTAATTCACAAGCCAATACATAAATTCCAAAAAATGCTGGACCAAAGAGCAAGGCAATTAAAATATTATCATAAATCCCTTGTAAATAACTCAAGCCTTGCATCAAACAATAATTTAACCCATAGTTTCGATGTTCATTCAACTCAATAGAAGGAACACTGTACTCAATCTTTGTTTTACGAACTAGATAATAGCACCCAATGTAAAAAACACAGAATCGCACCAATAACGATATAGTAAAACAATAAATTTCAGGTAAAAATTGAAGCATTGAAAAAAGCAAAATAAACTCAATACTATGCGCTATCGTAAATAAGAATGCGATCTCAAATTGTTTATTTACTAAAATTAATCTTGCGTGATGCAAACTTCCAAACGCAATCGCTGCGCTGACCAATATAGAGATAAATAATACTATTGCCTCTACACCAAATGCAATCCATTGTTGATAAAATAATCCAAGTAGGACGACAACAAAAATCAAGAAAATAATATATTGAAAGCGTTTTAAATAGTGGAGCAATTTTTGACTTATCTCATGTTTCTGAATCAAGGAGGCAAACATACCTGGCTCAAAGACTGCAAACGCAAATCGAAAAATCATCTGATATACTCCAAATATACCAAGTTGAACTGCAGTTAATTTTCTACCAAGAAAATACAAGGTTATCAACTGAATAATGGAAATAACTATTGCACTATATACTTGATACTTGAACGTATTGTTTAATGCACCTTCGTGGTGTAAGGAAGCACTGCTATTTCTATTTTCCATCAAAAACGGATAATTTGAAACAATAATTAGCAAAAATGATAAATTATATTGATATTCGTACCATAAAGTGGAGATTAATAAATTGATGGAGGGATTTAATGATAAATCTATTTTTTTTAATGATGATTGGATCAATAAATTATATGATCCTGAGGATATCATCTCAATCCAAAAAGAATACAAAGGGAGTTACTTAAAGGCAATCTTTCAGAAAAAAAAGTATTTTGGATTGACAATATTGACTGCCCCTGATCTTTGTCCATATAATGTACAAATCGTGCATACTGACAAATCACAAAGTGATTATATTTCATTTAAAAAAGATGCTGAATTATTGCAACATTTTAAGTCTGAAATTACAAAATATAGTATTGTCAAATGGAAGTATCATTGGACAAATTATTCAGTAAGTCCAATAGTAGATCATAAAGTCCAATGTCGATGGGCACAAACCTCAATTATTTCTCGAGATACTTCGATTTCAGAATTGTATCAGAATTTATATTTTAAAACGAGAAATAGTTTGCAAAATAATGATATAAAGTTCAGTATTCGACGCATAGATTTTTCGATGTTTTATGAATTGGCAAAACAAGATGAATACTACAATAAGGCAAAAATCAATTTTGATCGATTTCAAGAATTTTTTAGTATAGACTCTCATTCAAATTATTTTTTTCCATTTGGCATTTTTGATGAAGACAATAGACTTCAATCTTGTGTTGTCTTAATCCGAGATGGCAGTACAATGTATTTATGGATGAATATTGCAGAGATTGACCAAAGATCTAGAAATGCAAATAGAAAACTTATTTGGCATTCTATAAATTTTGCATTCGATCAGAAATGCGATTTTAATTTCGATGGAAGTAATCAATTTTTTTTAGATAAGGTATTTAGAACTTACAATCCAAAAATTATTCCTTATCCTACTTTTGTTTATACTAAAAATTATTTTGGCAGAGTAATCCAATCCTTAAAAAAGTAACGTATTTCTAAATTAAAAATGCTTCCAGCCTTGGGCTGAAATCGGATGAAACTTTCCAGAACTCGATCTAAGTTTAACACCTTGTGATACTTCTGCAATTTCTCCAATATGGTAAAATCCTGGAAGAAATCGAAGTTTTTCAGAGTCAGCTTCATTCGCTGTGAAGAGCAATTCATAATCCTCTCCACCATTCAATGCACAGGTAATTGGATCTAAATTAAATTTTATAGCCAATAATTGAGCTTCTGTATTTATAGGGACATTTTCTTCGAAAATCACAGCGCCACATTTCGATTGTGTACAAATATGAAGTAGGTCAGAAGACAAACCATCACTCAAATCGATCATTGAAGTTGGGATGATTTCACTTTTTGCAAATTGGAAAACTGAGATTCTCGATGCTTCAGGTTTAAGAAATCTTTCCACTACATATTTTTGATTTTCAAGATCAATTTTTACCTTACTATCTTCAAGAAAAATTTGTTTTTCTCTTTCCAATATTTGCAATCCTAAATATGCGCCACCTATTTCACCAGTGACAAAGATTTGATCGCCTGGCTTTGCACCATCGCGATAGACGATTTTTTCTTTAACTTGTCTTCCGATAGCTGTTACAGAAATAACTAATCCCTTAGGTGATGAAGTCGTATCTCCGCCTACCAAGTCAACTTTATAAAAATCACAAGCTCTACGAATGCCTTCATATAATTCCTCAATTGCTTCTACTGAAAATCGATTTGAAACCGCAATAGACACTGTGACTTGAGTTGGGATCGCATTCATGGCGTATATATCGCTGAGATTTACAACAATAGACTTATACCCCAAATGCTTGAGAGGCGTATACATCAAATCGAAATGGATGCCTTCTATTAATAAATCTGTACTCACTACTGTACAAGCATTAGCAGCATCAATGACAGCTGCATCATCGCCAATTCCCTTTAATGTAGAGGGTTGTTGCTTTACAAATTCAGATGTAAGTAATTGAATGAGGGCAAACTCACCTAATTCATTGATTTCAGTTCTTTTTTGTACCTCTTCTTGCATACTATTTTTTCAGAATTTATGCAAAGATAGGATTAAATCGAAACTCTCCATTATTGAGGTGGTCGTGCAGTCCCCTGGCTACGGTATTTTTGGATGGACTCTATGATTTTTTCTTTGCGATTCTCAGGATCTGGATGTGTAGACGAAAACTCATCACGCTGAGCACCACCAGAGGCTGCCTTCAGAATCTCCATTACATCGATCATCTGCTCTGGTTGATAGCCAGCATCAATCATGAATCGAATACCAAGGTCATCTGATTGGAGTTCTTGCTCTCTACCATATTTTAGCCCTATTAGCATTGCGACCTGTTGAGCCATCTGAGATGCACCATAATCTCCCAACGCAACTCCTGCAGCTCCTGCTAATCCTCTTAGCAAACCATCTTTCTCCATACGTTCTCCACTGTGTCGACCGATGACATGGCCGATTTCATGACCTAGTACACCTGCTAATTGATCCTTGTTTTTTAACTGATCAAAAAGTGCTCTTGTAATAAATACTTGACCTCCAGGTAAAGCAAATGCATTGACTAACTGCGGATCTGCAAGAAGGTGAAAATCATAATTATAAGGTGTCTTTGATGCTACAGAAGCCTGTACCAACTTTTGTCCGACTTCTTTTACTATTTGTTGTCCACGTTGGTCTGGATCTAATCCACCATGTTGTTGCACCATTTCCGGAGCTGATTGAAGGCCTATAGCAATCTCTTGATCCGGCGTCAAACTTACATGTTGATAAATACCAAGATGTTCGTTATACGTTTTTGTATTACAATATTTAAAATAAGAAAAACCAGCAAAAAGTAAACCAATAATTAATGGAGCACCTAATCTCATCAATCCACCACCAAGTGCTGAAGGAGCAGATCCTTGACCGTATGGGGAATTATTTCTTCTTAAAATCATCTGATAACTATTTTATACTAAATTAGTCACAATTTCGTTAAAAAGTTTCATATATCATCGTATTTTTATATTTCCTTTTTGAGAATTCAATTTTTATTACATTTATACATTAAATATTTAATTAATATGAAAAATTTAAATTCACTTTTTTTCTATTTTTTACTTGCTTCTGTCATGATTTCTTGTGGAAAAGATGATGATGGACCATCAAATCCTGCAAAAGTTGCCTTTATTAACGCTTGTTCTGATTGTCCTAATTTGGGCTTAACGATTGACACATTGACCACACAATTTGCAAATTTTTCTTATAATTCAAATACATACTTATCAGTTAAGTCAGGAAGTCAAAAAATGCAAATCGCTGATCAAACGAAAGCGAATATTGTTTTTAATGGTAATTCAAACTTTGCCTCTGATAAATCTTATACAGTGGCCATCACAAAAACCAAAGCTGCCCCGTCAGCTATTCAATTTGAAGATGTTTTACCAGCAGTGATTGACACGAATAAAACCTATGTTCGATTAATCAATCTAACTTCTGATGGAGGAAATTTAAGTTGTAATATAGAAGGTGAAACAAGCACTATTGTAAGTAGTTTGGCCCAAAATGTAGCAACAGATTTCATCCCACTAAACCCAGGGGTAAAGCTTCAATATAAACTAGCCAACTCGACAAAGACCTATAGCGTAAATATTCGTAATTTAGCAAAAAATATAGTTCACACTATATATATCACTGGCTTGGTAAATGAAACGACTGGATCGAAAGTAATTACTAACGGTGTTTTTATAAACAAATCATAAGATTTAAGACTTAATTGCAATATTCTTTAGCCTTTGTAAGAAAGGAGATGCAAAAATAAAACTGTGAAGTGTTTCATTTTTCGAAGTGAGCACTTCATCTTTATTTCCGCGCCAAGCTATACTGCCTTCATGAATTAAAGTAATCGTGTCGCCAATTTCCATTACACTATTCATATCATGAGTGTTGATTACTGTAACAATATTACTTTCTTGAGTTATATCATGGATCAATTCATCGATAATTATGGATGTCTTAGGATCCAATCCTGAGTTTGGCTCATCACAAAACAAATATTTAGGCTTTAGTACTAAGGCACGAGCTATACCTACTCGTTTTTGCATTCCCCCTGAGAGTTCTGAAGGAAATTTTTTATTATTCCCCGACAAACCAACTCTTTCCAAACAATAATTAACTCGATTCAATTTTTCAGCTGCAGTCATTTTCGTAAACATATCCAGCGGGAACCTAATGTTTTCTTCAACATTCATAAAATCAAATAATGCTGAGCCTTGGAATAACATCCCGATCTTCATACGCAGTTCACGCATTTCGGTTTTATCTAATTCATAGAAATTAACATCATCATAAAACACTTTGCCCGAAGTCGGAGTGATCAAACCAATTAAAATTTTAAGTAGAACTGTTTTTCCCGCACCGGATTTGCCAATGATTAAATTAGTCTTCCCTTGCTCAAAATCGCAACTGATATTTTTAAGCACTTGTTGCTCACCAAAGTCTTTGATAATATTTACGGAACGGATCATCCTGTCAAAATCATTGCAATGAAATAATCGGATAAGAGGATCAATATGTTAGAATAAACTACAGCTTGAGTACTTGCATTTCCTAATTCAATACTTCCACCTTTAACAAAATATCCTTGATAGCAAGATATAGTCGTCAATAAAAATGCAAATGTGAATGCTTTTACAAACATCATAAATATATTGTATGGAAGAAAAAATGATCGTAATCCTTGAATATATTCAGTGCTCGAAAAAGATCCAGTTGGCACCACAGCGATATATCCTCCAATCACACTAATAAATGCAGCTAAACAGACCAACATTGGGATGACTACCATTGCAGCAATTATTTTAGGCTGAACTAAATAGGCTGCTGTATTGACTCCCATAATTTCCATAGCATCAATATGTTCTTTTTGTCTCATACCTCCTATTTCAGAAGCGATATTCGATCCAACTTTTCCTGCCAACACCATACATGAAAACGTTGGCGCTAATTCAATGATCGTCATGTCGCGAACGATATACCCTATGTAGTATCTAGGAATCAATGAACCACCCATCTGATAGGAGAATTGAACTGCAGTAACTGCACCAATGAACACTGCAATAATTGCAATAATGGCCAAAGATCCAATACCTATACTATTCATTTGCCTCATGGTCTCTTTCCAATACATTGACCAATTCTCAGGCCTTTTGAATACTTGACCCAACCATTGAATATACTTGCCAAAATGATAAAATAAATTCATCAAGTGCAAATATAGCGAGGATTGGCTAAATCGCCAATTTAGTTTTTGACTACATTGGACTTCTAAATTGATCAATTCGAAATTGGGAAATTTACTTTTCCATTGAAACGAACAAATTTCATCTGAATACGTCAAAAAAATAGACCAAAAATAGTATTGATATTAAATAGTTTAAGACATAAAAGATAGCCGATTTCTGATTTTCCATTATTAAAATTCTGTTCCTTTTAACTGAAGAATTTTTTTTTAAAAATCAATTAGTAAATCCACATTAATTTATAAAAAATAAAATTTAAAATACTAAAATAATTTGATTAGAATCTGTAAATTTACCTAGAAAGAAAAAACATTCAAAATGGGTTCTTTCTTATAATTTAAGTATAAAATTGTTAAAGTTTATGATAAAGAAAGTTCAAGGAGATATCCTATTGAGTAAAGCGGATGCCATAGCGCACGGCGTTGCCCCTTTGGATCATTTTGACAGCGGGCTAGCTGCGCACGTGCGTGAAGATTACCCTTCACTTTACAAAGATTTCAGACATTATTGTCAGACCTATCATCCAAAACCAGGAAGTGTATGGTTGTGGCAAGGGATCAATCACAAAAAGATCTTTAATCTTATGACTCAGGAACCAGCAGAGCATAATTCTGGCCATCCTGGAAAGGCAAGTTTGCACAATCTAAGACATTGTCTTAAAGAATTGGCACATCAGGTTGAGCAAAACAATATCCAAAGCATCGCTTTGCCTAAAATTGCTACTGGTGTAGGTGGTCTGGATTGGAAAGATGTGGAGCCGATCATAGAGGAGCATTTTGCACAGAGCAAAATACCTGTCTACGTTTACGACAAATATGTAAAAGGTCAGGCGGCAGAATAAGACCGTACACTCGTTTCCATTATTTTTAAAATCTTTACCAATATGGTGCAGCATGGTTTGCACTATAATAAAAAACTTTTATGAAGAAATCAGAGTCTTTTTTTGAGAAAATAGCTTACTTATTTTATGCTGTAGCAGATGCAGATGGGTCAGTCCATCCAGATGAGTTTGCGCATCTACATCAAGAGATTATTTCTTTCTGGAAGAAAACCGACCAGTCAGCACATGATTTTGATACCGATGGCGGTATTGAAGTAGAAGCAGTATTTGAATGGCTGGAAGAAGAAGGTTATAGGGCTGAGGATGCTCTGTCAGATTTCAAAATCTATGCTGAAGAGCATCCTTACTTTTTTGATGCTGCGACCAATGAATTACTTCTGCACACTTGCAGAGAAATCGCCTTTAATTTCAAAAAAATAAACAAATCCGAAGCTAAAATGCTTGAGGATATCGAACAGTTTTTGGGAGGGATTTCCGGAAAGTAAATTCATGATATGCATTTATTCATATGAAGCAGTTTTTACGGGCTTTATGTTCAAGATCGTCTTCATGCTAGGTACTTCATATCACTCGATTGCTTAGTTATGGTGCAAAGTTTATTTTTTATCGTTTGAAATATAAATACTGCCCTTTCCGATTCCTATCATTTGAATCTCTTGCTCTTGTTTTAAATATTGAAGATCTTTTTTTAAAGTACTTAATTGTATTTCAGGAAATTTTGTAGCCAAATCACTTACTTTAATTGGTTGAAATTTTTCAATATGCTTTTTTATAAGTTTTTGTCTCTCGTTTAAGTAACCACCTTTATTTTTATAGACATCATATTTTTGTTCCAATTTTTGAGTTAAAATAGATAAACTATTCAAAAAGAAAATCAACCAAGTATCAATTAGTTCAGCCTTTGTTCCTCTGTTTTTTTGACCTGTCATTAAAGCTTCATAATATTCTTTTTTATTTTGTTCTATGTGATTTTCAAATGAAATATATTGAATAAATAAATAATCATTTTGAAGTAAACATAGTGTTGTCAATAATCTTGATAGTCTTCCATTTCCATCTTGAAAAGGGTGAATACTTAAAAAATCATAAATGAATGAACCAATGATTATTAATGGATGAATGGTTTCTTCTTTGAGTTGTTTGTTTGTCCATTCAATTAATTCTGTCATTTCTCCTGCAACTAAAGCAGGTTCTGTGGTTGCAAAAATTACTCTTTGCTCTCCGTTTGGATAATTTGCAACTACCTTATTTGACAAATGTTTGTAGCCTCCTCTATGTCTTTTATCTTTGTTGCTATATTTCAAAAGTAATTGATGAAATTGCTTAACATAGCTTTCAGTTAATGGTATGTCTTTATAATTCTCATAAATTAATTCTAAAACTTCATAATATCCAACTACTTCTTGTTCATCTCTACTTTTTTAATTTTGTAATTTTTATGTCATTTAAAAGTTCTTGAACTTCTTTGTCAGATAATGTGGCACCTTCAATTCTGGTTGATGAACCAATAGATTCTATTGTAGCTATTTTTCTTAGTTCTTTTAAATATATATTTTCTTGCTTTTCAGCGATGTTCCACTTTCCTTTAAATCCATCAATATGTCCTATAAGCTTTAAAATTTGTTGATTCGTATTAAATTTAAAATTTAATTTGTTTATGAATTTATCCATATCGTATCTGTAAATTATCTATATAATGACCAATGCAAATTTACGATATATCCATAAATTATCCATATTTTATCTATAAATATTTTTTGAGTTTAGGCTTTTTTTAAATTTAGCCTTACGGTTTATGAAGATTAGCTTTCCATGGCATCTTTTCTTTGGGTTTTCTTCTATATGGCTATATGGTATAGGGCTTTTTTTACTATCATGTTTCAATGGTATTCTTGTTACTTGTCATTCGATATTCTTTACTCCACAGTCTGTATAAGAAATAATATAATGATAGTAGAATAAGACCATAAATAACATACAATGGTCTGCCTACAATTTCTCTAAATGTGTTGTAAAATGTGAGCTTATAGAATTGACTAATATTGTGAAATGTCGCTAAAAAACTTGCAACAATTGCAACTCTGATAAGAACATAGCCTGAATGTGCCAAAAATGTCGTCTTGTTTTTAGGCGCTTTGTAAAAGACTTCGAAAAACCGTCCCTTCTTGTTAAAATATTGTTCTGAAACAAAATCAGTTAGTTTGTTTGATGATGTTTCTCGTGGCGCTTTATACTTAAATGAATAAAAATAGAAAGCATAAATAATTAGTCCAAAAATAATAATATTAGCAATAATTAAACCTGTCCATCCGAACCCCAAAAATCTATATAGTGGACTTGTCTCACTTGTTGGATCATCAAAAAACCAAAGACTTGTTGAGTAAAAGTCGCAACCTCTTGCAAAGAGAAGAATAATTGTCAAAATGAAGAATTTAATTTTCATATATTAATTTCTATTTACTTCTATGTTGTTGTTACAAAATGCCACATAATACAAAGAAAAATTGATGCCCAAAGAAATCTTCCTCTAAGTGAATCTAAACGCATCAACTTTATTTATTTATCTTTATTTGTTTATTAATATTCATTTTCTATCGCGTCTTTTTATTTGGGCTTTCTTCTATAGGGCTAAATGTTGTGGTAGTGTTTTTTGTCAGCCTTTGTGTTCAAATATTGCTACTGCTCTTACTGGTGAACCTGTCCCACCTCTAATTTTTAGTGGCAAAGCAATGAAACGAAAACGTCCTCTGTCAATTAATTTGTAAAGGTTGACCATGTTTTCATAATGGGTAAATCCCAATTCTCCACAAATTTGATGAACCTCTTTATTTGAAACTTTGGGAACTCCTGGCGACATTGTTTCTACACCAAATGCAGAAATTTCTTTTTCGCCGAACCAACGTGCTGTCGCTCTTGAAATGCCAGGACCATTACTCCAATTTTCAGTTCCAAAGTATTTTCTATAATGGTCTGTGTACAACAAAACTGTATCTCCTTTTTCCACTTTAATATTTGTTTTGTTACGAAAAATCCAAACATATTCCGCTGGTATAAAACATTGATAGTGGCATCTTTTCAATAGATTGGCCCACGAATTGTCTGCCCATATGGTTTAAAGCATCTACGTGAGTCCCTGTATGTTCGCCTAATTCCAACTTGTAAACACTTGGTGTAATCGTTGTCGGATTAGGCATTTCGTCCCATTGTTCATGCGTTGCATGGATACTTATTTTAACATCAGGTAGTCCGTTAAACACTGGCATTCCTGAATATATTTCTTGACTGAGGTCAATTATTTCTGTCATTTTTGTTGTCTATGTTTCGTTCAAAGCATTATCGCCAACACAAAGGAAAGTTGATGCCCAAAAAAATCTTCCCAGACAGTAATTCTGGGGATAAAGCTAAGGTCTTCGTGAGCCATATTCCTATGGTTGCGCACATGATACTTTTTTTCTGTAAAAATAGGAATTTAGATTTAATTATGCAATAGTGTTGTCGATTAAAAATTGAAATTTAAGTAGTAGTCATAAAATTTGTGTTTAATTGATGTTATTGAATAAAGTAATATCATGGCTTTGTTCCAAATTTGTCAGAGTTCAGCCCTGAAAGGCTTATTAAGCATTTTTATATGGGCTTCATGTTAAACATTGTCTTCATGCTTTGTACTTCGTAACGCACGAATGCTGAGTTATTAGCGGAAGTTTTTTTTTTTTCTATCATCTTAATCTCATTTAGAGTCTTTGAAATGTAAGTAATAATGCAAATGTGCCAATAGAAAAGGAAATTGTTTTCATAAAGTATGTCTGATACCAAGATTCATTTCGAATCCATTTTGCTAGAAAATAATATAAGCCAAAGATTATGAATACTTGAGCAAGTTCTACTCCAATATTAAAAGCCAATAAAGCATTTATAGTAAATTTGGCAGGTATTTGCAAAGTTAAAAAGGCATTGGCAAAACCGAGTCCATGAATTAGACCAAATAAGAATATTAAAACTAATCTGGAATGATTTATTTTAGGATAAAAAATATTTTGAAAAGCCATTAAAAAAATAGAAAAGGCAATAAGTGGCTCTATAATAGTTGCGTCTGGAACTAAATACCCTAGCCCTGTTAATATCAGGGTTATCGAATGTGCTAAAGTGAACATACTTGCTTGTATTACACTTGATTTTAAATTGGAATTTAAAAAAAATAAAGCTAAAATAAATAGTATATGATCTAAGCCCAAAGGCAAAACATGCCTAAAACCCTCTTTGGCAAATTGATAAAAAGATTTAAAATAATTGCCCATTGATTTGCTTAAATAAATGGTTTGTTTGGGTTCGTTTTTGTTTAAAATTACATCAAACATTTCTTTATCTATAATTACTGTTGCCATATTCACTTGATTTGGATAAACATCTAGCAAACAAGTATTTTCAATTTCCAGATAATCAGGTTTTTTTGCCAAATTTTCTAATTCCAAAATAGCTTCAAAATGGGAACCCAGATTCACGATGCCTTTGCCTAATATAATAGTTCCATTTTTTGAATTAACATTAATATGCTTTTTTACATATTTAATAAATACCTCTTTCCAAAGTATATCATTTTTGAAATTATATTTTAATTCAGGATTTTCATTTTCTAAACTTGCAATTATCCCAACTTGGTCAAACGATAAAATAGCGTACCACTTTTGAGTAGCACTATCCATTCTAATTACCATTTTTGAAACAGTAGGGTTATGAGCAAAACAAATTTGGGGCAATAAAAAAATTATTACCCCAAATATTATAATTGTTTTTTGAATACATTTCATAGACTAAGGGATTGCATAAACGCCTGTAAGTCCTCCTGTGATATAATTTCCATTTTCGTGATAATGATAACCCAAGGTTCCATAGGTATGCCCTTGTCTTGCATCTAATCCACTTACTGCTGTGCCATCTGGTTCGGTTGCGTTTGTATAGATAGGATAGCCGTCTAGGGCATATCCTAATATTTTTGTTGTTGTATTACTAATATTCCAAGCTCTGTGGTAGTGATAATCAAACCCAAATCCAACGTGTCCACCTTTTTCATCAAATGGAGCAATGTTTTGATAGCTCATAATTCTATCGGTAGGCTCAGGTGGAAAAAGCATTATTCCGTTTAAAGCTATTGCAAGCCCTGGTAAACCAGCTGGTACAACACCACCAGGATTGTTCATTGGGCTACTTGCTTTTTTAGGAAATTTAGGAATATAAACCATTGTGCTTTGTTCTTTTGGTGTAGGAGCTACACACCTGTTAATTACACCATTTGCAGTAGCTTGTGCCAATGTCCAATTACCAACTTCTTGTGTGGCTACTTTTTGAAAATCGGCATCGGTAGAGCAAATTCTTACATTGCCATTATTGTCCACAATATCCCAACCTTTAGTTTCCAAATAATTTAGATATGTTGCATCTACAGCAGTAGCACCAAGCGTGGGATCAACCCAAACCCCAACACTTTGAGAAGTATTTGTAGGGCAATAAGGTCCCATGGCGTGGTCTGGAGCAATCGATTTTATCTTTATGGCATAGCAAACACCCGAAGAGCCATCACTCATTGTTTTGGTAACTTCGTTTATAGAAATTATACTCGTCATATTAAAAAGCGAAGTATCTATAACTTGTGTTGTTGAAGCGGTAGTTATATTACTATCTTTACTGCAACCTGCCAAAGCACTTATTAAAACAAATATGCCTATAGCTAATCTACTAATTTGAAAATTTTTGCAATTCTTATTATTCATTTGAATATTTGTGATAAAGTAGAATTACTTCACCTCTTATAGTTAGACGACAAATTTTAATTTTCCCTGCGGTGTCTTGATAAAAATTCCGCTAACGGTTGGCCCTTTGCGTTTGGTGTGGAATAGAAAGTACTAAAGTTCAATTTAGTACAAAAGCTAATAGAAAGTACAAATGTTCAGTCTAGTACAAATGCCACACTTTTGCCAAACGCATGTTGGGTGCAGGCACTATTCGTCTTGTAAACTATCCCAAAAATCACTATCGAGTTTTTTTAATTCAATTATTCTTTCTGTTTGCATGCCTAGGTTATATTCGTAGATGTATTCCGATAATTTATTTCCATTTATTAGTACAATTTTCGTATTCGAGGATAGATTACTTACGTATTCATAAGCACCTTTGTTAAAATCGGATGTTGTAATAAAGACGCCCTTGTCTGAGTTCTCAACTGCTAAAGCTCCAACAAATTTTTGAATATCCTCCCGGCCAACAAGATTTTCTCTAGCATATCTTTTTGCTTGAATATAAATTCTTCCAAAACCCAAAATATCTTCCTTAATAACTCCGTCAATTCCTTTATCGTTTGAATACTGAGTCACTAAACCTGAATTTTTTACTTGACCTCCATATCCTAGTCTTTGAAGTAATTCAACCACAAGTTTTTCAAATTCTCTTGGGGATTTACTTAAAATTGTGTCAATTATTTCTCTATATATCGATTTTTTTATGCCTTGAAAGGAATTATAAAGTATTTCTTCTGGCGTTAATTCATTAAGCGTTCCAACAGTCAAATCGGTTAAATCAGTTTCAATTTCTATGTTATCTTTTTCATTCTTTCTTTTGGTTGGTTCTCGGAGTTCAATTTGCTTAGCAATGAACTGGTGGAATTGATGTGGTGTTTTTAATACCTCTTTTCCGACCTCATTAATTTCATAAATTCCTCTTTTGGGTTTTGATACCAGACCTGCCATATTGAGATAACTTAAAGCCCAATTTATTCTATCAAGAAATATAGGTCCATTACCAGACTTATATAATTGATTTCTTTCTTCTTCAGTAAGCCTAAAATGAACTACAAGTTGTTCTTCAAGATCTCTTGATTTGAATTGACCGCCTCTGCTTAAAATTTCAAGCGCGGGTAATTGGATTTCATCGTATTTAGGAATATTCATTTATTTGATTTTCATGATTTACAAGGTTAATGTGGCGTCCTGCTTGCACCCAATCGAGTGACGCAAGGGAATTTCACCCCTGCGTTCTCACAGAACCGTACGTGAACCTCTCAATTCATACGGCTCTTCATTTAATAAATCACATAAAAGTAAAAAGACTTTATGGATTTACCAATAACCAATGAGAAAACAAATTGGATTTTTTTTTATACTTAGTTTGCAACCATTTTAGAGCTGCATATTTGTATAAATCTTTTTCCCATTTAACCCGTTTAAGTAATCTGCAGTTAAGGTCGTGCCATACGCTGCGCATACTTCCGTTTTCAAGTTCTCTGAAACTATAGTTCTCCTGTTTAGCCAGTTTCAAATAAAACTCTCTTTCTTCAGACGTCTTGCACCTTGAAAATATTGCCAAATTGTGCGACCAACTAATTTCTCTCAACAGTGTTGAGAGTTTTGGAAAGTCCTTGTAAATCTCGTAAAACTGCTTCATTCTCCAAATATTTTTATCGGAGAAGCCTTTTATTTCTGGTTCGTGTGTCTGTATGAAATTGGCTAATTCTGTTACCACAGAGTCGCCCCATTCTGATTGTTCAATTTTCTTGCTGATATATTCTCCGATATTCCAATAGAGATTTATTAGTTCAGCGTTTACGGCTTTTATGGCCTTAGTCCGAGATTGTTTTATTAGATGAATTATGTCCGTAAAGCGATTGTCCATTATTTATTTCTATATGCTACAAATTTATGTTTTTTCACTCGTCTTTCTCTTTTGGTAGTGGTTTTCTGCCATTACTGCTAATCGAGTCACGTAGGGGAATTGCACCCTTACGTTCTCACAGAACCGTATGTGAACCTCTCAATTCATAAGGCTCTTCATCTTATAAATCACATAAAAGTATGAAGACTTTATGGATTTACTAATACCCAATGAGCAAACATATTGGTTTGTCTTTATACTTTGTTTTCAACTATTTTAGAGCTGCATATTTGTATAAATCTTTTCCTAATTAACCCATTTAAGTAATCGTGCCTTAATCTGCGCACAACCGGAACGATAAGGTAATAAAAACAACAGGGCCGTGAAAAATCATGGAAAACTTATTTGAAGTCTTTTAATAGCCAAAAAAGTTTACATCAAATTCTTGCGCCATTCTTTTTAAAAATATGAACTAAAAACATCCATATCGCTGCATTATTTACCATTGCACAGGGAATACTGCTTCACATAGGAACCCGTGTTAGGCACAGGTGTTTTTTATTGGCTAAACAAATCTCTATGAAACAAGTTGTTAGTTATGCCATATAATTTCTTCTTTTCAATTTTGTCTATAAGTTCCTGTAAATTTTTTTGTGTCAAAATCTGTAATGTCCTTTATGTTCACGAATTAATTCATCTTATTCAAATCAAACCATGGATTATTTATATCGCCTGTTTGGGTCATACATTACTGCTCTTGGAATATTATATTCTTTTGCGAATCCCATTGCTAATCGTGCACCACTATCTAATTTTTGGTCTGTTATATTCCATCGAGTTGCTGAATCCTGTGCATAACTTGTAGCTAATATAATTGCATCACAAAATAAAGCCTGTAATCTATCTCTGTCCTTATATCTACTAATCAAATCCATTGCAGATTTATGTTCATCATAATATTCTGTAATTAGAAGTCCAACATTTCTCAATTATTTCATATGCCAAAGTTTTATTTTTAGCTGGCATAATATTGCTTAGAAAGGACTTGGCAATATGGCAATTGTATTACATACCTATAAGTGCTTGTTTGTGTGCAATACCATCATCACAACCAAATGCTAAACCACTCTACAATTATAACTTTTCTTTTAACGATTTCTGCAACAATTTTTTGTTCTCTAAATTCAATATTTTCATCAGGATTGAGAAGACCAATAACAGTTATACAATTATTTTCTGTTTCTAATAAATTCAAATTGCCTTTATAAAAAAGGAATATTGGCTTTTCACCTTTTTACATTACACCCTGTTCACGAGAAAGTCTTCTTTATCTCCAATGCCACAACCTAAGGCACAATTCTCGTCCTAAAAATCTATTTGATTATAATATTTCATTTTTTGTAATCAAAATCATCAAAAGTAATTTCATTATTTCTTGCTTGGAATTTTTATTCAAAAGTGATACAATTGGTACCAACGTTTTCGTTTCCTTTAAGGTTATTCAAGTTAGCCTACCAATGTTTTTAAAGATTTTTTGTAGCTATGATATCTCCTTGCGTTGTCTGAATATTTCATAAATTGTCAAATTTTGTAAAGCAATTGTATTGCCAAGCATAGAAATGAAACTGAATTGCTACCCTTTACTTAATAAGTGCGCCTGTATTGCATTTCATCAATGTTTACTGTACGGGTGTAAATATCGTCAATTAAAAGAATATCTTTCCCTAACTTACATCATTAGAAATGTTACAAGTTGTTTTGAGTGTTATTCCTAATATATGGGTAATGAACCATCATTATTAAAACCATCTATTGCTTGGCGTAAATGGTGTTGGGGGTTTTGTAATTTTGTATGTCGAATAATATATCTTGTTCCTTCATCTAAAAAAATTATTTCCTAAACGATTAATAGCCATTCTAATTGTCTCACGAAATAAAAGCTGGTTAGGACGATATGTGTTTTCTGCTTTGCCCTTGGACCAAAACAGTTAGTAAATTTTATTTATTTGTGGGTTGAAAAATACCAATGGCAAATCATTTAAATAATAACATTTTTAATAATGTCTTGTTTGCTTCTTGGATTTTATAATCTGTCCAATTCGGGAGGTCCGTTTTTTAGTTTATACAGATAATTTGGATTATTTGGAAGCTAGTGCCCCAAAATCCTGTATGATAGAATGCTTGAATGGTTTTGTTGCAGTTAAGTATTGGTTTTTGGGTTTAATTGTTAATGGTGTCATAATTTAAATTTTAATATATTATCAATAGGAATTCCAGCAAGTATTGCGTCATTTATTTCAATTTTTTCATTTTCAAAAACAAATACATTAGTGAGCCGATAGATTCAATTTGTTATGCATTTTTTATATTTATTTACAATGATTACCATTGTCATTAATTTGTTTGAAAATATATGAGAGAATGGTCTCTTAAGCTTATGATATTCCGTTAAAAATGTGTTTGTCTTTATGACAATTGTAACTAACAATGTTTTATTTGAGTTTGCTTATCGAAATAAAATGTCGGAAACTGATTTTATCAATTTTGTGGAAGCTAATAAATTTTATGTAGTTTATTCTTTTGCCTAATAATTTTATCCAACTCTATCAGTTAAATTTGGGAAAATTTTGGGTTTAGTTTGTAGAACGATTAAATCTATCATTAGGTCACAATTGAATATCAGGAATTTCTTGATTTCAATTAGATTAAGGGCTCTTGATATGATAGGAAATTTATTTGGCATAATCTGTATCTACTAATGTTCCATCCATATCGAAAATAAAACAGTGTTAAAATTTATTCTTGTCTATAACTTGTTTGGTTTTCCATTTTCACATTTTTTTGATAGTACTTGTTCTGTTTGTTCCCGTACACTTGCACCTAACTCTTTTACGGCTTTGTGATGGCGGGCATTTTACCAAAAGTTGATGCAAATACAACTGTTGAACCCACTATAAAAGTGTCTGCGGAGTACGCCTTTGGCCACGCCTAAGTGAAAACAGCTGTTATAGTGCTTTTTTCTTTCCATTATGGTCAGCGTAAAGGGTTCTGGAATATTGAGTCAGCTAGTCTCGTGCCCCGTCGAAACAAGTTTTGAAAGTACTCTTAATTGTTCTGTTAAGCAACTGTCCTGTCGGATGAGGGATAATTTTATATTGTGGCCAATCCTCACCCCAAATTTCTCCGAACAAAGTTCCAACATCCATCACTACAAATAAATTGGGTTTGGGTTATTGGTATTTGGTTTAATTAAATAATGAACGCTTGTATAAAAAGTTGGTCTAATGTCTGTCTTAATTTCTAAATTATTGTACATCTTTTGCGGATTCAGAGGTCCCAAGTCATTGCAATAGGTTCCCCACAAACCCAGTCGCTCTTCTTCAATATATAACAAAATTTCTGATGTATAATTGGGAATTGGTCTGAGAATTAAATGCAAAAATTCCCTTAATCCGATTAAATCTGTCACCATTTGTCTGAAATAGATTGTCTTTGGCAAGCTATCAATCCCTTTTTAAGTTCTTATCTTTTCAAATCTTAAATGATCTGGCTTTAATCTAGCTTGATAGTATGGATTCCTGTAAAAGGTTTAGGATTTAACTGCGGGTTTTCGTAAAACAGTCTACAGTTGTTGATTTTTATGATATTTAACTTGTTCCTTTGGACTTTCAACATTAAGTCCTTTGTTCTCATCTTTAACCAAGTCATAAACTTGTAGTTATCCACAAAGCTTCAAGATCGTTATTGAAAGTTCTGAAAATTTCCCCTAATGTTCTCTGAGTCTTCCCTTTCAGGGCTCGATTATTTCCAAACCCATCTTCAAACAGGAATAAAAAATAATGCAGGTTTAGTATTTTCAACATTCCCAGGATATACTTCAATGGAATTTTCCACATAGTGGCATTTACATGCTTGGCCATTGAGAATTAATTAGGTCGAAGGAAGAATGTTTGAACTGGCACCAATAGGTTTTGAAATTAATTCAAGCTGCTTTTGGTTTCTATGTGTTTTGAATGAAATTAATAAATGTGTTGAGTGGGTTTGTGTTATATTGATAACGGGCTTAAATTGCGTGAGGGAATTATACTCATACATTAAATGCCTCATTATCCTCTGTATTTTTATTATTAATGTTGATCAAGAAATTGAATCAAAATGGGATGGAAATTTAATGACCTTGTCTTCCGATTAACAATGAATTATTTAATGTAAATTCTTTCAGCCATTGTAAGGTAAAACGTCCTTAATATTTCATCATGCCAAATTAAATATGGTTTGCAGGAATTAGAATCTCATCAACCGTTAGGGACATAATTACCTTTGTTTAGAAACTTGCAAGCACTTGGGAAGTGTCGATTAAGTACATTACTCTTAGTTATGAACTATACCCATATCAAATTCTAATTCTCTAATGTTAGTTACTGTACCGAAAGTATCCCTGATTAAAATGCTCATCTTTTAGCTATTTTATTTTCGTATTTATGAAGACACTGGAGGGTCGTCCATTATAAAAGGGCTATAGTATTTCCAAAAGGCCATATGGTGGGGCATGTCCCCTCGTGGTTCACTAATATACCATCTCTGCGGGTTAAGAATAAAATGAATACTTCTTGAGTGTTCATTATCCAAGACTAGTCCAAATGCTCCTTCATAATCATCTATCTTTATCATTTTTCTTAGGCCCAAATGGGTGTTGGCTGGAAGCGTTTCTTTTCAACATCGTATGCATCATTGTTAAATAACATTGATCGGAGTCAAGGGCAACCATTAAAACTCCATGTCCAAGTTCGCTAGAGCCTTCGAGGTGATGTTAGCGTAGTTTCCCTCCTAATTCATTTTTCTTTATTATCTGACATACTGATTTTATTTTCAATTTTTAATTGATTTACTTGTTGTGTCTGTCTTTAAATTGATGAAACAATTCGCTTCCCGCAAGTTAAAACTTCCGGCAATGCTAATATTATTTGAGAAATATACGCAATTTTTAGTGCACATGAATATGGGAAATTGGGGCAAACCAATGTTTTGAATCTGTAGTTTTTCCATATGTCAGGACTTTTCTTAATTTGTAAGGCAAATATACATTTTTTCTATTTTATTTTTAATGAAATAACAAATATTTTCTCAAGGGGGCTGACTTTGTATAATTGAATATAGTTTTACTATTTGGTGCTGTTAGTATAGGGTCTGCTCAAAACTATGTTCGCACTATAAATACTAAGTGCTTGGCAAAGAATTGCAAGAGCAATTTTAATTTGCCACATACATTCATTTTCTTTAAAGCTGATTTATGGATAAAACCGAACTCTACAACTGCTGATTCCTATTTATGGTAAATTTCTAAACTGATTATTTTTTCACAATTTCTAAATTTCCCTTTTTGTCTATCTGCTTAACTGTCCAAGCCTTATTTAATTCGATAATATAATTTTCGCCAGTTATGATATTGCCTTCTATTTTTATGGGTTTAGGAAATGTGAGCTTTTCGAAATCGCTTGTTATTAAAATTCCTGTTTTTCCAATTTGCGTTTCTCCTGTTGTTTTAAAATTGCCAAAAACGAATGGATTTGTAGAGACACTTGATATTGCTGAATATACTATCCCTTCTTTGCCTAGCGTAAAAGTGCTATTCATATCATAGGACATATAATAGGTCTTGTCTGATGTGTCTCTATGCACAACCAATACAGGCTGCTTGACAAATATATTTTTATAGAATTGTCTTATGCTGTCATTGGTAAGTTTTCTTTTGCTTTCTTCTCTTTCAATTTCATAATATTTATTTCGCTGCTTTATAGCTTCGACCTTACTATGCTTAGATTGTGTAAATATTTTTTGTTGCTTATAGATATCGCTGAAGGAGTAAATATGTTTTAAATCCGTTCTCCATTTTACTTGAAAATGATCAAATAATAAGCCATAAGCTAAACCTGTGGCATAAGCAAAAGAACGATTTAAGCCAGTTGGATTTTCTCTTCCATTGAGTTCTAAAATTGCCATTCTATACAAATCTTTATGCGCAGACAATTTGTAACCAGTGTAAGAAGCAAGTCCTTCCAAAGTCTCTAGTTTCAAGGCAAAATGGTTTTGACTTTTAAATTGTTTTTCTCTTTTAGTTCTAAAATAAATGGCATCACTTAAATATTGTTTTGCCGCTTTGTCATCGCTATTTTGCAATGATTTGATGCTGTTCCTCAATGCTTCAAATTCTGAACGCAATAAAATTTTAGCTTTATACTCATCTAAATATTCAACAATATTTCCTGCTATATTTAGTTGTTTGGAATGAAATCAAATGGAATAACTCATGAATAGGAGTTTGACAACTGTCAGATGGTGTCATGTCATAATTCTGCACGATGGCCCATTTTTTTCCTTCAAATTTTTGATTGGTATTGGTATGTAAAAGTGTTTTTTCTGCGATTTGCTTATAATATAACAAACTGTCTCTCGATGCATTGCTGAGATCCTTGTTCAAAGTATAGACCATTTCATTTTCATCTAGAACCAAAATATTTTCACTCCAAAGATTTCCATTCCACAGTTTCCCATTGTCAGCAAGTAAAAGATTTTTGGTTTTGAGTAGTTCTGTCTGAATTTTTGTTCGTCTTCGCTTTGGGAGGGTTTCTTTATTTTTAATTACCTTCCCTAATAGTGATTTCCATTCTTCTTGCTGATGTAAATTTTCTAAATCGGCATCCGTACTTATATGGTCTTGATCTGAATAAAAATATTTGTCTGCTAAGATGTTTAAATAATGTATTGCTACTTTTATTTCACCATTCAGGGAATATACACAGCTTGCATTGTACAATATATCTGGATCCTCACTGCTGCTTGATGATAGCACTTTGTCAAAGAGTAGAGCAGATTGCTTATAATTTTTTTGCTCATAAAATTCCATAGCTTTGCTGTACAAACTGTCTATTGAATCTGTTTGTGTAAAACAAAATGGCAGGAATTGAAAAAAGCTGATAATGGTAAAAAATATTTTCATTATATTTCTATTTATCTTCTTGGATTCTCACTATAATTCTACAGCAGCTCATCTTATAAATATATACCAAAAGTCCCTTCAACATTAATTAATTTATGAGAATGAAGAAGGGATTTATTGAAGTTTTTTAATTTAATTTTCTTGTGCATGGTTTATGGATGGAATCAATTATTTCTTTATTTCTTCTTTTATAATTTTGTCAAAGTTGTCTTTTGTTAGCCCAATAAGTTTATGGAGAATAGCAAAGTAGTTGTCATCACTTTCACCGGAAGAAATTAACTCTAATACTTTTTCAAAACCAAATTCCTTTTCTACGCGTCTTATTAACAATGCTGAAAGAGGATACTTGATTGGAATCGGATATTTTAAGATTATGTTTTTTTGAAAAGCGTCATACAATGAAGCAGTTGGATTTTTTATAATGTATTCATTTAAATACTTGAAAATTGTTTCTGTTGATTCCCCCCAATAATCTGTGGTATAAATATTATAGCCTTCTTCTGCAGTCCAATTTCGAAGACTGTCAGCAAATTTTAAACTAAAATATCCATGCGTTAGGTCGTGTTTATATTGGTCTGTATTTGTCCCTGCAATAAATAGTTTATTTGTTATATCAAAAGAACCAGAACGAACCTCGCCATTCCTCGAGATATCATAATCAATGCCAAGTACCTTGTAAACTTCTTGTATATCTTTGCAATTGTAAAAGTCAAACTGAATCGGTTGTAGTTTCAATTTATTCGCTATGGTTATATTGTATTTTTCAAAATCTTTGGCAACTGCTTCATTTAAGCTTCCTTGATAATGAAAAGTAATATTGTCTAATTTTGTCGTTTTCCAATGTTTTGTATTTTGTTCAAAGGGGCAATAAAAGACAAAATTGTTCTTAGTCTCTTTTGCTAACAAAGAGATACTTAATCTATGGACGATTTCATTACTTTTGGTAATCCCAAAATAGGAGAGATCAACTTGAAAAGAATTGTCGGGCTGCAATACAATATTTTTCAAATAACATCTAAAGAAATTGTCATCATTGTATCGCTTACTTTTTTCAACATTTTTTAAAAGCTCAAAAAAATCTGCATATCGCTTATAATGGTTGCTATCCATTACAGACGATGACTTTATGTTCTCATTTTTATCAGTTAGAAATTGATTCAGACTTTGTATAAGTTTCGTGCTAATTACACTATCATTTGGCAGTTTGATTTGAGGTAAAATAGTCAGCTGTGCGCTTTGAGAAAAGACCTGTGTCGCACATAAAAGACAAGTAAAAAATGTCAGTATCTGTTTTAATTTTAAAGTCATATTAGTCAAATTTGTATAGTTAAACCCATTCGCTTCAGCTTGCCACCAACTCAAAAGAATTTGCCGTCCAAAGAATTCCTTCCAAACATAATTCTCCCTGAATCAACTTTTGACTTGCGCCCATTTTTATTTTGTCTCGCCCTATCTTCGATTTTATTTGTACAAAACTGGAGTGTAGAGAGGAAATAAGCTGAAAGTCTTAGTGAGCCATAATACATTAGATTGAATGTGCGATGCTTTTTTTTTCTGTAAAATTAAGGCCTTGGATTAAGATGTGCAGAGTTTGATGTATTAAAATTTGATTTTTAGAAGCTATTAAAATTCTTGCAAAATTTCTTGGATGGATTTACAGCAAAAAGTCCTTTTAATTTTCGTATTTATCTTTACTGGTTTGTATAGATTAAGCTTTCTTCTATACAGCTAAATGTTGTGCGTTAGGCTTTTATTTTGATTTGTTAAATGTCCAAATTATGGCTTTTTCTTTCGTTGCTCTAAGAATAGTATTGTGTTTTCTTTTGGTTCAGTGTGAATAAATCCAATTAATATTTGGTAGATTTTCCGTCTTTAAAATTTCTGCCAAGCTTTTGTATACTGTGAAATGTCTTCTACACTTGAACCTGCAAACCATATTCTTTTTTGAGTTTTTGAAATAAAGTTAAATGCTCCTTTGCTGTTCTCACTAAATAGTGATTGTTCCACCAAAGTGAAGGGTCAAAAGCAATATAATTGTCAAACATTTCAGGAGTAAGAAAAAATGTCTCAACAACAAATAAACCTGACGCAGATTCTCCAATGATACTTTTTCTTTTGTTGTTCTATATCGTTTATTTATTTCAGGAAAGAGTTTCCTCTTTAATAAAGCTCTGAATTTTTCAGAACCACCAACAATAGGTGCAACTTCTTTGTCTTTTTCAATTTCTGTTGGACCTGTTAAGTCTCTTCTTCGTTGTGTATTTGCAATTCCAACTAAAATCATTGGTGGTATTTTTTTAGCAATTATAAGTGCTGAAAGTGTATTTGCAATGTGAGGAAAATCTTCGTCTACTATTCCTCCGTCAGCCATATACATTACTGGCAAAGAGTCTGTACTTGTTTTATACTCTGGTGGTGTCCAAACATTTATATTTCTTGTTTCGCCAACTTGTTTTGATTCTATAGTAAATTCATCGTGACTTGGAACTTTATCTTTGGGTTGTTTGGCATTTGTCCAACTAGAAACTGTTACAAGTATAATAACCTAAGCCAAAATATTTTGATTCCATTTTCTTAATTTTTATCTACAATTTTTTTATATGTTGTCGGGTTTCAAGCTTACGAAATAACACAAAGGAAAGTTGATCCCAAAAGATTCATCCCACAGCCAACCTCCTCACCAACTTTGCAAGTTGGACAAGTGCAAGTGCAGAATGCGGAAAATTGTAAAAGTTTTTGTGAGCCATATTCCAGTAGCTTTGAGTGTATGATGCTTTTTTCTGTAAAAATAGGGATTTGGATTTAGTTGTGCAAAAGTTTTTAAAACTTATTTTATACAATTCTAGTCTTTTTTATTTTTCTTTCATAGGTCTCGGTAATTTCCTTAAACTCTAAGGAAGAAATAAAACATTTTAAATATTTTTTTGGATTAATGAATAATCAGAGTTGACAGTTTGCCAATCGAATTTCATCTCAAATCTATGAAGTAAATATTCACCAACAAGATCTTCACAATCTCTCTTTATCTGGAAAAACGCTTTCACAATATTGCGAAAATAATAAACAATCTGATAATAAGTTTTAATTGTTGGTGGACTAAATTTTTTAGAATCATAAAGACGCGATTTTCCTTAAATGATTGAATATTTTTCTCTAAGTCGAATTAAATTTTTGAGACAATAATCACAAAAATTCATCCAAATAATATTTTTAAAACATGAGAGTGCTGATTTTATTGGTGTTTTGGCAGGGTTTGTTCAACTTATTTGAGATTGATGAAGCAGAACATTTTCCTTAACTACCTTAAGCAAAACCTTAATCCAATTTTACACCATTTTCTGGAATTAAAAATGAATTGCTCTTCTTGAATTAATCTCATGTTATGCCTTTTTTTCTTTCAACTTACAGTAAGGCTGATTGAATTTAATTTCATACCTACAGCCTTTATTGCTTTCATAACTTTCAGTTTGTGATTCTGATGCCTTTTTTAACCCTGAAACATATTGTCTTAGTAAACCAGGATTTAGATTTCCGGTTTAGCCAACTGACGATGTTTACTTCGGAATCAAATCAAATACAGATTCTAAATCAACTTCAAATTTATTTATATCCATTTCTCAATATTTTATTAAGGTTCGCATCTTCTTTTTGAACAATATTGAGCATTTTTTCTAAATTTAATTTGACTTCTTGATAGGTTCTACCACCAGCAACACAAATTCATCTATCTCTTTAATATATGCAAAAAATGCATCTTTATTTCTTTCAATTATTGCTGTTAATTGTTTCCATATTACCTTTTTAATTTGCTTTTTCAAATACTGGTCTCTGTACCCTTAGGTAAATCTCTGATCCGTGAAATGGAATTACTATAATTCCGGATATTGTTTCGTGTTTGTATATTTTATGACTACC
The DNA here is from genome assembly GCA_016722295.1 of Saprospiraceae bacterium. GTDB lineage: Bacteria > Bacteroidota > Bacteroidia > Chitinophagales > Saprospiraceae > Vicinibacter. The sequence goes on from JADKGL010000030.1 coordinate 193,429, forward strand.
AGTTTGTCTAACAAAATACAACCTTTCGTTCCAATGAGCTTTTTCAAGATCTAAGGCTTTCATAATACAAAGGTAGCATATTAGCTACTTAATTTCAATTATTATTAGAATTTATTTTCTTTAAATAGGTGGATAACGCAAAGGAATGTTTCTGCCCAAAGAAATCTTCCAAACCTTCGAGTACAAGATGATCGTAGTCGGAGAGCGGAGAGTGTTTAAGGCTAAAGTCTTTGTAATTCATATTCCAATGGATTGAGGTATGATGCCTTTTTCTGTAAATAAGGATTTGGATTTAGTTGTGCAAGAACTTTGTGGTTAATAATTTAAATTTAGGGCACTATAAATAAAATTGATGAAAAATTTTAGAGGATGAGTTTTAGCAATAGCCCTTTTAGTTTTTATTTACCTTTACCGGCTTGTGAAGATTAAGCTTTCTTCTCATACTGCTAAATGTTAGCGGTTCGTTACCCCATTTCTGTCTGTTTATTACTTCCCATAAGGGTTCAAAATTCTAATTTGTCAAAGTCAAACGAATGGTGGTTTTTCTCTTTATAAATTCCATTGCTAAATGTGTCTTGAATCCAATTAACAAAAGTCCAATTACCTACATTTTCAGCTTTGTCCCACCTTTTGAGTTTTTAATATTGTAGCTTTTGAGTTTATTTTTCGGACAACTCTTTCAAAATTGGTTTGAGTCAATCTTTAAATTCTTAGCAATTGCAATAACTATAAAGTAGCCGAATTTAATATCATGCTTATTTTCAAAGTCTCTTCATTTGTTATTGTAATGAAAATGTCTGGGAAGTTTGTTTTATCGCAAATTGTCCAAATAGGTGTCCAAAGTTCGAAGTTGAGAAAGTAATTTTCAAGATTGTTATTCACAGTCCATTTTTCGTGTGATTTTTCGTCCCATTTTAGTCTACCAAGTTTTATTTCTGAGTGATAGATAAATTCTTTGCTATCCTTTTTAGATACTCGCTTTCTGGCTTATATCTCTCACTACTCCCAAGCCCAGTCTCTTGAAATTTTCAGTTTGCTTAATCAATAATTCAAAAAAATGGTTCAAAATCAGATTTCAATTGTCTTTTACCCAAGGGGATTTATTTGGGCCAGTCTGTCCAAAA
>JADKGL010000031.1 GCA_016722295.1 Saprospiraceae bacterium
AAATCAAAATTACTCACTCCTGCAAAATAAGAAGAAACCAAAAAAGAAAGTGCAGAAAAAAATATCCCTAAAAGCGGAATAAAACTCAATAAAAACAAAACGGTGCAAATCGCAATTTCAATGATAAAATTTCTACCATTCATTAGTATACTTCGCCAAATTGAAGAAAATATAGAAATTGATTCAGTGCTGAGGAACAAATTATTTCTTTTAAAATACTCTTTCTCAACAGCTTCTGATATCAAGGATAAAATTGGACTACATACTATAAAAAATATATATCGGTATAGAATCAAAATAAATGCTGTACCAAATAATTTCACTATCCAAGTCATTGCGGTCGTCAAAAATCCATTAGTCTCGAACCAAGAAAATTGCCCTAACAATGTTTTAAATATTGAGTCACTTTCATTCCATATAAAAGTGAATACATAGAATGCACTAGCACCTCCAAGAATGAGCAATAAAAAAATATAAAAAATCACCTTCTTATTGAAAGCATAAGTTATGCTTTCGAAATAGGATTGTATAGTATAAGAAATCGGGGCGATCAAATTTTAATCCTCTTTTTTCTTCCTCTTAATTTTGAATAAGTCTACAAGTTCCCGGTCGCTCAAGAACTCTAACTCCGTAAAATTACTGCTTACCAATTTTTTGATTTCTTGATATTCCTTTGACCGTTTGTCTTTGTAGAAGGCAAGTAATTTATTGACATAATTCATACACATCCCCTCTACTTCTTGATTGAACGCTGAGTTAGAGAAAATATTGATGTAGCCGCCGAAGGTCTTATTCAATTCAAAAAATGAATGATACTCAGGGCATGTTAAATTATTTACAACCTTGGCAAACATATTGATGATCGAAAGTCGAAGACATTCATTGTTGATTGACATTCCTTCGTATTGGGAATAAAATGCATTCACGCCATCCAACACATCTTCGTGTATAAATCCTTTGCTATGTATTGTGTCCACAATATTGTAAAAACGAACCAAATCATCAGAAATAGATCTATCCAATAAATCACTGAATTTTTTGTCAGAAGCGGGTGTCATTTCAGAATTAGAATACTTAAGTTCTTTTTTCAAGAACTGAAAATAGTGTTGATTGAAATTCGGATTTTCTTTCCTACAATCATTCAATGCTTTTTTCAAATGCTCGTTCTCAGTAGGATTTAAATTAATAAAATGAGAAATTATCGCAAGTAGCTCAAGATATTCTTGCTCCTTAGAAAATTGTTTTTTTGTAATGATGGAATGTATCTCATGAGAATAACTGTCATGTTTTGAATTAAATTTGATCCGATTGAGCAAAAATGACTTTAAAGCTCCAAACTCTACTTTCAATTCATTGACAGTCTCAGGAAATTCAGCAGTATAAAAATTGTAATGTGCAAATTGCTTTCGATATCTCTCTACTAGTGTTTTGCGCTCATTCTGATCTCTAAATCTGTCATGACGCATACTTTGTAAAAATGCTCTTACCTTTTTATTTTCTATCTGATCTAATAGATTTGAAATCCAAATATCACTACTCAATGAAAATCCAACTTGCACAGTTTGGCCAATACGTTGCTTTAATTGGTCAAAATTTGCAGAACTCGCAATGACCTGAAGGATATTTTTGAAATCTTCCTGTGGACGAGTATACTTCAAATCATCATTGACTTCTCCCCTAAGAACACTATATCCTAAAATTCTAGGCAGAAAAAGACCTTCAAAATATGGATTCAATAGTACATTTTCGAGTGCTTTAATTTGCAATGGATCATTCTCTGCGACTTCTTGGTAGATCTCTGAAACCAATGGCTCATAGGTATCTTGAAGCACTTTATACAATTCTGGAGACTCCTCGTCAAGATAAGCTGCTAGTTCATCAGAACCTTGGATGACTTCTGCAACAGCTTGAAGTCTTTCTTTGTAATCGTCATTTAAGTTTTGCATATTTATTACATTTTACAACGACAAAACCTAGTAGAAAAATCAATCTACTAGGTTATGTCATATTTTTTAATTATATCTTTTTTCAAAATTTTTACAAAAATAATTCTTAAATTTCTTTGTAAAAATTTTGCAATTTTCATTTTTTTATTCTGTTACTTCTGCTTCAGGAGTTGCTTCCGCCGCAGGAGTTTCAGGAGCGACTTCTTCCACAACTGGAGCTTCTTCAACTACCGGCTTTGGTTTCGCTTCTTTTTTTGTACCACTTATTGCTTTATGCAAATCAGCTATCTCCTTCTGTCTTGCTGCTACTTTTCCTGAGATTGTAGATTCTTTTGCTGCAATCCAATCTTTATACATTTGGTCAGCGACTTCTTGAGAGAATGCTCCTTTTCTCACCCCTCTCGAAAGATGTTTGCGATACATTACTCCTTTGTATTTCAAGATTGCATTTACTGTATCTGTGGGCTGAGCTCCAACCCCTAGCCAATAGAATGCTCTATCTGAATCCAACTCAATCACGGCAGGCTTTGTAATAGGATTGTACATCCCTAATCGCTCGATGAATTTTCCATCTCTTGGAGACCTTGAATCTGCCACAACGATGTGGTAATAAGGTGCTTTTTTTCTTCCTTTGCGCTGTAATCTAATTTTTACGGCCATTTGTTAGTTTTTTAAAAATTAATAATAGTTTTGACCTTTACCAAATCACTCGGATTAACCGACCATTTTGGCGTAAGCGGTGCAAAAGTACAGCATTATTCTCATTTTTCAAAGAATTTAACATTTAAGCTCGGCTTTTATGGAAAAAACCACTATAACAACTTGTATATGTTGGATTTATGCTCTCTTTAGCGTTAAAAGATATCTATTTTTCTGGAAATTAAGTTATCAATCTTCATCCCAATCAAACTGATCTTCCTTAAATTCATCAATTTCTCTGCGTTCCTTTTTTGTGGGGCGACCTTCACCTCGTTCCCTCCACTCAGAACCACTTTTGCCTATGAACCAATCATTGAATTTATTAAGCTCTTCCTCAGAGGTAAGATTCGCGTAACATAATACAGCTTCTGACGCTGATACGCGTTTTGTAATAGGTTTAAGCACTTTAAACAAAAATTGGAAACCATTCTTTCGAACTTCGACTATATTGCCAATGCTGACCAATGAAGAAGGCTTTAAGACTTCATCTTTACATTTCACTTTACCAGACTTGCAGGTATCTGTTGAAATCGTGCGCGATTTGAAAATTCTTATAGCCCACAGCCACTTATCTACTCTTACTTTATCCGACATGGCTAATTTCCATTAATGCATCATTTTCTTTCGCTTGACGAAAAAAGACTGCAAAATATAGTTATACCCTTGATTGATATCTGCCTCTATATAATCTACCCGGTATTGAATTGCTTTTGATTGAATTGAGGCTTTTATTTCTGCAATTTGTTTAATGTAGCTGTCTCTTATTTGATTTGTTTGAAGTCTGATTTTTTCTCCGGTATCCATATCGGCAAATTGATATGGTCGGTTGTCGAATTCGAATTCCAACTCAAGTTTATGATCCATGACATGAAACAAGATCACTTCATGTTTATTGTGTTTCAAATGATTGATGGCAGCAAAAAGATCTTCAATATTATGTCCATCATCAAACATATCTGAAAAAATAACTACTAATGATCGCTTGTGTATTTGATCAGCGATTTGATGTAGTGCAGCTACTGCAGAAGTTGTTTTATTATTACTTGTTTGTTGCATTTCTTTTTCCAAGAAAGAAAGCAATAATTGATAATGACTCGTGCTAGATTTTGCATGAGTATGAATATGAAGATTTTTATCAAAAAGCGAAAGCCCGAACGCATCTCGTTGTCGCTTAAGAACATTCATTATACATGCGGCACCGAGAGAAGAGAATTTCAACTTATTTAGGATCAAACCTCCTTTCAATTTTTCTTCAGGAAACCTCATTGAAGAAGATGTATCTATGACGATCTGACATCGCAAGTTTGTCTCTTCTTCAAATTTTTTAGAAAACAACTTGTCTGTGCGCGCATACACTTTCCAATCTATTTCTTTGGTCGATTCACCTTGATTGTATAGGCGATGCTCAGCAAACTCCACACTAAAACCATGAAATGGAGATTTGTGCATACCAATAATAAAACCCTCTACTACTTGATTGGCAAGTAAATCGAGATGATTGAATGCTTGGACTGGAAATTGATCGAAGAAACTCATAGACAAAAAAACCCTCATCAATTATGACAAGGGCTATATTTTTTAATTTTCAATAATTACAGTAAACTATCAATCTTTTGCTTTAAGCTAGCTTTTGTAGTGGTACCGACATGTTTATCAACAACCTCACCATTTTTAATGAATAAAATCGTTGGAATACTTCGCACTCCAAACTGCATAGAAACTTGTGGATTGTTATCTACATTTAATTTCCCAATGGTAACATTCTCTCCATACTCTTTAGAAAGTTCGTCAATAATTGGCGAAACCAATCGACATGGGCCACACCATTCAGCCCAAAAATCTACCACAGAAACACCACTTGATTGTAAAGCCGCGCTTTGAAAATTTTGATCTGTGAATTCAAATGCCATAAATCTGATTTTAATTATGTATGAATGAAACATCTTTTAACTGGAATTAGTTCATAATATTCCTTTTTTGCCTATATTTAACGAATGTTTAAGTCTTGGATTTCAGATAAGCCTTTTATTACTTCAGTTACATTGTTAATTGTGAGCATTTTATGGCAGAATTGGTCCAAAGCTGACGCAGATCATCGGTACTATTCTTTGTTTTACATTGGATTTCGCAAAACGTGGGATTTGCTTTTTGTTTGGATTAGAATTCCATTGCTTTATTTATGGTTAGCTGCAATAATACTATTTGTAGTTTTTAAACTTGGCAGTTACCTTTCAAAAAGAATAAAATTAACAGATCTTGCTAGAAGTTTACTCTCAGTGATATTTACTCACTTAGCCATTTTTTATATGCTTTGGGGTATGAATTATAATAGAATAAATCTAGTTAATAGAATTCAACTCAACGGAGAAATTAGCGACAGTTCATTCTATGAAGAACTATCTCTTCTTAAAGATCGGATCCGCAATCAAAGAATTGGGATGGCAAATCTACCAACAATCGCACAATACAATGCTTCACTAATGCATGAACTTAGACCAAATGTTTATTCAATATTTTCAAAATATCATATTGGAGAGGCGATACCTCTTCAATGCAAACTTTTAAGCCCAAAGGGATTTCTATTTCTATTTGGTGCATCAGGTGTATATTGGCCTTTTGTAGGTGAGGGTTATGTAGAATCAGCGCTCCACCCAATTCAAATTCCATTTACAATGGCTCATGAATTATGTCATGTCATGGGTTGGACGGATGAAGGTGAATGCAATCTCTTAGCCTATTTAATTTGCATGAACTCCAATAAAGATTATATCCGATATTCTGCAGAGCTTACACTGTTGCGATATATGTTGATAGATTTAAAATATAAAAACTACGAATATTATAAAGAATATAGAGATTCGTTGCCTCTACAAATCCAAACTGATCTTAATGAAATCAATCTTACACTAAATTCATATCCAGAATTATTCCCAAAAATCAGAGAATATTTTTATGATTTATTCTTAAAAAGCAATGGTGTGTCAGATGGTATAAGATCTTACTCTAATATCAGTCGTTGGATTATTCTGATGAAAAAACAAAATAAAATTCATTAAATGAAACTTTAATTCCAATTAATAGATTTGAATCAGTTCATTCTGAATAAAAGATTTATTCAAACTTATAATGAGGCGATACTGACCTTTTATTAAATTTCGTAAACTAATTTCCATTTCATTCTGGATCGTTGAAAAGGTCTTTGATTCAATTATATGTCCTTGCAGATCTACAATGTAATAACTCAAATGAGACACTTCATCTGGTTTGAGAGTCAAGATATATTTATTCTGGCTAGGAGATAGAACTAATTTAACGGTAGGCTTCCGACTGGAAAATTTAGATAGATTTGAACTTATATTAGTTTTGAGTAAATAAGACTTAATAAAAAAAGGATTTGAAAGAGTTTCTTTGGCTCGATCTCTCGACCAAGCATTTCGCTCTCCAATTGGATTCCAAATTCCCCCAAAAATAAATCCTAAATATATTGAATCACCGCGTAAAAGATCCGCATTGATAATATTACTTTTTATAAAATCCAAATCACTATTTGCAATAAATTCTGCTGTCGAACCAAAAAAACCAGGCAAAGTATCTTTCAATAGTAATTCATCATATGTATTCAAACTATCCCTAAGGACACAAGAAACATGATTCACAAATGGGACAAAAGGATCTCTTCCAATGTCACCAGTTGAATCGCGATAATATTCACTCATGCCACCGAAAAAGAAATATTTCATCTCTTTATTTTTAGCACTATACATTCCAAGTTTCGAACAATGATAATTCGCAAATAATTGTTCAAAATTTTCAACATCTTTATAGCCTTGTTGATTCAAACTCGCTATATTAAAAAATGGTCGCGCTTCATTTTCCAAAAAAACACCAGAATAAATCATTAACTCTATAGAGCCATCGACCTGAATATCGTATGCCAAATTATAATCTCTTCTATGAAAATTAAATTCATCGATGATTTCATTAACCTTATTGCATTGCAATTGATTGCCACTTTGGCTCACTTCATAGAAGCTAGCCTTGTTCGTATATTTCTGAATAAACTGATTAGACTTATCAATATATTTTCCTTGAAAATAATGTCCACCTACCACAGCTAATCTATCATCTAGAAATAACATCTGTCCCCCTGCGATAGCAAAATTTGAATCAACTTTTGAAATTATTGAATATTTAGTTGAACTGGACTCCAGTTCAACTTTAAACTTTGGTAAATCGATAACATAAAAAATCGGATATGTCGTGTAAGATTTTGTAATGGATTCTCCATAGCCTCCCATGACATAAAGTTGATCTTCTTTTTGTGTGAATAATGCATTTGAAGCTCTCATTGCATTGGATAAAATAGTATCTGTAATCAATGCTAATGGATATGCTTTGCAATAAAAATCTTTTAAACTAATGATGTATACGCTATCATTTGCTCTTTTGTATTCGAATCCACTTTCCTTCTCATGTAAACCATCTCTTCGACCGCCAATAACAATGATTGTGTCGCCTACAGTACCATATACAAAAGAGTGAATCCCTGGCCAGCTAGGAACCCGAACTGTATCAAATTTCAATTGAAAATTGATTTGAGAATGAAGTGTACTAAATACAATAACTGTACACAAAAAAATAAAAACTCGGAAAAATTTTATATTCATTTCATTGCTCACGAAGCTCATCACTTTTATGTTTTTTCACAAACAATGCATAGCCAATCTATTTTCATAGATTCAAAAATAGTTTTCAATTGATAGGATTGAAATAATTCTTCCATATATGTCTTGTCTTGCTCTAGAAATCCAGAGAAAATTATCCTTCCATTGGGTCTGAGATGATTCACTAATTTTGCTAACACTTCGCTAATCACATTGCGAGTGATGTTTGCAAAAATCACATCATACATTTTGTTAGGGATCTGCTCGGTAGAACCTAATGCGATAAGATCTGCTTTTAAATGATTCAATTCAAGATTATCGTATACATTATCTATTGCTTGACTCTCTATATCAATCAAATCAATTGATTTGCATTTTTTTAATTTCGCGTAAATTGCTAAAATGCCCGTCCCACAACCAAAATCAAGTACATCTAAATTTTCAAAATCAACATCCACCATCCAAGCCATAATTTGAAATGTAGTGGCATGATGTCCTGTCCCAAATGCCATTTTTGGGGAGATAATTAGTTCAGTTTCTATATCATTTCTCTTCGGATGAAAAAGCGCACGAATATGCAGTTTGTCTTTTATAATAATATCATCGAAATTCGACTCCCAAAGTTTATTCCAATCTTTTGGGTCGTGATTATTTATCATAAATTGATAACTATTGTCGCTAAAATAATGATCAATAATTTCCTTATGCACTTTATAATCACTCTCTGAGATAAATGCTTCCAATGAATTTGGTTCCTCAATAAATGACTCAAATCCAATATCACTCAATAAAGCTAAAACAATAGATTGTTCCTCGTCAGATACTTGAATTTTATATGAGATATATTTTTCCAAAATATTAATTATTGTTGTAAATCTTGCTGTATGCCTTCCATGTATTTTCTATTAATGCCGTGATGGTCATAGGACCTACCCCACCGGGCACAGGCGTAATCGCGCTGACTTTATTTTTCACTTGTTCGAAATCAACATCACCCACGAGACGATACCCTCTAGGATTGGATGCATCCTCGATTTTATTAATTCCGACATCTATAATCACTGCATTGGGTTTTACCATATCTGCTTTAACAAAAAATGGAATTCCTAATGCTGCTATAATAATATCAGCACTGAGACAAATTTCTTTAAGATTCTCAGTCCGACTATGCGCTATAGTCACAGTTGCATTCCCAGGCTTTGTTTTCTTAGACATCAATAATGATATTGGAGTTCCAACAATATTTGATCGACCTAGTACGACACAATGTTTTCCCTCTGTGGAAATCTGATATCGATCAAACATCATCATAATACCTGCTGGTGTAGCTGGATGGTAAGCCGTGATGCCTAGTGCCATTCTCCCAAAATTGTTTGGATGAAATCCATCGACATCTTTGCTTGGATCTATTGCCAAATTGATTTTCATTTCATCGATATGCCTTGGCAATGGCAATTGGACAATGTATCCATCGATTTCCTTATTTTCATTTAATCTTTGCACGATATCAAGTAATTCTGATTCGGTCGTATGAAGAGGTTTCTTTATCAATGTCGAAGCATAACCTACTTCTTCACATGCCTTTATTTTATTTTTGACATAGGATTGACTTGCTGGATTATCACCTATTAGTATAGCTGCCAAATGAGGTGGTCTTGTATCTGTCTTGCAAAAATCGCGTACGCGATCACTTATTTCCTTCCTTATAATTGTCGACAATTTATTGCCATCTAATAAAATCATATCATTTAACTTATTTAGTTTTCAACTCTATATTTCCAATTACTTTTTTCTACTAAAACTACCAATTGCTAAACGAAGCAATAAATATATCTTCAGTCAATAATTTATTTAATGCAGTAGTCAATTGATTTTCAATTGTAGAAAAATTGGTATTTGCATCAAATTCAGTAAAGCGAGAAAAATTTTTACTCCAATTTAAACTTTCATTTTTAGAATAGATAGCTTGCACTTGAACAACGATTTCTAATCGATTGATCGCAGATACAGCTCCTGAAACAGGTGCTTGAGAACTTACTGCAAAATTTGAAATGCTAACTTTATACGTTAGATCGGGGTCCCGATCATTCGCTTTTAATTTACTTTCTCTTCTGATTTTATTTGACAAAGCAACTTGAAAATCTGTAGGATACGTTGAAGGTGCATTGTATGAATTGTCTATTACATTTTCTACTGTAAATGTTTTAACTTCCGCTGGAATACTTGTCCCTTTAAAACCAACAGAACAAGAACAAAATAAAAAAATTACTAAAATATATTTACTCATAATTCTAAATCATATTGTTTGATTTTACGATACAATGTTCTCTCAGAAATACCCAATTCATCAGCTGCATCTTTACGTTTACCGTTGAACTTTTTCAATGCTTTCTGGATCATATCTTTTTCCATAGATTCAATCGATAATGGTTCTGCCAACATTTCTTCAATAGAATGAAATTCAGAACTTGACTTTGGCACAATGATCGGTCTGTTGTCATCTTCATGATGATTGACAGAGGAAGGTGCATTCCATTGATTCATTGATGAATTCACTAAGGAATTCGTGTGAGGAGCGAGATCTGGCATCGTAAGATCATTAGTTTGCACCAATTGAAAAAACATACTTTTCAATTGATTCAAATCTTGTTTCATGTCGAATAAAAGTTTGTATAATATTTCTCTCTCTTGGTAACTCATATTCTCATTGTTAGATTCTGAATTTACTGATGGTAAATTTCGGCTCTGAATATCTGGAATGATGCGCAACAAGTCTGAAGCTGTGATCAATTTTTTATCTGAAAGAACGGATAATTGTTCTATTGCATTGCGCAATTCGCGAATATTTCCTGGCCATGAATAATGTTCCATTAATTGTGTACTGTCTTCATCAAATTCAATAGAAGTCGTCTTGTATTTTTCTGCGAAATCGGAAGCAAATTTTCTGCAAAGAATCATTATATCTTCTCTTCTCTCTTTCAGAGAAGGGACGCGAATTGGAACAGTATTCAGACGATAATAGAGATCTTCTCTAAACTTGCCTTTGCGCACACTATCCAATAATGTCACATTGGTTGCAGCTATGACACGTACATTTGTTTTCAATACTTTTGATGAACCAACACGTATAAATTCACCGGACTCCAATACCCTCAAAAGAAACGCTTGGGTGTCTTGTGGCATTTCTCCTATTTCATCTAAGAATATTGTGCCACCATCCACTGTTTCGAAATATCCTTTACGCTCACCAGTAGCTCCAGTGAATGAACCTTTTTCATGACCAAACAATTCCGAGTTAATTGTTCCTGCAGGAATCGCCCCACAATTGACGGCTATAAATTGATTGTGTTTTCTAGGACTTAATCCATGGATGATTTTTGAAAATACTTCTTTACCCGAACCACTTTCGCCTGATATCAACACTGTCAATTCAGTACCTGCAACACGTATTGCCGTGTCTAATGCTTGATGTAGTTTTTCTGATCTTCCATAAATACCAAAACGCTGTTTTACACTTTGTACACTGTCCATCTTATTCTATGATTTGACCTGTGAGTGTAGCACTTGAAGCAGCAATAACTTTTACATTGACATAATCACCTGGCTGCAGTGATCCATTCTTTGGGAAGATGATCATTTTATTTTGTGAATTTCTCCCTTTATATTCTTGATCGGATTTTTTAGAATTTCCTTCGATTAAAACTTTGTAGATCTGTCCGACATCTTTGAGATTGTGTTCATAACTTAGTTGCCTTTGCAATCTAATGATTTCACTCAATCGTTGTTTTTTGATATCTTCAGAAATATCGTCCTTATATTTTTTTGCTGCTAATGTACCAGGTCGTTCAGAATAAAAAAACATATAAGCATAGCTATATTTTGCATATTCCATAATGCTCAACGTATCACCATGCTCTTCATCTGTTTCCGTGCAAAATCCTGCAATCATATCCGAAGAGATAGCACAGTCCGGTATGATTTTATATATCATATCGATTCTATTGATATACCACTCTCGGTCATAGGTTCGGTTCATTAATTTTAATATTCTGCTGTTTCCGGATTGAACTGGTAGATGAATATAATTGCAAATGTTTTCATATTTGGCAATTGTATAAATAACATCGTCCGTGATATCTTTTGGATGTGAAGTGGAAAATCTTACTCTAAGATCAGGATGTAACAATGCAATTTCTTCCAATAAATTCGCAAAATTCACAATACTATTCGTCTCTGGATTTGTCCACTTATAGCTATCGACATTTTGACCTAATAGAGTCACTTCTCTATATCCTTTTTCAAATAAATCTTTGGCTTCTGCAATAATGCTATATAAGTCTCTGCTTCTTTCTCTTCCCCTTGTAAAAGGAACAACACAAAATGAACACATGTTGTCACATCCTCTCATGATAGAAATAAATGCACAAACTCCATTTGAATCTAATCGCAGAGGTGAAATATCTGCATAAGTTTCTTCGCGGGAGAGGTATACATTCACCCCTTTTTCACCAGATTCAACTTGATCTAATAATGCGGGTAAATCTCGATATGCATCTGGTCCAACTACAAGGTCAACCAATTTTTCTTCTTCTAGAAATTTTGCTTTCAGCCGCTCTGCCATGCAACCCAAAACGCCAACTTTGAGATCTCGATTTTTCTTTTTATAAACTTGAATTTCTTTGAGTCTATTTCTAACTGTTTCTTCAGCTTTTTCTCGAATCGAGCAGGTATTCAAAAATACAAAATCTGCATTTGAAATATCTTTAGTGGAACTTAATCCTTCTTGAGATAGGATGGATGCGATGATCTCTGAATCGCTAAAATTCATTTGACATCCATAACTCTCTATATAGTATTGTCTACCGCCTGTATTTTGTTTGCTTGGATAATCAAGCGCTTCACCTTGTCTTTCTTCAGCTACTAATTCATCAATATGATCTTCTTTGGGATGGTACATTTCTACAATTTTTGAATCATTTGCAAAGATACAAAAAAGGTGACAAAATGGCAGAATAAAGCTAAAAAATGCTATAAGTGACTAAAAAAATAATCACTACCATTTTCTGAAACGCAAAAACATCAAATTTTTATACTAATCTTATGATTGTTGCTCCTTCCATTTTTTAATTTCAAAAAATGCCACAATCAATACTAACAAGCCAATCAAAGCAGATCCAATATTAGTTAATAAACCAGCAGTAGCAAATACTACAGGTTCGAATTTGAATTCTATTTTATGAGTACCTGCAGGAATTTTCATTGCACGTAGTATATAATTGGCTCTCACATGATCTACATATTTGCCATCAATATATGCTTTCCAATCTCGATTCCCTCGATACCATACTTCTGAGAATACTGCGAATCCATCGCCACTATTGTCTGATTGATAGCTAATGTGATTTGTTTTGTAATCTGTAAGTTTTATGCTACCAGTTTTTGAAAACTGAGCGCCATCTACCATTGTTGGGAATTCAGATTTTAATACTATCGCTTCCTCAGATGGATTGAATCCTTTTAATGCATTGATCTCATCATCTGGTGAACTCACTTCTTTAATGGAAGAGACAAACCATGCATTGCCTAATGCAGATGGATTCTGTTGGACTTGACCCTCTTGTGATACGATGTATTTTGTATTGAGCATGTTCAATACTGAAATATTATTTTGAGAAATATGATGATCTATTACATCTTGGTATCTGCGCAATTTAATTGCGGAATATCCTCCAATGCATTTATGAAAATATGATGCTTGAGAAGAATTGAAAGGACCACCTTGCACACTCATATCGAATACTCTAAAATTCGGATCTTTATCTTTTAAGATTTCAATATCTGAAGGTCTTGGTTTATAATTTTCTTTGTCTGCAGCTGCTGTCTTGTAATTTTTTGCATCGAGATAGCGATTATTCACTGTCCAGAGATCTGCTATAATTAATAACGCCAATCCTCCTATCAACAATGATGAATTCACTTTAGATTTTAAATAAAACCAAACCATGCCACCTCCTATTGCTAAGAACAACAAACTTCGGATAGCATCGCTTCGCATAAAGCCAGCTCTAAGATCTTGCAACAAACTTAAGTTAAGGCCTTGCTGCGCCAAACGATCATCAGAATCTGAGGCAAAACTAAACAATGAAGGGCCAAGTAAAATGAGCAATAATAACAATATGGCCAATGCGCCAAATGAATATAAAAATGGCTTTTTTACATCAGCAAATTCTGGCTTTTTAGTAATTAATTCATTCAAGGTAAATGTAGCAAATGCAGCCACCATAAATGAAAAAATAGGCATGATTGAACTCGGCGCTCGAAATTTATTAAACAATGGAAAATAGTCAAACAAAAGATGATTTAAAACGGAAAAATGCTTTCCTAATGCCATCAACAAGACTAAGGCACCACCGGAAATCATCCACCATCTCAGTTCATTCTTCAAAATAAACAAACCTAAGAAAACCAATGCCATTAAAATTATTCCTTGGTAATCTGGACCTGACGTAAACGGCAAGCTACCCCAATACATAAATGGTACAGACTTCATGTTTGCTCCTTTGCTTCTGAGATCTCGCATCAACGCTGATTTTGGATCTGCAAGTTCATCATTAGATCCTCCAACCATTCCTGGTACAATGGTATTCAATAAATCAATCGGTCCATGACTCCATTGCATAGCATAATCCCACTCTAAACCTGGATTGGAAGTTTCGGCTTGTCCTGACATTTTACTCGACAGAATATTACCTCCACGCATTGTATCTTTTAAATAATCTCGATTGATCATGATCAAATACGCTACTGACATGATTGCAACGGCAGCAACTACAGCAATAATGCCCATAGATTTAGCAAGGTGAGAGAAATCTTTTTCTTTGAATACTTTAATGCATTCAATAAGTCCTAATACCAACATTGGAAAAGCTAAATAATAGGTCATCTGAATATGGCCTCCTGCTAAATTTAAGGATGCACAAAGTCCAAAAACTGCTGCCCCGAGTAAATATTTTTTTCTAAATATCAAAAGTAATCCGATTAAAATCCCTGGAAAAAATGCAATGGTTCCTAACTTTGTGTAATGCCCAGCTAGAGCAAGCACGATGTGATTGGTACTAAAGGCAAATGCGATACTGCCTACTAATGCTACCCAGGTATTCATTCCAAAGATCAACATTGCGATAAAAAAGCAAAGCATACCATCGATAAAATAATTGATCGGCATCTCTGATATTAAGGCACGAAATGGAATCAGTAAATAATTGGGTACGTACATAAAGTCAAAAAAATGAAATGAAGGCATCCCACTAAACATGGAGCCTGTCCAACTCGAGTACTTTCCTGTTTCTTTATACTCAGTCTTGATATCATTAGACATTCCAACTGAACTTATCATATCATGAGATTGAAGCACTTTGCCTTGCATGATTGGCATAAAATAAATCATGGCAAAAACGTAGATAATAGCTATCCCAGCAAGAATTGGCCAATGTGTTTTGATATTGAATTTTGACATAGTAAATTAGAATTCGATTCTGATCCAAAAGTACAATGAATGCTTTGAATTGTTATTTATTTTGTAAAATAACTAATTACAAGTGAGGATTTAGCGTTCAAATTTTTAATTCTAAGCATAAATTAACTAAATATTTTAATTTTTTTATTGTAAAGAGAAAATCAATTTTATCTTTACAACAATTAATCCAAATGAAAAACCTATTTTTTAGCATATTGTACCTATGCCCCACATTGCTTCTGTGTCAGAAGCATCTTGTAAAGACAAATCCATTATTGTTTTGTGTGGGATTTATTAACGGGACTTATGAGTATGCATTTCAAAAAAAATCTAGTGTTGGATTTAGTGCTGGGCTTGGACTTTTTACAGGAAGTATAGCATCAGCTGCTTCATTAGAATATCGGTTTTATCCTTCAAAGACAAATTTAATCCCGATGAAAGGTTTATATATTGGACCACATTTATTTGCTTATAATTATGAAGGCGATGGAAATGTAGCATTGGGTGCATTAATAGGATATCAATGGATATGGAAATCGGGTGTATCTTTGGATTTAGGGCTTGGTCCACAATTGAATTTTAATAGTTCAAATACAAACCCTTATGGAGTTATTTCTGTAGGATATGTATTAGGTGAATGAAAATGAATTTTAATAATTATCGATTAATATTTTTAAAACAAAACTTTTATTTATGAAAAAAATCACTTTTTTATTCTTTTTTTCAATTTTGATCCAATGTGCAATGTTTGCACAAAATCAAATTATCAAGACAAATCCTTTAGGATTTGCTTTTGGAAATTTTAATGCTAAATATGAAAGGGCATTATCAGAATCAACAAGCTTACTTGTTGGAGGTAATTTTTACTCGAGGAAAATATTTGGTGTAAAAGCAACTGGATTTGGACTTGATGCTGAATATAGATATTACATAACAAATAGAAAAAAACCATCACCAGAAGGATTCTATATTGGCCCTGGAGTGTCGTTTGATATCAATAATTTGAAAGATGTTGAAACTGGTGGCGTAGTTAATTCAGGGGGTTCATTGACTAGTTTAGGATTAGGAGCAACTATAGGTTACCAATGGATTTGGGATAGTGGCTTTGCATTAGACTTAGGAGCCGGTCCACAATATACTTTTGCTGTGGCGAAATCCGATGATGTCGATTCGGATTTAGATTTTAGTGGAATTTTACCACGTTTAGTGTTTTCTATTGGTTATGCCTTTTAATTAATTTCATAATTTATATAAAGATTGCTTGGATTGAAGTCCAAGCATTCTTTATATATTTTTACATTATTTCAATGCCTTTAGGTTTGATTACTACAACTCTATTCGTTTATACAATGACACATTCACAATTGTTTTTAGAAAGATAGTAATCCAATACTTATGAATCACAAAGCGCAATTATTTCTCTATCTAGTTTTCGCATGTATTTTCTATTCTTGCCATCATACATTAGATAGCGATCCTATTCCCGACAATAAAGTTGACCCACCCCCACCGCCAAAAGGAAATGGACTTTGCACCATAGATGAAATCTTGACAAGACCCCGTATTAATACGCCGGGAGATACAAGCATGGGTTATACTTCTGCTATATTGAATTATCATTATAAATATCTTGGTGTAACTTATTTTAATAGAAATAATGATAAAGTATTTAGTTTATCTGGATATACTTATAGCGATAAGAATAATGACTATTTAACTGAAGGTATGTCTTTTAGTAATTTAAAATTTAATTTTGATACAGTATTCTTGAAGCCGCATAGTTACTTTAATTCGCGAAACAATATTCCAAGTGCATTGTATGCCTATTTAGAGGATGATGTAATTGACGCTTGGTATACATTAGATAGCACAAAGAGAAATTTTATTGTGATAAATAAAATGGATACAATAGCGAGAACCATCGAAGCAAGTTTTTGGGTACAATTTTTAAAGGATGATCCAAATTATCAGCCATTGTACCCGAACAAAATGAGATTTTGTGATGGAAAAATTAAAGTGAAGTATTAAGCTTAACCTAGTTTTCCATTTGCAAATTTGAACATTTTTACATTTGCAAATTAATCAACCTCTCCAACTTTTTTCACATTGTCTCTAGGAATCCGATCCACCAAATAATTGTAAGGATCTATTCCAACTTGATATGGCTTTTCTTTTACAGTGAAGGTAAATGTATTTTCCTTTTGATTGATTTTTTGTCTTTGATAAACCAATGGTTTCCCCATGGATTTTTTTGTTTCAGGTTTTGCAAATACAGCAATGTCTATATAGTCAGATATTGGAGTCACAGTTTCATTGCCCAATGAGTCAGAATAAAATTTTTCAGAACTTGTTTTGAATGTAACGATATATTGATCTCCATCTTTTTTATATGTTGGGTCGAGGACACGATTTGAAAACAAGGTGATATTCTCAAACAAATCTTTAATCAAATATTGAAGACTGTCCGGTGTCACTTTTCTGAATGCATCAATTGCAGCAATGGAACTAGGATATGGTGGTTCCTTATATCCAAATGTATCTATCAATCCTTTTAAGGCTTCATTGACTTTTTGTTCGCCGATCATTTCTTTCAAATAGTAAAGGATTACACTTGCTTTTTGATAATGAATATAGCCTTGATGTTCTGATTTCATCAATGGTCGCTCTGCTTCAAATTCTGTTGATCTACCTCTCAAATATCCATCCATTTCATACTCCAAAAACTTTTGCATTTTTTCTTTGCCATACTCTTTCTCCATCACCATCAGCGCTGAATATTGGGCAAAACCTTCTGACATCAACTCGCTTCCTTGCATATTGGCACCACACAATTGATGCGCCCAATATTGATGACCCATCTCATGTGCTACGACATAATAAACCTGATCAATATCATCAGTAGTTACCTCGCGAAGATCTGCAATAAATCCTATCCCTTCACTATAAGGCATAGTGCCTGGAAATGCTTGAGCAAAAGATGAATATCGTGGAAACTCAATGATTCTGCATTGTTTGTGGCGATAAGGACCAAAATTTGTTGTGTAGTATTCCAATGATTTCTCCAAACTTTTGATCATGTTTGGCACATTATATTTATGCTCTTTGATGTAATACACTTCAAGATCCACGCCATTCCATTTTTTTCTCTCCACTTCAAAATTTGCAGAAATAAAAGAGTAAAAATTTAAAGATTTGTGATCGAGTTTGTACTGAAAATAGTTTCTTCCTGACTCATCCCATGTCTTGATTAGACTTCCAGGTGCAATGGCTATTTGATCACTTGAAGTGCTAATTGTAGTATTAACTTCGACCCAATCTGCATCATCTGTTATATAATTATTTTTTCTAGTTGCTAGATCATTATCATCGAGCAATGGCATTTTAAATCGTTTGGGAAGATCGAATTTTTTTCTTTTGTTTTTATCGCTGATTTCTACACTTTCATCATAGCCAAATGAAGGCAAGATATCGGAATTGTTAAAAAAACTACCATTTTGTGTAAGTTGTGTAAAACTGACTTCATTTTCAAATCCCTTTGTGATTCGAGATACTTTAAATTCTATTTTCAATGAATCGCCAGGTTTGAGTTCTTGGTTTAAAGAATAAATCCTATAATCCAACTCTGTGTCATCGGATTGCAATTTTGCATTTTCAATTAGTATTGTCACACTATCTGTTATCTGAGGCATAGTGAAGTGTAGCTCTCGAATATTCTGATTTGATGCATTGTGAGCATAGGCTATTACATTGGCAGTAAGACTTCTTTCTTTTGGAAAAATATTGATATTGTAATCAAATTTGTAAAATCTAGGTTGTATTAAATTTTGATATTGCTTATACTTTTTTTCATAACTTAACTGCTTTTGTTCTAGGACTTTTTCGCTATCATAAGTATTCAAAACTTTGGTATTGTAATACACAAATCCAGCACAAGATATAAATCCAATAATTGAGAATAGGACAGTTAATTTTTGTTTTGAGAAAATTGATTTTGCAACATTCCATCGATGTAAAAAATCTGTTTCTTTTCCTCTCACAAAGAAAGCATAAATGCAAATGCAAAGTAAGATTGAAAAAATAATCCAGTACAAAGTAAACCAAAGCGTCGAAGGAACAAATGGGCCAAAACCATTCATGTCGGAATAAGTGATGGAAGGTGTAGATCCGAATTTCAACATATTGGTATTGATCTGGAATAATTGCCAAATGAATTGGTTTAATATAATAAATGCTACAAATGCAAAGTAAGCAATATATCGATTGTTGATCAAGTAATGAAATAACAATGCAATTACGACTAGGAACGAAAAGGAACTTAGATCAATCAATAATAATGACTTGAAGTAAACATCCAATTCATATCGATGATAGCCTAAAAAAGTTTGTGCAATGACTCCTGCTAGGATTGTAGTTGACAGTACACAAGCCAATGCAATTATCATAGCCAATAATTTTGGCAAAAATAAATTTAATGTTTGCACTGGTGTGGCATCTTGAATTTCATTGACTTTGGCATCCCTTTCTTTCCAAACCAATACACCTGTATAGAAAGTGATGATCCCAATTAAGAATAAATAAAATGAACCTCTTATTGCATCGATTACATCATAAGTTACTGGATATTGACTTCCTCCGTATCTACCTGTAAAACTCGTCAAGGAAGCACTCATATTCATCAAGCCTAAGATGGCAATAATGATGAATGTAGGATTTTTTATAATCGATTTTGTCTCAAATTTTAGTAAGTGAAAAAATTGCGTCCAAGAAAATTTTGTTGAACTATTCTGTGTGAACTGCTGATACTGAGTCGTAGGGATCAAACTAGTAAGTGAAGCTTTACTTTCTTTTTTTACTTTTTGCTTTTTTGCACTAAATGAAAATTTAAAATAGGAAAGAATTAAGACTAGCAAAGCTATACTTACCCAGATGATTCTATTGAGTAAAAATGCTCCTTGTAGAGGTGCGGCTGCATGATTTTTTTCATCTACTGTCATGTATTTGGAAGCAATACTCTCGGGCCTAAATCCAAACGGATCTAATAGATTGGCAAGCCATTCTTTTTGGATGTCTTCGGTGAATCCTGAAGATACTACATACAAGATCAGAATTAACATTGATCCAATGAATGATACCATATTGCTACGAAATAATATAGCAAGTAAATAGATTAATGACGCGGCAATAATGGTATTGGGAATTGCAAAAGCTACAATCCCTTGTAGGTGTCCACTCCACACAATATCGCCATAGCGCTCTGCTTGTGCCCAAGGCATGAATGGACCTATCAAAGCTCCAATGGATACTCCAAGCAAAGGCAACATTGCAATACTTGTTGCACCAATAAATTTCCCAAAATAATAATCTCGTTTTTTGATTGGAGAAGTAAAAATAAATTGATACATCCCATGCTCAAAATCTCTATTAGCAGTAGCATTAAGAAATGCTGTAGTCATCAAGAGACATAGTAGTGACATTACACCATAATATTTCTGAACGACTGACGGTGCGTTTTTGAACACTGATCCTACACCTCCTCCAATATTGATATTATCAGAAGATACTGCCCCCATGACCAACATGGTATTAATCAATAAAAATATCCATGTCATTGGCGCATTCAACCAATATTTCCATTCATGTTTTATAAATTTCCACATACTAATCCGATGTTTTTGTGTTACACTAATTCATTTAATTTTGCAAAAAAAACATCTTCAAGATTTTCATCTGCACGTTGAAATTCATTGCCCAATGGCTGCTCTGAAAATACATGGATTAATGGTTTGCCACCAACCAATTTATTTGAAATAATTTTGTAGTTGGCATGAAAGTTTGATAATTCTGACTTATCCACTTTGCGCTCCCAGACTTTGCCTTTGATTTGATCTAATGCATCATCTGTATTTCCACTATACAATAATTTACCTTTGTCCATGATGGCCATTTGTGTACACAATTCTCTAACATCTTGGACGATATGTGTTGAGAGAATGACAATAATATTCTCTCCAATTTCACTAAGTATATTATAAAAACGATTGCGTTCACCGGGATCGAGACCTGCTGTCGGTTCATCGACGATAACTAATTTAGGTGATCCAATAAGGCATTGTGCAATGCCAAATCGTTGACGCATTCCACCACTAAAACTGCTTACTGCTTTCTTCGCGTGATCAAGCAAATTTACTTTTTGAAGTAATTGCAGCACCATTTCTTTTCGTTCTCCACTATGTTCAAATCCTTTGAGGATAGCTAAATGATCCAACAATTCAAGCGCCGATGTGCGAGGATATACACCGAATTCTTGAGGCAAGTATCCAAGGACTTTTCGCACTGCATCTTTGTCTTGCAATACATCAATATCTCCCAAATGTGCAGTGCCACTATCAGCTTCTTGCAATGTAGCTAATGTTCGCATTAAAGAAGATTTACCTGCACCATTGGGTCCCAAAAGGCCGAACATTCCTTTGTTTATGGTGAGTGTTACATTTTGTAGAGCGTGGACACCATTGCTGTATTTTTTGTTGAGGTCTTTGATAATCAATTGCATAAATGGGATAGATTTTTCGTTTATTTTTTTGAATTGGTTGTTGACTTTAAATATAAAGATTCTAGAAAATTATTTTCGTTGCACGCTTAGTAAAAATAATTTTTGTGTTATAAATTTAATTGGATTAAACTATTCTATGGCTCGATTTTAATGATCTTTTTTGTGACCTTATTGCCTATGGAATCTTGCAATTGAATGAAATATAAACCCGACTTATAATCTGACATTTCGATATTTGAATCTTTACTATTTTTGGATTCTATTTTTTCAATAACACTTCCAGTTTGATTTATTATAGATACTGACGTATGAGTGAATTTTTGGGTAGTGATGATTTTAATATTTTGACTGCTTGGATTCGGGTATATTTTTACTTGATCTTCTAATGGCGATTGATCAATTACAGAAGTTAACGTTTGAATAGCAATTGTTGGCGCTTCACAAAGTTTGTAGAGAGCATGATTTCCAGTTGCATTCGTTTTATTGTATTCTAATATTTTAAAATAATATTTAGTATTTGGGACAAGATTTTTTACAGTAACCGAAGATCCTGTGCCATTATAAATAGCATAGTTTTGATTACCTAAATTTGTTCCAGCTGCGAAAGATGAATCGGCTGAATATTCTTTTCCATCCAGTGGAAATTCTGTGATTTCTTTTGTTGATGCGAGTAACAGACGATGTGTACCATTGCCTTTTGTCCAGCTCAAGGTGATTGCAGTATTGCCAGTTTTAGTAGATGTAATATTACTACTTTGTGTAGAAGGATTGAGCATAAGATCATAAGTAGGCCAAGCTGTATTTGTAGATATACAATCCCATGGCAAGGCATCAAGTTCAGTCCAAAAACTTGCACTTTGTTGTGCATCTATAACTCTTTTATTTAACAAAATAGCCCATGTATATTGGCTATTTGATCTACAAATAAAACTTGCTGTTCCATCTAATGCTCCAGTATGCCACCAGTTGTTGGCAGAATTGACAGCCCAACCTTTAGCATAATTTGGATTGCGCAAAGAGGCTTTAGTCATTGTAATTACGCTCGTGGCATTGAGTATATCTGGTTTAGTTGTAAATCCATCTATGCTTACAATTAATTTAACCAAATCACTAGCCGTCGCAATCCATCCTCCATGTGCATCCATGGCTTCAATATTAAATCCACCATATTCCCAAGGAACATTGATGCCATTGCCATAACAAGATGGACTCGTTCCTCCGTTGCCGATATATTCTACTTCACGCTCTTGTTTGTCCTTTAGTAAATTTCTTGCAAGATGCATATCGCAAATATGTAAAGGTTCAAGAATTGTTGCTTTTACAAAATCTTCGTATGACATTTTCGATATCACTTCAATTATTTCACCGAGTACCAGATATCCAATGTTTGAATATGCATAATCAGTTCCTGGAGCAAAGTTCAATCCTTTCTCTAACAGGAAAGTGATCAATGCTTCTTCACTTACTGGATTAGTGGTATTCGTAATTCGTGTCACATGAAGTGGAGCAGCTATAGGATCACAACCACCACGTTTGTATGTATATGGACTTGTAGGATTTGGAAAACAATCTATATCGCGATTCCAACCTGCAGAATGTTCCAACAAATGTTGTACAGTTATGGAAAAAATTCTATTGTCAGTGATTTTAGCTTTTGAGATGATTGGATGATCTTTTAAAATGCCAGTTGGTCCAAAAACAAGATCATTTAATTTCAGTTTATTTTCTTCTACAAGTTTAATTATTGATATTGCTGTAATGGGTTTTGACACACTGGCTATTCGAAAAAGATGATGAGGTTGCGTTACTTCAGTTTTTGCTGCATTGGCAAATCCAAAAGCTCTCAAGTAAACTAACTTGCCATTCTTAGTCATGGCAATACTTGCTCCTGGAATTGAATAAGTGCCAAGAAACGTTCTAAATTTTTGGTCGCAAGTACTCATACCGGGAACTTGGATACCTGTTTGAGTATAACTGAAAGTGGAATTAATAGTGGAAAGCAATAGGATTAAAAAAAATTTATATCGATCATCCATTTTATTCTATTTACAGCAAATATAAGCTATGTAAATTAGATTGTTAAAAATAAAATATTCTTCTGTGCCGGTAAAATTTCTAATATTAATAAGTCCTAAACACTTATGTTTTTAGTTCTGTGTTAAAATTTTTGAAAAACAAACACTATTCTCCACATTTTTATATTGACCATAACTAGGGATTCTTATGTAATGATTCTTTTGATATAATGCAATTGCGTCTTTCTGCCTTATACCAGTTTCAAGAATGCTCGTTGTATTTCCTAATGATAACATCCATGACTCCAATTCAGATAAAATTTTCGTTGCAATACCAAGTGACCTATATTCTGGAAGCACATACATACGTTTGATTTCCATAGTATCGATTGAATACTTTTTCAATGCTCCACAGCCTACAGCCAATTGGTCAATATATAATAACACAACATGTTCTAATGTGTCAATTTTATTAAATTGTGCATAGAATACATGTTCTACACCATCTAATTCGCGGAGTATTGCATCTAATTGCGAGACCAATTTTATAAACTCTGGATGATTGGCATCAGTACGAATAATTAGTTCCAAAACTATTTATTTTACGATAACCAATTTTCGTTGAGCTGTATGTGCTGAAAAATAACCAATAGCATTTCCATTGATGTTGCTTGTAGGATTTGAAGGAGTCGCTCCACCTCCTGGACCATTGCCAATGCTAGAATTCAAAGAAGTAAAATAATCAAATATTGCTCTATCAATGCATTGCATTTCTACTAATAATGTACTACCTAATTTTAATTCTCGATCATTAGAAAATAATGGTCTTTGATATTCTAATCCGTTGATAAGATCATCATTGTCAACAAAAAAAGTTTTATCTAAAGTATCATTAACTGTCATTTTAAAACGATAAGAATTTCCACTACTAATTGGATCTTTAAAGTGTGGAATTGGCACATAAATTTTTTCATTATTTCCTCGTCCAAATTCGCTAATTAAAAAAGTTATAGAATCCAAAGGAACAAGGTCGGGCATAGTACTGCTCGCTGTAATAACTTCACCATTTACATTTATATTCAGCTTATACGTTTTGCCAATTACACCTTGGATTCTTTGTGTTTGATAAACACCTGATTTTATTTCTATTAGTGTATCAATTATTGTCTCATCACTAATCGTTACGACTGCATTTGATATGGGAGGATAACTATTGCTTTGATCAAAATTTACTGATTTTGACAATTTGACGAAATATGGTCCGGCTTCATTTGTTATGGATCCTTCTACTATTATTTTTGGATCCGAATTATTGAGATCAATATCGATTACTTGAGTACAATTGCTTAAGAGGAGTATTGAAAAAAGAGCTACGATTATTTTATTCATTTCTTTAAAATTTAAAATTATTAAAAATTAAAATTATAACTTACACTTGGCACCCATTTAAAAAGTGCAGTGCGCAGAGCTTGTGTCTTTGTACTATCGTCAGGATCATCTTGGAACGTTATTGTATATGCATTCTCGCGACCGTAGACATTGTACAAACTAAAATTCCATGAGCTCTTCCATCGTCGATTTTGTCTTCCTTCATAATTTGCACTAAAGTCCAATCTATGATAAGTTGGCATTCTATATCCATTTCGCTCAGTGTAATAATAAACTGTTTGTCCTTCGATATTGTATTTGCCACTTGGAAACGTAACAGCATTGCCTGTGTATAAAACAAAATTTGAAGAAAGGCTCCACCGTTCATTAAGTTGATATGAAGCTACTATGGCAAGGTCATGTGTACGATCTTGTTTAGCATTATACCATTTATTTTCATTGATGCCTTCAATTTTTCGCTCTGTACGAGACAAGGTATATGAGATCCATCCTGTCCAAACGCCTTTTCTTTTTTTAATAAAAAATTCAGCACCATATGCTCTACCTTTTCCAAATAATAACTCACTCTCTACATCAGGAGCTGTCTCAATATCTGCACCATTTTTATAATCCACTTGATTTTGCATAGATTTATAATAGGTTTCAAAACTAAGTTCATATGTATTATCTTTAAGGTTTTTAAAATATCCTAAACTTACTTGATCGGATTTTTCAGGATCGATATTGTAGCTATTTCCGATCCATGCGTCGGTAGGACTTCCACTTGTTGAATTAGATAATAAATGTAGATTCTGTGTATTTCGAGCATAACCAGTTTTTATACTGCTAGATGAATTAATTTGCATCGTAAGAGATATCCTTGGTTCAGGATTTATAAATGTTTTTCCTAGATCACTTTTCGCTAACACGATGCTTTCTGTTTTTACACCTTTCTCATAAACATTATAAGTATCGCCACCTAGAATAGTATAACTAGACAAACGCAATCCATAATCCACATTCAATCTATTTGAAAATTTATAAGCATTATTAAAATATATTGCATTCTCTAAAGAATTTCGGCTTACTGTATTCAAGCTATTGAATATTTCAGCGTCACCTTCAAATCTACTAGGAGCCAATGCGTGATGGATGAGATTCAAACCGACTCTCCATGCACTTTTCGTGCTTTGAAAATATTGAAATTCTTGTTTTAAATTCCAATCTTTTATAGAAGAATTAATATTGAATTTTATATCATCACCTTGTATTTGAATATTGTAATCATAGTCACTATAGATTAATGATGTATTGGAAAATAATTTTGGATTTACGACACTGTTCCATCGCAATGTTCCTGTCGTATTTCCCCAATTGATACCAAACTGATCACCGAAGCCCAAAACATCTCTACCAAAATATCCAGATAAAAATATTCTATTATTCTTGTCAATGCGATAATTCGCTTTTGCATTTAGATCGTAAAAATATAGTGTGTTGTCTTTGAAATCCTCAGTTGTTTTTAGAAATACATCTGCATAAGTTCTTCTGCCTGTTACAAGAAATGAAGATTTTTCTTTTTGAATTGGCCCTTCAATACTTAATCTACTACTGATCAATCCCAATCCTCCAGCGACATGGTAATCTTTATCGTTGCCTTCATTCATTTTAACATCTAAGACAGAAGCTAATCTACCTCCGTATTGTGCAGGAGTATTTCCTTTGATCAAAACTGCATCTTTTATCGCGTCGCTATTAAACGTGCTAAAGAATCCTAATAAATGGGATGCATTATACACTGGTGCTTCATCGAGCAAAACTAAATTTTGATCAGCAGTGCCACCCCTTACATAGAATCCACTATTTCCTTCACCTGCACTTTTTACACCAGGCAATAATTGTATCGTTTTTAGAATATCTTTTTCTCCAAAAAGGACTGGAAGCTTTGCAATATCTTTCATATTGATTTTCTCAATTCCCATAGTAGTTTGGGTAATATTTTCATCTTCTTTTTTTGCTACAATTTTTACTTCTTCAAGATTCTGTGATTTTTGTTGAAGTGTCCATTTTACGCTTTGCGTGGACTGCAGATTTATTTTTTCTACCAAATCATCATATCCAATATAGCTCACAATGAAAGTATAGTTGCCTGGGTCTAAAGTCAATGAATAGAACCCATATTCATTACTTGCAATTCCGATTTTTGGCAACTCTGCAATACGGATAGTCGCTCCTATGATTTCTTCCCCTGAGACCTTATCGCGTATCGTTCCGTTTAAAGTTACTTTACTTTGTGCATTGACTTGAAAACTACAACACAAACAAAAATAAATTAATACTAAATAAATATTTTTCATTGGCTATTTCAAAATAATTCTACAATTTGTTAATAATAATTAAACCATTTTTGAAAATTGAATTTAAGCGAGGTGCAATTCAATTATCCATCTTAATTACTTTTAAAGCGGCAAAAATATATAAAAATTTCAATTCCAAATGTTTTTAATAATTTCTATGAGAAATACTAAAATTTATTTTGCTACGAAAACTATTTTTTTAAACTCAACTGGACACGTTCTCTATTTATATCAATTGTGATCACTTTAGCTTTAACTTTCTGTTTTAATTTTACAATTTCGTTAGGATCTGAAATAAATTTGTCACTTAATTCAGATATGTGAATTAAACCCGAAATTTTTATCCCAATATCCACAAAAGCGCCAAATTTTGTAATATTGGTAATAATACCATTTACAATCATACCTTCCTTAAGATCTTGAATACTTCTAATACCTTCAAGATATTCAAATTTTTCGATCTCACCTCTTGGATCCAATCCAGGTTTATCAAGTTCTACAAGTATATCTTTTATGGTATATTCTCCAACTTTATCTGTGATAAAATCAGCTAATTTCACAGCTTTGCGAAGCTGACTATTAGCTACAAAATCAGAAGTACTCACTCCTATAGAAGATGCCATTTGATCTACGAGTGTATAATGTTCTGGTAAAATAGCAGTATTATCTAAAATTGAGATTCCATCTTTAATGCGTATAAAACCTGCACATTGTTCGAACGCTTTTGGCCCTAGTCGTGGCACTTTTTTAAGTTCTGTCTTGCTCTCAATTTTCCCCTTTTCATTTCGATATTGAATTATGTTTTCTGAAATCGTATTGCCTAAACCTGAAATATAATTCAACAAATATTTCGACGCTGTATTAACATTTATTCCTACCTGATTGACACAACTTACAAGCGTGCTATCTAATTTTTCTTTAAGCATTTTCTGATTCACATCATGTTGATATTGTCCAATGCCTATTGATTTTGGATCAATCTTGATCAACTCAGCCATTGGATCCAACAATCGTCTACCAATAGACACGGCACCTCGATAAGTCAGATCTAATGTAGGAAACTCTTCACGAGCGACTTCTGAAGCGGAGTAAATAGACGCACCCTGTTCGCTAATATTGAAAATCGATATGTCAGTTGTGTCTAGCACACTGTTCAACCAATCTACGATGTCCCGTCCACCTGTACCATCGCCAACAGCTATAAATTTAATATTGTATTGCTTGATATCTTTATGAATTTTTTGATATGCTTCTTCCGTCTGTTGCATTGGTGCTAATGGAAATATGGTATAATGTTTTAGCAACATTGCTGCTTCATCTAATACAACCACTTTGCTCCCTGTCCGAAAGCCGGGATCTATAGCAATGATTTTCTTCTCACCGAGGGGTGCTTCCATAAACAATTGACGAATATTCTCTGAAAACACTTGAATAGCGACTTCATCAGATTTGTCCTTCATAATTTTTCTGACCTGGTTTTCTATACTTTCGCTCAAGGATTTTTCCCAAACCATTTGACAAGTCTTTGCTATGAGTATTCCACTTTCAGTCTTATTTTTAACATACTTCATTTGAATCCGATGGATCACTTCACTCTCTTCTATAATAAATTTTATTCTTAACAATTTTAATTGCTCTCCTCTTTCAATAGCTAAAAATCGATGAGATGGTATTTTACGAATGGGTTCAGAATAATCAAAATAATCTTTAAAAACTGTGGCTTCTTTTTCTTTCGTTTTGATTAATTTTGAACTTATGGAATAGTACTTTACATACAACTCACGAATTTGCTCACGCAGAGCAACATCATTAAAAATATTCTCTGCAATGATATCCTGTGCCCCTTGCAACACTTGCTCAATGGAGGGAAATGCTTCGCAAATATATTTTTTAGCTTGTGGAGATAATTCTTGATTCGGCTGTCTTAGGATAAATTCAGCTAGTGGCAAAAGCCCATTTTCAATCGCAATATCTGCTTTTGTTTTTTTCTTCTTTTTATAGGGAGCATAAAGATCTTCAAGTGTCAATAGATCTAGTGCTTGGTTTATTTTCTCTTGAAGTTCTGAAGTGAGCTGCCCTTGTTCTGCTATTGTCTCAAGAATAAATTTTCTGCGATCATCGAGCTCAATGAGATCCTTTTGAATTTTCGCTATTCGAAATATTTCAACTTCATCTAGTCCCTGTGTTTTTTCCTTCCTATATCTTGCGATAAATGGGATCGTATTCCCTTCTTCAAGCAAGGATAATACAGCTTTTACTTGAATCAAAGAAATACCCGATGATTTTTGGATTCTATTCGCAATATGAAGTTCAATCATACTGCAAAGAAAATTCCTTTACACCGATTTTACTAACTTATTTTCTGTAATCAGATCTGTATCTCTCAAAAAAGCTTCTTAAAATGTTCCTACGACATCAGAATCCTCCTTGCTGCGATATACGATTACTTTAAAATAAATTGGAGGTTTACCAATATCAGAAATCACTCTTGCAAAATCTACTTGTGAATTCAAATTAGCACGATAAACATAGAAGTTTTTCTTAGAAGATGCATGATATTCTTTCTTGGGTAATCGAATGAATACATCATCATTATTGGTAGAAAATCTAACTTTATAATTAGGCAGTTTTTCTGATTCTGATTCAAAAGCTGCTTCTACTACTATGCGCTCTACCTTCTCTGGTTTTGGTAGATTGATCTGATAGCTACCGGTCCAATTATTGTAAACTCCAGCACTGTACACATCTTCACCAGAATAAATATCAGTATTAAAAATTGAAATAAGTTCTCGCTGTGAAGCCAGCTCTAAGCCCATAAACAGACTTAGTAAAAAGGTTAAGTTTCGTCCTAGGACAACTCGATTCGTCATGATTGGTCTCTTTCTCTGATTCAAAGTTAAGACGAAATTTTGTAAAATAAGTAACAAGCAAATTTTATTGCTATATATTTATTATCATATGTATATTATTTTGCATTTTAAAGAAATAAGTATTACAAAATAAAATATATAAAAAAGACCAATTGTCTTGTTTCGTTACGAACCAAAACTTAGTTCACTTTTGCACCTTTTACTACTTTGGTACTCTTCTCAAGATTATGTGCTCGCTTGAGATCTACCAGCAGACAAGCCCATGCAGCATCCGAAGAAGTGTGATATTCTTTCCCATCGTAACTTATTATCCCACTTCTTTTTTCCCAGTCCTTAGCCAATAGTGCGTAACGATTGCTCAATTTTGGGTTTGGTCCAAACATTAAAAATTTTGGGTTTTCACTTTTTTCAAAGCTGATTGCAAAACGATCTTCTTTTGGGGAGAAATGAAACAGACAAGGAGTACCTTCTCTAAAAATAATCTCCTCCACTTTCTCACCATTAATCGTCTTGATCTTTCCCTCTTTAATCGTAGTCTGCCCATTCTCAGCTTTACGTCTCAGTACGATATCATCAGAAATATAAAATTGAATTTGCTTCAATTCATCATTAGTCCATTTATTCTCTTCGTATAATTTTTGTGTAAAAGGTGTCAACGTTGGACTGCAAGAAGTTAATAATAGCCCTAAAAAACTGGATAGAAAAAATATATTTCGCATAAAAATTTATTTGTTTGACTGCGAATGTAATTCGAAGTTTAATACTAAGCAGCATATTTAATATTCCCTTAACGCGATCTAAGGAATATTTAACATAAATGGGTTAAATAAATACACCTCAAACAATTCACTAATATAAACATATCGAGAATTAAAACCCAAAAGTAGAATTTAACTTGATTGAAAAAAAAGCAAATAATCCAAGTATTTACAAAATCTTACTATATTTGATAAAAAAATTAAATATGGCATCTTTTAAAATCAAAATAATTACACTTTTCATTTGTGCTTCCTATTTCTCAACTGCACAGACTATCACCAAACCTAAAGTAATCAAATCCGAACAATACAAATCTGTTAGAGATTGGGATCCATTAAAATTGGAATACACCACCATCATTGGAATAGCTAATGATAGTATTGGAAATAGCTACTTACTTAAATCTGACCCAAGACAAAAAGATAAATTAGGTTTACTCAGTATTGAAATCTTTGACAATAATCTTAAACAGCTTCTTTCAAAAAATCTTGAAGTTCCAGCAGATGCTGGACATTTTTACAACATTGAAAATTACTACACTTTAAATAATACTCCTACCCTATTCTACTCGCAATTCCAGAAAGACAAATCAAAAAAAGTTTTCTACTTCCTTCAATTAGATAACAAAGGAAACTTTTCAAAAAAAGGCAAAATGGTGGAAGTCATAACCAAAGAAGAAAATCATGGAAATTTTGAAATTATTCAATCAAAAAATAGAAATACCTTTATGGTAGTAGTCTATCCTCCAATAAAAAATAAAGGAAATATGACAGCTAGTTGTTTTGTATTTAATGATAAAATCGAAAAATTGAAAAGCTTTGAAGTAGATTTTAAAAACAACCCAGATAATATTTTAAAATCTGAGTGGACACTTAGCGAAGAAGGAATCCCATTTTGCTTGGTGGGTGTGAAAGACCCTAAACTAAAAAAATATCAAAGCTCTTTATTTATGTATGAAGACACAAATAACCCTACCCAATATGATTTAAATAAAAAAGACAATCGAGTCTCAGATCTAATGATTACTTTGGAGGACAAAGATGAAATTACATTTGTTGGAAATTATGTTGGTATGGATCATGATCTTTCTCAAGGTGCAGTTTTTCTAAAAATAGGAAAATCAGATAAAAAAGTTAAGATTGTAAAAACAAATCAATTTTCTGATGAAGTTTTGGCTTATTTTAAAATTAAACCAATAAAACCATTAACAGAAAAAGGTATAGAATACCAATCACCTTATTGGGCTGGCTCGACACCTTCTAGAAATTCATTTTTAGTATTAGGTAGATTTGTAAATTACTTTACATCAAAATCCGATTATACTAATACTGGCCATTCCTTTGTCATAATGAAATTTGGACCAAATGGCGAGTTGTTATTTGAGAAAATTCAACCATATGGAAACACTGCTTACATAGGCAACGAAGGTATTCGACCAAATTATTTTATAATGGGAGAAGAACTAGGTGTACTACACAATAATAGAGAAAAAATTGTTGAAAAAATAAAAAAAGGAATTCCTTCAGAAGATAAACTAGGTGGATCTCAAGTAAGTCATGCCAATAGTGGATTGGGAAAAAGAGGAGATATTAATTTATATTTACAAGCTTTTAATTCTTCTGGGCAGAGCCGATTTATACAACTAACAAATCATGAAGTCGACCAAATTTCAGTAACCAATAACCCGACTTGGATTAGAAAAGATAATTCAATGGTAGTAGGTATTATTGGCCTTCAATCTTATGGGCTTATGAAGCTTAATTTTTAACAAAGTATACCATGCTGGCTCAAGTCTTAGCCCAATAGTCGAAGTTCTTACCTTCAATAAAATACATTCTGAATTCTGAATTTTAAATTCAAAATATAATGCAATTTAAAAAATGCAATTCACTTTTGGAAATTTACGCAACTCAGCAATTGAAATAATTGAACGTAATGATAATCTTATTTATATTATTAGGCGGTGCGTCTCTTATAAATAAAATTGGCAAATTAAGTAGTTATCAAGTAGTGGAATAGGATCTAATATGAAACAATTCCACTACTTGATAATTTATATTATACCTTCTTAATTACATATTTTCAAATTTTCTTTTGATCGGCAATATTCTTTTTATTCTTCTGCTGTATTCTTCATCTTCATTAATAAAGTATAGGCTCCCTTTGTAACAAATACTTTATCCTGCATTTGATCGCCATTGACAAATTCAATTTGTGTAAGTTCATTTTCTGATTTTTTCAACATCACTTCTTGCATCAAGTATTCATTCTGTTTTGATACTACAAATACATAATCCTTTCCTTCAAAATGGACTAATCCATCATTTGGAATAACAAAGGATTTTGATGAGGTGACTTGTATTATAGCATTCATATACATTCCTGGTAGGATAGCTTTATCATTTGAATCAAAATGACAATGAACATCTACTGTTCCATCTGAATCGACATCTTTATTAATTAGTAATATTTTGCAATTGTATTTTTTCTCTGGATTTGTATTAGTATATGCGATTACTTTTTGCCCAATAGCCAGATTTGATATATCTTTTTCGAATACTTTTATATTCAAATGAAAATCCGTTGGATTAATTAATTCAAACATCACTTCTGATGCAGTAATATATTTTCCGATATTTACATTTACTTTACTTACATATCCATTAATAGGACTCTGTATTGTTATACTTTTTGAAATTGTGTTTTCTGAAAGATTCGTTGGATTGATATGAATCAACTTCAGTTTTTCGGCGATAGCATTCATCATGATCCTCTGAATATTTGTTTCTGACAAGGCTTGCTGAGTCACCTTGTCACTGCTGGCTTGACTTTGATTTAGTTCTTTCTGTCGTTGATATTCAATTTCTGCAAATTGCAATTTTGTTTTTGCCAACAAATAATCTTGCTGAAGTTCTATATATTGTTGATCCTCCATAACTGCAATGACTTCACCTTTACCTAAGTGCATTCCAGGTAAAAGTTTTGTACTCTTTAAATAACCTCCCAATGG
The DNA here is from genome assembly GCA_016722295.1 of Saprospiraceae bacterium. Classification (GTDB taxonomy): domain Bacteria; phylum Bacteroidota; class Bacteroidia; order Chitinophagales; family Saprospiraceae; genus Vicinibacter. The sequence goes on from JADKGL010000031.1 coordinate 33,755, forward strand.
AGCACTAATGGAAATCATATTTTGAGGAGGAACATCAATTTTTCCGTTTACTCGAATTTCTGCAGCCATTTCTTTTTGATCTATTTTGCTAGTAAGGATATCAGCAAATTGAGATTGTGTTGGAGACAAAGTAACAAGTTTTTCATTGGAAACAGGTGCTGTAGCCTCTTGCTCAGATTTATTGTTTTTGCAAGAAGAAAGAAAACTAATGTATATGATAATGATGACTATTTTTTTCATGATTTTAATTATTTTGATTGATATATTGAATTGAAATTATGATTTCATTTAGGTTCTTAACAGCATCTAGATAATTGCTTTTTATGGCAATGGCTTGACTTAACAATTGAGAAAATTCCAAATAATTGAGTTCTCCATTGTTAAATTGTTTACTGGCAGTTGAAACCAATAGATCTGCATTGGAGAGTCCAATCGTCTCATAGTATACGACGACCTCATTTAACAATCTGTATTCATTTTGCAATTTTGAATATTGATTTTGCAAGGTGGAAAGCTCAGCTTGATATTGACTTTGGGTTACATTGATTTGTAATTTCGAAGCAGAAATTTTAGCTTTTTGAGCTCGCATAAATAATGGAACGCCAACACCTAAGCTAAATGAATGGAACCGATCAGTGCCCGAATAAACCTTATTGTCAGCTCCAGCACCCTTAAATCCATTATTGAAATAGGAGAGAACAATATCAGGATAAAGTTTTGACTTCTGTACTTCTGATTGGGCTAATGCTATATTCTTTTGATGAGATAAATATTGCAAATATGCATTTTTGCCAGTATGAATGGAGTCCATAATTAATATCTTGGATAACTTGTAAGAATTGGAAATTGGTTTTATATTTTGGGTCGTATTAAGGAGTAATTTCAATTCCAATAAATTTAATTCTAGAGCTTGTTGAATTTGCTTTAGTTGAATATTGAAATTCGTCCGACTGTTTTCGGCGGTAATTTTTTCCAAAATATTACTTTCTCCATTTTGTAATCGAATTGTGGCTTTTTGATAAAACTGCAAAAACAAACTATCCAATTGTAAAAGCAATTGTTCCTTTTCTTTTAAATATAAGTGTGTATAAAAAACATGACTTACATTCTTTTAATTCCTGAACATTTACAGCTACTTTTAGTAAAGAAGAGTTATATTCTTCAAAAAGTAATTTTTTTTGACATTGATATACTTGAGGTAATGAGAAATTTTGAGTCAACCCAAATTTTAATTCATTATATGCACTATTTATTTGACCAAACTCTGTATTTACTTCTGTCTTGGGTATTTCTTTTGAAGTACGAATAAGCAATTTTGAATAGTCGCTTTTCAGTTGTTCATTTTTTAACTGATGGTTATTTTGAACAGCTATTCTTATTGCTTCATCGTATGTGATTTCTTGTTGTGCAAAAGCTTGAAATGTCGTTATTGTGAAAGCTAAAAGGAGATGTGCTTTATTTAGCTTTACTTTTGGTTTAATTCCTTTTTCAAACAAGATATATAAAAGTGGCAATACAAATAATGTAAGAAAAGTGGCTACCAATAATCCTCCAATCACTACAGTGGCTAATGGTCTTTGGACTTCTGCACCTGCACCATTGCTTAGAGCCATAGGTAGAAATCCCAAAGAAGCTACAAATGCAGTCATAAGCACAGGACGCAATCTTACTTTTGTTCCAGTCAGTACAATGTCTTTTAAATTTTCCATGCCTTGATTTTTCAAACGATTGAATTCTGCGATAAGGACAATTCCATTGAGTACCGCAACCCCAAACAATGCGATAAACCCAACACCTGCGCTTATACTAAAGGGCATTCCTCGTAAGGCTAAAAAGAATATTCCACCAATAGCAGATAATGGTATTGCGGTATAAATTAGCAATCCGTGTTTCACTGAATTGAATGCAAAAAATAGTAGTATAAAAATAAGTATAAGAGATACTGGTACTGCGATTAGTAATCTTTGTTTCGCTTGATTCAAATTTTCAAAAGCACCACCGTAGGTGACAAAATATCCTGAGGGAAATTTTAATTGTGAATTTACTTTACTTTGTAATTCTTGGACAATGGACTGTACATCTCGGTCTTTTACATTAAAACCAATCACAATTCTTCTCATTGCATTTTCTCTTTGGATCTGATTTGGTCCTTCTTTGATACTCACAGTTGCCAATTTTGAAAGTGGTATTTGATTTCCATTGCGTGTAGGAATCAATAAATTTTGAACATCCTCTAGATTTTTTCTTTCATTATTTTCTAATCTTACTACGAGGTCAAATCGTTTTTCCTCTTCAAAGATTTGGCCAGAACTTTGCCCTGCAAAAGCCGTATTTACAACTTTGTTGATATCTGCAATTGAAAGTTGATACTGTGCAATCAATGGTCTATTGTAGTCAATAATTATTTGTGGCATACCTGTGATGGGCTCTACATAGAGATTTACAGCACCTTGTACTGTGCTTATAATTTTAGAAAGTTTTTCTGCTTGGATGGCTAAACTGTCTAGATTCTCTCCAAAGATTTTGCAAACCACATCCTGTCTGGCACCGGTCATGAGCTCATTAAATCTCATTTGTACGGGAAACTGAAAACCAGCAGTTATACCGGGCACCTCTTCAAGTGCCTTACTCATTTTTGAAGATAATTCCGGGAAAAGTTTTTGCTGATGTCCATTCGCTTTTATCTTTAAGTATCACCATCATATCACTTGCCTCCATTGGCATTGGATCTGTCGGTACTTCCCACTTCCTATTTTAGTTACCACTTTCAATACTTCAGGAAATTGGATTTTAATACGTGAGCAGCTTGCTGTGTACTTTTAATTGTGGTATTCAAATTACTACCTGTAAGTACTCTTGTGTCTACTGCAAAGTCACCCTCTTCTAATGCAGGGATAAATTCTCCACCCAAATTACTTAACGTGATAACAGCAGCAACAAATAATAATACAACACTTCCAATAATTAATTTTGGAAAAGATAATACTTTCGATAAGGTAGATTGATAATAATTTTCTATTCTATTCATTATTTTATCCGAAGTATTCATGTTGTGCTTTATTTTCTTAGAAAGAAAAAAGGCACTCATCATCGGAATATAAGTAAGAGATAGAATAAATGCTCCAAGCAATGCAAATGCTACAGTTTACGCCATTGGTTTAAACATTTTACCTTCAATACCTTGTAATGTAAATATTGGTAGATACACTATTAAAATAATGATCTGTCCGAAGACTGCGCTATTCATCATTTTACTTGCAGAATGTTTAACTTCTTCATCCATTTGACTAGTATGTAAAACATTCACATGTTTGAATTTATTATTATGTCCAAGTTGATGCATGACAGCTTCGACAATGATCACTGCTCCATCTACGATCAACCCAAAATCCAAAGCGCCTAGACTCATTAAATTACCACTTACTCCAAATGCATTCATCATACATATAGCAAACAACATCGCTAACGGAATCACAGAAGCAACCAATAATCCAGCTCTCAAATTGCCTAAAAAAGTACTAAAACAAATACAACAATAAGGGCTCCCTTCTATAAATTTTTCTCTACTGTTCCTATAGCATTATTGACCATTTTTGTTCGGTCTAAAAAGGCTTCAATTTTACACCTTCTGGCAATGTTTTTTGGATTTGTTCGATTCTCTCTTTGACATTTTTAATCACCTGGCTACTGTTAGCCCCTTTAAGCATCATGACTATAGCACCAGACACTTCACCCTCATCATTATAGCACATGGCTCCATATCGAGTCGCATGTCCTAATTTTACTTCAGCAATGTCTCTAATAAATAGAGGTGTGGTTCGATTTCTTTGTATTGTGCTTATGTTTTCTATATCTGTGATACTTCCTACCAAGCCTTCACTTCTAATATACAATACCGTCGCTCCTTTTCAATATATGCTCCACCTGTATTTTGATTATTGTTTTCTACAGCGCTGAATACATCGTGTATTGTGATGCCATGAGCATTCAATTTATTAGGCTGTATTGCAATCTCAAATTGTTTGAGTTTTCCACCAAAACTGCTCACTTCTGCAACTCCCTTGTACACCCAATAATTGTCTCCTTACGATCCAATCTTGAATGGTGCGCAGTTGCATTGCATCATATTTTTTCGTACCCTTTTTTAGGCTTGACCACATACTGGTAAATCTCCCAAGTCCAGTGGATACTGGTCCTAACGTTGGAATGCCAATGCCTGTTGGATTTGGGTTTGGACGTTCTGCAATCTCTGCAACTTGTTGCCTTGCCCAATAAATATCTGTCGCATCATCAAATACTATAGTCACTAATGATAAGCCAAATCGCGAAAAACTTATCTCTTTAAGTCCTGAAATATTACTATTAGCTTGTTCAATCGGAAATGTGACCAGTCGCTCAATATCTGTTGCTCCAAAAGAAGGGGCAATAGTGATCACTTGCACTTGATTGTTGGTGATGTCGGGAACAGCATCAATAGGTAGTTTTGTAGTTTGATAACTACCAAAACCAATTAGACCTATAATAAATAGGTCAATGATGAGTTTATTTTTTATGGAAAACTCAATAATTTTTAGAAAGCATAATCTATACTAGTTATGAAAAATTTAATAAAATATTTTAGTCAAAACATTGCGAACAATATTTTGAATTCAAGAAAAATAAATATTTATTAAATTGATTTTGGTGGTTGCCAGATTGCAACGAGAAAGGACGTAGAATAGTCGAAAGAATGATCAAAGAATTTTTTGCTTGCCTTCTTTGATGATGATTTTTTCCTTTTTAGACGAAATCAGTAAAATTTGCACAAATCGTGACAAAACTGATAGAAGATAATGTTATTGATTTGAAGGCAACTGCATATCCTTATCATAATCTTCATCAATAGGATTCTATTTGCATAATCATATCTAAAAATTCTAAAAAGACTAAGATTGGCATTTTCAAGTTTTATGCTCTTGGTAATGTCGAACAAGCATAGGCAGCTTCAGCAATTCCATCAAATGTGTTGCTGAAAACAGATAAGCTGTTAGGAATAACAAAGAGAATATATTCTTCACTTCTGCAAATATAAGACACTTGTTAAATTTGAAATTGAATTTTTGTTAATTGAACTTACTAATTTTTTCTACCCTGAATTTTAAATACATTTAATAGGCTAAGGAAAAAATAACGAATAAAATCCTTGACGTTATTTTTTTCAATTTGGTCAATAGATTCAGCATTTGTAATGAAATAAAGATAGATACAGGACTAAGGTGTATTTTACTTTGGTATAACATAATTCTGCGTGAAGGATATGTAGGGCAGCACAACGTGCTGGTGCAAAGCTACGGAACCCCGAAATAGCCTGACCCGATAGGGAGCACGCCATAATAGTTTTAATAAATGTATTGCTTAATTTTTCTTTTGTAAATCGGTACTGTGGAGCAGGGTTCGCCATACATAATGCTTGATGGCTAAGGTAAGAGTTGATTCGTCAATTCTAAATATGCGGATGCTGGAACAAAGCGTTCACTGCATCCTTTATGACGATTTTTTTTATCTTTAAACTCTCCGAAATTTAGTGTTGAAATGGTCTCATGCATAAGCTGAATCAAAACTTGTTCTTCTGTTCCAAAAGAATTCCTTTGACATGTGAATGCGCATGTTGTGTGATCAACATATACGCCCATGTCGGTATGATTGCATCATTTGAACAATGTACTGTAAAAATACAATCGCGATATTCATTTCCAATCAAGTGCCTTCATCGCAGCACGAAAATCTAGTTCTTTTAATAGTAATTCACGAAATAAGAATTGCTTAATATCAAAAGGTTTAATGGTCTCCTTGGGTAAAAAGTCTTCTGGCTTAATGGTGATTAATGCACTTTGGGCAACTTTATTGACTAATATAGTTTCGTCACTATTCATCTTCTCCTATGATTTCTGTGATTGCGGCATTCGGTCTGATAATATCTACTGCTTGTTCCTCTATTGGGCTTGGTTCTCCGATCTCTTGGCTCGGCATGTGGAAGTCTTTACTCTTTGGAAGCTCAGTAAGGCTCTTTAATCCAAAATACTCCATGAAGCGTTGGCTAGTTCCAAACAAAATTGGTTTGCCTGGACCTTCACTTCGCCCTGTAATTTCTATGAGTTCTTTCTCTAATAGTTTCTGAATAGAGTGATCACTATTCACACCTCGAATTTGTTCTATTTCTGATTTGGTCACTGGTTGTTTATATGCCACAATGGCTAAAGACTCCATTGCGGCTCTTGTAAGTTTTTTTCGATTGTTCAATTTTATATGCTCTGCAATTAAATTGAAGCGAGTCCAAACTTCTGACAAGAAACTGGTATCCTCCTGCAATTTCTTTCAACTCCAATGCCGTATTCTTCGGTTTGTATCTAGATTCCGATGGTCTACAATGCAGATTCGATCTCTCTGCAGGTATGCTCAAGGCTGAACTATTCTCTATACAATACTTGTCTCCGATAAGCCAGTCGGATTGGGCGATGCAAATATTAAACTCTCGATAGCTGGTACAAAGTTCTTTTCCATATAAGTACTTGCCAAAATTACTGTGAAGCGTCGGGATTACAAAAAATCCGTAAAATAAGTAAAAGCCAATGCCTTAGGCTAAAAAAACAGGGCACTACTAAAGCAGCACCCTGCATAGCCCCAAAAAACCAATTGAAAACTTTGTACTTTTCTGCCTGTTACGGTGGCATTGACCCATTACTACTCTGTTATAGCAATGGTGTCAAGTTTAAATCTTTAGACTTCGAAAAAAATGCTTGGTCACATTCGACATCTATAAAGTACATTTGTATTTAATTTTAATAAAAAACATTGTCAAGGCTAAATCAATCTTCTACTGTTCTACTTGTGGTGCCCAGTCCCTAAATGGATGTAGATGCCCATCCTGTGATACTTGGAACAGCTATCCAGAAGAACTCAAAATCGTAGATCAAATAGACAATCCTATCCGAACTTCTTGGAAATCAGGTAATTCAGATCAAAAACCAAAGCATGCAATAAGGTTGGATCAAATCCAAAATAGAAACCTCAAGCGGATCGACACTTCATGATAGAATTGAATCGTGTACTTGGAGGCGGACTGGTCAAAGGATCTGTAATCCCTGTTATTAGGGACAGTGATAGAATCGGAAAATCTACACTTCTGCTCCAAATTTCTATGTCTCTCAAAATGAGTAAAACCCCTTTATGTGTCTGGGAAGAAAGTGAAGAGCAAATTTCTCTCAGAGCAAAAAAGACTTGGGAAAAATTCTGATCGATGTTTTTACTTCCAGAAACTCATTTGGATTTCATTTTAGTAGAAGCCACTGTCTTAGAGCCAGAAGTGTTGATAATCGATTCGATCCAAACACTATCCTCACCATTGCTTGAATCTGCTCCTGGTACAGTTTCACAAAGATAAGGGGATTGTACAAACAAAATTGATTCCTTCCCATAAAGAGACAAAAAAGACATCAGTTTCTTAATAGGACGTATTACAAAAAAGAAGACGTTATAGCCGGACCAAAATTATTGGAACACATGGTCCGATACCGTGCTTCACTTTGGGAAATCGACATTATAGCTATCGCAATTTCTTAGAACGTTGAAAAATCGATTTGGAAGCACTGACGAATTATCAATTTTATGAAATGTCTTCAGCGGGACTAAAACCCATCTCCAATCCTTCAGAAATACTTTTATCCCAACATGAAAGACCGTCTTAGCGGATCGGCTATTGCCGCGACAGTAGGACTGAGACCTTTGCTGCTTGGACTCAGGCTATGCTTAGTAGGAGGCAACTATTTACGGTACTCCGCAGCGCGTTACTGACCGGATTTGATGCGAGAGAAGATTATCCATGTTGTTAGCTGTGTTAGAAAAACGATGTGGATTCCATATTGGACAACAAGATGTTTTTAAATTTGGCTAATTGGCGTAAAATCAATGATCCCGCATTGGATCTAGCGGTGATAGCAACAGTGATTTCTTCTTTAGAGGATAATCCCATTGCATAGACAGATTTGTTTTTGTGGTGAAGTCGGTTTGTCTGGTGAAATTCAGGCAGTATCTCGGATTGATCTAAAGTTCGGGAGGCTGAGCGAATGGGATTTCAGGCGATCTGTATTTCAAAAATGCAATGTAAAAACTGGGAAGAAAAAAATACAAAAATAAAAGTGGTCAGTTTGACTACTGTAAATGAGCTCTACAGAAAAGTATTTTCAAAATAAAAAATCAAATGCCAAAATAAATATATAGTTGACCCACATTTAAAATCTTGGATATCATATGATGCATCGTGTCATTTCCCTATTCAAAATATTCCATTAGGTATTTTCTCCAATGAAGATAAAACAAAACTGTGTCTGCACGATCATCGGTGATACAGTAATTGATATTCATAAGTTATTACTTATGATAACATTGCAGAATGTAAAAACGTCCAAACCTATAAAAGGACTTTTATAGAAAATGATTATTGCAATGATTTATTCCAAGAAAGAATCTGTAGTACAGGCGTTACGAGCACAAATAGTGGAATTATTTGATGCAAAGAAATGAACAACATTATAGAAAAATGATCCAACACACGCACTGCATGATGTTTCTACTGTGCAACTTCATATCCCAATAAAAATCCCTAACTACACAGATTTT
>JADKGL010000032.1 GCA_016722295.1 Saprospiraceae bacterium
ATTTTTATTTCAAATTCATTCATCATGACATTAAATTCCGCATGGAGATGGTGGATAGCTAGAGTGAGTTTCATTGAGGATCGCCTGCTCTATTTTCTTATTTTAATGGATCCTGTGTCCATTGATGCTGGAAATTGCCGCTCTCTGCACATATTCCTAAAGGATAAGATGCGTTTTCTTGATTATTGCCTGTTACGATTTCGTTATTTTCCTAGAGCACAGCAGCACCTACAAAAAGAATTTGAATAAGATTGCATAAGCGGATTTGATTGCTTGGATTGCAGCTTCTAATAAAAATTACTGATCCTTTGGAGAATCAATGCCTTTTGCAAATGATTTATATTGTATAATTTTTTTTCCATTCATAAATACTATGTTCTGTTGATTGAAAATTTTTGTCTTATACTCTCAAGATGGTGTGAAAATATTCAAATAATTAATCCGCTATTAACTTAGTGGAAATATCTATGCTTAAATTATTCTTTCCACTAAGCAGTGTTTTAGTATACCCCCTTTACTTTATTTCATGAAAGATCCAATATCTCAATCGTTGCATTTTGTGTTTAGAACTGGATGTAAACTCTATCGATAATTCTGGAGTTGGAGCTGGATTTGGATAGACCTTACCCGATTCGAAAAATTATATGAGGATGATGGGTTTACGATCATTGAATAAAGTAGAATTTGGGTTCAGATCGACCATTCGTAATCGATAATAAGTATTTGATGTGTTTGTTGTGTTAAAATAAGATGGCGAATAGGTTTTTGCAATAGTTGAATTCTTTTGCAGCTGCGGCTACGCCGAATGGAATCAAATTTCCAGACCATTTGTCGATCTCTCTACGACAAAGTAGTTTGTATTTTTTCTACACTTGTTTGCCATTCAAATATGTATAATTGTATTTACTTACTAATCGCAGTTTAAAATAATTCAATACAAGCCGAGGAATGGTTCAACTCTTCACTATTTCTAAAATAGCCTATCCTACTCCATTCCCCTTCGTCAATCCAAATTCAGCGGTAGTAGATCCATTGACTTCCCTTTGTCAATGACCATTTGCCAGGTGCGGAGTGCATTGAATATGTATGTAGTGAAAATAATGTGTTGTTACTCGCTCATGATTACTTTCTGGATTAGAGTTGCCTGGACTTGATATCGAATACACTAACAGATTTTGACTAGTTAAAATATTCAATTTTTAAAATTTTAAATCGGTAGAGATCTTGTTGTTAAAACTAATTTTGCCAAATCAATTCACTCGATAGTTGCTTTGATGGAATAATTTCCCAATATTTATTTGCCGCAATAAATTCTTTTCCAATTGGAACATAAGGTGCGGTAATTATTCTTAGATCCAATACATAACTTGATGTTGTGTGTTGTGCATTTTTAAGAGTCCCATTGGTGATATTGTGCCGATGTCTTGTCCTTTTTATTAATAGACACATAACTAGAATATCATCACTTGGACTTATTGTATTATTTTCAAAATAGTAATATAGAAATGTACCATCGAAGCATTCAGTATTCGCATAAATATGTTTATTTGATTGAGTTACATTTTTATTAGTAGGAATAGCTAGAGACATGAAGCTAGATTATAATCTTCTCACGAATTAAATTTCCAGGTTCTGTGCCAAATCTAAGTCATATCCACTCCAGGCTGACCTGAAGTATAACAATAACTCATTAGAGTTCCTTTAGAAGGAGTTGGGCCTGCAAACACGATCCTTCTACTTTTGCTAATTATCAATACTTGTTTTTCATGGGACCCCAAACACATGCGTGAAGTCAAGACCTAAGACATAGGCTGGGATTCATGTGCACACACAAATACGTCCCATAAATATGTAGGATATAAAGAAAAATGAGCCCATTACATTTTACAAAAGCAAATGAATAATTTTTCATACAAAGACTATTTATATACTTATGCCTCTAAAGCAGGATTTCCATTGCGTGAAAAACCTGAAATAAGTAGATTAATATTTCCTTTGTATGTAGGATAGCTAGTTCTAAATGTTCCAAATCTACCATAGAAGACGTATGTGGAAATCTATCGTCAGAAGTATGAATAAGCAGTTCTGCAATTGAAATTTGTATATCTCCTTTCTATAAATAGCTTGTACATTATTGAATATACTTAGTATACTAATTACTTACTTTCTCACTGCTTAGAGACATTTTTTGAAATAGTGCATAATCAGTATGAATGCTAGTGGAGACTATTTACAATTATCCTTTGAACGCGAATGTGCTATTGAGTGATCATCCGATACTAGTACCTCACATCATAGTAGCACAAGGCACGGAATTCATTCGATTTAATTTATGAAGATTCGTTCTTAACTTGACAAATTATATTTTGACTTTTTCTTTTATACTTCGAATGCTGTATTGTGTGCCATCTTCCAAACTCATTGCGACATACACTTCATTTTATAAATACTTAGACTAACAAGTGGAATTCAGTTCTCCTTCTACGTGGCCCTTAAGATGTATTGATTTTTGAAGTGGAATTGATTTTATCAATGATCCATTCAATTCGAGTACTGTAGAAATCTCAGATGTGCAATTGGATTTAGATAGTAAAATTGTCAAACTTTTGGATCTACTAATTTTAATCTGAGTTCGAACTACTTAACCGAAATGTCAAAGCCATTTATTGATTTGCCATTTTGAAATCCGAGCTACATAGTGATTCGGCGTTTTCGCTTCATTTAAAAATCGACATTTGACAGTAAATCTTTAGTAGTCGCTCCATCTCCTTTTCATTTTATCAAATATCAAAATGGATCATAACTTTGTGCAATTACTACTGTTTTGTAAATTAGAAATAGCGAGATCATTACTACCGTGTGAATCTTTTGGCTTAGGTTATTAAGTATTCATATTTTTTGGTTTTCAGGTTTAGTTAGTTTAAAATTATCCATTATTCATATTAAATAAAATCATAATATGTTTTTAGAAATACAAGAACTGTGCCAATATTGGAAATTAAGGCTTTTAGAGTATATTTCAGAAAGATTACTTGTATATTAAGAATAAAATACTAAAAAATAACAAATACACCAAATTACAATTGGCAATAAAAAGCTCGTTGAAAAAATTAATTCAAAATTTGAGTCTGTTTACAACTCGATTTTATTGAACTATCCGCTACAATATATCTTTGAAGAAGCCTATTTTTTAGACCTCGTCCTGTTTGTTGATGAGAGAAGTCTTGATTCCTAGCCTGAGACTGAGGAGCTGGTAGTCTTCATTTTAGAAGCAGATATTCCTGCAGAAAAACAAAAGTGCTGAACATTGGGGCACGCTACTGGGGGTATCCCCATAAGCCTAGCACGTAAAAAGGCCACATTGGCAAATTGAATCTATAGACACATCAACTCAAGCACTAGAAGTCGCAAAAATCAATGCCGAAAAATATAAAACCGCTTCAGTACTATTTAAAAAATATTGATTTCTTAACTTCGAAAAGATCAATTAGGAACATATGATCTCATTGTGTCAAATCCCTTGTATTTCAAAAGATGAAATGCCAAAAATGGATAAAAGCGTCATTGATTTTGAACCATCGATTGCTCTTTTCACAGAGTCGGATCCTCTTGAATTCTATAGACATATCGCAGAATTTGCAGAAACAAATCTCAATCAAAACGGCTCGATCTTCTGTGAAATCAATGAATATTATGGCTAGAAACAAAAGCCATTTTGAAAAGAAAATTCAGTTCAGTTGAGATCAAAAAGATATGCAGGGAAAAGATAGAATTCTTATTATAGAGAATAGTGAAAAGTGAATAGATAATAGTTAAAAGATAAAAGTGAATAGTTGAAAGTGGAAAGTTGAAAGTAGAGAGTAGAGAGTAGAATGATCAAAGGCAATCACAATTTACTAACTACTAATTACTAACAACTAACCACTATTATCCTGTTCTGACAATTTAGTAAAAAGTAGAAGGAAAATCAACACTCCAAAATCAAATAGTAATAATCATTATTCCAAAATCATGTGCCTTTCAGAATATTGATTATCTTTGGAATATTATGAAACAATGCTTAATCATTTTTACTTTTATTTTTCGAACATTATTAAGTCATGCTCAGGAAGGCTTTGATGTAGTTGTAGATCGTCCTCAAGAATTTATTGAAACATACTCAGCTCCATCATTAGAATTTAGCAAAGAAAAGATATTTTGTGTTTCATCAGCTGCATATAGAACTTATTATGGGCGATCTGGCTTTTTAGATCAATTTGATAATCGCGGAAATCTTTTGAGTTCAAAGCGATTTGTAGATTCAATCAATGGTTTAATACCTTATGATGGTATCATCAAAGATCAAATTGCATTCATTAGTGGGGTACAGTTTATTTCAATAGATACACTTTATCATGCTTTCATTGGCAAATTTGATTCTAACATGGATACAATATGGACCAAAACTTTTAGAAGTAAAGAAAATCGTAATTTTCCAGCATTTACAAAATTGACGTTAAGCAAAAATGGAAATATAGCATTAGTTGGCGTAGATAATCAAAATAGACAAAGTGGTTCAACCGACCCAAAAAGAAATAATTCGATCTTTATGCTTTTGGATAGCTTGGGGAATGTGATAAATTACCATTGTTTACCCAAAACTAATCAAAATGATTTAGAGGCCTATCAAAGTATTGTAGAAGACGCAGCAGGAAATTATTATGCCTGTGGTTTTATCCTAGCGTGGAAGGATATTCCAATTATTGTCAAATATGATAAAATTGGAAATTTTTTATGGCGAAAGGAGTATAAAGATCCGATATATGCGGAAGCAATCTTTGATGGTAAATTATTAAAGAATGGCAATTTAATGTTTGTAGGAGGCAATTATATAGATTTTTTTAGTACAATCTATAATCAATATATTCTTGAGATAGATACTTCTGGGAAAGTAGTCAGAAGAAACTATTTATTCAAGGATAGATATGATAGTTATGTAGATAAATGTGTTCAAGATGATGATGGAAATTTTATATGCTCGGGTCAAACAAGAAAAGATGAGCGGACTCCTAGTAAAGCTTGGCTTATAAAATTCACACCACAAGGAGATAGTCTTTGGGAACGTCAATTTGATAGCCGTCGCGCAAATTTAAATTCAGTATTTAATAATATCGTCAGGTCATTAGATGGAGGATATATTATGACTGGCACAAATTGGATCCCAGAAAATAACAGCAGTAGAGCATGGATAGTCAAAACAGACAGCAATGGCTGCATAGTCCCAGGCTGCACCACAGATTTTATCACAGAGAAAGAGCCACATAAGGATCTATTCCTCCTCTCTCCGAATCCTACAGAAGACTATGTGAATGTCTATATAAATGATGCAGAGTTTTATGATCGCAAGTATGATCTCTATCTCTACGATCAGCAGGGACGCATTGTTCAGCATCATGTGGTACAGGGTCGAGTGACACAGGTGGATTTGAATTCATTATCTGCTGGAATGTATTATTATCGAATTGTTGATGAGAGGAATAAAGTTAGGCAGAGCGGGAAGGTGGTAGTTAATAGATAAAAGTTAAAAGATAAAAGTGGGAAGTAGAAAGTGGAAAGTGGAAAGTAAAAAGTGGAAAGTTGAAAGTAAAAAGTAAATAGTTAAGAATTAATCATCACTATTTACTACTAATTACTAACCACTAACCACTATTATCCCAATAATTTTGTTCTGACGAATTTTATTTGTGAAAAATTAAGCGATATTTGTAGAAAGTGTAAAAATAAAGGCTGGTAAATTTCATTAATCTGCAAGTATTTCCATAATTTTGAAATATGAAATATTCACTTTTATTTATTGGAGCATTATTAATACTTGGAATTCCAGCTTTCTCCCAAGATACAAATCAGAAAGTTTACTCATTTTCTACATTCATAGGTAGTGGGTTAAGCAATCAACAATCAACGTATTACGAAGACCAAGTTCATGAGTTAAATCCTTCTAAAAGAAATACACCTTGGTATGTTCCTGGGCTTAATCTTGGTGTTGAGATGAATCGCAAATTGAATCAAAAAATCAATTTAGGATTAGGACTGAGATTTCAAATTAAAGATGGAACAGGTGCATATTATTTTTTGAATAATGCATTTACTGGTCATCTTGAAAGAATACCTTTTCTAATGATACAAACAAGTATGGAGTACTGGTTAAAAAATAGAATAGCTCTCTATAATGGGTTAACCATTGGTACAAATATTTTTAGCACATATGATTTTAACCGATTTGAAGTTGCCTTGCTTACTGGATTGAAATTTAAACTGAGTCATAAATTTAGCTCAGCTGTCTATTTGAATCATGGGCTTAATAGATTGACTTTTTATCCTGTACGAGAACAACTTTTTTACTCATTTGATCTTTCACTATATTATAACATATTCAACTTTTAGTAAACTCATTTTGCAATAAAATACTTAGGCAATTTTAATATTATTAATTTTAACAAATGAAATTACAAATTTATATTTTGCTCAGTATACTCTTGGTTCAAAATATTTATTCACAGAACATAGAAGTATATTCTGGCTGGATTGCGAGCTATGGTTTAAATAGCAACAAGGATTTTTTAAGCAAACCTACATCTAAATTCCTTCCTTCGAGACATTATATTAATATTGGCTATTCAGTATTATTGAAAGATGTAACATCGAAGTATAATGTAGCATTAGGAATGGAATTTTTACAGACAGGAGCTAAAGAGATTATTCCGTTTGATTTTCCTCCTGGTGCAATTCCACCTGATGAATATATCAAATTTTCCAATATTAGAATGCCTATAATCGGTAGTGTCAAGTTAATTAAAAATTGGACAATAGAAACGGGAATTTCGCTGAATTATTCGTTTCGGAAAAATCAATCATTTCTAGTAATTAGAAATGAACTAATTTCTAGCACATACAAAAAATATACCTTTCAATATATTATTGGAACAAGTCTACGTTTCGCTAAATGTATGAATTTACGATTTAACTACAATCACTCACTAAATCCCTACTCTGATACAGGGAAAGTATATGACACTTCAATAATAGGATTTAAAAATTATTTAAGGGAGTATAAAAAGATGCATTTTTTTAATATGACTCTGGGATACTATTTCTAAGATAAGTATCTCACGCACTAGTATTAACTTAACTATTTGAACCAATCATTAATGTATTTAATAATGTAAAACTAAAATATTACCAACTTTTTAGCTTTACAATTCCTACATCCGCTATTTCTAATATAATATATACCTGATGCAAGATCAGAGACGCTCATCCATGTATTTTGAGGAATGCGTTTTCGAAGTTTTGATTCTTGATCGAATAATTCAAATGTAGTTTTTTCATTTGACGGAGTGATAACATAAATACTTTTATTTTGCAATAGAACCGAAAAATTATGTTCAGTAGACTTTATTCCCGTTGGTATTGAAGGCTCAATAGCATCCATTCGGATTGCGCCATTGCTATGAGTGAATAAAATGATTTTATTGTCTGTTGGCGAATATTGAATATCGTAGATTTTTACAATATCAAATTCACCTAATGCAATATTCTCCCATGTGCTTCCTTTATTTCTACTTACATACAATCCATATTCATTGCCTACATAAATGATTTCAGGATGCTTTGGATCGATGTGAATACTATAGTGCGGAACATCTGGTAAACTATCAGTGAGAATTTCCCATGACTCACCTTCATCATTGGATTGATACACATGTTGTGTTGCGTAGCCATCCATTACAATATATAATTTAGATGGATCAATAGGTGAACTTGTGATGTCTCTTATATTTCGGTTTGGTAAATTTTGAGTTATATTCTTAAATTGATTTTTTTTTCAAATCGTATGAAAATATTTTCGATTTTGAACTTGAAGTGCTTGTAGTAGAAAAATAAATTTTTCCTTCTTGGACATAATCATTCTCGTATAATGTCACAATTGGACCACATTCTTCAGGATTCATTTTAGTTTCCCAGGTTTCTCCTCCATTTTTTGTGATCAACAGATTCACTCCTCCAGCGAATAGTACATTTTTATCCCATTTGGATAGAATGAATTTAGAAATAAAGCACGTATTCAAATCTCGATTCAATATTTTTCTCCAAGTCGTGCCTGTGTCTTGGCTTTTGTAAATTTCCAAATTCTGAGAGGCGCAATAAAGCATCGATTGATCTCCTTCTACTATGGCATTGGCTGTACCATCTCCATAGTGAATATTTCGCCATGACGTAGTATGCGGTTCGAAAATAGCTGTACGATTATCTTGCATTCCACCTACATAATAGTTTGCTACTGACTGCGAAACTGAACCATAATAAAATTGAGCTGTCAACAATCCATCATTAATTGGAAAAATGGTTTTACAAAAATTGTTGGACCTAAACACACCACCGTCGGTTACAAAATACAATTTTCTCGGATCTTTTGGATTTGAAATAATGCCGTGAAAATCTACATGATATTTTAGTTGATCATACAATAAATTATAAAAACCATTTGCATATCCTGTCTTATCCAAAAACAAATCAACACCACCTGCTACCATCAGTGTCGAATCATCTTCTTTAATTTGAAATCCACTAGCATACCATCCTTGATAGGTTGCTATATCTTTTGTTGAAGTGACCGTATGTGTTTCAAATTGAGTTTTGCTTCGCAAAATATGTGTCGTTTCAAAAGTATCCGATAAGATGGCATACATTAGGTTTTTGTTTTTTGCATATGCTGCCAACATTATTTTTCCATTGTTATGAGGGTACTGGTCCAGCATAGGTTTCCAATTTTTGCCACCATCAATTGATTTGTAAATATTATAATCTGGTGACAAATGTCCACCTATTCCAGCATATACTACCAGGCTATCATCCTTATGAATTAAAAGATCAGAAATATAATGATTCTGAATTGCAAAATTCCATTGCTTGCCTCCATCCTCTGATTTATAAAGTCCATTAGAACAAGCCACATAAATTTGATTAGAATCAAAAGGATGAAAAACGATTTTATTTATACCGTTATGATTCATTGGTAGAGAAGACACCACATTCCAATGCAAGCCTCCATCTATTGATTTCAACAATCCAATACCATAACTACCACGCAATGTACGTTTGTATACACCTCCATCGGTGCCTGTAAAGGAATAAACTTCTCCTGTTCCTATGTAAATAGTTTTTGTATTAAATGGAGATATTGCAATTGCCGAAATTGAGTTTACTGGATAACCTAATGGTACAAATTTCCATGTATCTTTTCCTCTTCCAGCTGAGTCAGATCGCCACAATCCTCCCGATGCAGATCCAACCCAAAGTTCATTGGTATCCTTTGGATTCAGCGCAATAGAAATCATTCTGCCAGAAATTCCTGAAGGCCCTAAAAACTCAATTTGATTTCGTTGTTGAATGCTTTTATTTGTCAATGCAATATGCTTAGCATACTCGCGCAAAAAATGCGACGATGTTGGTAGAAAAGATTCAGATTCTTGCATTTGATTTTGAAATAAAAAAGCATGAAAAGATTCACTTCTTTTCTTGCGATCTGATTCTTGGCACCCCGTTATAAAAAGGGAATAAAGAAACGTTAAAACAATATACTTCACTAATGTGTAACTAGAGATTCTGATTCTATCCACCTGATCGTTTTGTATCTTTATATCCTAATGAAATAAGTTCTGCAATAATCTTCTGTACGTGGTCTCCTTGTATCATGATCTCTCCTTCCTTGACTGATCCACCTACGCCGCATTTTTGCTTAAATTTCTTACACATTTCTTCTAACACTTTGTCTGACTCTTCGAGTCCATCTATCCTTGTTACTGCTTTACCTGCGCGAAGCCTTGTATCCAATCGCACTCGAATTTTTTGTTTATTCTTTGGGCTGATTTCTACCTCGTCATCCTCCTGATCAAAACTTTGATTAGGATTAGTTGAATAAGCCAAATTCAACTGACTCAGATCGTTCAATGGTTTATTTTTTTTATTCATTAGTATCTGCTATTCCTTTGCCTTGCAATGCATCTTGTATAGAATAATCCATGATGCGATGTGCAATTTGTTCCGTCAACTGATTACAATGGTCCACTATTGACTGGATGCCATCTTTGTCATCAGACTCCTTTACTTTTTGCAAATCGACTATACAAGAGTTGATTGTACTTTTTTCCTCTTGAGTTAAAATGGTCTCATTCTGTTTTAAAAAGCGATTGTAATTTGTTATTAAATAATTTACCTCATTTTTTATTTCGATTAAGCCTCTAACTGACAAATCTGTCTGAGCATTTTTTATTGAGTCTATGAGCATCATTGCCATTTGTTCTTCGGACAATTTCTGCATTGATTTGATTTCAATTTCCTGCACTGTATTGGTTCGTATTTCCTTTGCTTTTACTTTTAATATTCCATCTGGATCTATCAAAAATTGAATTTCAATTTTCGGTAATCCAGCAGGCATAGGAGGAATATTCTTCAATGTGAATTCGCCAAGCTTAAAGTTATGTTGCACTAATTCGCGCTCTCCTTGGTATATTGCAATCTTTAAATTTTTCTGCCCATCGATTGAAGTGGTATAAGAGCGCGCTTGAGAAATTGGAACTTTAGAATTTCGTGCGATAATAGTATCCATCAATCCACCGATGGTTTCTATTCCTAAGGAAAGCGGCGTAACGTCGATCAGTAAAAAATCTTTGTTATTCCCTGCCAAAATATCTGCTTGTATCGCAGCACCGAGTGCAACGACATGATCGGGATGCAAAGATGTATTCACAGATTTAGAAAAAAATTGACTCAATTGTTTACGAATAAATTCCAATCTTGTACTGCCACCGACTAATAGAATTTCATCTATGTCCTCTATTTTTAATTTACTATCCTTAATGGCATTTTTACAACTGATCATAGTTCTTTCAAAAAAAGGCAAGACAACTGTTTCCAATTCGCTTGAATCCAAACTTACTATCACACCATTAAATTCATTTTGAAACAATGCATTTCCATTTGCACAAATCTTGGCTTCTTCTGCCAATTGTCTTAATCGATTTCTATCGATTTGAGATGTCTCTTTCGGCAAATTATATTTTTGCATCCAATGTGAAATAATTGCCTGATCAATATCATCGCCTCCTAACGCAGTATCACCGTGCGTCGACAATACATCGAATACACCATCTTCAAGTCGCAATATAGAAATATCAAAAGTGCCTCCACCCAGATCATAAACAGCAACGATTTTAGATTCCTGTTTATTTAATCCAATGCCATAAGCCAAACTTGCAGCTGTCGGTTCGTTTACAATTCTCAATACATCAAGACCTGCCAATTTACCAGCATCGCGTGTAGCTTGTCTTTGATGATCGTTGAAATATGATGGGACTGTTATAACAGCTTTAATGATTTTCTTTTGGAGTACTTGTTCTGCTCTTTTTTTCAAATAGCTTAGGATCATGGCCGAGAGTTCTATAGGGTCATAATATTTCTCTCGAATCTTAATTTTTATAGCTCCACTGCTCTCTTCAGTTTTGAGTTGATAAGTCAACGAATTTATATTCGCAACTTCTTGAAATGATTTTCCTAGCAATCGCTTTACAGAATAAATTGTACTATTCGGTTGAATAGACAACTGTTTTTTTGCAGCATCACCTACCAATATATTATTTTCTTCATCAATAAAAATAACCGAAGGAACCAAAAGTGTATTTTCAACTTGGTCGGGAATAATTCGTGCAATACCAGAATCCATATATGCGACTAAACTATTTGTAGTCCCGAGATCGATCCCGACTATGATTTCTTCTTCCGCTTGATCTATTGTTCCCTCCTTAAAATTTATTGCTACTTTCCCCATCAATAAGTAAACTATAAGATCTACACTCTGTTCATTTGAAGTATGAATTTTCTACAAAGCGACAAAGCGATTAAACTCTTTATTGTATTAGCAGGCTTTTTTATTACGAATGCCGTCCTTGCTGAATTCATCGGTGTAAAGATATTCTCTTTGGAACAATCTTTGGGAATTCAAGCTGTATCTTTTTCATTTTTTGGATTTGGACCACTGTCATTTAACCTTACAGCGGGTGTTTTGCTTTGGCCAATAGTATTTACACTAACTGACATACTCAATGAATATTTTGGAATTAAAGGTGTCAGATTTCTATCCTATTTGGCTGTAACTTTGATTTGTTTTTCTTTTTTAGTTGTATTTGCCGCCATTAGATTAGTACCTGCAGATTTTTGGCCTATGAGCCATTTAGATCAAAGTATTCCTATTGATAAAATTGAAGTAAAAAATTTAAATACTGCTTTCGCCTTGGTATTTGGACAGGGCTTGTGGATTATCTTTGGTTCAATGGTCGCTTTCTTAATTGGACAGATACTCGATGTGTTCATTTTCCATAAAGTAAAAGAAAAAACAGGCGACAAAAAATTATGGCTTCGTGCAGGAATTTCTACCTTAATTTCTCAGTTTGTCGATAGTTACATTGTATTATTTATAGCATTTTATATCAGTGCAAAATGGTCATTGACACAAGTCCTTGCAATCGGTACAATGAATTATATTTACAAATTTATTGTAGCCATTCTATTAATACCTGTAATCTATTTAGTGCATTTTTTAATTGATAACTATTTAGGAAAAGAGCTTTCTCAAGCAATGAGAACAAAGGCGATGTTAAGTGAATAATTTAGAAAAGTAAATATGGAGAAAAAATATTTTGCAGATACTGTACTTATGGTGAGACCTAGTTATTTTAGATATAATATTGAGACTGCATCAAACAATAAATTTCAAAAGAAATCCGAAGAGGAGATCGAGTCTATTCAAGAAAAAGCAGTACAAGAATTTAACTTTATGGTGTCAGCTTTAGAAGCAAACAATATTAATGTTATTGTTGAAGAAAGTGATCCTATTCACCAATGTCCCGATGCCGTTTTTCCGAATAACTGGATAAGCCTTCACGAAGATGGGACTTTGATCACCTATCCAATGTTTGCACCAGCGAGAAGAAAAGAAAGAAATGCAGAGATCATTACAAGATTGCAGGAAAGATTTCATTATACTAAACACATAGCTTTAGAAAACTTTGAGTCAAAAAATATTTTCCTCGAAGGAACCGGAAGTATGGTTTTTGATAGAGAAAATAAATTGGTGTTTGCATGTAGAAGTCCAAGGACTGATGAGTCCATTTTACAAGAATTTTGCAAAGCAACCTCATTCAGACCTATCGTGTTCGATTCTTTCGATAGCAATGGAGATGCAATCTATCATACGAATGTTATGATGGCTATGGGTCATGATTTTGCAGTAATTTGTTTGTCTTCAATACGAGATGACGAACAACGTTACGATGTGATTTCGAATCTAGAAAATGCAGGAAAAGAAATTCTAGATATTACATTTGAACAGATGAATCAATTTGCTGGTAATATGCTTGAATTAAAAAACACAAATGACGAGTATGTTTTTGTAATGTCAAACGCAGCATATCAAAGTTTAACTAAAAATCAATTAGACTTCTTACGTTCAAGAACTAAAATACTTCCTGTCTCAATTCCAACAATCGAGACCATTGGAGGAGGTAGTGCTCGATGTATGATGGCGGAGGTTATGAAGCCAGAGTAAAATAGTTCATAGCTTTACTAAGGCAATATTTGTAAAGTGTTATGTAGATGAAATTTATTCCGACTGGTATTACTATAAGCTTTTTCCTTGCTCCTTAAGAGCAAACTGTTTGTAGACTATATCATGTAGAAATCCAAAGTTCCATGGGAATGGTCTGCATCATTTCAAATAATTGATTTCATTCTTAAAAATATGAAATAAGTCGTTGCAAAGGTTTGATTTCTTCTAGGTTGCTCCTATGGAGCTAAACTATATAAATGTTGGATATTTCTACAAACAGTTTGCCTCGCTGGGGCGTTTGATTTTCGTGCTCTTGTTTCTAAGTACTCTTCTTTAAATGTTTGTTTTTTATGATGTTCCTCTTGATTTAAAATATACTTAATCACATGATCGATTTGACTTTTTGAATAAGAAAATGCACCAAAGCCTTCTTGCCAATTAAAATTCCTACTCAAATAAAATTACAATGATTTAAATACAATTTAATTATTGACCTTTTACCTGAATTTATTTTTCAATAATCTAATTAAAAAATCAATTCTCTACTTTATCAAATGCAAAATTCGCGCTGGGATCTTATCCTTTGCTGAATCTAAATAATCCTCATAACTACAAGGAATTTTACAATATGCTTTCTCATCAATATCAATGACATTTGAGACCCACCATTTTCCTGAAACTTCGGATTTGAAAAACTTTAGATCTAATTGTTTTTCTTTAAAATGTACTATGTATTGGGTGATATTATCATTCTCATTTAGTGCATCCATTTTCTTTTTTGCATGACCTTCTATAAAATACCAAATCATTTGATGCACCAATAACGAAGTTAGATTTTGTGCATCCACATTTTTCTTCCAAGGAGACACGAGGAAAATTTCTGTCTTATCTCCATTGCCTGCCATCTTTGCGATTGAGCTTGCTTCTTCTGAGAAAAAACCAGAAGGTAATGCTTTAGTATTACCAGGTGAATCCGAAGCTCTTACCGCATTGGTATCGAAAAATATGATTTCGGAATTTCGCAGAAATGGCTCTATGCTAAATTGGCTTTTGCGAAATTCGCTTAATAATAAAATTGATTTTTGTAATTCTGGATCTGATGTGGAATGAACTAATCCTAGCTGTCTTTGAATTCCTAATGTATAGATCTCATTTGTATAAATTGATAAAAAAGGATCTATCTGTGTCAATGCTTCGATACTTGGACAAACGAGTGAAAGTCGATGTGGTGTATGCACTTCTTCATAATGCATAGTGATTAAATTAAGAAGTTCTATTTCTATTCCAAGGATGATGGGCAATATATGATTCTCTTTACAAAATTTTAAAATTAAGGGTAACTTATCAAAATAATCCTTCTTCAATTGACCCATAAATGCGATCTCCACATCTTGATAAAATTCATAATCCATCGTATTCATCACCGCATAAAATTCTTCAGGAACTTCATCCTCTAAATTAAATATCATAATATCGTGATGACTTAACTTCTTTAGATCGCCATCAAAAAAGATGTTGGATTCGTGAATGGACTTAAAATTGCCCTGCGGTCTTTCAAAATACTGTATCATGCCTTGAATTTGATGCAAATATACATATTATAATAATATGTAATATGTTTTTAGCGATAAAAAAAAGACCACAACAGAAGTTATGGCCCTTTTATCTAAATTTTTACGATTCGAATTAAGCCTTTTTGAAAAGACCTCCTAGTAATGAACCTGCACCACCACCTAATAAAGCAGTAGCAGCAGTCATAAGATCAAATCCACCACCTGTTGCGGCACCTCCACCAAGCAAACCTGCTGCAGAACCCAACAGAGGTAAAAGATTTCCTCCTGCACCACCAGCTACTAGATTGCCTAACATACCAAGACCATTTTTCTTAATCATGTTACCCAACCAGCCGCCACCTGCTCCAAATAATGTGTTGATCAAAATTGGCAAAATACTTTCCATAAATAGTTAATTTTTTGGTTTAAAAAATTTGTTTGATTAAGCAAGGTATGAAAATCAATCGAATATTAATAATTATTTTTTATATATATTTTTTTTTAATATGAAATATTCCTCTTTTTTGCTTCCGAATTAGCAATTTTGTTTACCTTCACCTTAGACAATCTTACTATTATATGTCCAAGAATATTAGTCATTTATCAAGCCGAAAGGGACTTACAGATAACTTATTTGAACAATTAGGAAAGCTCTCTGAGCACCAACAAGCTGGCTCACCTACTGATCTCAAAGCGATAGCTGAAGACTATCTCATAGGGACTTCGACTGTTTTTGGCACTATGAGTTTTTATGATTTTACTCGAGCCTCGAATCTTGGCAAAGAAGTCTATGTCTGCAATGGGTCTGCTTGTCTAGTAGCAAAGACACAAGATGATGTAAAACATCATTTAGCTCAGCATTTTTCAAAAGAAAAAATCGGAGAAATGTGCTGTCTAGGTCGTTGCCATGAAAACAATGCATTTCACTATAACGGGAACAATTATTCTGGCTCAAACATTAAAGATCTGGCCAATATAATTTCAAAAAAGGAAATTAAAAAAGATCATTATGAAGTGGCTGCATTGAATCATCAGATTTTAACTGGTACTAGACTATCTATAAATGACTATGCATCTCAGTTAAAACAACTCTTGACCAAATCAAAAGAAGAATTACTAGAGCAAATCAAATTGTCTGGATTGCGTGGTCGCGGAGGAGCTGGATTCCCAATTGGCATTAAATTAGAAGGCTGTAAGAATGTAGATGCTGATCGCAAATTTATCGTATGCAATGCAGATGAAGGTGATCCTGGTTCTTATTCCGACCGCTACATTATGGAACATCAAGCGCCATTATTACTACTTGGAATGATGATCGCAGCGTATGTCGTCGGAGCAGATCGCGGAGTGGTTTACATACGAGCAGAATATCCAGAATCTGTCCAAATCGTACAAGAGACAGTTGAATTATTTCGATCAGCAGCAATGTTGGGCGAATCAATATTTGGATCAAACTTCAGTTTTGAATTCAAAGTGATCAAAGCGCAAGGCGCCTATATTTGCGGAGAAGAAACTGCTTTGCTTTCATCTATCGAAGGGCAACGACCAGAAGTAAGAGTGCGCCCTCCGTTCCCAGCTGTAGAAGGCTTGTTTAGAAAACCTACCGTCGTGAACAATGTGGAAACATTGGCGAATCTGCCTTGGATCATCCAAAACGGCGGTGCAAAATATGCAGCCATTGGAACCGAAAAATCTTCAGGGACAAAATTAGTTTCTTTAGATTCAGCATTTGTCAGACCTGGTATTTACGAAGCTGATATGGGTACTCCACTAAAAGATGTCGTCGAAAAACTCGGAAAAGGATTTAAGAAAAAAGTAAAAGCACTTCATATCGGAGGCCCTTTAGGCGGTTTAATTCCTGCATTCAAAATAAAAGATTTAACATTAGATTTTGAGTCCTTTGCAAGCAATGGATTCATGTTAGGTCACGCTTCTATAGTAAGTATCCCAGAAGATTATCCATTGATAAAATACCTCGAACATTTATTTGAATTCACTGCCCATGAAAGTTGTGGCAAATGCTTTCCTTGCCGCATTGGTTCGACGAGAGGCAAAGAACTAGTTCAAAAGGCGATCCAAGATCCAAATTATAAAATTGACACACAACTCATGAATGATCTACTAGACACGATGAAGCGAGGCTCTCTATGTGCACTTGGTGGAGGCATACCTTTGCCAGTGATTAATGCCATGCGATATTTCAAAGATGAATTGAGTTTGTATTTTAAGGAGTAAAAAAATTAATGCTTGATTAATAACTATGGATCAGATAATTTCAAAATTTCAACATGACCTGCTTAATAGATTAAAAACCTGTATAGGTTCTAAAAAACTAAATCTAGAATTAGAGGAATTATTATCGATTTCTAGTAATTCTGCTTACAAAAAAATGAATGGTATTAGCCCTTTGAGTTTGGAAGAGATATTTATTATAACTCAAAAATATCAACTGTCGGTCGATGAATTTTTTTATTCAAGAACTTCTCCTATACCTTTCTTCAGTGACGCGATCCGTAAGATGCCTGAGCATCCAAGAGATTATATGCTAAATCTCACTAAGTATATGAGTCAGCTTTCACAGTCAGCTGAAATGACTTACATTACGTTAGCTGGTGAAGTTCCTATTTTTCATTTTATGCCATTCAAAGAATTATTTGCTTTCAAATTATATGCATGGAATTTTACCAATTGGTCTGTTAAAGAATTTGAGAAAAAATTTGAACTAAAAAAATTTCTTTCAGATGAACAACTTCAAAGTACAATAAATAAATGTGCACATACATTCTACCATTTTTCTGGAATTGAGATTTGGAATATTCGTATGCTGGATTTTACTGTAGATCAAATCAAATATTTTATTCAACTTCAAGCATTTCAAACTAAAGATCATGCAAAAACCGTGACAAATCAATTGTTTGATCTCCTAGACCATCTAGAGAATATATGTATCTCAGGAACAAAACGTTTTGAAACCAAAGAGGAATTAAATAAATCAAGTGTAAAAATCTATATGGATGAGATCATGCATTCTAATGAGATTATTTACGTTAATACAAATACGATGGATCATATTTTTACTTCTATAGATTCACCAAATTTTATCCGCACATCAGATAGACGTTATGCAAATTACATTAAAGAATGGTTGATGAAAAGTATATCCCATTCCTCTCAAATAAGTGGGGAAGGAATGAAAGAAAGAACGATCATGATTGAAAAAATGCGAACAAAACTACGAAGAGCACATGATGAAATCTTGATGAATTTGGATATAGTGTATGGGAAGTGAGAGCGAATAGTGATAAGTCGAAAGTTAATAGTGAAAAGATAAAAGTGAATAGTGGAAAGTTAATAGTTGTTGATGCCTGAATAGCGTTGACTTTATTAACTCACTCTCAACTCACTTAGTTTTAATATATAGGATATTGATCCATAGATTTTACTGTTATATAATAATAAATGCTGTTAATCCTAGAAATCCCAATAATCCTGTTCTGACAAATTTAGTGAAAAGAGGAAAGTTAACAGTGAAAAGCTAATAGTAAAAAGTTAAAAGATTAAAAGCAATACCTTACAAAATTTTACTCTGTGAAACTCAGTGTCAAAACTCCGTGGAACTCTGTGGTAAAAATAAATTATTAATATAGAAAGTCTAGCGCCAGTTACAGCAGGCTCTAGTAATTTATTTTAGAATCTAAACTTTCCGTCAAATCTACCTTTTGTAACAACTAATGTGTCTTTATTTAAGCTATCTACAAGATAGAAGGAGAATGTACCAGACAGGATGTAATTCGTTGAATCGAAATGAGTGATATTGAATTCTGAAGGTAAGCTATAGTCTATATAATATTCTCGAATTCCATTTTTAAATTCTGAATAATGCGATATTGGCACACCTCCATCTCTTCCTTGAAGACAAAAATTAATGTCTTTGGCTAATGTACACATTCTAAAATTGAGATTTTGATTTCTTGAATGATCATTAGTGACCCAATTTGTATTTAATGCTATAATTCTTGTTATAGTATCAAATCCTAAATAAAAGGAACGAAGACCAGATATACCCTCCAGGAGGAATACTGGATACATAAACTTTACCATCTATAAGGCAGCCCAATTTATTTAGACCTTCAGTAGTAATAGGAGGTAATGGAGGATTGGGATCTTGAGCGAATGGATCAAATGTCACATCGTAAGGAAAACAGGAAGTCATGGCAAGGAGTAAAAAAATGATTAGATTTTTCATAAGGCATTTTTTTTAAATTTTTGTTTTATCAATTAAGAAATTTAAGATCTTTCTATCAAGTCAATTTTCTTTTTGATAATACAAATTTATTATGAAATTCTTTGCTTGAACGTAAAAATCTTTTTTATTATTCACCTTTTGAGCAAATTTTGATGTTTTTTGAAGTGGTTTTTGCTTGTCGCTTTGAAATGCCAATTGTGATTTTTACTTTTTGGCAAGAAAACGGAAAATAGTGAATAGTAGAAAGTTGTTGATGCCTGAATTGCGTTGACTTTTTTAACTCACTTTCAACTCACTTTATACTAATCTTGACGAAATTCATTCTTGTTATTTGCAATTTATAACTATTGTTCATCTTCTGAAATCTACTTTGAAAAGTCCTGATTTTACTCTACCAAAACAAATCCAGCCCATTGAAATGGATTGATAAAGCGCTCTCGCATTTCTTTTTGTGTAAGAGAAAAAGCATCGCGAATACTTAATTTTTTCTGCAGCCAGTTGAGATAAAAATTTGCCATAAAATCTATTGTCTCACTTCTAGATTTACATTCCATTTGAGTCTCCTTTGTGCCTGACAAAACTAATTCTGAATTCATCAAGAGAATTTCATTTATAAAGCCAATCTCACCTTCAATCCATGATTGAAGTATGCACTATTTTTAGCAAGAAATTCTGTAGCAAGTGAATTGCCAAAATATTCAATCAGCAAGTTTTTGCTAATGTAAATTGAAGTATTAATTCCTACATGAAACTTTCCATAGTTGCCATATCCTGCAATGAATCCAATGATCCATTTTGTATTCGGTTGATAATTGATACCAGTATTGATATAAGCACTATTTACTTTGGATATGGTATATTGCAAACTGCTTTGCAATTCGATTTTACTGGTGAGTAGTGATCTGTATTGAATATAGATTCTTGTTGGAACCAGAGTAGTAGGAGTCGCATTTTCTTTTTCATGGATCCAAGTGTTTTCAAGATCTGAGATTCCATTAATATCTGCTTTGATGCTATCAAAGATATTTTCTATTGCAACACCTCTCCATACAAAATTTGAATCAAGCGTTTTTTCTGAAATATTTTTATTCCATTTGATGAAACCTAGATCTTGAATTCCTATTGTAATCTTAGTTTTACCTTGATTCAAAATTTTGCTATAATAAGCTCCACCATTCAATCCATAGCCATTCACAGCAAAATAATCATATGTAACACTGCTGTTTGTAAAAGCATTGAGTTTAATTTTACCATTCAATTCTATTCCATCTTTGGCTGTGAATAATGCTCCTTCAGGAATAGAAATATCATAGAGTTGGTTGCCAAGATTTAGTCCGAGTTGTATGCCGAATTCTGAATTTCCTTTGACCATTTCTGTTCCAAGATAGACTGTCTTCCATTCTAAACCAAGAAGATTATTTGGAGCCAAATTCATTGTTTTGTCTTCAAAATTTTTATTCCCTTGAAAGAAAAAACGAAAAGCATCATTTGAATATTCACCGATTAGAATTTGTTGCGAACGAATTCCTCCAAGCCATCGCTTTGCAAAGTTTTCATTTTTTTGTTTTAGCTTCGTTCTGTATTCAAGGGACAAACTGAGATTTTCACCTATGGTATTTTTGGAACTGAGTTTTTGCGTTGAGTTCGAAATAATATCATTTTCTATTAGACCACCAAAATAAAATTTTTTAATTAATTCATTGGTGAATCCTGAGGATTGCAATGCTATAAAATTGGCTGATGTGATACTTGCTTTTGCATCACGTTCGCTTTTTAATAATAAACTATTTTCTTGTGCAGAAGCAAATTGGAATATGCTCCATGCGATATATAGACTTAAAATATTTTTCATTTTACTAAATAATTAAAATCCCCTGTTAAATAAAAATCGATCTTATAGCTGTCATAGATTTTGATGGAGTTCATGTCTGGTTTAGTGTCAAATGTTGAGACGATTTTTATTTTCTTTGTTTTGATGAGCAGATCTATCTGATTTTTATCCAATGGAATACTGAGTTTTGATCGTTTTTTGAGATTCACTTTTCCATTGGTTTCTAGGACTCCAGCTGAAATTTTCTGGCTACCGTCGAGTAATTTAAAAATAGGATTTCCTGCCTCATCCAGAGCGGTCAATTCGATGCTACTCTCCAATGGGAATCCATTGTCTGCGATAAGATAAAGTATTGCAGATTGAATATTTTCTATATTGTTTTGATTTAAATCTAAATCTACAGTATCTGCCAAACTAATTCCTGTTGCAGAAAACTGCAATGGCATTTCAATATTCATATTGAGATTCAAAAATTTTCCATCGTAGATAAAATCTTTATAATTGCTTACATTTCCATTGGGATTGGTTTCTAATAGAAAAGAATAATTTATTTTATCGGGCAAATTATTGATGTACGAATTGATATTTGAATTTTGTGAATTGATAGATAGACTAGAGTAGCTCGGTGTGACAGGAAGATTGCCATTGAGATCAGTTGCTCTTTGGATGAGAAGTGGTGCATTATTATAATTTCCAGTAAGAGAAATTGTTGTGTTTTTTCTAGTGTTCACAGATTGCAATTCATTAATTTTTACTTGAGCATCAGCACCAATAAAATTTTCTGCTTCGATGTTGAACTTGACATTTTCTAGGTTAAAATTGCCTTGGACATTTTTAAACAGATCAATATCTAGACTTGCTGGGCCGACTTCATATTTTTGCTGTCCTAGATAGCCTGTAGCATATTCTGGTCTTAAATTAACAAAAGAAATCTGCGCTCGAAAACTATCTTGAATTGATAGTGTTTTTTCTGTCCTGTATATTCTACTTTTGCAATGAATTCATTGTAAGCGGTGTTGAATGTATCACCATTGGTTCCGGATAGATTTAAGTTGTAACCAGAAAAATCAAAGGTCTTATCAAATACTGAAAGTCCACCAGGAGGCGCTGGATCTAATGTTTTACTGACTTCAAATGCAATGCCGTTTTTTGTCGCACTTGGAAGTTTATAACTAAACTGCACTGAATCTTGCAGTGTCGAAAATAATTTTAGAATAATTTGACCTGATTGAATTTTAGAATTTTTTAGAAATACAGGAAGTCCTTTTTAAGATAAAAGGTTGTGATTTGTTTATCAGATTTTGTGCAGGAAAAATTGCCGTTGCAATTTTTGGATGCAGATTATAAACATTAATCGAAGCGATGACTGCATTGTTGGTATCTATTTTAACTGGGACGCCATTACTGCCTGGAGAAGCGAGGCTTATCAATTGTCCAATTAATTTTCCTTCTACTGTTTTACCTGCAAGTGAGTAGGTTTTAGTTTCTGTTTTTCCTGCTGCGATCAATGGAAAATTTCCACTGACTATAAGTTCACGATTGGATGTATTGCGCAATTCAAAAATGACATTACTTACATCTATAGGCAAGCCATTTTTTAATGTAATATCAATATTTCCTTCTAATAAGGTCATGGTAGTGAAAAGTGAATCTGCATCAATTTCAATAGCTGGTGAAGACACTGCAGGAATTGCTGGAACTGCAATACTATTGCCATGTTGAGATGCGATAAATAGACCTAAGAATCCAGAATTTCTGCAGATTTGACCTAATGTAATAGGATAGTCTATTTTGGTATTGTAGAGAGATAGTGAATCGATATTATATGATTTGATCACACCAGTATCATAGAAGCTAAATATAGAATCGATACGGATGTCATAGAGTTTTTTCTGAAATACCACAGCCAGTTCGCCATTGGCATCTTTTTTAATTAAGCTATCTGCAATAAGATCCCCCAATCCTATACTTGAATGCAAGAGCGGACTAAGTAGATCTACTTGCCAACTTGGTTCTGATTTTCTGCAATGGAAAGCAAGGATACTAATGCAGAAAAGCAAAATCAAAGCGTTTTTTAACTTCATATAAGTCAGTTTAAATGTTTTGTTTTGTTTGCGTTGATCAAAGATAAGTGTAAATTTAAAATCTGTTAAAATTTTAATTGTTTGATCTAGGATTACTTGGATTACATGTTTTATTTCCTTTTATCAAACATGATAGCTTGAATTCTAGATTTCCATTGATACAAGAAAATCTGTGATTATTTTGCACGAGATTTATCTATTCAAATGCGTTAGGATAAAGAAAGACTCTTCCAAAGCCTTAACATGATGAGTAATATTTTCCTGTAGTACGATCATTTGCCCTTGGTTTAATTGAGTGATTTGCTCTGCTGCTCCAAATTCTATTTTACCCAAAACAATCTGTACACAGATGGGCCCTTTTGCTTTATGTGGCTTTAGTTCAGCATGAGCATGAAGTCCTATAAGCACAATTGTCATTGACTCTGATTTAAATAGGGTCATAGAATTTCGATCGCTCTTGGCCCAAGTCGCTTCACTTTTAATTTTTTGGATGGACTCATTGATATCCAGCTCTACTAATGGCCCATTTAACATGCGTTCACCATCTGGTCGCAGCGGTGTTGCATTACTTGATTTATTTTCTACAATGTTGTTGTTTTTTTGATGCGTTTCGAGTTTTTCAATCAATTTTGAACTTGTCTCATCTGCCGAAAGCCCATATCCATTTACTAATGTCCCTTTGAGGTTAAATTTTTCAGATGAAATAGCATAAAGCACTGCTTGATATTCAGGGTCTGAATCCCCTTCAAATCGATAGACCTGATCTATTTTAAATTCTTCAGGAGACAGTGAGATATTGCTTTTATCACAAACGATGCATTCCTCTTTTATATTAAAGTCATGCGTATAACCTAGTTTGAGAAGCTCATTTAAGGTTTCTGACAAGGTGCCATAAATTTCATTTAAATTTTTCGCTATCATAATTCAAGGTTTTATTGAGATTCCGATATGTATGTAACAGCGAAACAGCGTAGGAGTTGTAAGTGATTTGAGCAGGTGTTATTTATGGTCAATATTTCCAGAGGAACTTTATTTTATTCAAATCTTTGAACGCAAAAATTTGATCCACCTTCAGAAATTAATTAAGAAATAATTTCAAAATATGAAAAGAGAGTGGTAGATTTGGGTTACTCTCTTTTTAAATATAAATCATGAGAATATTAATTTGCTATAAAACTTTAACTTCATATTTTAGCTTATTGAACTGATATTTATATATAGAATCTGCATCGATTGATATATAAATTTTATTAAAATCTAATGCCAAAGAAATTGTTCGCTTTATGCAAAAGAATATCTATTTCTCAATAAACCATTCTAAATATATATCCAACCAAGCACCAAGGAAATAAGGTAGGTTAAGGAGTTTGAATGACTTGCCTTTGCGAGTGGTGATGACTTGTTCACTTATTGGTCCCGAATACAATCTTACGGCGAAGTGATGTGGACATTTATCCATATATTCAAATAAGGATCTCAAAGTGCCACTAGCACCCGACTTAATTTCTATCGGGATTAATAAATTTTGAAAAGGGTAGATGAGATCGACTTCTGCATTGCTACCATTTAGTTCTCTGACCCAAAAATGAATTTTTTGAGAAGGTAAAAATTGATTTGATTTAATTTCTTGAGTGACCAATTGTTGTACGATTTTGCCTTTGGAAAGTGCATGAAGATCATTTACCTTGAGCAGTTCTGAATGTAGCCCTAATTGGAAATTTAATAAACCGATATCTAAAAATTGGAGTCTTGGGCTTTTGCCAAAATCAGTGTATATTGGCATCGAAACATTTGTACTAGGATATATCAATTCGACAAGTTTGGCTTTCTCTAACGCATGAAAAGCCTCCTTTACTTCTCTTGATTTATAATTTGAATGAGCAAAATTATTGAACTTGATTCTATTGTCAACTTCATACACCATAGTATTCATGAGGTGTTTTATCACTTGCTTTTGAGTATGATTTTTGCCATACTTCTCAACATCGATTTTAAATGATTCAGTGATGGCATTATATAATCTAAGTGTTTGGCTTAAGTTTTTTTCGTTGATATATGATTGTGTAATTTGTGGCATTCCACCAACCTGTGCATATTCATGAAAAAGATTAAATATAGGAAGTAAAAGTTCATTATCAATTGGACAGTTTTCCATTAGTTTTATAAGTTGAATTTGGCCTAGCGCATTTATGAATTCTTTGAAACTAACAGGATTTAATTCAGCGAATTCTATTCTACCGACAGGAACATTGAATATTTTATCAAGAGCAAATTCCAATAAAGAACCTGTCACAATGATATGTATGTGAGGATAGTCCTCATGGAAATATCGCAATAGTTCAAGTATATGTGGAGCTTCTTGAATCTCATCTATAAATACTAATGTAGATAAGTTCGCATCATTGATTTGTCCTCTTGAAATAAACATGAGTTGTACAAGGATATCCAAATTTGTAGATTGGGCAAAGTGGATTTTATCAGTCGGTTTTTCTAAATTAAAATAAAGATATTGAATGTAAGTTTTGCCAAACTGATGAATTAAAGTCGTCTTTCCCACTTGACGCGCTCCTCTAAGGATTAATGGCAATCTGGTTTTGCTTTCTTTCCAAGTGTTTAAAAATTTATATAAATCTCTATTTATCAAAATAATATATATTTAAAATGGCATTATATAAAATTTATTTGTATCAAAGTGGCATCAATTTTTAACCTATTTTGTTCTAAAACATAGGCAAATTTAGTATATTTTTGTTCCAAAACATAGGCAAATTGCTATTTTTTTGTTCTAAAATATAGGTAATTACCATTCAAATTCCAGAATAAACGGTTTTGATTAATGGATAATAAATACTAATTAACTGAAAAAGGGCTATTCAATTATGGTTTTGTTGTAATGTGTGAGTTTGTCTAGCTTATGGCAGAACTCTAAAGCAAAGATTTTTGTTTTAGAATAGACGAAATTTCGTCAACGGCTATTCCTGAAATTTTTGACAATAATTCCAAGCTAATTCCAGATTTAAATCCTTGTATAATCATTTCGATTTTGCCTTGGCTAATCCCTTGACTAATTCCTTGACTGATTCCTTGCATCATCCCTTGTTTATAAAGGGTATCATTTTCGATATCGATTAATATTGGCATACTTTGTAAGATTTTGATTGTTTTATCATCGATTTTTCGCAATCTTGAGATAAAGATAAGCTGCTGTATATATTTTTGCAATAAAGCTTTGTCCTTAACCGCATTTTTTAGCTTGTTTATTATAGAACGCAGAATTTCTTCAGTTTGTTCCTTATTGTAATTGGATAATACTGCAAGAATTAATTCTTCAGGTATCTGTGAACTTAAAAGTTTATCAGAGTTGATTGTACATAGATTGATAATCTCAAATTTGGTAAAAATCTGATCGGGCTGTAATTCCGAGATCATAGTCGATGGTTTTTCTCCAAGATAGACAACAAAATGTCGTATAGGCAATTTGAATTTTTTAAAAAGTAGCCCATGATATTCAGCTACTCGAAATATCATATTTGTGTCATTACTAGATTGGAATTCAAGATGCAGCAAAAAGTTGCTTCCATCTTCTAGCTTTACTTCATAAATAAAATCTACTTCTCGTTCTATAGAACTTTGAATCTTAGCAGTCAGAGATTTTCTATAAACCAATTTACTACCCAAATAAGATTCTACCAATGGAAGAAAAATCATTTCGGCATTCTCTTTGAATATTTTGTCGTAGATATTATTGTCTTGATTCATTTAGGTATGAAAATGTTTGTAAATATAATTTAGACGCGGCATTTGACAAAACAATTTTATTATTCAATTTAAAACACAGATACCATGCAAATTGTAAGCATTAGAATTTGCCAAAATGTCAGCATTTTGCGACTGGCACAGACTTTGACCTGTAGTTTTTACTAAATTCAATCAATTATGATACAAAGTGGTAAAATATCAGTTCAAACGGAGAATATATTCCCAATAATTAAGAAGTTTTTGTACAGTGAGCAAGAGATCTTCCTTCGCGAGTTGGTGTCGAATGCAATGGATGCTACGACGAAGATCAAAACACTGTCTTCTAGAGGTGAAGCAAAAGGGGAACTAGGGCAGCTGATGATAGAAATTATCCCAAATAAAGAGGCTAAGACCCTTACTATAAGGGATCGAGGACTCGGTATGGATGCGGAAGAAGTGAATAAATATCTCAATCAAGTGGCATTCTCATCTGCTCAAGAATTCCTTGATAAATATAAAGATGAGGCCAATATCATCGGACATTTTGGTCTTGGATTTTATTCTGCATTCATGGTGGCAGATAAGGTAGAGGTGATCACGAAGTCATATAAAGAAAATGCTGAGGCAGTAAAATGGACTTGCACTGGTGACACAGAATTTACTATAGAATCTGCCGAAAAGTCAGATCGCGGGACTGACATCATCTTGCACTTGAGTGAAGATTGTTTGGACTATGCAGAGAGTTATAAAGTCGAAGGATTGCTAGAGAAATTTTGTAAATTTTTGCCCTTCCCTATAAAGCTCGGAACGAAGAAAGAAAAACAAAAAGATGGTGATGTAGAGACTGAAATCGAAGTCGATAATATCATCAATAATACAAATCCGATTTGGAAGAAAAACCCAACGGAATTGACTGATGATGATTATAAAAAATTCTATCAAGAGTTGTATCCATTTTCTTCGGAGCCATTGTTTTGGATTCACTTGAATATCGACTATCCATTTAATCTCACAGGTGTTTTGTATTTTCCAAAATCAAAAATCAATTTGAGATTCAAAAAATAAAATTCATCTGTACTCCAATCAAGTGTTTGTAACTGATGATGTAAAGGAGATCGTGCCAGAATTTTTAATGCTGTTGCATGGTGTGATCGACTCTCCAGATATTCCTTTGAATGTGTCTCGCTCATATCTACAATCTGATGCCAATGTGCGAAAAATCACTTCTTATATCACTAGAAAAGTAGCAGAAAAACTGCATGATTTATTTAAGAAGGATAGAAATGATTTTGAAAAGAAATGGGACGATATCGGCACGTTTATAAAATATGGAATCATCTCAGATGAAAAATTTGCAGAGAAGGCCAATAGTTTTGCATTGTTGAAAAATACGAAATCTGAGTATAAAACAATCGAAGAGTACAAAGAAAAAATCAAAGACACTCAGACGGATAAAAATAATAAACTCACAGTGATCTACACCAATGATGCCAAGTTGCATTATTCATTAATCGCTGCTTGTGAAGACAAGGGATATGATGTCCTGGTGATGGATAATATCATTGACAATCATTTCATCCAACAGTTGGAATACAAGGCAGAGATGAGCTTCAAGCGTGTTGACTCCGAGACTGTGGATAATCTCATAGAGAAAGATACAAAGTATGAATCCGTCCTATCTGAAGCAGATCAAACTTCTATAGCAGAAATATTCAAAGGGATCTCATTGAATAAAAGTACTTCTACAGAACTCAAAGCGCTTTCACCAAATGATCCACCAATTCAAATCGTCAGACCTGAATTCATGAGACGTATGAGCGAGATGCAGCACATGATGACGATGATGAAAGGCGAAGGTGAAGACATGTTCAAAGAAGCATACAATGTCATCATCAATAGCAATCATCCTGTCATCGCGCAAAAGATCAATGCTGCAGAATCAACAGAAAGAAAATCTGAACTTGCTACCAATTTATTTGAGTTGGCATTGCTTGATCAGAATATGTTGAAGGGCGAAGCCTTGAGTAAATTTGTAAAAAAGAGTTTGGAGAGGATTTAATTTGTTTAATTAACTAATGTGATAATGAGTTAATGTGATAATTGGGTTAATGCAAATGTGAAAATTTGCAAATTTGCAAATGATTGGGGAGGGCAGTTTAGTGTGGACTAGCTTAAAATGCTTAGACATTCTTCGTTGGTCGCGGTTTAAAACTGCGACCCTATATTATTTGAATTTATAATTCAATTCTTCTGCATAAGATACGTATACTTTCCGATGCAATTATTACTGCTACTGCATTTGTTTGAGATTTAATGTTGATCACTTGTCATATCTCGAGCTTTAAAAACATTGTTGGACTGTAACTAATTGGTCGATTTAGTTTGTAGGAAACTTGATTTATGGCTCAGCCTTGATAACTCATCGGCGTAGGAGTATACTATGATGAGCATGGGCAGTACTTATTGTTTTAGTTGCATTAGCACAAGTCTAGGACTTGTGTTAGCAGGGGAGTTTTACTTCAATAAATTTTCTTTATTTGAATCATCCAAAAATCTATTATCAACTTCAATTATATCCAATAGTATTGCCTCCTTAGTATACTCAAATGGATCAAAGAATGTTATTATATATGATTTTATTCCATTCTGTAAATAATAAATATAAAAGTTATCAAGCATCAAGCTTTTATGCAATACTTTAATTGCACTTTCATAATTTAATCTTTCCTCTAGTAAGCTTTTAAATTTGTTGTAATCTGCTTCTGAATAAACGAATCCATCAACATGAATGAGTCTTGAATTTTCAAGTATTAAATTACCAAATTGCCTCTTAATTACACTTACTTCAACTGAAAAGGCTCTTTGTAATTTCTTGGTAAAAAAAAGTTTAATAAATGTTTGAATCATTTTTTTGTTTGTTTTCTACCGCTTAATAAATTTGGGTACCCATACTTTGACCAATGAACACCCAAGCTAGTGCAAGTCTTTGACTTGTGCCATACTTTATTCTTGATTTCTATTCGAGTAAAATCATCCACCCAACTAACTGTAGCAAAACTAACAAAAAATATTCCTTTTTGATTTAGAAATTTGTATTTAGTGCTCATACCACAAAAATAATACTTGTATATTAATATTTATTAATGTTTCTACGCTTATTATAATTCCATCAGCAGTACTTCTTGTTTTAGTTTCATCAGTACTAGTCTAGGACTTGTGCTAGCTGGGAAGTTAAAAACTTCGACTATCGGGCTGAGACTTGAGCTAGTTTGGGGATTTACTTGTGCGGATTAAAAATTATTACTGACCTTGCAATGATAAGATTAGAATATTTTAAATTTAACTAATAGTAGTAAATAATAAATAATTATTGCATATATTATGTCACAATGATACTCTTTACAAAACAATTCATCGACCATAGAATATGAGATAAACACCAAGCCAAAACTACAAATAGATAAGAAAAACCCAACAAAAAATGATATTAAATTAAATTTTTGCAATCTATAATATAAAAAGCCTAAAATAATGGAGGTCCCTATTACAATTCCAAAAAATCCGCCATCCTTTCCATATTGAATTAAATCAATCTTTGTAAAAAGCAAATAATTGATTGTAATTAGAATAACAGATATAACATGGATATTAATTTGATTTAATTTCATCCTTGATCTTTTTCAAATATTGGATAGTAGCCCCAAGCTGGTGCAAGTCTTTGACTTGTGCCATACTTTATTCTTGATTTCTATTCGAGTAAAATCATCCTCCCACCCAACTGTAGCAAAGCTAACAAAATATATTCCTTCTGGATCTAGAAATTTGTATTTAGTGCTCATACCACAAAAATAAGACTTGTATCATATTATTCCAAATAATCTGTTGAGGAATAATTTATTAATGTTTCTGTTGCTTATAATAGATACATCAGCACAAGTCTTAGACTTGTGCTAGCTGAAGGCATCTACATTACGATCGAAGCACTGATTTAAGTTCTAATATAGTTTCTCTATTGCTTAATTTTAAATAAAATAAAATTACAAAATTAAGATAGATTATCCCAATTTTAGCAAACTTCATCCGTCTTATTCATTCAAAGCTATACCAAGCTAATTGAATAAAGCTGTTTATTATTACTTTTCAAAAAGATTTTTTGTTAATCGCTTAATTCTCATAAATCACAATCTCTTGGATTTCATTTGTTGCAGCCGAATAGCTATAATATCCTTTGCAGATATTATTTTCATAAATGAATTTTTTATAGCTGCCATCTTCATTAAATTCTATTATAGGTTTTGAACCATCAAAGGTATTAGTAAATCTTTGATCACTAAGTACATTTTTTCTTTCAATGATTTGATTACTTTCATTGTACTTTATTGTAATATGTTTAAGTATATCCCCATTCTGGTTAAAGGAAATCTCTTCTAAGACATCTCCAACTTTGGTGAGTAAAGCAAAATACGTTTTATAAAAACTACTATTTTCATTTTCAAATAAATAACTAATTATAGTATCTGGATTATTTTGGATTCCTATATGAAGTACTTGTTTAGTTTTAATTTTAACTCCAGCATCGTTTTCATCAGCTTTACCGAGCATATTCTGCATTTCTTTAAACTCCTCTCCTAGTATAATCCTAGCAACATATTTGATCTGATTCTCTTCTTTTGTGGATTGTATTAATGTGGAGATAATGTTTGTTTTTAGCTCAATTGACTCGATATAACCGTTTTCATAATACTTCATTTCACATTCTAAATCATTAGAACAGTTACCACATTTAGAATTTTCAAGTTGTGTTATTTGATTAGCTGCATTATAGAAGATCCTTGTGAACTTATCACTTTGGTTATCTCCCATCAAAGGATATTTTGTTTCATTTAATACGACCTGATCCATAGAATTAAAACTATCTCTTGAATAAAAATCTAATACTTGATCTGAATTTAATTTGTACTGAATATTCTCGTTGGGCTTATGTTTATAAATGATAGAATAGGAATAGCTACATGCAATTTTTTCACCACCAAGAACAATGCTTGTATCTCTTAGGAATTCACCTTCTTTGGAGAGTGAATAATGTAATTCATTTTTTTTTAGCTCATAGTTTTCTCTTTTTAGACTTTTGCGACTTTGGGTAACAAGTTGATATATCTCATTTTGGGCATTGCAGAAATTACTAAACGATATGAGTAGTATTGTTTGAATTATATTCTTCATTATTTTTTGTAAAAATAGAAATTTTTATTAAAGTTAGAAATGATATGATTGAAAAATTTTAAAGCTTAGATCAACACAGTCCATTCACTTATGAATTATTCTTTGTCAATGTATACTAATTCGTTTATTAAAATTTATCGCAATAAGGTACAATCTCTATTAATTGCCTTCTTATCCCCCTTTCATTTTCAGCATTAATGATATATACATATACTCCAGGTAGAGCTTGATTCTCTCTGAATGTGCCATTCCATCCTTGACCAGCCTTTAAGTTAGTTCCATAAAATAGCTGTTCTCCCCAACGATCATAAATACTCATAGTTCTGATGAAATAGGATTTGTCTTCTGAATAGATCGTAAAAATATCATTATATTGATCATTGTTAGGGCTAAAGACATTTGGTACAAAAACATCAATATTCTGATTTACAAATATCCAAACACTATCGATGTCAGTACATCCATTTTCGTCAGTTACCTCTAGTTGATATTGAATCGTTTGCAATGCGCTACAAGTAGGTCTTTCACAATGATCACAGCTTAAATCTGTATCTGGATACCAATGATAAGTTAGACCTCCTTTTCCATGAAGATTTATAGACTACTACTTCATATATACTTGTATCTTTTCCTGCATCTGCTATGGGCAAATCATTTACTATAATGAGCAAATTTTTTTGTTGAGTCAGTGACACATTGATCACCTATAACATGAAATGTATACATGGTACTCTGCTGATTATTCAACTGTGGTGTCCAATATCCTTTGACTCCATGTATTGATGTAGTCGGAGATCTTCTAAATAATCTCCTTTGCAAATTGGCTCTATGTGTTTAAATTCAACACCCTGTTTTGGAAGTATTGCAATACTAAGACTATAATTTTGGCACAATACTGTGTATCTGGAATAAATGTGTAATCAATGGTTTTTGATTATCAAAAGTGGAATCCATTCTTGAAATTCCATTTAATGAAGTATTTTGTAATGGATTTTTTTGACTGCCAAAACAAATAGGATTTATGGAGTTAAATATAGGATCAGTTTTAGCATTTACTCTAATAATTATACTGCTTGGAGTGGCGCATTGATTGTTATCAGGAGTAAAAAATATTTTGTGTATTCATATTGTCAAGTGCCGGAAACCAACTGCCTCTTATTCCATTGAGTGAAATATTTGATAATGGCAAAGTATATCTCCCTCGCAAATATCGGGAATTGCGAACTCAGGTTTAATTTTTTTTATTGATTTTTATTTTTCATAATAGCTGATGATGCACATTGTCCTTGTTCTACTGTAAAATATATTCTACAGTAGAATCATTTAATACTTGAGGAGCCCAAGATCCTTTTATTCCATTTAATGATATATTGGGGAGAGGAAATTTTTTCTCCTTCACATATAGAAATGATTGGATCGAATGTTGGGATA
>JADKGL010000033.1 GCA_016722295.1 Saprospiraceae bacterium
GTAAATGAATTTGCAAATCCTACAAGAGCATTAGCATGTAATGATGATATTCAAGTAAGTTTAGATGATAGCTGTAAAGCTACTATCGGAGCGGACATGGTATTAGAAGGCGGCCCTTATGGTTGTTATGATAATTATATCGTAGAATTGAGAGATTGGGCTACAAATGCATTAGTAGACAGATGCTCAAATCAAGCAGGAGCACAGATCACATGTGCAGATATCGGAAGAGAGTTCAAGGCTACAGTTATCGATCCAGCAACTGGCAACAAGTGTTGGGGACATATCAGAGTAGAAGATAAATTGGCACCAAGAATAGTATGTCCTGCAGATACATGTTTACCATGTGGAACGTCAATTGATCCAAGTGTCACTGGATTCCCAGATGTAACAGAATGTTTAGCAAGTACATGCGTACCAGGTTTTGGCTGCGGATATTCATTGAGCTATAGAGATGTATCAAGACAAGGTACATGTGCATTAGGTTATGATAGATTGATCACAAGAACATGGACAGCAACAGATGCTTCAGGCAATAGAGGTACATGTGTACAAGTGATCACAGTAGGCTTAGGTAAGTTGTTAGACGTAACAGTACCATTGAATTATGATGGATTAGAAGCAGATATGTTATTATGTAATAACAAGATCGACAGAGTGAAGAATTTCAACGCGCATTATTATCAGCCATCACACTTAGGTGTAGAATGTTTGGATGGATATATCTTAGACTCAGTATTATTCAAAGCATTAGTAGCAGTTGGAGCAGATCCAAACTATTATGTAAATGATCCATTCAATTTTGGAGCGAGATCACCGAGAGTATTGGGATGGAATTGTATCGATGATGTGACAAGTAAATATTTTGGACATCCAAGTCCAGATCCAGTATACTATCCAGCGCATCCATCATATGATCCAGCACAAGGTTTCCCATGTTGGGGACCAGATGTACACGTTATGTGGCAAGGAACAGGAAGACCAGCAGCAAATTGCAGAAACTTAAGTACAACATACGAAGATGTAGTGTTTAATTTGGCAGAAGCAGGTTGTGATGCAGGTCCAATCGGATGTTACAAAGTGTTAAGAAAGTGGACAGTTTTGGACTGGTGTACAGGAGAGATTGGTGGACATAGCCAAATCATCAAAGTAGCAGATCCAGAAGGACCGAAAGTATTGTATCCAGATACAATATTAGTAAATATGGAAGTATGGACATGTACAGGAAGATGGGAAGTACCACCAGCATGGTTAGTAGACAATTGTTCAAATGAAATCCACTACACAGTAGAGGTAACAGAAGGAACAGTATTAGGAAATGAAGTAGCAGGTTATGTAGTAATCAACTTACCTGAAGGAGTACAAGATGCATGGATCATAGCACAAGACTGTTGTGGAAATATCACAAGAAAGTTAGTGAAGTTGAATGTAGTAGACAACGAACCACCAGTTCCAGTATGTAGAAGAGGAACAGTGATAGCCTTGTCAAACAATCAAAGTACAGGAGAAGGTATAGCGAAGTTGTATGCAGAAGATGTAAATGAAGGATCATTTGACAACTGTAAACCACACGTATACTATAAGATCATAAGAATGGAAGAATTGTTAGATGGAAGAGATAGAGCGACAAGAAATGGTGTATTACCTCCATATGACAATAGAAGAAGCTGTAATGGCTTGAACGGCGACGATCATCCAGGTGCAGCAGCACCAGGCAACCAAGTATATTTTGACGATTTCACAAAATTCTGTTGTGCAGATGTAGGTCAAACGATCATGGTAGTATTGCGTGTATCTGACAAGAATCCAGGAGCAGGCCCGATACATCCAAACACATGGACGAATATATCATTACAAGAAGGTCACTTCAATGATTGTATGGTAGAAGTAGAAATCCAAGACAAACAACCACCAGTAATCGTAGCACCACCAGATATGGTAGTGAGCTGTTGGTTCTGGTTTGATCCATCAGAAGCAGCGTTGGAAAATCCAAACGATGCATAACAATATCCATTGCGGACAAGGAAGTATCACAAGAACATTTGGATTTGGAACAGCATGGAGAAATATCACAGCATCACAGACGATCTATATCGTTGATTGCGATCCATTCTGGATTTCAGGAGTATGTTTTGATATCTTAGATGATATTACATGGGGACCAAACGAGTGTTCAGTAGTACCGACAATACCAGGTTGTGGACCAAGAGACTGGTCACCAGACAATCCTTCATTGGGTAGACCAAAAGTAGTAAATGGA
Source organism: Saprospiraceae bacterium (assembly GCA_016722295.1). GTDB lineage: Bacteria > Bacteroidota > Bacteroidia > Chitinophagales > Saprospiraceae > Vicinibacter. The sequence continues at coordinate 2,261 of JADKGL010000033.1, forward strand.
GCAGATGACAATTGTGCATTAATCGCGATTGAATACGAAGACGAAAGATTCACAATAGAACCAGATGCATGTTTAAAGATCATCAGAAAATGGACAGTAATTGACTGGTGTCAGTATGACCCAACAGACTTATGCTGGAATGGCTTAGGAAGATGGGAGTATACAGAGTTGATTAAGATAGCAGATACAGATGCACCAGTGGTGAGCTGTGGAGCGCCAGATTGTTCAGGTCAAGGATTAGCAACGATAGATGCAAGAACAGGCTTATGCATAAACCATATCACATTGACAGCATCAGCATTTGATAGCTGTTCACCAGTGGATTGGTTGAAGTGGGAATATAAGATAGATATCTGGAATGATGGCAAAGGAATCCATGGCGGTTATGATTACCGAGTAGGATCATTGACACAGAAAGAAAGAGCAGCAGGAGATACAGCATTAGTAAATCACAATGATTATGCAGATGACAGATTCAATCCGTTTGATGCAAGTGGAACATATCCATTGGGTATACACAAGATCAAGTGGTTTGTGGAAGACGGTTGTGGTAATGTAGGTGTATGCGAGACATTATTTGAAGTAAAGGATTGCAAGAAACCAACACCATACTGTTTGACAGGAATTATCACAGTACCAATGCCATCTACAGGTTGTATTGATATTTGGGCAGTAGATTTGAACTTAGGCAGCTTTGACAATTGTACACCAAAAGACAAGTTGAAGTTTTATTTCAATGGAGATAAGACAGCTACAAGTCGTACGATCTGTTGCGAAGATTTCGTAGCAGCAGGAGCAGGAGACGAGTTGATCTTAGACGTAGAAATGTGGGTAGAAGATGAGGAAGGAAATACAGATTTCTGTAAGACACAAATCATCATCCAAGACGTAAACGATGTATGTCCAAACGGAGGATCATTTGGAAAGATTACTGGAGCTATCAAAACTATAAAGAATGATGAAGCTAAGTCAGTAAACATGGAATTATTAAAGAATGGTCAAATGATGAAGCAAGGATCAGGAAGTCCATATGCATTCTTGAATTTGGCAAAAGATGTAGAATATACAGTTAAGCCAAATCGTAACGACGACCATTTAAATGGAGTAACAACTGCAGATATCGTGAAAATACAGAAGCATATCTTAGGTCAAGAGGCAATCACAAGCCCATACTTATTGATAGCAGCGGATGTAAACGCGACAAATACAATAACAGCAGCAGATATGTCAGAGATCAGAAAACTGATCTTGGGTGTAACAAGCGAGTTCAAATCAGTGAAATCATGGACATTTGTACCGAATTCATATGTATTTGCAGATCCTACATCACCATGGTCAGCACCAAGAACTGCAAACGTGATGTTGAATGCAGCATCAAAAACAGCAGATTTCTATGCGATCAAGATGGGAGATATCAATGAGAATGCAAGAGCAGGAGTAGCAGGAGCTGCTACGACTAGAAGTGCAGGAACATTGAATTTCGAAATCAATGACAAAGCAATTGAAACAGGCGAGACATACAAAGTATCGTTCAAGTCAAGTGACTTCAACAATATCAGTGGTTACCAGTTCACAATGAAATTTGATGCATCAGCGCTTACATTCGAAGGAGTAGAAGCAGGATCATTGAAGACAACAGAAGGCAACTTTGGATTATCAAGAGTAAGTAACGGAATCATCACAACAAGCTGGAACTCAAACAAGGGAGAAAGCTATGGTGCAGACGAAGTATTATTCACAGTAGTATTCAAAGCGAACAAATCAGTAAACATCGGATCAGCGATCGCGATCAATAGTGAAGTGACTACAGCAGAAGCATACGACGTATCATTGAATGCGAAGAATGTGAAGTTGAGCGCAAGAACAAATACAGGAGTAGTAGAAACAGCAATGTTTGAATTATTCCAGAATGAGCCAAATCCATTTAACAAACAGACAGTAGTATCATTCAATTTACCAACAGCAGCAGCAGCAACATTAACAATGTATGATGTAACTGGCAAGGTATTGAGAGTATACGAAATCGAAGGAGTGAAAGGAGTTAACACAAAGGTGATTAACAAATCAGACCTTAATGGAAATGGAGTGATCTACTATCAATTAGATGCTGCGAACTTCACAGCAACTAAGAGAATGGTAGTGATCGACTAAACAAAGTTTAATCATGAGATAGCTTAGCTCGCCCCAAAGAGTAAAAGCGCAGATAAATCGGTTTTTGGGATGGCCTCTCTTCAAGCAATTGAAGGGGGGCTTTTTTATTGATTTAAAGGAGAATATACATTATTGTTATAAATATATAAAAATAGCTTTTGAGGTTTACACATTGTTATATACTTTTGTCAGCAAATAAACCAAACTCAGGACTAATCTCTCATTGGCGAAGCAATCCAATCATTCATTAGTCTTCTTGTTTATTCAGCCCTAAAGGGGTTTTGAATCACATGTAAATTCATGTTTACGTATATGCGTATCATCGATTTAGGTTTGGTTTTAAGTTTTGTATATATCTAAAATTTTGTATAACTAAAACTAAATCTCATGAAATTTTTATTCCTAAGATTGATTGTTTTGATTGTGGCTTTTATTTCAACTGAGTGTTATGCTCAGAATTCTACATTGCCGCCATTTAAAAAGAACCTTCAATCTCAAAACCTATTGCAAAAGTCAATAGATGAATTATCTGAATTAGAGAAGACGAATCCTTCCCTTAATTTGGAACGTAAGATTGAAATGTATCAACTTACTTTGAACTTTTTGACAGAGCAAAGAGAATTCCTTTTGAAACTTCTGTTGCTGTAACCTCTGCATTTTTGAATACTGCTGTAAAGTGGAACAATATTACCGATGGAGAAGCATTGAATCGATTCATGTCGAGACAATGGGGGACAAGAATTTAGTGATTTAATTAACCTATTAAAACTCTAATTATGAAATTAATAAAACAAATAAGTTTAACATTATTAGGAATATTATTCACTTTTGGCTTATCTGCACAATGTAATTTAAATTTTACATTGAATATTCCTAATACGGGAGTGCAAATTATCCCAAACCCTGCTAGCACAGGAGCTTGTTCTACTGCTACAGACTCCGAGGATGATTTTGTGATTCCAGTTGCAGGAATAAATCCAGCATGTCATAAATTGGATTCTGTATTTTTTACATCGAATCACACATTTTATAGTGATTTAGATATTTATTTAGTAAGTCCATCTGGTGAGATTTTGGAATTATCAACAGATAATTTTGGAGGAAATGATAGTGTAACAATTGCATTTTGTGATACAGTTAGGACTACTATTGCTACAACAATTCCAAGTAATGGATATGGAAAGCGTAAGCCAGAAGGTACATTAACTTCTTCAACATGTTTTACAACGATTACACCAAATGTTACCTGTTTGAATCAGATGACAGCCGCGAATGGTAATTGGATTTTAAGAGTTCGTGATGATGTTGGAGGTGATTTTGCAAGAAGATTGACTGTTACCTTGTCGTTTGCTGAAAAGGCAAATATTCAGGCACCAGCTACTACTATGATTTTTCCTTTGGCTCCAGGATCTTGTACTCCTTCACCATTGGCATGTATCGTTCCAAATACGGTTTGTCCATTTGTTGTTGATTGTCCAGCAGATACCACTCGGCAAATATACTATAGATTGACTCCTTTGCCTGTAAATGCGTGTATTTATGATTTAGCACTTTATACTTTATGTCCATCAACAGGAATTGTTTTACCTAATGCAGATACATTCAATATTACATGGTTAAGTTTGAGATCATGTGTAATGGATACTGCTGTTCAAACTGTAATTGTAGCGGATCTAGAGCCCCCAGTTATCGTAGGATGTCCGAAGGGAACTGTGACTTTAAATGCAGGTCCTGGAGAATGTGAAGTTGCATGGAATGCACCAGCATTTATGGCAATGGATAACTGTCCTTCAGGTAGTTTCTTTGTTGGTACTGAAACTCTATCTACAGGTTGTGGATTAAATGCTGACAACGGTTTGACTGCAACGACATTTAATATTGGTATAATGTTCGATGTAGTAAATCTAGGAACTGTTCCTTTAGCTATAAGTAGTATTAAATTCATGCCTTGGAATAATGCTGGAAATTTATATGCTGTATATTTAACTAATAGTCCTGTGTCATTTGTTGGAGTTATTAATAATGCAGCAGCATGGTCAAAAATAGGTGGTGATTCTGTTAAAGTTGGTGTTAATGGCGCATTTCCACCTGCTGTACCAAGAGGTTTAACAAGAATGGAAATGGGTATAACTCAATCTGATACTTCGTTTAATTGTGAAGGAGAGATGATTATTAATAGTAGGACAGCTTTGACTGGAATAATTAATCCGGGTGAAACAAGAGGAATGGCTATTTATGGTGTTTCAAATGGGGCATCTTTCTTCTATAAAAACGCTGCTGCTCCATGTAATTCAGCAATCCAAGGAAACGGAGTTCTTGGTATTGATGTGAGAGTAGGTAGAGTAGTTTATGGTGCTTCTCCATTTGTAATTGCTGGTACATTTTTAAGTAGAATGTTTAATGGCGATATTTGTTATAAGTCTGAGCGTGCAATTGGATTACCAGTAGTTCAAACTTGTGGTGCTCCATATGGACCAGGTTGTTTCTTCCCAATTGGATGCACAACTTTATGTTATAAAGCAACTGATTCAGCTGGAAATATGTCTACATGTACATTCGATGTATGTGTAAACGAATATGCGAATGCTACAAAGGCATTAGCATGCAACGATGATATTCAAGTAAGTTTAGATGATAGCTGTAAAGCTACTATTGGAGCAGATATGGTATTAGAAGGCGGTCCTTATGGCTGTTATGATGATTATATTGTAGAATTAAGAGATTGGGCAACAAATGCATTAGTAGACAGATGCTCAAATCAAGCAGGAGCACAGATCACATGTGCAGATATCGGAAGAGAATTCAAAGCTACAGTTATCGATCCAGCAACTGGCAACAAGTGTTGGGGACATATCAGAGTAGAAGATAAATTGGCACCAAGAATTGTTTGTCCAGTAGACACATGTTTACCATGTGGAACTTCAATTGATCCAAGTATCACTGGATTCCCTACAGTTACAGAATGTTTAGCTAGTACATGCGTACCAGGTTTTGGCTGTGGATATTCATTGAGCTATAGAGATGTAGCAAGACAAGGAACATGTGCATTGGGATATGACAGATTAATCACAAGAACATGGACAGCTACAGATGCTTCAGGCAATAGAGGTACATGTGTGCAAGTAATCACAGTAGGCTTAGGTAAATTGTTAGATGTGACATTGCCAGTGAATTATGATGGATTAGAATTAAATATGTTATTATGTAATAACAAGATCGATAAAGTGAAGAATTTCGACGCACATTACTACAAGCCATCACATTTGGGAGTAGAGTGTTTGGACGGATATATCTTAGACTCAGTATTATTCAAAGCATTAGTAGCAATTGGAGCAGATCCAAACTATTATGTAAATGATCCATTCAATTTTGGAGCGAGATCACCAAGAGTATTGGGATGGAATTGTATCGATGATGTGACAAGTAAATATTTTGGACATCCAAGTCCAGATCCAGTATATTATCCAGCGCATCCATCATACGATCCAGCACAAGGCTTCCCATGTTGGGGACCAGATGTACACGTTATGTGGCATGGAACAGGAAGACCAGCAGCAAATTGCAGAAACTTAAGTACAACATACGAAGATGTAGTGTTTAATTTAGCAGAAGCAGGTTGTGATGCAGGTCCAATAGGATGTTACAAAGTGTTGAGAAAATGGACAGTGTTAGACTGGTGTACAGGAGAGATTGGCGGTCATAGCCAAATCATCAAAGTAGCAGATCCAGAAGGACCGAAAGTATTGTATCCAGATACAATATTAGTAAATATGGAAGTATGGACATGTACAGGAAGATGGGAAGTACCACCAGCATGGTTAGTAGACAATTGTTCAAATGAAATCCACTACACAGTAGAGGTATCAGACGGAACAGTATTAGGAAATGAAGTAGCAGGTTATGTAGTAATCAACTTACCTGAAGGAGTACAAGATGCATGGATCATAGCACAAGACTGTTGTGGAAATATCACAAGAAAGTTAGTGAAATTGAACGTAGTAGACAATGTACCACCAGTACCAGTATGTAGAAGAGGAACAGTGATAGCCTTGTCAAACAATCAAAGTACAGGAGAAGGTATAGCGAAGTTGTATGCAGAAGATGTAAATGAAGGATCATTTGACAACTGTAAGCCACACGTATACTATAAGATCATAAGAATGGAAGAATTGTTAGATGGAAGAGATAGACCAACAAGAAATGGTGTATTGCCTCCATATGACAATAGAAGAAGTTGTAATGGATTGAACGGGGACGATCATCCAGGAACAGCAGCACCAGGCAACCAAGTATATTTTGACGATTTCACAAAATTCTGTTGTGCAGATGTAGGTCAAACGATCATGGTAGTATTGCGTGTATCTGACAAGAATCCAGGAGCAGGCCCAATACATCCAAACACATGGACGAATATATCATTACAAGAAGGTCACTTCAATGATTGTATGGTAGAAGTAGAAATCCAAGACAAACAACCACCAGTAATCGTAGCACCACCGGATATGGTAGTGAGCTGTTGGTTCTGGTTTGATCCATCAGAAGCAGCGTTGGAAAATCCAAACAATGCAACATTTGGACGAATCGTAACAGATCTTACATCAAGAAGAAAAGTAGTATCAAAAGGATATCGTTTGTCATAGATATTGTGAAAAGAATATCCATGATTACCCAGGCGGAACTCCAGGTTTACCAATCAATTCGAGAGAAGCATATGATGTAGCATGTGATTTCTATTATGCATTGTTTGATACAGCGCATTGGGATCGCAAGTATGAGTTAGTATGGGGACAAGATGGATATGCATTATCAACATGTGCAGTAGCACCGGAGATCGATGCAAGAAACAATATCCATTGCGGACAAGGAAGTATCACAAGAACATTTGGATTTGGAACAGCATGGAGAAATATCACAGCATCACAGACGATCTATATCGTTGATTGCGATCCATTCTGGATTTCAGGTGTATGTTTTGATATCTTAGATGATATTACATGGGGACCAAACGAATGTTCAGTAGTACCGACAATACCAGGTTGTGGACCTAGAGACTGGTCACCAGATAATCCAGCATTAGGAAGACCTAAAGTTGTAAATGGAGCAGATGACAATTGTGCATTAATCGCGATTGAATACAAAGACGAAAGATTCACAGTAGAACCAGATGCATGTTTAAAGATCATCAGAACTTGGACAGTAATCGACTGGTGTCAGTATGACCCAACAGACTTATGCTGGAATGGCTTAGGAAGATGGGAGTATACAGAGATCATCAAGGTAGCAGATACAGATGCACCAGTGGTGAGCTGTGGAGCACCAGATTGTTCAGGTCAAGGACTTGCAACAATAGATGCAAGAACAGGCTTATGCGTAAACCATATCACATTGACAGCATCAGCATTTGATAGCTGTTCACCAGTGGATTGGTTGAAGTGGGAATATAAGATAGATATCTGGAATGATGGCAAAGGAATCCATGGCGGTTATGATTACCGAGTAGGATCATTGACACAGAAAGAAAGAGCAGCAGGAGATACAGCATTAGTAAATCACAATGATTATGCAGATGACAGATTCAATCCGTTTGATGCAAGTGGAACATATCCATTGGGTATACACAAGATCAAGTGGTTTGTGGAAGACGGTTGTGGTAATGTAGGTGTATGCGAGACATTATTTGAAGTAAAAGATTGCAAGAAACCAACGCCATACTGTTTGACAGGAATTATCACAGTACCAATGCCAGCTACAGGATGTATTGATATCTGGGCAGTAGATTTGAACTTAGGAAGCTTTGACAATTGTACACCGAAAGACAAGTTGAAGTTTTATTTCAATGGAGATAAGACAGCTACAAGTCGTACAATCTGTTGCGAAGATTTCGTAGCAGCAGGAGCAGGAGACGAGTTGATCTTAGACGTAGAAATGTGGGTAGAAGATGAGGAAGGAAATACAGATTTCTGTAAGACACAAATCATCATCCAAGATGTAAACGATGTATGTCCAAACGGAGGATCATTTGGAAAGATTACTGGAGCTATCAAAACTATAAAGAATGAAGAAGCTAAGTCAGTAAACATGGAATTATTAAAGAATGGTCAAATGATGAAGCAAGGAACAGGAAGTCCATATGCATTCTTGAATTTGGCAAAAGATGTAGAATACACAGTTAAGCCAAATCGTAACGACGACCATTTAAATGGAGTAACAACTGCAGATATCGTGAAAATACAGAAGCATATCTTAGGTCAAGAGGCAATCACAAGCCCATACTTATTGATAGCAGCGGATGTTAACGCGACAAACACAATTACAGCAGCAGATATGTCAGAGATCAGAAAATTGATCTTAGGTGTGACAAGCGAGTTCAAATCAGTGAAATCATGGACATTTGTACCGAATTCATATGTATTTGCAGATCCTACAACACCATGGTCAGCACCAAGAACTGCAAACGTGATGTTGAATGCAGCATCAAAGACAGCAGATTTCTATGCGATCAAGATGGGAGATATCAATGAGAATGCAAGAGCAGGAGTAGCAGGAGCTGCTACGACTAGAAGTGCAGGAACATTGAATTTCGAGATCAATGACAAAGCAGTACAAGCAGGTGAGACTTACAAAGTATCGTTCAAGTCAAGTGACTTCAACAATATCAGTGGTTACCAGTTCACAATGAAATTTGATGCATCAGCGCTTACATTCGAAGGAGTAGAAGCAGGATCATTGAAGACAACAGAAGGCAACTTTGGATTATCAAGAGTAAGTAACGGAATCATCACAACAAGCTGGAACTCAAACAAGGGAGAAAGCTATGGTGCAGAAGAAGTATTATTCACAGTAGTATTCAAAGCAAACAAATCAATAAACATCGGATCAGCGATCGCGATCAATAGTGAAGTGACTACAGCAGAAGCATACGACGTATCATTGAATGCGAAGAATGTGAAGTTGAGCGCAAGAACAAATACAGGAGTAGTAGAGACAGCAGTGTTTGAATTATTCCAGAATGAGCCAAATCCATTTAACAAGCAGACAGTAGTATCATTCAATTTACCAACAGCAGCAGCAGCAACATTAACAATGTATGATGTAACTGGCAAGGTATTGCGAGTATACGAGATCGAAGGAGTGAAAGGAGTTAACACAAAGGTGATTAACAAATCAGATCTTAATGGAAATGGAGTGATCTACTATCAATTAGATGCTGCGAACTTCACAGCAACTAAGAGAATGGTAGTGATCGACTAAACAAAAAGTTAATCATGAGATAGCTTAGCTCGCCCCAAAGAGCAAAAGCGCAGATAAATCGGTTTTTGGGATGGCCTCTCTTCAAGCAATTGAAGGGGGGCTTTTTTATTTGGGTTTAAATTAAATAGGATCCAAAAGATTCATTAGTTTCGTGGCTTAATTTAGGATCATGAAAGTTTTTTCCTTTATCAGCTTGGTAATTTTTGGTTGTTTCAGTTTTGAATTAATTGGGCAAGGTATGTCTAAGGAGCTAGCCTCAGTTTCATGGAGAGCCATTGGACCAGCAATAGCATCCGGTAGAATCTCAGATTTTGCTGTAAATGCAAATAATCCGTCAGAATACTATGTAGCTGTAGCTTCAGGAGGAGTTTGGAAGACTACAAATAAGGGAACTAATTTTCAGCCCATTTTTGAAAGTGAAGGATCCTATTCAATTGGTTGTGTTAGTCTGGATCCAAATAATGCTTCGACTGTCTGGGTCGGAACTGGGGAGAATAATAATCAACGTTCAGTAGCTTATGGCGACGGCGTTTATAAATCAGAAGATGGTGGTAAATCCTGGAAAAATATGGGTTTGAAAACTTCTGAACATATTGCAAAAATTATCATAGATCCGACAAACTCAAATACTATTTATGTAGCAGCCTATGGACCAGTTTGGAAAGAAGGTGGAGAACGAGGTGTTTATAAAAGTGAAGATGGAGGTTTGACATGGAAAAATGTAAAATCAGTGAGTCAGTATACAGGTTGTAATGATCTACTTATAGATCCCAAGAATCCTAAAGTATTATATGCTGCATTCCATCAAAGAATGCGAAAAGTTTTTACTTATATTGGAGGAGGTCCAGAGTCCGCAGTATTTAAATCGATAGATGGTGGTATTAATTGGAAAAAAATTGAAGGGCTTCCGAGTGGAGATATCGGAAGAATTGGGATAGCTATAAGTTCAATTAAGTCGGAAGTACTCTATGCAGTGGTTGAGGCGAAAGAAGATAAAGGTGGGATTTATAGATCAAAAGATAGTGGAGTAAGTTGGACAAAAATGTCTAGTACATTTACTTCTGGTAATTATTATCAAGAGATTGATTGCGATCCCCATGATGTGAATAAAATATATATCACAGACACCTATTATAAAGTATCATATGATGGTGGAAAAACTGTATCGAATTTAGGCGAGATAAATAAGCATATAGACAACCACGCCATATGGGTGGATCCAAAAGATCCAAATCATTTATTGGTAGGTTGTGATGGTGGTATTTATGAGACATATGATCATGCAAAGACTTGGGATTTTAAATCAAATCTTTCGATAACTCAATTTTATAAGGTATCAACTGATAATGCTTATCCATTTTACAATGTTCATGGAGGAACACAAGACAATTGTAGTTTTGGTGGACCAAGTAGAACGACTTCAATCAATGGAATTACTAATTCTGATTGGTTCGTAACTTCAATAGGAGATGGTTTTGAGTCGCAGGTCGATCCTACTGATCCCAATATAATTTATGCTCAAAGTCAGTATGGAGGCCTAGTACGGTACGATCATTCAAATGGTGAATATTTGTTTATTAAACCTGTAGAAAAGGAATCTGATGCTCCTTATCGTTGGAATTGGGATGCTCCTCTATTAATCAGTCAACACAATCCAAAACGTTTATATTTTGGCGCAAATCGTTTATTTAAAACTGATGACCAAGGAAATTCTTGGACTGCCATAAGTGATGATTTATCAAGACAGGTGGATCGCAATAAAATCCAAGTGATGGATAAAGTATGGTCTGTTGATGCAATTGCAAAAAATATGAGTACTGACATTTTTGGCCAGACAACTTCTATTGCAGAATCAAAGTTTGATGAAAATATAATTTGGGTTGGCACTGATGATGGCTTGATACAATTGACTATGGATGGTGGAAAAACGTGGAAGAAAATTGACAAAATTAATGGAGTTCCAGATCAGTCTTATGTGCATCAGATTATCGCTTCATTGCATGATAAAAACACAGCATATGTTTGCTTTAATCATCACCGCTATGGCGATTTCAAACCTTATTTATTAAAAACAAGTGATGGTGGAAATACATGGAAAATGATAGTCAGTGATTTACCGCAACGTGGATCTATTTATTCCATTGCAGAGGATCATGTAGATCCCGATTTGTTGTTTGTTGGAACAGAATTTGGATGCTATTTTTCTAATGATAATGGACAGCATTGGATTCAGTTAAAAAATGGTTTGCCAACAATAGCAGTGCGCGATATTGAACTTCAGCGAAGAGAAAATGATATTGTAATCGCAACATTTGGGAGAGGGTTTTATGTCCTTGATGATTATTCTCATTTGAGAAATAGTAAATCACTTACGATTGATAAAAGTGCTAAAATATTTCCAGTGAGAGATGCTTTAATGTATATCCAAAGAACACCGATTGGCTTACGAGACAAAGGTCATCTGGGAAGTAATTATTTTACAGCCGCAAATCCAACTTTTGGCGCTCAAATCAGATTTTATGTTAAAGAAGAAAATAAGAAATTAAAGGAACTTCGAAAAGAAAAGGAAAAGGCAAAATTAGAGAAAGGCGAGAAAATAGATTATCCTAGCATCGAAGAATTACGAGCAGAAGATCAGCAGTCTGACCCATATTTATTTGTTACGATTTCTGATGAAAATCAACAAGTAATTCAACATATAAAAGTTCCAGCAAAGAAAGGTCTGAATACTGTTTATTGGAATTTAAGGAGCAAATTAAATTCTCCAATCAATACTAGAAGATCTCCTGAAGCGGATGAATTGTTTGGCGACTTTGAGACTGGCCATTTGGTCATGCCCGGTAAGTACACTGCTGTCATAAGTAAAAATGTTGATGGGGTGATTACTCAAATTTCAGATCCAATCAGTTTTAATTGTAAATTGCTGCAACAAGGAAAATTACAGACAAAAAATATGTCTGAGAATGTCGCATTTTATAAAAAAATAACCGAAACTAATAGGGAATTGGGTGTAGTAAATAATGTATTTACCAAAATGAAAAGTGAAATACAATCAATGTCATCTGCAGCTTTAGATATTCCAAGTTCCCCAAAAATGTTTGTCGAACCATTGAATGCAATGACAAAAAAAGTAAATGCTTTGGCTATTGAATTGTATGGCGATGGGACGAAAAAGTCTCGTGAATTTGAGACGTCTCCAAGTGTGAATGATCGGTTGGGAACAATCGAATATGCATTGTGGAATTCAAGTTCAAGCATTCCTGAAACGTATAAAGAATCATACCAAATAGCTGTTAAAAAATTGGAGCAAATTAAATCTCAAATAAAAGAACTTCAAGTTGAGGTAAAGAAAATTCATGGCTTAATGGAAGATGCAAAAGTACCATACATTCCTGGTCGTGAAATCAAATGAGTAAATAAAATAATTAAATCTTTGAAATTAAAGAACCTAGAGTAATAAAATTAGTTGTTAAAAGCAGATTTCTATTCTTTTTTGTAAGTATTAGAAATTTGAATTGCTAAAATAGATATATTATGGAAATTAGTGACATTAAAAAGGTCTTCTTTGTCCCAGACCACGACAAGTATACACCCGTAAAGGATGAAGAAGCTGAGTTTATGTATAATTTAATAAATGAAAATAAACTAAAAAACACATTAGAAGTTGGTTTAGGTTATGGAAAATCAGCTTTATATATTTTGTGCGGTGCGTTAAAACACAATAAGAATGTGGATTACAAACACATTGTAATGGATCCTTTTCAGTCTAAATATAATTATGGTGCAATTGCTAATTTTAAAAAATTACATGTTGAAAATCAAATAGAATTTAATGAAGAGTATTCGCATTTTGTTTTACCTAAAATTGTACAATCAAATCGAAAATTTGATTTTATATTAATTGATGGCGGACATAAATTCGATGACCAATTTGTTGATTTTTACTATGCTGACTTATTAGCTGAGAAATCGGCTTTTATTTTGTTTCATGATACGTGGATGAGAAGCACTGCCTTATTAGTTTCATATATTAAAACCAATCGAAAAGATTATAAGCATATTCATGTACCTTTAAGAAATTTATGCTTATTTCAAAAAATTTCGACTGATCAACGCGATTGGCTTCATTTTAAAGAATTTTATTCGTTGAATTCTTTTTTTCGATACAGGCTTGTAAAATGGTTTAATGGAGAATCTAAGTCAGTTCAATACCTACTTAAATTTAAGGATTATTTTACTAGAAAATAAATTCTAAGTTCGAATTGGTATTCATAGCAATCGAGTGTATCTTTACTATAGAAAGGCACTCAAAGGATAAAAGAATAATCTGTTCCCTTTGATGTTTTAAAAAATTAAACTATAACTCAGATCCTTGTTCTCCACGAACTATCATTCTGAATCCATTGCCATGAATATTTGTAATTTCAATAGTTTCATCTTTTGCTAAATATTTTCGCAATTTTGTCACAAATACATCCATGCTTCTTGCAGTGAAATAATTATCCTCTCCCCAGATCTTCGTTAATGCTTCAGATCTTGGAAGGACGTTATTTCTATATTTACAAAACAATTTTAATAGCATTGCTTCTTTAGGCGAGAGTTTTACTTTTTCGGTTATTTGCTCCCCATCTTTCAAATATAAAAATCGCAATGGGTAATTAAAGTGATATATTCCTATACGGATTTCTTCTTCTTCCTCTTGCTCTTCTTCACCTGTTTGTTTCTTGGTGCGTCGAAGAATAGCATTGACACGGTACAATAACTCCTCAGAATTAAATGGTTTTGTAACATAATCATCACCTCCGATTCGGAATCCCTCAAGAATATCTTCCTTAAGTGTCTTTGCTGTAAGAAAAATTATAGGAAGTTCGGGATTTTTGGAGCGAATGTCTTTAGCAAGTGAAAAGCCATCTTTCCTAGGCATCATCACGTCAGTAATGCAAATATCATATTCAGCTCTACGGAACTGTTCAAATCCATCGATTCCATCTACAGCAAGATCTACTGTAAATCCATGCATTTCAAGGTAAGATCTCAATACATCTCCAAAATTCCGATCATCTTCGACCAAAAGGATTCGTGAAGAGGTGGTTTGCTCCTGTTTTGTTGCGATCATAAGGGATATTTTATATTATAACGCTGTTTTCTGTAAAAAGTGGTCTAAAAGTAAGATAAATATTTTAACTAATATGAATTGGTAGGTCAAGAATGAAAGTACTGCCATGATTTAACTCACTGATGATACGAATTTTGCCATTGTGGGCATGCACCATAGCTTTAACATAACTCAAACCCAGTCCAAATCCTTTGACATTATGTAAATTGCCAGTTGGCACCCTATAGAATTTTTCAAAAATTAATTTTTGTGATTCCTTCGTCATGCCAATTCCTGAATCTTGTACTGAGATTTCAAGATTCATTGTGCCAGTATTCCGTGTTCGTATTACTATTTTGGGCGATTCTGGACTATATTTATTGGCATTATCCAAAAGATTATAAATAATATTTGTCAGGTGGGTTTGATCTGCGTACACATTGCTTTGTGTTGCTTTGAGTTCCATTTCTAATGTTCCATGGCGTTGTGTGACTTGAAGGTTGATATTATTTACAGCTTGTTGGATGATCTCATGTACATCTAATGAGCGCAGACTTAACTGGAAGTCATGCTTGTCAAGTAAGGCCATCTGAAGGACTTTTTCTACTTGTGAGAGCATTCTTCGGTTTTCTTGTTTGATGATATCTGCGAATCGCTTTATTTTATCGGGAGAATTAATGATCATAGGACTCATTATGGAGTCAGATGCTAATGAAATAGTTGCAATAGGTGTTTTAAATTCATGAGTCATATTATTAACGAAGTCATTTTTTATTTCAGAAAGTTTTTTCTGTCGAAAAACAACATAGATGACATATGAAAAACATGCCAATATTAACGATATTAATAAAATAGATAAACTTAGAATAGGCCAAACTGATTTCCATAACCATTTCTGTTTGGTGGGAAAACTCAATTTTAAAATACCTGATGACCCCACTATACTATTGAATAATTCAACTTCGTATGTAGATTCTTTTGGAAATTGGGCTGGGTCTATTTCTGCTGCTGATGACTTCTCATTTTCTCCTAAAGTGACTACAAAATTGCCATTGTGGATAATATAGGATTTCATTTTTAGATCAAAGACACTATATGAGAATTTCATTGAGTGATCAATGTCTTTCAATTCTTCTTTTATTAAAAAATCTAAATTTTTTGGATCAATTCTTTTGTCTAAGCTTGGAGGATTGATTCGATTCAATCTGTCTTTCATTTCTTCAAGTTCTTTCTGCTGCTCCCAACTCCCTTTGAGCGCAATGTATTGTTCAGAAAGGTTCAAATAATCTCCATTATCTTCGATTCGTGCTGCGACTCGCTTAAGTGATTCTTTTATCGCTTTTTCAAATTGCTCCTCTTTTAATTGTACGGACCAATTAATCCAATACCATTGTATAATCGCAGTACCCAACAATGCGATTGCCATTAGTCCAACTGTTAGATAAATTGCTCGTTGATTCAAATGCGTTTTTATTTTGTAACTGAATTTAAAATACTTTCATTGGAGGAAGAATCTATTTTAACGCTACTTTAACCTGGTATTATCTACCTTCTTCATTCAATATATTACTATTGTATTTCAAATATTTTAGAATGATATATAAAATTAATGAAAAGCAAGTTGAAATAAACCAAAAGGAATAGTCAATTGTGATTTTTCCTTGCAATACATAATTTCGAATTAAATAAAATAAATAAAACAATGCAAACATTGCTGCCAAACCATTCTTTTCTTTTTTTAAAACTTTTCTCCAACTAAAATATAAATTGGCTTTCTGAAATTGACTAAAATTAGGAACAAAAGCTGGTGTTTTCAAAGCCCATTTGGTATAAATTTCACCAAATTTTTTACGCAAAAATTGTTCTTCCGCAAACATTATTCGTTCGTAATATAAGTAGAACACTAATATATAAATTAGTACAAACCAAATATTGTGTGTCAACATGGCTAAACCAAGATACATCAAAAAATTGCCAACATAAAGTGGGTGGCGAACAGTAGAATAAATGCCCAGTTGATTGACTGTGTCAGCGACCTGAGTCTCTGTATTTCTACCCGATGTATTTGCAGGAGTATATCCCACTGTAACAACTCGGACGATCAAACCTAAAAAAGAAACCAATAAACAAATATAAGGATAATAAGCTTCAAATGGATCAATTGAATTTTTTAATGTGAAATAAAAAACTATAATTCCGCCAATGAGTATAATATTGGGAAAATGGCTTCTGTATTTGAATAAAAAATTACCTTGAGATTCAAATTCTTCTTGTAATGGCATGATGTTTAAATTTATATAGCTTCGACTTGATTTTTCAATAAATCTTCTAATGTTTCTCGCTGTCTGATAAGATAATGTCGGCCCTCATGAACCATGACTTCAGCTGGACGAAATCTCGAATTATAATTTGATGACATTGAAAAACAATAGGCTCCTGCATTTCGAAAACATAAGACATCATTTGGATGAATCTCTGAGATCGCTCGATTACTTGCGAATGTATCAGTCTCACAAATATAGCCAACGACATTATAAATTCTTGGTCGCGCCTTAGGATTGCTAATATTTAAAATCTGGTGATACGATCCATAAAACATGGGTCTAATCAAATGATTTAATCCAGAATCTACCCCTGCAAAAACAGTAGACGGTGTCTGCTTTATTACATTTGTTTTTGCAAAAAAGTATCCACTTTCTGATACGAGAAATTTTCCCGGTTCAAAATATAGTTTTAACTGTCTTCCATATTGGGTACAAAATTCATTGAAAGATTTGCTTAACAATTCTCCAAGTTCTTCGATATCTGTACAAACATCATCAGTTTGATAAGGTACTTTTAGTCCAGATCCAAAATCTAAAAATTCCAGATCAGGAAATTTCGTAGCAGCGTCGAATAGAATTTGTGAAGCTAAAGTAAATACTCCAGCATCCAAAATATCGGAACCTGTATGCATGTGGAGACCATTGATATGCAATTTCAACGTTTGAACCAATCGAACTACGAGTGGCAATTGATAAATGCTAATACCAAATTTTGAATCAATATGACCTACACTTATTTTTTCATTTCCTCCAGCCATCACGTGAGGATTGACTCGAATACATATTTTTGTGTTTGGATAATGAGTCCCAATATATTCAAGTGTTTCGATATGATCTACATTGATTTGTACACCTAGTTGAAGAGCCATTTCAATTTCATCTAGTCCGACACAATTCGGAGTGTAAATGATTTGATCTGGAGTGTATCCGGCTTTCATTCCAAGCCAAATTTCTTGTATTGAGACAGTGTCTAAACCGACATTACAGGATTTTACAAATTTAAGGATGTTTATATTATTCAATGCTTTGCAAGCAAAATGGATCCCTAGATGAGGTACGGTGAATGCATTTTTTAATCGATCGATTTGGCGTTTAATTATCGCCGTATCGTAGACATAAAGTGGTGTGCCATATTCATGCACAAGATCCAATGCTGGAATGCCTTGAATATCATATTGATCGTTGACTAAATTCATATACTTGACTAAAACACAAATGTAAGGGAATCAAAATGATTTTTAGCCCAATCAAAGAATTAAAAATAGCTTATTGACAAAATCAACTTTTATTACGAAGGCTGTCGTAGAATACGAAGAAAAAAAGTAATGGATTGTTATTGTAATATGAATAAATCATTAATTTTACCGTACAAAAAAACTTTAATATGCGTTTGATTACTTTTGTTTTACTCTTGTTTTCCTCCATGCTTGTCTCAGCGCAGACAAAAGTAGTAGGAAAAGTAACCGATGAAAAGTCGGGTAATCCTGTAATTGGAGCTTCAGTGTCTGTTAAAGGCACAACGATTGGTACCGTTACAGATATTGATGGGCAATATGAAATAATGGCCAACAATGGAGATGTACTTGTTATTAGTTATGTTGGGATGAATGACTACGAATATACTGTAGGTTCAGGTGCTTCAACTTTAATTAATCTTCAAGAAAAATCCTTAAATTTGGATGAAGTCGTCGTGACGGGTTATGGAGGTTCACTTTCCAAAAAGCAAGTGACTGGATCTATTTCTAAAGTGAAAAGCGATGAGATTGAAAATCTTCCGGTGCAAAGTTTTGATCGAGCACTTCAAGGTAGAATTTCAGGAGTGCAAGTTACTTCGGCAAACGGAATTCCAGGTGGCGCTGTCCAAGTACGAATTCGTGGTGTTGGTTCCATCAGTGGAAGTTTAGACCCATTGTACATTGTGGATGGAGTCCCATTAAATTCAACTAACAGATCTTTATTCACCTCTAGTAATCCGTTGAATTTTTTGAATCCAAATGATATTGAATCTATAGAGATTCTAAAAGATGCTTCTACGACTTCAATTTATGGTTCGCAAGCTGCTAATGGCGTAATATTAGTGACCACAAAAAAAGGAAAAGCGGGAAAAACAAAAATTGATTTCAATTACTATAAAGGATGGGTTAGCCCTCCTAATAAATTAGAAGTATTAAATACACAAGATTGGATACGCACGAGAACAGATGCAGTAAAAAATGCAGCCCCTGGCACTACAGATGCTGCTGCATTGACATCAGTTTTAACTGGCATCAGACTACCGGGCAATTTAACTCAAGCACAGATAGATTCATTACCGACCTATGACTGGCAAGATGAAGCATTTCAATTAGGCCAAATGGATAATTATGAATTGGCTTTAAGTGGTGGAAATGACAAGACTAAATTCTATTGGTCTGGAGGATTAAATAAAGCAGATGCAAATTTAGTCAATGCAGATTTTTGGAGAGGGTCAACTGCGTTGAGATTAAGTCAAGAAGTTACTAAGCGATTGTATATAGAAACTTCTGTTAATCTTGGAGTAACTAAATCAAACGGTCAGTTTGGTGGACCAAGTGGAGGTTCTTTCTTAGGGGCGTCAGCATTCTCATCTTCATTGATGTTGCCTCACAATCCAATTTATAATGCAGATGGATCATATTATGGCACTCCTGCTGATGGTGGAACAGCTGGTATTTTAAATCAAAATATCATTATGGTTTCTAAGTTGAATGAAATATCCTCTAAGGTATTGTCAACAGTTGGAAATATCAATGCAGTATATAAGATCACAGATTATTGGAAATTCAAACCATTTTTTGGAATTGATTATAGCAATATAACAGGCAGAAATTATCAAGATCCACGGACTCCAGATGGATTTAATGTGAAAGGAAGATTGCAATTGGATTTTAATGAAAATACAAACTATACAACTGGTGCAGTATTGAATTACAATCGATTGTTCAATCAAATCCATAATTTTGATGCATTAGTTGGATATGAATATCGCAAGGAAGCTAATGAATTTAGTTATGCTTGGATCGAAGGATTTCCTTCCCCCGATTTCAAATATCCAAGTCAAGGAGCTAGTCCTCAATCTATTACAGGAGGATGGGCAGGATATGCAAAACAAGCATTACTTAGTCAGGTTAAATATGGTTTTAATAGTAAATATTTCTTGACTGGAACGTTGAGATATGACGGCTCATCTCGATTTGGACGAAATAATCGATATGGATTGTTCCCTGGAGTATCAGCAGCATGGGTTCTTT
Source organism: Saprospiraceae bacterium (assembly GCA_016722295.1). GTDB lineage: Bacteria > Bacteroidota > Bacteroidia > Chitinophagales > Saprospiraceae > Vicinibacter. The sequence goes on from JADKGL010000033.1 coordinate 22,351, forward strand.
CTGAAGAAAGCTTTATTAAAAATATTCCATTTATTTCTGATTTAAAATTGAGAGCTGGATGGGGAATCACAGGACGTGACCAATTAGCAAATGGAAATTACTTTCCTTCACTTGGTTTATATAGCGCAGCTGCATATAATAATAATGGAGGTATAGTAATTAGCACACTTTCAAATCCTGATTTAGTTTGGGAAAAAACAACTGAAGTTAATGTTGGACTAGAATTCGGAATTTTAAATAATAAAATGAGAGGACAGATTGATGTTTTCGATCGCAAATCTACAGATCTATTATTGGAATTAGGAGTACCTCAGACTAGTGGATTTAATACTATTTCTTCCAATGTTGGCGAGTTGAGCAATAGAGGAGTTGAAGTTGAATTAGGTGTAAATTGGTATAGATCTAAGAGCTTTAGTTGGGTTACAGATTTTAATTATACAGGTATTCAAAATAAAGTTTTAAAACTTTATGATGGCATCACAAAAATCGCAAATCGGGATAGCTTCACAATATTACCTGGTAATACATCAATTATCGTAGGCAAACCAATAGGTGCTGTGTTTACTTCTGAATATGCTGGAGTTAATCCTGCTACAGGAAGAGGAATGTGGTATGATGAAAATGGCAATATTACTTACAATCCAAGAAACCCTGGCGATTTTAAATACCACGGAAGTAACATACCAAAATTCTTTGGAGGATTGACCAATTCATTTACTTTTTTCAGAGATCTCGAATTAATTGCAGGTTTCCAATATGAGTTTGGTCGAAAGGCAATTAACAATCAAGGTACTTTCTTGTCTGAAAATGGAGGTAGATTATTCAATGTATTGCAAGATGTATATGATCGCAGATGGGTGAAACCTGGAGACATCACTGATGTTCCTAGATCTTATAATGGAAATGCAGAGACTAGAGGCGTGAGTAACTTGAGCGGTACAAGATTATTAGAAGATGCTTCTTATATTCGTTTGAAGACATTGACTTTATCTTATAATTTCTGTAGAAAGAATTTCATTAAGAAAATTGAATCAATGAAAGTTTATGCTACAGCATTTAACATTCACACTTGGACAAAATGGTCAGGTTATGATCCAGAGTGGATAAACTTTGGAAATGGAAATAATGGTGTCGTTCCACTTTCAAAGAGCTTTATTGTTGGTGCACAAATCGTATTTTAATCACAGCAAAAAATTAGAAAAATGAATTCATTAAAATATATATTTTTACTTATTTTCACTGCAAGCATATTTCAATCATGTAGTGATTGGATTGATGTAGAACCTCGCACCACGATTGATTCGAACAATGCATTAAATAGTTTAGATCGAATCAATGCAGCAGTCAATGGGATGTATGATCGATTGCAAACTACCAACTTATATGGTCGCGATTTAATAGCAATTCCAGAAGCATTGGCAGATAATGGAAGAGCAACAAACAAATCTGGTAGATTAAATCCTGAATATAGAAATACGACAGGAGCGCATTTCTTGATCTGGGAATTTGCTTATCGCACGATAAATGAGGCGAATTTAATTATTGCCTCTTTGCCTGCGCGAACAGAAATAGCTCAAGATGTGAGAGATGGAATCGAAGGACAGGCATTATTTATTAGAGGATTGATGTATTTAGAATTGATGAAGGCTTATGCATATATGCCAAAAGCTATCGTTGACGTACAGAATAAAGGAGGGGTTCCTTTAGTATTGAATGGTGTAGCTGATTTGCCTCAAGTAACTTTTCCTCCTAGATCAAGTATCGATGATTGCTACAATCAAATCTATTCAGATTTGAAAGCAGCAGCTGTGAAGTTGGAAAAAACAGCTGCATCAAGAGCTCCAGCTTATGCTACGAAATCTGCGGCACTTTCTTTATTATCAAGAGCTTATTTATACGGAGGTGATTATGCAAATGCTGCTAAAGCGTCAGAAGATGCTATGGCTTTAGTAGGATCAAAATTATTGACAAAAGCGAACTATATAGCTGGTTTCCGTTCTGCGGTCAATCCTGAATCTATATTTGAAATTCCATTTGTTACTAATGAAAATATTGGTGTAAATTTATCATTACAAACTACATATACAACATTGGTTGCAGTTGGTAATAGGACGACAACTGGTGGGTTTGGAGATTTAGTTCCATCTGCTAATTTGTTAGCCGCATTTCAAAGTGATATCGACTCAGTAGCTGGAATTTTTGATCAACGTAGAGCGTTATACGAACTTGGTACAATGGGAAGAGGTACAGCAGAAATCGAATGTACAAAGTATCTTGGAAAAAATGGAACAGTAAATCTTGACAATATTGTGATTATTCGTGCATCAGAAGTTTTATTAAATAGAGCAGAAGCTTATTATAATACAAACAAAGAAGCAGAAGCTTTGACTGATGTAAATACAATCCGTACAAGAGCTGGTCTACCTGCCAAAACAGGATTGACAGGCCAAGCATTACTTGATGAAATATTGAAGCAACGAAGACTAGAATTAGCATTTGAAGGTCATCGATTTTTTGACTTAAAAAGATTGGGAAAAGACCTAGTGAAAGCTCCAGCAAACGTACCGTTCACAGATTTCAGAATCTTAGCGGGTATTCCAGCAAGAGAGCTGGGTGCGAATAAAAATTTAGTGCAAAACTTCGGATATTAATTCATTACAAAAAGTAAAATTTTACAAACATGAAAAAAATTATTATAGCCTTATTCAGTGTCTTATCATTAGGATTTTTTACTTCTTGTTTTGAAGACATAGACAAAACTTTTGATGAGCAAACAGTAGTTGAGTTTCAAGATGCAGTGATCAAATCACCTGCTGTAGGTAAAACGTATCCTGTAACAGCTATTGCGAATACGGGAGATTCTCTAGTGAAAACTCAAGTAAATTTAGTGGGCCTTCAAAGATCCACAAGTTCAAGTATCAATGTGACTGGATCAAATACATCTGGCAATGCAGCAGCTTTTGAAATCAAAGCATTGTCCTTTGCCGCAAATTCTAGCATTGCAAATCTTGAAGTAATTTTGAAAAAAGTCTCAGCTTCAGCTGGAAAAACTGATACTCTATTGTTGGAATTGGTAGGAAATGGAAGTGATATAAAAGCTAGCGAAAATTACAAAAGAGTAGCTTTTAGTTTTAAGCATTAATATAAAATTAAAAAAAAGTATTGAAGCCCTTGAATTTTTTCAAGGGCTTTTTTATTTGTCTAAATTCATTTTTTTTAAGTTTTAATAGCAAAGTGAAATATATAATATTGGACTAGGGTGTATTTCACTTTGGTATAATTTCATAATCAGAGTTAAGAATGAACTACAAGAAAATTTGACTTCTTATATACCATCTGGTGGTCATAACAACTACCCATAAAATCAGATTTACTATTATTAATGTTTATATTTACATTGATTTATGCATGATTGTAATGTGTTATATGAATGTGAAAATTCAATGACTTTCAGTTTATTTTGCTTGTTTTTATGACACCTTAAATCCTTTGTTTCCAAAACTTAACACAAACGTAATACGACTCTTTGACCGCTCAAGTCTTGTTGCAATATCTTTGCAGTGAATTTTAATTTGATTTAATTTATTTTATGAAAATTACAAACACAAGCTGTTTGGTAATAGCCATTCTTTTGTCTAGTATCAACCTTTTTTCTCAAGCCAATAAAGGCATTATTTCAGGAAAAGTTACTAATTCTTCCAGCTCAAACAATGAAGAAATAATAGGAGCAGTCGTGCAAATAGAAGGAACAGGTATTGGTACTGTGACAGACTTTGAAGGCAAATACAATCTAAGTGCAGCACCTGGTAGTTATAATTTACTATTCAATTATACAGGATTTAAATCAGTGAAATTGCCAGTGGTAGTGCAGGCTGGAAATATTGTCTATGCTGATAATGCAATGGAAGAGGAAAAGACAGCTTTGAATGAAGTTGTTATAGTACAAAAGGTTCAAAAATCTAGTTCAGTATCCATGTTGCTGATGAGAAAAAATGCAACAGTGGTTTCTGATGGTGTATCTGCAGAGATGATTCGCAAGACGCCAGATAGAAATGTATCTGATGTATTGAAAAGGGTAACAGGCGCTTCAATTCAAGAAGGTAAGTTTGCTGTTATTCGTGGAATGAACGATAGATATAATGCAGGTTATCTGGACAATGTTTTGTTGCCTTCTACAGAGGCTGATCGCAAGGCATTTTCATTTGATATTGTTCCTGCAAATTTGATCGACAATTTACAGATATTGAAGACAGGATCTGCGGATATGGTAGGCGATTTTGGCGGAGGTATAATTAAGATTAATACAAAGTCTGTGCCTGAACGATTGACTCAAAATATCAGCATTGGTGGTCAGTTAATTTCAAATACGACTTTTGCTGATTTTAAACAGTTTAATTCATATTCTGGTGAGAATTTTAATATCATCAGTGATAAAAGAGAGCTGCCAAATTTAGATAATACTTCATTGAAAACAGTGTCTAGTTTTCCTACAACTGCTGAAAAAGAGAGACTTGTTGCAGGTTCAAAATTATTTACACATGATTGGGAAAATAAAACAATCTCTGCTCCATTAAATTTAAGATTTTCTTATGGATTGGGATTTCCAATAAAAATATCAGATACTAAAAAAATTGGTATGATCCTCGCTTTGAATTATTCAGATACTAGAAAAACGAATTCTGGAGAAGTTAGCTCTTTTGATGGTAGTGGACAAGTAAGTGCATTTAAAGATGAAATTTATCAAAGAAATACTTCTGAAGGTGCAATACTAAATGTAAATTATATTGGTGAAAAATTCCAAATCAATTCTAGAAATTTGTTCAACTCAAATTTTGATCGCAACTCTGTATTTAGAACAGGAATAGCAAATATTACCGACCAAATTGAAGTAAATAACATAGCGAATTACAATAATTTTAATCGATTGACAAATCATGTGTTTTCAGTGAAGAAAACATTTGGTGAGAATTTATTTACAGTGAATGCTTCAGTGAATTATTCAAATGTGAGAAGAAAGACTCCTGACTATAAAATTGCTTCATATTCAAAGACACCAGATACTGAAAATTTTGGATTGTCTTTAGGAGATTTTTTCAACACTAGTTCAGGCAAATTCTTTGCTGATTTGAATGAGCATGTTTATGGTGCTAATTTCGACATCAGCAAATCATTCAAAGATAAATTAAAATCATCAATCAAGCTTGGTGGATTCTATCAGATGAGAGATCGCGATTTTTATGGTAGAAGTTTTGTATATCATGGTGTGCCTAGTGCAGACACAAAGTTTAATCCTGCGAGTGATTTAGCGGCTGATAAAATAGGTGTTAATCAATTATTCTTAGTAGAAAAAACATCAGACGACGTAGGATATTATCAAGGTGAAGCAGATCTATCTGCAGCATTTATTTTAGTAGATCAAATTTGGTTTAAAAATGTAAAGGCATCTTATGGATTCCGTTATGAAGATCTTGCATTAAAAGTAAGTAATGATAGAATGGATGAAGACATTGCAGAAATTAATAAGCCTGCATATTTGCCTTCGATGAATTTGAATTATGTTTTTACAGAAAAGATGAATCTTCGTGCTGCTTATTTTGGATCAGTCAATAGACCAGAATTTAGAGAATTAGCTCCATTTGCATTTTATGTTTTTGATAAGAATGCTGAGATTAGAGGAAATAAAAATCTTAAAGTAGCGAAAATTGATAATTTCGATTTGCGATATGAGTTTTATCCAACAGGATTACAATTGTTTTCAGTAGGAACTTTTTATAAGAGAATTATTAATCCAGTTGAATACAGTATAGATATTACACAGCCATCTACAACATTCACATTCCAAAATGAAAAATCTGCCGATGTCTATGGACTTGAATTTGAAGCAAGAAAAAATCTTGGGTTTATAGCCAAATACAAGCAATTACAATATTTGAATTTTTTCTGTAACGTAGCAATGACAAAATCTAAATTGAACTTTTTGGAAGGAACCAAATCTAAGCAAAATAGACCTTTGCAAGGACAGTCGCCATATATATTTAATGGTGGCTTGAGCTATGACAATGTAGAGACAGGTTGGGCTGGAACAGTGACAATCAACCGTTCAGGTAGAAGGATAGCTTATGTAGGAGTAGATCCAAAATTTGGTGAAACTCGTCAAGATATTTTTGAAGCTCCTCGTACTGTAATAGATGTTCAACTTGCAAAAACAATAAAGAAATTTAATTTAAAATTGACTTTTTCTGATTTATTGCGACAAGATCAAATGTTCTATCAAGATGCAAATCAAAATGGACATTACGATGCATCAGGAGATCGAAAGATGTTCATCTACAATACAGGATGGCAGACGACATTATCAGTAAGTCATAACTTTTAAACCAAAAATAAATTATAAATGAAAAAAACGTCTACTCAATTTTTAGCATTCATTTTATCTGTTCTTGCTATTCAATTAATAGCACAGACTGGATATAAATTGACACCAACAACTTATGTTGGAGCATTATCTTCAGATCCAGCAACTGATTGGACAGCAAATTGGACAAATTTTGATCCAAAAACTACAGCGTATCCGGCTGTTACAGATGATGTCACATTGAATGGTATGTTGTCTTCATTACCAATTCCAGGAGAAAAAGAAATTACAACTGCAGTAACTTTAGATGCATCAAAAGTATATGCATTAAAAGGAATTATCGTAGTAAGAAGTGGTGGTAGTTTGACTATACCAGCAGGAACTATCATTAGAGCACTTGCAGATCAAAGTACTACTCCAAAAAATTATGCAACATTGGTAATCGAAAGAGGAGGAAAATTAAACGTACTTGGTACAGCTACATCTCCAGTAGTTTTTACATCTGGTAAAGATGCAAATAGTAGAGAAAGAGGAGATTGGGGAGGCATTTTGATAGCTGGAAAAGGCTTGCACAATTTGCTTGATGGAACGACTAATAACAATGTACAAATGGAAGGATTCAATAATATTTCATTTGATCCAACAATGGCTCGTTTTGGTGGTACAGACCCACTTGATAATTCAGGAGAATTAAAATATGTAAGAATTGAATTTGGTGGTTTAGCTTTCGAAGCAAACAAAGAGATCAATGGTCTTACATTGGGTGCTGTAGGTAGTGGAACACAATTGGGATATATTCAAGTGTCATATTGCGGAGATGATTCATTTGAATGGTTCGGTGGATCAGTAAATAGCCATCATTTAATTGCTTATAAAGGTACAGATGATGATTTTGATACTGACAATGGTTATTCAGGGTTGAGCCAATTTGGTATAGCGATCAAAGACACAAACTATTATGACTTAACTTACAACGCACCTTCAGGTGCATCGACTTCTGAAGGATTTGAAAGTGATAATGAAGCAACTGGAACTGCAGGTATTAGACCTTTGACGACAGGAGTATTTTCAAATTATACAATGGTTGGACCAGTAGCTGTAGGTACTAAATATTCAGCATTGAGCTCTACTTCAAGAGCAGCATTTAGAAGAGGTGCAAGAATCAGAAGAAATTCTGGTTTGAAGATCGTGAATAGTATATTCATGGGTTATAGAAATTTCGTAATGATCGATGGTGATAGCTGTGTGAGAAGAACAAATTATCCTGCGGCATTAGCATTAGTATCTCCAAATACTCCAGTTGAAATCACAAATCAGATCTCATTTGCGAACAACTTAATCGTGAATACAAATTCTGCATATACTTCTACTACAGACACTACTGCAAATGGTTTAGTTGAAGTAGCTAGAGCTGCAAACTCTGGAAATAAATTAGCTGCTTTGGATGCATGGTTGAGACAAACGGGTCCATTGGCAAATTCAATTAATCCAGTTGAATATCTTACAGGAACAGTATTGGTGAATCCCTTAGCATCATCAACAGCTCCAGATTTCAAACCTGTGTCAGGTTCTCCAGCATTAAGCAATGCTAATTTCACTGACAATCCAGTGTTGAGAAATTTAATCTCATCGAATAAAGAAATAAAGGCTGCATTAAGTCAATTGATTTATCCAAATCCTGTAAGGACTGGAACAATCCATTTCGGAAAAGAAGTATTGTCTTACGGTATTTTTAATGTAAATGGTGCGTTATTGCAGCATGGATTCAACGCTGAAAATGCAGATGTAAATTCGTTGACTCCAGGACTATATTTAATTAAAGTAGAAGGAATAGTTCAAAAATTCATCATCGAATAAAATAAGAGACATTCTGTATAAAGAGTCTAAATTTATTACGGTAGTTTTATTTGTAAAAAGCCCAACAATACAGATTGTTGGGCTTTTTTATGTATAAAATAGAGGATCTAACATTCTAATTTTTTAAGAAATAATGTCTCCCTTTAATTTAACTGCTTTTTTGGAGTAGGAGGTGTGACTGTGATCGATACCCAGCAAGTGGGTCAAGCCAAATGATTATTTCAAACACCACAACAGGCGAATTTTGTTTTACTGGATTGACATTCCCTGTCCGAATTGAATTCTATCCTGCACTAGCAGATGATTACAGTGGTCCAAATTGGATCTGCCAAGAGTTCAAGTCTCCAATTTTATAGCGCAAACACTACTTTAGCTGATCTATTGATTGCTAAATGGCTCTGTTAATGGTAGTACTATTTATACATTGACCATAACAGATGTTGCTGGAGCACCTTGCCAAATTACAGTTGACCTTGTGGACCAGTAAGTCCATGTAGCAGTTGCCCGAATCCAAATTGTACAGGGATTTCGATTACAAGGAATTAAACAAGGTTTTATAAATTAGTATAAAATTTAATTTGGACATTTAGTCAAGAATTATAAAATAATTATTTATATATTATAAAAAAATCAAATATATAATTACATTTGCCTTTAATTGAATTGAATTGAATGAAAAAAATTAACTTGTCTGACAGTAGGTCATCTGTTATTTCGTATTTTTTGTGTATTAATAACTGCAAAATCTCATCGATTTTGGTTTTATTGTTATTACTTATTAGTACATCAAACATATATTCACAAACAACTTATACATTTGGTAGTAGTCCTGCTATAGACGGAGCAACAATAAGTACTTGTGCTGCAACCATTTATGATTCAGGAGGTAGTGGTAGCCAATATGCTAATAATGAAAATATTAAAGTCACATTTTGTTCTATGACGCCAGGTCAACAGATTAAATTCATTCTTTCTGGAATTAACATAGCAAGTGGTGATACTTTGCGAGTTTATAATGGTAAAAATACTTCATATCCGCTCTTGATGCTATATACTAATACAGGAACTATAGCGACCGATACAATAAATTCATATTCTACTGGTTGTCTCACGATGTGGTTCAAGTCAAATGCTTCAGGAGTCGCTAATGGATGGGCAGCTGCAGTTTCTTGTATTGCTGGTTGTTCAAATAGCTATGAGGTTTGTAAAGGAGTATCTGTCAATTGGATGGAGACTGCTCCTGGTTCGGGGATCGGAACATTGAATTTCGCAAATTTGCCTAGTACATCAGTTGAGTTTTTTGTATTTAAAAAGGATTTTAATGGCGTTCTTGCTGATTATTATGCGTCTTGGGATGGTGGTATAGTTCGCAACTCTCATAAAATTTATGGTGTGCCAGTAGGTAGAACTTTATTTGATTTTGAATCTTATTTGGTCTCTGATGGTTCAAGGACATGCTTAGATTTACGCCAATTTGATTTTGGTTGTTGCACAATGAATATTTCTGATGTGAAAGTCAGTGATTGTTTCTTAAAATCAGGTGTCAGTAAAGCTACAGTTTGCGCTCAAGTATCATGGTTTGGAGCGCCTCTTAGAGATAGTATTAATGTAACTATTGGAGGAATCACAAAATATATAAACACAAGTACTCTTCAAAAATTATATTTAGGTCCACATGATCATGATTACGATGGTAATACAGCATATGTTCCAGGTTATGTAGATATGCAATTTGTATCTTCTCAAGAAATTTGTGTTGAGGTCAATGCAGGTACAACAGGTGCTGTATCTTCAAGTTTTGTACAAGCAGGTTGTAGTGCAACCTCTAGTTATACTGCTCCAGCACCATGCCCTATAACCAGTTGTACAGCTGGTATGTTAGGTGGTATTGTATTTGAAGATTTTAATGCTGATGGTATTAAACAAGCAGGAGAATATGTGGGTATTGCAGGAGTAACAGTAACTGTGTTCAATAATGCTGGAGTGGCATTAGCTCCGGTAATTACGAATAGTTCTGGAAGATATGTTATTTCAGTATTAGCCTCAGCTTATCCAATCAGGGTTGAATTTAGTGGGATACCAGCTATTTATGGTGGTGGATATAGTACCATAAATGGTACAGATGGACGTACTTCAGTGCAATTTATAGCCGCAGCTGATTGTAACGTTGACTTAGGTGTAAACGATCCTGCTACATTTTGCCAATCAAATCCAATCATTATTACACCAATTTATAAAAATGGTGACCCATTACTGAGTGGAACATCTAAAACATCCAACGCATTATTAGGGTTTCCACAAACAAATACGGGAAATCCAGGTACCAACACATTTGCAATACAAGCTGATAAAGTGGGTTCGCTTTGGGGACAAGCTTACAACCGAAAAACCAAACAATTATATAGTGCTGCATTTTTAAGAAGACATGTGGGTCTAGGTCCTGGAGGATATGACGCAATTTATATAACAAATCTTACAACCCTGACTGCACCAAGTGTTCCAGTATATTTTAATCTCAGTACGAAAGGAATAAATGTAGGCACACATGTATCAAATTCTGCCAGAGGACTTCCTGCAAATTTAAATCAACCCAGTTTAGATACAATGGATGGTATTTATCGGAAGATTGCTGCCCAAGGTATTGGAGGGATAGATATTTCTGATACTGGAAATGAATTATGGGTAGTAAACGTCAGAGATAATTCGCTTAATTTATTAAATCTGAGCACATACAATACAAGTAATAATCTCGCAGATATTACGCGAACTGGCACATATACGATACCAAGTTTGGGATGTGTAGGTGGCGTTCAAAGATCTTTTGCTTGTAAATATTTTAAGGGAAAAGTTTATATAGGAAGTCTATGCGATGGATCTACAAGCAATAGATCGAATATGATGGCTGCGGTTTATGAATTTAATCCGAGTACAAATACTTTTACAAAAGTGATGGATTTTCCATTAACCTATCCAAAAGTACCAAGCGGTGTGAATGGAGAAGCCGATGCTTTTGAAGCATCCACTGGCTGGTATACTTGGCATCAAGATTATATTACTCTTCCGTTATGCCAACCGATCTTTATGGATATTGAATTTGATGTGGATGGATCTATGGTCCTTGGCTTTGGCGATAGAAAAGGATTTCAAATAGGGTTTCAAAATTATGGATATGATGGAAGTTTTGCTGAGCAAGGTGTAGCTGGAGGCGATATATTAAGAGCTGTTAAAACGGCAACAGGGGATTTTATTTTGGAGAACAATGCAACTGTAAGTGGAATTACAGGTTATGGTCCAAATAACAATCAAGGACCAGGGTTAGGTGAGTTTTATAATGATGATACCTGGGCTGATGCGAGTTCCCCTGCATTATTTCACTCTGAAACCGCTTTAGGTGGACTGGCAATAAGACCTGGATCAGGCATAACGATCTCTTCACATATGGATCCAATCACACTACCTCAAACTGTATCTCAATGGTGGTTTTCAGGAGGTGTTAGAAAATATAATAATACCAATGGAACTTATGTAGATGGGTATCAAACCTATGTTACTGTAGATGGCTTTCCAGATGGAACAATGGCCAAAGCTTCAGGGATGGGGGATATTGAGCTGACATGTAATCTTCCTGATTATATTGAGATCGGTAACTATGTTTGGTTTGATCAAAATAGAAATGGTATTCAAGATGCAACCGAAAGAAGATTGGCAGGTGTAAATGTTTCCTTGTATAAGGGAACTACTTTGATTGCTACAACAACTACAAATGCAAATGGTGAGTATTTTTTTAGTAGTAAATCCGCTTTAAGTACTGGTACCTGGTCGGGGACTGGTGCTGATACAATTTTATTAAAAACAGTTTCTTACAACATTGTATTTGGTACTGGAGGTCAATATAACAATACTATCCTTGATGCTGGAACTTATGGAAGTTTAAAATTGACAAGTTCAAATACTGGCCAGGGATCAGTGCCAGATTTAAATGATAATGATCCAGTAATTTTGGCGATAGCAACAGATACTTTTCCAACGATTAGTTTGACAACTGGTGTAGAGCAATACGTTAATCACACTTTAGATGCTGGTTTCTTTTGCGATTCAATTTATGTTCCAATCACTGTAACATATCCAACTTGTACACTGACTACTCCAAATAATAATGGAACGATTTCAATAACAGGAACGCCAATTAACGCTGATAAATATCGCATAAGATTGGGTTCAAATTGGACGGGAGCTCCAGATACAAGTTATACTACAGCTAGTGCGATAACAAGCCCATTTCCACAAATAATACAGAACAATATACCGAATGCTGGTGCAACGTATATCATTAGATTTTATAGCGGAGATTTATGTTACAAAGATACCGTAATTACGATTCCAGTTGTGAGTTGTACAGCAACTTGTTCTTTAACAGGAGCAGGACTATCCAATGTACAGTGTAATAGTAATGGTACTCCTGCATCAACTACAGATGACTATATAACATTTAGTTTAAGCCCATCTGGAACATTGACTGGAGTAAGCTATACAGTCACTGCCAATAACGGAGGAATCGTGACTCCAAGTTCAGGAACTTATGGCACAAATACAAATTTTAGATTGCAAAATGGCTCAGCCAATGGTGCAACAGTATATACATTAACTATAACAGATAGTTCTGGTGCTCCTTGTCAAATCACTGTAAATTTAGGACCAGTTAGTCCATGTAGCAGCTGCCCAAATCCAAATTGTGGAGGGGTTAATGTTACGAGGAATTAATAAGAAAAAAGACTATTTTAAAACACACATTATAAATTATTTGTAATGTGTGTTTTTGTTTATATAATACCGTATTGACTTATAAATGTGTATTTCATTCACTTTAGAATCATGATTGAAATATACTTCAGTCTATCCATTGAATGATTTTAGTCGATATTTTTTCCCAATATTGCGATCCTCCAAATTGATGTAGATTAAGATGTCCAGCACCTTTTACTGGAATATATGTTTTATCAATAGAACTGAGGTTGTCAAAATTAATTTTTGAAAATTCTATTGGTATATTTTTATCATCTGTTCCATGTGCTATGATAATGGGTTGATGAATTTTCTTGCAATCTATATATGGTTTGATAGTGAATGGATCAAAGTCTGCGATATTGCCAGATTTTGTTAAACTTCGTTTTACTATTTTCTTGGAATAGAATCCTGCGATATTTTTAAAATATTCATTCACCACAGCTTCAAAATCATGAAAGGTACTCTCTATGATTCCAAACTTAATTCTAGAATCTAAAGCCATTGCTTGAAGTGCAACAGCGCCACCGAACGAACTGCCATAGATGCCAATTATTGAATCATTATAATGTTTTTCAAGATAATTTATGATTTGGCTTACATCATATTTTTCTTTATATCCAAATGTACAATATTCTCCTTCACTTTGACCATGTGCTCTCATATCTATAATGAGTGAGTTGCATTGAATGGATTGAAGTTTTTTGCAGAAATTATAAAAATGCTCTTTGCAATCAGCTATTCCATGAATTAGTATCATTGTTGCTTTTGCATTTTCTGCATGTATATAATATCCAGATAAAGAAAGTGAGTCAGATGTAATAATTTTTAGATCATCAAATTTAAGACCAAAATTACTTGGAAGATGGCCATTTTCAAATTCTTTTAACGTAATAACATTAACTCTATATGGTTTTATTGGCGAGTATGGCAACACATAATCTATGATAAAATAAATTGAAAAACCAATCCCAATAAGTAATACGATCAAAAATCTAAGCCAATTTTTCATGTTTGTTTCAATTCCGTTTATTACGAAAAAAGCTCCAAACAAATTTCTTCATTTCTGTTTGGAGCTTTTATTATCGAAAAAAAAATTAACATTTTACACTGTCAGAACTTCCTTCTCTTTTGCTTCAATGATTTTATCAATTTTCGCTGAGAAGTCTGTCACTTGTGCTTGGATATCTTGTTCTTTTCTTTTGGCTACATCTTCTGCCAAGCCATTTTTTTGTTCTTTTTTGATGAGATCAAGAATCTTATGTCTGCTTGAGCGTATACTCACTTTAGCCTCTTCACCAAACTGTTTTACATGTTTAGCAAATTCTTTTCTGCGTTCTTCGGTAAGAGGTGGGATTGATAGTCGAATTGACTCACCATCGTTCTGAGGTGTGAGACCAATATTGGATTCAAAGATGCCTTTTTCGATTTCGGCAATCATTTTCTTTTCCCATGGCTGGACTACTATTGTACGTGAGTCTCCAAGGCTCAAATTAGCTACTTGAGAGATTGGCACAGGTGAGCCATAATAATTTACCATTACACTCTCTAGTATGTTTGTAGAGGCCTTTCCAGTGCGCACACGTGAGAGTTCTTTCTGAAGATGGTCTACAGCACGCTCAAATTCCTCCTTCGTCTTTTTTAATTGACTATCTAATTCTGCTGACATAAGTTTATTATGATTTAAAATTGGTCCAAAGATACTATTCTCTGTTGGTTCCCATGTAACGTAGGATCAAGAAAATTAACATCACCAATGATGATAATGCAGCAGAAACATAAGTCATGGCAGCCCATTTTAATGCATCTTTTGCACCTTCGTATTCTTCACCTTGTGCAGTCCCTGATTGGTCAAGCCATACCAAAGCCCTTTTACTTGCATCGAATTCTACAGGTAAAGTGATGATACTAAATAAACAAGTGATTGCAAATGCGATAATTGTAATCAATAAGAGTGAAGGAAAAGTGTTGGCAAGCATGAAGGCAAACATCAATAAAAACTGAGAAGCCATGGAAGCCACTTTAACTACTGGAACGATAGCAGATCTCAACTTCAACATAGCATAAGCAGTGTCATGTTGGACAGCATGTCCACATTCATGAGCTGCTACAGCTGCTGCTGAAACAGATCTACCTTGATAAACCTCTGGACTTAATGCGACGGTTTTTTGTCAAAGGGTTGTAGTGATCAGACAAATAACCTTGACCTTCTATGACTTTAACATCTCGTATATTATAGAATGAAAGCATTTTTTCTGCCACATCTTTTCCAGACATATTGGATCGAAGTCGAACCTCACTGTATTGTTTGAATTTGGATTGCAATCTATTACTCACCCATGCACCTATAAGGGACATCACCGCTGTGATCGCGTAATAAATCATGTAATCTGCATTGAACATTGTATTTCTATATTTTTTAATTAACGAATAAATTCAAATCCTGTATAAGGCACTAATGCCTTTGGGATTCTTATTCCTTCTGACGTCTGATGATTCTCAAGTAACGCGGCAACGATCCTAGCTAAAGCCAAAGCACTTCCATTGAGTGTATGAGCTAGAACCGAATCTCCTTTTTCATTCTTGAATCGCAACTTTAAGCGATTCGCTTGAAAAGTCTCGAAGTTAGACACTGAGCTCACCTCTAGCCATCGCTGTTGGGCTGCCGAATAGACTTCAAAATCATAGGTCATTGCAGAAGCAAATCCCATATCTCCTCCGCATAAACGTAAGATTCGATAGGGGAGTTCCAATTTTTCTAATAAAATTTCTACGTGCTTAATCATCTCATTTAAAGCAGAATACGACTTATCGGGATGCTCGATTCGAACGATTTCGACCTTGTCAAACTGATGTACGCGATTGAGTCCCTTGACATGTGCGCCATAGGATCCTGCTTCTCGGCGAAAGCAAGGTGTGTAGCCACACATCTTAATAGAAAAATTCTCATCGCGAAGGATGACGTCGCGATAGATATTGGTGACAGGCACCTCTGCAGTCGGGATCAGGTATAAATCATCTTTTCTGCAAAATACATTTGCCCCTCTTTGTCGGGTAATTGTCCTGTTCCTCTAGCAGAGTCTTCATTGACCAAAAGTGGCGCTTGAATTTCTTCATAGCCTTCAGCAGTAGCGTGATCAAGGAAAAAATTAATCAAAGCCCTTTGGAGTTTGGCCCCTTGGCCTCTATATAAGATAAAACCTGAGCCAGATATTTTGACACCAAGCTCCATATCGAAGAGATTATATTTTTTTGCTAACTCCCAGTGAGGCAAGGCATCATCGGCCAGTTTTGGAAATGGTGAATCCCAATTTTTATAAACAAAATTATCTTCTGCAGTCTTGCCATGGGGAACCATATGGTATGGCACATTAGGCAGTTGTAGTAGATTGGATTCAAGGTCTTTGGATATCTGATCTTTGGAAGATTCTAGATCTTTGTTTGCTTCCTTAAGTTGTGCGACTTCATCTTTAAGAGAATTGGCTTGACTTTGATTGCCTGATTTGAATAAATCACCTATTTCCTTAGAAAGAATATTGACCCGGGCAAGATTTGCATCTAGTTTTGCTTGATTGGATTTTCTTTCATCATCCAATGCTATGATTTTGTCAACCAAGGCAAGGCTATCATCACTTAGATTGCGCTTTTTATAGCCTTCTAATACTCTTTCTCTTTCTTGCTTGAATATTCGTAATTCTACCATTTTATAATAAATATTGTGGAGGCAAAGGTAATGCTTTAATTAGAAAATGAGTTAATTGGTTAAGGTCAGAATGAATTTGCAAATGAGCATAATTTGCAAATTTGCAAATGCGGGAAAAATGAGAGAATTTTTTAATGAGAGAATTAGCTAATGAGTTAATGTGATAATGAATTTGCAAATGGTAGGATGGATGCAATGTTTTAATTGTAAAATTATAGCTCCAGCTGATCACTTATTCAACTGGGCTTATAACATATATATATAATTATACTATATATTAATTTTAAACCCTTAGTTTCAATAAATAACGAGGTTGCAATTTCCAAAACTATAAATAAGCTTAAAACAGAAATCTATACAATACAGATCAATTCTGCTTTCGTAAAATCCGACCCAGTCCAAAACCATTTGCAAATTTTCACATTTGCAAATTTTCACATTAACTAATTAATTTTACATATTATAAAAAAAATTATATAAAATATTTGGAAATATCAAAAATACCCTTACCTTTGTCCCATTAAGTATTTCTCTTATTTATAATCTATTGAAAAAAATAGAGTTAAATATTTGGAATATTTAAAATAAGTTCTACCTTTGCAGGAGAATTTATCTACCAACCCAAGATTTATAGTAGACCCACACTTTAGCGCAAGCTATATTTTAGCACAATTTTTTTTACAACCAACAACGAATGATTCTAGACCACGACTGTGGCTAAATCGACTATTCATCTTTTTATCTTCAGTTTAAAACTCAGTTTTGAAAAGAAAACTGCGGTGCAATGTGCATTGCGGAATGTATAAATATTTTAAAAACTTTTTTTAAACACAACAAAAAGGAGGATCTCATGGGTCAAACGAGTTTTACATCTCCAGCTAGCCGAAAAAATTCTATCATGAATAGGATTAAGTTCGCATTTTTAGTGCCGTTATTGTTTGTGATGACACTTCAAAACAATGCAAATGCACAATGCTCATTAGCATGCAATGGTCTTGTTCAAGTATCTCTTGATGCAAATTGTGAAGCCACAATTACTGCAGCAATGATGCTCAATGATACAGTGACTTTATGCCCTGGTGCTACTTATGTAGTCACAGTATTGAATTACAACATTCCTATACCTGGGTCACCAATAGTGACAAGAGCATGGGTAGGAAAAACCCTTAAAGTAGAAGTTAAGGACATCATCTCTGGCAATAAATGTTGGGGTAATATCACAATAGAGGATAAGCTTGCTCCAGTATTAGAATGTGGTAAAGACACGATTCCGTGCTTTGCTGCATCGTCATTTGTACCAGCAGCAGAAGACAATTGTGATTTGGATACAATCCTTTTGGTGGATGAGCAAATTCAACCATTGAATTGTGATCCAACTTTTATAAAAAGATTAGTAAGAAGATATCTTGCAAGAGATATTTATGGTAATACATCTCCAATGTGTTATGATACAATTTACTTAAAGCGTTTTGATACGGCTAAAGTATTGTGTCCTAAGAACTGGATTTACGATCCATTAAATCCTGCACTCAATTGCCCAATCAATTGTAAGGATATTTGTTATAATAGAATTCCATTAGATAGAAATGGCCATCCGCATCCCGATTTTACAGGAGTTCCATTATACAGAGATACAGTTCATACAGCACCATTATTGATTGACACAATTGCATTGTGGCCTTTAGGTGATATTTATTGTAATGTCGGTGTGACTTATGATGATATTGATTTAGGCACAATTGGATGTGTACATAAGATCATGCGTGCATGGACGATCCGTGAGTGGTGGTGTAACAGAGAGGTTGTTAGAACTTGCTTACAGATTTTAGAAATCGTAGATCGTGAAGCACCTTATGTTCACGCGCCGTATGATTTTGAAGCAACAACTAGTGGTGGCTACAAATGTGAGGCTACTGTAACAATTCCTCCAGCTGTAGTTTTTGATAGCTGTGGAAAATGTGAAAATAAACCTGTACGAGTTGATGTAGTATATCCTGGTGGTATATTGAAAAATCAAAATGGTGGTGTTGTAAAACTTCCAGTAGGATGGGATACAATCATCTATCGCGCTTACGATCATTGCTATAATGAAAGTTCAGATACATTGGTTATACATGTGGCAGATAAAACTGCACCTGTAGCGATATGCGATAGAGAGACAGTTGTGTCTTTATCTCTAGAAGGAATCACACATGTATATGCAACGACATTTGACGATGGATCTTATGATGATTGTCATATCGACTCAATGTTAGTGAGAAGAATGGTAGAAAGTCCATGCGACAATGATACAAGAGATGAGGTATTCAAACCTTATGTAGAGTTCTGCTGCGAAGATGTAGATCGCACAGTGACAGTTGTCTTTAGAGTAAAAGACAAACATGGTAATGTGAATGATTGTATGGTTCAGGTATTTGTTCAAGACAAATTAAAACCAATTTGCAAAGCACCAAGTAATGTTACAGTAGCATGTGATTATCATTTTAATATTGCTGACTTAAATGTTTTTGGAGCAATCAATACAGACAGTGCATTATTATTCAATACAAGAACAATAAGATATAAAGGATATGATTGGACAAAAGATAGTGTGATCACATTACACGATGGATTTGCACATGACAATTGTGAATTGACAATCAGACATGGATATAATGACTATAGAACTTCATGTAATGTAGGTAATATCGTTAGATATTGGGTAGTTTCTGATAGAAATGGTGTCGATACATGTTGGCAGACAATTACATTCTTCAACTTCCATCCTTTCGATTTGGCACACGATATTTGGTGGCCAAAAGATACCACTTTAACGGGTTGTTTAACTGCAGCTGAACTTACTCCAGATAGAATGGGTAGACCAGTAGCACACGGAGAAGATAAATGCGATCTTGTAGGATATAATATGGAAGATCATACATTTAGATTTGTAAATGGATCTGATGCTTGTTTCAAAATTTTGAGAAAATGGAAAGCAATCGATTGGTGTCAAAAATTACCTAATGGTGCTGGTGGATATTACAATCCAACAGTGGAGCATACTCAAATCATAAAAGTAAATAATGTCATTGCTCCAACAATGATGACAAATCCTACAAAAGATACAACATTCTGTACATTAGATAGCTGTACATCTGGTCCAGTTGTATTGACTGCAATGGGTGCTGACGAGTGTACTCCAAATGATGAATTAGTTTGGGAATACTTGATTGACTTAGATAACAATGGTACATATGATATCACAAAAGTTGGTGCAGGAAATAAAATTGACGCATCTGGAAGATACAAATTAGGAAAGCATAAAATCAAATTTGTTTTTGAAGATAAATGTGGAAATAAAACTGCTAAAGAAATCATCTTTACGATCATAAATTGCAAAGCTCCTACTCCATATTGTTTAAATGGAATAGCTGTAGATCTTATGCCGATTGACAGAAATGGAAATGGTATTCCAGATTGGGGTATGGTAGACATTTGGGCAAGTGATGTTGACAAAGGTTCATATCATCCATGCGGTAATAGAGTGATTTTAAGTTTCTCAAGTGATACATCTAAGAAATCAATCACATTTACTTGTGATAGTTTAGGTCAAAGAAATGTAGAGTTATGGGTGACTGATCCTGTTACTGGACAACAAGCATTCTGTAGAACTTATATCTTGATTCAAGATAATAACAATGCTTGTGGAGGTACATTAACTACTGGTGGTGTGTCAGGATTGATATCAAATGATCAAAATAGTGCTGTTGCTGATGTAACTGTTGATTTGGTTGGATCTGGTAAAACTGCGATCACAACTTCAAATAATGGTCGATATGCTTTTGCAAATATGCCATTCAATACTTCAGCAGTTTATACATTAAAAGCTGTCAAAGATATTAATCCAACAAATGGTATCACAACTGCTGATATCGTGATGATACAAAAACATATATTAGGAGTAACTGATATTACATCTCCATATAAGTTAATTGCTGCGGATGTGAATAATAGTAAGACAATCACTTCTTCAGATATCTCTGAAATAAGAAAATTAATTCTAGGTATAACTTCAAAATTTGACAAAAATACTTCATGGTTATTTGTTGATAAAAACTACAAGTTTTTGAATGCCGGAGAAGATGTTTTGAAAGAAGCCTATACAAAAGAATATAAGATAGATCCATTTGTGAATAGCATGGTGATTGATTTCTATGGAATCAAAGTTGGAGATGTTAATGGAACTGCTTCTGCTACAAATGCAACAGGAGTTACATCAAGAACTTCATCAACATTGAATCTACTTACAGATGAGATAAAAATGAATGCAAATGAAGAAATTTATGTGCCAATACATTTGGCAGATATGAATGAATTAAGTGGCTATCAATTTACTTTAAAATTTGATGCAAACAATTTAGAATTCTTAGATATCGTAAGTGGTGAGTCAAATCTTACTTCTGAAAATCTAGGCATGAACAGATTGCAAGATGGATACATCACCTTTAGCTGGAATACAAACAAGGCAGTACAGTTAGCAAAGGATGCAAAATTGTTTACACTCAAATTTAAGGCTCTTTCGACAGGTCAACTTTCAAATGCACTACACATTAATTCAGCGATCACGATTGCAGAGGCATACGATGCAAATCTTGATGAGATGAATATTCAATTGGGGTATAGAAGCAGCAAAGGTGTCATTACAAATGACAATGTTGTGCTCTATCAAAATCAACCTAACCCATTCTCTGATCAGACAGTAATTGGCTTTGATATGCCGAAAGCTTCTGATGCTACACTTACTATTTATGATCTTAATAGCAAGCTTGTCTTCACAAAGACAATCTCTGCAAACAAAGGTTATAACGAAGTAACTGTAAACAACTTGCAGCTCGGAGTTACCGGTGTCCTTTTCTATCAATTGGACGCAGCTGGATATTCTGCTACAAGGAGAATGTTGGTTATTCAATAAGGCTAAATTCGTTTTGTTCTAAAGAGTTTACTGTTTTTGGGATGGGACCCTCCTTCGACAATGGTCGAAGGGGGTTCTTTTTTTAATGTAATTGAAGTTATTTATTGAATTTTTTCTACTAGTTTTTTCTTTTTATTCTAGTCAAAAGCCTTTATGGAATATAATTTTTTACATATCGATCAGATTTAATTTTGTTATTAGTATGTAAATGATAAAATAATTTAGTCAGGTTTTAAGTTTATTTCATTTACCTTTGCTTAGATGAATATTCGATTTTGGAATAAACTATTGGCTGTTTTGGTTGGGATAAATATCCTTGTCCATACCCTTATTCCACATCATCATCATGGTTCAATAGAAGAAGCTCAAAAGCATCATTTTGAGTCTTGCGATTTAAGTAAAGAAAGTGAAAGTCATCATTTTCACATGGTACATAGTCTAGGAGAAAGTGACTGGAATCCCATTAATATAGAATTTAAATTAGTTGCATTTCCTTTTGAAAATGTAGAATTTCCAAGTTGGATTGAATATTTAGAAATTAGTATTATTGAGTCTGATTTCTACACAAGTCATTCCATTCCCATCTCCCCATTTTTATTATCACGCACCTTACGAGGCCCACCACAATTTTCATAGTTTTTTTTGAATATTTCCTTCAATCTAGAAGGAAAATGACATTTTTATTTATAAAATAAAACATGAAATATGTTGGATAGAATCATCCGCTTTTCTATATATAATAAAACTATTATCCTATTAGCTACATTGGCTTTAGTCCTTGTAGGAATTTTTAATCTAAAGAATCTACCAATAGATGCATTGCCTGATATTACCAATAATCAAGTGCAAATATTGACTACTTCACCAACACTCGCCACGCAAGAAATAGAACAATTGATCACTTATCCAATTGAACAGTCGATCAAGACGATTCCTCGCATCATTGAATTGCGAAGTACTTCAAAGTTTGGACTCTCTGTAATCACTGTAGTGTTTGAAGAAGATGTAGATATTTATTGGGCTAGGAGCCAGATTTCTGAGAGACTTAAAGAGGCTGAAGAGAATATTGATCCTAGATTGGGTTCGCCTACTATGGCACCTATAAGCACGGGTCTTGGTGAGATATATCAGTATGTCGTTTCATCTAAACCAGGCTATGAAGATTCTATTTCACTTATGGATCTTCGCACAGCGCAAGATTGGATTATCAAACCACAATTGCTAGGGATCAAAGGAGTCGCTGAGGTAAACACATTAGGAGGCCATCGTAAAGAATATGAAGTAGCTGTTCATCCTGATAAATTGAAAAGTATGAATACCAATATTGTTCAGATTTTCGAAGCATTGGAAAAGAATAATGAGAATACTGGTGGCGCATATATTGATAAAAAACCAAGCGCATATTTCATCAGAGGAATTGGTATGGTTAGTTCAATGGAGGATATCGATAAAATCGTAGTGACCTCACATAGAGGTGTGCCAGTCTTGATAAGAGATGTCGCTGAGGTTAGACTTGGTAGCTCTGTTAGATATGGCGCTACAACTGAAAATGGCATGGGTGAAGCAATCAATGGAATGGTCATGATGCTCAAGGGAGAAAATAGTGCAGAAGTTATTACATTAGTGAAAAATCGAATAAGTCAAATTGAGAAGAATCTACCAGAAGGAATTATGATGGAATCATATCTCGATCGATCTAAATTGGTGAACAGTGCTATTTCTACAGTAAGAACAAATCTCATAGAAGGAGCATTAATTGTGATTTTTATTTTAGTGCTTTTGATAGGAAATTGGAGAGCTGGATTGATTGTTGCTTCTGTAATTCCATTAGCATTATTGTTTGCTGTAAGTTTAATGAGTTTGTTTGGAGTAAGTGGCAATTTAATGAGTTTGGGGGCTATTGATTTTGGATTGATTGTAGATGGTGCTGTTATTATTGTTGAAGCTATTGTACATCGCATTTATAATAATAAAAAATATGTGCAGCAAACACTGCTTTCACAATCCCAAATGGATGAACAAGTTTTTAATGCATCGAGTAAAATACGAAGCAGTGCAGCATTTGGTGAGATTATTATATTGATCGTTTATTTGCCGATCCTTGCATTAGTAGGTATTGAAGGAAAGATGTTTAGACCTATGGCCCAAACAGTAAGTTTTGCAATACTTGGCGCATTCTTACTTTCATTAACTTATGTGCCTATGATGTCAGCTTTATTCTTAAGCAAACAGACAGTGGTTAGAGAAAATGTAAGTGATCGCATAATGAATTTTATATCCAGAATGTTCATGCCGGTACTTCATGCTGTGATGAATTTAAAAGCTTATGTGATTGCTGTTGCTATTGGATTTTTACTATTAAGTTTATATATTTTTTCTCATTTGGGCGGTGAGTTTATTCCCAAATTGGATGAAGGAGATATAGCAACTCATGTAATAATCCAACCTGGAAGTTCATTGTCGCAAGAAATTGAAGCCACTACAATGGCAGAAAAATTATTGATAGAATCATTTCCAGAGGTAGAAAAAGTGGTGAGTAAAATAGGTAGTGCAGAGATTCCTACTGATCCAATGCCAATGGAAGTAGCAGATGTTATGGTGATTCTAAAACCAAAAAAAGAATGGGTGAGCGCAAAGACAACAGATGAATTAATGATGAAAATGGAAAAAATTTTGAATCAAATTCCAGGGATTACAACTGAATTTAATCAACCTGTTCAAATGCGATTTAATGAATTGATGACAGGTGTTCGAAAAGATATTGCAATAAAAATTTATGGTGAGGATTTGGATATTTTATCTCGATTAGCAAAACAAGTAGAGACAGAAATAAAAACGATACCTGGTGTACAAGATGCTATGGCAGATCAAGCATCAGGATTATCACAGATTACGGTAAAATTTGATAAAGATAAATTGGCACTTTATGGTCTCCATGTTTCAGATCTGAATCAAATAATTCGTATGGGATTCGCGGGAGAAAAAGCAGGAGTTATTTATGAAGGGGAGAAACGATTTGATCTTGTGGTGCGATTAGTAGCGGATCAAAGGGATAACATCGATCAGTTGAAAAATTTGTTTATTCCTTTACCTTCAGGTAATCAAGTTCCTTTAGAACAAGTGGCTCAGATTCAGTATGAAGTTGGAGCTTCCCAAATTAGTAGGGAGGATGGAAAAAGGAGAATTACCATAGGATTGAATGCGAGAGGGCGTGATGTTAAAAGTATTGTAGATGATATTCAAAATATTTTTAAAACTAAAATTAAATTACCTCCTGGATATTACGAGACATATGGGGGACAGTTTCAGAATTATATTGAAGCAAATAAAAGATTATCTATTGCCGTGCCAGTAGCTTTACTATTAATATTTATTTTATTGTATTTTACATTCAAAAGTATAGCACAAAGTTTACTTATACTCACTGCAATTCCATTTGCTGCTATTGGTGGGGTGTTTGGATTATGGCTTCGCGATATGCCATTTAGTATTTCAGCGGGTATTGGATTTATTGCATTATTTGGTGTAGCTGTTCTTAATGGGATCGTCTTGATATCCTATTTTAATCAATTGAAAGGGGAAGGCTTTCAGAATATTTATGAACGAATTTTTCATGGCACAAAAGTACGATTACGCCCCGTGATCATGACAGCTGCTGTGGCTTCTTTGGGATTTTTACCAATGGCATTAAGCAATAGCGCAGGAGCAGAAGTACAGAAACCGTTGGCTACAGTCGTCATTGGTGGGTTGATTAGTTCAACTATTTTAACATTAATTGTGCTGCCTGTGCTTTATAGTATAGTTGAATCAAAATTTTCTAAAACATTAAAAAGCGAACAATGAAAAATAAACTAATTATATATTTTTTTATACTTCAATTTACATTGCAGGGTCAATCGACTCAAATGTCTTTGAATCAATTGCTAGAGCTTGCGAAACAAAATAATAGTGATGTTCAACAGAGTATAGTAAAGACGCAATCATTGCAGTATCAAAAAAAATCTATTGCATTATTTGACAAGACTTCTTTGAATGCTACTATGGGTCAGAACAATAGCTTTTTGCGCGATGCGAATTATCAGCTCTCACAGAGTGTAGTCAATCCATATAAATATATGCTTCAAACCAAAACTGCACAACAGAAAATAGTTGTAAATGAGTTAGAGACTGAAAGTTATATTAAAAAATTGCATCTAAAAATTAGTCAGCATTGGTATAAAGCACTACTATATAAACAAATGAAAAAAACTATCGTGCAAGAAGATAGTTTGATCAAAGAATTTGTCCGCATTGCTGAAGCTAAAGTGAAATATGGAGAAACTCGCCCATTGGAACTATCCAATGCTAAGATCGAAGCGATGAATGTCCAGCAGCAAATTCAAGAAGTAGAACTTTTGTATCAGCAAGAATTAGTGGCGATTGCATTGTTGAGCAATCAAGAGAAAATCATCGAACCAAAGGAAGATGAATTGCAATTATTGCCAACTCCTTTAAGTAAAAATGTGACTGATCAACATATTGGTATTTCTCTTGCAAATTCTTATTTAGAGCTGGCAAAATCAAACACCAATGTTGCAAAGTTTAGTTTTTTACCAGATTTTCAATTGGGCTATACTATTCAATCCTTCACTGGTCCACAAGAAGTAGAGGGTGTGTTAAAATATTATGATAGCAAGCCAAGATTTCAAAGTGTGAGTTTTGGTTTGACATTGCCATTACTTAATTGGAAGTCAAATGCTAGTTTTAGAAAATCTTCTTTAAAAGATGTCGAAATACAAATGAATCTTTTAATTCTACAGGCAAGCAAAGGATATCAAGCGGGAGATATTCCTTATACCGAGTATTTAGAAGCATTGAGAAGTGGGTATCGAGTTCAAAGAAATTATCATGAATCTATTGATGCAATAAATCAATCTATTTTAATTATTAATTATTTCACACAATTTTAAAAACTGAATTTCATGAAAAATTTATTATATTTTCTAACTTTTCTTGTTTTTGTTTTATTAAGTATTGTGGTCTATCAAAAAATTCATTCTTCACACGATCATTCCCACGATGGAGAAACAACTGAAGTTAAAGTAGATGCTCATGATGATCATGAAGAAGACCACGACCATGGAGAAATGGTCCATCTTAATTTAGCGCAATTCAAGCAAGCAACAATTGATACAGGTTGGTTTGAGATGAAGAACATGAGTGAAGTCATTCATGCGAGTGGTTATACTAAACTTCCACCACAGAATCAAGCCCAAGTCACTTCGGTAGTCAAGGGAAGTGTGAATCGAATTCAAGTCATCGAAGGACAGTATGTGAAGGCAAGGCCAAACATTGGCTATTCTTCAAAGTTTGGATTATAATAATATAAGATTGGAACGAGAAAAATTGAGAGAAACATTAAGTACTGCAATGGCGCAAGTTGATTTTTTACGTTTAGAATTTCAAAGACAAAAATCGTTACATGACGAGCAAGCCAGTGCAAAAAAAACCTTGCAAAGAGTTGAAGCTGACCTTCAGATAGAAGAGAAAAAAGTACAATCATTGCAAAATCAAATTCAAATCCTAGATCAAAATATTCAATTGGCATCCAATTCAGATTCTCCAATTATTCCTATCAAAGCGCCAATAAGTGGACACATTACAGATGTAGCAGTTCATATCGGCACAATGGTGGATCCTTCGCAATCGATGTTCACTATTGTAGATAATTCTAAGATGCATGTTGATTTGTTAGTCTATGAAAAGGATTTGTTTAAAGTGAAACAGGACAGACTGTACGATTTGTTTTAACGAATCAAAATAATAAGGAAATTCCTGGTAAAATATTTAGCATTGGAAAGTCATTTGAAAATGAGACAAAATCTGTTGCAGTTCATGCGGATATAGACAATCAGAAACAAATGTTGATCACAGGAATGTATGTGAATGCATTAATCGATCTGGGTAGAAATGTGGTCACAAGTTTGCCAGAGGAAGCAATAGTTAAAGATGGAGGAAGAGAGTTTATTTTTGTTTATGAAAAAGAAAATATTGGGAAGGATCTAACAAAAGAAGAAATTTCATTTGCAAAATGGAGGTAAAAGCTGGGACTCCACAATTGGGATTTAGACAAGTCGAAGTACTAGAGCAAGTTCACAATGGTGATCTCATTGTGACTAAAGGAGCATTTTATTTGCAAAGTCATTTAGTCAAAACCAGTGGTGGTGGTGGACATGAACATTCGCATTAAATTAATTTCTTGAAAAAGTGTAAATTTGCATTAAAATTATAAAATATGTCAACTAGTTTAGGAAAATCTATATTTGAGATCCATCTACATAAAGTAGAAAAACTGTTCAAAGAAGCTTCAAAACAAGCCAATCCAGCATTGTGGTTGTTTCTTCATGATTTGCGTACACCAATGTTTATGCTTGAAGCGGTAGCGAGAGTCTATGAGAAAGTGTATGACAGTAAAGATTTCGCTAAGCGCAAGGAGCAATTTAAACAACTTGAAGATACACTTGGATCCATCGATTATTATTATTTCTTTTCTAAGGAATTGAGCCAGAATAAAAAAATTAAGTCAGAAATTATTGATTATTTGAATGCGCAAACTAATGCAAAATTGAAAGAACTAAATAAAATTCTTAAAGAAGAGAATTGGTTAAATGGAAAACGATTGAAAAAGAATAAAGAAAATTTGGATAAAATCGAATGGATGACTCAAGAAGATGAAATTGAAGCAATTCGAGAAGTATATGTAAAATCAATAGTGAAGCTCGAAGAATTCATGGAAGAGACGACGTTTGCATTTGATCATGTAGAGACTGATGTTCACGAATTAAAGACGATTGAGATGGCTTTCTATATATCCACAAGCGTTGCAAGGTGTGTTTCAATATAGTCCATCTACTTCAAAACCATCGGAAAAGTTGAAGAAATATATGACTGCAAATATTGTAAAATCTCCTTACAATGTATTGCCGAATACACTAAAAGTTGAGAAGCCGATTTTGCTAGAAAAAATTATTTTTAGCACTTAGTTGGACTATATCAGAATTAGGTATTTTAAAGGATGAAGGACTTAGAGTACTTGCAGTTAAAGAAGCAATACAAAATATTTCAATGTTGAAAGATGATAAGGCTTTTGTTGAAGCATACAAAGTATTGGGAAAAACCCAAATGAGCATTGAGACGATACTAGCGAAGGCTCAAAGCATTGCAAAATCTTTTTTTAATGAAAAGAACTTGGATCATTTATTAGCGAATTAAAATTTCTTATTCTGTAATAGGCTTTACTAATTTGTGAATTTCGTTTAATTCAATGCAAATTAGATCTTCAAGTAAGAAAAGTTTTTGATAATGTATTTAATCAATAGCAATTCATGGCAAGATTGGCCTTATAAACTTGAGGTTTTCTTATCAAAACATATTTTCTTTTGGCAATTAGCTAAGAATATCTAATATTGCACTAAATTTAATAGAAAATGGGCGTTTTTCCAGATTTTACAAGTACCGAGATTATAATGAGTTTTTTAACCCTTACTTTCTTAGAGATCGTTTTGGGTGTTGACAATATTATTTTTATATCAATCACATCTTCGCGTTTAGCAGAAGAAGACAAAAAAGCAACCAATCTGGGGCTTTTTGCAGCTATGGGTATTGCGTATTTTGTTATTTTTGGATTAGGTTTTTTAACGGCAATGTCCAAGCCGATCTTCGAATTTCATACAGATTGGATTGAAGGAGCTTTTTCATCCAAAGTCTAATTCTTATAATTGGTGGCTTATTTTTGATCTATAAATCTGTTACTGAGATACACCACAAACTCGAAGCAGATGATGAAAAAGTAACAGGAAAAAACCAAGATGACATTGGTCAAGCCATTGTACAGATTACTTTAATCAACCTCATATTTAGTCTAGATTCAATCTTAACGGCTGTAGGGATGATGAATGGTCTTGAAGGCGCACTTTGGGTGATGATATTAGCTGTAATTGTTTTGAATTATGATTATGGTTTATTTGCTCATCCTGTAGGCAAATTTGTCAACGATCATCCTACGGTGCAAATGCTTGGATTATCATTTTGATATTGATTGGATTTATGTTGATTGCAAAGGTGCTCATTTATCTCATTTTATGATTGCGAAACAAGAAGTGGGAACTGTACCAAAGGGTTATTTGTATTTTGCAATAGCATTCTCTCTTTTAGTAGAATTCTTGAATATCAGAATGCAAAGACATTGAAACCAGTACAACTTCATGGTATCAATGAAGATGCAAAAGAGCAAGGTTATTTTAAAGAAGAAAATAAAGCATAGTTATGAATTTTAAACATTGGCTTTATCCCAATACGTATGGTATAAAAGTAGATGGTACTATTTATTCTGCGAATTTTTTTGGTGGATTTGTTATTACATGGATATCCAAAACTCGAAAAATTACTTTCGGGAAGTTCAGAATTTGCAGATCCATTTGGCATTGGAGCCTCAAGCTTTTGTTTCTTGCTGTCTTTGCGGAGTTTGTTTGTGCTTTGCTTTTGATTTTTGGATTTATGACTAGACTAGCTTTAGTCCCATTAATCATTACAATGCTTACAGCTGTTTTTATTATTCATGGCAGCGATCCATTAAGTGATAAAGAGCATGCAAGCTTATATTTGAGTAGTTTTTTGCATCTACCTTTTAGGACCTGGTAGATTTTCATTAGACGATAAAGTATTTAGAAACAACTTATAATTAATTAATAAACTCTATTTGAATGTTTAACTTAGATAAAGATATTGTATTCTTTGATGTAGAATCAACAGGACTTCATGTCATACGTGATCGCATTATACAAATTGCAATGATCAAGCATTTTAAAAACGGCAATCCGTCCAAAGAATTGACGTTTTTAATAAATCCAGGAATACCAATTTCTGAAGAAGCGATTAAAGTTCATGGCATCACACCAAGTGATCTTGCCAATAAACCAACATTTCAACAAGTAGCTCAAGAAATCTATGACTTTATTGGAGATGCGGATCTGGCTGGATATAACAGTAATCGATTTGACATTCCAATCCTTATGGAAGAATTTGATCGCTACGGCTTTGACTTCTCTATCGAGCAACGCAAATTGATCGATGTCCAACGCATTTTTTATAAAATGGAGCCTCGCACACTTAAGGCTGCATACCAATTTTATTGCCACAAAGATCTAGAGAATGCATGATGCATTAGAAGATATTCGCGCAACAATCGCAATCCTTAAAGGACAGATCGATCGATATGAAGGTAAAGAATATACAGATGAAGATGGCAATGCTAAGATAGGTCAATCATCAATGATATGAATGTCCTTGGCGAATTCACCAATGATCTTAAGACACCAGATGCCACCAAAAATTCCGCTACGATGATCAAGGAAATATTGTTTTCATTTTGGTAAATATATTGGGCAAAAAGTAGATAAAGTGCTTTACGAAGATCGAAACATTACCATTGGATTTTAGAAAGAAAGAGTTTTCTGCTCGGTCAAGAAATTGACAAAAAAATTGCTCAAAGAGTATGAAGCAAAGTTGAAAAGTAAGGACTGATTAAAATCATTGATATATTTTTTACTACTTTGTTCAATTACTATTTTAGTTTGCATTAATCAAATTACTTTGTCAACGAAACTATTTCCTCGACTGCAAGATAAGAAGATTCAGACATTGATGGAAGGAATTGATATTCTTGATTCATGGTTGGATCAATTAGTAGTTAAAGGATTTCGACAACTGAGTGTAAATGAATCCATACTAGAGGAGATTAGTACAAGAATGTCGGATTATGGCTTAACTGGAATTCACGAAAACTAAAGTCATTCCGGAAAAAATAAAGAAGGAAAAGATTGGTTGGAATTCATGGCAGAATTTGTTGGAGATGAAATTTTTTATCCAATGCATGCAAATCCAAAACACCAAATAAATTTCATCCCGAAGATATGTTAACTTATGCTGGAATTAGTATCAAGAAAACAGAAGTTAGAACTGCTTCAAATGGAATCGTCGATCAATGGATATTTTTGGATCAAAAGGATAGAAAAGGAAGAAAGTTTAAGCGATATTCGAATTGGTTTATCGGTCGGAATACTAATAAAATAGCTTTGTTCATTGATTTTCGAGTAGGTTGATTTTCGAGTCCTAGTTTTTGAACACAATTGTGAATATGAAGGATACGATTCATTTTATCCTTTCTGCGGTACCTCTGCGATGTCGAAATAAGCAAGCAGAATAACAACTAGATCGTTTGAGTATGCCTCGATTACAGTTCAACCCATGCAAGATCAAATCGCCAACAATTACTGAACTTCACCTTGGATCAGTCCACAACTTTATTGTTAATTGTGCGCACTTTGGTAAATCATCAAGAGAAATTGTATTTTGTAGATCTCGAATGGAGAAGATTGCAATGTAACAATGATCGTACCAACGGATACAGCTCATTAGTTTGAGTGGCGTGTCAACCATTTATTTTGAGTCGCATAGAGAGGTTATTGGAAAACATGCTAGTTTGTCCAATCATTAATCATAGTATTACATCATCTAAAAATAAAAGAGATATGGATGATAGGCAGATAAGTCATTGCGGTTCTAGGTAATGATGTCGAAACAAGAATTCGGTTTTAATTCATTTCAGAAGAAAAAAAAATCGATGATTTGAAAGTCAAGTTTATGACAAATGCTGCAAACAAATAAAAAGGGAAAATCAAAAAGAAATTAAAAGATGGTTGATGAGATTCGATTGAACTTTCCACCGAATCTGGTGAGCTTGCTTCAACGCATCCATTAGAACGGAAGAATTATAAACAGATGCTACTTGAGCCCGAACTGCTGGAAAATGGAGCCAAATATTGATTTAGTGAAATCAATATTGCAATTGATGAATGATTGCCAGAAAAGTCGCGCCACATTGCACGGAGCTTGTCGAAAGTTGGTGCGTGAAATCGAACAGATGATGAAGCAGCAAATTCTTAAAGCCGTAGGACTTCGCAAAAAGGACTAAGCAGAAGAGGCGATCCAAGTTCAGGAAAAGTAGATTGAATAAAACCATTCAAGCTAATCTCAAACATTACCAATCAGATTATCAAACTGATCATTCCAGATCAATATTTTCAGAAAAGGAATAACTATCAATGTAAAGGATTTTAATGATCGCTACAAGTGAATCTAAGATCGAAAGTGCTATTTATTCCAGTATTATAGTCTATTCTTGCTTGTCAGAATAGTGCACACACATCTTTATTTTCAATGAAGAAGTCATGGACTTTAGTGATGTAAGTATTCTGATCCAACTGATTTACTTTAGCATTCCATTGGGTGGAGGAAGAGATATTTCTAAAGCATAAAATATACATTACAAAAGTGAAGCATCTCTCATCGAGCTATATTTTTTAATATGATATGGATGAATATATGTTTCTGCAGCATGTGTGACATCACTTTATCTTGTTAAACAATGGAAATATTTTGGGAATATTGGACTAGATCACGAAGGACATCAAGTCGTAAATCGATCTTTGGCAGACCAAATGGTTGGATCTTGGAATGAAGTGTCTTACCTGTAGTCCAGATAAAATTTCCTGGAATTGTGATGGAGTTTTTTGGGTAGTCGATGGATAACAGATAAAGGTTAATAGATAAAGTTGAAAGTTTAAAGTGGAAATTGGATTGAGGAGATGTTGAGACTAAATCACTAAACTACTAAATTTGCTTTAATTTTAGGAAAAAGTATCTTTGATATGTTGAAAAAATATTGAAATTTGATTAAATCTTCTACATATTGAGGTACAATATACAAAAACGCACCACACGAAAGTGATATTGTTGAATGACAATCATGAAAAGGAACGAGATCGTATTGAAGGAGGCGAAAGAAATGTGGAATAATCTCAGTCATGGAATACACGCCAAAAGGAACAAGTTTCAAGATCAAATAGGATATGGCGAAAGACAACAGAAGGGCATAAGAGGACTAACAGAATT
>JADKGL010000034.1 GCA_016722295.1 Saprospiraceae bacterium
CTTTTTATGCCTTCATCGATTATTTTATCCAATTGTTTTCATCTAGTGATTTTAAATCTTTTCGAATGACATAATTTTTTGCCATAGTTTTGGAATTAATTATTTTTCCATAAAGGCTATCTTCATGTAGCGATCCTCACAGTCGCAGTTAATTCTTGATTTTTGCGCTTTTGAGCCATGCTTATAGGTATTGATACTTTGCATAGTTTATGATTGACTTTATCTTACCACAAGTAGGCTGGCTTTTTCTTCTATGTCTGATCTAGCTATTCCATGGTGCTGTGATATCTGCATCTATTTTCCATTTATAATGCCTCCGACAGTTATTGAATTGACAGTCGTAGTAGCAGCAATGACTACAGCATCTATAAAGTGATGGCGATGATCCCCTCTGTTTTTATATCATTGCGTACGTGATATCACATCACCATAATCAAATGGAGTTAGCCTAATTCTCTGCGGATAATAGATGCGCTCCTCCTTTGGTTGAATATTGCAATACATTGACTTATTTTTCAATAGCCAATTTTGCAATATATAAAGTATCGGTTAATTGATTATTGGTAAAACTATCTGGCAAGCTATCTATAAAATACATCGCGCTTTGCTGGATTGCTGAACAAATAAATTCTTTTCAAAAAATCATTTCTTCTTCTTGAGGTCTTTTAGAAAAATACTCAGTGAATGTGTTTCCTTACAGATTAGCATTGAAGTGTATTCGCAGATGTTTTGTTCATAAAATGAATTATCCAATGTCCTACTATAAGGTAGGATATATTTCGATTTTGAATTTCCGGACTCATCAATCTAGATAGTGAAATAACTTTTGCCTGTATATGGAGATATTCTATCAACTAATAAGGAACATATTTTTCTAAATCAACCTTTCGACTATTTTTAACGAATTCATCAAAACCCTAGACTAATTCTTCATCCCAATTCAGGCCAAAGTTCATACTTAGTTAGTAAAGATTCAGAATTGGCTATCGTGCGGTTGAAATGTTTTTCTGAATTTCACGATACTTATCTCTTTGTTTTTGCTTATTAAGATTTTGAATCGAATATTTTCTCTTACGGATTTCGGTTTTTAATTCCCGAGCTAGTTCGATTCTGACACCATCAGGTTTACCATAGTTATCGATTATTTTATTGACTAAGTGTACATGTAGCTATAGCTTTTTGAACCACTGGTTTCGGAGTTCATTTGTTTTAAGTTCTCGAACTTTGTCATAGTTTTAAATTTGTTTTCAAAAAGAATGATATCCTGCCTCCAAAGACATGCTTCATCATATCACATTCCTTGACGCATGTAGTGTAAGAGAGTTTGAATGCTGCTTTATGACTTATATTTCCCATAATCAGGTTCGAGATGTACTTTCCATAATTTATCTGCAATCTCGTTGGAAATTTTATATTTTGAAAGGAGATATTTTTGAAATTTTCAAATTGAGAATCTTGAGTAAATAATAAACTATGGTAGATTTGAATTGATTTTCAGAAATTTCAATTTTGATTCTGAAAAAAATGGTTTGCATTTCAATAATAGTCCTGCATGGTTTTAGTTCAACATCATTAAATTTGCTCTATTACTTATGCCAAGTATTTTTTTAGTTTTGTTTCTGTAAGTTTAAGCTCATTACTGAATATGTAAATGCTTTATTTTTTTGATCGAGTGTAAGTCCTTTGATTCTCCTGTGTCATGATTGTCCACCTTAGATTGTTTATTACTGGCCAAGCTTGAAATTCTTGATAGATAGGATGTGATTTAGGCATGCATCTTTTTGTAGATTCAAGTCTGCATTTACAAATGAGATGTTTTTGCAGATTTTAATGGTCTTTGATAAAGACTTGCGTCTTAAGTTCTGCTGCGATTTCAGGAGTTAAGAAAGTTGATTTATTATTAATTTGGAAATTTATCATAAAATCCAATCCATCCAAATACATTTTCTTGAAGTATATCTTTCTAGAATCCTTTTTTTTTCATCTAATCTAAGACCATTGCGATGATCTGGATATTAATTTGTAATAGTATTGGTGAAATTAACAAGAGTTGCATCCATTTTCAATAATCGAACTATTGAGTTCTGCAATGCTTTGATTTACCTTTCCTTTATCAGTTCTGAACTTTGTCATCTTTACGATTACTTAAGCCTCTTTTTTTGGCAAAATAAAGGCAAATTCTAAATAGTTCTTCTGTTAGTAATCTTTCAAGCCCTTCACTGCGCAGTCTATATATGGTGTTGGGATCTGTGTCTGTTATATATCTTCTGGGCTAAGATTAAAATATTTTGGCTACGTTCTAAAAGCCTTTGCCTTC
This sequence comes from Saprospiraceae bacterium, assembly GCA_016722295.1. Lineage (GTDB taxonomy): Bacteria > Bacteroidota > Bacteroidia > Chitinophagales > Saprospiraceae > Vicinibacter. The sequence goes on from JADKGL010000034.1 coordinate 2,318, forward strand.
TCAATTTTCTTCCAAATAATAGTCGTCTTGCTCCGTGGAAAATAGTCCCTATTTTGTGCAAAGGAAGTTTCTTTTCAGATTTTGGATCTTGCTGATTTCCTCTTGGAAAAATGATCACTCCACCATCTATAAGTTTGGTGTTTCTTCGAATCAATGCCCAACCCAACGAATTTGTACCTAAATCAATTCCTAATATTTTTTTCATAACATTCAATAATTTATTGTATATTTGTAGGAGAAAGCATTAGAATAAAGATTATTCTGCAGGTTTTAGCCTCAGCCCACTTCGTAAGGTACCTTTGGAATTAAGGGTGAGCAATATAGTATAATAGACAAAGAAAGTAATGTCTTATAATTTATTTATTAAAAGCTCAAATTAGTAGAGCCATTTTTATTTTTAGTTTCTTTCCACAGTTGTCCTACTCCCTAACAATCTTCACATTTTCAAACTCTCCATTTGTAAGAACTATGTTTAAGATATAGATACCAGATTGTAGTTCGTTGATATTAATTTGATTTAATTTTTGATTGGCATTCATTGAAATGACAGCTCTTCCGAATTGATCGTAGAGTGTGATTTTAGACAAGGAGTTTAAATTTGATTGGATAGTGATCCAATTATTTATATGACTTATTTCTAATTTGCTATTTGTTTCATTGAGATTGATTTGTTTTATTTGAGAATAAGAATAGGATCCATTTTGATCGATGAACTTCAATCTGTAATAATTGATTCCTGTCTCTGGATTGAGGTCTTCGAAGGAATATTTTTTTATGGCGTTATTTTGATTTTGGCTTTGGATAGTTCCCAAAAGTTTATTCCACTGGAAAGATTCTGTGCGGCGCTCAACTATTGTTGATTTATGATTTTTTTCATTGGCTGTAGTCCATTCGAGTAGAGCAGATTTATCAGATTTTTTCACATTAAAATCGAGCAACTCCAACGGCAACAAGAGGCATTCCATTTCTACTATATCTCTATTGATACAATGCGCTCCATTTCCTGAAATTCTAGCCGCATTGGTGGTATCTGCAAGATAATTGCAAATACTTTCTATAGCACAAACGTCTAGTAATGGATTTGCTACGATCACCAATGAATCCATGGACATCATATCTGGCTTTAGAAAGTGCGTCAATATTTTTGAGTTTTGCATTATCGATTAGAAATGTTTGTTCTCGAATTCGATTTACTTTTTGAAGGGCAGAAATTGATTCTAAGGATGGGTTCTGATTAATTGATAGATAACCAAATTCAGTTACTGAGTCCAAGCCATTTAGGTTTATAAAATTTGATTGTCTTCAATGCTTAAAATCCATATAAAATTTAAATTTTCCAAATTCGGTCAGTTGTTTCAGCTTTTGGATTTTTAATTACTAAAAATTATCAAGATATGCGATTTGTTGACTTAATCCATCTAAATCATAAAGGTTATTATTTGAAGAATATTTGTATGGAACTAGTGTTATCTCATTTCAATACCAGATAAAGAAACAGATTTTTACAACAGCCAATTGCAAATTGGCGGCAGCTCTTCAAACTATCAAACTTTGAAGATTGATTATTTTTATTTAGATTTAATATTCTCAGACTATTTGAGACATTTATTAAATTTTCTAAGCCTTGAAGAGAATTTAAGAAGGTATCACAACCAAATAAAAATCTGTACATATTTAAGATTGCGAAGACCACGAATATTTTCTAATTGATAATTATTGGTCAAAGGCTCAAATAGTAATCAATGGTATCGATCACATAGAGGCTGTCCAGATTCGTGATATCTGTATTTTCAATCAATAAGTCACCCAAAATTCTATGACAACCTGGATAATTTATTGGAAATTCATCGACATCTTTTTGAGATTTTAATTCGATGCCCAATGCACCACATTGAGAAAAATTGTTTTCAATATTTAGGATGAAAACAAATAATAAAAATGCTATTAATCTTTTCATGATTAAGTATTTAATTAAGACTTTGACTGACTATAACTTTTATATAAAGTTATATGTCAAAAGTACTGTTTTGTTACCATTCAAATTGATTTATTTATAAAGAAAATATTTAATACAATATATAGTGATATTTTATAATATATAAGATATTGGAAAATTTTGCATTTCCTTACTTTTCCTTATCTTTGCAATCCAATTTTGAATTATTATGAATTATCGTGAGGTAAAAGGCTTAAATCTTCCAGAAATCGACAAGGAAATACTGAAGTTTTGGGCTGAAAATGAGATATTTGAGAAAAGCGTATCCAATCGTGAAGGGGCTGAGCATTTTGTATTTTATGAAGGACCTCCTTCTGCCAATGGCAAGCCCGGTATTCACCACGTCATGGGCCGCGCAGTAAAAGATATCTTTTGCAGATTTCAGACCTTGAATGGGAAACAAGTGCTGCGCAAAGGTGGATGGGATACTCATGGTCTTCCTATTGAGTTGAGTGTAGAGAAAGAATTAGGCATCACCAAAGAAGATATAGGAACCAAAATATCCATTGATGATTATAATCACAAATGTCGAGAGACGGTCATGCGATTCAAAAATGAATGGGATGATATCACTCGCAAGATGGGATATTGGGTCGATCTCAACAATCCTTATATCACATTCGAGAATGAATACATCGAGTCAGTTTGGTATCTGTTAAAAGAAATTTATAATAAAAATTTATTGTACAAAGGTTATTCGATTCAACCTTATTCTCCTGCAGCTGGGACAGGATTGAGTTCACATGAATTGAATCAACCGGGATGTTATCGCGAGGTGAAAGATGTCTCCGCAGTTGCTTTATTTAAAGTCGAAAGCAACTCATTTAATGATAAACAAAAGGATATCCTTCCTCAATCATTGCACATTGCTGCATGGACGACGACGCCTTGGACATTGCCTAGCAATACCGCATTAGCAGTAGGAGAAAAAATAAAATATTGCATCGTTGAGACATACAATCCTTATACATTCGAGATTCAAAATATCTTGTTGGCAGAAGATTTACTGACAAAGTGGTTCAAAACAGAACAAGAATCAACTGGTGATCATTTAGGAGAAATTCTCGATAAGAAAATTCCATTCCGAAAGATCGCAACGAATATTCCTGGAGCCGTATTGGAAGGATTGAGATATGAGCCATTGTTCAATTATGCAAGACCGACCGATGGTGATGCATATCGCGTTTTGTTAGGCGATTTTGTTTCGACAGAAGATGGTACAGGTATCGTACACATTGCACCATCTTTTGGTGCGGATGATATGCGTGTCGCAAAAAAATATGGGATCGGTTCACTGACATTAGTTGATAGACGTGGAAAATTTACAGAAGAAGTTGTCGATTTTCCAAATGAATATGTAAAGGAAGACTATCTCACAGCAGAAGAAAAAGCAAGTGAAAAAGCGAGATTGGGAATTGACAAATATCTCTCCGTTGACGAGCGAATTGTGATCAAACTTAAGAAAGAAAGCAAGCTCCTCAATTCACAAAAATATGCGCACAACTATCCACATTGTTGGCGCACGGACAAACCTGTTTTATATTATCCATTAGACAGTTGGTTCGTCAAAGTGACTGCGATAAAAGATCGCATGGTTGAGTTGAACAAAACGATTTATTGGAAACCTGCTGCAACAGGTACAGGACGTTTTGGACATTGGTTGGAGAATCTACAAGATTGGAATTTATCTCGTTCAAGATATTGGGGAATACCATTGCCCATATGGAGAAATGAATCCGGTACTATACAAAAATGTATTGGCTCTTTATCAGAATTGCAAAGCGAAATAGACAAAGCAAATCATAAATTGGGATTGCAACAAAGCTTACCAAAAGATATTCACAGACCTTATATCGATGAGATCATTTTAGTAGATGATGCTAATGGTGAACGATTGGTGCGTGAATTAGATTTGATCGATGTATGGTTTGATAGTGGTTCGATGCCTTATGCACAGTTTCACTATCCGATGGAACAGAAATCATTGGATGGCATTTTCCCCGCTGATTTTATTGCTGAAGGTGTAGATCAAACTCGTGGATGGTTTTATACATTACATGCAATTGCAGCATTAGTATTTGATAGCATCGCATACAAGACTGTTGTGTCCAATGGATTAGTACTCGACAAAAATGGTGAGAAAATGTCCAAGCGTAAAGGCAATGTCGTAGATCCATTTGAGACAATTAATAAATTTGGTGCCGATGCGACGCGATGGTATCTGTTGAGCAATGCAGATCCATGGGAGAATTTAAAATTTGATCTCGATGGAATTACCGAAGTGAGAAATAAATTTTTTGGCACACTGTTCAATACTTATTCTTTCTTTGCGATCTATGCTAACATCGATGGATTCACTATTGATGAATCTAACATCATACCAGTTTCAGATCGACCAGAATTAGATCGATGGATCATCTCCCGATTGCAGAATGTGATCAAGAATTATACAGCATACATGAGCGATTATGAGCCAACACAAGCAGCTCGTGTCATAGAGAAATTTGTGACTGATGATCTGTCGAATTGGCATGTGAGATTATCACGTCGCCGTTTCTGGAAATCAGAATCATCTGTGGACAAACAAGCCGCATTTGAGACACTCTACGAGTGTTTGATGGTCATAGGGCAGTTGATGTCCACTCATGCGCCATTCTTTGCGGAGTGGCTATACAAATCACTTTCTGATCCAATCCGCGAAAAGGCAAAAGCCTTGAATTCCCCTTTGCGTTTCGAATCGGTGCATCTTTCCAATCTTACAAAGTGTGAAGAGAATCGCATTGACGAATCACTAGAGCGCAGAATGGATTATGCACAGCGCATTTGTTCATTGGTATTGTCCTTACGCAAAGCACAGAAGCTGAGAGTGCGACAACCTTTGACTCAAATATTATTGCCCGTATTGAATACAGAGTTCAAATCTGATATCGAATCAGTAGAAGAGTTGATCAAATCAGAAGTGAATATCAAGCAGATTAATTACCTCACAGAAGATGATTCAGTCATCAAGAAAAAAGCAAAGCCAAACTTCAGAACACTTGGTAAAAAATTGGGCAAAGCCATGCAGGAAGGAGCGCGATTAATTCAAGAGTTTGGTATGGCAGAGATCAAGCAATTAGAATCTGGCAATACAGTAAAATTAAGCTTGCACAATGAGCAGTATGAGATTGCAATAGAAGATGTTGAGATCGTCACAGAAGACATACCAGGATGGTTGGTAAGTCACGATGGCGAGTTGACAGTTGCATTGGATATCGCATTGAATGATGATTTGATCGCAGAAGGTTACGCGAGAGAATTGATCAATAGAATCCAGAATGTGCGCAAGACCAAAGACTTCAATGTCACAGATCGCATACAAGTCAAATTAGAGCCAAACAAAGATATCGAGATCGCAGTAAACAAATTTGGTGACTTGATCAAATCTGAAGTATTAGCGAATTCGATTCAGATCGATCCTAGCGGATTTACAGACAGTTTTGATTGGCTAGAAGATGTTGTGGTGCAGTACTCTATTAATGTGGTAATTAGTTAATGTGATAATTAGTTAATTAGAGAATGTGAGAATGAATTTGCAAATGAGCATAATTTGCAAATTTGCAAATGGTTTTTTAAGCGATACTAAATTTGAAAATTTAGTAGGAGAAAGTGCTCAATTTTCAAGGAGGATTTGAGGTGGGTTATCGAATCATGTGAGTCCCAATCTGGAATCAAATAATCCAATTTAATCGTGATCAGACAATGCCTCAATTTCCAAGGGAGGATATAGGTGGGTTATTACGTCATGTGAGTCCCAATCTGCGAAATCAAATAATCCGATTAATCTGTGATTCAGACAATTTACAGGGGAGAATATAGCTGGGTTATTACGAAATGTGAGCAACGAATGATTCTATTAAATAAATACCCATATGCAAGTTTATTCAATAAATAATTCCTGCTTTGATATAATTTTTTTATATTTGCAATAGTTGAGTCTTAACTAAATCACTATAATAATTCAACTAAATGAAACATACTTTCAATATAATTATTTTAATGCTGAGCACTATTTCAAGTTATTCTCAGAAACACGATTATAATTGGCACTTAGGTTACAGAATCTATGATACTGCATATTTGCCCCACAGAGGAATTACAAATATTAATTTCAATACTTTATCTTTAAATCCAAGCTTTAAATATGATAGCTTTAAAATTATTGATTTTGATTGGACTTGTAATGATATATCAGATGAAGATGGGAATTACCTTTTTAGCTACAATGGTTATACTGTCGAGAATTACTTAAATCAAATTATCCAGAATGGTAAAGGTGAATTTAGTAGTCAAAAGACATCTAAAGATGTGAATTATCAAGGTGGATTAATTTTAAACCTTAAAAGATTGAATGAATTTATTTTGGTTCATGATAAACATAATATGGAACTATTTTCTCCTAACTTCCAATCTGATGGTTTGCGATACTCATTGATAAACATTCAACATAAAATAAATGAGGGAAAGGTAATTAAGAAAGATTATAAAATATTAGAAGATACTTTAGACTATGGAAGATTATTATCAATAAAACATGCAAACGGAAGAGATTGGTGGATTATTAGGGGTAGATACAATATGAAGTCTTTTTATAAATTTATCGTTATTAATGACACAGTTATTATTAATGATTTACAGGTGATTGGGGAAGATCAATATTTACCTTTGGGAGGGGTGACTACATCACCAAATGGTAAAAATATTGTTTATTTTCATCAACATGTTGGACCATTGCATGGACTTCCTGGTGAGAATGGGTTTTTTATCAATACATTCAATTTTGATAGGAATTCAGGGATTTTATCTAATCCAAAAACATTAAAGATAAGTCAGGACACAGGATACTTATTTGGAGCTGCTTTTTCCCCAAATGGAAAGTATCTTTATGTTTCTCGGATCAATTATATTTTTCAGATAGATATGACAAGAGATAGTTTGGTTTTAGATACGGTAGCGGTTTTTGATGGATTTAATTATATTTCTCTTGGGAATTTTCAAATCTTTACATGGTTTGGTTTTATAGAGCGAGCCCCAGATGGCAGAATTTACGGCAATACCGGTTGCTGTACTCAACAATATTTATTTTATATCAATAAACCAAATTTAAAAGGCAAAGCATGTGATGTAAAGCAACATGCAATAAAAATAACATCACACAATAATCTACCTTCTTTCCCCAACTACCGCCTCGGCCCCATTGATGGTAGCCCAAGCGATAGTCTCGGCATAGACAATATACCAGTTGCGGAGTTTCGCTACGATCAGGATACGATGAACTATCGTAGTATAGACTTTACGAACTTAAGCTGGTATGAAGCAGAAGAATTCTGGTGGGATTGGGGCGATGGATCACAGCCATATTACACTACTGTTTGGGATACATCCATCATCCATACTTATGCCAAAGATGGCATCTATGAAGTATGCCTTCGTGCTAAAAACAAAAATGGTGAAACTACCAAATGCAAAAAAATAAACATAGGTACCACCGCTATAAAAGATGAAGCGGACAATCCATTGATTGACATCACACTCTCACCAAATCCAATGAGAGAAATGCTCATCATCCAAGTCAATGATTATCTTCCAGAAAAAATGATCATGAATCTCTACGATCTACATGGAAATAAAATCACCACCAAAAGACTTTACGAAGGTAGCAATATCATCACCACAGAATCATTATCATCTGGTGTTTATATAGTAGAAATTATAGAGCGGAATAGAATCGTTACGTCTGAGAAAATAGTGAAAGTTTAATTCGTTAATGAGAAAATTAATTTGCAAATCTGCAAAATTTGCAAATCTGCAAATTTTCAAATGCTAATACTCCACAAGAGTTTGTTACAAGTAGTCATGGTTGCAATTGTAATTAGTATGAAATTTATTATAGTTTTAGAAATTTTTTATAATTTGCTTTTATTAATATGCATAATTATTGTCATTTATTTGATCAATAAAATTACTAAGAAAAGTAAATATTTTAAATATGCTTTTTTAATAACTATTGGTTTTAGCTTTTTAATCGCACCTGCCATTAAAAAAATAGTTTTATTAATTTTTATTTGTTATGTTACAATTTTTAATTCAGAATATTTAAGCAGAGATAAATGGAGATCCAATTATAAATTAAGTTCTAAGTATTGTAAATATTTAATTTTAGTTAAGGCTCTAAAAAATTGTAAAATGAGTGATGTAACAAATAAATTAGGTCATCCCGATAACATATCAAACGATAATAGAAATTGGTCATATTATCTTGGGACTAGAGATTATGATATAGAACCTGATGTATTTTCCCTTAATTTTAAAGATAGTTTAGTAATCGATTATTTTATTCTAAATGGGAGGTGAATTCCTTGCGAAAGTTTGAATTCAAAAAATAAATAAAAAGCTCGATGATCATCGAGCTTTTTATGTTTAGTAAGTAATAATTTGTTCTTTCGATGAGCAATATTTATTGTATAATTATTTTTTTTGTGATAGTTTTATGATCTTTAAGATAAATCTTTAAGCAATATAAAACTCTGTACAACTCTGTGGTTAAAATTCATTATGTGTAACTCTATGCAAAACTCTGTATAAAACTCAGTGTACTTCTGTGGTTAGAAATGATTTGTTGATTTAAAGACTCTTCTTAATCTGAATTAATCCTTTACTAATACCCTCATTGATTACAGAGTAAGGTAGAATTTCGTTTGAGGAATAAATCATCATGATTTGAAGATGTGTTTCCGTGGAATCACTTAAATGGTTTTGCCAAAGCAATCTAAAGGATTCTTTCATTCGTCTGCGGATGAGATTGCGGTCAACCGCTCTTTTAAATTTCCGCTTCGGACATGTAAATAATGCTTGAACTTTTGAATGTGAACTGTCTACTTTTAAAAATTTAAATACAATAGGGTATTGAAATAAACTTTGACCTGTGGTAAATACAGATTCAATATGGGTCTTTGAACTAAGCCTAAATTCTTTTGGAAATGTATATCGCTGAATCATATAATTTTATTCAGCTGATGGAGTAAGCAATTTTATTTTATCTTGCTCTCGTCAGATGTAGTCAATTTATTTCTACCTCTTGATCTTCTTCTAGCAAGGACTCTTCTACCGTTTTTTGATTTCATACGGGATCTGAAGCCGTGTTTGTTGGCTCTTTTTCTGCGAGAAGGTTGAAATGTGCGTTTCATGATTTTCTATTGTTTAAATAGCTTTTTCTAAAAGGATTGCAAAGATATAGAATTATTTAGAAATCTATTGATTATTCTGAAAAATTCTTAAAATCTTAAAATTTAAATATATAATTTATTGAATTTAAATGAATTATCTACTATTCATCGTAACCAAAAATTCCTCATTGGTTTGCGTACCGTACATATGCTTTTTAATGAACTCGATCGCTTCCTCTGGTTTCATGTCAGCAAGATGATTGCGCAGCACGAACATTCTTTGGATAATACCATCATCCAATAGTAAGTCTTCTCTTCGCGTACTCGATTTGGTAAGGTCAATAGCAGGATACAATCTCTTGTTCGCCAATGTGCGATCCAATTGAAGTTCCATATTTCCAGTACCCTTGAATTCTTCAAAGATCACACCGTCCATTTTAGATCCAGTATCAATTAATGCAGTAGCTAATATCGTCAATGAACCACCATTCTCAATTTTACGAGCAGCTCCAAAGAATTTTTTTGGCTTTTGTAATGCATTGGCTTCTACTCCTCCTGATAATACTTTACCTGATGAAGGCGCTACAGTATTATAAGCTCTTGCTAGACGTGTGATAGAGTCTAATAAGATCACTACATCGTGACCACATTCTACCATTCGTTTTGCTTTTTCGAGAACAATATTAGCGACTCGGACGTGATTATCTGCTGGTTCATCAAATGTAGATGCGATAACTTCTGCATGTACACTGCGCTTCATGTCTGTCACCTCTTCTGGACGTTCGTCTACTAGAAGAATTAATAGATAACATTCAGGGTGATTGGCAGAAATTGCATTTGCTATATCTTTTAGTAAAAATGTCTTTCCAGTCTTTGGTTGCGCTACGATCAATCCTCTTTGTCCTTTTCCAATAGGAGTAAATAAATCGATCATTCGATTGCCATAATCTCTTCCATTTGGAGACGTCGTCATATTGAATTTCTCATTTGGAAATAATGGTGTAAGGTAGTCGAATGGAATCCTGTCACGAATGACCTGTGGATCTAATCCATTGATATTTGATACGCGCAATAAAGCGAAATATTTTTCTCCTTCTTTAGGAGGTCTAACTGCACCTTTGACAGTATCTCCAGTCTTTAGACCAAATAATTTAATTTGTGATGGCGACACATAGATATCATCTGGTGAAGAAAGATAATTATAATCTGCACTGCGCAAAAATCCATATCCATCGGGCATCATCTCAAGGACTCCTTGTCCTTCGATAATACCATCTAATTCCACTACAAATGAAGGTTCTACGGGTTTGTTAGATTTTGTTTCATCCTCTGATTTTTCAACATCTTCTTCTTGAGAAATTGGTCTTTCTGGTCGTTGGATAACTTTTTTTACAAATTCTTTTTTAGCGATTGGTTTAGATTCTATTTCGCCATTGTTTTCTTCAGTTGAAGTTTCAACAGTTTCAGTTTCAGATTCAACTTTTGTTTCGCGCTTTAAGATTATTTTTTTCTTTGGAGGGCTAGGCGGTTCTACTTCTTCACTTTTTTCGACAATAATCTCTACTTTTTTCTCTTCTTTTATTTCAGCAGGTTCTGCTACTTTTTTATTGTCAAGTTTTGCTACATTCGAACTTGCAGCTGGCTTTTGAACCCTTTTTCTTTTATTGCGAAGATTGTTTTCATCTTCGAGTATTTCATAAGTTTTGCCAGCCTCTGAAGAAGTTGCTTCAGTTTCTATACTTTCTTTGTTGGCTCCTTTTAGTGCTTGTTGGTCTAATATTTTATAGATCAAATCTTGTTTAGCTAATTTTTTGTAATTCGCAATTTCAAGTTTTTCTGCAACTTCTTTGAGTTCAGGAACAAGCATGTCGTTCAACTGCAATATATCGTACATAGATAAATTAATTTAACACTTAAATTTATTGATTTGTCAGTCTCATGAATTCACTATATGCCTGATGAAATAAAATTTACCAAAGGAATTAATTAAATAAATTCTATGAGAGAAAATTTTGGAACAGGTACGTTCGCAGGGGCAAATATACTCGTTTTATTTAAATAGCAAGTTTTTTTTTTATTTTTTAAGATAATTTGAATTCAAAATTGTATTATAAATAGTAATCATTTGATTATCAAAGAGTTTTATTTTTGGTTTTGAATAATATTTTTTTGATCGACTAATACCCATAATGCTTAGTTTTCATTTTTAGATAAAATTGGAAATTGAACTTAATTTGATTAAAAGTTGTTTCTCATTCGTAGTAGTAACCAATTTAAGAAAAAAGGCACCGGCAACACTAAGTTTTAAATACCGATAAGGTTTTCTCACAAGATTGCAAAAATTCAACTAAATTGCATACAATTTTAGTACCTATTCATAGGTTTATATTCAAACATGAAAAATAAAAAAATAGTTAGAAATCTCAAAACCCACTCTTCCAATAGCACAAACATGACCAAACAAATCATCCGATATTATGCGGATAACCAAGGGAAACCTATGGGTCTTAGTGCAGTCATGAGAAAATTAAATACCAATAAATCCGCAGATGTGGTTCGCATCTTGAATGAATTGGAAGCAAAAAAGACGATTCAAAAAGTGACACCTGGCAAATATATTTATAGCGGATTAAAAGTAAATCATGAAAAAGTAAATACCAAGTCAGATACTTTTGAAGGCATCGTAGATATGGCTAGTGCTGGCTTTGCTTACATCCTTTGCAAAGGGTTATCGAAGGATGTTTTTGTTTCCTCTGCAAATCTGAAATCCGCACAAGATGGAGATTATGTACAGATTAAAATCACTCGGCCAAGTCCAAGGAGACCTGAAGGTTTGGTCACAAAAATTATTCAGCGGTCGAAGACTCAGTTTGTAGGAATTTATCGCATATTTAAAAATCAATCTTACGTTTTAGTCAAACAAAGAAATCAAAATTTTGAAATATTTTTGAACCAAGCGAATACCTTGATTCCAGAAGATTTTGATCGAGTGGTGGTTGAGGTGAGCGATTTTAAAAATAAAGCTAGTGATCGAATGTTGGGCAAAATTTCTCAGATTTTGGGAAAAGAATCTACCGTTGATATCGAGATGAAAAGCATTATTGCAGAGCAAGGTTTTGGTCTTGAATTTCCTCAAGCGGTACTTGAAGAGACGAAAAACATGTCTGATAAAATTACAGATATTTCAAAGCGAAGAGATTTTCGAGAAATATGCTGTTTTACAATAGATCCAATCGATGCAAAGGATTTTGACGACGCATTATCGATTCGAAGAGATGAGAATAATGATTTGGAAATCGGTGTTCATATAGCGGATGTTTCCTATTATGTTGAACCAAATTCAGCACTTGACAAAGAAGCTTTGAAGCGCGGCAATTCTGTTTATTTGGTAGATAGGGTGTTGCCAATGCTACCTGAAAGACTTAGTAATGAATTATGCTCTTTGCGCCCAAATGAAGATAAAGCGACATTCTCAGCAGTGTTTACTTTTGATGAAGAAAGGAATATTAAAAAGCATTGGATAGGGAAGACAATTATTCACTCACAGCGGCGATTTGCTTATGAAGAAGTTCAAGATATTTTAGTGAAAGGTGAAGGCGAATTGTTTGACGAATTATTTTTATTAGACACCATTGCAAAAAAGATACGGGTAGAAAGATTGAAAAATGGTGCTATTGATTTTGAAACAGAAGAGGTCAGATTTAAACTTGATGACAATGGGAATCCTCTCGAGCTTTATGTGAAAGAGAGATTGGATGCACATATGTTGATCGAGGAGTATATGCTCTTAGCAAACAAGTATGTGGCTACATTTATTGCAAAAAAGAATAAGGCATATATCATTCCATTTGTATATCGAATTCACGATAAACCAGATCCAGAAAAGTTAGCAGAATTCGGAGAGTTCGCCCTTGAAATGGGTATTCATTTGGATTTTAATACACCCAAAAAAATAGCGAAATCGATGAATCTTTTGGCAGATAAAGCGAGACAAGATTCGTCACTAAAAGTGCTCCAATCTTTAGCGATACGCACGATGGCTAAAGCAGCTTATTCACCAGATAATATTGGACATTATGGACTTTCATTTGAGTATTATTCTCATTTCACCTCTCCGATACGAAGGTATAGTGATTTGATGGTACATCGTATTTTATTGGACAATTTGGAAGGAGAAAAACGTTATCAATTGGACATTATAGAAAGACAATGTACACATATCTCTTCACAAGAACGAAAAGCGATGATAGCAGAAAGAGAGTCTACGAAATATTTCCAAGTTTTATTTCTCAAGGAGCAATTGGGAAAAGAGTTTGATGGGATTATCACAGGTATGAACAATAGAGGAATATTTGTAGAAATGCTCCAAAATCGCTGTGAAGCGATACTTCCTTTGGAGACTCTAGGCTCAGAAGTTGAAGTCAATAAAAATAGACTTTCAGTTAGTTTGGTCAAGGGCACAAAGCCATTGAAAATGGGGGATAAACTTAAGGTAAGGCTAATTTCGGCCAACCTTGAGGACAAAGAGCTGGTTGTGAATTTAGCTTAACTTATTGTTTTTCAATAACTTATACAGTATCATTAGAATATATTAGGCATTTTGCTAAAAATGTTGTAATTTTGCGCTCCATTTTAAGTGGCCGACCGGATTATGAACAAGAAAAAAGTACTATTTATTACCCAGGAGATGGATCCATACCTGGATCTGGATGGCATTGGAACACTGATACAAAAATTACCAGCCTACGCACAAGATGGAGGGATGGAGATCCGCATTCTTATGCCGCGATTTGGCACAATCAACGAAAGAAGACATCGACTGCATGAGGTCGTAAGATTGTCGGGGATGAATATTATCATCGATGATGACGATTATGCATTGATCATTAAAGTTGCCTCATTGCCTGGTTCAAGAATACAAGTTTATTTCTTAGACAACGATGAGTTCTTTAAGCGTAAAATGGTATTTGCAGATGATGATGGTAAATTGTTCGATGACAATCAAGACCGAATGATCTTCTTTTGCAAAGGAGCCATTGAGACCGTTAAGAAATTTGGATGGCCACCTGATATCGTACATTGCCATGGTTGGATGACAAGTTTGATTCCTTTTTATTTGAAGACAGCATACAAGAATGATCCTGTATTTAAAGGTTCAAAAGTGATTTTTTCAGTTTATAACAATAATCAAGATACGAATTTTACAGATCATTTTTTTAAAAAAGCGTCGATCAATAATCTGAAGCCCGAGCAATTGTCCGTATTTAAAAATGGCAATGGTATCGCTATGCAAAAAGGAGCAATTCAGTATTCTGATGCTATTATTCTTGGATCACAAGATATGGATGCCAGTATAGGTGAAGCAATTACAGCAGCTAAAAAGCCATCATTGCAGACAACTGTTGAAGATTATTTGCCTTCTTATTTAGATTTTTATAAGAATTTGATAGGTTAGTTCGTTACGTTGACTGATTAATACTTAAACATGTACAAAGTAAAATTTACAATTTATTTCAGTTTACTTTTTGCCTTTATTTTTATCCTTGCTTGCAATAAACCAGAAGAGGTAAAGTTAGATTTCCTAAATACAGATTGGATATATGCGAAAGGAATTGATACGTTTACTTTAGCAATTAAGTCCTATAAAAAGGATTCCATTGAAACGCTCAATGAAACCTTTCAAAATAGTTCTATCGTCGTGGGTATCCTCGACGATCCGATGTTTGGATACGCAAAGTCATCCCTGAATACACAGTTGCGTTTTACTCCAGAAAAGGACAATTTATTTCTTTCTAGAGTAGATTCGATTGTATTGAGCATGCGATATGACACAAGTACTTTTTATGGAAATACTGATGAACCAATGAGTATTGAAGTATATCAAATGAAAAATCCTATTTATAGAACTCAAACATATTACAATAATTCTACGATTATATTAGGAGAGAAATTGGGTGAAAAAATGAATTTCACTCCAAATAAAAAAGATTCAGTCAAAATAAATACTGTCGATTCATTTACTTATCTTTATCCTCAACTAAGAGTGAATTTAGATAAAACCAAATTTATCGATTTATTAAATCAATTGGCAGATACAGCCCTACAAGATGTAGATACATTTGTACAGATTTTTGCAGGTATTTCAATAGTCCCAGTGCAAAATAGATGCAAAGGTATGATTGGATTATTGCCAGAACACCAAGATAGTAAGATTACAATTTATTATAAGCCAACTGATACAACCCACGCTCAGTTTACATTCAATATGGGTAGTGCCAGTACTAAATTTGCAAGCTTCGAAACTGATCCTAAAAATACATTGGCGAGTCAATATATTTCAGGATTATTGAATACAGACAGCTTGTTTATGGTACAATGTTTTAATGGCCCTGAAGCTGAAATTGTGATTCCTTATAGCGACTCTTGGACAGGAAAATTTTTAAATTATGCCGTACTCGATTTTACTGTAGCAGAATTGTCGGGAGATAATTTATTGCAGTATAAACCAATACGATTAGCCACATTGCATGATTTAACCATAGGTCATGAAGGTGAAGTACGCGATGTTTTCAGAGCAAAAAATGAAAGTAAGTATATTCCAAATGGCTTGTTTATAGATTACAGGAATTACTTTGGAGGCATTCTCACTGACGTGACTGAAAATGGTCAAAAACTAAGGCATTGCAAGATGAATATTACGGAACATTTTAGAGTTGCACAACGACAGAAAAAGGATATTCGGATTAGGCTTTCATCTTATTTTAAGACTGAGAGTGCAGAACGGACGATATTTTATGGTCCAAAACATCCTCAGTATCCTGCAAAATTGCGATTAACTTTCTCGGAATAAAATGTAAACACATTATATTTGCATTTAATATGTGTGGAATAATTGCTTATATCGGTTCAAAACCAGCTTATCCAATCCTAATTGAAGGATTGAGGAGACTTGAGTATAGAGGATATGATAGTGCTGGAATAGCATTATTAGACAATGAAATCAATATCTACAAGAAGAAAGGCAAGGTTCAAGAATTGGCCGATTTTACTGAAAAAGTCGACCATTCACCAACTATAGGAATGGGTCATACCCGATGGGCAACTCATGGGAAGCCCGATGATGTAAACGCGCATCCGCACCCCTCAGGAAATCATGATCTCGCCATCATACATAATGGGATCATTGAGAATTATTCAAGCCTCAAGGAAGCCTTAAAAAAATTAGGGCATACATTTACAAGTGAAACAGATACAGAGGTACTTGTTCATTTGATCGAGGAAATGCAAAAAAGAGAACATTTGTCACTCGAATCAGCAGTTCGTCAAGCTTTGAAGAAAGTAGTCGGAGCTTATGCGATTGTGGTGATGGATAGAAAAGATCCCAATAAAATAATCGGTGCGAGAAAATCTAGCCCATTAGTAATAGGTGTAGGCGATGATGAATATTTTATTGCATCTGATGCTTCACCAATTATACAGTATACGAATAAAGTGGTTTATCTCAATGATGAAGAAATCGCCATTATTGATCGCAAGAATGGTTTGGAAGTAACTACATTTCACAATGAAGTTCAAGAACCAGTCATTCATGAGATTGACATGGATATTGAGCAAATTGAAAAAAGTGGATTTGACCATTTTATGCTGAAGGAAATCTTCCAACAGCCCGAAACTATTGCAGATTGTATGCGGGGGAGATTGAATGCTGTGGATGGATGGGTGAAGCTTGGCGGCATGCAAGAATATATCAATCGCATTGCAAGTACAAAAAGAATTATTATCGCTGCATGTGGCACCAGTTGGCATTCTGCATTGATTGGAGAATATTTGATTGAAGAATTGGCAAGGATTCCAGTAGAAGTAGAATATGCTTCAGAGTTTCGATATCGCAATCCAATTTTGGATTCGCATGATGTTGTGATCGTTATTTCACAGTCAGGAGAGACGGCAGATACTTTGGCAGCAGCAGAATTGGCCAAATCTCATGGCGCATTAGTTTATGGAATCGTAAATGTAGTAGGATCATCTATAGCACGGTTAACTCATGCAGGTTCATATATACATTGTGGGCCAGAAATAGGGGTAGCCTCAACCAAAGCCTTCACAGGCCAAGTCACATTGCTTACTCTGATGGCCATTGTACTTGGTGAAAGAAATGGATCATTGACTACTTCATATTATCACGAATTAATTGCTGAATTAGCAGTCATTCCAAATAAAGTTGCAAAGGTTTTTGAATCCAATGAAAAAATAAAATACTTAGCTTCTGAGATACAGCAGAGACAAAATGCCTTATACCTTGGGAGAGGATATAATTTTCCAGTGGCACTAGAAGGAGCGTTAAAATTGAAAGAAATATCATACATTCATGCTGAAGGGTATCCAGCAGCAGAGATGAAGCATGGGCCAATAGCCTTGATCGACGAAAGTATGCCGGTCATCGTAATTGCAACCAATAAAAGTGCTTATGAAAAAATAGTCTCAAATATTCAAGAAGTAAAGGCAAGAAAAGGTGTAGTCATCGCCATAATTACACCCGAAGATCATGAAATTAGAAATATGGCGGATTATTATATTGAAGTGCAATCGACGTTGGAACCTTTGACTCCATTGTTGTCTGTCATTCCACTTCAACTTTTATCATATCATATTGCAGTGAGTCGTGGATGCGATGTAGACCAACCACGAAATCTCGCAAAATCAGTAACCGTAGAATAATAAGAAAATGGAAAGTTTAAAATTTGAATATAGGAATACAGTCGAAGAACTCATTATGCCAGAATATGGTAGAAATGTGCAAGACCTAGTCAGACACTGTAAAGACATTGAAGATCCAAAATATCGTCAATCTTTTGCCGAATCAATAGTTGATTTGATGCAAATCATGACACCATACAATAAAAATCTTGATGAACATCGGAAAAAACTGTGGCATCATTTTTTTCGTATTGCAAAATATGATATTGAAGTTATTCCTCCAGCAGGTGTAAATCCTAGTAAAGAAGACGATATGTTGAGACCTGCAAGAGTGATCTATCCACCGAACAATGAGAAGTTTCGTCACTATGGCAATTATGTGAATTCCCTGATCGCGAAAGCTTGTGAATTGGATGATGAGGTCAAGCAAATGGAATTTGCGGTGCTAATAGGATCTTTTATGAAAATGGCATTCCGCACATGGAATAGAGATCACCATATCACTGATGAAATCATCAAAAAAGATCTCAGGACAATGTCAAAAGGTAAATTGAATTTGCCAGATGATTTAATATTGGATACGAATAACTCTACATCTCATAGATCTCACAAGAAGCCTATGACTCTAATGAAAAATAAAAAGAATCAAAATTTCAAAAAGAAAAAACCGATGAATTCAAATGCTCCAAAGCGTCGGTATTGAGTTTCAAAATCTAGACACATTCTATCCTTATGAAACAAGTCAGAACTTGGCTTCTATAATAAAAGCGTAATCACAAATTGGGAATATAGAGACTGTTGGCAGAGGGAGTCAAAATTGTTTAATTAATCACTGAAATAATAATTTTTTTTGTTTTGGTTAATTTTTTTTATATTTGTATCATTGATTTTATAAAAAAAACTAATGAAAACGTTACACCTACCAGCATTATACCTTTTATTTGCTTTGCTTTTTCATCAAAGTTCAATAGCCCAGCGGTCAAATTGGACTAATATCACCACTCCTTATTATTTGTATGCCTTTGCTGAATCAAAGCAATCTTATTGGTTTGCACACTCAGGTGGTTTATTTGAGGTGGATAAAACCACATTTCAGACTAAGCCACATCTTCCGTATAATTCAAATATTAAAGGATGTAAAACGACTGGCGTAGTAGTAAATGACCAGGATGAAGTTTTTATCTCAACGGAATATGGTGGCATTTATAAGTATAATGGAAGTGATTGGACGCAGGTTCAATCGCAGCAAATAAAAGATTACCATAAATTTCCTACATCATCTTTAAAAATAGATCGCAATAATAATTTATGGTTTATCGGAAATGAATTTAAAAACCAATGGAATTATGCTATTTTTCAAATTAAAGCTGGAAAAGATCAAATTGTCCAACATAAATTCACAATTGATGGATTGAGTTGCATTGAAGTCGATCGCAATGCACAAGTCTGGGCTGCCAATCGTCAATCAATATACAGATTTGGAGAGGATAAGGTAGAAGAAGCTTTGGATATTTCAAAAATTAAAGTAGAGGAATCAGAAGGAGTTCGAGGATTATATTTCGATTCTAAAAATATACTTTACATAAATACTATTTATAGCACAAAAGATCACTTTACAGGTTTTCGAATAATTAAATATTCAAATGGCGAATTTTCAGAACTCTGGAACAGCAGATCATTGGAATCTGGATTTAAATATTCGTCTATTTATATGCATAATGATTCATTCTACTTACATACATATAAGGGTATGACAAGTTACCTATCGATTATTTCTGAAGGCAAGATTTCCAAAATTCCTCGAGAAAATATTGGTTTGTCTCAAAGTCAATATTTGTTTACTATAATTGGAGTTGATATGCAAAAGAATTTTGTTTATCAGACATACGACACTCTTAAAAAAAGAAATGAAATATATATTGAAAAGATGAATAGAACTGTAAGTTTGTTGCAACAAGCCTATCCTTTTTATTCAAATGGAAGTGAAAGTATTGAAAAGGATATTAACTCTATGTGGGTGGTCAATGGCAGTAAAGCGTTTCAAAATGTAAATAATGAATGGATTTTACGCGATAATGATTATTTTAACTTACCGTGGTATTACGATTGTGAAGAAGTTAAGATAGACCCCACTGGAAACAAACAGTACTTTGTGTTTAAGGATATTTCTTGGTCATATTGGATTAAAATTATTGGCAATGATTTTGTTAAGTCAATAAATGAAAAAGATTTAATTTTTGATTTGCAAATAGGCAATGATGATTTATTTATTTATAGAAGCAATCAAGTTTTACATATCTATAATAAAGATAAACATACCGAAATAAAAAGTTTCAGCAATGATATATATGAGAAAGTTAGTAGAATATTCTTAGATAATGAAAATGGAATTTGGATTACGACTTATAGTCCAACAACGAGCGATTACAAGTTGTATTTTTTAAATGGAGAAAAACTGGAACTAAAAACATTTCCATATATAGTAAATTGTACATTTAAACATGCTGACCAGCAAGGCAATTTGATCGGCCTTGGTTATGGAATTATTTATAAATATTCTATCAAAGATGGTAGCTTAAAATTATATACAGAACTTCAACCCAATATTGGAATTTATGATATCAAGGAAGGAGACGATGGTTATTATTGGTTGGGTACAAGCAATGGTGTTTATCGATGGGATGGAGAGAAAGAATTTTTGAATTGGAACATAGACAATGCACCATTATTAGATCCTTTGGTCAAAAAAATCACTTTTGATCATTATAATAATTTGTGGCTGATGCAATCTTATGGAATTACTATTTTTAATCCAAATGGATTGAATAACACAAATAATTATACCCGTTACCAATTCCAAGGACAAATTTATTTTGATCAAAATAAAAATGGAAAGCGAGAAGTAGATCTTGAACCATTGCTTCCAAATCGTACATTGAATCTTGCTGAATCTAAAAAAAGTTATTTTACAAGAAGTGGATCATACAATTTCTTTTGTAACGATATTGATCAAACTATCAGTCCGAAATTAGAGTCAGGTGAAGAAATTACTTCCTTGTCTAAAGAATATGTAATAACAAAAAATAATTACAAAGCTACATCTTTTGATTTCGGCATTTGGGCAAAATATCCTGTGCAAAATGTAGAGATTGATGTGTTTTCAAGTAGAACAAGATGCCTAAGTGAAAAAAAATTCATTATTCAGATTTTAAATAAAAACCCTATTAAGACAATACAAAATGTGGAGTTTATTCTCGATGAAAAATACACGAATATAAGTTCAAATAAACCAATCGATCGGCGGGATATGAATTCGCTATATTGGGATAAAATTGAAATAGGGCCATTTGAAAGTGTAAGCATAGAAGTAACTGCGACAGCTCCAAGTGCTCAAGTTAGTGATAATAATTTATATAACGAAGTAGTCGTAACAGACTATGTTATCTTTGAAAATCAAATTCGTGAATTAGTCAAAGATTCGTTGTTTTGTTCTCTTGATCCAAATGATAAGATTCAATCTTTTTATGGCGAAGCTAGAGCGTCAGAAAGTCTTAAATCAAATGCGATAAAGTATACGATAAGATTCCAAAATACGGGAAATGATACAGCTTATACTATTTATATAATGGATACTTTAGATGCAAGTTTGGATATTAATACTTTTGAACTTATCAATTCATCACACACTTGTAATGTGGAGATTATTGACAATAGAATAGTAAAATTTTTGTTTAAGAAAATCTATTTGACATTTCAGAAGCAAAATGATCTCGCAAGTCAAGGATTTGTTAGTTATCGGATTAAAGCAAAATCCGATATCGCAAATAGAACAAAAATTCAAAATACTGCATCCATTTATTTCGATTTGAATGAACCCATTCATACGAATACGACAAAGTTTACGGCTGTGGATTATTTTCCGAAAGAGCTGCAACCAAAATTCTATAATTCAATTCTAGTAACTCCAAACCCAAGTAAGGATTTAATAAATATTGAATTTGATGAAAATGCAGTTTTCCACATATATAATCAATCAGGCCAGTTTATACTTTCTACAAAAGATAAAACTATAGATATTTCGAATTTTACAAGTGGAGTATATTCAATTTATTCTTTCACTGCAACAGGACAGAAAGTATCAAAGTTATTTGAGAAAATACGGTAGAACGGTTTTTATTTTTGAGGCTTACGTTCACCTAATTTGACTTGATGAATTGCACATTTATAAGGAATTTAAATATAGTTCTGGATGATTTAGAAATGACTTGGTGATCGAAAAGTGTTCGGTATCTTCAAGTGGTGTTTCTTTCAGAGTCTCATGGGTAATTTCAAAAATTTTTGCATTTGGGATTGACATTAATATGGGCGAATGCGTGGCTATGATAAATTGCGAGAGATTCGATGTAAGATGTTCACGAATAAAATAGATCAGCGAAAGTTGTTTAAGAGGAGATAATGCAGCTTCGGGCTCATCTAATATAAAGATCCCTTTCGATTTGATTTTCTCTTGCATGATTTGAAGAAATGCCTCTCCATGTGAATACGATTGCAATTCTTGACCATAGTTTTTTCTCATATGATATAACTGTGAATTGGCATTGTCTTTCATTTCTTTTATGATATGGCTAGGAACCGATCCTTCTAGATCTTCAAGACTTTTGTGAAGTGATGCATCTCTTCGATCAACACTGTTGATATAATCTCCAAAATCTTCAGCTCTAAAGAAAAATCCAACTGTTTTCATGATCTTATATTCTATTTCAAGATAAGGTAAAAGAGTTCTAGCTGCATCGAAGCATGATTTCGCATACGTAGAGCCATCTATGTGTGGTAATTGCATTCTGTATGCTAATGTCTCAATTAGAGTAGATTTACCAGTACCGTTGTCGCCAACAAAAATGACAATCGGCGACTTGACATTTAGATGTTTCCCAAATTTTACTGCTGGTACATCGAATGGAAATGGAGCTGTTTTAGGACAATCAAAATGTATAGAAGATAGATAAGACATAATATATGCATTAATATTCAAATATATACATTCTTAGTGAAGTTTGGAATCAAAATTAATGAAGAAATAAGCGTGAATTTTAAATAGTTCTACCAAATAAAATATCAACTTGTTTTACCAGTGTTGTGTCTAATGAAATAAAAAAGGGCTTCAATTTCTTGAAACCCTTGATTTTATTGAGTGGGAGATACTGGGTTCGAACCAGTGACCCTCTGCTTGTAAGGCAGATGCTCTGAACCAGCTGAGCTAATCTCCCGATACATTGGGGCTGCAAATATAGTCCCAAAAAAGAAATTGGCAAATACCTAATTATATTTTTATTTATATAATGTATATGTGAATGATAATCAGTTATATATTTTCCCTTTTTAAAGATAATTCTTTGATTTCAGCTAAGTCAATCAGTTTGAAACTAAAGCCTAAACTTATTGT
This sequence comes from Saprospiraceae bacterium, assembly GCA_016722295.1. Taxonomy (GTDB): domain Bacteria; phylum Bacteroidota; class Bacteroidia; order Chitinophagales; family Saprospiraceae; genus Vicinibacter. The sequence goes on from JADKGL010000034.1 coordinate 25,659, forward strand.
AATGAGTGCGGATAAACTTATTTGGATCCAAATCGCTGAATTTCCACAATAAAACTGTATGATATAATACAAGAACACATTAGTTACAAGAAAGCCGATTCCTGATTTGAAAATGCCTATCAACGCATTCGACTCTAATAGGTCAATGGAATAATAAAGGATTGCGATCGTGACTGCAAATTGTGTAATTATCATAGACCATGCTGCACCATAAGAAGCCAGTGTTGGAACTAAAAAATAGTTTAATATTCCATTTAGAATCGTCATAGATAGGTAAATTAAAACAAGTTTCTTCTCTCGATGAATAGCTTGTATAAAAGCGCCAAGGAGAAAACTTAAACTTCCAGGAATAAAGCCAATCATGATTATTTTTAGATTTTTATCCATGAGCTCTGAATCTTGGTGATATAACAATTGGTTTACCCAGTTTGCATTTAAAAAAATAAAAACAGAAATTCCAATGGTTATAAAAAGTAATACTTTGCCCATTGTGACAAAAACTTCTGTGAGCATTTTTTTAGTTTCATAAAATTTTGAAAACATCCCCAGAGCTAATGAGCCAAACGCTAATGAAATCATAGTGAACGCTTCATAAAGTCTCATGGAACTTGCATAGAGCCCATTTTCTTCATTCCCATTTTGCACAAAATTTCCAATCCAAATTACATCTTGTCTTGTATAAGCTATATTGAAAAAATAAATGAGTATAAAAGGAAAACAAGAAGTCAATATTTTTTTTGAAACGGACCAATTGAATTGAATCGAAATTGAGGAACTTATTTTTTGAAAATAGATGAACAAAGCTATTGTGAAACATACAATAAGAGATAAGGTCTGCAGATTGACAAACCAAGGAATTGTAATCAGATGTTGTAAGCTAGGTGTGTATAAAAAAATGAAACCAATTATAATTAAAAGTAAGCGATCAAGTATAGATAAAATACTGTCTGTTTTATAAAATCCGGCACCTGTTATAAATGATCGAAAGAAGAAAATAAACTGGATTAAAATTTGATTGAAGGCGAGATGCAAAATTAATTTCCATGAATCTACATAATCGTGATGTAAAAACGTAATAATGCTAATAATTGCTAGATAAACCACAGAGAAAATGAGTTTTACTCCAAAAAGGTTTGAGACAAGATTAGTATCAGTAGATTTCGTTTGACTGAAATGACGAATCGTGTAATTATATAGACCAAGATCATTTAATGCTTGAAAGAGTAAGGTAAATGTAAGTAACTCAATATAAAATCCATATTCTGATTGACCAACGATGAGTTGCAGCTTTCTGTCAATACCAAAAATATAAATTGGTTTTATCAGAAGATTGACAAATATCAAAAGGGATAAATTGAGTAGAATTGTTTTCTTCATATTTGTATGAAGAGGTGAAATTACATTCAAAAAATTAGTTCATAGGCACAGAATTGTGAATATTTTGTACCTTGCTTCTGAAAAGCAAACTTTCAAACAATGAAGCAATTTCCATTTTTATACATTATCGCATTATTTGTTGTATATAATTTTGAGAATCAATTAGTAGCGCAAGAAATTTTGTTTGAAAAGTTATATTATCAATACCCTTTTAAATCTACGGGCAAAAATTCAGCTACCAATTATTATTGTATTGAAAGTTTTTCAGACGGTGGATATGCAACCATTGGCTTTGGTACAGATACTTTTCCGAATGCATTAACTCATGGCTTTCTAACGAAATACGATTGTTTAGGTAATATTCAATGGTCTAAGGATTTAGGAATTTCGGGTTCAGGTACGAATACAAATTTTGGCATTGCCGAAGCTCAAAATGGAGATCTAGTTTATTGTTTTAATCAAAGTCCCACCTGGTTTAAAGCGACAATGTCTGTAGGTCGCATCGATATCAATGGGAATTACAAATGGGCAAAGCGAATTGGCACAGACTCCGAATTTGGGCGAGACATGATTGCTACGAAAGATGGAGGATTTGTCATCGCAGGAAGTACCGCATTTTATGGAACAGATAGAAATCAAGGTGGTGATATTTATTTAGTAAAGATAGATAGTGCGGGAAATATCCTATGGAATAAAACATATGGAAATTCTAATGTAACCTATGATGAAGCCTTCTCTATAGATCAGGATTCTAAAGGAAATTTATTTGTAGTTGGTAGATGTATAAACAGAAGTACTTTTATGTGTTTTGTGATGAAAGCAGATGACACAGGGGAGCCAATTAAAACCCTTGCAATTGGACAAGAAAATCAAGCAACACACGGTTATGCAGTAGATGTAACTTCTGAGGACAAAGTAGTTTTAACCGGATTTACTACCATTTTAGAAGCAAATTTCCAAGAGCGATCGGATTTAATGTTATTCAAATTCGACAATAATTTAAATGTAGAATTTTTAAAAGTTTTTGATCCAGCAGTTGGTGGAGATAATGGAATACTCGGTGAAGGTATCATTGAAATGGAAGATGGTGCTTATGCTGTTGTTTCTGAGACAGGATCTTTCACAGAGCACAATTTGCCTGGACCACAAGGCGCAGGAAAATGGTTGGGCACTATTTTTGAAAAAGATGGAACAATCCGTAAATCATACATCTACAATCATTTTGGGTCACAATATCCAAGAATTTGTAAAGCAAAATATGGTGGTTATTTTATTGGGGGGTTTTCCACAGAATGGACTCAAAGTAGAGCTTTCCAAGGATTAGTAGTCAAAACTGATGAAAAATTATTGGTAAATGGATGTACAGAGGAAGATGTAACTGATGAGATCGTATCATTTGACCCACAATTTATCGTAGAAGATTTTATATATCAGCGGAAGACTGGCGGAAGTTCTATTACGATGAATTTTAGTGCAAAAGATTCCTCTACACAGATTAGCATAATTTGTGAAGAAAAACCAACACTGGTATCATCATTCACTGGACCAAAATCTGCTTGTCCAAATCAAGATGTGGTTTTCAAAAATAATTCTCAAGATATCCCATCAGCAACACACACTTGGATAGTTGATGGCAAAGAAATTGAAAAAAAGGGTGACCTAACATATAGATTTCCTGAAGAAGGTGTGTATATAGTTAGGTTGATCGTAAGTTATGCCTGTATAAATTCAGTTTTTGAACAAACAATTGAAATCAAATCTCAAATCGTTACAACTATTATAGACAGTTTATGTGAAAATAAGATTTATTCATTCAGAGGAAAGGAATATAAAGTTCCTGGAAATTACGAAATTCAAGATACCATTTCAGCAGAATGTGGATCATTGATTAAATTAAATCTAATTGCAAAGTCAATTCCAGTGTTGAATATTTCAGAAAGAATTTGTGAGAAATCTATATTCAAATACAATGGAAAGGAGGTTTCCAACCGGATATTAGAAGCGCCTGGAAAATATACGATTAAAGATGATTCACGTGGTGAATGTGGAATCTTGGTTGAGCTTACATTAGAAGCTATTTCATTTACTCCTTTATTTGATACAATTTGTATTGGAACAAAATTTAAATATGGTAACCAAGAATTTGGTCCTGGAGAACATAGATATGTTGGAGAAAATCAAAAAACATGCATTACACTTATGATAGATAGTACATCGTGCGGAGATTGTGTTGAAGTTCCAAATGTATTTACTCCTGCAAATGGTGATGACATCAATGATGAATTTATACCTTATAAATCTTGTGATGCAGAATATGCAAATTATAAATTTGTCATCTATAATCGTTGGGGACAAAAAGTTTTTGAAACTTCGGATCCAACAAAGGGTTGGGATGGAAGATTCAAAGATCAATTAGGAACTTCAGAGACTTATATTTATTTGCTAGAATACGATTTAAAGTTTGGTGAGCAAAGTTCTCTTACTGGTTTGAAGAAAAAAGGAGACGTTACTTTGCTTAGATAATAGTTAAAGGCTAATAGATAATAGTTAAGGACTAATTAAGGGCTAATAGATAATAATTAACTAATAGATATTAGTTAATAATAGATAAAGGCTAATAGATAATAGTTAAAAGATAGAAGTAAAATTTGAATTGCATAGAGCCTTATTGTTTTCTTAACAGCTAGAGTTAATGTTAAATTAAAGATGAATTGATTATTTGTTAGGTGATGAAGTAATTTTATCTTCACTTTTGAATTTTCAATTTATGATTTATGCGCCTGATAATGATGTTTGTTTTTTTATTACTATTTGCAAATCTTTTAATATCCCAAATCCAGTTGATTCATTTAGGATATGGTGTGGAACATGACAGTTATTTTGCTGACATAAATCATAAAATAGATCTTGAATATGAAGTTAAGTTCAATAGGCATTTTGCGGTTGCAGCAGCAGCATCTATGAGTGCAGGTAATTTGGGTTGGGACATTCACAAGGATTATCATCATTTATTACCAAAAGAATATTCAAGAGTAGCTCAAGTAAATGCTATTATGTTTTGGTCACCTTGGCGAAATAATCGAATTAACAATTTTAAAATCGGATTGGGCGTATCAGCAGTGCATGTTCGTTCAAAGTACATTGAGTATGCCGAGTTGGAGAAGAATGTTTTAGTAAATTATAAAGATATATTATTTAATGAGCCAGGAGTATATCCAATCATCGCTGTCGAAAACGACATTAGAATAAATCAAAAATTCTTATTAGGAATAAAGCTACAAGCTAACTTTAAAGGGATAGAAAGCAATCCTACATTGCCTCAAACTTTTGTTATTAAAACAGCAGGATTAACTGATAGTGCAACTCAATATAGAGGATCTAATTTTATAGGCGCAGCGATGATAAGACTTGGCTTTTTTTTATAAGAAATAGTAGTTAGTTGTTAGTAGTTAGTAATTAGTTGTTAGTTGTTAGTAGTTAGTTGTTAGTAAATAATAGTAAGTAGTTAGTGAGTCAATCACAGAGTATTACCATTAAAAACTTGCCGGGTTTTTTTAATGCCTGGGGTTTGAGCGCCGAGTCTTGGAGTAACCAGATTTGAAAATTTAACGATTGACTTGAAGTTAAGTAGGATTAATCAATTGTGGCAAAGTGATATTCCACTTTGAAATTAAAGGTCGTTTTACCCGTGGGTATAAAGTCAACGCTATTCAGGTATGAACAACTTTTCACTTTTAACTATAACCCATTCACTACTCAACCGTTGCCAATTGCAAAGACTCTTGATCGACGATTCCGATGATTTCGTTTCCTTTAATCACGAGTAACAAATCGATCCCTTGCATCAATAGATAATAGGCATGGATCAATGGACTGTCAGCAGAGATCGACTGGAGATTTTGATTCATGACTTGAGAAATGCGTTGTGCTGCATTTTGTTTTTTTTCTTTTTCTATTTTTGATCTTGTGATTGTCCCACATTGTTGACCTGAGAGATTGATCACTAGGAATGAATTATCTGTTACTGTATCTATTTGTAATTTTGCTTCCTCTAGTGTATTATATTCTATGAGAGGTGTATAGGTATTTCGAACTGCATCAGAGACATTTTTATCTTTATACTTATAATCGATTTTGACAGCATTGTATTCACTTAGAGCACTAGCGAATATAAAAAATCCAATGACAATTAAAAGATATTGTCCACTAGTAAAACCATAAATTATAAATCCTACACAAATGATTTGACCAATGATACTTGCCCATTTGGTTGCTTTCAGTTTTCCAAATTTCATAGCCAATAATGCTCGTAGGACTCTGCCACCATCCATCGGAAATGAGGGAATCATGTTAAAAATAATTAAGGCAATATTTGCCTCTAAAAGAAGAGGTAGTACACTGAGGAAAGAACTTTCGTCGATATGGGTGAGATTGGTTGTATTGAAATATTCAACTCCATGTAATAGCACCAAGACTGCAAATAAGATGATTGCAATTACTAAATTGACCATTGGTCCCATAATTGCTATAACTAATTCTTTGATTGGTTTATCCGGCATATTTCGCAATCGTGCAACACCTCCGATAGGAAGCAAGATAATATCTTCTGTTTCGACATTATATCGACGTGCTGTTAGCGCATGACCAAATTCATGTAATAGCACACATAGAAATAAAGATAAAACTGAAGTAATCGCTACAGCGATAATCATCACAGTAGCACCTTCAGAAATGCCATAACCAATGACATAAGCGATGATCAATAGAAAAGTCCAGTGTATTTTGACCGGTATTTTAAAAAAAGTTCCAATATGCCACGCATTTGTAAACATCTTATGATTTTAGTTACTCCACATAGGCTGACTGAGTTGACCCTGTAGGATTGATCTTGATATAACAATGCGTTGCACCTCAGAAGTTCCCTCATAGATTTGAGTGATCTTCGCATCTCGCATTAATCGTTCTACGTGATATTCTTTTACATAGCCATATCCGCCATGGATTTGTACAGCTTCTACGGTTTGTCTCATGGCTACCTCGGAAGCAAATAATTTTGCCATACTTGCCGCCACGGTAAAATCCATACCTTGATCTTTCATCCAACATGATCTATGGATTAATAATCGAGCAGCTTCTACCTCCGTAGCCATGTCTGCGAGTTTGAATGCTATCGCCTGATGAGATGATAAAGGTTTGCCGAAGCTCATTCTTTCTTTACTATATGCTAGTGCTCTTTCGTAGGCACCGGCAGCGATTCCTAGGGCTTGAGATGCTATTCCTATTCTACCACCTGTCAATGTCTTCATGGCAAATTTAAATCCGTCTCCAGCAGGTCCCAATAGGTTTTCCTTAGGGACGATAACATCATTATACATGATTGTATGAGTATCCGATGACCGAATACCTAATTTATCTTCTTTAGCACCAATCGTAACACCAGGCCATGATGTTTCTACTATAAATGTGCAGATACCTTTATGTCCCGCTGCAGGATTGGCTTGTGCCATCACGAGATGTAGACCTGAACTACCTCCATTGGTAATCCAGTTTTTTGTCCCGTTTAAAAGATAATGGTCGCCTTTGTCGATTGCAGTTGTTTTCTGGCTAGTTGCATCAGATCCAGCCTCTGGTTCGGACAAGCAAAAGGAACCTATCCACTCTCCAGTAGCCAATTTTGGCAAATATTTTTGTTTTTGAGCTTCTGTACCCATTTTTTCAAGTCCCCAGCAAACTAGACTATTGTTTACTGACATTATGACTGAACAAGAATTATCTATTTTTGAAATTTCTTCCATTGCTAAAGCGTAAGAGATTGTATCCATACCGCCGCCACCATATTCTGGCGAAACCATCATCCCAAGGAAACCCATTTCACCCATTCGTTTGACTTGTTCAGTCGGAAACTTCATGGTTGTGTCTCTTTCGATGACTCCCGGCAATAATTCTTGTTGAGCAAATTCTCTCGCAGCTTGGCGTACAGCTAGATTTTCTTCGTTTAGATCAAAATACATAATATTGCTTTGATTTTGATGCGAAAATAAGCAATGCCAATCAAATTTCGATCTTTTTTAATCAAGACTTCGTGTGAGTTGGAAATATTTCTTCGATGACTTGTAAAACAGTGCGGAATGCTACAAATTGATTGGAATAGCGATCAAGCGTTTTCTTCTGAAGTGCGGGAGCATTGAGGCTCATGTATTTATTTAAAGATTCGATTGAAAAACAATCATATTGGATAGCATATGTCACACCATCATCTTCTTGGATATCTAGTTTTGAGATACGACATTTACTAAAATAGCCAGTAGCTAATACTTCAGGAATGTGAGTCTTTTTCATCCATTCCAACCATTCTTCATGAATGTCTGTATTTACTTTTACCGTTACGTTGTAGACTAACATTGTTGGAATTTAAATATTATCACCTCTGAGTTTTCTGAATCGTTTGCGAGATTCTACCGCCAAAACGCTACCACTATATTCTGTAAATAATCGTTCATAAAGCTCCATTGCTTTTGTCTTATCTTCTTTTTGGTAATCGTAGATTTTAGCAAGCTCATATAGGGAGTTATCTGCTCGAATATCTTCTTTGTACTTATCAACTACGCCATTGAATTTTTCAATAGCGAGTTCTGTTTTTTTCTGTTTGTTGAAAATCTGACCCTGAAGATACCAAACATCGTCTACCAAGCTATTTTCCTTATAATCGATGAGGATCGTGTCCAATATGGCCAATGCTTCTTCATATTGATTTTGGAATACTTTGAGTTCAGCTTGAGAATACATGGTCAATGCTTCACCAGTCGTATCTTGATTCAGATTATCAAGGATAAAAACGGAAAGATCTATAGCATCATTGGAGATTAATTTCGAAGTGGCTTGTTTTAGGATATCGAATTGTTCTTGAGCCCAATGAAAATCACCTGCAAAATATGACAATTTTGCATTTCGAAATCTAGCCATTTCGCCCAATTGATCTTCCATATAATCTTTGTCAACTTGAGAATAGAGAAGAGTAGATTCCCATCGTTCACCAGAGATTAAGTAGTAATCCGCGAGATCAAGTTTTGCTTGAGATTTTATACGTTGATCGATGATTGGGTTTTTGACCAATTCATCAAGGATCTGTATTGCTTTCGAAATATTATTTAGGTATCGCGCTTCAAGTTCTGCATATTCAATCATAAGAGGTGCGAGTGCTCTACTTTTTGCATGTTTTATTCTGAATTCCTCATATTCTTGCTCTAATGCTGTTAAATCTAACTGATTGTAATCATTTTTTTGGATGATTTGATTTCTTCTACATATCAATATATGTCTTTCTGCTTCTAGATAATAGGCAGTTCCTTCACCTAAATTTTTGATATAGTTAAATCCATCAATGGCTGTTTTGTAGTCGCTTTCATTTTCTATAATCAAAGCGAGTTCATATACCTCTGATCCATTGCCGGAAGTGATTTTATCTATAGCTTTTGCTTGGCGTAGCGCATTAGCAAAATCCTTTTTTTGCAGAAAAGACCATTGTAAGAGATCTAGATAATCAAGATTGTCTGGATTTTTATCAAGTTTATCATAGATCATGCCTTGTAAGTCGGCATATTTATCTTGAGGTAAATAGGATATTAATACATTTTTGAGGCTGGCCACTTGGATGGTCTTGTTGTCCAATCCAATAATATAGTATTCCAACATTTTTTGGATATCGCCTTTGCGCCTGTATACATCTGCAAGATTATAGGCAAATCCAGCATTTCCTCCTGTTATTTTATCTCCTTTTTCATAGACTTCGATAGCAAGGTCATATTTTCCATTTTCTAAGAAAGCGCTTCCAAGTTTAAAATATTGTATAGGATCCCTGTCGAGTGTTTTTAATGCTTCTTTATATTGTTTGTTTGATTTTTCTAGATCTCCTTGTTTTTCAAGCAATTGTGCGTATGTAATGTACAGTTGAGACTCTTTAGGGCGCTTTGAAATTTCTTTTTTTACTAAGGTTTCAGCTTCATTATATTTTCCAAGTGCTCCAAAGCAATCCATTAATCGCTTAAAATAGAAATCAACAGAAGGATTCGTATTGTAAAGGTTTTTATAGATAGTGGCTGCTTTTTCATATTCGCCATCATTAAAATATTGATTGGCGAGATTATTCTCTTGACCAATTAAGCCAAAAGAAAACCAACAAAAGCAAAACACCCACACATATTGTTTCATTGGCATATAAACGCATTATTTGAAAAAAAAGTTTTACATTATTTGATTGTATGCTATGTAAGTTAGATTAGAGGGCATGTCCCTTCGGGTCAGGCTATTTCGGGGTTTCGTGCTTCGCACCAGCACTTTGTGCTGCCCTCCATATCCTTCATGCAAATTGTACATTGGAAGGAGTCATGAATCAAATTACAATTTCAAGAAAGTGAATTTAAAAATCGCCTAATCCAGCCATGATGTAAATAAGCAATGATTTTATTTGAATTAATCGAAATGTTATAACGAAAAATTGAAGGTAAAAATATAGACTTTTTTTCAATGCATAAAGACTTCCATTTTTGAAAATTGAAGCAAATTTGAAAATCTTAATTTTCATTTATTATAGTAAAATGTTCAATATTGACTGTAAAGTGTATTTAAATGGCGTGAATATGTAATTTAATAAATGTATATGTCGATATGCAAATTAAGTACATAATGCAATAACAAAAGGACAGGCCAAGACCATATAATATTTTGGTATAGGGGTTTTACATTACAGTATGTGTCTGATAGTTAGAAATAGTGTCTCAACTAATGAAATTTTAAAAATGAATTAGTGGGAATTTAAACCTGACCGATAAAGTTCGCTCAGTTCATGTCCACCAAAACGAAGCATTTGTTTACATGTTTTTATTGATTTAAGCAGAACAGATTACTACACACACAATTATCTTTTCGCTTTATTCAAGAAATTTTAATGGTCGTTTCATTAGCAATTTACATTGCTAATGAAAACTCTTTGAAGATTTAAAATGAAATCTTCAATCGAGAATTTATCTATGCACTGTATGGATGGAGAAGTATTTCCTTTACTTTAAATGAAGAATTAATGGATTGAGTTTATTGCTTTATGAAAATTTTAAATCTTTTCTAATGCATCTTAACATCACAAATGATTTCCATAATTTTTTTTCGTTTCAATTAATTTTTATAGGGTCATTTACAAATGACTTGATAAAATAAAATGTAAGTATATAATTTTTTAAGATGATTAGTATAATTAGATTTAAAGCTTTTACTCAAAACATGAATTCAGCTCGTTTTGGCCAATTATGGATGTTGACTTTTTTGTTTAGCATCTGTTTTTCATTTCAAGAGTTAGCTGCCCAATGTAGTAATTTAACAGTGAATTACCGCGGACAGTATGGTTATACAATCATTGGTAATTCTGAAAGTACCACAGAAACATCGCCATGTGGAGAAATAAATGGAACAAGTAGAACACTTACTATTCCATCTGGATCTACTATTGCATCAGCACATTTATATTGGTCCGGATCTACAAGTCCTGGAGTATCTGATCTTCAAGTTACTTTAAATGGATCTACTGTAAACGCGAGTTCAAATCAACAATACGTCTTGAATTATAGTGGCGTTGCCTATAATTGGTATTCTAGTTATGCTAATGTTACGAGTTTAGTATCAGGATCAGGCACTTTTACAGTAAATAATCTAGAATGGGATGTTGCAGGAAATGAATGTTCAAAATATGCATCCTATGGAGGATGGGTGATGGTAGTGGTGTATCAAAATGCTGCATTGCCAATGCGTGATATCAGTCTTTATAGCAATTTTTATGCAACCTTTAATTCAAATGGATATGACCAATACATGAATCTTTGCAATTTGAATTTGTCAAAATGTATGACAACATCTGAGCTTTCAATTGTTGAATGGGAAGGAGATTCATACAAAGGTGAATATACCTATATCAATGGTGTTTACCAAGGTGATAATTTACTCAGTGGTAATAACTCATTTGATGGAACTTCAAATTATAATTTAGATATTGATAAATACAATACAAGCTCAATCGTAAATTCTAATACCACAAATATCGAGCATCGAGTTACCTCATATAATGTTGGTGCTTCCAATGAATTACACATGGCACAAGCAATGGTGTTTCAATATAATATAGTGCCTCTGAATGTTTATACGAGCGCAGATGTTTCGATATGTTCTGGTAATTCGACAACAATTACAGCAAATTCATCAAATGGAACAGCTCCAATCACATACACATGGAGCAATTCACTTGGAACAGGTTCAAGCAAAACTGTATCACCATTAACAACTACGATATATACCGTAACTGCAACAGATGCAACAGGCTGTACTGGTACTGATAATGTGATTATAACGGTAACAACTTGCTGTGACAATCCAATAGATATGGATAATGATGGATATCTTGCACAAGATGATTGTGATGATATGAATCCTAATGTACCTAAAGCCCCAGGCACGCCATGTAATGATAACAATCCAAATACGATCAATGACGTAATCCAAAGTAATGGTTGTACCTGCGCAGGAGTTTCTAATTGTCCACCTGTGACTTGTACAGTTTATAATGTATCAAATTCAATTGCTTGTTCAGGAGGATATAGTTTTAGTATCTTTTTAGACAATCCCAATTCAACTAATATTGCAAATGAATTACATACTATTCAAAGTGGAATATTTACAGAGTGTAGCGATGGCACGGCTACGTTAACTGGATTTGTAAGTGGATATGGTAATCTTAATGTTACTTTTACAGGAAAATATTATGCCAATGCTTGTCTATGGAATAGTAGTTGTAGTTCAAAATGTGGACTATCACAGTATAGTTCTTTTAGTGGTTCACTAGGGAGCTATCCAATAACAAAGCGTGGACCAAATCCATTAATCGGGAATGGGGGAGCAGGATCAACTGATCAAAATACTTATGGACTTTCAGGTTGGTTTAATTTTGGAAGTCTTGGTGGTGATTTTAATTTTAATATTGTAAATCCGAGCTATCAATCTTGCTGTGTAAATCCACCTAAAGTATATTTAGGTCGCGATAAAGTGATTAAAGATAATCAAACAGCAAGTCTTCTTGCTACTGTATCTGGTGGTGCTACTACGATTACACAATGGTCTACACTTGGTTCTGGTTCTTTTAGTTCGGTAAGCGGATTGACGACTGTCTATACACCAAGTATTAACGACATCACAAACGGTTTTGTAAAAATTATTGGTACAACAAATAATGTATCAATATGCGGTGTTGCAAGAGATACGATGACTTTATACATTATTTGTAATACGCCTCCATGTCCTGTCAATTTTGTTGATGCTGGGCAAGATAGAACTATTTGTAATGGTAGTTCTACTGTGATTACAGCTGTGGCAAATGGAGGGACTGCGCCTTATATTTATACTTGGTCAAATGCTTTGGGTTCTGGAAGTTCTAAAACTGTGAGCCCGATTGTAACAACAACTTATATTGTTACAGTAGTTGACAATAATGGTTGTTCAGCAACAGATGCAGTTGTTGTAAATGTTAGCAATCCTCCCGGCTTGACCACTAGCCCAAATTCAACCATTTGTAATGGAGCTGCAGTAAGTTTATCCGCTACTGCAACAGGAGGAATAGCTCCATATACATATTCATGGAGCAATCAATTAGGAGTTGGTCAAAATAAAGTTGCGAGTCCTACGATTACAACAACCTATTCAGTAACTGCTACTGATAATGTAGGTTGTAGTACCACTGCAAATATTATTGTAACAGTTTTACAAGTTAGTGCAGATGCTGGTCCAGATCAAACGATCACCTGCTCATCACCTAGTGCAACTTTAACAGCTAGTGGTGGTGGTACATACTCTTGGAGTACAGGACAAAATAATCAAACAATTACAGTAAGTCCTTCTGATACGACGATTTATTCTGTAACCGTAACAGGAACAAATGGATGTACTGCAATAGATGATGTAATCGTAAACGTCAATATTAATTCTATAAATAGCGGTATATCTGGTCCAAATACAGTTTGTGCACTTGATGGTGCGTTTTTCCAAGTAAGTCCACCAGTTACAGGTGCAACTTATTTATGGAATTTTGATGGCGGTACTCCAGCTACGAGCACCGCATCAAGTCTTTCAGTCACATGGCCTACAAGCATGATTGGAACGACAAGAAATGTGAGCTTAACAGTGACTACAGCAGATGGCTGTAGCGAAACTTATACTCACCCAATCAATATCTCTCAAAATGCCACAGCGAATGCTGGTCCAGATAGAGAGATTTGTGAAGGTGCATCAACCACACTTGGTGGAACACCAGCTGGGCCAACAGGATCAAGTTTTGTTTGGACTCCAAATTTATATTTGAATAGCAATACAGTTGCAAATCCATTAGCAACGCCACCAGTCACAATTACCTATACATTGACTACTGCAATTAATGGCTGTACAAAAACTGATGAAGTAACAGTTACAGTAAATACAAATTTAAATCCATTGGTTTCAGCAAGCGCTTCACCAGATCCAATCTGTGCTGGTAAAACATCAACACTCACTGCAACAGCTTCAGCAAATGGAGGTCAAGGAGCACCTTTCCAATATGTATGGAGTAGTTTAGGAGCAGGTCAAACGAAAACCACTCCTGCTTTAAGTACCACAACAACCTATACAGTTACAGTAATTGACAAAGCACAATGTACTGCTACCAATACAGTTACTGTAGATGTTACACCTTGCGGAAGTATAGGTGATTATGTTTGGGTGGATACTGACGGAGACGGTGTACAAGACCCCACAGAAATAGGATTAAATGGTGTGACAGTTATTTTAAAAGACGCACTTAATAATACGATTGCTACAACTGTAACAGCTACTGGAGGGCCACTTGCTTCAGCTGGGTATTATATATTCCCAGATTTAGTTGCTAGTACATATAAAGTGATGTTTATGTCACCAATAGGTTATTTCTTAACTGATGATAATTCTCCAACAAGTAATGATAATAATGACAGTGATGCTGATCCAATTACTGGAACGACATCGACTATAAATTTAGAAGCAGGAGAGGTCGTAACAAACGTTGATGCAGGTCTATACCAAACAGCAAGTTTAGGAAACTATGTATGGGAAGATGCAGACAAAGATGGAGTGCAAGATGCGACAGAATTAGGAGTAAATGGGGTAACAGTGTTATTGAAAAATGCAGCTGGAGCAACATTACAATCAACAACGACAGCAAACAATCCAACAACAGGAGCAGCAGGTTACTATCAATTCAGCAATCTAGCCCCTGGAGATTATATCGTGATGTTCATGACACCAGCAGGTTATAATGAAACATCAGTAAATACTACAACCGATGGAAACGATAGTGATGCAGATCCTGCGACAGGCAATGCACCACTGACAAATTTAGTATCAGGAGAAAGTGATCAAACAATTGATGCAGGTATTTATAGACCAGCGACAATTGGAGATTATGTTTGGAGAGATACAGACGGAGATGGAATCCAAGATCCAACAGAAAGTGGAATTAATGGAATTACAGTAGTATTGAAAGACGCAACAGGAGCGACAGTAGCCACTACAACGACAACAAACAATCCAACAACAGGCACAGCTGGATACTACCAATTTAGTGTTGATCCAGGAACATATGCAGTAATGGTAATGGTGCCAAGTGGCAACACAGTATCACCAAGTGATGCAGTAGGAAGTACAGATGTCAATGATAGCGATATAAATCCAACAACTGGCACGTCACCAAACATTACAGTAACAAGTGGAAGTACAAATAAAACAATCGATGCAGGTCTATACCAAACAGCAAGTTTAGGAAACTATGTATGGGAAGATGCAGACAAAGATGGAATACAAGATGCAACCGAATTAGGAGAAAATGGTGTATCTGTCCTATTGAAAAATGCAGCTGGAGCAACATTACAATCAACAACTACAACAAACAATCCAACAACAGGCTCAGCAGGTTACTATCAATTCAGCAATCTAGCCCCTGGCGATTATATCGTGATGTTCATGACACCAGCAGGTTACAATGAAACATCAGCAAACACGACAACAGATGGAAGCGATAGTGATGCAGATCCTGCGACAGGAAATGCACCATTGACGAACTTAGTATCAGGAGAAAGTGATCAAACAATCGATGCAGGTATTTATAGACCAGCGACTATTGGAGATTATGTTTGGAGAGATACAGATGGTGATGGAATCCAAGATCCAACAGAAAGTGGAATCAATGGCATTACAGTAGTATTGAAAGACGCATCAGGAGCGACAGTAGCCACTACAACTACAACAAACAATCCAACAACAGGAGCAGCAGGATACTACCAGTTCAGTGTGGATCCAGGAACATATGCAGTAATGGTAATGGTGCCAACTGGCAACACAGTATCACCAGGTGATGCAATAGGAAGTACAGATGGAAATGATAGCGATATCAATCCAACAACTGGCACGTCACCAAACATTACAGTAACAAGTGGTAGTACAAATCAAACTATCGATGCAGGTCTATACCAAACAGCAAGTTTAGGAAATTATGTGTGGGAAGATGCAGACAAAGATGGAGTACAAGATGCAACAGAGTTAGGAGTAAATGGTGTAACAGTGTTATTGAAAAATGCGGCTGGATCAACATTACATACAACAACGACAACAAACAATCCAACAACAGGAGCAGCAGGTTACTATCAATTCAGCAATCTAGCCCCTGGCGATTATATCGTGATGTTCATGACACCAGCAGGTTATAATGAAACATCGGCAAATACTACAACTGATGGAAGCGACAGTGATGCAGATCCTGCGACAGGCAATGCACCATTGACAAACTTAGTATCAGGAGAAAGTGATCAAACAATTGATGCAGGTATTTACAGACCAGCGACTATTGGAGATTATGTTTGGAGAGATACAGATGGCGATGGAATTCAAGATCCAACAGAAAGTGGCATCAATGGCATCACAGTTGTGTTGAAGGACGCATCAGGAGCGACAGTAGCCACTACAACGACAACAAACAATCCAACAACAGGCACAGCTGGATACTACCAATTTAGTGTTGATCCAGGAACATATGCAGTAATGGTAATGGTGCCAAGTGGCAACACAGTATCACCAAGTGATGCAGTAGGAAGTACAGATGTCAATGATAGCGATATAAATCCAACAACTGGCACGTCACCAAACATTACTGTAACAAGTGGAAGTACAAATCAAACAATCGATGCAGGTCTATACCAAACAGCAAGTTTAGGAAACTATGTATGGGAAGATGCAGACAAAGATGGAATACAAGATGCAACCGAATTAGGGAGTAAATGGTGTATCTGTCCTATTGAAAAATGCAGCTGGAGCAACATTACAATCAACAACTACAACAAACAATCCAACAACAGGCTCAGCAGGTTACTATCAATTCAGCAATCTAGCCCCTGGCGATTATATCGTGATGTTCATGACACCAGCAGGATACAATGAAACATCAGCAAACACTACAACTGATGGAAGCGATAGTGATGCAGATCCTGCGACTGGCAATGCACCATTAACAAACTTAGTATCAGGAGAAAGTGATCAAACAATTGATGCAGGTATTTATAGACCTGCGACAATTGGAGATTATGTTTGGAGAGATACAGACGGAGATGGAATCCAAGATCCAACAGAAAGTGGAATTAATGGCATCACAGTTGTATTGAAAGACGCATCAGGAGCGACAGTAGCCACTACAACTACAACAAACAATCCAACAACAGGCGCAGCAGGATACTACCAATTCAGTGTAGATCCAGGAACATATGCAGTAATGCTTATGGTACCAACTGGCAACACAGTATCACCAAGCGATGCAGTAGGAAGTACAGATGGAAATGATAGCGATATCAATCCAACAACTGGTACATCACCAAGCATCACTGTAACAAGTGGAAGTACAAATCAAACAATCGATGCAGGTCTATATCAAACAGCAAGTTTAGGAAACTATGTGTGGGAAGATGCAGACAAAGATGGAGTACAAGATGCGACAGAGTTAGGAGTAAATGGCGTAACAGTGTTATTGAAAAATGCAGCTGGAGCAACATTACAATCAACAACTACAACAAACAATCCAACAACAGGCGCAGCAGGTTACTATCAATTCAGCAATCTAGCTCCTGGCGATTATATCGTGATGTTCATGACACCAGCAGGTTACAATGAGACATCAGCAAACACAACAACTGATGGAAACGATAGTGATGCAGATCCTGCGACTGGCAATGCACCATTGACAAATTTAGTATCAGGAGAAAGTGATCAGACAATTGATGCAGGTATTTATAGACCAGCGACTATTGGAGATTATGTATGGAGAGATACAGATGGAGATGGAATCCAAGATCCAACAGAAAGTGGCATCAATGGCATCACTGTTGTGTTGAAGGACGCATCAGGAGCGACAATAGCAACTTCAACGACAACAAACAATCCAACAACTGGAGCAGCAGGATACTACCAGTTCAGTGTTGATCCAGGAACATATGCAGTAATGGTAATGGTGCCAACTGGCAACACAGTATCACCAAGCGATGCAGTAGGAAGTACAGATGGAAATGATAGCGATATCAATCCAACAACTGGCACATCACCAAACATTACTGTAACAAGTGGAAGTACAAATCAAACTATCGATGCAGGTCTATACCAAACAGCAAGTTTAGGAAACTATGTATGGGAAGATGCAGACAAAGATGGAGTACAAGATGCAACAGAGTTAGGAGTAAATGGTGTAACAGTGTTATTGAAAAATGCTGCAGGAGCAACATTACAATCTACAACGACAACAAACAATCCAACAACTGGAGCAGCAGGTTACTATCAATTCAGCAATCTAGCCCCTGGAGATTATATCGTGATGTTCATGACACCAGCAGGTTACAATGAAACATCAGCAAACACTACTACAGATGGAAACGATAGTGATGCAGATCCTGCGACAGGCAATGCACCATTGACAAACTTAGTATCAGGAGAAAGTGATCAGACAATTGATGCAGGTATTTATAGACCTGCGACAATTGGAGATTATGTATGGAGAGATACAGACGGAGATGGAATACAAGATCCAACAGAAAGTGGAATCAATGGCATCACAGTTGTATTGAAAGACGCAACAGGAGCTACAGTAGCAACCACAACGACGACAACCAATCCGACAACTGGAGCAGCAGGATACTACCAGTTCAGTGTAGATCCAGGAACATATGCAGTAATGGTAATGGTACCATCAGGTAGCACAGTATCACCAAATGATGCAGTAGGAAGTACCGATGTCAATGATAGCGATATTAATCCAACAACTGGCACATCACCAAACATTACTGTAACAAGTGGAAGTACAAATAATACAATTGATGCTGGTTTATACCAAGCAGCAAGTTTAGGAAACTATGTATGGTTTGATGAAGATCATGATGGTGTGCAAGATGTTGGTGAATTAGGAATCAATGGTTTTGTTGTCAATTTGTACAATGCAGCAGGAACACTGTTGAATACTACAACTACTACTACGAATCCAAATGATGGAAAAGCAGGATACTATCAATTTTCAAATTTAGCACCTGGAACTTATTTTGTGCAAATCGTCCCTACAGCAGGTTTAGGTTATATCTCAACAATACAGAATAATCAACCTTTAGCATCTGAAGCAACTGATAGTGATATCACAGGATTACATGGAGCAAATACAACATCAGATGTTACATTAGTATCAGGTCAAAATTATCCAGATTTAGATGCAGGGTATTACTTGAATAATGTAATTGGTAATTATGTTTGGAATGATGTTGATAGAGATGGTGTTCAGAAAGCAGGAGAGCCAGGAATAAATGGAGTAGTAGTAACATTATATTCTTCAACAGGAATAATAGTTGAACAGATGATTACAACAAATTCTCCAACTACTGGACAAGCAGGTTGGTATCAATTTGATAATTTATTGCCTGGAAATTATTATGTACAATTCAGTGCTCCAGATGGATATTTTACGACATTGCCAAATACAACAGGAGAAGGATTTGATTCAGATATTACAGGAATAAATGGACCTGGAACTACAGCAATAATTAATGTTGCTGCAAATACAAATAACAATGATGTTGACGCAGGTTTATATCAAGCAGTGCGAATAGGAAATTTTGTATGGAATGATACTGGTGCTGATAATAGTGGCCAGACCGCACAAGCATTCAACGGTCTACAAGATCCAGGAGAGTTACCTCAATCAGGAATAACAGTGATTTTGAGAAATCTTGCAGGTGTTGAGCAACAAAGAACGACGACAGATTCTAAAGGTGAATATTATTTCTATGTAGTTCCAAATAGTGGTTCTTATTATATAGAGTTTGTAGCGCCATCGGGCTTTGGATTCACTCAAGCGAATGTGTTAGCGAATTCAATAGATGTTTACCTTTAGAATGGATATCATTTGAAGCAAATTGTGAAAGTGGAAATATAAATTTAGAGTGGACAACTGCAAATGAAAAGAATATAAGTCAATTCGAAATAGAAAGAAGACATGAGTCTGAATCAAGTTTTACAAAAGTAGGAAGTGTTATAGCAAGCAATGCAAAAAATCATAGCTATAGCTACACAGACCCTTCGGTGAAATCTGTAGGAACAAATTACTATAGAATCAGAAGCAAAGAGTTGAGTGGTAAGACAAGTGTAAGTTCAATTGAAGCAACAACATGTAAATTAAATGAAGCTATTGAAGCAAATATCTATCCGAATCCATTCAATGAATATCTAACATTCGATATTACTAATGTTACAGGTTCAATTACAGTAACAATCATTGATGAAAATGGAAGAGCAATAGCTAGTAAAGAAATCAATGCAACAAATAAAACAGCAAAAGAAGTTATAGAAACACAACTATTGCCTTCAGGCATCTATGTCGTTAAGATAACAAACAAGAATCAAGTTCTTTACCAAAAACTGATAAAGAACTAATTAGGACTTTCTGACTTCCAAGAAAAATGGACCTATTGGCTAACGAGTCAATAGGTCTATTTTATTTTGCAAAGCTAGCTCTGTAGTGGATTTCAAAACTAAATATAAGTGACCTTAAAGTGTATTTAAATGGTTTTTAAATGTAGTAATTTAAGCTAATCTTGAATTTGATGAATTATAAGTTCGTTTTACGTAAAATAAGGCTATAAAAATACATTTAAAACACATTATAAATCACAATAAATTTTCACTATAGGGGGGTGCAGAAATATTAATGTCTCAATGGTAGACAATACAAAATATTCAAGTATAAATATTGGTGTATTGTAAAAATTAAACCTGACCGAAGAAGTTCGCTCAGTTCAAACCACCAAAAAAACCAAAGTATTTCTAACCCAAATACTATATTGAATTGAAGCTAATATAAGATTACTACACACAATGTCATCTTATTACGCCCAACATTCGAAAAAATTATTGCAAAAAGCCAAATGTAATTGAATTACATCAGCATGGATTAAATTCTAGTCTGTATTTTATAAAACTACTTTCTAGAATGATTCTTTTTGAATCTAGTTAAAAAGAATCAATTAATTTATTGCTGAAATCAAGCAAATAAGAGAATGTATTTGCAAAGTAGTTGATTGCTTTCTTAAAGTCAGAGAAAATGAAAAATCTAAAAAAAGGAATTAAAAATTATAATTCCTTGAAATTTTTAAAGTTTGGAAAATTGAACTTAGTTAGCCTAAGCACATTCTTATTTGTTCAAATAAGTAACGCACAGATTTTTACACCCATTCCAACTTCATCAACTAAATTACCAAATCTTACTTCATCTATGATGATGTCATTTGTAGATATCAATGCAGATGGATTGGATGATTTGTGCATTTATGATCTATCTGCAGAAAAGATGTTTGTGAATTTTCAGAATGAAGATCACAGCTTTACGACTAAATCTTTTCCGCATTTGTCAAAAAACATATTCTCATTAATGTCTGCAGATTTTGACGGGGATCGTATGACTACTTTGATTTCTGGTGATGGCGAGACGATTAGAACATTTAATGAATTAAATCAATTTAAACTTCAATCTACTCAATTAAATAACACTATTATATTTAGTCAGAATATCGCATTGGGGGATGTTAACTCTGATGGCTTGGTAGACATGTTTGCTTGTAATGACGTTGGAAACAATCGGTTTTATCTAAATCAAGGAGAAAATAAATTCAAAGAAGATCTGTTTACAGTCTTTAATCCAAGATATGCGAATGGTGGCAATTATGGCTCTACATTGATCGATGTCAATGATGATGGCGCATTGGATATTTATATTGCGAAATGTAAAATGTTTGATAATTCATTTACCTCTCCGGATCGTATTAATCTTTTATATAAAGGAGACGGTAAGGGCAATTTTGAAGAAGTCAAAGGTGGTAATGGACTTTCAGATGGTGCCCAGAGTTGGACTGGAAATTTTGCTGATTTGGATAATGATGGAGATTTGGATTGTGTAGTTTCCAATCATGGTGAGTTTAACCCAGAAGTCAAAGGTGCTGATGTAAACAAAGTTTATATTAATACTAGTGGTCAATTTACTTGGGATACATCAATACATATTAATTCACAGTATGTATTTGAAGTTATCTTACAAGATTTTGATAATAATGGTTTTGTAGATATTTTAATGGCGGGTAAAGAGGCTAACTTATTCTTAAACCAAGGCAATCGCAATTTCACTAGAGATTCATTAAGTAATATGTATTTGAGTAATACAGCGATGTTGAGTTGTGTGACTAGTGATTATGATCGCAACGGAAGTTTGGATCTATATACCTATTACAATCAAGATATTTTTACAGAGAAGGATATCAATGATGTTTTATACAAGAATAATGCAACTGGTAATTTTATAGGATTTGATCTTATTGGTGATCAGAAAAATAGAAATGCTATTGGAGCAAAAGTTTTTATTTATGGTGCATTTGGAATGCAGAGAAGAAATTTGACATCAGGAGAAGCATATGGTATCCAAAATTCATTTGCAGTCCATTTCGGTTTGGGAAGTTATACAAATGTAGATTCAGTAAAAATAATTTGGCCTGACAATACAATTGAAGTATTGACAAACGTAAAGACCAATCAGTATCATTTGATTTCAAAGCAAGATGAATACTGTGGAAAGGTTATATTAGCTGGAGAGCAAAACAGATCATTGGGTAAAAATTCGTCTATTGAGTTGACTGCACCAAATGATTATGCTACTTATTTATGGAATAATGGAGCAACTACACAAAGTATTTTAGTAGAAACTGAGGGATTCTTCACTTGTGAAATGACAGATGCAAGTGGTTGCAAATTTTATTCGTCTTCAATTTTTGTAAATCAGAATACCACTACTGGAGTTAATGAAAATTCAAAATCTTCTTTTTCAGTTTTTCCAACTTTAGTAAACCAAAATTTAAATATTTATTCTCAATCCGATGATAAAGTTAATCATGTTGTGATTACTTCTCTTTCATCTGAGAAATTGATAGATATATATTCAGAAGCAATTCAAAATGTGGATGTGAGTAATCTTGTTCCAGGGAGTTATTTTGTAAAGATAGATTCCGGAAAGTCTTCAAGTATCCATAAAATTATAAAAATTTAGAAATTACCAATTACCTATTATAAATATTAGAATGATATCTAAAAACTTATTTTTTGACATGAAAAATTTCCAAACAATGATTAGGACTCCAAGAGTTTTTTTGGTTTTCTTTTTGCTTTTTTTAAGCACATTTTTTAAGCTTTCAGCACAAGCTGGATGTGCTCCAGGTGAAAAATGGTTGTACGTTAATCAAAACTGCAATGGCACCACTACTGACATCTATCGTTATGATGTCAATAAAATGGATGACCCAGGTTATACTCCACAATTTGTGAAGTCAAATGGATCAGCTGCAACATTTTATTATAATTGTGAAACAGGTGAATTCATTACTTCAACTGGTATTTTTAAAAGTGCTAGGATCGACTATTATTCATCCACAGGAACTTTACTCTGGTCTAAAACATTGGGCTTGAATGAAGGATTTCAAAGCATAGCGATTAGCGATGATGGAATGTTAATATCAGGTGCTTCTTCAGGTCAAGTGAGTATAGTAAGAACATATGATAGAGCTGGAAATTTGGTTTATTCAACTAGTATATTTGGACCATATGCTCAAGAAGTAACTTTTCAACCTGGAACTCACAATTTAGTTGGTTTGAAGCAATCCAATGAAGCACTTGGACTTGGGGAAATAAGCGAAGTAGTAGTAGCAAGCCCAACAGGTTCTTTATTGCGAAAAATCACGCCATATGCTGGGAATACTTCATTGTTTTATGGTAGAATTAAATTTTGTAGTCCAACTACATTTTATGTGACAAATAGGTTATATAATGGTGGTAATTCGATTATAAGAAAATTTACTATTGTAAATGCAAGTGGGGTGCCAGATGCAAATGGTAGTTTCTATAAATTAGATGATACTTTTGGAACAATGGGTACAGCAACTTTTGAATCCTTCTTTTTTCCAACTGATGTAGAAGTGGATAAACAAGATTGTTCTATTTATCTCAGAAATGGCAGCTCAATTATAAAAGTATTCCAAGATGGAACGATCCAATATGAATACGGACGAATGTTATGTTCTACTGGAATTTATCAAGCGATGACACTTTGCTCATGTCCATTGACAACTGGCTGTATGATGGAAGTGACTGCTGGACCAAGTATTGAATATTGCGGAGCGACTCCAAGTACAACGTTTACTGCACAAGTAGTTCCAGGTACTTCAGGCTGCACATCAGGATTTAGCTATTTATGGTCAAACGGAGCTACTGGCTCATCTATGTCAGTGACAAAGGATGGAACCTATCAAGTTACTGTCACAGATTGCAATGGTTGTACAGCATCTAGTCAAGTTTCTATTGGTAAGGAATCTTATATATATGTAGTGAGAACCGATTTGGCATCAGGAAAACAATTATTGAGATATTCAGTAAGCCAAATGGGCAATCCTGGATATATGCCAACAATAATAAATAGTAATTTACCGGGTACTTTAGGTATAGATTTTGCATATAATTGTGCAGGTGGTACAGGCACTGGTAATGGCTCCAATGGAGGAGGCTCTGAAGCTGGTGCATATGCTACCAATGTTGGTGGTTTTAAACATGCAGGTGTACAATATTATTCAGCCTCAGGCACACTATTGTGGAGCAAAGCTTTGCCCACATATAGCTTTTTTAATGATCCAATTTTTAGCAGCGATGGACAACGTTTAACTGCT
The DNA here is from genome assembly GCA_016722295.1 of Saprospiraceae bacterium. Taxonomy (GTDB): domain Bacteria; phylum Bacteroidota; class Bacteroidia; order Chitinophagales; family Saprospiraceae; genus Vicinibacter. The sequence goes on from JADKGL010000034.1 coordinate 50,402, forward strand.
GAGGGAGGTCAAGATGGAGGAATAGTTAGAACTTTTGATCCAGCTGGTAATCTAATCTATGCAACATCCAGTTTTGGACCTTATAGTCAAGAACTTGCTTGGCAAACCGGAACATACAATTTATATGGAGTAATGCCTGTTACAGGATTATCAGGACTTGGTTATGATGTAGATATTATGAGAGTGGTAGGTCCTACAGGTTCATTACTTAGAACATTGACAGGATATGCTGGCTCAACAGGATTGAAATTTTCACCTTTTCAATTTTGCACAGCAACAACTTTTTATCAATTTACTTCCCAAACAGGTACTGGGAATTCAATAGTTAGAAAATTCTTTATTGTCAATGCAAGTGGTGTACCAGATCCAAATGGAGCGTATTTTAAGTTGGACCCAACTTTTGGAACAATGGGTACCGTAACAATGGATAAATTATATAATACTGAAGATTTTGAACTTGATAGGAATGATTGTTCTATTTATACTAGAGATGCAGGTAACCAAGTAATTAAGATTGCTTCTGATGGTTCTTATGTTGATTATGGTTACGCAAAAATGCCAGACGGAAATTACACTAATTTAGAAATTTGCTCTTGTCCTGCAATTGTTTGCAATGTCATTGCAAATGCAGGAAATGATACTACAATTTGTTCTGGAAGATCTACTACTATTACCGCTACAGCTACCAATGGTTTAGCACCATTGAAGTATGAGTGGAGCAATGGTTTGGGTCTAGGTCAGTCTAAGACTGTATCACCAGTTTTAACTACAACTTATACAGTTACAATTACTGATGCTAACGGATGTACTGCAACAGATAATGTCATAATTACAGTAGCTTCATGTGGAAGTATTGGAAATTCTGTTTGGGTTGATGCAAATGGTAATGGTATCCAAGATCCAACTGAAACTGGATTAAACGGTGTTTCTGTTTTATTAAAAGATGCTTCAGGTACAACCTTAGCAACGACTGTCACATCTGCAAATCCAACAACTGGTGCTGCAGGATATTATACCTTTGACAATCTAATTGCAGGTACTTATAAAATTATGGTGATGTATCCTACTGGATATACAGGGACTGGAAAATCAACATTAGGATCTACTACAGATAATGATAGCAATATTGATCCAACTACGGGTACGTCAGATAATATCGTATTGACTGCAGGTCAGGTCTTGACAAATGTCGATGCTGGTATTTATCAATTAGCATCAATAGGAAATTATATTTGGGATGATAAAAATGGTAATGGTATCCAAGAGCCAACAGAATCAGGTATAAATGGTGTCACTGTCTTGTTGAAAAATGCAGCAGGGACAACAGTTCAAACAACTGTTACCACGATAAATGGAGCTACTTCAGGTTATTATCAATTTGCTAATTTAGTTCCTGCAACTTATACTGTGATGGTAATGAGTCCGACAGGTTATACTATCTCAAAATTGATGCTCCTGGAAGTACCGATTTAACAGATAGTGATTTCAATCCTTCCACTGGAAATACTACTCCAATCAATTTAGCATCAGGTGAAAACAATCAAACAATCGATGGTGGTATCTATCAGGCAGCAAATATTGGAAATTATGTGTGGAGAGATACTGATGGAGATGGAATTCAAGATGCTACTGAAGTCGGAATAAATGGTGTTACAGTTTTATTAAAAGATAATACTGGTGCTACAGTTGCTACCACAATTACTGGTATAAATCCTACAACCGGAGCAAATGGATATTATAATTTCACTACAGCGCCAGGCACATATTTTGTGATGATCATGGCTCCAACTGGAAATACAATATCACCACAAGATGCACCAGGAAGTACAGATTTTAATGATTCAGATATCAATTCAACAACAGGTAATTCTCCAGCTATTACAGTAGCAGGTGGAGAAACAAATGCTACTGTAGATGCTGGATTATTCCAACCGCGTCTATCGGATTATGTAGGAAGATTTAGATAAAGATGGAGTTCAAGATGGCAGAATTGGGAATCAATGGTGTTTCTGTTTTACTGAAAAATACAGCTGGAACTACATTGCAAACAACACTTACGACAAACAACCCAACAACAGGAGCTGCAGGTTACTACCAATTTACAAATCTACTACCAGCAGATTATATCGTAATGTTTATGGCACCTGCTACATATAAGGTGACATCAGCAAATACAACAACAGATACAAATGATAGTGATGCAGATCCGTTGACTGGAAATACACCAGTGACAACGATTACATCTGGAGAAAGCGAACAAACAATCGACGCAGGTTTATTCAAGCAAGCAACCATAGGTGACTATGTATGGAGAGATACAGATGGTGATGGAATTCAAGATCCAACTGAATCTGGTTTGAACGGTGTAACAGTTGTATTAAAAGATGGAACAGGAACTACAGTAGCTACTACTGTGACAGGATTTAATCCAACAACAGAGCTGCAGGATATTAAGGCACTTTGCAGTTGATCCCGGCACTTATGCAGTAATGGTCATGGCACCTACAGGAAATACGATTTCTCCAAATGATGCAGTAGGAAGTAATGATAACAATGACAGTGATGTCAATCCTACAACAGGAACATCACCTAATGTAACAGTTACTTCAGGACAGAATGTAGCAGGAATTGACGCAGGTTTATTCCAAGCTGCAAGTTTAGGAAACTATGTATGGGAAGATGCAGACAAAGATGGTGTACAAGATGCTACAGAAATAGGAGTAAATGGCGTAACTGTTTTATTGAAAAATGCAGCGGGTACAACATTACAAACTACAACAACTATATTCAATCCAACAACAGGCGCAGCAGGATACTATCAATTTAGCAATCAAGCACCTGGTGATTATATCGTGATGTTCATGATGCCTACTTGGTTACAATGAAACATCAGCAAACACAACAACAGATGGAAGCGACAGTGATGCAGA
>JADKGL010000035.1 GCA_016722295.1 Saprospiraceae bacterium
TTACCTTGCTCAGAAACGTTTTGATGATGAAGCAGCTACTATTGAGTAAATGTAGAATTATAGCAAAATAGAGGTATTGCTTAGCTGTTTAAGTGCCAAAGAATAATTGGAAGAATAACAATAGCAAAGTGAGAATTCCATGAATAGTTCCTCCGATTGCAATTGGTTCATTAATATATCAATTTACCATGACTTTTGAAGCAGCCAAGAAATACAAATAATAAATGGATCAAGTGATTGAAAGTAAAAATGATTGTTAAATCAAGAATGATTCTTTTCTTATTCTCATTATGAATATTTTTTAGTCCAGAATAGCCAACCATTGATAAAATCATAAGAAAAAGGAAGGTTGATATTCGGTATACTAAGCAGACGCATTTATCAAAGATGAAATCTGGTGTAATTGCAAAAAAATTATCTGAATCTAAAGTACTTGTCCATACAGACCAAAAGTAAATTGATAATTCGATTAAGCAAATGATTGCAAGTAAAATTGGTAATTTTCTTCGTTAACATAGTTGGTTTCACATTTATTAGTGTTGTAACGAATTAATTTGACTTTTATTTCTTGCAATCAGTTACTACGAGAAGCATAAGGCTACATTCTACCTTTTTGCTGCCAGTTTCTTAAAGATGCAGTTGGCAAATGTAGAGAAAACTAGTATTCCAATGTTCACTATACCACCTCAGTTGCTGTCAGTTTTATGTCTTTAAGTGTCGCGATGATGTGATAGAAATTGTATCGACATTCCTTTTAAATTGATTTTTTTATAAAAATATGAGCTAAAAACTATATATCGTTTTGCAATAATTACTGAATGCTGGTTTGCATTGTAGATGCGTTGGATATTCTTTATTTTGCTCCTCTGTCATTCCAAGGTGGTCAATCGATTGTTTGGTTTTTTGGGTAAGAAACTTAATTCTTTCCAAGCAGTTCAACTTCGATTCAGTTAATAGAATTTTGCCTTTTTCTTGGTAATTGCTTGAATAAGTAATCACGCAATTTTGGGTCTTTGATAGTTGATACTTTAGCTAATTTGTCATTCCACTATTCATCAATTGCTTGCGTTTTATTTTTCTTAAACTAAAGCTAAAGGTCCAATCCATGCGCTTCCTTTACTACTTTGCATTTTTAGTCCTTTGATCCGTCTGCTCTATTGTTATTTGAATTCCTTACATCAGCAATGTTTTGATCTTGTGCTTTTTTGATTCCGGGCTACAGATCAGCAAGAAAAATGCTACGATAGTTGAAGTGAAAAACATTTAAAAATTGATTTTATTTTTCATTTTTATTAGATTATGGGGTTAAACATTTTTACAGATTGTAGGAATGATAAAGCAAAAGAAAGGTATATTCATTTGTCTAGGTTTTTTACAATATATTATGTAAACAAATATAATGTAAATTGAAGTATCTTATAAGTTTTTCTTCAAATTTTTATTAATAGGATAAGTTTCTGCCTGTTGTGGTATAAATTTATCAAGAATTTCGATTTCTCGTGTATTTTGTAATGTTTCTTCTGAAGACAAACTGTCGCGAACTAGCCCCGATCGTAAGGAGCTCCTGCGACTGTAGAGCGGGACTGAGATCAAGATCTAGGGAGTTAGTTTTTGCTCCAATTTCGTATTCGAAAAACTGTCTGATTATATTTTAAATTTTTACTACCATTTTCTTTCAAAAGCTTCTATGTGAAGATTGTCTATGTAAATTTCTTTTCACCTCCAATGTAAATAAAGACCTTAAGTTTATCATCCAACGAAAGAGGATAAGGTGTTAAGTAATCGACTTCAACATGATTCCATTGATTCAATTTAGGTGCTTTATCTCCAAGTGAGGTACTGAAATATTTGTTGACGAATTTGTTGCGATGAGAGAATGTATGACTAGATAGGCATGATTGTCTTTTAGATCATGTAAAGGGTAATAATCTAAATTTACTTTAAGCCAAGCATGTTCACGCCGCGTAATTGACGAGTATGGCAACTGTAATGTTGGTGAATAAATAAGGTCTTTAGTTATTTTACAAGAATATGGTGGACTTAGGGCATATGTTGAATCTTGAAATTTGGGATCTATATAAACACTATTTACTTTTCATAATCAAAAAATCCTATAGTCTTTTCGTATAATCTTCTGGGTTTGTAAAGCTCTCCGTATAAGCAAATGAGCGATTGATCTCTTTCAATTTTTTGTCCTCTTCTGTGACAGAAGTTTTAAGAAATATTCGCCAATAATATTTTCAGTCATCGCATAGCCATCAATCATCCAATTGTTGAATTGCCAAGTTTGAAATAAATTTAAAAACAGAAAAAAGCTTGCAACACAAGATAAGTAATACCTTTGATCCAAATTCTACTATGAGATAACCATCTTACAAAAAATCCCATAGGTATACACATCACCGCATAGGACTCTACAAAATATCGCATTCCAAAACTTCCTCCTTGCCACCATGCAGCCCAAGATGAAATGAGATAAAAATGGGCTAAAAAGAAAACTAGAAATGTCAAATAATGAGGACGCGCCAATTTTTTCATTATAAAAATTCCCACAATGGAAAGTATAATCATTGGTGTATACAAGATCCAACTTTTTTTGTAGCTAAAGAGAACCTTCAATATATGACGACCATCCCAGTCAAAGCCTTCGGTATTCTGGTAACTGAAAAATATAAACTGTCCAGTAACATATTTCCAGTATAGCATTTGTATCATCGGAACGATCATAAAGCATGAAATTCCTAATAGTAGTTGTACTCTATTATCCCAGATCAGTCGCCACTTATTGACCCAAGATTCTTTATTCCATACATTCCATAACATAGGGATAGACAGGGCTACAATCTCAGATCCTCTCAATAAGATCATGAATCCTAAAGCAAATCCTAACCAACACATAGTTTTGGTATTGGGCCGTTCATGCCATTTGATGGTCAACCACAGTATCCAAGCATAGCCTGCAAAAGTATCGCATGAGGCATCGTTCCATCGCTTCCTGCTTCATGAAAATAATTCGTACCGAGCAGCATGAGGATCATAGTAATCGATACTTCCCAATCTTTGAAAAAATGTAATAAAACTTTTCTGATCAGGAATATACCTGCTACGATATAGATCATCACTCCATTGCCGATGGCAAATTGATAAGGAAATGAAAATCCATCTGCTGCAAAACCCCCAAAAATGGAAACATATAGATGTGCTATAAAAAAGAATGGTGCAAACAAGATAGCCATTCCTAAGGTGTACATGGGAACATAATTTCCATTTGGAATTTGAAATGCCTGATAGTACGTTCCAGAAAGCTTATATTGGTTGATAAGATCTTGCATCATTTGAGCATTTCTCATGCCTATGTCATCGTAAATAAATGTATGGGGTAGATATGTGTAATAACTAAGCACGTCCCATCCTAATACATTCCACGAATCGGTATAAATATAGCCGCGGATATAGAAATTTAAAAACACAAACAACAAAGATAGTGCTACGGATAGGTGTAAGGAAGTAAGCATTTTTTTTCATAAAGTAATAGTATAGACAAATATAGTTTTAATTTAGAGATAAACTTAATTCCGTTACTTTATTTTAATTTTTATTATTCTATTGTAGAAGTAAGCTTTTACCAACTCAACTTGTGTTTTTCAAAAAAGATGGGATACTTATTCTTTAGCATGGAAATAAAATCATCTCTTTTTGTGAGATCTTGCTTCGAGCAATATCCATCTTTTGGATGAAGCATTCTATCTAAAAGTGGACCGAGCATAGTATTGCCTTTATAACCTCCATTGGAAAGATCAATGAGGCGTTCTATCCATTTGTAAGTCCAATCACAATCTTCAGAATGATGTGCGACCATAGAAAATTGATAAATTTCTTCTTCGTTAAATGCGTTTAATGAGCCTTTTGATAAGTAAAGGCTATCAATAAAGTCTCTATTAATTTGATCCAATTCTTGCTGCTCTTTTTGTTTGCCTATGCTTCTAAATTTTTGATCTCTTCTTTTTATAATTTCTGAGTTTAATGTAGAATCTCTGACTTTAGTTGCTACATATATAGGAGGGAATTTTAGATTGCATGAATCGATAAATGCAAACTCATCAAAATTTGGCAAATCCCACAAATACCAAGAAAATGTGCTAGCACCAGTTTCTTTTTTTATAATTTCGACATAACCATCATTTATTCCAGCTTCTTTACTTTCTTTTTAAGGCTTTTATAAAATTATCATGCCTTACACGCATAGTTTCACAGGTTGCTTTGGGTTTGATTTTATAAGCTTCATAAAAATGATATAATGATGAATCCATGCCTAAGTATAATTTGCAACTAGATACTGTAAGATGATATGTCCATTTTGATACTGTATCCAGTTTTTCAGGAGAATATTTTTCATACTCCTTAAGTTTTTTGACGATTCTATCTTTTGAGACTTTGTATATAAAAATCCTCCTAGGTGATCGGGTATTTTGATTTGACTATAGACATGACTATTGATCAATAAAGTATTGTAGCTATAGTAAATTTCATTTTAGTATTTTAAGCATAACGCGAAAGGGTAAGATTTTATTGATTGAAGGAAAGAATTTTTTCAAATTGGGGAGTGAAGTAAAAAGCTTTTTTATTCCATTCTGTTTAGTTTGTATTCATAGTAGTATTTATTATCGAGATAACATTTTATTTCTAATGGGAAGTATCCTGGAAGTTTGCAATCATTTTCTAGTATTGCATGCATAGGTATATGAATCTTATCAGTCAAATACATTTCATAAGTTGTAGTAAGTGTTACTTTTGAGTTAGTTTTGCCGCATATCTCTTCTTGCTTTTACATAGAAGCATTTATATCCATGGATATTCTTGGTTTTGTTTTTATCTATATTTATCTTGCACAAACAGTTACTAGGGGCCTTTCTAAATTTTGAAATGATATAAACGTTATTGCTATCATATACATATACTGAATCATTTTTGAAAAAATGTTTGTAGTAATCAGTATGTTTATTCTTTATAAATCTTTGTTTGAACCAGCCATCTTTGGTGATTTCTAATGTGATTTCATTGGGATTTTTAGCTGTTTCTTGAATATTCTTATTTAGTATTTGGGTAACAAACATTTTTATAGAATCTGGTGAACTATTTATGTCTGAACTATATGCATTTGATTCAGCTATGTTTGATAATATTGGAATAACTTCTTGAGAATCTTCAACTGAAAAAGTCAGTTTGTAGACATTACTTGTTTTAGTTCTATTTTTAATACTGCTGCAAGAAAATCCGATCAGTAGTAGAAATATTGTTATTTTTTTCATTTTTGTATGGAGTATAATTTAGGGAAAAAATTATTTAAACTAAAAAATTATAATGGTGGTTTTTTTATTTGTTTTTTTTTTTGGGGTTTGGTTTTTTTTTCAGGTAACATTTTTTTTGCATTCAGAGCTGTTACTACTTTTTTACCTGTTTTGGCTTCTAATTCTTTCATTGCTACTTTGGCTACATTGCCACCTTGCTTGGCTACTTTTTTGCTTTCATCAAAGTTTTTCGGGTTTACTGCTACCGAAATATCTTTGGTAGAGGCTTCGGCAAGCATATTCAATATGAGTTCGGTATTGGTCATATTGTCTCGTAGGTTTTCTTTTTTCAAACCTTTCAAAACTTTGTATTCTTTGGTAGTTTTACTTGCCCAAGTTTTGGTAATTATATCTGTAAGTGTGGCAAATTGTTGCCCTTCTTGAAGTCCTCTTTTCTTCCATTCATCGGTAAGTTCTTTGCGTATTTCAATACTTTTTAGGCGTTGGTTTATCCAGTTTTCACTATAGCCTAATTGTTGGTATTCGAACAATGCTCTATCTATGGTCAATTCAGGGTCTTGCATTTCATCTAACCTTTCGGCAGCTACTTTGGCTAACCACAGTTTAAATGGTTCAGCTTTGGGGCTGGGTATGCTTTGTATTAAACGAAATAATTGTTCGGTATCGGCAACATCGGTTAAGTAAAATTTGCCATCGGCAGATTGCATTTTCAGTTGACTACAATTTGTAGCCAACTGACTTCCTTCAGCTTTTAGTCTTGTTTTTAATACACTCCAATATTTCCTTGGATTTGGGCTTTCTGTTAATACTTCTATTACATCAATAATAGATAAATACCATTTTTCTTGGTCGGCATCCCAAATAGTTCGTACTTTTTTATCTTCAAATAATTGAATTTTATTATCCATATTTTTATTTTAAAAAGGTGCTTTATATTTTCACAATTCTTGGTTTAAAATATTTTGTGTACTTTTCTAAATGTTCTTTGTACCACTCAAATTGATTAGACCAGTCTGCTCTGTTTGTAAAATCTGCACTTGCTTTCAGCATTACTGCGCACATCTTTCTACCTTCCATTTTGTCCCAAACTAGGTCATGGCTTACCTCTTTTAAAGAGTTTTCAAAAGAGATTTCATAGAGTTTTTCATAGTTTTCTTTAGCTTTTGCTCCCATAATGTTCAACCAAATATTTATTGAGTTGTCTCTTGAACTTACTGATGCAGATAAATGAAAATTACTTTTTCCAATTGCAATATTTGTCCAATGCTGAAGTAATGGGTTTTGCATTCTTACAAAACTTTTTTTGATTTCCATATAATCTTTAAGTCCTTGCCAATATTCTTGCTGTAACCGTTTTATTTCAGTAGTAGATTGAGTAGAAGTTGATTTTTTAACTTGCTTTGTCCAGTCGTTAGGTTTAGAAACAATGTTAAACATTGGTGCTGGATTACTTTCGCCAATTTTATAGAGTTCAATTTCTATTCCAAAGAAAGTAAAAGTGTCGTCAGTAATTCTGTTTAACCAGTCGAGTGCTGCTCTATGTTCTTCTGTAAATTTTTGTGCTATCCAAATTATTGTAACTGCATCAAGTCCTGCTGCATAGGTCATTAATTGTCCTAGATGTGTATGGTCTGTTCTTTCTAGTTGGTTTTCAATTAAAACATAATGGTCGTTAATTGTGTCTTTGCAAAGAATATCTGCATTAAATGGTCCTACACTTTCTTCTTGACTTTGTACTTCAAGTTCTATTCCAATTGTCTCGCTTAAAAGTTGAATATTTTCTTCATGCGCTAACCAAGGTGTAAAGTCAGTCGCTTCACGTTTCCAATAAGTTCTTAAATCTAATTTTTCAAGTCGTCCTAATTTCATATTTTCTATTGAGTTATGAAGGGCATATTTTTAATGATTGAGTGCAAGGTCATTTTTTAATGTAAAAATAGCTATTTAGATTTAATTATGCAATAAAAGCTAACAAATGTCTACCACTTTTTAATTTTAACTTTAAGCAAAATAATCAAATAATTATTTGTGGCAGCATTATATACTTTTCCAAAGAGAGTATAGCTTTGAATAGATTACCATTGTTTAAATTGTTTTTTTTTTTTTTTTGGGGAGGGTGTTTTGGTTATTTTCTTTAGATTAAAATTTTAATGATATACGTTTGAGAACGATATTACGAACCAAACTGGAAAGCTATAAATAATTTATTCGTAGCCGAAAAGTTTCTTTAACCATTTCCGCCCCGCTTTTGGCAAAGTGTTAGTGTCTGTTAGATTATTCTCGCTCGTTTCTGTCTTATATATAATCGCAACAATATTGTCCGGCTTCCAATTTCTAAGGTCGTCAATTTCAGCCTCATTGTCGCATTTAATTAGCAAACCAGTATTTACCTTGTCAGGTTGAGATTTTGTTATTCCCGTTATTCCAATAATTTGTCTTTGAAATATTGAACTTAACGCTACAAATTCAATTGTGTCATCAATTGAAACTAAACCTTCTGTTATGTAACCAGCTAAAACAGTTCCGCTTCTGGTAATTTTAAAAGTGTCAGTGATTAGGTATTTCGCTTTGTCTTGTCGCATTGTTATTTCAGTAATATATTTTCGGGCAACACATTCAGCTTTTTGTCTCGACATATCTCCTCCAATAAATTTGTCTGTATAATTGTTTGAGTCGTCAATTGTAGCTGCGTATTTTTGCATGTCATAAACTGCCCACCACCAATATTCATTGTCCATCCATTCAGCTCGTAACATTAGTCCAGCCCATTTTGCTGTGCAGTCATCCGAAAGGTCGCCTGTCCAAGTAATAGGTTCATTTGCTAATGTTTTTCTTTCATCTGTTGTCATGTCGTATTGTTTGCCACTAAAGTTATGTGCAATCGTAGTATCGACGATAGGAGCCAATGTTGCTTTGCACTTTGTTGGTAGTCGTTTATATTTTAACAAGGTTCAATTCTTTATATAATTCGTTTAGCTTATTTTTAATTGCTTCATATTGACTAATGCACCACTTATAAGTATTATCAATTTGATTATCCAAATCTTCGCTATATGTAAATTTGTTAAGGTGATATGGATACTTTAAAAAGTTTTCTTCTAGTAACCAGGTTGAACCTGTGTTTTCTTTTTGAAGAACACCCACAATACATCCGAGATCAAGAACTTTATTAAATTCAAGGATATGCCCAGAAGGATTACTATTCTCAATAATTACAAATTTTGCAATTAATGAATACATGATAGCTTTTTTTGTGAAACTTTCTCCATCTATCTCTCTCAAGTTTTTCACAATAATAGGCGTAAATCCAAACGACCTTGCTTTCTTTCCTATTTTTTCTAATAATGATAAAGAATCATCTTTACTGTCTGCACCTAAAATTACTACTGTATTTGATTTTAATGTATTTATAACTTCAACAAGTTTGTCATCTTCAAGAAAATAGACTATTGGTGCATAGCGAATGTCATCTGTTAATATTTCCCCTTTACCATTTTTTGACAAGTCTATGTTTTTTGCATAGATAGTATCATACTTTAGATCCCATAGACTTGTTCCATAAAGTTTCACATTATCAAAGTTGGATTTGTTAAGATTGATTTCACTCAAATTAGAATGTCTTAAATCACAATTGATAAAAGTTGTTTCAGTTAAAACTGAATTCCTAAAGTAAGCATTAGTTAATATACAATTTTTGAATACCGCCCTTTTTAATTGAGTATTGGAGAAATTGCTATGGTGTAAATCACAATTATCGAATACAGCATCGTCCAATACAGAATTATTCCATTTTGTATCAGCTGCAAAACAATTAGTTAGTTTGATTGAACTTGAGTCACTTCTAAAAAATGTAGCTTTTTGAAGATTTGCATGTTGAAATTTTGCTCCTACAAGATCGAATTCATCAAATTTAGCAAATCTTAAATCTGGTAAGTTTTTATATAAATTGTTTGACTTTACATTTTTATATGAGTCTTCTGTAATTAAAGGTTTTAATTGTATCGTCCAATCTGAACCTTCAATCGAATAAGCCACGATTTTCATTAATAATCTTTCATTATCCACCCATCGTCCTCGCAGGTCAACAAAATCTTTTTTGTATTTCTTTCGGGCCATTATTTTAGAATTACATAAGTGATAATCAATACTAGTATTATCGAATAATAAAAAATAAAAGTTGTTTTAGAAAAGACAGCACTCAGATACTTGTCTGTTTTCTTTTCAATGTCTGAAATACTCAAATCGAAATGTTTAAATTCATTTTTATTACTTTCTATATTTGATATTTTCTTGAATAAATCCCTAAAAAGGCGCTCTTGATATAAATAATAAGAATCTAAAAGCCAGAGTAAAAAAGTAGGAATGATGGCTAATATTAAAATTTTTAAATTATTATTAGAAGAGTAGACTGCCAATAGGGCAGAAAGTATTGTAATACTTAGTCCTTTAATTTGAAAGGAATTTGAATTTAGTCTTGAAACAATGTTCTGGATAAATTCTAAATATTTTATCATTTTTCTTCCATTTGTTTTATTTTAAAGGCTGCCAAGTTACGGTGGCGGTATGAAAAGTTGCCGTTTGCGGGTGATTACCTACCAAGTTACACAAAGTTGAAGCGGGTTATAACCTTGAATAACCTACTGAACCGACAATTTTTTATACCGCTCGTTATGGGCCGATTTTCATTAATCTTCTCTAAACATGCCAAATAGTGATTTTGAATCTGTAATCGCATCGTAGTAACTCAACTCAATCTTTCCTTTGTCATAATAACCTGAATTATTGTTTTCGCTTAAAATTTTATCACAAATTGACTCGATAAAAATCTAGTTTCAGTATCAATCTTAGCTAAGTCTTTTGGGCTTTCAAATATTAAATAATATCCAGGTAAAAAACTATATTCTTGCTCTTCTGCACTATGTGAAAAAACATATTTAGGCTTGATTATTAAATTATTATTTAATTCTTCAATTATTAGTTCCTTACAATGTCTAACTATTCTCTCAATACATTTAATTTCAAAAGAATAAATACTTGTAAGACTATATTTTTGCCATTGACTTCTATCATATTTTCATGTTTGTCCAGTTTTTGTAACGATTTCGAAAAATCTATCTATTATCTCTGAGTATTGCTCATCAACAACAGATTTAGCCAATTTAACATCTTCAATTGAGTGCATATATTTGCTCATATAGTTTGAGTCTGAAAATCCTATAAATAAAACATTAATATTTAAACTCTTCAAATATTGAATAAAATCAATGAATACGGGTTCTTGTTCTCTAAATGTTCCATTATCCCAGTCAATAATTGTTTTACTTCTCATCATATCTTAGCTGTAGATTCTGTTAAATTGGCACATAACATTTTAATTTATGCAAGTTTAAACTAATGGCAATTCAATACTAATCAAAAAATATACGAAACACTTATTCTCAAAAGTGAAGCTAAAGTGTATGAGCAAAGCAGGAATTCTTAATTTATCCATATGTCTAGGTTTATATTTAAACAAGCATATACAAATGTGGTGAACTTTGAGTCGTTAGCCAAATTTTTAGTTATATATTTATTTATAGTATATGTTTGCTTTGTAATGTGATGTGAAAGATTTTTTCAAAGGTTAGGAATTCATGATCGAACATAATTTATAGGTTAAATCGAAGACCTCCTGTCGCAAAACTAGCCCCGATCGCAAGGAGCTCCTGCGACTGGAGAGCGGGACTGCGGATTGATGCGAAGGCTTGAGGACTCTGCTCCAAAAAATGAATTCTACTGGGTTTTGCTTTGGGATTGAATCTGTTTTGGAAGTTCGCAGAAAAAGGATATCTGTAAGTTAGAATTTCTCTTTACTTTTACGACTTATGTCTTTTACGATCGAATCTCCATATCAACCAGCTGGTGATCAGCCAGAAGCTATCAAGCAACTCGTAGAGGGGATCAATAAAGGCGATCGCGCACAGGTGTTACTCGGTGTCACTGGTTCGGGAAAAACATTTACTATGGCGAATGTCATCGCACAGGTAAATAAACCGACACTCATTCTTACTCACAATAAGACTTTGACTGCGCAATTGTATGGGGAATTCAAAGAATTTTTTCCCGACAATGCTGTGGAATATTTTGTGTCCTACTACGATTACTATCAGCCGGAAGCTTATATCTCTGTCACGGATACCTACATCGAGAAGGATCTGCAGATCAATGAAGAGGTCGACAAATTGCGTTTGAAAGCAACGTCATCTCTGCTATCAGGTCGGAGGGATATCATCATCGTGGCGACTGTATCGTGCATCTATGGTATGGGAAATCCCGAAGATTATAAGGCAGGAATCATCCGACTGCAGAAAGGACAGAAAATCTCTAGAAATGCATTTTTGTATCAGCTGGTAGATAGCTTGTACAATAGGACTGAAGGACAGCTTACAAGAGGCACTTTCAGAGTGAAAGGCGATACAGTGGATATTCATTTGCCATATATCGACTACGGCTATCGGATTCATTTTTTTGGCGATGAAATCGAGAATATAGACCAATTGGAACTCAGCACTTCAAAGCGAATCAAGAGTTTGGATTATGTCGCGATTTTTCCAGCTAATCTCTATGTCGCTCCTAAAGATCGATTGAAGGAAGTCATTCGCTCGATCGAAGATGAGATGATCGCTCAGAAGAAGTATTTTGAATCTGAAATGAAGTACAATGAAGCGAAGCGTATCGAAGAGCGCACGATGTTTGATCTAGAGATGATTCGCGAATTGGGCTATTGTAGTGGTATTGAGAATTATTCGCGATTTTTCGATGGACGAAAGCCTGGGACTCGACCTTTTTGTCTTTTGGATTATTTTCCAGATGATTACTTAATGATCATCGATGAAAGCCATGTGACGATTCCTCAGCTTCGAGGCATGTGGGGAGGTGATCGATCTCGAAAATTGAACTTGGTTCAATTTGGTTTTAGATTACCCTCGGCCATAGATAATCGACCTTTGAATTTCGATGAATTTCAAGGTCAATTGAATCAAGTAGTCTACGTGAGTGCGACTCCAAGTGATTTTGAACTTATGGAGACCGAAGGGAGCATCGTGGAGCAGGTCGTGCGACCTACAGGTCTCTTGGATCCTCCGATCGATGTGCGCCCCTCGCTGAATCAAATCGATGATTTGCTCGAAGAGATTCAACTGCGCACAGAAAGAAATGAACGTGTGCTCATCACGACCTTGACAAAGCGCATGTCAGAAGAACTGAGCAAATATCTTCAAGGCATGAGTGTGAAATGCAAATACATCCACTCTGAAGTAGATACCATGGAGCGAATGGAGATCTTGAGGGATCTGCGTTTAGGAGATTTCGATGTGTTGGTGGGAGTGAATCTATTGAGAGAAGGTCTCGATCTTCCAGAGGTGTCTTTGGTAGCAATATTGGACGCGGACAAGGAAGGTTTTCTGCGCAATGATCGATCCTTGACACAGACAGCAGGTAGAGCGGCGCGTAATGTGAACGGATTGGTGATTTTTTATGCCGACAAAATCACAGAATCAATGCAAAAGACTATCGATGAAACCAATCGAAGACGGGTCAAACAAATCGCCTACAATACGGAGCATCAGATTATACCACAGACACTGAGCAAATCAAAAGAGGAAATCATGCACAAGAGCAGTATCCTCGATATGCGAGGCAAAAAGCCAAACTATTATGTCGAATCTGAAGATCGAGATGCCGCAGCTGCTGATCCATTGGTACAATATATGTCGAGGACTCAACTGGAGAAATTCATACAAGAAACAGAAAATAAAATGAAGGCGGCCGCCAAGGATTTGGATTTTATTTCTGCTGCAAAATATCGCGATGAGCTTCAAGCTCTCAAGAAAAAACTCCCTGAGAAACTAAATTAAAATGCGATACAATAAATAGATTTATAAATAAAGAATAATAATGAATAAATTTCGTTTTATTTCGATGACATTTCAAGTTCAAACGAATCAAAGTATAGATCCCAAGATGGTAACTAATATAGATCGCTACAAAGCAACGCATATTATAAGAAAAGCAATGCATGTTTTTATTGTATTGTGCTTGTTTGGAAAATTGACTTTTGCACAGAATTTATTAGCCTTAGGTGAGTGGACTACACATCTACCATTTAATTCTGCGACACAAGTAGCAGTGAGTAAAGGATTCACATATTACGCAACAGAAAATGCGATATTAAAAGTAAATCATGCAGATTATAGTTTGGAAAAACTCACAAAAACATCTGGTCTAAGCGACAGTAAAATTCAAAAAATATATTTTCATCAAGCGAGTTCTTCATTGATCATTGCCTACAATTCTTCTTTGATCGATATCATTTCACCGAGAGGAAAAATTGTTATTTCTGACATTGTGAATTTTGTAAATATTCCTGTGAGTAAGACAATTAATTCATTTAATAATGCAGGAGATAGCCATGTATTTGTGAGTACAGATTATGGATATAGTTTGCTGAATGTACTTACGGGAAGATTTGATTACACATTGTTTAGTAAGAATGTCAAGTATTATTCTATGGCTTCTTCAGATAATTATCTATATGCTGCTTCAGCAGATGGTGTCTATAGATTTAATACGAAGACGACTCGAATTCCTCAAGATTTTTCTGCGTGGGAATTGCTTGGATTAGATGAAGGTTTGCCCGAGAGAGAATTTACACATGTCGCAGCACATTTTAATTCGATTTATGCGGCGACAAAATCTGAATTGTATAAATTGGATGTCGATGGACGATTTAAAAGCGTATTTCAAGATCCAAATTATAGAATACAATACTTAAGTAATGAAGCGCAACATTTGCTCGTAGGATTGCAATGTGTCAATTCTTGTAGGAATAAAATATTGAAATGGAATGAAGACGATCTTTATGACACCGTGGAAAGTGAATGCACAGAAAAGAATATACATACAGTAGAATCGCAAGATGGCACTTTGTGGATGGCAGATATTCGTTGGGGATTTCGATTTCTTTTAGCCTCGAAAACATCATGCGATGTTGTTTATTCGGACGGGCCTTTGACTACGAATTTTTTTGAGATTTTACCTAATGCAGATGGCGTTTATGTTTCTAGTGGAGGCTACAATGAAACGTACACACCGATTTATAGAGGAGATGGAATTTTTAAATTTCAAAACAATAATTGGACTGAAATAAATTCATCAAGTGTGCCACTTTTTGAAACAGAAAAAATCCATGACATGCTGCGCTTGTTGCCACATCCGGATGGAAATATTATTTACATGTCAAGCTATGGTAGAGGACTTTTGGAGTATAATATTGCTGAAAAAACATTTAAACATTTTGATGAACGAAATAGTAAATTGGGTACTTCAGTAGGAGATCCTACGAGAGTGAGAGTCTCAGGATTGAGTTATCAAAAATCCAAAAAAACATTATGGGCTTCCGTTTTTTTAGCGAAAGAACCAATAGCTTCTTATGATGGAAATGTATGGAAATCCTATGCAATACCTGGTGCGGGAACTGAACTCATCGAAATAAAAGTGGATCAGAATGGATATAAATGGATCATACCGAGAGGAGGTTCAGGTATTTGGGTTTGGGATGAAAAAAATCCAGATGATCCTACAGATGATCGCAGCATCTTGCTCAATAGTTCTAATACTGTAATGACGAGTTCAAAGGTGAACTGTGTCGAAATAGACGAAGATGGCGATGTGTGGATAGGTACACTCAATGGACCAGTGGTGTTCGAATGTGGAGGTGATCAAATCTTCAGTGGACAATGTAAAGGCAGTCAACGCAAAGTAGATCAAAATGGAATCATCGACTTATTGCTCCGAACAGAAGATGTCAATTGCATCGCAGTAGATGGAGGAAATAGAAAATGGTTTGGAACAAAAAATGGTGTCTATGTCATGAATGCAAGTGCTGATGTTCAAGTCCATTTATTTACTACAAAAAATAGTCCGTTGATGTCGGATAATATTTTAGATATCGCCATAGATCCAAAGAATGGAGATGCATGGATTGGTACAGAATCTGGACTTCAAGTGTATCGTTCAGAAGCCATCGCCGCAAAGGATAATTTTACAGAAACACCATTAGTATTTCCGAATCCGGTAGAGCCAGGTTACGATGGTCCAATAGCGATCAAAGGACTAGCTAGAGATGCAAGAGTAAAAATCACAGACATTAGTGGAAAATTAGTATTTGAAGCGATTTCAGTTGGTGGGCAATTGATTTGGGATGGAAAAGACTACAAAGCTCGCGCAGTAAAGTCAGGCACATATCTTGTATTTGCGAATACCACAAAAGATTTCGAAAAAAGTGAAGCTGCAATGACAAAAATTGTGATTGTAAGATAGGATTTTTATTTTACAATTTTAATTTATTCCCTTCACCTAGAATCTGAAGGATTCCAATAATTATAACAAAATCAAAAGGAAACAGAATTCGACCCCGTCGGGGTCGAATAATTTTCTTTTGGATTAAATTTTCTATAAACATTCAATCCCTTCGGGATTGCTTTGTAAAGAAAATAAATAATGCATTGGCAAAAATGGAGAATTGATTCAAAAGTTAATGTGATTATCTTCTGAATCTAGCATTGATAAATTTCTAAAGCGTAATCTAGGTTAATTGTAATACCTAGAATCCGAAGGATTCCAATAATTATAGCAAAATCAAAGGGAAACAGAATTCGACCCCGTCGAGGTCGCATAATTTGCGTATGGTTTAAATGATGATTAATACCAATATGGACGTTTCAATAATTTTTTGAAAGTAATGCAGAAATCGTTTTAAAATATTCAATAACATTGCAGAAATTTTAAATTATGAATCGAAAGGAATTCTTAAAAAATGTTGGGTTACTAAGTGCAGCATCAGCTTTACCTGCAAGTAATATATTGAGCAAAGAAAATAGCGCATTGCTAGGTGGAGGCGCTTGTACTATTATTCCAACTGAAACTGAAGGACCGTTTCCATTGGATTTAACAAGCAACACATATTACTTTCGAAAAGATATACGTGAAACACAGACAGGGGTTCCATTACATGTAAAATTAAAAATCATAGGATTAGCAAATTGTCTTCCATTAGCAAATGTACGCGTCAATATCTGGCATTGTAGCAAAGATGGTTTGTATTCAGGATATGATGGCAACAATAATAAAGGTCAATTGGGTTTGACTTATTTACGCGGTTATCAGATCACTGATGCTAATGGCGAAGTGAATTTTGTCACTGTATTTCCTGGTTGGTATGGTGGTAGAATAGCACATATACATTTTAAAGTAAGTGTGAGTACTTCTTATGCAGCAGTGTCTCAACTTACATGGGATATCGCTAAGAAAAATGCACTTTATAGTGAAAATAAAAGTCTATATACTAAAGGAGACGATCCAGAGACATTTATTTCAGATAATATATTTTCAGATGGGCATTTGTTGCAATTAGCAAGTTTAGATAAAAACCTTGATGGCTCTTATAGCAGCTATTTAGAGGTAGCAGTTCAAGGAACAGGAGCTACAGGAATTGGACATATAGAAAAGGAAAATGCAAAGAATTTTAGTCTAGGACAAAATTATCCCAATCCAGTAGAAAAAAATACAACAATTCCTTTTCAACTCAGAATTCCATCGCAAGTAAAGATAGATCTTTGGAATGAACAAGGAGAACTAGTCAAAGAAATTTGTAATACAAAACTTTCTGCTGGAAATCATAGCATAGAAATAAATTTTGATAAATTGCAACTAGCACAAGCAAATTATGCATATCAAATTACGGTACAAAACGAAAATGGAATTTTTGTAGATTCGAAATTAATTACTGTGATTAAATAAAAATCAACATTCTAAAATCAACAATCCTTAATCATATAGTCAAAAATCAAAACCAACAATATCGTTGTCAATTCGATTTACTACATTTTTAGTCAATTTCGCTTTGTTGAAAAACTCAATTTGTCTAGGGGAAAAAATATGATCTATAGATTTTCCTTCGGCTAAAAGTAGGTTCGCTTTTGAAGCCTGCAGAGAAGTCATAGGAATGGTCTTGTATTCTGTATTGTAGAGATAATATTTGGATTCTTTGTCAGCGGTAAATTTTGATAAAGGTTTGGTTTCAATATTTTTTATGGTGGCGTCATTCGAGAAAATTCGATCTGCGCAGTTTGATTTTTTCCCTTCAGTAATTAAATCAGTTAGTGAAATTTGATTCGGCGAATATGTGATTTCTACGACTTCAGATTTGCCCATGAAGCCCGCTTTCGTAGAGATGACACCGTCAAGTTTTCCATATGTTTTTTCGCCACTCCAAAAGCAATACATTCCAACTGTCGCTGTTTCAGTACCCAATGCTTTCGCCTTGTATTCTTTTTCTAATAAGAGCAGGTATTCTGGAATTTTCAGTTTATTTTTTTGCATCGTTGCGATGATACCACTGATGAGTCCATAGGCTGTGTAGTCTCCATTGATTCGTGTAACGATATCTTTTAATTCATGATTTACGATGCGCACTACAGGATTGTTCCAACTTGGTTCTTTGAAATAAGTCAGCGCCTCTTGATCCGTACCCTTTGTATTATTGTATATGCACAATGGAATAAAATAAGTCTCAATAGCTTCTTTTAGGAGAGGATGAGATAAAACATTTGTGCCGTAGTTCTTACAAGTACCACAGCCTGGTACTTCTTGAAAAAGGATTAGAATTGGTTTTTTCTTTGAAGTAGCTTCGGCTTGTGCTTTTTGTAGGTTTCTATGCCATTGAATTTTTCCTAATTCAATTGGATTTTTTTGTGCGTGACATTGTAGCAGGAAAAACTGGCTTAAAAAATAGATAAAAAGCATGGAGTATTTCATATAATTTTATTTTTACAATTTTATAAAACTGATGTTTTTAGTTTCGATCCAGCCACTCTCGTATGAGTTGGTTTCCACTTTTAGCCAATCTCCGAGTTGATCTTTGATTTTCAGAACACTTCCTTTATTTAATTGAATTTTTACTTCGCTAGATTGATCAGGAGATTGAAAAAGTCCTTTGCCATCTAATACGACTACTTTATCGATTTTAGTTATATTGTATTCTCGATGGATAGCAAAAAGCAAAAATAAAATACCAGCAACAATGCATATCCATTGAAGTTTACTCAATGTTGATTTTTTAAAATAGATTAAAATTGCTATTGAAAAAAAGAAGGAAGCCAAAGCAAGCCATAGTATTGAATTCAATGAATTCATGATATATTGATACCATTTACTTATGCTGTATTCAGGCATCTTGAATTCTTCAATTTCAGCATTTTGGTTGGCGAGTTGAAGTGCAGCTAAGCAAGGTTTGCAGTTGGGATTTAGTTTTAATGCGATTTCAAGATGAAGGATTGATTGGGGAAATTGGTTCAGTTTGAGATGAGCTAAACCAATGTTATAATGTAAAGCATCATTTTGTTTTCCCTGTTTCAGTTCATTAGTCCAAAGGTCTAAAGCTTCTTGATATTTTTGTTGTTTGAAAAGTGTTTCAGCATTTTCATTTGTGTAGGCTATCGAAGGGGCAAGACATAGCAAAAAGAAAAATAATATGATTGAAACTCTATTCATAGCTTATTGAATTAGATCATAAAATGTTTTTGGACGTTCTGCATGTCGAGGAAAGTAGCCATCGAGTATTTTTAATTTGCCATCGCTAATCGGCATCATTTTTCCTTCTGGTTTGGTGAAGAAATCAATATTATTCACTTGCTCTACACTATCAAAATGCATGGTCATACTGCTACATTGAATGTAGTTGGCTCCAATAAATGCTTTGCTATCATCTTGAATAAAATAGACAGATTCAGAATTTCCTTTGATAAAAACTTTATGTAATTTTTTCTCAAGAAAATCAGCAATTATTGTTCGACCTTTGATTTGATTTTCGATACTCTCTGCTGATTGGTTGATGATAAATCCGTTGGGAAACATTTCGATTTGATCAATCGATTTTTGAGCCATAAAAAGATCAATAGTATCGCCAGAAAATTGAGTCGTGTCTGACCACAATACAGGTTTTCCCACAAGATTAAACAATGAATCTCTTCCATGATAGGTCAGTGAATCACAGACACCTTGTATTCGTTTACTCCAGATTTTGACATTGCGAAAAGCCCTTAGAATTTGAAACGTGTCGGTCGCTACAATCATTCGTTCAGAATATAAACTATCGGAAGCAAGAAATAAGGTATCGTTATCGAGTCGAGTAGAGATATAAGGTCTTTTTCCTCGCGCATGAAATTTCTGTTCTTTTTTGTTGTAATCCAAAGTGTCACAATAAACGGAATATCCTGAAGTTGTATCTGATACAATGACTTGACCAATGGCTCTACCTTGATCACTCACTCCACTATAAATCAATTGATCTCCCTGTATCGTGCGCGATCCTTCTGTTACTTCAGATCTTCCAGAGACTTCGAGAGCTTGCGTGCTTCGATTAAATTTTATTACATCACCTTTTAATATTCGATCGCCTTCTTTGTATTCTGCATTTTTAAAGATGTAGACCCAATTGGTTTTTTCATTGAAATAGATACTATCTCCTCGCGCTTCTTTTAAGCTATCTCGAATCCAAGCATTGGTCTTAAGACTGATGGCTCCTTCTTGAGCATTGTAATAAATATGTTCAGCTTCTGCCAAAGAAGTTCCTCTTCGATAACGGGGAAAATCTCCAAAATAGGATTGTTGTGTTGAGATGTCATGATATCCTTTTTCAGTATAGATTTCGAGATCATTTTCTTGAATCAATGTTGGGCCAGTGAATCGAACTCTTTCTTGTTTGGCTTCATAAACAAGTGAGTCTGCGAATAATGTCATGCCGCGATCCAAAACGACGATGACGCTATCTTTAAAAAAAGCTTGTTCTTGTTTTGCGAAATAATAACCTCGTTTACTCTTGAGGTTGACGCCTTGAGCAAAAAGTTGGGCGCTAGAGTAATAACTAGCAATACGATTCTTTAGATCGTAATTTAATTTTTTTGTAAAAAGCGTTTTCTCTTTATGTTTTAAGATTACATCACCGATGAAATCTGCAGTTTGCAATTCTCCATCATAATGTAGTGTGTCGCCAAAGATTTGTAGACTATCACTCTCAACAATGCGCACATGACCGATTGAACGCACTTTTTTGCCTTCTATGACTGCAGAATCGCAAAGTAAAAATACTTTTTTGTGTTTGACGATGACATTTTGACTCAAGTATTGAAATTCTTTATTGTCAAATCGTTCAAATCGAAATAAATCAGCATGAACCACATAGACTCGATCCTGCGTATCTTGCACTGCTTGAGCAGCAGCTTGCTGCACAAAACAAAGGAATGCAAAAAAGAAAACAATTTTTCGAAGATCCATGTGTAAAATACAATAAAGCTAAACGATCTATTTACTAAGATCAGTACTCCTAAAAAAGGAAAAAAATTGAATTTGTTCAAAATTAGAGGAAACTAAGCTGCTTTGAAATTTATTTTTTGGATTGAAGCCTTGATATTTTAAAAAATTGTACGTTTGAACCAAAATTTGAAATATGATTCAACGGATACAATCAATATGGTTATTACTTTCAGCTATTGGTTTTGGTCTTAATTTTGTGCCGAGCCTATTTTTATTGAAGACAAAAACTGCAGGTGAAGGTGTTTTAGCTGACCAAATGGTCCAAGTGACAGAGCATAATTTGACTTTGATTGGGTCTATCGCAGCGATTGTCTTGATCTTGATCGCTATATTTTTATATGCAAACAGACCACTTCAGCTTATTGTATCCAATTTGGGGTCAATTTGTTTTATCGTGACAGCATTAGGCGGAGCAGCTTGGCTTTGCCAATCTCAGGGAAAATTTGAAGAAATCACACCAGGAATAGGGTTTTTCACTGGATTTATAGGCATAATTTGTATTTGGTTAGCCACAAGAGCCATTAAAAATGATGAAAAACTAGTAAAATCAATGGATAGATTGAGATAAATTGAAAATTGTTTTGGTGAAATCCTAAAAAGTATTATTTTTGCCGTCCTTTTAAAAAGAGAATTATGGCAAATCATAAATCAGCATTAAAGCGTATTCGTCAAAACGTCGTAACTAGACTAGCAAACAGATATTACAAGAAATCTGCAAGAACTGCAATCCAAAAGTTAAAAGAAATGGAATCTAAAACTGATGCAGTGAAATTTTTACCAAAGGTAGTAGGAATGATCGACCGTCTAGCTAAGAAAAACACATGGCACAAGAATAAAGCATCCAATCTAAAGAGTGCTTTAATGACTCAGGTGCTTGGCATGAAGTAGTATAAAGTTGTAAGACATACTTTAAAAATATAGATGGGCTGAATTTCAGCCCATTTTTTATTGTATATGGATACTAGATAACTATAAATTTCGTTTCTTTAACTTTTACATGGATACTTATTCAAAGACGGGGAAATGGAAGGTAATTTTAGCTTTAATTGGCTTATTTTTTCTTATAATTCCTTGGTTTTATACTAACTATTTAGCAAAAAAGCTTGAAGAAGGAGAAAGAGCTAAAGTAGAGATTTTTGCTAAAACACTAGAGGAGGTGGTGAATAATAATAACTACGATGCTGATTTTACTTATCAATATGGGATTTTAGAAAAATTCCAGGATATCCCAATGATAGCAGTAAATGAAGAGGGAAATATAAAAGAAGTTTTCAATATTCCAGAGATTACAGATACTGCTATGACCTTAAAACTATTCAGAGAGTCTGGAATTGCACCTATTGAAGGATTTGGATATGCTCGATATATCTATTATAGACATCCCTATGTGCTGACCTTATTGAGTTACTTTCCATGGGTTCAAGTATTCCTATTGTTGATTTATATTTTGATAGCCTACGCTGTATTCAGCGCTTCACGCAAAGAAGAACAAAATCGAGTCTGGGTCGGAATGGCAAAAGAGACCGCTCACCAGCTAGGTACACCGATAAGTGGTATTATCGGTTGGATTGAAAATCTTAAATCAAACACAGAGTCACAGGATCCAGAACAAAGCGAGATCTTATTTGAAATGGAGCGCGATGTCAATAAACTTCAACAAGTTGCAGATCGTTTTTCCAAGATTGGATCTATCCCTGAATTGCAGAAAATGAATTTGATCGACGAACTCCTAATTTGCAAGAATTATATTGAAGCACGCGCTTCTAAATTAGTGGAATTTCAATTTCCAGAAAACAGTCCAGCTGAGTTTTATTCCATGATTAATTCCAATCTATTTCATTGGGTGATCGAAAATTTACTCCGGAATGCATTAGATGCAATGGATGGCAAAGGCGTGATTAAAGTAAATGTAGTCCAAGAAGAAGTTGGGGTTAATAAAATTTTTATCCAAGATACAGGTAAAGGAATCCCAGCTTCAAAACTCAAAACAGTGTTTAAACCAGGTTACACCACGAAGCTTAGAGGATGGGGATTAGGACTTTCACTTTCTAAAAGAATCATCGAAAACTACCACAAGGGCAAAATCTATGTATCGCATTCTGAGATCAATAAAGGAACTTGCTTTGTGATTGAATTGCCTGCTGCATAGCAAATAGTAATAAATTGCCTTGCTTAGTAACGAATTAAACTTTAATTTCAATTACATGTGGAATTGAAATAATTCTTAGTAAATATTCCAAAATTTTAAAAATAGATGTATTTTTGAACATTATGGAATTGTTAGAAAATTTGGAACCATTACTGAGGAACTTTTGGTATGTTGCGATTCTTGCTAGTTTAATTTTTATAATTCAAACTATCATGACCTTTGTAGGCGCTGATGGAAGCGATGGACATTCCATTGATATACAAGGCAACGAATTGGATGCACCCTTTGAGTTGTTTTCATTTAGAAATTTAATCAATTTTCTATTAGGATTTAGCTGGACTGGAATTTCGTTTTATTCTACTTTTTCCAATAAATCATTTCTCATTTTTATATCGCTTTTAGTTGGCGCATTATTTGTTTATTTTTTCTTTATCATTATTAATCAAATCAGAAAATTAGCAGAGGATAATACGTTTCAATTGGAAAGTACAATATTGAAAACAGCAGAAGTCTATCTCACTATTCCTGCGAATAAAACAGGCAAAGGTAAAATTCTGATCAGTGTCAACGGTGCTGTACATGAATTGGATGCAATGACCGAGGGAGAAGAAATTAAATCAGGCAAAACGATTAAAGTAATAAAAATTGAAAATAGAAACATACTTATCGTAGAAAAAATATAAACCAAATTTTTATGACACCAATTATTATTATCGTCGTCGCAGCAATCGTGATCACCTTCACAATCATAGCCCTTGTATCCAGATACAAAAGATGTCCGTCAGATAAAATACTAGTAGTGTATGGTAAGACAGGAGGGAGTTCTGCAAAATGTATTCATGGAGGAGGCGCTTTCATTTGGCCGGTCATCCAAGACTTTGCTTTTTTGGATTTAAAGCCACTTTCTATAGAAGCGAATCTGACAAATGCATTGAGCCGTCAAAATATCAGAGTAGATGTTCCATGCCGATTTACAATAGCTATTTCTACAGAACCTGATAGCATGAATACTGCTGCAGAAAGATTGTTGGGTTTAAGTTCAGAGCAAATTCAAGAGTTGGCAAAAGATATTTTGTTTGGTCAATTGAGATTAGTTATTGCGACCATGACCATTGAAGAGATTAACTCAGATCGCGATAAATTTCTCGACAATATTTCAAAGAATGTTGATAGTGAATTAAAGAAAATAGGATTAAAGTTGATCAATGTCAATGTGACAGATATCAAAGACGAGTCTGGTTATATCGAAGCATTAGGAAAGGAAGCTGCAGCAAAAGCAATTAATGAAGCAAAGATAAGTGTTGCAGAACAAGAAAAAATTGGAGAAACAGGGAAGGCATTAGCAGATCGAGAGAAAGACACACAGATCGCAGAAACGCATAGAGACAGAGATGTAAAAATAGCCATCACACAGAAGGATAAAGAAATCAGCATTGCAACAGCAGTAAAAGATGAAACGATAGGAAAAGCAGAAGCCCAAAGAGATACTAGAGTAAAAACTTCGGAAGCAAATGCGATAGCCATTCAAGGTGAGAATGAAGCTAAAATTTCCATAGCCCAATCTGAAGCAAATAGAAGAGAGAAAGAAGCTGAAGCACTGCGCACTGCATTAGCATCTGAGAAAGTGCAACAGGCGAGAGCATTGGAAGAGTCTTATATCGCAGAGCAAAAAGCAGAATTGGCACGATCAGAACGAGAGCGCTCCACACAAATCGCCAACATTGTGGTTCCTGCTGAAATAGCAAAACAAAGAGCCATCATCGAAGCACAAGCCATGGCAGAAACAATCAGAGAAAATGCAAAAGGAGAGGCTGATGCCATTTTTGCAAAAATGGAAGCTGAGGCAAAGGGTTTGCTAGAAATATTGACAAAACAAGCTGAAGGATACAAAGCAGTAGTGGAAGCTTCTGGAGGTGATCCAAACAAAGCGTTCCAGTTGTTATTGATAGAAAAATTACCTGAATTAGTGAAAACGCAAGTAGAAGCTGTAAAAAATATTAAGATAGATAAAATCACAGTTTGGGATTCTGGAACTGGTGGTGGAGAAAATTCATCTACTGCAAATTTTGTTTCAGGTATGATGAAAACAGTACCTCCTTTGAATGATTTGTTTAATATGGCAGGATTAAACTTACCAACGTATTTGAATGGTCCTGAAAAAACGCAATCAAAAATAGAGGAATCGAATGACAAAAAAGATTCATAAAAAGCTAGAAATTTTTATAGAACCTTTTTGTAAAATTTTTTATCGAATTGAAATCTAAAATTATACTAATGAAAAAACATAACTTTATTTTTTTTATAGCCTGTTTCTTTCTCATTAATAGTTTTGTAATTGCACAAAATTGTTTGCCTGGAGTAACAGTGATCGAGACACAAGAAATGATGGATAACTTTCCTGTGATGAGTTCAAATTGCAAGATTATAGAAGGCAGTTTAAATATTGGACAATTAACTGGTGGAAGTTCAACGGTTACAAATTTAAATGGTCTACGTTTTATAGAGAGAATAAAAGGGGACTTAATCATTAGATCAAATTATTATTTGACTGATTTGTCAGGATTAAATAACTTGATTGAAGTGGAAGGAGATGTTTATATAAATGGTAATAATACATTAACATCTTTAGCTAATTTTGAAAAATTAGTTCGAGTAAAGGGCGATTTACGTATAACTGATAATATTGCATTAGCTGAAATTTCAGGATTTAATCAATTGGCAAGTATAGAAGGCGAACTATACTCTTTTGGTATGTATAATCTATTATCTATAAATGGATTTAAAAATCTGAAAGTATTGGGTAGTCTAACGCTTTCTTATTTGCAAAGACTTGAGAATTTTCCAGTTTTTCCAAATGTTCAGTATAATGATTCATCCAGCATAGAGATTAACTCTTTACCAAAATTAACCAGTTTGAATAATTTGTTTGGAAATACAAATGTGATAAATTCTCTATCTATAGTGAATTGTGATGGCTTATTAAATATTGATGCATTGCAATCCTTGGAAATTGTGAAAGAGATGATCCATTTGCAGCAATTACCTAATGTTACTCATCTCAATGGTTTGGGGAATTTAAAGGAGTGTGGAACGCTTAAATTATTTAATCTTCAAAATGTCAGTACTCTACTTCCATTATCAAAATGTACAAAAATTAATGGCAGTTTAGAAATTGTTTCGAATC
The DNA here is from genome assembly GCA_016722295.1 of Saprospiraceae bacterium. Lineage (GTDB taxonomy): Bacteria > Bacteroidota > Bacteroidia > Chitinophagales > Saprospiraceae > Vicinibacter. The sequence goes on from JADKGL010000035.1 coordinate 26,054, forward strand.
CAAAATTGACGAATTTAAAAGGTTTGGAAAATGTTTCTCCAAGCCATATGAAAGCTAATTTGCAAGGATATAAATTAGTTCTGACCAGTAATTCGAGTCTAGCTGTGTGTTCAGAAATTTGCCCAATCATTGCATTGCCACATAATGAAAAACTTATATCAAATATAAAAGATTGTGCGACTGAAGAAAAAGCATGGGTAGCATGTGGACTTCATAAATGTCAAGTTGGAAAATTAAATTTTACAACTCAGGCAGACATAGATAGTTTTATCATTAAAAATTTTGATTGTAGGTATATAATCGGTGATGTTTGCATAGGTGATTGTGGTCCAGGTTATGTAAAAGGATCAATTACAAACCTTTCAGGCTTAGCCAGAATTGATACGATTTTAGGAAATCTGACGATTCGAAATACAGATAACTTTAAAATGGGTCAATTTATTTACTTAGATGCGATCATTGGAGATTTAATAGTAGAAGATAATCAAAATATTTCTTTTGTAAATTTTGGTAACCCTGTGACAGGAAGTTTGATTTATAGAAGGAATGCTATTGGTAATTATGATGTTCCTAGTTTAAGGAAAATTAAAAAAATTGGCGGCAGCCTAATTTTAGAGGAAAATACAGGAAATCCAACGTTGGAGAATTTTGAAGAATTGACTGAGGTTGGTGGAGATATTCGTATAGTAGGTAATAAAGAATTAACTTATTTGCCTAGATTTGAAAAGAACTTTAGAGTTTTAGGTTCTGTAATTATTGAGAACAATGATAAATTAGTTGGAATTGTAAATAAATTTCCTGTAGATCATATAATTGGTAATTTGAAATATATAAATAATCCAAGTACAGTTACTCTTAATATTCCAATAGACTCCATTAAAGGAAATATTGAAATAAAAAATATTCCTTTGTTTTCAGGTAATGGATTTGAGTATTTAGCATATGTTGGAGGAAACTTTGAACTTAATAATTGTAATAGCTATTTTTTTACTTCATTAGATTCAATTAAATATATTGGTGGAAATTTTTCGATCTCTAATTGCCAAAAGTTAGAAAATTTTAAAGTTTTTATTAAGTTATCTCGTGTTAATGGAAGTGTTTTAATAGAAGGTAATCCAGATTTAATTGCATTGGATGGCTTGAGCACCATAGACCCAGCTTCAATAAATTTTAGAGGTAAAGAGCCATATGATTTAGTGATTAAAAATAATCCCAAATTGGTAGATTGCGATGTATTTAGCTTCTGTAGTTTATTAAGTTTAAGCAATAAGAAAATTTTGATAGAAAATAATAATGGTAAATGTACCAACATTGACTCTTTAACTGAAGATTGTAAGATTATCGAATGTCCTATAGATATTAAAATTTATAAACAAAAAGATATAGATAATTTCGCTGAATTATATTCGAAATGTAATTATGCCTATTTCATAGAAATTAGAAGCCTGTCAACAGATAGAATAAAGAATTTAAAAGGTTTGGAGTCTCTAAAATGCATTGAAGGAGATCTGAGTCTTTATAATAATGATATTACAAATCTTGAAGGCTTGCAAAATGTAGAAAAAATTCAAGGTGATTTGAATCTTGATTCAAATAATAGTATGGTAGATTTTAATGGGTTGCAAAATTGTCGCTCGATACGTAAGTTGTTTATTAGTGGTTTTTCTCCAAAGTTAAATGGTTTAGAAAACTTAGAAAAACTGAATGAGTTATATTTATTTTTATCTTCAATGAAAAATTTAAAAGGCTTTAAAAAGTTAGATACGATTAGGACTATTAGAGTAACATTTCATAAAGTTGATCTTGATTTTGAAGGCTTGGAGAATATCAGGTATTTTGAAAATTTATTATGTGATGGAAATAAAGCCAATTTTAGATTGGGAAGTCTAGACAATTTGAATTTGGATAATGGTCCAAAGAGTATATATTTTTTTAACAATACTAAGTTTACTTCATGTAATTCTAGATTTTTGTGTAGAGCATTGAAGAGACCAAATGTTTCTTTAGTATTTGAATCTAATGGTACTAATTGCAAAACCAAAGCAGATATTGATTGTAAATGGACGGCAGCAACGGTTCAAGCTTTTTTTGATAAAAATCAGAATGGAATTCAAGAATTTGGAGAACATGGAATTCCAGATATAAAATTTAAGTTGGATGGTGAAACACTTTTATATCCGTCTAATCAAGATGGAATAGCAGAATTAATATGTAATGAAGGACAATCATACAATCTAAGAGTTGTTCCAAATATCTCAGAATGGAGAGTCACATCCCTTAACAATCAGGTCTCGTTTTTATTCCAAGGTGCTATTCAGTCCGATACTATTTATAAGTTTGGATTGTACCCACTCACAGAAGTTCATGATTTATCTGTAGTAACAAATAGTACTCCGACACGCTGTCTCGAAAAGGCAAGTTTTGAAACCATCTATAGAAACACTGGTGTATACAATGCAGCAGGAGAACTAGTGATCTATTATGATCCAACAATTACATATATCAGTTCGATTCCTTTTCCAATTCAAGTGGATACTACATCGCATCGCATTATATATCGTTATCAAGATTTAGAACCATATGAACATCGAATAATAACAACAAATTTCACAATGCCCGCTTTTACAAATGGAAATCAACTGGTCTCTGTAAATACTGAGATAAATAACAAATTTTCAAGCAATACACCAATTTCTAAAAATCATTCTTTTGAATCATTGATACGATGTTCATATGATCCAAATGACAAAAATGTAAGCCCAATTGGAAGACAAGGTATCGTTAGATTAGGTGAGCCATTAGAGTATATAATTCGGTTTCAAAATACTGGAAATTCTTATGCAAAAGACGTTGTTATTGTCGATACATTAGATTCTTCGTTTGATATGGAGAGTTTTGAGTTGATCAACGCAAGTCATAAAGTAAAGGTCAAAATAGATGGCAATAAAGTACAATTTTTGTTTAATGAAATTTATCTTATTGATAGTGTAACAAACGAAAAGGAGAGTCATGGATTTGTTAGTTTTAGGATTCAAACCAAAAAGGAGATTGTCAACAGTCTTAAAGTTGCAAACCGCGCTTCAATATATTTTGATTTAAACAGCCCAATACTTACAAATACCATAGAGAGTAATTTAGTCAAAGATTATACTTCAGTACCGCATTTCGAAAATAGTAAATATAGCTTTGCTCCAAATCCAAATTCAGGAACTTTTTATTTAATTCATAAAACTAAGGATTGTTTGGCCTCAACAATTGAATGTTATGATTTGAATGGTAGAATGTTGCAAAGTAATTTGAATTTTGATTTTGATCAAGTAGAAATTAAATTGAATTATAAAGGTATTGTCATAATCAAAGTTATAGATTGTAATGGTAAAATTGAATTTTTCAGAGTGTTGGTTAGTTAAAAAGCTCTACACAAATTTTTAAATCTTTTTTAATGAAGACATATCAAATTTTTCTAGTTGTTAGTTTATTCTGGTATTCTATTTTGAACGCACAGACTTGGCAAGAAATCAAACGTTTTAGTCCAGAGCAAACCTTACATAGTATAGATTTTTTAGATGGGCAGACAGGATATACTGTTGGTGCTCTGTATAACAATTCTAATTATAATATTCATCGCACAACGGATGGTGGCAAGACATGGATAGATCAGAATTCAGGTTATACAGGAATGCGATTTATGAAGATATGGTATCAAGATAGAGATGTGTGTTATATGTCAAGTAATGAAGGGATCATAATCAAGACAACAGATGCTGGGGAACATTGGAAGACGCTTACTACAGGGACAAAAGAACAGATTTGGGGCTTGTATTTTACAGATAAAAATACTGGATATGCTTGTGGAAGTAGAGGTTTGATCATGAAGACAGAAGATGCAGGTGAGACTTGGAAGATTATACCAAATGCAAAGCAAAATCTTTTGCAATCTATTTTTTTTACAAGTAAAAATATTGGATTTGCTGCAGGTTCAAATATTATATTTAAAACCATAGATGGTGGCGAGAATTGGACAGAAATAAAGAATTTCCCTTATACGCCTCCAGCTGATTGGATTAGAAAAATCGTTTTTCCTTCGGATTCAATCGGATACGCATGTGCAGATATTGGTAGAATTTATAAGACAACAGATGGGGGAGATTCTTGGAAAACTTTGAATTCTGGAGTACAGGAAGCATTGATGGATATGGATTTTGTAGATGATAAAATTGGAGTAGCCGTTGGCTTCAATGGGACAATAGTAAGAACTACAGATGGTGGATTGAACTGGCTTATCATGCCAAGTCCTGCAGGTATTGATCATAATTTTGGAATAGATATGGTCGACGCTAATTTAGCTTATATATCGACACATCGAGGCAAGATTTTGAAAATTCAGAATTTAACATCAAGCCTTGATCCCAAACTTGAAGCAATGTATTTGTATCCTAATCCATGCAGTGATGTAATTACATTATCATCTACAGTGGATGAATTTAATTTTATAAAAATGTTTTCAATCGAAGGACAAGAAGTTCTTCATGTAAATAAAGGAGATATTATAGATGGTCAAATAAATATAAATGATCTACAACCTGGGACATACATTTTCGCTTTTTATCAAGAAAATGGACTGACAACACAAAAATTTACTAAAATATAAGGGAATAAAAAAAGCCCAAATTTGCAAGGCGCAAACTCAGGCTCTTTCGACTAAGGTCTCAAAATAAGAAAACTACGTTCTTTATCAATCGCGTGAATTGAAGTCAAATTTTATATAATTTAGATTCGGTATTGGTTTGGTATCTCATCATTAGAAGATACTGCCTATGGGATTTGCTGTAAAAGTATGCATATATATGCAGAAAAAAAAATATTTAACAAAAAAAAATGCGTAAATCCTTATAATTCTTTTTGTTAAATATATGAAATATTATATACGATTGAAATATTTGTTTTTATATATTAATTATTTTCATAATGTATTAATATTAATTTTTTATTTATTTTGAGAAAATCCTTTGGATATCATATATTTGCCTGATTTTTTACCCGGATGGTGGAATTGGTAGACACGTACGCTTGAGGGGCGTATGCCGTAAGGTGTGCAGGTTCAAATCCTGTTTCGGGTACATTTTTTAAATCTGGCGATTACTCTTTTGTTATTTTTTTGCCCCTCACAGCATTTAGAAATTTATATTACTATTGATTGCATTAGGAATTTAAATTCTGTTCCATAGACTATAATTTATGAAATCGGTTTAATTGAAATAATCGATTTGCCATTAATTTAACGCTCAAGGTTAAAGCTTTTATAATGTCAAATTTACATAAAAAAAGCATTGTACATTCGTGGTATCAATTCACAATTAAATATTTGAATATGAAACGGAAAATTTTACTTTGGGTACTTTCAATTTTTTTATTTGTCTCTTGTGCTACAGCGACAAAGAAGATAGAAAGTGGTAATTATGATGCAGCGATTACCCAATTGGTTAAACAATTGAAGGGAAAGAAAAGCAAAAAGAGCAATTCAATTATGTTATTGGAGACTGCATTTCATAAGGCAAATGAAGCTGATCTTAGAAGCATTCGTGCATACAAAGCAGAAGCACAGGCGTCTAATTGGGAACAAATTTTGACAATTTATAATAGAATAGATAATCGGCAAAATAAAATTGAACCTTTGACTCCATTGACAGCTAAAGATGGATATCTAGGTAGATTTAATTTTGTAAATATAGAAGAAGATAAGCGATTGGCTAAAGTTCAAGTTGCAGATTATTATATTGAGAAAGCAAAATCTTTGATTGGAAAAAGTAAAACATCTGGCGAGAAAATTTATGCACGACAAGCTGTAGATTATTTATATAAATTGGATTTGCTTTTTAGATCTTATAAAGATAGAGATAAACTTTTAGGTGAAGCTTATATGTATGGAACTGAATACACGTTGATTGAAATGCAGAATAATACCTTCCAGATCATTCCATTTCATGTTGAAGATATTATTTTAAATATGGATGTTAATGATCTTCAACAGACATTTAAGAAATATCATACTGTTGCCGAAAAGAATAGAGTTTACGATCAGTACATAATTGCAAATTTGAGAGAATTGAATATTAGCCCAGAACGTGAAAAAACAAAAGTGTATGAGGATGTATTTGAAGAAGAGAAAGAAGAAGTTGTAAAAGATGGAAAGGGAAGAATATTGAGAGATAGTGCTGGTAAGGAAATTCGTCGAAAAGTTAAGACAAAATATACTGCGACAATCGAAGAAGTTACTCAGTTAAAAACAGTTCAAATCTCTGGTCAATTGGAATGGCTCGCATCGAAAAAAAATCTCGCCAGTTATTCTAAACCAATTTCAGTAGAGGCTGTATTCGAAAATAATTTTGCAAAAATTACAAAGGGGAATATAGATAAAGTGAGCGAAAATTGTAGGAAGAAAATCAACAATAGATATTTGCCTTTTCCTGATAATAATTCAATGCTAATCGATGCAGTAGAAAAATTGAAAGTGGTAATGAAAGAAAGCATTAGACAAAGATAAGCAGAATAAGGAGCAAGTCTGAATGGTTAAAGACTTGCTCTTTTATTTTTTATTTGTTGTGTATTTCAATTTTTCATTTTCAAAATAAAATTGATAATAAGTAAAAATATAGTCAAGTTTAGAAGAAGTCTCTATAAAATTAATTTGGTGAAAATTTTTACGTATTTTATCAAGAAAGTCAATGAATTCAAACAATTCAAGACGTTTTAAACTAGTAATAATTTTGTGGTACACTTGGTTAAATTCTGCTTGATTGCGATGATGTAGAGAATGAATGGTTTTATCATGAAGTGTTTGCCATTCTTGACAAAGTAGAGACAATACATTCTCTATCTTAGTAGAATCAAAGTCATAATCTTGATATAAATTCTTTGTATTAATTAAACCACAATTTTTTTCAAAATATAAATTTTCAATTGTAGAAAACAGATCTTTTGACGTTATAGGCTTTAATAGTATTGCGTCAACTTTGTAATTGAAAAAAGCGGAAACTTCATCTGTGGAACTTTTTTCTCCGGTTAGAACAAGAAGTAAGCCTTCACTTGTAATTTTTCCTTGAAATTGTGGACTACTTTCAGAATTAAGATATTTGTCTGAAATAATAATGTCAAAGACTTCATGGGATGAATTGAATATTGCAGCATTGTGAAAAGTATAAAGATCTACATTTATCTCTGAAAAGATATGCTTGAGCCAAAATACGATTTGAGTATCATCATCAAGGATTGCAATTTTTTTTAAGATTTGAAAAAGATTTACTTTATTGTTATTAAAGGAATTTTCAGTGATTTCAGATTTTATTTTAAAAGAGAATCGACTTCCAATTCCTAATTCTGATTCAATTTTTAATTGAGAGTCAAATAATTCTAATATTCCGCTTACTATATGTAATCCAATTCCTGAACCAGCTATTGTTTCATTCTTGGAGAAAGAGAAATACCTCTCTTTAATTAGATCAATCTGTGATTGGCTGATACCAACTCCTTGATCAGTTACAGCAAAATGTAAGTAGCCTTCACTATAATTTACTTCAAGTATAACTTGGGATTTTTCATGTGAAAATTTGATTGCATTGCTAATAAGATTGTGAATGACTTGACTAAGTCTCAACAGATCTAATTGAAATAATTGTTCTTCAGAAATAGACGTTACCAATTCAAGATGAATTTTCTTGAGACTTGCATCTAGGTAGTGACTTCGAATTAGTTTTTCTAACTCAGGTCTAAGTTTTTCTTGCCTTCGTGTAAGCTTAATTGATCCTAGTTGTAGTTTTTTAAAATCAAGGACATCGTTGACTAAGCTCAATAATGAGTTGGCACTATATTCCAACGTTTCGATAAAATTCTTTTGATCTGTCCTAGGATTGTTTTTTGCAATCAATTGAGAAACACCTAATATAGATTGTAGTGGATTTCTCATTTCATGACTCATATTTTCCTAAAAATTCAGCTTTTTCTTTATTCGCTTTTTCTGCAATCGTTTTTGCTTCATTTAATTCTTTAACATGCTGGTGGATTTGAATCGCCATATCATTAAAACTCCTTGACAATTCACCAATTTCATCATTTCGTTTGATCTCAACTTCTGGTATTTTATTCATGTCTTTTGAAAAGTGTATTAGAGAATCAGTAATTTGCCTTAACTCTCTTACCCTCTTATAGGTTAACCAAAGTGCTATAAGTAAAGAAAATAGAATTGTGGAAAATGTAACCCACAATATAGTGATTTTCCAATCTGTAAAACTTGCTAAGTATAAATTTCTTTCGCTTACGATGCAAGTGTAGAGATAGTAATAGTTTCTTGGATAATGTAGTTGGTTTATAATTTGAGTTTTGTTTTGATCCACATCTTGAATTTGATTATAAACTGGATTATAAAATTGTACAAACTGATTAAAATTTGTTTTTCTATTAAATTCAAATCCAAAACTCAATGTGTCAATAGGATGCTGAAGGAATTGTTGTTCATTATTAAATAAATAAAAGGAATAATCTTCTGGAATACTAAGTTTTAATTCTTTTAGAAAATTGCGTATGTCTACATTGATAATGACGAATCCACAATATTTTTTATTAGCAAAAAGTGGTGCAGCTGCCCTAAAGGTAGGCGTTAAAGGATAGGAAAGTCCTCCGCGTTCTTTGTTGAGATCAATGACAGAAAAATATTTACTTCCTTCATTGAGATTTTTAATTTCCTTAAAATAATCTCGATCACCTTTTGCTTGGAGTTTATCTTCACTGACATATTGAACCACAGTACCAATTTTATCAACGCGGATGATTTCTTTGCCAATAGAATCATTCGCAATAAATCGAATTTGGGCATATTCAGGTTTTGACTCAAGTAGTGCAAAAAATTCTTTGGATAATTGTGTTTTGAAATCTTGCTTCTTCGTTCCACTCGCTTGAATAAACGATTCTATAATTGGATTATTGGAGAGGAAATCTATATCTCTTTCTACATTTGCAATAAAGCTGTTAAAGGTACTTGCTACAAGTTGATTTGTATGTTGCATTTGGACTTTAGAACTTGCTTTTATTTTTTCGGCACTAAACCAATATATAAGAAAAGCAGTAATTAGTGCTGTGAATGCAATAATCAAAAAGTAGATTAACGCATTTTTAAAAATAAGCGAATTTCTATTTAATAAGAGATCTTTGATTTTCATCAGTCCAATATTAGCAAAGATACAAATCTTAAACAGGCGAATTATTATTTTTACAAAATAAAAGGGCTTAGCCTTTCCAGAATGCGTTTAATCTCTTTCTTGCATTCTCTCGGACATTTACATAGAATAAATTATAGTCGCCTTGATGGTAATTTTTTTTCACGAGGAGAAAACTACCTTTGAATTTAGGTTTATTTACCCAAAGTATATTGTTTTGGACTTTTGCTTGGATTGCATGTGGTGTAGTTGCACTGTGAAAATTATATAAGACCATACCTTTGTGTTGATCTTTGAGGGTTTTAACTGTATCTAATTTCCAAGAAATGGGATTTGTGACCAATACATCTGAAATGTTTTTTCCCCAGCTTGTTTTTGATCCTTCTTTGAAAGTTCTCCAACTGCAAAAACAATTTGTTTGGTATTCGGAAGTGCATGGAGGAATATTTTTAAATTCATGTTTACTAATTGGCATCCCTGGGAGATATGCCACAACCAATCTGTTTCTTAAATTAGTGTTGTCAAAATATTCTTGTAATAGTTTTACGGCATGAAGACTGCCTTGACTGTGCGCTGCGATAATAATAGGACGACCATTATTGAAATGTGTGATGTAGTATTCAAATGCATCTTTAATATCTAAATATGCAAAATCCAAAGCAGCTTCTTTTTTATCTTCTTTACCAGTTAGGAATGCATAAAAATGAGCTTGTCTATATCTAGGAGCGTAAATTTTACCAACTTCATTAAAAATTGTAGCTTGATTTTTTATGATAAAGTTATCTGTTTTGCGATTGATTTTTTTATTTTGAATTTCAGCATTCCAGGGTCTCCATAGTTTTAAGCCACCATAACTAGTCGGATGAATAAAAAATACATCAGCTTCTGCTTGTTGCTGTGACTCTTCCAAATCCAGTGGAGTTAAGTCTGCAGAATCTTTTTTGGATGGGTGTGCAGCCCATAAATTTAAATCAGAATAATCAAGGCTTTGGTGATTCTGGGCCCAAATCAGTGTTGAAAGTAGAAATTGAAAACAAATCAAATAAAATCTCATATTGCAAGCTAAACGAAAACAAAAATTCATTTGTTTTGGCTAAATATCAGATTATTAGGATATTAACAATTCGTTTTCAGCCATTTTGGAATTTAAATGCTTATAATAGATTAGAAATTTATAAATTTGATCTAGCTTTTACTAATGATTATTCAAAAAGATATACTTAGTTTTACTTCAACAGATCTTTCTACCCAATTAGCAAGTTTGGGATGGGAGAAATATCGTATAAAACAATTAAACAATTGGCTTTGGAAACATTGTGTTCGCGATTTTAATCAAATGACGAATCTCTCAGTTAAGCAAAGGGAAGAGTTAACTAATTTATTTACAATAAATAGTCTACGCGAAGATAAAAAGCAAATTAGCAATGATGGCACCATCAAGTTTCGTTACGCATTACATGATGATAAAAAAATAGAATCTGTATTGATTCCTGTTGCTGATGATAAGCGATTTACAGTTTGTGTATCTTCTCAAGTAGGTTGTAGTTTGACCTGTTCTTTTTGCGCTACAGGCAAGATGGGTTTAGCTAGACAATTGACAGCAGGAGAGATATTTGATCAAGTAGTGCAAGTCAATAAAACTTGTCAAGACACATATGGTAAAGGTTTGTCAAATATAGTTTATATGGGAATGGGAGAGCCATTGTTGAACTATAAGAATGTATGTAATAGTATATCACAATTAATTTCAAGTGAAGGCTTGAATTTTTCGCATAATCGCATTACAGTATCGACTGCGGGGATTGCAAAAATGATCATTAAATTGGCAGAAGATGGGTATAAAGTGAATCTAGCTTTGTCACTGCATGCAGCTGATGATGCTAAACGCAATGAGATGATGCCGATCAACGAATCTAATAATTTGCATTCATTAATGCAAGCACTAAAATATTACCAACGTATTACAGGCAATAGAATAAGTTTTGAATATATTGCATTTGAACATTTTAACGATACTGAAAAAGATGCAAAAAATTTGGTAAAGCTATGTAGTCATTTTCCAGTTATTGTCAATATCATTGAATATAATACAGTACAAGGTGTTGATTATATGAAATCATCAGAAGATCGATTGAATAATTTTGCAAAATATTTACTCAAGCATGGTGTGATGACCACAGTGAGAAAAAGTAGAGGAAAAGATATTGATGCTGCTTGTGGGCAGTTGGCAAACAAAGGATAATAATCCATAAAGTAAGCGAAATGGAATTACGAGCATTGATAGTAGATGATGATCCATTAATCACAGATTTAGTCAAGCATTTTTGTGTAAAGAGTAATCTTTTTGAGTATTGTATATCAGCAGAAAATGGAAAGGCTGGATTACAACTAATGTCAAGCGATCATATAAATTTGGTTTTTCTAGATTTTAATTTACCAGATATGAAGGGGCGCGATTTTCTTGAAATGTTGCCAACTGTCGTATATACTATAATGATTACATCTGAGATTGAATTTGCAGCTAAAAGTTATGATTATGATCAAGTTATTGATTTTCTTGTAAAGCCAATTAGCTATGATCGCTTTATTAAATCAGTTCAACGCGTTCCCCAAAAGTTGGATTCTAATGAGCCAGAAGTAAAATATGCTCCTTCTGAAATCCTTTTTATAAAAGATGGAACTAAACTTGTTAGGCTTGAATTGGAGAATGTCACATACATAAGATCTGAAAGCAATTATGTACAATTTTTTACTAAGGATACAAATATTATGTCTTTGATGACAATGAAAGATCTAGAACAAAAATTACCATCTAACTTTATTAGAGTACATCGTTCATACTTTGTGAATATCCATTTTATAAATTCAATCTCATCTGAATCTATACATGTAAATCGAGTAGAAATTTCCATTGGTGAAAAGTACAAGGCAGATCTATTTTCAAAGATCCAACATTTTTAAAGCAAAAGATTCTACTTTAATTTTCTTGTAAGTTTAATTTTTGTATCCACTGTTGACCATTTTCAAGAGTGGTCTGCAAGATATACATTCCATAGGGTAAATTCTTTGGAATCTGAATTTCTGTTTCTTCAGTAGATTCGAATATTACTTTATCCAAATTCATAAAGCGGACTGATTGGATTCTTGATTCAGTAGTTTGATTTAATCTTAGAATTTTATTTGCTTGAAGTACCCAATGATAATTTTTTTGATTACCAAATTTTACTACTTTAATATTGGAATAATTGTTTTTACCATTTTCTAACCAATGTAGTCGATAATAATTATTCCCCAATGATGGTGCGGTATCGATGAATTGATCCTGTTTTGTACTTGGGATGATTGAAGCGATGATTGTAAAGTTTTTCCCATCAAAGCTTTTTTGTATTTCAATATTTTTACCTGAAAACTGTGAGAGATTTAATTCAAATCGCAATGTTACATTTTCATCAATTTTTTCTGCTTCAAATTGTATAATTTCTAATGGTAGAGCAGCATCTATACTCAACAGAAAGAAACCATTTGTGATATCAGAAACCGCCATATTGCCTGAAGGAAAGAAAGGATAAACACCCCAAGCTCCAGCGTATCCATTGTAGTTTGTGTTGTTTGGTTCAGTGTCGTAATACGCTACTTTGATTGGATTCATCGGGTCGGTTCCATTCCATATTTGTACACCATCGTGGTAATAGGAAACTATGATTAAACTATCTCTATAATATGGATTATGCGCGATGCTATTTGTGTAAGTAGGACTAAGTAAAGCAGATCGAAACAATGAAACAATTTTAATTGATGCAGGATTGCTAACATCAGCTAATTTTAAACTTTTGTCAGATGTTTCATCAGCCCAAACCAAATATTTTTTATCTGGACTTATCCAACTGCTATGATTATATCCTTGTTCAGGATATGTGGTAATTGAACCAAGTACTGTATAATTTCCTAAATTGTTTACTTTGTATATGTAAAGTCCATTTGTTCCATGAGAACAAAATACAGTATCATTGTTTACAAACATATCATGAACATAATTTCCAGGCAAATCTATTTTTTTTATTAAAATGGGTTTGCTGGGATCGACGTTGAGATCATACATAAGTAAATCCCAATATTCTGATCCATTATTTCTACTAGCCCCAGAGAGAAACAAATGACCATTCAACGTGTCTACAAAAAGCATATGAGCTCGATGAAAACTCGTGTCATCTCGACCAACATAATGAATGGAATCAGGAGAATATTGGAGATCAATGGTAACCAATCCTTCTGATGTGCCGCCTTGATCGACTATTGAATAAGCAAAATTTTTATACGTTTTAAATTCTCTCCAAAGTGATCTTCCACCAGGAGCATATGAATCAAATTGATAGGGAGTGGTGCCAGGTGTAACATCAAAAAAGTGAATACTATCGAGTGATCCAATGAACGCTATCTCCTTGCCATCTTGCGTATAATAACCCCAAATATCACTATAAGCAAAACCAGAAAATGTCGGCAAAGAATTATTATCATATTGATATAGTTTTGACATGTTTAGACTTTGAGAGTAGCCATTGTTAATAACGAATAATCCTAAAATGAAAACAATAAAAATACGCAGTAATGCCATAACTTTAAGCTTTGGTAATGCAAATATAATAAAAATATTTAATATGAAAGTAAAAGATGTCTTAGGCAAAGATAAGAAATTATTGAAACTTATCAATGCACTAGGAGAAGAGCCTATTTCTAGGATAAATTCTGATGGAAAGGTTTGTGAACATTTGGTCAATGCAATCATAAGTCAGCAGTTGTCAGTAAAAGTAGCTAGAGTAATAGCAGAGCGATTTTGGGCGATGATAGGAACTAAAGCTAAAATGGTGGATAAGATTTTGGCACAGGAACTTTCCAATTTGAGAGCTTGTGGATTGTCGAACCAAAAAGCAAATTACATCATTAATATTGCAAATTTTTGGAAGGAAAATAATATTAAAGATAAATCATTTCAATCAATGAGTGATGAAGAAGTGATTAAAACTTTAGTCAAAATAAAAGGTGTAGGAAACTGGACAGCTGAAATGGTCCTTATGTTTTGTTTGGGTAGGGAAGATGTTTTTGCACTAGATGATTATGGTATTCAAGTTGCAATGAAATCGATTTATAATATTGATGCAACGGGAAAAGAATTACAACAACTTATGATCAAGAAGTCAGAGAAATGGCGTCCCTATCGTACTTATGCTTGTATGTATTTGTGGGCTCACAAGGATCAGCCGTTATGATCTTCATCTTCTAACGAAATTTCAATACAAGACGCAATGAGTTTTTTATAATTTTCATTCATAGAAAGAGCTTCTTTGTTGCCAACTAAAATAAAAAGTTCACGAGTACGAGTTACTGCCACATTCAGTTTGCGATCTAATCCTTCGTGATTCAAAGAACTGATTTGATCCAATAATTCTGAATTCGTAATACAAGTACTTAAAATGATGATATCCCTAGCCCCACCTTGATATCTCTCCACAGTGTCAATGGTCAATGCTAAATGATCGAGTTTATTTTCTTTTAATTCTTTGACGATATTTGAAATTTGCGCTCTGAAAGGCGTAATCACCCCACAAGAATCAGTAGTCCATTCTATGTTGTTTTGAGTATAAAGAATGTTTAATTGCGATACAATTCTACAAATTAGGTGAGCCTCTATTTTATTTGTTTTGTAATCCGGTATTGTCTCGGTGTTTGAAGTTGTTGATGAGATAAAGATCATTCTATTGGAAACTAAAGCATGGTTCACATGATGTGTAATTTTGAATTGATCAAAGAGTTGACTTGATTTATTCAAAGAAGGAAGGAGTTCAAGTTTATTTTCATAAAACATTTTAGAAGGAAATGCCATGATCTCAGGATTCATTCTGCCTTGTCTATTTAAAATTGCATATCCATGGGACCATCCTTGATTTTTACATCTTAGATAAAGTCTTTCAAACAAAGATTGATTAAAGTTCGAAATGCCTATTGTTTTCAATTCTTCTGTATTTATATTTGCTTCCTCTTCTGATTGTAGAGAAACTGCAGGTAACTGAAGATGATCGCCTATAAAAATGATGCGTTTGAATTGACCTAGTAATCCTATTAATTGTGGCTCTAGAATCTGCGATGCTTCATCAATGATCACAGTATCAAATTGCTTTAATTGAAATAATTCTTTTTTGCCAAGAATTGAAGCTATTGTAGCACAAATTATTTTTTTTGAATCTAAAAATTGTTTTATTTCTTTTCGATTTTTTAATTTTCTAATTTGAGTATCAAATAGATTATCTGCATATTCTGGTTTAATTGCATATCTGGAACCTATTCTTACAAATGATTCTATCCATTCCTCACCATGAGAGCATAATGCATCACACATTTCATCAACAGCTCTGTTGGTATATGCAAGGAGAAGTACATTTTCGTGTAGAGATTCTACTAAATATCGTGTTGTGTATTTGACAATGACACTCGTTTTGCCAGTTCCTGGAGGGCCCCAGAGTAAGAAGTAATCCCTTGCGTTGACTAAGAGTGAAATTATATGATTGAACTCATGATCGATATTGGCATAATTTACTTTATGAGTTGTCAAAGGGATTCTAGGAGGAATGACCCCAAGCCATAGATCTTGATTGGCATCACTACTTTTCATAAAGTGAAATATATTTTGATAAGCATAAATAAATGACTTATCCAATAAATCGTGCTCTAAATTCCAAGTTTTATTGACATGTTTTTCAATATCTGAAAAAATACGACTACGCAATCGGACAAAATACTTGTCCTCAATAATATTGATCAGTGTTGATTTATATACTTGTTGATGAAGGACAGCATTTTTTACATTCAAATTTTCATATAACACTAGAGTATCTCCGATGCGAAAATTGTGCAATTGAGAATTATTGTTTTTCAATATTAGAATTGGAAATTCGGATTCCTCGAATAAAATATCTTCTATGGTCAATTCTTGAATAATGGAATAAAGATCTGATTTTTCTTTATCAGATAAAAGCCATAGTGCAGATAGACCAAGATTGCCATTCGCATTAGATTTGCCTAATTTAGTATTCAATTGTTCTAAGGCAATAAATGAAATTATTCTTTTCGTGTATTCTTTGGTAGTTGCTCTTTGATTTTTATATATATGTATGAATTCTTGCGCTTTTTGTTTAGTGAAAGATTCTGCATTGGTGTAAATCCCCTCATGCAATAAATCTAAGAAATGTTTATGATCTTGATCGTGTTTACTTAAAGAAAGTTGTATAAACAATATGCTATTTCTTGCATAAATTATATCAGATTGAAGTTCTGTATCAAAGGGAGAATATTTTAAAGCATCATCATATAAGCTAGAATAAAGTAAGTAACTTTTATTTGAATACAATTTATTGATACAATTCATCATCATGGAATACATCATCACCTGTGCTGAATGATTGAAATTGATCCCATGTTCATTTACTTTATAGGGTTTTCCACTTTTGAGTTCAAGTATAATTTTTTGGCCACCGACTTCTGTGAACAATGCATCCAATCGACCTTGTATACCATATTCTACACTGTAGAAGGCAGGCTCTAAGCTGTAGCTTTCACTTTTTTCTTTCCAACTTTTTAAATGTGCACTATAAGCCTTTTGTAAATTGCCAAAATGATTTTTGCAGACATTAAAAAATTCAATAACTTGATCTTCTGATAATAAACAAAAACTTAATGGACTCTTGTAAAATGCAGCTTGGATTCTATCATCAAAAGTGAGTTCTGGATTAACCATTAATTCATCAAAAATATCATTTATCGTGGACCCAATTAATAGACTTAAACTCATTGGTTCATAGTGAAATAAGTGAATCAGAAATTTATATGGGTTGACACCTTTGGAGGAAATGCACTCAGCTATCGATGTCACATCAATTAAAAAATCTGGCATGCAGATATATGATTCACAAGTGAGTGTAGTATCATGAAATGTAACCCCATGAAGGAAAAAATCACAAGGAAATTTAATTTTTTTAAATAAATGACTAAGTAATTTTTTGTTTTGTATCGTAAGTCCTGACCAGTTCCATAGCATTTTTTTCTCATCAGAATCTAAAGTCTGAATCAAGGCACTTTCCTCATTGTTGGAAATTCCCAGTAAGCTAATTTTTAGATTAATCTTTGACACAGTTAAATTCATCAATGTTAATAATATTGAATGCAAAATACACCAAATCGGCTAATTATTGGCTTAGTTTATTGAGTCAAATCAATTTCGATTCGTAAAATGTCGATTAAACTCAAAATCAGTAGTTTTTTTCTCCATTTTCCTACTTTAATTTTACTTATGCAAAATAATATATTGAAAAATCTAGAATTTTGGTATAAAGTTTTTGCTTTTGTTAATCAAGACTAAATTTTAGAACTAATTAAGAGCTGCAATGTTTAAGGTGGAAAATTGAAAATCTATGAAAAATAATTTTTTTAATATTACTTGTGCATTGAGTAGCATTTTTGTTCTAGGCTTGTTTGCTTCAGCTTGTAAAACTGAAAAATCCAATGCTACAGCAGAGACAGCTAAAATAGTTGTAGACCCAAATGAACAAAAGCGATTAATGGATAGTGCAGCTAGGGCAGAGGTGATAAGTTATGATCCTTCAAAATTACCAATTTCAGAGAATTTACCTACAGAGGTTAAGACCGCTTTACGTAATTTGGAAACAAAAAAATTTTCAGATGGAAGCTTAGGTCAACAGTTCTTAGGATTTGCTAAAGCAGGGCACTACGACTTTGGGGATAAAATGAAATTTTTGAATTTAAAATTTACTCGTGGCACAGCTGATATTCAAGAGTCGAGTGCAGTTGAAATCGATGAATTGGCAGATGTCATGATGCAGTTTCCAAAATTGAAAATAGTGCTAGAATCACATACTGACAATGAATTAAAACCAGCAAAAAGCGAACAAGTAAGTCAAGCGAGAGCAGATGCAATTAGAGCAAAGTTGGTAGCCAAGGGTATCGATGAAGCAAGAATCAAAGCTCAGGGTTTTGGCCAGAAGTTTCCAGTAGGCGACAATTCACGAATGGAAGGAAAACTTATTAATGATAGAGTTGAAATTCAAATTCTGCGATTTATTTAAATCGCAAATAAGGAAGAAGAAGAAAGTGTTACGCAATGATATAAAAAAAAGTCCTCCAATTTGGAGGACTTTTTTTATGATATTTTTAAAAGAGTAAAAGTAAAGTTTAAATTATTTCTTTTCAACTTTACCTACATTATTTAATTTAGTAACAACAGACTCAACTATTTTAGTTTGAGATTCGATAGTTGCGGTTGATCGTTCTTGATCTTTGCCATTAGTGACTAAATCGGATTCTGCTTTTTTGATTTTTAATTTATAGTTTTCGATATCCTTATGAAGTTCAATATTATCTTTCTTAAGTTTTTCTAATTCTTTCTGATTTTTCTTCAAAATAGATTCTTCCTTTTCTAATTCTTCACGAATGAGTTCTCGTTTTACTTCGTGCCCGAATTCAGTCATGAACTCAATAGCTGACTTAGACTCGTTAGGATAATCTGTAGAATTGATAAAGCCAGAACCGTTGTCAAAAAAAGCTACGATTTGATTTTTCTCAGTGGAAATATAAATATTCATTGGATTTTTACCATTGATTGTCTGAATCACAGCACCTTCAATAAATTCCTCATCTGCTTTTTTGTTTTTGGATAATTTTCCGTATTCCTTTGTATATTTTTTCCAAACTTTATCTATGAACTTCGGTTCAGCTTCAGGAATTGTAACTTGAATTCCACTCTGTATACCTAAACTCATTTGTTGTTTAACTTCTTGACACTGTGAATAAACATTCAATGTCACAAAAGAAAGTAGAAATAATTGTAAAAATTTCATATAGTAATTTTTTTATTTGTAAACAAAAGTAAGCCCAAAACAATTCCAAAAATTATATTTTTCAAATAAATTTTTGTTAAAAAACAAATTTGAACGAATTTATTCAGTTTTAAGCTTTGATTTTTCTTCAATAGTAAGACTGATCCAAAGAAATGCTCCAATTGCACAAAATTTGATTAATGACGCAAGAATAAAATTTAAGTGCATGAAATTTATCAAAAGCGGCAAGCTAACAACCAAAATCAACGATACGGTTAAATAGCCTAAAATTCTGATCAATGGATAATCAATTGGATAATGCTTTTGACCTTGGAGATAGGAACAAACCGCTATAAAAATATTACATATCAATAGGATCCATGCACTTGCATCGACACCATACTTTGGGATAAGCCATATACTTAGACCAAAAGTAAGCAACAATGAAATGATTGATATCATTGCAGAATTCAACGTTCGATCTGTAAGTTTATACCATGTTGAAAAATTCGAAGCTAATCCTACAAAATAATTGGACAATAATAAAATGGAAATTAAATGGATTGAACCACTATATCCTGACAGGAAAAGCGTTGCTGCTAGATCCCGAAACAAGCATGTCGATATAAGAATGACACAACAAGCAATTGTGAAATAACTTGAAACTTGAGCATACTTTGATTTTGCATCGAGATCTTTTTGATGTCTAAAAAAAAATGGTTCCGCTGCATAATTGAAAGCTGTGACAAAAATACTCATGATGACAGCTAAGCGAAAAGCTGCATTAAAATCAGCAGAATAGTTGAAATTTTCGATTGCAGTACCAGGTAATAAATATTTTAGAAAAGAAGTGCTGCCATATTGATTGATAGTGTAAGCTATAGTGACTATGATTAAAGGCCAAATGTAATCAACTATTTTTGAAAATCCACTCCAATTTGGTTTTGTGAAGATTGATTTCCACTCCTTGTATAAGTATAGAAATGAGAATAAACTTCCTAGTAAATTTGCTAATAATAAGAAATACAAAATTGCATTTCCATCTTTTTTAAAATAGCTAAATTCTGAGCTCCATTTAGGTAAGAAGTATAAAAATAAAAAAACAAAAAGTAAATTTAGCAAGACGCTAAGTACTTTTATTATTGCATATTCTTTGGCTTTTCCATCAAATCTCAATTTAGCGAATGGCAAAGAGCAAATTACATCCAATATGATAATCCATACAGCTAATAAAATATGAGATTCCAAGTTTGGAAATTTTAAAATGGCATTCAGTTGCGAATTAAAAACATAAACAAGTAAAACAAAAGCCGCACATGAAAGCCAAATAAATTGAGATGCTTGAATAAATATTTTATTTTTAAAATCATCTTCTTTCGCAAATCGAAAGTAAGCAGTCTCCATGCGGTAAGTAAGGAAAGCTATGCCAAGTGCTATATAAAAATAAATATCAGCATGAATAGATAAAAATCCTTTGGTGTCTCTAAATAAAGTTGTGAGGAACGGGGTGAGTAAAATAAAATTTAGAACACGTACCAAACTGTAGCTTAAGCCATAAATGACAGTTTCTTTTACCAATGACTTGAGTACAGACAATTTTTTTTTTAGAATTTGCACAAACTTATGAAAACTTTGCTTCACTGCAAGAAATAATTTTTTCTTACAATACTTATTGTATTGAAAATTAGTGTTTTATAAATAATTAATCCTCGTTTTATGGTGATTTAAAAAAACATATTAACTTTAAGCCATGCTTGATATTGAATTATTAAAAAGAATTTGTAATACTCCTGGGGTCTCAGGTTTTGAGCAGAAGATTCGTGCTTTGATACTTGAAGAAATCCAAGATTGTGTCGATCATATTGAAGTAGATGCTTTAGGGAATATTATAGCAGAAAAAAAGGGAAAATCAAATCGCAAGTTGCTACTTACTGCACATATGGATGAGATCGGATTTATGGTGCAACATATCGATGAAGAGGGCTTTATTCGATTTATTCCTTTGGGTGGATTTGATCCAAAGACTTTGACCGCCCAGCGAGTGATCATTCATGGAAAAAAGGACATCATTGGTGTAATGGGTTCAAAGCCCATCCACATCATGAGTGCAGAAGAAAAAAATAAGGCGACGCAAATAAAAGATTATTTTATAGACACTGGATTGACAAAGGCTGAAGTCCTTGATATCGTATCCATAGGAGATCCAATCTCTAGAGAGCGCGATTTAATTCAATTGGGCAAATGTATCAATGCAAAATCATTAGACAATCGGATTTCAGTATATATATTAATTAAGCTATTAAAATCCCTTAAAGATACTGAACTTGATTTGATATGTGCATTTACAGTTCAAGAAGAGATAGGCTTGCGAGGTGCGAAAATAGCAGGATATAGAGTGGCTGCGGATTATGCAATTAATATTGACACAACCATTGCATTTGACGTACCTGGCGCACAATTGCACGAACAAGTGACGAAGTTAGGTCACGGTGTCGCCATCAAAATTTATGATACGAGTGCTGTACCAGATTATCGTATGGTCCGCTTTCTAAAAGAATGTGCAGATGGCTTGAAATGGCAATCTGAAATTCTAACAGGTGGTGGAACAGATACAGCCTCCATTCAGCTCGCAGGAAATGGGGCAATTACTGGAGCAATATCAATTCCAACAAGAAACATTCATCAAGTGATAGAAATGGTTCATGAAGAAGACTGCGAAGCAGCTATTCAATTATTAAAAAATGTGGTAAGACAAATTCCTGATTTTGATTGGAAATTTTAATTGTATAAGAAAATGTGGGAAGAAAAAGACAATGCATTGCATACGAGTTTAAAATTTAAAAATTTTCGTGAAGCATTTGCTTTCATGACTGAGGTTGCGATCGAATGTGAAAAATTAAATCACCATCCTCGTTGGACTAATGTTTGGGATACGATAGATATTGAATTAAATACTCATTCAGCAGGAAATATTGTCACAGAATTAGATCATAAATTGGCAAAAAAGATTGAATCCATCTTTAGTAAATATAAACTAAAATTAGCAAAAGATGTATAGTAAATTGCCACAAGTCGGGCAAAGTATTTTTGCGCAAATGACTGCTTTGGCGAATCAATATCAAGCTATAAATCTTGCGCAGGGGTTTCCAAATTTTAATCCACCAGATGCACTAATTGAATTTTTTTATGGAGCTTTGAAAAGTGGAATGAATCAATATGCGCCTATGCCCGGATATCTACCATTGCGAGAGCAAATTGCAAATCGAATGTATAGTAGATATAATAAAACGGTTGACCCACAAAGCGAAATTACGATTACAACTGGCGCTACACAAGCGATTTATTCTATTATCTCAGCATGTATTTCTCCAGGCGATAAAGCCTTGATTTTGGAGCCTGCTTATGATTCATATGGTCCATCTGTTCTCGTAAATAGCGGTATTCCGATCTATGTTCGAATGGATGAACCAAGCTTTGATATCCCTTGGCAAAAAATAAAGGATGCCATTCAACAGAATGATATAAAAGTAATGATTTTAAATAATCCTCATAATCCCACAGGTCGAATATGGACTAGAGAAGATTACATGAAATTAATTGAAATCACAAAGGATAAGAAGATACTATTTATTTTTGATGAAGTCTATGATGCATTAGTTTATGATGGTAAAAAACATATCAGTGCTTTAGAATTTCCAGAGTTTTGGGAAAATAGTTTTGTATGTTTTTCGTTTGGTAAAACTTTTCATACTACCGGTTGGAAGATCGCTTATACTATTGCTCCAATAGACCTAACAAATGAACTACGAAAATTGCATCAGTTTACTGTATTCTCGGTTAATACTCCTGGTCAATATGCCAATGCAAAGTTTATGGAGTATGATCCTGATTTTATCAATGGCTTATCAGCTTTTTATGAAGTAAAAAGAAACTTTTTTTTAGAAGGATTGAAAGAAACAAATTTTTCAGCATTGCCATGCGAAGGTTCATATTTTGTTTTGGCGCAACACGAAAACTGTGTCAATGATGAAGCTTTTTGTCATCATTTAGTAAAAGATAAAAAAGTAGCGGCTGTGCCAATTTCAGCTTTTTATCACGATCGTTACGATCCAAAAATAATTCGATTTTGCTTTGCAAAGACAGATGATCTTTTAGAAAGCGCTTTGACTTTATTAAAGGAGTGATTATTTTTTAATGAGCCAATGTTTTTAATGTGATAATTAGTTAATGAGAGAATGTGAGAATGAATTTGCAAATGAGCATAATTTGCAAATCTGCAAATGGTGTTCAAATAGCTCCGGAGGAGCGATATGTTAATAAAAAAATTCAAAAAAATTTTCGAGCCCCAGAGGAGTGACATGTTCTTCAATGTGATAATTGGATAATGAGCTAATGTTAGAATTAATTTCAAAATACAGTAGTCATAAAGTCCTCCATTTTCAAGGGAGGATTTAGGTGGGTTATTACGAACTATTTTAGCTATGTAATTCGGCACATGAGTATTGAAAGATTCTTTTATTAAATAGCTATATGCAAGTTTATTCAATAAATCATCACTATATAATATAATTTTTTTATATTTGCATAAGAGAATCTACATTACAATAATTAAGATACATGAAACCGACATTTAATATAATTCTACTAATCCTGACGGCAATAACACTTTCCGCTCAAAAGTACGACTACAACTGGTTTACTGGCTATAGTTTTAGGGAAGATACAATTAATCCTAATTTCCGAATCACACATTGGCAATTCAATACGCCAAGTTTAAATCCAAAGTTTAGTTATGATACATTTAAGCACATAGATTTTGCATGGGCAGTGAATAATATGTCGGATTTTGACGGTAATTTTTTATTTAATTACAATGGTGCTTACCTAGAAAATTACAAGAATGAACCAATTCAAAATGGAGCATTAACAGATGAACAAATATTTGGAAAATTTAATCAAACTGCAATTATATTGCCTTCATTTTTAAGTGATACATATAATCTTTTTCACAAAATTTATCATAGCTTTAACGGAATATTTACAGGTGCTGAACAAATTTTTCATTCTAATATCACTATTAATAAAGCAACTGATGGAATAATCAATTTTAAAAACAAGAAAATTGTCAATGACACGCTAGATCTACAAGGATTTAATGCGGTAAAGCATGCTAATGGTAGAGATTGGATTATTTTAGACTTTGAGTATAATAATGAGGGATACAAGTCTATATTATTTAGAAATAATTCTGTGCATAACATAAATTCAAATAAATTAATAAATTTTACCGAAAATATAAATATTCAAACTGCTGTTAGTCCTAATGGGAAATATTTTTTAGTAGCATCTGTTCCAAATCACGTTGATTCAACCAGTGCAATTATTTCTCTTTTTAATTTTAAAAGAGAATCTGGCTTGATAAATTTAGTAAAACAATTTTATTTTCCAGATAGCTCCTATTATAATTCAGTTGGTGTTGCATTTTCTCCAAACTCAAAATATTTCTATATATCTCGCCCAATGGAAATATTTCAGGTAGAAATAGTTGATAGTTTATACAAATTAGAATGTGTCGCAAAATTTGATGGGTTTGTCACTGAACCAGTTAATGGTTTCTTTGGAAAAACTTATTTTGGCTTTTTGCAAATTGCTCCAGATGGTAGGATATATGGTACTTCTAGTTACGCTCAACAAAGATATATTTTCTATATTAATAAACCAAATCTAAAAGGTAAAGCTTGTGATGTCCGTCAACATGCTATTAAGATCACTATGCATTCTAATCTACCCACCTTCCCCAACTACCGTCTCGGTCCCATTGATGGCAGCGAAAGCGACAGTCTCGGCATAGACAATATACCAGTAGCGGAGTTCCGCTATGATCAGGATACGATGAACTATCGCAGCATAGACTTCACCAATTTAAGTTGGTATGAACCAGAAGAATTCTGGTGGGATTGGGGCGATGGATCACAGCCATATTATACTACAGTTTGGGATACATCGATCATCCATACTTATGCGAAAGATGGCATCTATGAAGTATGTCTTCGCGCTAAAAACAAAAATGGTGAAAGTACCAAATGCAAAAAAATAAACATAGGCACCACCGCTACAAAAGATGAAGAAGACAATCCTTTGATCGACATCACGCTTTCACCAAATCCGATGAGAGAAATTCTCATCATACAAGTCAATGACTATCTCCCTGAAAAAATGATCATGAATCTTTACGATCTACAAGGAAATAAAATCACCACAAAAAGACTTTACGAAGGAAGCAATATCATCAACACAGAATCATTATCATCAGGTGTTTATGTTGCAGAAATCATAGAGCGGAATAGGATCGTTAAGTCTGAGAAAATTGTGAAAAATTAATTAGTTAATGTGAGAATTAGTTAATTAGAGAATGTGATAATGCGATAATGAATCTGCAAATGAGCATAATATGCAAATCTGCAAATGGTTATTTTAATGAGAGAATTAGTTAATGAGAAAATAGGATAATGAATTTGCAAATTTGGCAAATTTTCAAAAGCTAACTGTTTATGAGAAGATTCATTTGAACTCATTCTTTTGCAATTTTTATTTATTTTAGAAAAATTGCATATCTTGTCCTTTGAAAAATCAAAACAAACATGGAAAATCCACAACTGACCAAATTCAAACCCTTTGTAGATCCCAATATTATAATGGCTGAATTCACCATTAAATCTATTGTGCTTGGGATTATCTTTGGTGTAATTTTTGGAGCATCGACTGTTTACCTTGCATTGAAAGCAGGTTTGACAGTATCAGCCTCAATCCCTATTGCGGTATTGGCCATTAGTTTGGGTAAACGATTTTTTGGTACTACTATTTTAGAAAATAATATTATACAAACGACTGGTTCAGCTGGAGAATCGATTGCAGCAGGTGTCGTTTTTACCTTACCTGCATTTTTATTTTTGACAGACAAGGAAGCAGGAAATGCATCTTTTAATTATTGGACAATTTTTACACTCGCTGTATTTGGTGGTGTGTTAGGAACATTGATGATGATTCCTCTGCGGAGGTCGCTTATTGTAAAAGAACATGAGACCTTGCCTTATCCTGAAGGTACAGCTTGTGCTCACGTATTGATAGCAGGAGAAAAGGGAGGAGATTTTGCTAAAGCAGCATTCCAAGGATTAGGTTTTGCAATGGTTTATGCAGTATTACAAAAAGTGTTTCATGTCATTGCTGAATTACCAAGTTGGGGAACAGCTCAAGTAAATAAATTTTTTCCTTCTGCTGTAGTATCGAGTGAGATTACACCAGAGTATTTAGGTGTGGGATATATCATTGGACCGCGTATAGCAGGAGTATTGGTAGCAGGTGGTGTATTGGCTTCTTTGGGATTAATCCCATTGCTTTCTTATTTGGTACATCCTGATGTTATTGCTGCACAACTTGCAAAATTAAATTTATTGGATCCTTCACTGCCAAGTCCTCGATTTGGATGGGATCCAGCAACACATACAATGACGAATACCGCAGAAGCAGTATATCGTGCATATATTCGCCAGATTGGTGCAGGAGCTGTTGCAGCTGGTGGTTTTATTACATTAATAAAGACTATTCCTACAATCATTTCATCATTTAAAGAAAGCATGGGTTCTATGAAGGAGAAATCTACAGGACCAGCGATCCGTACTGAAAATGATCTTTCTTTTAAAACTGTTTTGATAGGTAGTTTAATTTTAGTTGTATTGTTGGGTATCTTGCCACAAATTCCGGGAGATTCAATTTTTAGTAAAATATTAGTTGGGATATTGATTATAATTTTTGGGTTTTTCTTTGTTACTGTTTCGAGCAGAATCGTAGGAATTATTGGATCGAGTAATAATCCAATTTCTGGAATGACCATCGCAACAATCATGGGGACTGCATTAATTTTTATTGCAGTTGGTTGGACAGGCCAAGTGTACGAACCAATGGCTCTGGTAGTAGGTGGTATGATCTGTATCGCAGCAGCAAATGCAGGTGCTACATCTCAAGATTTAAAGACAGGCTATATCGTAGGAGCTACGCCAAAATATCAGCAACTTGCATTATTCCTCGGTGCAGTATTTTCTTCTATCGTCATTGGATTTACAGTAAAATATTTAGATACTCCAAGTTCAGAATTAGTTGCTAAAGGAATACACCATGCTATAGGTGAAACCTATGCAGCACCTCAAGCAACATTGATGGCTACATTGATCAAAGGTTTATTGTCATTTAATTTAGATTGGACATTTGTTTTATCAGGTGTATTTATTGCTATTGTTATGGAATTGTGTGGAGTGAAAGCACTTTCTTTTGCAGTAGGACTCTATTTGCCACTATCTACAACATTACCAATATTCATAGGTGGTGTGGTCAAAGCAATAGTGGATTGGAGAGCAAAACGCAAGAATGAAGTTACAGAAGATTCTGAATTGGGGCAAGGAAGTTTATTTGCTACAGGATTAGTAGCAGGTGGTGCATTAGCTGGAGTAGTAGTCGCGTTGTTGACTGTCAATGAAGGAATAGCAAATAACTTAAAAAGTATAAGTGCTGAACATGGCTTAACAAGCATGTTTGGCGCAGGAGGATATCAGATATTAGGTGTCTTGTTTTTTGTATTCATGGCCTATACCTTATATCATATCTCCACAAAGAAGCAACGTATTTAAAAGTACGGTAGATTCATAGAATCTACAAAACCAATTGAAAAGTCAAGCATCTCTTTGGGGATGCTTTTCTTTTTTCAATAATGAGAAATCAACGATTTTTAGATTTGTAAAGAACAATTTTGTTATTGTAAAATAATAGTTTCTTATATTTACACTATGAGACCTTATATATATCTATGTTTTTTACACTTTTGCTTTAGTTTGTGTGGACAAGTTAGACTCAATGAAGTTTCTAATCACAATGAACATACTGTCACAGATGGCGATGGAGATACTCCAGACTGGTTAGAAGTATGGATTGCTTCTGGACTCAATGAAGAATATTATTTGAGCGATGATCCAGTTAATTTAAAAAAATGGAAGCTGCCTTATTCAAATGTTACAGTCGATACTTTTTTACTTATTTTATTGAGTGGGAAAGACTATCAAAATACATATGAAATACATAGTAATTTTAGACTCAAAGAAAGTGGAGATAAATTATTTTTAAGCAATAGTGTAAAGCTGATAGATTCTGTGTCTATTCCATTTATTCAAGAGGATTTTTCTTATCAAAGAAATTCTGATTTGTCTTGGAGCTGTACAAATTTTCCAAGTCCAGGTAAGCTAAATAACAGCAAAGTTGCAACATGCAATTTTATAGATTTTTCTATCAATCCAAATTCTGGATTTTATAATAATAGTCTAGAAATAAAGCCTAGTCAAAAGATTAGTTCAGATATCCAGTTGCGCTATACGATCGATGGTTCAGTTCCAACATATAGTTCAACTTTGTTAAAATTTCCATTATTATTTGATTCAACAGTTGCCTTTCGAGTGCAAGCCTTTCAAGGCGACATTCCAGTATCTAATGTGATTGATCGAATTTATTTTATTGGAGAAAAAAAACATACAGTTCCCATCGTATCAATTGTTATACCTCCTTACGAATTATTTTCTGACTCGATTGGCTTATTTACTTTTGGCAAAAATGCAATGCCAAATCATCCTTATCGCGGTGCAAATTTTTGGTCTGAGAGAGAAGTTACAGCTTCATTTGACTATTTTGTAAATAATAAAAATGTGCAAAGTGCAAAAATCGACATAGGTATGTATGGCGGTTCGGGATGTCGTACTCAAAATATGAAAGCAATAAAGTTATTGGCTAAAGAAAAGTATGATTTTCCATATTTTAATTACAATTTTTTTTCGCAAAAAAATCAAGTGCATCAATTCAAACGGTTGGTATTGAGAAATTCAAGTAATGATTTTTTGAATGCGCATATGCGTGATGGAGCTGTACAGCGATTTGTATTGGAGAATAACTTTGATTTTGATGCTGTAGGTTATGAGCCTTGTGTTTTGTATATAAATGGAAAATATTGGGGTTTTTATAATCTGAGAGAGAAAATAGACGAATATTTTTTTATAGGAAATTATGGTTTAAACAAGGATCAAATCCATCTTATGGAAGAAGATTCAACTGTCTTAGCGGGAGATCCTCAAGCTTTTGATAGTTTATATCGCTATTGTATATCTCATGATTTGTCATCGGATGAAAATTATAAAATTGTTGAAGAGCTTTTAGATATCTCATCAATGATGGATTATTTTATAGTAGAAACATTTTTTAATAACACTGACTGGCCATACAATAATATTAAGTATTGGAAACCTAAAATAGGGGGAAAATGGAAGTATATTTTAATCGATACTGATGCTGCATTGAATGCGTATACATGGTCATTTCATAATGTTGATTTATTGGGAAAAATTCTTGGACCTTATGGAGATCAGAATAAGCATGTACTTATTCTGCGTGGATTGTTGCAACATAAGGAAGCTAGGAGATATTTTATCAATCGATATGCGGATCTTCTCAATAGTCTTTGTTTGCCTGGAATATTGGAAAATTCATTAGAAAAAACGATCTCAATTTTAGAACCAGAAATGCCTCAACATTATGCAAAGTGGGGTGGTTCTATTAATCATTGGTATGATGTACTTAACAATGAAATAGTGGAGTTTGCACGAAATCGGAATCATTTTGCATTTGATTTTCTTGAGACTAATTTTAGTTTAAAGAATAAAAAAAGTATTATAGTCAATACAATTCCGACAAAATCAGCAACAATAAAATTGAATAGTTTGTCACTTTACACCTTTCCTTGGGCAGGGTATTATTTTCCTTTGAATAGTATTGATGTCAGCGCAATTCCTGATAAAAAATTTAAGTTCAACTATTTTTTAGTTGACGGTGATACTATATTTCAACCAAATCTTAGTTTTCTAGAAATAAATAATGTCGATTCGATCATTGCAGTGCTTGAAGAAGTTCCCAGCGAATCTTTGTCTAAAGTATTTTATAAAGGAAGCGATATTTATTTTGAATGGTATCAAGAATTAAAATCAAATATTGATTTACTTATATACAATTGTAATGGTGCATTAATACAAAGGAGAACATTGGATGCCGTGAATGGATTTAATCATTTGAGATTGGACATGGAAGATGTAGTCAATGGTGTGTATTATTTGAAAGTTCAAGGAAAAGCATATCCATTTGTAAAAATGTAGAAATAAAAAAACCGACCAATGAAAACATTGATCGGTTTTAAATATTTTTAATAAATTTCTTTTAGAAATTTCTATTGTATGTCAACAGAATTTGCTCGATGATATTTGGTCTTTTACCTACACCACTAACACCTCCTACAGCATTTTTATCTGAAATGCTATTGGTCTTATTGTCATCATAATAAGCATCACCTCTCATAAGTAAATTGAAACCTTTGAATATTTCAACTCCAATTTGATTTAACCATACGATATCGATATTTTGTGGTTTGTCCAAGTAGTCATTCAATAAAGCTAAGTTACTAGTGAAGCTAAGTTTTTTAAAGAATGTATTAGTGTATCCGATTTTTGCAATAGAACCTAAACCAAATTTTGTTTGATTGTATTCAGTTGTACTGCCATCTTTTAATTTTGTGCCGTGCAAACCAAGATTTGCAATATTCTTATCGCCAATATAAGTTATTTGAGCCCCTATTGGTGAGTAGAATACACTCCAATGTGAATTTGGTGTATACTTCATACCTGGTGCAAAAGTAATTAGTGCTGGTGAAAATAATTTTGATACAAGAGTTGTATTAAATCCACCTTCATTAATTTTTTTCAAATAAACCTTTTTGTTTGTAGCATCTAAATGTGATGGTAATAATTGGCTTAATAAACCTAAGTCAGCTGAATAAGCCCATTTAGATCCTGTTTTAGTTTGATAAGATACGTTTGAATTAAAATTTAAAATATCCAATGCCTTTTCAAATGGGAATTTTGTATCAGAGTTTGGTACGACTGTACCAGCACCGATTCTTTGTGTAGCCACATTTGTCAATAATGTATTCTTCCAAGAAAGTAATCCTTTCTTTAAGTTTGCATTGTATCCTATTGCCCCCCCAATCCCAAGTCTATTTGAACCACCACCTGCATATGGATTGATGTTTAACAATTGACCCAAATCTAAGCCAAGTCCACCTTTGCGCACCCAACCATCTTTGTCTTCCATAGCCATGGTTTCTTTTAATTTAGCTTCTCTTGCTTTGTCATCATTCTGTCCAAACACAGATAAAGTAATTGATAAAAATAGAATTTGTAAAAAAACTTTTTTCATGATTAAAAAATATTAAATAATAAAAATTTCGTTTTACGAGTTATAAATTTCGATGCGTTCTTTAGCTAATTTATTAAGTGGTATTATAACTTCTTTGTTGTCGCATTCTAAAGTGATGGATGTTTTATCAATATCTATAATAGTACCAGTAACACCATCTAATGTTACTTTCTGACCAATATTCAATTTGTCTTTACTATAAAATGAAACTAAAAAATTGGCCACCATGTCTTTTGAAGCAAATCCATAGCCTATTGCAAAAGCAAGTGCCACACCACCTATTAGAATTGAAATATTTGTGGCAATAAAACTAGTATTCACTTTTGCTTGGCCAAGAGCACTTATTAGTACATTTATTAATACAAAATAAAAAACGGCATTAGCAATAAAACCTCCTGAGGGAATACCAAAACTTTTTGTGGCTTTAAGTGTCGCGTCCTTTATAAAATCAGCAAATAAAAAACCTACAAATAAGAGAACTAATGCAGTAATTAGGTTTGGTACCCAATTGATAATATCTTTGATTAATTGCGATAAGGCTTCCATGCCTAATGCATCGGTAGCCGCAACAATAAATATAAGAAAAATAAAGTAATATACTATTGAAGATATTATCAGACTAGGGATGACTTTGAAATTGGATTTTGCCAACATGTCTGATTCATTAATTTTATCAGCCATTTTATCAATACCAAATTTTTCAAAAAGCTTGCAAATAAACTTTTTAACCATATTAGATACGATGTATCCAATGATTAAGAGGATAATTGCTCCAACTAATTTAGGAATAAAATCAAGGAATCCTAATAGTAAGTGTCTGACATTTTCTGCAATTTGCATAGTTTTTAGTTTGAGGGGTTGGTTTTTTGTTTATGATGGATATTTGGATTGTTGAACCAATTTATCAGTAGAGCTTCCACCAACATTAGTATATTTTTTATCCTCTTCAAGCATTTTTCCATAGATCTGTGCTTGTTTTGGTAAAAATAATTCGATCAAGTTTCCAAGAAATTGAAAAAAATTCAAATTGCTTTTAATTTTCCTCTCTACCAAAGGTGCTTGATTTTTCTCGAACTGAGAAATTTTTTCCTGATTTAAATTCTTAAAATTATTCATCATTCTATGTGATTTATTTTAACAAATGATTCTCTAAAACGCTGTTTTGCTCTTTTAATTTTCATTTTTATTGCACTCTCAGTTTTTTCCATTACCCCACAAATTTCTTTAATGGACATATCATCCATATATTTCATAAGTAAAACTGCTTTATCATGAGGATGTAGTACATCCATTACTTTTTCTATTTGCGCCATATCTACCTCTTGAAGCCAATTGTCTTCGTTTTCATCTTCAAAATCTATCTCTTCGCCAACATTATCTATAGACTGAATAGTCATTTTTTTGCTTTTTCTGATGGCGTCGATACAATAATTGTAGGTGATAGAGTATACCCAAGTGGAAAATTTTGATTTTTCTCCAAATTTGCTAAGATTGACCAAAATTTTCATAAAAACATCGTGCACGGCATCTGATGCCTCAGCTTCTTCTTTGAAAAAACTTAGACATTTTCCGAATATCTTACCAGAATACCTCTTGTAAATCTCCGAAAAGTACTTATCCTTTTGAGTTTTTAAGTATAAATCAACTATTTCCTCATCGGATGCTTGATTTATTCTGATTTCGATTTGTTGGGGCACCGAATTAAATGATTAATTTTGTCACTTGAATATTTTTGACGAAAATACTGAAAAAAGTAACATATATAAAATATTTGTAATTTAAAATACGATAAATGTCAATTTTTAGCTTAAAAACAAGGTTATTTAGTCTGAAAGTCATGTTTTTTCTTTGTTTCATTGAATTCAATGCAATTCAAGCCCAAGATGTTGAAACAGATGCTTTTTTTATTAAAGATATATACGATCAGGCACTTACTGACCAAATGAGTTATCGTTGGTTACATTATTTATCTGAAAATATAGGTGGTCGAATAGCCGGTTCACCTCAATCCATGGCTGCTATAGAATTCACTCACCAGATATTGGATACCTTGAATTGCGATCAAGTCTATAATCAACCCTGCAAAGTAAATTATTGGTATAGAGGGGCTAAAGAACAAGTTCGAATCGTTAATCATTCAAAATTGGGATCAATAGACTTGAAATGTCTTGCTTTAGGTGGATCCGGAGCATCTCCAACAGCAGGTCTCGTAGCTGAAGTTATTGAGTTTTCCTCTATAGAAGATGCTAAGAAAAATCCAAGTCTTATGAAAGGTAAAATTGTATTTTTTAGTCGTCCCTTTGATCAAAAATTTGTAAAGACTTTTCATGCTTATGGCTCAGCAGTAGATCAGAGAGTCCAAGGACCGAATATCGCTGCTAAAGCGGGAGCAAAGGCTTGTATAGTAAGATCGATGAGCTCAAGGACTGATGATGTGCCACATACGGGAGGAACTTTATTCGACAAAGAAGTGAGTCCAATACCTGCAATTGCGATATCTACAAAAGCCGCTGATCAATTAAAGACGGCTATCGCAGAAGGCACTACTTCGATTTATGTAAAAACTAGTTGTGAGAATAGAGGTGAAAAACAAAGTTATAGTGTCATCGGTGAAATTAAGGGAAGTGAAAAACCTGAAGAAATTATATTAATAGGCGGTCATCTGGATTCATGGGATGTTGGTGGTGGCGCCCATGATGATGGAGCAGGTTGTGTCCAATCTATGGAAGTGATTTATTTGTTGCAGAAATTGAATTACAAACCAAAACGAACGATTCGTTGTGTACTTTTCCAAAATGAAGAAAACGGACTAGCTGGAGGAAAAGAATATGCGCGTGTGTCTAATGAAAATAAAGAATTTCATCTCGCCGCAATAGAATCTGATGCTGGTGGATTTTCGCCGCGTGGATTTGGTTTTGATGCAGATACATCAGTGATTAGTAAGTATATTGGTTTTTTTAAATCTTGGAGTGAATTGCTTGAGCCTTATGATTTAAGAATCTGGAAAGGCGGAGGTGGCGCTGATATCGGTCCTTTGAAAAGTCAGAAGGGAATGTTGTTTGGACTTAGTCCAGATTCGCAGCGATATTTTGATTACCACCATACAGAAATTGATCGAATCGAGACAGTTCATCCTAGAGAACTGGCTTTGGGATCTGCGGCAATGACAAGTTTGGTTTATTTGATTGATAAATATGGATTGACTACGCCATGAGTATTATTCGAGTTGGAGAATTCCAGTTTAAAAAATTCATAGACAAAGAAAAAATCGCAGAGCTAATTTTGAAAATGGCAAAAGAAGTCGATGCGTTTTACAATGAAAAAGA
This sequence comes from Saprospiraceae bacterium, assembly GCA_016722295.1. Taxonomy (GTDB): domain Bacteria; phylum Bacteroidota; class Bacteroidia; order Chitinophagales; family Saprospiraceae; genus Vicinibacter. Next base: position 60,803 of record JADKGL010000035.1, read on the forward strand.
TGAACTTGAATTTATCGTTATTCTAGATGGCAGTTATCATTTTGCATCAGATTTTACTCGAGTTTTTCCCCGTGACGCGAAAGTATATTTTATAAAAGCAAAGTCCTATGTAGGCTTAAAAAGTTCTGGTGATGTAAAGATTCAAGGACTTGAAGAGATAGAAATAAAAGGTAAACATTTGCTCATATTAGAAGATATAGTAGAAACAGGAAATACGCTTTTTTCTATAATAGAAGCCATCAATATAAAAGCTCCAGCCTCATTGCGATTGGCAAGTCTTTTTGTCAAACCCAGTGAAATGAAAAAATCAATCCACATCGATTTTTATGGATTACAAATTGGATCAGAATTTATAGTAGGGTATGGATTGGATTATAATGGATATGGAAGAACGTTTCCTGATGTTTATGTGAAAATTTAAATAATTTGTGGCGAACCTATTGGTTCTTATTCGAGGTTAAAGCTTTTTTTCCGACGGCTTTTTCATTGCACTATCACTGGATGAACATATTTTATTTTTGCATGTTTTAACTCAAAATTCATGCATTATGCATACATTGCAAATAAGAAATATCCCAGATGAATTGTACAATAAATTGGTGGCTTCATCTGAAGAATCTAGAAGGAGCCTTACGCAGGAAGCCATTGTATTATTGGAAAAAGCAGTAAATCAAAATACCAACCATAAAAAAAAGTTGGCAATAGAGACGATAAAAAAGACTAGAATAAAATCCAATCTCCCAATATCTGAAATTAATGCTTTAATCAGAAAAGAAAGAGATAAATGAGAGTCGTGATTGATACAAATATTATTATCTATTATTTGTACAGTAATAAAATGGAATTGGACACTTTTTTTATGGAATCTACGATATGTGCACCTTTGTTTATCCAAGTAGAATTAGGTCAAGTATTATGGAAATTAAACAAGAATAGTAAAAAAAGTCAATCATCGAAAATACACAATAAATTAATCACTGCCTTGAATCTTATCGATGAATTTTATTCTGAAGCTGAAATTGCAAAATCAGCAATGGACTTGTCTTTTACATTTGATCATAGTTATTATGATTCAATTTTTTTGGCTTTAGCTCAAAATTTGAATTGCCCCATATTCTCGTATGATAAGAAAATCCTAACTATAGCGAATAAGCTCGGTATCGAAACGATTGATTTATAAATTTTTATTAAAGAACTGCCTACTCAGGACCAGTGGTTCCACCATTAAAACCTATGGTGGAGCCTGTAGAATTGAATGTGGGGGGCAATCGCCGCAGTTTTACACAAGAATCTACAATTTTAAATTAGCAATAATGTAGGCTTACTACATTTATATCAACATAATTAAGTATAAAGCACACATTTATATAAATTAATACGTACTTTTACAAAAAATTTACTATGTATCGATCATTGTACTCAAAACTAATTGAATGGCAAAAAAGACCTAGTCAAAAGCCTCTTATTCTCCAAGGCGCAAGACAAGTGGGAAAAACATGGTTAATGAAGGAATTTGGAAATAAAGAATATGAGCAAACTGCCTATTTTAATTTTGAAATCTCAAAGGAATTACATTCATTATTTAAATCTGGATTTGACATTTCTAACATTTTATCAGGCTTAGAAATATTGTGTGGGTTTAAAATCAAAGAACAGAATACTTTGATCATATTTGATGAGATCCAAGCATGTCCAGAAGCGATAAGTTCTTTAAAGTATTTTTGTGAAGCAAATCTAAAATATCATGTTATTGCTGCAGGTTCGTTATTAGGTGTATCGATTCATCAAGGCACATCTTTTCCAGTAGGAAAAGTTGAATTCATTCAATTACATCCTATGGACTTTCATGAATTCTTACATGCGTTGGACAAGGTGAATTTACTTACTGTACTTAAATCAAATAACTTTGAATTGATTCATGCTTTTCACTATCAATTTATAGAACTATTAAAACAATATTTTTTTGTAGGCGGAATGCCTGAAGTTGTAAAATCATTTGCTTTATCCAAAGATTTTCACCAAGTAAGAAATCTTCAACAGAATATTCTATTAGCATATGAAAATGATTTTTCAAAACATGCACCTTTGAACCAAATAGCAAGATTGAGGATGGTGTGGCAATCTATAGTAGGTCAGTTGGCAAAAGAAAACAGTAAATTTATTTATAATCAACTCAGATCAGGAGCTAGAGCTAAAGATTTTGAAATAGCTATTGAATGGCTGAAAGATGCAGGGTTGATCCAAAAAGTTTTTCGGATTAAAAAAAGCGCTTTACCCATTGAATCTTATGCAGATCTAGCTGATTTTAAAATTTATTTGAATGACATTGGGCTCATGTGCGCTATGGGAAATTTACATCAAACTATACTCTTAAAAGACCATCATTTATTTACAGAATTTAAAGGTATTATAACTGAACAGTTTGTCTTACAGCAACTCATTGCAGCAAATTACAAACCCTTTTATTGGAGCCCTGAAACAGGTATATCAGAGGTAGATTTTGTAATTCAAAGAGGAAATCAAATTATACCGATTGAAGTAAAATCTAATGAAAATCTAAAATCCCGAAGTCTGAGCAGCTTTTTTGAGCGATATAAACCTGAGACATGTATTAGAACTTCTCTTGCAGCATACAAAAAACAAGAATGGATGGAGAATATTCCATTGTATGGATTTCTTTCTTGGTTAGAGTCAGAGCTTTACAGAGATCTTTGATAGCATTAAATCTTTAAGGAACTATTTTAATTTCTTTTCTACTTATATTTATCAGACAGTTGGGTTAACTGAAACTGAATTTATGCAAAAAGTACAAGCTTTAAACTCAAATATAAAATCAGAAATTATGACTACGTATGATTTATTAATCTCTAAATGCGAAGCAAAAGGAAAAGCTGAGGGAAAAGTAGAAGGTGAGCAAATGGCTACAAGGCGAATGATTCTTGCAGCATATCAAAATAACATTCCTCTTGAGACTATTGCAAAAATGGCTGGTATGATCATAGAGCAAACTAAGTCCATCTTAAATGTTTGATTAGATTTTTTACTGGTTCAGTTAACTTAAGAACCAAATTTAAATAAACTTCTCCACCATTTATTGGCATTTCTTTCAGCCTCGAACTCCTTTAAAATCTCATCCATCGAATTATATTTTTGATATATTAGAACTTCTTTAGGAAATTTTTGCATTAAAAATTCAAATACTATTTCGAGATTAATCCAAAGCCATTCTTGATTGTAATTTGTAGTGTAGCCTTTAAAATAATCCTTGCCATATTTTGTATCAAATAACTTATAATTATCTACAATGATTCCAGTATGAATATCTTCAATTTTTACTATTAAATCCAATCTCATGCCCTCAAAAGAAATTCTGTAATTATTAAACAAAAAGATAAATCCCCAATATCCTCCCTCTGTAGATTTTTCCTCTATGAGTACATAACTTGGGATTATTTGAGTAAAATATTTGTTTAGCGCATAAAAAATACTTGTTTCATCAATTTTACAATATTTTATTTCTCTGCTTTCCATAATACCCCTTTGTCAATTTCTTTTATACTATATCCTAATCTTCTTAAATATTCCCATTCTTTTTGTAAACTATACCCTTTAGTAATTCTTGGATCATGTGAGAAGAAAAATCTACAATTTCTGCTCACTTGTTCATCCATGAATTTAAAATTAACCTCCAATATTTCATTTATATTTTTATTAAATATTTTATCAAAAATTAAAGGCCAATTTTTCAAATTAAAGCAAACATACTCTGAACCAGCTCTGGAAAATTGACCTTGAATCGATTCCATTATTTTAAAAAATTATAAAGTGAATCCATGCCACCATCAATCGCTATTTTCTTTTAGTTCAATTGCTCACAAGTTGCCATATCTCTGTTGTTGTCATAGGACAGTAATTTGAATGAATTTTTTTATACTCAGCTATATCATTTTGAAAATAATTATATAACGCATCACTATTTAATTCTATCCACTCTTTATGATCCCAATCTATCAATTCTTTGTCTAATTCATGACCTTCCAAAAGGACTCCAGATAAATCATCAATTATATTTTGTGTTTGGAAGAGCTCTTGGTTTTGCATATCAATTTTTCCAATATATAAATTAAAATATCCTCTGGCGCCATCAAAAAATATTCTTAAATCCTTATAATCAAATATCACGGCCCAAGAGCCTGCTTTAGAATACCATGAGTTAATAAGTTTTAGGAATGGCAGATTTATCTCACAATAGACTATAATAAAGTTTATTAGTTCATCAATTTTTGCCGTATGCCATTCTGAAATATTTATTTTATTACCTCCCATAATTCTGGTTTTACTAGCTTTAATTTTGCATGAGGATACTTACTTTTTATATACTCCCATTCGCTTAGTAAGGCTCCTTTATCAGGCAAATGTGAGAAAAAAAACTTTTTATTTCTTGCTATTTGTTCATCGAGAAATTCCACATTTAAATCCCACAATTTGGTTTTATCTTTGTTAAACAATTTTATAAAAACATTATCCCAACTTTCTAAATAGAAAAAACAATATTCAGTTCCGTCTCTTATATGATAAGATTTAACTGAATTTTTGAATAGCTTCCTATCATCACATTTAATTTATGATCATTCTTCCTTGAGATATTCGCAATCAACTTAGATATTGCTTTTCCTACACTAGGTACATTAGTGTAAAAATAAGATAAAAATGTAACACCCCAATCATTTGCCAGTAAATTTTCTACAAATACTTTTCAATGATTGTCGAAGTTTATAACTTCGATACAATACATTATGAATTTATAGTTCACATTATGAATCAAGATATTGATGCTGTGTTCAGCTCAGATTTTTAACTATGAATATGAGAAAATGAATTTGACAACATTGTCAAAACTTTCATTAAGATGCTGATATGAATTATAAATTCAATTGCATAAAGGATCCCAGTTGCAAATTGCAGCTATGGTTTTATTGGTGGCGAACCTACAGGTTCTTAATCGAGGCTAAAGCCTCTTTTCTGACGGCTGTCCAGATTTCAATATTACTAAAAACAACAAAAAAAATCAAGCTGTTAATTCAAATATAAAATCAGAAATTATGACTACGTATGATTTATTAATAGCTAAGGGCGAAGCAAAGGGAAAAGTTGAAGGGAAGGCTGAAGGAATTGCTATAGGAAAATCCAAAGCAAGGCAAGAAATGATTCTTGCAGCTTATCAGAATAACATTCCTCTTTAGACTATTGCAAAAATGGCTGGCAAGACTATAGAGGAAATAAAGCTTATTTTAAAGATATGAGACTATTCCTAAATCGGCTTTAAGCTAAAAATTAGTTCAACATAACATTTGACTATTCTATTTTAAACACTTTATTTCTCATATTTTCCGCTGATTTTAAAGTCATAATATCCATAAGCAAGTAAGCTCGGTATAGAAACTATTGATTAATATTTCTTTCCCAGTAACATTGAGTGATTTAAATTCGTTATTGTACAAATAGCAATAAAATGAAAAGAATTATTATTATACTTTTATTTTTTCAAGCCTCCGTTTATTCACAAAAGATCACAACAAATGCTACAGATGTGAGCATATTTCGAAATGGAGCACAAGTGACTCGAATTGCTTCATTTTACATTCAAAAGGGAACGAAAGAATATACACTACATGGATTCAGCCAATACATGGATCCAAGATCTGTGCAAATCAAATCAGACGGAGACTTTACCTTGCTATACTCTTCCAATAGATCCAATCTCACAGATTCTACCAATTATGGCATTGAATGGAGCCAAGTCAACGGTCAGAGAAAAGCTTTAGAGAATTCTCTTCAAGACGATAAAAATGTCCTCTCCACACTTCAAAAAGAAGAAGAACTATTTTATATAGATAAATCTCAGAATCGAGAAGCTTTTTTGAATAATCCAGATGCTTTACTTAAAATGGCTGATCTTTATAGAAGCCGATTATTGGATATAAAAAGAAAAATTACAGAGCTCCAGAATAAAATTCAGAAACAAGAAAACGACCTTCAGAAACTGAACACAAGAGAAAGTCAATTAATATATGAGTACACCAAATCTTCAAGCAATGAATTTGTTCTCTCCATATCTAGTGAACGCGATCAACAAATCAATATGACCATATCGTATTATACCATTGAAGCAAATTGGTCGTCATCTTATGATTTGAAAGTGAAGGATATCAACTCACCAATAGAGCTCATTAGTAAAGCACTCATAACTCAGAACACAGGTGAAAAATGGAATCAAGTCAACTGTACATTAATGACGGGGAATCCCAATATATCTTTTGAATTGCCATTTCTTCACACGTGGTGGCTTGTGAGTTATACAGAAACAAATGATCCAAAAATAAAAGGTGCTCTAACAGAAGCAACTCCCTATTACTTGGATGGTATAAGGTATCAAGGAAGAAGTATCAATTATCGTACAGCTGGCTCGGAAGTACAAGAGCAATTGACCATGAACGAATTTTTAGTCAAAGAAAAATTGACCATTCCTTCAGATAGAAAAAGTATTACGGTAATATTGAATACGCAAACACATCCTGCTAACTTTGAATATCTAGCAGTCCCAAAAAAATCCAAACACGCTTATCTGATCACGAATTGGGAAGAACTCAATATCTCAACTGGTCCAATGGGGATCTATTTTGCAAACACTTTTGTTGGCACGACGACATTGAATCCCGAATCCATTGAAGACACACTATCAATTTCTTTGGGACCAGATATCGCGACTCAACTCAAGAGAACAAAGATAGCTGAGAATACAAAAAAAGAAACCTTCAGCTCCAAAAAGCACTCCAACATCGCATGGGAGATTGACATAAAAAATTCTAAAACTAGAGACATAGATTTTCGCATAGAAGACCAAATTCCTTTGAGCAAATTGAATGAAGTAGAAGTAGAACCAAAAGAATTGTCGGGTGGAATGTTAGATCGAAACTCTGGAATCATCACTTGGATTGTTAAAATTCCTGCAGGGAAATCCATCAAAAAAACCCTAAAATACCAAGTCCGATATCCGAAATCTATGAAGCTGATTTTGGAGTAGATTAATTGCTTAATTCAGCAACCATACCAAAGCAATTGTATGATGCTCAATGCTAGTCCAATGTAATCAAGAAAAAGTTCAAAATCAGTGATATTTATCAGCTTTTTTAGAACCAATAGAATCCTCTTTATTTTTTAATTCCTAAACAGTTTCCTAATGTTTAATTCTTGGTTTGGAAGACTGCTTTACTCTATGTATCTTTGCAGCGAATTTTAAAAACATTTTTTAAAGAATGTATAAAGTGTTCAAATACAGCCTTTTCGTAGCAATATTCAGTGTCACTCGTCTATTTGCGCAACAACACGCTGCGGAAATGGGAGCTAATGCTGGGCAAGATACCCTTGCACATTCGGTAAATATACCTTCTGGAGCACATTCTGCTGCTGAAGAAGTACATGGCGCTGAACCAGCGGTGATGGATGCAAATCATGCCGAGCATGCAGCGGGTGGACATGAGGAAGCCGAATTCAAAGCTGATGAAGCAGCATTTCACCATATCTCTGATCTGAATGTATATAGTATTGGCCCTTGGAATTTACCATTGCCTTGTATGCTTTACGCTCCAAACAAAGGTTGGTCATTATTTTCATCTAGCAAATTTGGAATAGACAATGCACATCACGGTTCTGGTCATAAAGCTATCGATGGCTATGTATTGAACCATGGAAAGGTGATGCGAGTAAAAGACCCAAATTTTCCTCAAACTGAAGTAGAGGTTGGTCATTTTACGACAAGAGAAGAAGCCATTGACGAAAAAGGCACAAAGAAAGACGTCAGTTATGTAGAATATAATGGAGCAGAATATGCTCTAGAGCATCAAAGTACAGCTGATGGTGGATTGTTCGGTGGAGGAATTACAAATTTTTATGATTTTTCCATTACGAAGAATGTAGCTGGTATGTTTTTGATTTTAGCTTTATTGTCATGGTTGTTTTTAAGCATGGCAAAAAAATACAAATCAGCTCCAGGAACCGCACCAACTGGAATTCAAAAATTGATAGAACCTTTGATCATGTTTATCAAAGAAGAAGTGGCTATTCCATTTATTGGAGCAAAGCATGAGCGGTTCATGCCATTATTACTCTCTTTGTTTTTCTTGATTTTGGCTTTGAATTTATTTGGACAAATTCCTTTTTTTGGAGGAACTAATGTCACAGGAAATCTAGGCTTTACAGTTGTTTTGGCCATTATTGTAACATTAGTTGTAAACTTTAACGGGAACAAACATTATTGGCAACATATATTTAATATGCCTGGAATTCCAGGTTGGGTTAAATTCCTCATTACACCAATCGAAGTCTTGAGTATTTTCATAAAGCCATTGACATTGTCACTGCGACTTTTTGCAAATATTACAGCAGGTCACATCGTGATCTTGGTGTTTATTTCATTGATATTCATGTTCGGTAAATCTGGTGCAAATCCTGGAGCAGCTTGGGGCGCTTCGGTAGCATCTGTTTTATTGGCATTATTTATATCTGCTATTGAATTATTGGTGGCGTTTATACAAGCATATGTATTTACACTTCTTACAGCTTCCTATATCGGGGCAGCAACAGAAGAGCATCATGCACATGAAGCAGAACATTAAAATTGAAAAATTATTAATTATCATAAAAACAATGTAATATGACAGGTTCAATTGCAGCTATTGGAATGGGTCTTGCAGCAATCGGTGCAGGAATCGGAGTAGGAAACATCGGTGGAAAAGCTTTCGAAGCTATAGCTCGTCAGCCAGAAGCAGTTGGTGATATCCGTGCAAACATGATCTTGACAGCAGCTCTTGTAGAAGGAGCAGCGTTGATCGCTATTTTGCTGGCCTTCCTAGTGAAGTAAAAAAAATAAGAGAAGGGCATTAAGCGGTTGGCTTATATGCCTCTCTTTTTTCAAAAAATTGTTTTTATTTTTTAAAAGAAGTAATATGAATTTATTGAATATAATATTCTTACTCGAATTTAGCGTGATCAAGCCCGCTTTTGGATTTATGTTTTGGGCTACGGTGGTATTCCTAATTTTCTGGTTATTTGTTGGAAAATTGGCGTTTAAACCAATCGTTAGAGCTTTGAATCAACGTGCAGATGATATTCAAACATCACTTGATGCAGCAAAAACTGCAAGAGAGCAAATGTCGCAGTTGAAAGCAGAGAATGAGAAGATCATGGCTGAAGCTCGTGATGAAAAAATGAAGATCATCAAGGAAGCAAAAGAAGCTGCAAATCTTATCATCAATGAGTCTAAAGAAAAGGCAAAGGAAGAGGCAAATAGAATCATGGTGAATTCTAAAAATGATATCGAAAATGCAAAAAAAGCAGCTTTAGTAGATATCAAGAATCAAGTAGGAGTCATGGCTCTAGACATTGCTGAGAAAGTAATGCGCAAAGACTTGGCCTCTAGTCAACAGGATTATGTAAAAAGATTGGTAGACGAAATAAAAATGAACTAAAACTATGGCTTCTTACAAAGTAGCATCTAGATATGCTAAGTCTATTTTAGATCTGAGCAAAGAACAAGGCGTAGTAGAAGCTGTAGCAGCGGATATGGAAACTTTGAAAGGAGTATGTGCCAATCGTGAATTCACTCTTTTATTGAAAAGCCCAATTGTGACTATTGACAAGAAACAGGCAATAATGAAAGAATTACTCGGGGGTAAAATAAATGATTTGACACTAAAATTTCTCAACTTGTTGATCTTGAAAGGACGTGAATCTGTATTGCCTTCGATATCAGATGAATTCATAAATCAATTTAAGATATTGAAGAAAATAAAAAGAGCTAAGCTTATCACTGCAGTGAAAATGGATGACGCTGAAATCAATACTATTCGCAGTAGTTTTCAATCTTGGTTAGCGCCAGGTGAGACCATGGAAATAACGCAAAAAGTGGATCCAGAAATCATCGGTGGCTTCATTTTGGAAATGGAAGACAAACAATGTGATAGCAGTATCCGAAGAAAAATGTCTCAGATGAAGACAGGTCTTTATGATAAATCATATGTAAATTTAATCGAAAAAAGATAATTCAAATTAATCAATATTAAACGCACTTGACATGGTAACAATTAGACCAGAAGAAATATCAGCAATTCTGAAGCAACAAATTTCAGGAGTTAATACAGCTGCGGAACTCGAAGAGGTAGGACGAGTATTACAAGTAGGAGACGGTATCGCTCGTGTTTATGGTTTGGCAAATGCTCAAGCGGGTGAGCTAGTCGAGTTTGAAACAGGAGTACAGGCAATCGTTTTGAATCTTGAAGAGGATAACGTCGGAGTGGTTCTCATGGGTTCTGGAAGCGGTATTCGTGAAGGTTCAAAAGTGCGAAGAACAAATAAAATTGCATCTATCGAAGTCGGTGAAGGTTTCGTAGGTCGTGTGGTGAACCCATTAGGTGTGCCTATCGATGGTAAAGGACCTATCACTGGTGTTAAATATGAAATGCCTCTTGAGCGCAAAGCACCTGGAGTTATCTATCGTCAGCCAGTTAATGAGCCATTGCAAACAGGTATCAAGGCGATTGACTCAATGATCCCCATCGGAAGAGGACAGAGAGTTGATCATTGGTGAC
>JADKGL010000036.1 GCA_016722295.1 Saprospiraceae bacterium
TAGCAGGAGTTACCATGCAAAATGGAGATGTGGTAAATGGCACGCCAAATACCACCACATCTACACCAAATGCAATAGTAGCTGGTCCTTATGATGCCAATGGCTTTGCAAATTCTGTTGAGACAAGCTCAGAGAGTGGAGTTTATAAGGGGAATTATACTTATGATAATGCAATAGATGCAGCAATAGCTAATTGTTGTGATGCAGGGACTACAGCGCCAATGATAGCCGATACTAGTGCTACCAATGTTTGTCCAGGTACAATAGTGAATTTGACAACATTAACAAATACTGGCACGGCACCAAGTGGAGTAACATTGGTATGGAGTACGCATAATCCACCTACTGGACCAAATGATACATTAACAACTGCTCAAGCAAGTGCAATTTCAACTTCAGGAAAATATTATGCTTTATATAGATCGATGTCGACTGGATGTTATAGTCCAGCCGATAGCGTGATGGTTACAATAAATTATTGCCCTATTTGTGGAAGTACTAATTCTACTGATGATTTTGATTGTGATGGTGTCGCTAATAATATAGATTTAGATGATGATAATGATGGCGTGTTAGATAATGTGGAATGTATTCAAGCGTATCCTACTATATCTGTAGGTACAACTGCTGGTTCCCTACAATATTATCATAACAATCCATTTGGTGGATTAAACATGGATGAAGGTAATGGAGGCATTCCGCCAACAAATATGACCTATACGGATGAAACATGGGGTTCTGGTGTGATAAATATTTATCCAGGTCAAGCGTATAGACAACTATCAGGAGTTGATGGATTAACTTATGATCAAGCTGTCACTAATAATGATTATCTTCAATGGGGTTTTAGTTTGAGTTCTGGTGCAGCAAATAATTTAGTATTGAATCAAATTGTACAAAATCGGTACTCAACTGCAGTTGGTACTTGGACTACGGCTTTTGCAATTTCTTCTGATGGAGGTACAACTTTTTATACCTTATTCAAAGATGTTGATCAAACAAGTACGACAATGCTTAATCAAACAGTAAATTATTTAATTGAGAAGGGTAAATCTTATATTTTAAGGCAATATTTTTATAAATCGTCTTCTACTACAGATATTAGATACGATGATACAGAATTTAACTTTAATAATACCTCCTTTACTGGTTCATATGAATTAATCACATGTGATACAGACAATGATGGGATTTTAAATGTTTTTGATTTAGACAGTGATGGAGATGGCTGTACAGATGCATTTGAATCTGGAGTTACAGCTCTTGCGGGTGTTACCATGCAAAATGGTGATGTAATTAACGGAATACCAAATACAACTACTTCAACACCAAATGCAATTGTTGCAGGTCCTTATGGTGCGAATGGTTTTGCAAATTCTGTTGAGACCAGCACAGAGAGTGGTGTTTATAAAGGAAATTATACATATTATTATGCATTAGATTCAACTGTCGCAACTTGTTGTGCAGCAGGTAATACAGCACCAATAATTAGTGAAACAAGTGATACAAATGTATGTCCTATTACAATAGTGAATTTAACTACATTGACAAATACAGGGACAGTACCAAGTGGAGCTACATTGGTATGGAGTACATAATCCACCAACCGGACCAAATGATACGTTAACCACTGCAAGTGCAATTTCCTTCGGAAAATATTACGCTTTATAGATCGATGTCGAATGGATGTTTAGTCCCGATAGCGTGATGGTTACTATTGTGCCATGTTGTGACGCTTACACAACTGGAACCCAAATATGCGATGCAATTACTGCTGGAAATACAGCTTTAGGCACATTAGATTGTGATGGAGATGGACAGACAAATGCAACAGAATGTACAAACGGTACAGATCCAACAGATGAGTGTAGCAATACATATACTTCAGCACAAATCTGTGCATACGTTCCAGCAAATCCAACGAGCCCATTGGCATTTAGCAGATTGTGATAATGGAGGAATAAGTAATATCATCGAATGTGAGAATGGCGGAGATCCATTGAATCCAGCCGATGATTGTACAAAGACAGATACAACAGATATCTGTGCGATCTTGACATCAAATCCAAGCAGCCCATTGGCGGACATTAGATTGTGATGGAGATGGACAGACCAATGCTACAGAGTGTACCAATGGAACAGATCCATTGGATCCATGTAGCAATACTTATACGACAGCAGCAGCAATGTGTGCTTACGTTACAGCAAATCCAACAAGCCCATTGGCATTGGCGGATTGCGACAACGGCGGCATCAGCAATATCATCGAATGTCAGAATGAGGAGATCCATTGAATCCAGCAGATGATTGTGCAGTAGCAAAAACAGATACAACAGATATATGTGCGATCTTGACATCGAATCCAAGCAGCCCATTGGCAACATTAGACTGTGATGGAGATGGACAGACCAATGCTACAGAGTGTACCAATGGAACAGATCCATTGGATCCATGTAGTAATACATATACAACAGCAGCAACAATGTGTGCCTATGTTTTAGCAAATCAAACCAGCCCATTGGCATTGGCGGATTGCGATAACGGTGGCATCAGTAATATCATCGAATGTCAAAATGGAGGAGATCCATTGAACCCTGGAGATGATTGTCCTACAGGAGCAGGAGCAGCCGATACCATCTGTGCGCGAGTTACTTTGAATCCGACAGGAGGCTTAGCATTGGCAGATTGTGATGGTGATGGACAGTCAAATATTGATGAATGTAATGCAGGAACAAATCCAACTGATCCATGTAGCAATACCTATACATCAGCACAAATCTGTACTTATGTTATAGCAAATCCAACGAGCCCAATGGCATTGGCGGATTGCGATAACGGCGGTATCAGCAATATCATCGAATGTCAGAATGGAGGAGATCCATTGAATCCATCGGATGATTGTAATGTGATCAATAGTGGGGTAGTAGATATCTGTGATACCTTAGCAGTAAATCCATTGAGCCCATTGGCAAATGTGGACTGCGACGGTGACGGACAAACAAATGCAACAGAATGTGCAAACAATACCGATCCAGGCGATCCATGTAGCAATACCTATACAACAGCAGCAACAATGTGTGCCTATGTTACAGCAAATCCAACAAGCCCATTGGCATTGGCGGATTGCGATAACGGCGGTATCAGCAATATCATCGAATGTCAGAATGGAGGCGATCCATTAAGCCCATCGGATGATTGTAATGTGATTAACAGTGGTGTAGTAGATATCTGTGATACCTAGCAGTAAATCCAACAAGCCCATTGGCAAATGTGGATTGCGACGGTGACGGACAGACAAATACAGTAGAGTGTACAAACAATACAGATCCAGGCGATCCATGTAGCAATACCTACACATCAGCACAAATCTGTACATACGTTACAGCAAATCCAACGAGCCCATTGGCATTGGCGGATTGCGATAACGGCGGTATCAGCAATATCATCGAATGTCAAAATGGAGGCGATCCATTGAATCCATCGGATGATTGTAATGTGATCAATAGTGGCGTAGTAGATATCTGTGATACCTTAGCAGTAAATCCAACAAGCCCATTGGCGAATGTGGATTGCGACGGTGACGGACAAACAAACGCAACAGAGTGTACAAACAATACAGATCCAGGCGATCCATGTAGCAATACCTACACATCGGCACAAATCTGTACTTATGTTATAGCAAATCCAACAAGCCCATTGGCATTGGCAGATTGCGATAACGGTGGTATCAGCAATATCATCGAATGTCAGAATGGAGGCGATCCATTAAGCCCATCAGATGATTGTAATGTGATCAATAGTGGCGTAGTAGATATCTGCGATACTTGGCAGTAAATCCATTAAGCCCATTGGCAAATGTTGATTGCGACGGTGACGGACAGACAAATACAGTAGAGTGTACAAACAATACAGATCCAGGAGATCCATGTAGCAATACATACACATCAGCACAAATCTGTACTTACGTTATAGCAAATCCAACGAGCCCATTGGCATTGGCGGATTGCGATAACGGTGGCATCAGCAATATCATCGAATGTCAAACAGGAGGAGATCCATTGAATGCAGGAGATGATTGTCCTACAGGAGCAGGAGCAGCAGACACCATCTGTGCGCGAATAGCATTGAATCCAACAGGAGGATTAGCCATGTCAGATTGCGACGGTGACGGACAGACAAACGCAACAGAATGTACTAATAATACAGATCCGACTGATCCATGTAGCAATACCTATACATCAGCACAAATCTGTACTTATGTTATAGCAAATCCAACGAGCCCATTGGCATTGGCAGATTGTGATAACGGCGGTATCAGCAATATCGTTGAATGTCAAAATGGAGGAGATCCATTGAATCCATCGGATGATTGTAATGTGATCAATAGTGGCGTAGTAGATATCTGTGATACCTTAGCAGTAAATCCATTAAGCCCATTGGCAAATGTGGACTGCGACGGTGACGGACAGACCAACGCAACAGAGTGTGCAAACAATACAGATCCAGGCGATCCAGTAGCATACGGCATATACAACAGCAGCAACAATGTGTGCCTACGTTATAGCAAATCCAACAAGCCCATTGGCATTGGCAGATTGCGATAACGGCGGTATCAGCAATATCATCGAATGTCAGAATGGAGGGATCCATTGAATCCATCGGATGATTGTAATGTGATCAATAGTGGGGTAGTAGATATCTGTGATACCTTAGCAGTAAATCCAACAAGCCCATTGGCAAATGTGGACTGCGATGGTGACGGACAAACAAATACAGTAGAATGTACAAACAATACCGATCCAGGCGATCCATGTAGCAATACCTACACATCAGCACAAATCTGTACATACGTTACAGCAAATCCAACGAGCCCATTGGCATTGGCGGATTGCGATAACGGTGGTATCAGCAATATCATCGAATGTCAAAATGGAGGCGATCCATTGAATCCATCAGATGATTGTAATGTGATCAATAGTGGCGTAGTAGATATCTGTGATACCTTAGCAGTAAATCCAACAAGCCCATTGGCGAATGTTGATTGCGACGGTGACGGGCAAACAAACGCAACAGAGTGTACAAACAATACAGATCCAGGCGATCCATGCAGCAATACCTACACATCAGCACAAATCTGTACTTATGTTCTAGCAAATCCAACAAGCCCATTGGCATTGGCAGATTGCGATAATGGTGGCATCAGTAATATCATCGAATGTCAAAATGGAGGAGATCCATTAAGCCCATCGGATGATTGTAATGTGATCAATAGTGGCGTAGTAGATATCTGTGATACTTTAGCAGTAAATCCAACAAGCCCATTGGCGAATGTTGATTGCGACGGTGACGGACAGACAAATACAGTAGAATGTACAAACAATACAGATCCAGGTGATCCATGTAGCAATACTTATACATCAGCACAAATCTGTACTTATGTATTAGCAAATCCAACGAGCCCATTGGCATTGGCGGATTGTGATAATGGCGGTATCAGCAATATCATCGAATGTCAAACAGGAGGCGATCCATTGAATGCAGGAGATGATTGTCCTACAGGAGCAGGAGCAGCAGACACCATCTGTGCGCGAATAGCATTGAATCCAACAGGAGGATTAGCCATGTCAGATTGCGACGGTGACGGACAGACAAACGCGACAGAATGTACTAATAATACAGATCCACCGGATGCATGTAGCAATACCTATACATCAGCACAAATCTGTACTTATGTTATAGCAAATCCAACGAGCCCATTGGCATTGGCGGATTGCGATAATGGCGGTATCAGCAATATCGTTGAATGTCAAAATGGAGGCGATCCATTGAATCCATCAGATGATTGTAATGTGATCAATAGTGGCGTAGTAGATATCTGTGATACCTTAGCAGTCAATCCTTTAAGCCCATTGGCGAATGTGGACTGTGACGGTGACGGACAGACCAACGCTACAGAATGTGCAAACAATACCGATCCAGGGTGCCTATGTTACAGCAAATCCAACAAGCCCATTGGCATTGGCGGATTGCGATAACGGCGGTATCAGCAATATCATCGAATGTCAGAATGGAGGAGATCCATTGAATCCATCAGATGATTGCGATGTGATCAATAGTGGTGTAGTAGATATCTGCGATACCTTAGCAGTAAATCCAACAAGCCCATTGGCGAATGTGGATTGCGATGGTGACGGACAAACAAACACAGTAGAATGTACAAACAATACCGATCCAGGCGATCCATGGCAATACCTACACATCAGCACAAATCTGTACTTATGTTATAGCAAATCCAACAAGCCCATTGGCATTGGCGGATTGCGATAACGGCGGTATAAGCAATATCATCGAATGTCAAAATGGAGGCGATCCATTGAATCCATCGGATGATTGTAATGTGATCAATAGTGGCGTAGTAGATATCTGTGATACTTTAGCAGTAAATCCAACACGCCCATTGGCAAATGTAAGTTGCGACGGTGACGGACAAACAAACGCAACAGAGTGTACAAACAATACAGATCCAGGCGATCCATGTAGCAATACCTACACATCGGCACAAATCTGTGCTTACGTTACAGCAAATCCAACAAACCCATTGGCATTGGCAGATTGCGATAATGGCGGCATCAGCAATATCATCGAATGTCAGAATGGAGGCGATCCATTAAGCCCATCGGATGATTGTAATGTGATCAATAGTGGCGTAGTAGATATCTGCGATACATTGGCAGTAAATCCAACAAGCCCATTGGCAAATGTTGATTGCGACGGTGACGGACAGACAAATACA
>JADKGL010000037.1 GCA_016722295.1 Saprospiraceae bacterium
AACTGACTCAAAGTCAGAAATATTTCTATTTCCCGCAAAAGTGACAATTTTTTAAGAATTATTGTGACATTTTGACCTGAAAAGGGCATTGGTTATAAATTTGATATATTTGAGTTAAAATAGGATTACATGACTTACGAAAATTTTACAATAAAGGCACAAGACGCCATCCTCAGGGCGCAAGAAATAGCAACCACTCAGATCAACAAATCGTAGATAGCTGCCACTTAGCAAAAGCAGTTATAGAAGTTGATGAAAAGTTGGTTGAGTGGCTTTTTCAAAATTGGCAGTTAATGTCCAGAAATTAAACATGAATTGGATGCAATAATCAGATCTGTTCCAAAGGTACAAGGTGGAGGCAAACAATATTTATCCAATGATGCAAATCAGATTTTAGTCAAGCTTAAAAAAAGTTGATGCCAGAATTCGACGATGAATATATTTCTTCTTGAATTAATTTTAATGGCGATTGCAAAGGTACAGATTCAGCTCCGAAAATATTTAAATCCAATGGCATCTCAGCAGAGGGAATTAAACAAGGCATCACCGAACTTCGCAAAGGAAAAAGTAACCGAGCAAGCAGTGATGAAATTATAATGCACGCAACAAATATGCAGTGAATTTTGACTGCCGCAGCGGCTGGAAAACTGGATCCGATAATTGGTCCCGACGAAGAAATGTACGCAGAATCTTACATATCTTGTCAAGACGCAAAAAATAATCCCATCATCATTGGAGAAGCAGGTGTAGGAAAGACAGCCATCTTAGAAGGTATCGCTTGGCGAAGTCAAAAGTGATGTTCCTGAAAATCTTCAAGACAAACAAATCTTTTCCTTGATCTCGTTGTATTAATTGCAGGAGCGAAATATAAAGGTGAATTTGAAGAAAGACTCAAGGCAGTCGTAAAGAAGTCAACGAGTCTAATGGAAAAGTCATTTTATTTATTGATGAAATCCACTCATTGATAGGTGCAGGTGGTGGTAGTGAAGATCGATGCAGCCAATATTTTAAAACCCCGCATTGGCTCGGGGCGAACTACACACTATAGGTGCAACGACATTTGATGAATATCAAAAATATTTTGAAATGATAAAGCATTAGTCCGCAGATTTCAACCAGTGATGATCGATGAGCCTTCTGTTGAAGATACGATTTCTATCTTGCGAGGAATACAAGAAAGTATGAAGTATTTAAAAGTAGCGATACAAGATGAGGCTTTGATTGTTGCCGCCGAATTATCACACGCTAGATCTCTGATATTTGCCAGACAAGGCGATAGATTTGATCGATGAAGTTCTGCAAAATTAAGATTGAGTTGGACAGTGTTCCAGAAGAAATAGATGAGAAAGATCGCAAGTGCGACAACTTGAAATCGAGCGTGAAGCTGTAAAGAGAGAAAAAGAAAGTACAAAACTTAAAGCGATAGAAGAGCAACTTGCCAATGCAAAACAAGAACTGGATTCACTAAAAGCAGCTTGGAAATCAGAAAAGATATCGTTGACGAAATTCAAACCATCAAGAAAAATTGATGAGATCAATATCGCAGCCGAAAAAGCAGAAGCGAGAGTGACTTTGGTATGGTGGCAAAACTCAAATTACGGTGATCCCAAAGAACAAGAAGCACCCTTGAAAACATCAGAAGAAAAGTTGACTAATCTACCTGAAGGATCGCGATTCACATCGACTGTGTCACTTCCAATGATATTGCTGTAGTGAGCAAATGGACTGGAATTCCATTGCAAAAAATGATGAAGCGAGAGAGAAAATTGCTATTAGCTTGAAGATGAATTGGGCAAACGCGTCATCTGACAGAAAGAAGCTGTTCGTGCAGTGTCTGATGCAGTGAGAAGAAGTAGAGCAGGACTGCAAGATCCAAACAAGCCGATAGGTTCTTTTATTTTCTTAGGGCCGACTGGTAGTTGGAAAAACTGAATTAGCAAAGGCATTAGCTGAAGTTTTATTTGATGATGAGAAAGCGATGACACGCATTGACATGAGCGATTCATGGAAGCTCATGCAGTAGCGAGACTCGTAGGTGCGCCTCCAGGATATGTAGGATATGATGAAGGAGGTCAATTGACCGAGCAGTGCATGAAGCCTTATTCTATCATATTGTTGGATGAGATCGAGAGCACATCCTGATACATTCAACATACTACTACAAGTATTGGATGACGGACGACTTACAGACAATAAAGGACGAGTTGCCAATTTTAAAATACAATCATCATCATGACTTCCAATATGGATCTGAATTGATCTTGAAAATTTTGAAGATCTAGAAGCACTTGGTGATAAACATAGAGCAGATATCATCGAAACAACGAAGATCGAAGTGTTCGAAAAACTAAAAGAGAATCTTCGTCCAGAATTCCTCAATCGTATCGATGAGAAAATCATGTTTCTTCCATTGACAAAAGAAGAAATCAAAAAATCGCAGGATTGCAATTGAGATCATTGATAAAGAATCTTAAAGCTCAAGGCATCGATATCGAGATCTCAGAGAAAGCATTGAATCTCTTAAGTGATTTGGGTTATGAACCACAGTTTGGAGCAGACCACTAAAGCGAGTGATCCAAAAGAAATCATCAATGAACTAGCAAAACTCATGCTCGGTGGTGATCTCATCCAAGATGGCAAACTCATGGTGGATGCAGATCAAAAAGGATTTGTCTTCAATGGAAAATCACAGGCATCCCCACTCCAAAAACCAGAGGAGCGTGCCAAGCAACTCAACGAACTCACCAAAGCAACCAAAGACCTTGAAGACGCTGGAAAAAGCAGGAATGGAGAGGATAAGGAGGAATAGGAATATTGTTAAGATAGGTTTTGTTTTTGGAAACCTTTTTACTAGTCAATTAAAAGATAAAAAGTTTTTTGATGGTCTGAATGCCATTCCATTTTAATATTTGAAGAATCAAGTGAGTATGAAAATTCACACGATGATTTATTTGTTTTTTGATATTACATTCAATTTGTGTAATTGTAAATTTGGCCTCAAGGACAGCCTCAAACTTATAGAGGTTGACTGTTCTGAGTCTAAAGAGTCAACTGTCATATTAGCGTGATAGCATAGACCTTAAGATTTGGAAAACAGATTTGATGGATTGATATCCTGAGATGAAGAGGTAGATTTTAAATTCTCACTGATGTATGTTATAAGTGCTATTGAAAAATGTGGAATGCCATCAAAGCAAGAAATTGGCAAGAAAGGGATATCTGCAATTATGATGGTTTTACAACATAGTGATGGTACAGAATATACTTTCAAATATTTACCCTATTTTGAAGCATTAGCTTTAAAAGGAGAAATAGAATATGAAATGTGGCATTGAGGAAAGATAGAAATCAACTTTTCTTTTGGGTAAACTCAAATCTAGGCACTCAAATTGAGAATGGAAAACTAAATAAATGATTTGAACCAGAATTAGTTGATCTCATAAGACAAGAAAAGGGTATGGAGCCTTAATTGAACATGATTTTTAAAATTAATTTTGATACACAAAGAAAACAATTAATTACACTACATGGAAAAGTAAATAATTAGGAATTTATTACTATTCAAAAATTTATCATGAAATTTTTGAACAGAAAGTTGGCTCATTTTGGCAATGGCTCGACCGATATTATTCTGGAACAATTGAATCATTTCACATTTTGCTTTAACTGAACCTAGAGCCATTCCTTCAGCCTTTGACCTTTGGCTATACCCCTTTTCCCACCTTGCGAATAATAAACCAAGTTAACATAAATTCTGATTTAATTTCTGGATTTATTGGTTCAAATATTTCTAAAAAATGGTCTTCGGTCAATTCGACCACTTCTAACAAAGTGCTAAAATTGAGGATACAGTAACTTGTAATCATGAATTTTTCCTAAAGTTTAAAATACTTTGAATTTCTTCAACAGTAAGTTTCGCCATTTTGGCAATGGTCTCGACTGGAATATTATTCTGGAACGCAGCTTGAATCATTTCCTATTTTGCTTTGACTGACCCTTCAGCCATTCCTTCAGCCTTACCTTCAGCCTTGCTTTTTCTATCCCTTTTGCTTCACCTTTAGCGATGAGTAAATCATAAGTTGACATAAATTCTGATTTTAATTTTTGGATTTATTGGTTCAAATATTTCTAGAATATGGTCTTCGGTCAATTCGACAGCCTCAAGTATGTAAACAAAAAATTTCCTTAAATAGTTCTTTGAGTAATATGGATCGATACTGTTGATAATCTGTTGCATTTGCTTAACTAAGGCATTTGGATCATATCGATATCTTTGCAAAGACAAATAAGTGCGCAAAGCATTGTCTTCCAGTTGATTAAGCGATTCATCTGTTAATCCAAAAAGTCCGACAAACACACTTTTGTAGTTAGGAACGTATTCCATAAGCGCTTTTGGATAAGTCTTCAATAAATCTGCCATAGATTCTACTTTCCATTTCTCCTTACCTTGGTAATATAGGATTGGTATGACTGGATGGACTTTTTTTTGGCTTTGACTTGTGCAGCATAAGCTGAGCTTAGATATTCTAGTACTTGAATCGATACATACTTGCTAGGATTGGCTTTGTTTTCTATTAGAATACTTACAAAGCAATCTCCATGCTGCTCTTTCATTTGAACTTTGAAAACAATGTCAGAAAATCGCTCTTCAAGAGATTCATTGATGAAACTATTAGGACTATAAGTCAACGACCCCAAATCTAAACAATCTATTATCTCTTTTGGTAAATACTCTGTAAGGAAAATTATAGCAAATGATTTTTGCGAAAGCATCTCCTTCGCAAACTTGTCATGAGGGTTGTTAATAGTAGGATCCATACTGCAAAAATAATAATTTTATACTTTTGGAACTGAATTTTTAACTACATAAACAAATGTTTGTATAAAAAGATTCTTTATTTAATATTCTTCGTATTATTGTAGGATCAAGTGAGTTTGAAACTTTATTCAAACGATGAAAAAAAATTGCAATTATATTACTCACTAATTTATGGAATTCAATTTCAGCTCAAGTTTGGATTCCACCTCAATATGGTAATGTACCCAAAGATGTTTATAAAGCAAATGTCATTTATTTGCGTGTAAAATCATATGAAGATTTAGGAAAAGAAGATTTGTGGAAATTTTGCTAATGCTTATATAAACCTAAAGTGTTCTCCAGATACGGTTTATAAATACACCCAGCTCGGCTTAAAGACAGGAATACATAATATGTGTCTGCTCTATACTAGTTTTAATTCAAGATCAAAAGAGAAAATAAATGAGCACTATGGTGATCTATATGCAAACTCATTGAATCTTATAAAAAATACTTGTGATAGTCTTAAGGAAACATACAATTATGTATTTATTAAAAATCTCATAGATTTAGCAAAAGAGGATCGGTTAGAAGAACGACTCTTAGACAAAGAATCTGTTGGGCTACAAATTGGAGAACTTGTCCCAAATGGATTGGGAGTTAAGCGGTATTTAAATTGCTCATTAAGAGTACATAAATTAGATTCCTTAATTGGTATCTTTGGATTCCCAACTTATTCACTCGTAGGATATACAAATGTACCAAAAGCAATGACTATTATATTACATGGACCATTGGAATATATGGAGAAAGTGTTGCCCATTGCCCAAAAAGCTTATGATGAAGGAAATTTTGATGGTTATGAATTGGCACATCTAATAGATCGGATATTATGGCTCAATGGTAAAAAACAAGTATATGGCACACAGTTTTATTTCATCGAAGATAAAATCTATTTGTTTCCTGTAGAAGATCCAAAGAATTTGGAGAAGAGAAGAAAAAAATGGATATCCCAACAGTAAAGAGTTTACAGCATTACTACAAAAACAAACCAAAAGGGGAAAGATAAAATCATGCTAATAATATGATAATAAAATTAATATTTCTAAATTGAAATAATTTTGAAAACCTAAAAATGAACATGACCAAATTAATACAACACGACAAGTTAGTTCAGTTAAGTTTATTTCTTTGTTTCGTTTCAATATTCGCATGTAAGCTCCAAACCAGCAAAAAATCAGACGAGGGAAGAATATCTAGAATCGATCAATGAAGTCTATAAAAAACCAACTATTAGAATTGAAGGACAAGATACAATTTATAGTTACGAGCCTAAATTGCTAGTCAACTCACAGATAGCTGTTTTCAATGAAATGCCCGATATGGATAATAAAATGCATTCTTACCAGTCCTTATTAGGCAAGACTAAACTCCTTTACTTTTGGTTTACTACTTGCCCTCCATGTATAGAAAGCAAGCCTTGTTTGAACCATATACAACAAAAATTTGCAAACAAGAACATTGAGTTTATTTCATTTTGTCGCAATAGCAAAAGTTTAGTAAATGAATCCTTAAACGATAAACCATTCAACTTTAAAATTATACCAGATTCTGATAAGTTGATTGACAGTGTGTTCAATTACAGTTTTGGGTATCCACTTCTGTTGATTGTGGATAAGCAAAATACTATAAAAGATGTAGTAAGATTTCCATGTTTTGTTTCAGATGCTGAATGGGAGCGAAAGCTAGGATTGTAATGAAATTGGCTGTTCAACTATTTTAGATTGAGATCGATAGGAATATCTCTTATAAGTGCGCAAAAAAAATCTTTGTTATAAAATCATTCATTTCTTTACGCTATGAACTATATTAATCTAAGTGTTCCAATTGATAAAAGTATTTTTGGATTTAGCTTGTCTATAAAATTATGTGTTCGACTCAGAATTGACAATTTACTTTACATTGATGATAATATAAACTAATCTCACTGTTAATTTTTAAATGTATCCAGAGTATCAAAATCTACAATTTCAAAAATTATTAAAATTTTGTTCATAAAGTAAAACTTGCTTAATTCAATTTAGTTAAACCCAGATTACTCAATGTAAATAAATTTATTATATCTTGAAAAATATCTTCAATGAATAATCTGGATTAAAACATAAAATCTTAGCCCATCGGTTGTTCGTCAAAATTCACCATCCAATTAATGCCAAATTTATCTACGAACATCCCAAAATAAGCACCCCAAAAAGTTTTGCTCATAGGCATGGTGATTTGACCTCCACTTGAAAGTCCATTGAAAAGTCTATCTGCTTCCTCTTGGGTTTCAGCATTTATTGAAATAGAGTAATTATTACCGACAATATAGCTTGAAGCCCATTCTCCACCTGTATCACTACCGAATAAGCATGTTTCTTTACTTATAGGTAAAGTGACATGCATAATTCTTTCTCCATCCGCTTCACTCATTTTTGCACCTTCCTGCGGTGGCATATCTTTGAATTTTCCTATATAAGAAAATTCGCCACCAAAGACTGATTTATAAAAATTGAAGGCTTCTTCACATTTACCATCAAAAGTTAAATACACATTTACTGTTGCCATTTCTTAATAATTTATGTTGAACAATTTAATTTTCATTTATTTCAGGTTCGACTAGTTTTATCAATTTTTATAAAGATTCTTGCCAACCTACATAACAGAATTCAAGAGGGATCATATCGGGAATTCCTTCTTGAGAGATGTTTATTTCTGTGCCACATATTACAGAACGAAATTGTACACTTGTTATAATTTCACCTGGTAAATTAGGATCATCAAATTTATCTGAATATTTGATCGTCTCATTTGGTTTTATTTCTAAATAATTGCCACCAAATGAATGTGATTTCTGAGTGGTAAAATTGTAAAAGGACATCCTAAAGCTTCCGCCCAAAACGAAATCCATATGATGAACTTCACATAAATATCCATATGGAGGAATCCAAAATGCAATTGCTTGTGAATTGGAAAAAGCTCTAAAGACCTTTTCTACTGGTGCCTTTATTACTCGATGAAAATGTACTGCATTATTCGCCATGATTATATATTTTAGTTTTTAGAAATAATAGGGACTACAGCCTTCATTGGAAAATATTCATATTTATTTATCGAACCAGCGGGGTCATTTGCTATAAAATCTTTTAACTCTTCTTCATTAGAAACTGACACTACCCCAAGTCCGTAAATCGCAATTGGATCTAGTACGGGCCCAAAAGCATAGACCTTGCCTTGATTGAGCTTTTCTGTCCAATAAGCGACATGTGCCATCATAATACTCCTCTCACTATCTGACATCGTAGTAGCAAAATCAGGTCTTTGTGGACGCAAATAAACCGCATAAATTTGTTTTTCCATATTTCTGAAATTATTTGATTGGTAAAAATAGTCTAATTTACTACAAAACTAAGATTTATAAAATCTAATTTGAAATAGATTTTATATCTGCAATTTCTAGAATATTTTTTGGATAAGAATCGATTGTCGCATTAATCATTGCTCTTCCAACTTCTTGAAGAGTAAGTGAAGATTTTGGAAATAAGCTTGGAATAATTGCTGCAAATATCTTAAAGATGAATTTTATATTTTTTTGTTCTTTAAAATGGCTCATAAAACCTGGACGAAAGTTATACTGTCCTTTAAATGGCAGTTTGTGCAAATCATTTTCCGTCTTTCCTTTAACTCTTGCCCACATTACTTTACCCTTCTCTGTACTGTCAGTGCTAGTCCCGGAAACATAAATAAAATTCATGCTTGGATTTATGTCCGACAAGACTTTAGCAAAATGTACTGTCGTATCATAGGTTAATTTTGTATACTTTTCTTCATCCATACCTAATGAACTTACACCAGCACAATAAAAACAAGCATCATATCCAACCAGCTTTGCAGAATAGTCCTCAAGTTTCAAAAAATCCGAAACCAATAACTCTTTCAACTTTGGATGTGAAATATTACATGACTTTCTGCTTATACTCAATATTTCTTTAACTTTATCATTCTGTAGGCACTCCAATAATACACCTTCTCCAACCATTCCAGTAGCGCCAGTTAAGATTACTTTTATCATTTTAAAGAATTTTTTAACATCATCAAAAATAACAATAATTATCGATACAATATACACAATACTCCATGATATTGTTTTTTGAAATATAAAAAATGATGAATACCAATTAAATAATATCCTTAACTAATAGTTCATTACTGGCGCAATTGCCTTATATAAGAATTAATGTGAAATGGGTATTATCAAATGAGTGAAAAGCGTTTATTTTATGCATTACTACATATTATTCTCGGAAGAGAATACACTTTCAATAATTACCACTGTTACAATGCCAATCGTATACATTAAGATATCCTTCCAATCGAAAGATGTACCAATGATTATCCTAGCAAGATTATTCCTTTGAAATCCAAGGTGTTGAACGATTCTAAAATACTGCAGCGCTTCAACAAAATAAGAAAAGAGTAGTACATAGAGTGCCGCATTCGAAGTCGATAAACTGACAAAAGACTTTAAAAAACAATAAATGAATATCACCACAAGTAAATCTCCTATATATGGACGTATGAAGCTATCATGGACATATATGGCAATTAAAATTTCTACTACTAGAATCAAAAGCGCCAATGCAAAGTATCGCGAATTGAATTTTAACATACTTTGATCAAACGTAAATCAAATTTATTTATTGAGTCCAAGTTTTAGTATTCGTTGAAGTCAAGAATTTTTATAATTAGCTTTAGATCAATTTGAAATAGATATTAATGTAGAATAATCCAGTAAGTATAAATACAATTCCTGCAATGATCCGCATTACTTTTTCAAACTTGCTGATTGCATTAAAATATATTCCTATTTTTTCGATACTAAATGCGATAACAAAAGCAAACAATACGACTGGAAGTCCCGTCCCGATCGAATAGATTACTGGAATAGTCAGTCCTGATTTAATTGTAATCGGCATCAACATTCCGAAAAACAATGCCCCACTATAAGGACAAAAAGCCAAAGCGAACAATCCGCCCAACAAAAATGATCCAAGCAATCCTTTAGTTTTAAATTTATCTGATAACTTATCCGTTAATGCTCCTGTTTTAATAAAATTAAACTTCAGCACATCAAGCATTATCAAACCCAATAGAATTAATACAAAACCAATATACTTTTCACCATTCCCTTGAAATAACTTTGCTATTTTAAACTTACTTGCTCCAAAATATATAATACTTGCAAGTAATGTATAAGAAAATATTCTGCCCAAGGTATAAAGTAAACCACTTAATACCACCTTCTTCTTGCTATTGATTGTTTTTGCAATATAGGCTGTTGCTGTTATATTGGTTGCTAATGGGCATGGCGCTATTGCTGTCAAAAGACCTAAGGCAAAAGCAGCCAATAATGGCATCTCAGGGTTCTGGGCCAACTGTTCAAGATATTCCATCGCTTGTAAAAATTAACAAATTAAAAGAAATAAAACTTAATTTTTTAAAAATTGCTCAACTTCTCTTTTTATACCTTTTTTAAAATCTTCTGGTTTATTCTTTGCATTCATAAAGGCAAAATCAGTTAGATCTTTTTTCTTCTTTGATTTTGGATTATAAATGAACAGTGCTGTTCCTGTTGCTTCAAATTCCTCAGCAATCTTCTCATTTTTGTTGTCATCCACATTAACCAATATAAAAGGAGTATTAGGAAAATGTTCAATCAACGTCTCCCTTGTAAGTTTTTCAATTAGATTACATGTCACACATCTGTGTTCTGAATGAAATTGAATCACTTCGATGCTAGAAGTTCCACCATTTGAACCTGAAATCTTTGTCGCTTGACTATTGCCCATGCATGAAAAAAGAAATACAAAAACTAAAGTGAAGGAGAATAATAAAATATTATGTTTCATTTTTATATAATTTTCAAATTTACAAAATCCAATTAAAAATATATCCCAATACTATAATGCAAATGCTTACAACACCAAAAAATATAACTAACATTTTTACAGTCATGACTTTCTTTAACAACATTGCCTCTGGGAATGATAAGCCAACGACTGCCATCGAAAAAGCGATAGCCGTGCCCAATGGAATCCCTTTCTGGACCATCACTTGCATAATCGGAAGTATTCCTGCAGTATTCGTATACATAGGAACACCCAATAAAACTGCTATCGGCACAGCGAATGGATTATCTTTACTAATGTATTGTTCAAAAAAATTAGTAG
The DNA here is from genome assembly GCA_016722295.1 of Saprospiraceae bacterium. Taxonomy (GTDB): domain Bacteria; phylum Bacteroidota; class Bacteroidia; order Chitinophagales; family Saprospiraceae; genus Vicinibacter. The sequence goes on from JADKGL010000037.1 coordinate 11,068, forward strand.
GAATAAAACCATGCATCAATCCACCTATTGCAACACCAATTATTATGTATATCGATACTGCTTTAACGATTTTCATGGCTTCAATAAATATTTCAGGCATTCTATTTAATAAACTTTTGTGCTCTTGTTGAAATTCAAAAATTCGCTTTTGTTTATTCTCTATAATTTGTTTAACCCAAGGTGTCAGCAAATTTTCCAATCCCATTTTACCTAAAATAAAACCAGCAATCATAGCCATAATTATTCCACTAATGACATAAATAAACGTTGTCTTTGCTCCAAACATACCCATAAACATAGCCACAGTCACAGCATCAACCAATGGTGAAGAAATGAGAAATGCAAATGTTACACCCAAAGGTATTCCACCTTGTACAAATCCTATAAATAGAGGAACTGAACTACAGGAACAAAATGGGGTAACACTCCCAAAAAAAGAAGCAAAAAAATAATCTAAACCATACCATTTGCGCTTTTGCAATGCAACTCTTACTTTCTCTATAGGAAAATAAGCGTTGATCACACCCATTAATATCGTTATAAAAAAAAGTAGAATAAAAATTTTAATACTATCAAACACAAAAAAATTTAGTGCGTCTGCAAAATGATTTCCCTTCATCATTCCTAGGACTTGATAAGTCAACCAATCAGCAAAATTCTGTGTCCAATCAAACATTTCTAAATTGTCGATTTAAATACCCACCACATTTCTTCTCCAATTTCTAAACTGCGCTCCGCATACTTTTCAGATTGTATCGCCATTCCATCATATAACTTTGGATCACCGTATTGAATCGGAAATCTAGTCTCAGCACCTTGCACAATAGGACAATTTTCATCGGCATGATCACAAGTCATTATCGCACTAAAATTACTTTTAGGGTTAAAATCATTATTATATGTTTTAGAAAAACAAATTATTGCTGGTTCATTCTCAGTAAATTTAATAGTGTATACTGGATTCTCTGAAACGTTCAATTTTTGAATTTGAAATCCTTGATGAATTAGCGTCTCTACAACCATGGGAAACATTGCTGTCGCTTCTGTTCCACCTGAATAACAACTGACATTTTTTAGTCCAAAATAATAAGCCATTGCTTGAGCCCAAATCTGTGCTAAATGGCTTCTTCTAGAGTTATGTGTACATATAAAATTCAACCGGATCGTTTCATCGCTTTCTCTTTTTTTATTGATGTAATCTACCAATTTTTGTAAAGCAAATTTGCGTTCTGCTTGTATATTTTGATCTGAAAAAGATTCAATATTTTTTAAGATTTCAGGAAACATGAGCATACAGTTTTGACTTTAAAAACAAACTTGCTTTCACCAATAAAATTAATACAGGAACTTCAACCAATGGCCCAATCACACCAACAAAAGCTTGTGCTGAATGAATGCCAAAAACGGCTATACCAACTGCAATAGCCAATTCAAAATTGTTTCCAGTAGCAGTAAATGAGATCGCAGCATTTTTATCGTAGGGAACATCCATCGATTTATTAATAAAAAAACTGACAAAGAACATCAAAATAAAGTATATAATTAATGGTATTGCTACTTTCAAAACATCCAATGGCAATTCTAAAATTTTATCACCTTTCAAACTAAACATCAAGACAATGGTAAAAAGTAGTGCGTACAAAGTAATCGGTGAAATTCGTGGGATGAATCTGGTATTATACCAAGTAATACCTTTAGTTTGGACTAAATATCTTCTACTCAAATATCCAGCTAAAAATGGTACGCCTAAATATATCATGACACTTTGTGCAACTTCTCCCATCGGTACATTTATTGAAAAATTTCCTATACCCAATTTGCTCGGTAACACATTAATAAAAAACCAAGCATAAACACTATAAGTGATCAACTGAAAAATACTATTCAATGCTACAAGTAAAGCAGCGTATTCTCTATTTCCACCAGCTAAATCATTCCAAACAATCACCATAGCAATACATCGCGCTAAACCAATGAGTATTAAACCTACCATATAATCCGGCTGATCTCGCAAAAATATAATGGCTAAAACAAACATTAAAATAGGGCCAATAATCCAATTTAATAATAATGAAAGTGCCATTACTTTTTTGTCTTGAAAAGCTTTGGGCAGCAATGCATAATCTACTTTTGCTAAAGGTGGAAACATCATTAATATTAAACCAATAGCTAGAGGAATATTGGTGGAACCAATGGAGAGAGTGTCAAAAATAGTTTTAATGCCAGGAAAAAAATATCCTAATCCAACTCCTACGACCATGGCTAAAAAATCCAAAGTGTAAGGTACTGATCAAGAAATTTTAATTTGCGTTGCATATTATTTAATTATTTGATTGCCTCCAAAATTTCTTTTTCGCTAGGAACCCTTCCTTTTATTTTAACAACTTCATCAACGACCACTGCAGGAGTGGAAAGAATATTATACTCCATGATCAGCTGAATGTCCTCGATTTTTTCAACAACTGCATCGATTCCATTTTTTGCAATGACCTCCTTTACAAGCTGTTCTGTTTGTTTGCATTTTGCACAACCAGTTCCTAAAATTTTAATGATCTGCATATAAAAGTAATTGTTCGCAAATATACGAACATTCGTTTAAATACGAATAATAATTAACAAATATTTATTAAACTGCTTTTGGCGGCTTTCGGGCTTTTGACTTCACTGAAAAAACTGAAAAAGTTGTTTTGCACGCTTCCAATTTTCTTTATTGATACAATACTTTACAGTTGGTGGGGTGATGTCGCCTTGTATCAAACCTGCATTTTTTAATTCGTTGAGATGTTGAGAAAGTGTTGACTTTGCAATTGGTAATTCTTCTGCCATATCGCCGTGATAACAACAAGCCTTCGAACTGAGTAATTGCAAAATAGCTATACGTGTTGGATTTCCTAAAGCCTTTGCAATCCTTGCGATTTGTTCTTGTTCCTCTGTATAGTAAATAGATTTTGGCATGATGGCACGTATGAATTAAATTATATTGTTCGCAAAAATACGAATAAAAATAAAGTCCATGAGAAAATAAATTAAATTTTATTGTAAAAAATCTAGTATAAATAAATTATCAAGATTAAGATAAAGCAAATTGTTCTTTTTACAATATAATCAATTAGCCCTTCAAGTTAACAATATGTTCATGCATCTCCTTTGCAGACTGATATCCCAGTTTGTACAGCTCATCTGATTTCTTAGTGTCAAATATGCCATAAGATCCTATATCTTTGGGTTCAATATAGAGGTCACAAACTTCTATTTTATGATTGACATTACTATTAATAGCGGTTTGTACTGTTCGCTTCAACAATGCAGCAATATTCATCTCTCCAACTATTTTACTAATAGGACTGATATTGATTCCTATGATTTTGTCACATTTTCCTTCAATAATATCAACCGGAAAATTATTAAGAATGCCACCATCAGATAGATAGGAATGATTGTAATATAGAGGTTGGAATACTAGTGGAAAAGAACATGAAGCTCTCACAGCAATATCGATCGGCCCTTCATTGAAGACTAAAAGATTTGATTCTGATAGGTTTGTTGAAACAATGTAGGAAGGAATCTTAAGTTTCTCAATAGAATTATGTGGAATGTATTTTAATATAAAGTCCTTTAAAGTATTGGTAGGAAATATTCCAGCTTTCGCACCAAGACCTCTTATGCTATTTGCAAATTTTATGGATCTGCCCATTTTAAAAAGTTCCTCAGGTTCGTATCCTTCAGCTATCATTACACCAACCAATGAGCCCACGCTTGTGCCAGAAATCACTGAAGGTATAATGCCCTGCTCAAATAAATATTGCAATACCCCTAGATGAGCAAAGCCTCTAAATCCACCACCAGATAATGCAATCCCTATTTTCTGCATACATCAATTATTTAGCATTATTTTAGATTAGAATATCCAATAAAAATATTAGCATACTGATACTAATTATAAAGTGAATTCGCGTTGGATGGATTTTCATTTTAATAGTTTTATTCATGCTCTTTAATACTCAAAGCAACAGATGGACATTTAGATATTGCATCAATTATTCGTATTTCACTGATCTGATTTTATGGCCTTGAATGAATTGTCTCAACTTTACTCAGATCATTTATTTTCCGAAAAATCGAGCTTTTGACCCAATTTCTGACCTTATTTTTCATTCTTCCAAAATTTCAGAACTTAGATGATACACGGCTTAAGCGCAATCTCCACATATCTTAATCGTTTTTAGTTCAAAAATGTTTTCCTATCGATTTTTCTGTGCCTATTATTTTGACAATAGGCTATTTGTCGACTACCAAATTTGTTCCACCATTTGAATTCACCTCTAGGTGCCAAAATGAAGCTAAATTTCACGTGGTAAATGCTCCATGTGTTGTTTTACCATATATAAATACCATTTAAGAAATTCTATAAAATGTTTAAGCCTAGAAGCCTCCTTCAAAAAAAAGGCTTGAAAATGATCAAAATTGCATATTCTTAAAAAATTGCCATTTATAATCAAATTCATTAAAAATATCGAGACCAATATTTGTTTCGAATTCATAATGGATAGCCCATAAAAAACATCTAATTATTAGATTTTCTTTATTAAAATTCTGTTTGTTAAAAATTTTGTCATTTTTCGATTAATCTAAAATTTACATCCTCTTTTTTTTTGTATAAAATAATGTCATTAATATTAAAATATATCGAATGAAATCTGTAAATTTACCTAGAAAGAAAAAACATTCAAAATGGGTTCTTTCTTATAATTTAAGTATAAAATTGTTAAAGTTTATGATAAAGAAAGTTCAAGGAGATATCCTATTGAGTAAAGCGGATGCCATAGCGCATGGCGTTGCCCCTTTGGATCATTTTGACAGCGGGCTAGCTGCGCATGTACGTGAAGATTACCCTTCACTTTACAAAGATTTCAGACATTATTGTCAGACCTATCATCCAAAACCAGGAAGTGTATGGTTGTGGCAAGGGATCAATCACAAAAAGATCTTCAATTTAATGACTCAGGAACCAGCAGAACATAATTCTGGTCATCCTGGAAAGGCAAGTTTGCACAATCTAAGACATTGTCTTAAAGAATTGGCACATCAGATTGAGCAAAACAATATCCAAAGCATCGCTTTGCCTAAAATAGCAACTGGTGTAGGTGGTCTGGATTGGAAAGATGTGGAGCCGATCATTGAAGAGCATTTTGCACATAGCAAAATACCTGTCTATGTTTACGACAAATATGTAAAAGGTCAGGCGGCAGAATAAGACCGTACACTCATTTCCATTATTTTTAAAATCTTTACCAATATAGTGTAAAATGGTTCACACTATAATAAAAAACTTTTATGAAGAAATCAGAGTCTTTTTTTGAGAAAATAGCTTACTTATTTTATGCTGTAGCAGATGCAGATGGGTCAGTCCATCCAGATGAGTTTGCGCATCTACATCAAGAGATTATTTCTTTCTGGAAGAAAACCGACCAGTCAGCACATGATTTTGATACCGATGGCGGTATTGAAGTTGAAGCGGTATTTGAATGGCTGGAAGAAGAAGGTTATAGGGCTGAGGATGCTCTTTCAGATTTCAAAATCTATGCTGAAGAGCATCCTTACTTTTTTGATGCTGCGACCAATGAATTACTTCTGCACACTTGCAGAGAAATCGCTTTTAATTTCAAAAAAATAAATAAATCCGAAGCCAAAATGCTTGAGGATATCGAACAGTTTTTGGGAAAGATTTCTAGTGGTGAGTTGAGTTAATTTCGGCATAGCAAAATCAGTGTGTTTAAAAAACTAAATACTACTCAATATTATTATTTTTTTAAACTCCGAATAATTTGTCAATTATAGTTCCAGCAAGAATCATTGAAATGGAAAATGACACTAAACCTAAAACATAGGCAAAAAATGATTTAACATAGCTGGATTTTTGATACTTATCAAAAAAATCCCCAATTGCCCATGTACAATAAGCTAATCCAACAATTCCAGAAGCTTTCATTAAGAGTATATGGGTCAGGGCTTGCAGTAGTGCTGACGCAGAAAAAATAATCATGGATATTCCTGTAACAAAACAGAGAAGAATTAGAATCTCATATAAATTATAGCCATATTTTCGAAAAAATAATTTGACCCATAAAGCTATAAATATTCCGATTATAATATTTGCATATCCAGAATTTACATCTCCCCATTTGAACATTTTATCCACTGTTGATCGATTGTCCGTGTCTTTATAAGAAACAAAACTCTCGATATGAAAAAAATGAGAAATAATGGAAAAAACCAAGGATGTCACAATAATGAAAACGACAGGCTTTACAAGACGACTTCTGTCTTCTGTGATGAATTTACTTACTGCTGTGCCTGGCATTGTGAGCAATTGCTTAATGGTATATAAGATCCCTTTCTCAAAGTGTAAAAGATGGGTTATTTCATGAACAATATAATGATGATCAATTCTTTTAAGTGTAGCCGCTTTACCACAATTGGGACAATAATTTTGATTTATTTCAGTATCACAATTTTTACAATTCATTTTCTGTTTATAAACTTTTGAATAGTGGTAATTTATCTGCAACACGCAGTTTCAAGCTTTTGATCCAACTATTATAACAAATCTCAATTAACAAATATATGAGGCAATCTAGCTATGATTTCATGATGTTATATGCTGTAAAAGTATTAATTAGTTCGCATACTTCTCAAAATATTGTTTTTAATTCTATTTCAATGCGTCAATTGAAACTAAATTAAATTGTGTTATTGTTAAATTTTAGTTTTAAGTCTCTGTGCAAATTAGCTTTATTCTTGTACATTTAGACATTTCATAAAAAAAGAATTTATAGTTGACCACATGCTATGTTTTATTAGTAATCTTTTTTTTAGTACTAGCTTGTTCCAATATTTAATTTAGGGCAGTTGAGTTTTTCTAAGTCCGGTTATATTAAACAAAATTCATATTTTGTCGTTTTTTAATTTGCAAATGAAAAATATACTTATCACTGGTGGTGCTGGTTTTATTGGTTCAAATCTTGTTGAAGATTTAGTAATGAATGGATATTCAGTTCGTGTTTTGGACAATTATTCCAGTGGGAATCGAGAGAACTTAGCCTCTTTTCAAAGTTATGAAGGATTTGAAGCAATGGAAGGCGATATACGTGATCTCCATTGTTGTATTCAAGCATGCAAGGACATGGATGCAGTGATACATCTAGCGGCCTTAGGCTCGGTGCCAAGATCTATTGCGGAACCATTGAATTCTAATGAAAATAATATCAATGGTACATTGAATATGCTTGTAGCAGCTAAGGAGCAACAGATTCAACGCTTTGTATGTGCTAGTAGTTCTTCAGTCTATGGAAATAAAGGAAATGATGAACTTGTAAGACCTAGATCAGAACTTGATTTTCCTAATCCTGTCTCACCTTATGCGATAACAAAATATGGTTTAGAGCTCTATGCTCGGCAGTTTTATCATCTGTATGGTTTGAAAACAATTGCCATACGATTCTTTAATGTATTTGGTAAAAGGCAGAATCCGTATTCTCAGTATGCTGCGGTGATTCCGATTTTTATTACAAAACTATTGAGGGGAGAACAACCTACAATCTTTGGTGATGGTTCCACTAGTCGAGATTTTACTCATGTGAGTAATGTGATTTCTGGCTGTAAATTAGCACTGAATGCTGGAGATAATGCATACGGTGAAGTATTTAATATTGCCTGTGGTTCTAGTATTACTTTGAATGATTTATTTTTTGCGATACAGCAGGAACTAGGTTCTAAGATTTTACCTAATTATGAGTTAGAACGCAAAGGTGATATAAAGTTTTCTTATGCAGATATTTCAAAAGCAAAGCAAATCTTGAATTACAATGTAGTAACTTCATTTGAAAATGGGATTAAGGATACGGTGAGTTGGTATGTTGAGCAATTCAAATAAAATGCAAACACCTGAATCAAGTTATTGGTACGCGCTTCGTGTAAAAGCGAGGTCAGAAAAGTGGGTGCAAGATAGATTGGAGAAGTTAGGCATTTTTTCTTATGTACCAATAAATGAATATACTAGAATGTATGCTCGTAAAATCCGAAAAGTCGCAAAACCATTAATTACAGGATATGTGTTTGTGTTTTCAAATCAAAAGAGATTTAGTGAGATTTTTCAAATTCCGTATACTGGTAAGTTCATAAGTGAATTTGGCATTCCCGCAGTTATACCTGTTTCTGAAATTGATTTATTAAAAAGAATAACAGGAGAAGTCATCGGACAATTTGAGTTAAGTGATAGCTATACAGTGGGTGATATGGTTGAAGTTATTTCGGGAAATCTTGCAGGGATTAAGGCACGAGTTTTGGATATTAAAGGTAAAAAGAGAATTATTGTCTCATTGGACTCTATCGCAATGGGTTTAGAGATTCATGTTGATCCAAGTCATGTTCAAAAGGTTTTGACTTGAGAAAATCTTGTAAAGTATTTTTGAAGTTTGAGATCAATTAAATTGGGTAGTATGTAATTAAGTTATATTGTCATTTAACTTCGTTGCAATATCGACTCCCGAAGTAAATCCTGTCGTCCATGCATTTTGAAAATTAAATCCACCTGTGATACCATCGACATTAATCATTTCACCAATGAAGTATAAGTTTGGAATGGTTTTGCACTCCATTGTTTTCATGTTTACTAGTTTTAGATCAACTCCTCCAGCAGTGACGAATTCTTCTTTGTATGTTGTCTTTCCCGAGCATCGTAGTTTGAACTGAGTGAGATGTTGAACCAGTGAATACATTTCAGACTTTTTAAGATCTGCCCATTTTTGATTTGATTCAATAGATGAAAGTTCAATGATTCGTTTGACTAATCGGGTAGGGAGGCTGTGGATTTTAGTATTTGTTATTAATTGTTTTGCTTCAGTTTGTTTTTTATCAGCCAAATATTTCTGGATTTCAGCTTCTGAATATTCTGGTAAGAAGTTTAATTTGACTTCATACTCATATTGCAATTCATGTAGTTCAATTGCAGCAAAAGCAGATAGCTTTAATACCGCAGGGCCGCTTATTCCCCAATGCGTGATTATCATTGGACCATTGTTTTTGTGTTTTGTTTGAGAAATGCAAATTTCTACATTGTCAAAACTCAAACCTTCAAGTCCTTCGAATGGAGAAGACGGTATGTTAAAGGAAAATAAGGAAGGAATAGCAGGTTTATATACTACTTGAATAGCATTCAAAATAGCCTGGGTTTTGGTCGAATTGATGCTACCTAACGCTAATATTAGGAATTTGCTTCGATAGATATTATTTTGATTTGAAGTTAGTGTAAATGTATTGAATTCTTGTTTGATGTTAATGATTTCTTCACTGTATTGGAGCTTGATTTCATAGTTTTTACACAGATTCAAAAAACAATCAATAATGGTTTGAGAAGAATCAGTGACTGGAAAAATTCTTCCATCCGATTCGGTTTTTAATTTCACTCCATGAGATGCAAACCAATCTACTGTATCTTGAAAAGAAAATTGAGAAAATGGAGAACGCATTTCTTTGCTTCCCCTAGGATAAATCTCTGGAAGTAGCAATGATTTTTTTGGATCATGTGTGACATTGCAACGACCGCCTCCAGAGATTTTTACCTTACCTAAGGCTTTAGATGTTTTTTCAATTACGAGAACAGAACAATTAAAACAATTTTCTTTTACTGTGATTGCGGCAAAAATGCCTGAGGCTCCAGCACCAACTATAATAAGATCGTAACTATTCAATACATATTGAATCTAATTGTTAAAAATAGACTCTATTAATCAATATATTTTCTACTTCCCAAGGCCTCTGAAGCTTCTTTAGAGATAGCAGATTTTAAGATTTTAATATATGTTTTTGAGTCAATTTGGAGCTCAATAACACCAGCTTCTTCGAATTTTGTAATTCGCCCAATAAGTCCAGAACCAGTGACGATTTGATCACCTTTTTTTAGATTGTCAATATAGGTATTTTGTTCTTTTTGTTTTTTTATCTGAGGTCTTAACATGAAGAAATACATCACGCCAAAAATCAAGATCCAAGGAAGAATCATTGTAACAGTATTCATATTTTAGATTTTATGTTTGCTATAATTTTTATTGTATTTTCTACAGGATTAGTGTTGGAATAGATTGTTAATACTTTTTCTTGATAACCTTGTTTGTCTTTGCCATTATATTCTACTACAATCTCCGAGCTATCACCAGGAACAATGTAATTTTTAGGCCATCGAGGCACTGTACATCCACAACTTGACGAAACTTCAGATATTAAAAGATTGGCTTTGCCATTGTTTGTGAATTTTAATTGTCGAGTATATGTCTTTCCCGCTTCTACAGTTCCAAAATCAATTTTATTTTCTAATAAATTTAATTGCGGCATTTCGCTATTGATGATTTCACCTTTTTCATTGGTTGGTATCTCAATAGATTTCAAAAGTGGGTCTTCTGATTTAGGTATATTTGATTTTACTTTTGATTCACAACCAAAGCATAAACAAATAGTTACTAATAAAAATGTATAAAATCGCATACTTTTTAATATTGTGGCAAAAATAGTATTAAAAAAACATATTTTTCTAATTGGGCTACCTTTGTCTGGTAAATCAAGTCTTGTTCTTTCTTGTAAAGAACGATTGAATCTCCCAACTGTCGATATAGATGCAGAAATTGAACGCATGACTAACCTAGATATTCCTAGCATTTGGGAAAAATATGGTGAATTTACATTCAGAACTTTAGAGCGATACGTATTGGCGACAATTTTATGTAATTCGCCAAAAATTGTTGCTTGTGGTGGTGGTATATCGAATTTTATGGACAATATGAGCCTAATTAGCACAAATTCTGTGATTTATATCCAAGCCAATCCTATAATGCTTGCCAAGCGAAAAATAGTGAATAGACCTTTGTTTTTTAATCAGAATGAAATTGTCCAAAAATTGGAAGATATGTTTATAAGACGTAAAGAATCCTATGAACGAGCACAATTTTGGTTTCCGACACAAGATGGAATTGAACAAAATGCCGATTCATTCATTAATTTTTTAGTTAAAAATAAGCTCATCAGTTGAGTCATTAGTTTTATTCTGAGTTAAATTAAATTTAATGGATATACATCATTGTATAATAATTGGTTCGGGACCGGCAGGGTACACTGCAGCTATATATGCTGCTAGGGCAAATATGCACCCTATATTGTTTACAGGTGCAGAACCTGGTGGTCAGCTTATGATTACCACTGAGGTGGAGAATTTTCCTGGTTATCCCAATGGGATTCATGGACCACAATTAATGGATGATTTGCAAAAACAAGCAGAGAGATTCGAGACTCAAGTTAGATATGAGAAAATCACTGGAGTTGATTTTACAGGACCTATCCATAAAGTTTGGACAGAATCAGGTGAAGTGATTAGTGCACATGCAGTAATAATTTCAACTGGAGCAAGTGCAAAATGGCTGGGAATAGATTCAGAGAAAAGATTGATGAATAAAGGTGTTTCTGCTTGTGCTGTGTGTGACGGATTTTTCTTTAAAGGAAAAGAAGTTGCAATCGTTGGAGGAGGTGATACTGCGGCTGAAGAAGCTTCATATTTAGCTAAGTTATGTCCAAAAGTTCATTTGTTAGTGAGAAAAGACCATATGCGTGCTTCCAAAATCATGCAAGAAAGAGTTCAAAATACAGCAAATATCCAGATTCATTGGAATTCTGAAACAGTTGAAATTTTAGGCGAAGATGGTGTTACAGGAATTCGTATTCGGGATGTAAAAAATTCTACTGTAAGTGAAATACCAGTTTCAGCTTTTTTTGTAGCCATTGGTCATAGTCCCAATTCTCAACCATTTCATGGATGGCTTGATATGGATGATCAAGGTTATCTCGTGACAAAACCAGGCACAACTCAAACGAATGTAGCAGGAGTATTTGCTTGTGGAGATGTCCAAGATCGCATCTATCGACAAGCTGTAACGGCTGCAGGAACAGGATGTATGGCCGCATTAGATGCCGAGAGATATCTTACTAACAGTGGAATTATTTAGAAATCTTATTATATTAAAAATATTTATTATTTTTACAAAAAAATTAAAATTATGAAATTGAAATTTCTTTCCTTATTATCTATTTGTGCAATTCTCGCATTTGCTTCTTGCAAAAATGAACCAAAGGCAAGTACCACAGATCAAAATGCTACTGCACCTGCTGCTGCTCCGGCTAATACAGCAAATCCTGTAGCTACTCCACCGAATTTCACACCAACCACTGCTCCAACACCTGAGCCCGCTCAAAATGCTAAAGGAGTTTGGCATTTTACTTGTCCTAAAGGTTGTGCTGGTGGATCTGGTGCTGCTGGTCCATGCGGTAAATGCGGTGAGCAATTGACTCACAATACTGCTTACCATCAATAGAATTTCTAGAAAAAATTAAAAGATAAGAGTCAGGTTAATAGTTGATATTGACCTGGCTTTTTAATTTTGGGTTTCCTTATAGAATTTGGACCAACATTTTTGGCAAATAATGTAACTTTGTATTTTAGAAACCTAAAATATGAAGTACACAATTTTTTTTACCCTCTTTATTTTTTCAATTAAAGCTTATTGTCAGTCATTATGCGAGCCTGATTTTAAACCTTTTGGGACTGGTAATTTCGTTAGCTCATACTATTTCAAGCTTTCCGATGGCAATTACATGACAATACTTAATACCTCTGCTACTTTTCCAGACACTAGATCTATTCAGATAAGAAAAATGGATCCGCTAGGAAATTTATTATTTCAACGTGACAGAGTAGATACATTAAATCTTAATTTGAATTTAGCCAAGCTATTAAATGACGGTTCTGTTTTAATTTCTTATAGTAGAAATTTCATGAGAAACACTATTGAAAAAATTGATCGAAATGGGAATTTGCTTTGGGAAAGAGAAGATTCTAATTTTGTAGTTTCACAAGTGCATGAGTTTTCTAATGGCGATTTAACTTCATGCGGTTTTTCAAGCATTAATTATAGTTTTCGTAATGGTGCAAATAAAGTTCTAAATTTATTATCATTACTAAGAATAAACTCGAATGGAGTTAAACTAAATTTTAATGTTCTGGATTTAAGCAATGAATTGCATTCAGGCTTACTTACAAAAAAGTACGCCACAGGAGTTGTTCCACAAGCCATTGCAATTGACCAACAAAATAATATTCATTTATCTGTTTTTGCAAGCTATAGTGGAAATGGTTATGGTGATTTGCATTGGTTGAAATATAATTCAAGTTTACAGTTAGTCGATAATTTTTTATTGAGTTCAAAGGTAATGTATGAAACACATAAAATGATTCTAAATAGTAACAATCTTGAGTTATGGTTTCATGGATATGATAAATTATATGATGGCGAAACTAAATTATTTGAACGCTGTATATTTGACACTCAAACCAAGAAAGCAGATTGGTCTAATAAAATTTATTGCGCAGATAAATTGCAAGACATGCTTATCGAAACAGATGGTTTAATAGTAATTCTTGGAAATAATGGTTTTTATCGATATGATAAAAATTTAGAGTTGATGTCTTATTCGAATTTTAGTGTGCAAGGAACAAGATGTCATGCACTTGCTAAAAGTAATTTTGTAAAAGAGAAAGACAATGAATTTTCTTTTTTAGCTTTTGATTTAGATAAAATGTATCAAGTAACATACAAGTATTTTGGTCATGACTGCTTGACTCAAATGTATGGCAATGTTTTTATTGATGTCAATAGAAATTGCATTCGAGATTCTATGGATCAAAAGTACGATTCAAAATATATTTTTGTCCCAACACCTTGTGATTATTTGCAGCTTGATTCATTAGGTAATTATAATGTTACTTTAGGTTATGGAAAGAGTAGTTATTCCTTGGTTTATGACAAAAGTATTTATGATGTCAGTTGTGGAAAGAATCCAGATACAATAGTTATAAAATATCCTTTAAAAAATTATGCAAAGGATGTTCCAATTTTTAAAAAGAATCCTTGCTTTTATTTATCTGAATATGCAGGTTTTGGTTCTTATGCTAAGGCAGGTGGCATTGTGAATTCAATATACAGAGTAGAGAATAAAACTGACTCAACTCAATATAATTTTACATTACAAGTAGTTCAAGATAGTATTCTTAAATTAATTAATGTAGATAAGCAATTTGTATTAGCTGGTGATACCTTAGTTTTCAAAATTGATTCTTTGAGATTTAGTGAATTCTACACTGTTAATTTTCTTGATTCTGTTTCATGTGGAAGTGCAGGAATTAATTTTATAAATAAAATTTTTTACCTCTCAGGCAAAGATAGATGTGTAGACACTAGCTTCAATTATAGTAAATCGATACAAAGTTACTTAACTCATTCAGACAGTAGTTTGATACGTACACAAATTACAAGCAATAGGATTCGACCTTGCTCCTTGTCAAATCTCAAGCTCACTTTATATAATGATGCTGCAGTGGATATAAAGAATATTGAGATGAAGTATGAGCATCCATCTCTGTTAAATAATATATTCGTGTCACACCCTTATACATTTCAAGCTAATACTTGGAGCTTTTCAATAGACAGTATTGTATCTGGTGAGAGAAAAGAAATTATTATCATAGATTCTGTCTCTTGTAATGCTAAAATTGGCGATGTGTATTGTCACAATCTAGTAGTACATGAATATAATCAATGCTATGATAAAATTATTTCGAAGCAAAGAGATGTTTGTTTTGAAATTGGAAATTCATACGATCCCAATTACGTAGAAGGGCATGTTAATAAAATATTTGATTGTTATCACAAAAGCCATAGTGATCAAATAGTCGATTATAGAATTCACTTTCAAAACACTGGAAATGACACTGCCTACAAAGTGATAGTTCACGACACTCTTGATTCTGAGATTTTTGATTTGAAGAATGTTTCCTTTGGTAATTCAAGCCATTTATATTTAGCGAGAATAGTAGACGATTCTATCATAGAATTTGAATTTAATCAGATTTTTTTACCTGACAGTTCTATTGATCAAGCCAATAGTAAAGCATATGTAGAGTTTCGAATTCCAATCAAAAATACTTCGTATAATATAATTCAAAATCGAGCATCTATATATTTTGATAACAATGCGGTAGTGAATACTGAATTTTATAGAATGGCTCCATGCTCGTTTACTTTGTTTGTAATTGACGAAGAAAAGAATAATACAGCCAACAATTGGATTCTTTATCCGAATCCAACAAGTTCGATGATATTTCTTTCAGGCGATGATTTAGAAGACATTCAAAAAATTCATTTAGTTGATGCAACAGGAAGAATTATCTCGCGACCTTCTGTAAAAGAATTAAAGGAAGGTTTTTCAGTTTTAAATTTTGATTCAGGATTATATTACGTCTCATTAATTAGCTCAAAATCGATGAAACTTATAAAGGTATTTGTTAGCAAATAAGTAGTAATTCACATTCTCAATGAATTAGAAAGTGGCGATTATTTTCAAGTCAGTGTCTACTTATTTACCTGATTTTTTAATTTTTGAATTCTTTCTTGCAAAGTGTATTCTTGAATTGGAGAAACAAATTCGTTCAGAAGTAAACGCATATCTTCAGGATGTTCTATGGTTTTCTTCTCTGCTAAATTAATATGTAAGAATTGCGTCCACATGATACTTTTAAGGATTGTTCCACTTTCATTCCACATTTGATATTCGTTTTTTATCCTTTTTTCATCAAATGATAAAAGGGCTGTTTTAATTAGGACTTTCTCATTTCGAATTGCTTCTTTCAAATAAGCTATTTCATGATGAACTATCACCCAAGCCATAGCTCTATTGGTAGCATAAGAATGCAGATCAATATTATATTCATCAACGATTTGATCTTCTCTTGCTTCTAGCATGTAATCAAGAAATCGAGTATTATATAAATGACCAAGAGGATCACAATCTTTAAATCGAATTCTATAGATTCCAGAGGGATTTTTATTCATTGTCTTATATTTTATTTTGAAGAATTCCGATTAAAAAAGCATAATTCATCGCAATTTCTTTATATACTTTGAATCTGCCAGAATCTCCGCTATGTCCTGTATCCATGTTGCAATGCATTAATAATCTGTTTTGGTCTGTTTTTAACTCTCTTAGTTTGGCTACCCATTTAGCTGGCTCCCAATACTGCACTTGAGAATCATGTAATCCTGTAGTCACTAACATATTGGGATACATTTGTGAACTAACATGGTCTAAAGGTGAATATTTTAGCATTGCCTCAAAATATTGTGGATCATTTGGATTGCCCCATTCATCATACTCACCAGTCGTCAAAGGAATGCTTTCATCAAGCATGGTGGTGACAACATCGACAAAAGGAACAGCAGCGATTACAGCTTTCCATAGTTCAGGTCGTTGATTTACTACTGCGCCCATTAATAAACCACCTGCACTTCCTCCCATTGCACAGAGTAAATTTGGATTTGAATATTTGATTTGAATGAGATGCTCTGCACAACATATAAAATCTGAAAAAGTATTTTGCTTTTTTAATAATTTTCCATCTTCATACCATTGTCTGCCCATTTCTTCACCACCTCTTATATGTGCTATAGCATAAATAAATCCTCGATCTAATAATGATTTTCGCGCTAAACTAAATGATGGATCAATGCTAATTCCGTATGATCCATAACCATAAAGTAGTAATGCTTGTGGAGTATTGTCGGCGCGCAAATCGGTTTTGTAAATCAAAGATATTGGAATTTTTACATCATCGATTGTAGTTGCAAATATCCTTTGAGTAGTATATTCATCTGGATTGTGACCTCCTACGATTTCAGTTATTTTTTTAATTTCTAGAACCTTTGTAGAAATAGTATAATCTAATACACAGTTTTGTGTTTTTAAGGAACTAAAGTGTAGGCGAAGTTGACTGCACTCATGTTCTGGATTTATGCCTAGACTAACTTGATAAACAGCTTCATTTTGGAAGTTGATATAATGTGATGTATGATCATCATTTAATAATTTTATTTTAGTCAGTCCTTCTACTCGTTCAGTAATGACAATAAATTTCGAAAAGCAATCAAAATCCTCAATAAAAATATGCTCCTCATAAGGGATTAAAGATACCCAAGCAGAAGAATCCGTTTTGTCGTTTGAGCATTGCATCAATCGAAAATTCTTTGCATCTTTATTTGTTCTAATGATCCATTTTTTGCCATTGTGATCAATATCATACTCAATGCCTCTTTCTCGTTTAGCAAAAAGAATGAAATCACTTGAATCTAAATTTGCATCTATGTAACGATGTTCAGAAGTTAAAGTCGATGTAGATGAAATTATAATATATTCTTTTGATCGAGATTTTGATACATGAACATAGAATGTTTCATCTTTTTCATGATAAACTTCTTGTTCTTCCTCCATGCCAAGAATGTGTTTCATGATCTTATATTCGCGAAGACTTTTATTTTTTATTGTATAAAAAATTGTGCGATTATCATTAGCCCAAACAGCATTTCCATCTGTGTTTTTTATTTCGTCTTCATAAAATGTTTTTGTTTCCAGATTGTAAAAACGAAGTTTGAATTGTCTTCTACCAGTAGTGTCTTCACCAAAACAAAGGATTTTATTGTTGGGACTTATTTTAACAACACTTATTTGATAATACTTATGTTCTTTAGCTAGTTCATTTACATTGAGTAATAGCTCTGATTCTGCTTCTAAACTTATTTTTTTTCGTTCATATATTGGATGTTCCATTCCTTCTTCATATCGAATAATATACCAATAGCCATTGGAGAAATAAGGAACATTTTGATCTTGTGCCTTGATGCGTGAAGTTATTTCATTGTAAAGTTCTTGTTGTAAAGATTCTAATGGTGCAAGAATGCTTTTTGTATATGCATTTTCATCTTCAAGATATTGAATCACTTCTGGATTCTCTCTATCATTCAACCAGTAATAGTTATCCTGTCGAATGATGCCATGATTCTCAAATTGTTTTGCAATTTTTTTTGCTATAGGTGGATTTATAATCATTGATAATTTTCTAGTTATTTATATAATACAGTCTTCGATTTCCGTGTTCACTTTCATTTTCCACTTCCCACTTACATTGATTTAATATTATGCAAAATGATTAACCACAGAGTTATACGGACTAGTTTCACAGAACTACATAGAGTTTTTACATTTCACTTTCCACTTTCCACTTTCCACTTTTCACTTTCCACTCTCCACTCTTCACTTTTCACTTTTCACTTTCCACCTTTCACTCTCCACTTTCCACACTCCACACTCCACTTTTCACTCTCCACACTCCACTTTTCACTTTCCACTATTATCTATTCACTATTACCTATTCACTATTATCTATCCACTACCTCAACTCTGACACTTTCATCATTCGATCTTCTACTTCTTGTACTAAAGAGAGGAACTTTGCTTCGCGCTTTGTATTCCTATCTCTTTGCAATGGTAGGTCTACAGCAATATGATCAGCAATACATGATGGCGCAGCTTTCATGATATAAATATCATCGGCAAGAAATACTGCTTCTGAGATATCATGTGTAACAAAAATTATTGTAGAGTTAAATTTATGCCAAATATTTTCTAGCATTTCTTGCATCTGCAATCTTGTTTTAATATCTAATGCGCCAAAGGGCTCATCCATTAATAGGATTTCTGGATTGGAAAGTAAACTTCTTCCAATTGCAACGCGTTGCAATTGACCACCAGACAGAGTGGGGTATTGTGCATATTTTTTCTCATGACCAGATAAGCCAACCAATTCAATCATCTCCAAGGCTTTAACTTCTCTTTCTTTTTTTTCCATGCCTTTGTACTCAAGACCCATAGCTACATTTTCGAGTACGGTCATCCAAGGTAAAGACGAATATTGTTGAAAGATCATTCCGACTCTGTCTTTTTCAACCCTAGCGCGATCATGAATTTTGATTTCTCCAGAAGTTGGTTGTTGAAGTCCAGCAATATATCGCAGAATAGTTGATTTTCCACAGCCTGACATACCAAGAATTACTACAAATTGACCTTGTGCGGGTTTATCTTCTATGATCAAATTGAAATCTTTTAAAATAAAAGATTTTCCTCCATCGTAGGACTGTGATATATTTTTTAATTCAATAATATTATTGAGATGAGTATCTTCAAATTTAATCATTTTGTGGCTGGTTTAGAAAGTACAAAAGTTGCATACAATAAGGCTAAAATCCCTGCGGCAAATAATAACCATCCAAGCGTACAGAGAAAACTAATTTTTAAGAAATATGAACATAGTATTCCACTTATTATTGATAGAATTAATGCTACTACTCCGATTTTGCCTTCAGCCAAACCAGATTCTTTTGTTTTATAATATTTGTGCGGATTCAACATGCGATCCACAAGCCCAAACAATTTATCTTGTAATAAGCCAATAATAACGATTATTATCAAAAGTGCAAATACTTTGTCTATCTGTCCTTGTCTTGATTTTGTATAGATCAATGAACCAATTCCAGCTTCTTTGTTAAGTAATTCAGCAATAATAATATAAGTCCATGATATCGCAGTTAAGACTCGGATGTCATCAATGAGTTTTGTTAATATACCTGGAAAAAAAACATTTTTTATCAATTGCCATTTACTAGCGCCCATTGTATAAGCAGTTTGAGGATATACTTCTTCAAGTTCTTGAATTCTTTGGACGACTACAGGGATTAGATACACAATAATTCCTACAGCTAAAAAAGCAATTTTCATCGGATCTCCCAATCCAAACCAAATGATAAATAATCCAGTTAATGCCGATAGTGGAAGATAACGTAATGAGTCAATTTGTTTGCTGAATAACGAGTTGAAAATTGGGAACAAACCGATGATTAAACCAATAGGAATTGCTAATAATATCGCCCAAAAATAACCTTGAACATTTAACCAAATAGAATGCAAGGTATTAGAAACAAGTTTGTCTTTTTGAAATAATTCACTGAAAGAGAGTAATACTTTATCAGGTCTAGGCAATAATGGATAAACCTTTTCATAGCTTGTCGCATTCGCCAAAACTAGAGAATCAGCTCTCAGAATTGAATCTCTATTTACATTAATATCTGAATTGATTGATGAAGGTAACTCAGAGTTGTAGTTTGCAATCACCGGTCTTTGTGTAGAAAAAATTTCAGCCAGTATCCACCAAATAGCAATTGTAATAAAAAATCCTATAATAGGAAAAAGTAAAGATGACTTACTATCTAATTTCCCTCGAAGGGTAAACCATTGATTCATTTTGGTAAAATATTATTCTCCTATTAATTCAAAATCAGTTCGTCTGTTCTTTCCTTTACCTTCATCTGTTGTATTCGTTGCAACTGGTTTGTCAGGGCCATTTCCGATTACAGTAAATCTATTTCTAGCCATCTTATGTGTAGTTATTAGGTAATCAGCCACCGATTGCGCTCTTTTTTTAGATAAGGTAATATTATAATCTCTAGCACCTGCATCGTCTGTGTTACCTTCTATACGAATCCTTGAATTTCCAAATGCTTTTGCAATTTCTACAAATTCCTTATCAATGATATATTTCGAATTTTCATCTAGTAGGAATTCGCCTGATCGGAAATTTATGGAAACACGCTTGGTAGCAATAGCCTCTTTTGATTTTCCTTCGGCTTCACTAACTTTTGTAAATGATTTTTGGGCTTCAGATTGATGTTCTGTTCCAGTAAGTGAAGTTGCTTTTTGTGCCTCGGGATATGAGATTGTTCTCCAATTTGGAATCTTTCCCTCAGCATATCCAATTGCTTTATAAGCTGTAGTCATTTTTGAATAGAGCTGTTCTGCAGTCACTCCTTTGTAATTTGGATTCATTCCAAAGAAATCTACATTATCACCATGTGTACAAAGTCGAACGTTGTTAATTGCGGCATATGCATCATCTTCAGAGAATCCAGTGAAATTCGCTGCAAGAATTTGTGCTGCTTTTCTTTTATTGGCATCACTGCTATTAATTTCAGCTGCACCTTTCATCCAACCTTCATATAATTTCTGTAATCGATCTCTGTTTTTTTCAGCCCAAGATCGTTTTGCAATAAAAGCATCTGCGATAATGTTTGATGCAGATTTAGTGCTTTCAAGAATTCGCGCTCCTGCTACAGCTTTTATACAAGCTTGATCATCGGGACTCCACACAACTGCAGCATCCACTTGTTGTGATTTGAATACTTGTGCTGCATCTATGGCTGAAGCTTGTTTTATAATCTCTACATCCCCAGATTTTAATCCACCTGCTTCTAACATCCATAATAAAAATGAATGAGAAGGAGACATCTCTGCTACTGCAATTTTTTTGCCTCGCAAGTCTGATACTGAATTTATTCCTCTTCGCGCGACGATTGCATCGCCACCTCTTGACCAATCTGATTGAAATACAACGACTGGATCATAATTTGCAAGGCCACCTATTTCAGTTGACAATGCGTCTATAGTACACCATAATAAATTTACTTCATCATTTTTCCAAGCTTCACGAGAGACTGGAACATCATCCAATATTTTGAATTCTACTGGAAATCCATATTCTTTATAAAATCTAGATTCTTTATTTGCTTTAAATCCTTCATTGAAGTATTCTCCTCCTGCATAGCCACCCCAAGTAACTACGCCAACTTTTACTGCATCTCTAGATAATTCTGAATCACCTTTTGAGTTGCTAGAAGTTCCTGAACTTGTAGTAGTTTGACCATTTGAAGATGATGTTGCCTCAGTGCCTTGTTTTTTAAGACTTTGCCCTGTTTCTGTATTATTTAGAAAATATCTCCCCGCAAAAAACAATACTCCTAATATGAGTAATGTAATTAGAAATTTTGAAAAAGCTGTTAATCTTGAAGCCATAATATAGTTTTATTTTTCATTAAAAAAATCGTCATAAGGATTGTTTGTTTCGACTGTCTCTCGTTCTGGACGAGCACTATCCAATATAAGTGGTTTGTCTCCTGCCACCAAAATATCTTTTTCTTTGCCTAGTATTCTGCTAACGCCTTGGTTCTCCCATTTTTCAAGCATTTTAATTCCCTCCTCTTCAAAAACACCATTCTGAAGATCAACTGAGGACATGAAATTTTCTGATAACTCCATGAATTGTTCCATCTCACCAACTTTAAGGCTGATATCATCTGCCATATATTCCAAAGCTTCATCAAACACAGCTCTTTGGTCTTTATCTCCTTTGATTACACTCATTGCAGAGCGCATTGCGGAATGACTTGCATGTATCGCAGTTCTCTCTTGTTCTTTTAATTTTACCTGGTCTGTAATGTCTTCAGCCATTACTTCGGACGATTCATACATTCGATTTAGTACTTTGTACAAGATCTCCATTTTCCTATAAAGGTCAGTAAGCTTGATATTTGATTCTTTCAACCGACCTGCTTGTCTGGATTTAAGAACCATGATTGATTCTTGGTTAGTATCTTTTGCAGATTGTACTTGACCTAGCGAAGTTTCAATTTGCTTATTATTATTGTGAATTTGCTCTCTCAATTGGTGCATTTGAGATCTCAGCTTGGTAATCTGCTTATTCATTTTACCAAGATTATCTTTTAGATCCTCAACGTAGGATTTTAATATTCCTATAGGATCAATTTTTACAAACAAACCTGTGATCCAACGCATAGCGGATTTATACATATACCAGCTTAGGTTTCTAGCTTTTGGATCAAGTACGACATAGATTAAAGCACCTAAAGCAACAAGCATGGCCGCTAAATACAATGTATTTGATGCTAAAGCGATGATTGAGCCTAAAAACGTGTAAAGCAAAAAAGCTCCACCTCCAATGAGCCCAGCTAAAACTATGCTACCTGTGACACCTTCAGGCCTTTTCCAGAATGATTTTTGTTTGTATTCCATTTCAGACGTCAATATTACACCATTATTTTAAATACGTATCCATTTTTTGGATATCTGACTTGATTTGATCGATGACTGTCGTATAACTCGCTTTGAAATTTGCGATATTTGAATCTACTTTTTCTTTCGCACTTTCTATTTCACTTTTCAAACTAACTAAACGCTTTTCAGATACTTCGAGTTCCTTTTTTAAATTTTCTATTTGTTCTCGCTTTGATTGGATAGAATTTTGGATCGATTTTGCCTCATTTTCTTTATTGGAAACTTGATTGGCTAGAAACTGATTTGCAGATTGATTAAAATTTGTTTCTTCAACTTGTAAAAGAGATAAATATTTTTTGGCAGATTCAGTCAAACTTGAAGGTTGAACATTCATGGCTTGTGCGGCTGCAAAAGCTGTTTTAAATTGATTTTCTTCATCCATCTTTTGAAGCTTGGCTACCGATTGAACCGCTTTTTTGTATTCTAGATAATCAAATCCAGGCTGGTTATTCTTTTCTAAAACTTGATGTAGTATTTCAATAAATTTATCTGATGCCTGCCCCGGTGAGATCACCCGGATTGGTTCGGATGGTGCTGTAGTCGAAACAGTTGTATTTGAGTTGTTGGTTGTGTTTTGTTCTACGGAAGCTGTGTTTTTAGCATCTTCACTAACTACGAAAATAGATTTAAGCTTATCAAAAATTGGCATAAGTATTTGAATAAAATACAAAAATCGGAAAATTCATTGAAATAGAATAAAAAATATACATATTAAATTATAAAATCCGACATAAATTCTCAATCAAGCTTTATTTTAGCTGAAATACTTCGTATCTGTCATTTTTTATTACTGGGGACTTTATCGAATGTAAGGAATTTGAAGCTTTTGTCTGTTTTTCTACGATAATGTAATCTATGGATTTGGATTGCAAATTTGCTATATGTTCCGCCCATAATCTATTGTTGAAATTCTCTTTCGATTTTTGTATTAAATTGTCCCCTTGAATTCTATTATTATAGTTAATTTGATAAAAATTTTGGATGCGATCATACCAAGGAAATAAGTAATTGGGATCTTGCAAAATTGCTTTAAAGTCAATGTAGCTACTTCGTTCAGATAAGAATTTGAAGGAGGTAAAATCTGGTGGTACCAGGAATATAGTATTAGGTTCAGTTTTTGTTTTGATCAATTCACTTAGCGTAATTTCTGAAGTAGATTCGTTAATAAAATTTACATTCTTTTTGATGGAAAAAACCAAGCTAAAGATGCATATTAGAATAGGCAGTAAATGCCGATGTTTCATCAATGGAAAATAATTTAATCGCTTTGTATTTGTAAGAAATGCGATCAAACCAAAGAATGCAAAAAACTCAATATATATGCTTGATTTAAGCCAGAATAAATTAAAAACAGAATAGAAATGAAATACACTAGTTAATAGTACATATAGAATTAAAATTGTAAATTGCACTAGAGTAAAATAGTAAAATATTGAATTGCTTTTATAATAAAAAAACAAACTAAACAGAACAAAAAATAAGTATATGATTATGTTCAATAGGGAAGAATATTCGACTATGAGATGATGACCATTTCTGAATTCTTGTATTTCGAATAAGTATTGAGATAAACTAGGATTAGAATTTGAAAAATAATAAAGTGCTAACAAGTAAAGCAATGAAATAAATCCAAAAATGAAATACGATTTTGCAAAGGAACGAAAGGTGGACGATTTGAATTGAAAGAGAATCAATGAAAGTATTCCTAAAAGTAACCAAAGTTGAAAACCTACGGCAGCTTGAAGGAAGGTTGCAATCGATAAAAATAGGAATGAATAAAGGAATTTTTCCTTTGTATAATAGAGCAAAGCATAGAGCACGAATGTTTTGGCAACCAGTGATGGTAATAGGCTGTTGTAATAAATTTCATTGCCACCTAGACTGATCCTTGAGCTAATTACAAAATAGAGAAACACTGCCCAATAACAATAAAATTTATTTTCAATAATTAGGCAACAAAGTTTAAAGGTAGCATGAATTAAAAATAAACTAATTAACAAATGTAGCAGTAGTCGAACTATTACATATTCAGCATGTAGAAAGTGTAGAAGGTATATAAATACTGACCTTTCAAAAAGTGGCTTACTCCATGCAGATTGAATATAAAAGTCATTTACATAAAGTTCAGGATGACCGATTTTTTTAAGAAAGGGGAGAATTTCAATTAGATCATTTCCAAATAAATAAATTCCTTGAGAACAAATCAAAAAAGTATAAATGAGTAAATAAAAACTTACTCTTTCAACATTTTGTTCGAAATATTTTTTTAGCAATCAAGGTAAAATTTAATGAATTTGGATTACATAAGGCATTTTCATTTGTACACCTTTATTGTTTTTAATGGCATTCCATTCCTCATAAACTGGGTAGAGTTCACCCAGATTAGCTCTCATTACACTTTTAAGTTGAGATTCGATCATTTCATCTTTGTTATCAAATTTGTCAATGATTTTTTGAATTGGATCTTTTTGGGTAGGATATTCTGAAATTCGATAATTGTCCAATGAGGCCATCCTTGCAGCACAATGAATAGCATCCTCTAATTCACCGATCTCATTGACCAATCCTATTTCTTTCGCTTTTGGTCCGTTCCATATTCTTCCTCTTGCAATGGCGTGCACCTGATCTTTACTCATATTTCTGCCTATTGACACTATTGTAAGAAACTGATCATAGATGTGTTCTACATTTCCTTGCATGATTTTTTTCTCATCCTCTCCCCAAGGTAAGAATACATTGAATTTTGAAGCCATTGGTCCAGTTCCTATCGTGTCATAGTCTATACCAATTTTCTTATCTGTCATGACATTGAGATTTGGAATCATTGCAAATACTCCAATAGATCCAGTTAAAGTATGAGGACTTGCAAAAATTGAATCGGAATGTGCTGCGATATAATACCCACCTGAAGCAGCATAATCACCCATACTTGTTATGAATGGTTTTCCTTCACTTTTGATTAGGTCTATTTCTTTTAGGATATCATCTGACATTAATGCACTACCTCCACCAGAATTCACTCGCAAAACAAATGCTTTGATTGATTTATTTGCACGTAAATCTCTTAATAGTTTAATATATTTTTTTCCAATCT
This sequence comes from Saprospiraceae bacterium, assembly GCA_016722295.1. Classification (GTDB taxonomy): domain Bacteria; phylum Bacteroidota; class Bacteroidia; order Chitinophagales; family Saprospiraceae; genus Vicinibacter. Next base: position 37,106 of record JADKGL010000037.1, read on the forward strand.
GACCTTCTTCGCCTTTACCATCTATTATTGTTCCTTCAGCAAAAATTACAGCAATTCGATTGTTCGCATTATAATCTTGATTTTTAAAATCAGCCTTATAATATTCTTGGGGTGTAATGAAATTTATTTTTTGATTCAAATCCAAATTCATTTTGAATCTCATATTATTTAATGCATCAATTTCATATGCAATTGAATCAATGAGTTTTGTGTCAAATGCTTTCATTGGATTGGAAGCTATGAATCCATCAAAAATTGTTTTTAATGAATTACTTTCAATATTTCTAGATTGAGCTACTTGATTCACGTATTCAGAATATTGTCCATTAAGATATTCTTTCAGTTGAAGTTTATTTTCAGGGCTTATTTTATCTAGACGATAAGGTTCTGTTGCACTTTTAAATTCACCAGCATAATAAATATTAAAATTTAATCCTATTTTTTCCATGAGTTCCTTGAAGAATGGAATACTGACATCAAAACCTCTCAAATCAGTCATTCCCAATGGATGTAAATAGATTTCATTTGCCGTAGATGCTATATAGTAACTATTATGGTCGAAATAATTAGAATATGAAATGATAAATTTTCCGCTTTTTCTAAATTCTAATAAGGCATCTCGAATTACTTTTAAGCTTGCATAGCCATGATTACCTTGATTTGCCCCAATGTATATACCCTTAATTTTAGGATCCTCAGCTGCTTTTTTGATTGCAATGGCATAATCATGAATACCTAATACTTTTTCATCTCTAAAACTAAAGTTGTCCATTGCCACATTATTTGTTTGCTCTGGTAGCTGGGCAGGAATATTAATTCGGAGAACAGAATTGTCTGTGACACTAACTATTGTCTCTGCTCCCATTGATTTTGAAGCTAAACTTGTAGCAATGCCAATAGTAATGAAGAATAATAATAGCAAGGCAAGAAGCGTTCCTAAACAAGAAGCAAATAAAAATTTGAAAAACTGTGCCATGAATTTGATTTTTAGATAGTATTGAGGCTTTATTTTGACTATAACAGAACGGTAAACAAGCAAATTTAATTATAGTTTATGGTCATTTGTAGCTCCAAAGAAGAGTCGATCTTTATTTCATTAGATAGATTACGACTCTTTAAAACAAAGATTTAAACTTATTTTAACGTTTTTCAAATACACTTTCTATTACATTTGTGGTCTTATAGTTAAATTAAATTGATGAAAAAACTATCATTTTTTGTTGGAATTTTGATTTTATTGAGCTCTTGCAATGCACAGTTGGGCAATATACTCAGTGAAATCGGAGGAGGTGAATTGACCAATGCAGAAGTGGCTTCTGGGTTAAAAGAGGCACTTTCAAAAGGAACCACCAATGGGAGTGAAGCACTATCCAAGAGGGATGCTTTTTATACGAGTGCATACAAAATCTTGCTTCCAGATGATGCAAAAAGGTGTGTGATAAATTGAGAATCATTCCAGGATTTGATAAGTTAGAGGAAAATATGGTAAAAAAGGTTAACCATGCTGCCGAAGATGCTGCAATCAAAGCCAAGCCAATTTTTCTAAATGCAATTAAGCAGTTGACATTTACAGATGTTTGGAATATCTTGACTGGAGCTGATAATGCGGCGACTTCATTTTTACAAAGAACTACAACAGAGCCATTGTTTAACGAATTTAAGCCAGTTATTACTAATGCTTTAAATCAACAAGGTGCTTTGGATCTTTGGTCAAGTGCAGTTACAAAATACAATGCAATTCCATTAGTAAAGAAAGCAAATCCAGATGTGGCATCACATGTCACAAATAAGGCATTAGAAGGATTGTTCAAGAAAATTGCCGAAGAAGAGTTGGATATTCGACACAATTTAGCATCACGAACCACTGATTTATTGAAGAAGGTATTTGCTAGACAAGATAAAAAGTAAAAAATAAATTTTTAAAAGAAATATTTCAAGGAAGTTCAAAGGCAGATTTTTGGACTTCTTTTTTATTATTCATACCATATTATTGTATTGTGTAATGGGAGAGCACTGCCCATTTATTTCTTTATTAGGTTTTTTTGAAAAATAAAAAGTCTTATTTTTCCTTTTCATTGAAATGAACCTTAACATAATCTTAACCGTTAATTTATTGATATTGAATTCATATTAAATTATAATTAATATGTTTTTTTTTAGAAACAAGGGCAAAATATTTTGAATTTAGGCAAATAGGGCTATTTTTGCATCATATATCTGAAAAGAAATTTTCATATATTAAAAAAATATTTGTACCCATTTGATATACAGTAAGTTATGAACTGCAAAGGTTTTTTACAAAGTGTTTTGATATGTCTCTTATCAGTAGCAGTTCTTTGCGCCGCACCAAATTTGGACAAAGGAAAGTCAATTTTCAAAGATAATTGTGGCACCTGCCATAATAAAAATATGAAAGATGATATGACTGGTCCAGCCTTGGGTGGAGTTCAAGAACGCTGGGCAGGTTATCCAAAAGAAGATTTGTATAAGTGGATTCGCAACTCACAGAGTATGGTTTCTGCTGGACATCCTGAAGCGACCAAATTATTTCAAAAATGGAAAACAACCATGACGGCTTTTCCGACTCTGTCGGATGAAGACATCGAAAACCTTTTAGGCTATATTGAAGCTGTCAATAATGGTACATATGGTCCAAAGGTAGAAGTACCAGGTCAAGCTGTGTCTGGAGCTAATACTAGTAAGGAATCAGGATTTTCCTGGTGGATGTATGGAATTTTTGGTTTATTGGGAATAATAGCTTTGTTCCTTTGGAATATCATCTCTGAATTAAATTATAGCAAAAGCAAGGCTGAAGGAAATGACAATGCACAACGAAAATCATTACTAGAATTATTGACTAGTAAATCAGTGATTGGCTTTGTATTGTTTGGATTGATCCTTTTTGGAGGATATACTACAGTAAATAATGCAATTTCAGTCGGAAGCCGTAAAAATTATTCACCAGAGCAACCCATAAAATTTTCACATGCTACTCACGCTGGTTTACACAAAATAGAATGTAATTATTGCCACGATGGCGCAAGAAGATCGAAACAAAGCGTAATTCCAGGAGCAAGCACATGTATGAATTGTCACGCAGCTATCAAAGTTGGATCGCAATATGGTACTGCTGAAATTTCTAAAATTTATGCGTCAATAGGTTATGATCCAATTGCAAGTAAATATATAGAAAATTACGAAAAGTTAAGTAACGAGGATATTCAAAAGATTTATTCCAAGTGGATTGGAGATAACATCATGAAAGAAAAGAAGACATCTTCTTTAACAGAAGGCGATCTATCACAAGTAGAAAGCCAAGTTCGTGACATTACTTCTTCTTTAACTTCTGATGAAAAACCATCAATTGCAGGACCAATCGAATGGGTTCGTATTCACAATCTTCCAGATCATGTTTATTTTAATCATTCGCAACACGTGACTGTAGGGAAAGTTGCCTGCCAAATGTGTCATGGTAAAGTTGAAACTATGGATGTAGTAAAACAATACTCGCCATTATCAATGGGTTGGTGTATTAATTGTCATAGAGAGACTGATGTGAAATTCGCAGATAATAAATATTATGATGCCTATAAGACATACCATGAAGAACTGAAATCCGGCAAAAGAACAAGCGTTAAAGTGGCCGATATTGGTGGATTAGAATGTCAAAAATGTCATTATTAATTTAAGCAAGCAAATCCAAAAAATGAAAAATCAAAATATACAAACTTGGGTTGATGAAACCGATCTATTGGTGGATTCAAAGCAGTTAAACCAAGAGGGATCAGAGTTCAATCCTGTCAGTGTAGAATCAATTTTGGAAGATGAAAAATCAGGCCATTTGGAAACAAATAGACGTGATTTTTTAAAGCTACTTGGTTTTGGTGTTGGCGCAGCGACGTTAGCTTCTTGTGAGGCACCAATAAAAAAGGCAATTCCTTATACAATCAGACCAGATGAAATTGTACCCGGTATTGCAAATTACTATGCCTCAACTTTCGTTAATGGAGGAGATGTTTGTCCAGTTTTAGTGAAGACAAGAGAAGGACGTCCTATTAAAATCGAAGGAAATGCACTTTCATCATTTACCAAAGGTGGTACTTCAGCACGTGTTCAAGCTTCAGTTTTAAGTTTATATGACTATAATCGTACACAGAATCCCTCTAAACTTGTAGCTGATGGCAAAATAGAATCTATCTCTTGGGATGAATTGGATACAGCAGTCAAAGCGGGATTATCAGGCTCTAGAGTTAGAATTTTAAGCTCGACAGTTATGAGTCCTTCCGCTAAAAAAGCGATACAAGAATTTTGTGTAAAGTATCCGAATGCAAAACATGTAACTTATGATGCAATTTCATATTCAGCATTATTGGATGCAAGTCAGAAATGTTTCGGAGAAAGAGTACTTCCTAATTATAAATTTGATCATGCAGATGTTATAGTGAGTTTTAATGCTGATTTTCTTGGCACTTGGATTTCACCTATTGAATATGCAAATCAGTATGCTTCAAAACGAAAATTGGATTCAACGACGTCAAGTATGTCTAAGCATATTCAAGTTGAATCTAGAATGTCACTTACTGGTTCAAATGCAGATAATAGGATCCTAGTAAGACCCTCAGAGCAAGGAGCAGCAATCGTGACACTTTATAATGCTGTAGCATCTAAAACTGGGGCAAACACTGTTGCAGGTATTGAATTAAATGGGGCAGCTAAAACAAAATTATCAAAATTGGCTGAAACTCTAGTTGCAGCAAAAGGAAAGTCATTAATAGTTTGTGGTACAAATAATATTGCCGAACAAATACTTGTGTTTGGCTTAAACAATATACTAGGAAATATAGGTGTAACTGTAGATTTTTCAAAAGCATCATTCCAGCGACAAGGAAATGATATTGAGTTTCAAGCATTGGTAAAAGAAATGCAAGGAAATGGGGTAGATGCATTAATTGTTTGGAATGCAAATCCTGCTTATGATTCTGTTTTAGCAAAAGAATTCGCGATAGCGGCTGCTAATGTTAAACTAAAAGTAAGCTTAAATCAAAGCCTAGATGAAACTTCACTGTTGTGTAATTTCTTAGCTCCTGATCATCATTATTTAGAATCTTGGGGAGATGTAGAGGCAAAGCGCGGGTCTTATTCATTAATACAACCAACAATTAGCCCTTTATTTAATACAAGACAAGCTCCTTTAAGTCTTTTGTTATGGGCTGATAGTACATCAATTCTTAAAAGCAGTGAACAACCTTATTATGACTTTGTGAAAGCAAATTGGCAAAGTTCAATTTTTACAAAAGCAACGAATAAAGGTTGGGACAAGACACTTCATGATGGAAATTTTGAAGCGAATGTCATTGTAGGTTCTGTTAATTTTATTGGAAATGTTACTGAAGCCGCAGATAAAGTTTCAAAACCAAATACATCTGGCATTGATATAGAATTTTTCGAAAGCCATTCAATTGGTGCTGGTCAATATGCCAATAATCCATGGTTAATGGAATTGCCAGATCCAATATCTCGTTGTGTTTGGGGTAATTATTTGACAGTTAGTGTGAAATTTGATGGAGATAGACGATTTTTAGTTTCTAACGGTGTTGAGGAAAATGGTGAAGAATTAGTATTAACTATAGATGGAACAAAAACTACCTTAGGCGCCATTAAGCAGTTTGGACAATTGGAAGGTACTTCCGCTATCGCTTTGGGTTATGGTAGAAAAAATGCTGGAGACTGTGGTACAGAAGTAGGCACTGATATGTTTCCTTTTTGCAGAATGGACAGCAATGGATATGTTCAATATTATGCTTCAAATGCTGAATTAAGTAATTCTACAGGTACAATTGAAAAGAATTTTGCTTGTGTACAGCATCATCACACATTAGGTGTCACTGGAATTGAAAAGAGTTCGGGAAAGAAAATTAATGCCGATGAGGCAGAGTTGGTAGATGATTTCTTTAAGCCAGTTGCTAAGGGATTTCAAGGCTCTTTGACCAAAAGATCAGTGATTCGACAAGCTAATTTTAAAGATTTAAAGCAAAGCGTTGAACATTTACATGAAGAAAGGGCTGAATTTCAAAAACTGAATTCGCATACGCTATATCCTGGTCACGATTATAAATATAATTCTGGTCATCATTGGGGAATGCATGTAGATTTGAATTCCTGCATTGGATGTGGTACATGCGCAGTAGCTTGTATGGCGGAGAATAATGTCCCTGTTGTAGGAAAGAAAGAAGTTAGTCGTCATCATGAGATGACATGGTTACGTATCGACCGCTATTATTACGGAGATACAGAGAATCCAAATGTAGTATATCAACCATTAATGTGTCAGCATTGTAATAATGCACCATGTGAAAACGTATGTCCGGTAAATGCGACCAACCATTCAGCAGATGGGTTGAATCAAATGGCTTATAATAGATGTGTAGGTACAAGATATTGTGCAAATAACTGTCCTTATAAAGTAAGAAGATTTAATTGGTATGATTATACTTCTGCGGATTTATTTCCAGTAAACCAAAAGAATTTAAATAAAGAAACCGATAAGCCATTCTATGCAGATAATATCGTAAGAATGGTATTGAACCCAGATGTTACTGTTCGATCAAGAGGGGTAATCGAGAAATGTTCTTTTTGTATACAAAGAATACAAGAAGGTAAACTTAATGCCAAAAAAGAACAAAGAGCTCTCACAGATCATGATGTAAAGACGGCATGTCAATCTGCTTGTCCAACAGGAGCAATCACATTTGGAGATATGAATAATGAAAATGGAAACTTAAGTAAAAAACTAAAGAATCCGTTGAATTATATAGTATTAGAAGAGATAAACGTGAAGTCAGCGGTGACTTATACGATGAAAGTAAATAATAGAGACGAAAGTCTGGATGCATAAACCAAATAAAACAAAGTAAAAATGTCAGCAGTTGTATCGCCAGTTAGGAGACCACTCATAGAAGGGCATAAGACATATCATCAGATAACGGAAGATCTTTGTTCGCCTACCGAAAAAACACCAAGCAAAACATGGATTATAGCATTCATAATCTCTGTTGCCACCATGTCTTTTGGTATATTTTGTATCGTGTGGACGATTTGGATGGGAACAGGAACATGGAATCTAAATCGAACCATCGGGTGGGGATATGATATCACTAATTTCGTTTGGTGGATCGGTATTGGTCATGCGGGAACTTTGATTTCTGCTATTCTAATGCTATTTAGACAAAGATGGAGAACTGGTGTAAATCGTGCAGCGGAAGCCATGACGATTTTTGCCGTGATTTGTGCAGCTATGTTTCCTTTGATACACGTAGGGCGAATTTGGGTTGTGTTTTATTTCTTCCCATACCCCAATGTAAGAGGTCCATTGTGGCCAAATTTTAACTCACCATTATTATGGGACGTATTTGCGATCTCAACCTATTTCTCTGTTTCATTATTGTTTTGGTATACAGGATTGGTTCCAGATTTTGCAACAGTGAGAAATCGTGCTACTGGGTTCCGTAAGAAAGTTTATAATGCGCTTTCCTTTGGTTGGACAGGTTCTGCAAAACATTGGTCTCGTTGGGAATATCTATCGTTAGTGTTGGCAGGTTTGTCTACGCCTCTTGTATTGTCTGTACATACAATAGTAAGTTTTGACTTTGCAACTTCAGTAATTCCAGGTTGGCATACTACAATATTTCCGCCTTATTTTGTGGCGGGAGCGATATTTTCAGGTTTTGCTATGGTACAAACTTTAATGTTGATCACTAGAAAAATATTAAAACTTGAAGAATATATTACATTAGAACATATAGAGTCAATGAATAAAGTGATTCTAGTAACTGGTACAATAGTAGGGGTTGCTTATTTGACTGAATTATTCATCGCTTGGTATTCTGGATATGTATATGAACAATTCGCATTCTTCAATAGAGCGATGGGCGTTTATTGGTGGTCATATTTTGGAATGATGGCTTGTAATGTAATTTCTCCTCAGATATTTTGGGTAAAAAAATTCCGTAGATCAGTTTTAGTGACATTTATTATGTCAATATTTGTCAATATTGGAATGTGGTTTGAGCGTTTTGTAATTATTGCCACAACATTAGCTAGAGATTATTTGCCTTCTTCATGGTCATATTATTATCCTACATGGGTAGAGATCGGAATTTTCATTGGGACTATTGGTTTGTTTTTTACTTTGTATATGATATTTACAAGAGTGGCTCCAGTAGTTGCAATAGCAGAAGTAAAATCAATATTAAAATTGGGTGGTGATCAATATGTAGACAATCATAACTATAAGCATATTCACGGTCATTCAAATCATGATCATGACCATAGTCATAGTCACGATAATCAACATCATTAATTAGTAAAAATCTGAAGATCATTAAAGATGAGAAGATATAATAAAGAGGTAATATACGGATTGTACAATGATGAAGAAGTACTTCTTAAGGCAGTTCGTAAAGCAAAATCAAAGCATTTAGAAATATTTGATGTTTATACTCCATTTCCAGTGCATGGTTTGGATCAAGCAATGGGCATCGAAGAATCTCGACTTCATCAAGCTGGATTCGTGTATGGATTATGTGGTACATTGACTGCTTTTTTAGGTATGACTTGGATCTTTACTAAAGATTGGCCAATCATATTTGGAGGAAAGCCACATTGGCCAGTGCCTTCATTTATCCCAATTACTTTCGAGCTAACAGTATTGTTCGCTGCTTGGGGTATGACCATCACTTTTTATACAATTTGTGGTTTATGGCCTGGAGTAGAGAATCCACAATTAGACTTAAGGACGACTGACGATAAATTTTGTTTAGCATTTGATGCAAATGATGTTTCTGACAGTGATGTTAGGTCATTTTTTAGCGAAACAGGTGCAGAAGAAGTAAATACTAAATCAATATAATTTATGAAGAAGTTGCTTTTAGTTGGTTTTAGTTTTATGATGATTGTCATGCTACAATCTTGCTCTCCTGCAGGAGGAAATAACCCAGGTACAGAGTACATGCCGGATATGGGTCATTCTGTTGCTTATGAGCCAAATGTTGATAATTATTATTATTACCATACTTGGGGAGATAAAGAAACATATAGAAAATTGTCAACTCCTAGGAATCCTGTAAAAGGAACCATTTCAAGAGGTTCTGCTGGAGATGCTATTTCTTCGGATGAGTCTGGTATTAATTACCCTCAGACAGGATCTGTGCCTTATTATTATGGAAATACAGAAGAAGAAAGGGCAAGAGCATCTAATGAAATAAAGGTCAATCCTCTTCCAATTTCGAATGCCGAGCTAGCAAAATCCAAAGAACTATATAATATTTATTGCGGAATTTGTCATGGTGAGAAAGGTGACGGTGCAGGGTATTTAGTGCGCGATGATGGCGGAAAGTATCCGGCGCAGCCAGCAAATTTTTTGAAAGATGAATTTATTACATCTTCAGAAGGTCGTTATTACCACGCTATTATGTACGGTAGAAATGTAATGAATGGATATGCTGATAAGCTATCATATGTAGAAAGATGGAATGTCATTCATTATATCCGATCACTTCAGGCTGCCTCTAAAGGTTTAAAATATTCTGAAACTGAAAATACTTTTAATGGAAGCAGAGGGATTTCGAAAACTATCATAGATACAGTGATCGTTTTTGATCCAAAAACGAAGAAAGAAACAATTACGGTTGTAAAATCTGAAGCAAAGAAAAAATAGTATTAAAATCATTCAATAAAAAAGATAAATGAATTCTATACAAGTACCATCGAGAGATAAGCTGATTTTGGGGATCATGGGTGGGATTGGAGTTATTTCCTTGATTGCCATTTTTATGAATGATGATGAGCATCATACTCGATTTTGGACCAATTTTTTACACAATAGTGTTTTCTTTACTTTAATGGCTTTGATGGCTATATTTTTTCTGTGTGTGAGTAGAGTAGCGTTAGCAGGATGGAATGTTGGCTTTAAAAGAGTTTGGGAAGCGATGTCACAATTTTTAATTGTTGGTTTTGTACTTATGGCTATTATAGCTTTAGGGGTATTTTTCAACTGGCATCATTTGTATCATTGGGCGGATGAATCTGCAGTCAAAACTGATGTTATATTGACAGGTAAGTCGGGCTTTTTAAATAAGTATTTTTATACATTTGTAGGTTTAGGAATACTTGGATCCTGGGTTTTTTTTGCAAGACGAATGAGATCTTTGAGTATCGATGAAGATAGTCATGGTGACAATCATTTTAAACATTATAAAAAAATGAAATTCTGGGCTGGCATTTTTTTGCCGATTGCTGGATTTTCAAGTGCAGCGGCAATTTGGCTTTGGGTGATGTCCGTAGATGCCCATTGGTACAGCACAATGTTTGCTTGGTATTGTAGCGCAAGTTGTTTTGTAAGTATGATTGCATTGACTATACTATTATTGATTTATTTAAAAAATAGAGGATATTATCACAATGTAAATGCAGAACATTTTCATGATCTTGGCAAGTTCATGTTTGCATTTAGTATATTTTGGACCTATCTGTGGTTTTCACAATATATGTTGATTTGGTATGGCAATGTTGGAGAAGAAACTGTTTACTTCCAAACGAGAATTAAAGAATATCCAATCTTATTCTATGGCAACCTTGTTATAAATTTTGTATTACCATTTTTAATTCTAATGAGAAATGATAATAAGAGAAAATATGGTACTTTGATATTAGTAAGTGTAATTGTATTTCTTGGGCATTGGTTAGATATATTCCAAATGATCAAGCCAGGGGCGCTTCACACTGCACATGAGGTATCACAACATGTCATGCCGAATGCAACACCAGCAGCACATCAAGTAATAGAAGCAGGAGTTGCTCATGCAGATGCTCATGGACATGTGGATGCTGCACATTTTAAATCAGGCTTTACAATTCCTGGTTTGCCTGAGCTTGGATTGATGTTGGGTTTCCTTGCATTATTCATTGCAACCACCTTGCACTTTTTGTCTAAGGCAGCATTAGTTCCAAAGAAAGATCCATTTATTCATGAGAGTTTACATCACCATGTGTAATTTTTAAAAAGAAAAGAAATGACAAGTTTAATTATTATTTTAAGTGTACTTTTACTATTGATCATTATTCTTCAGATTGGTCGAATTAATGAAATTACAGCTGGCCTTCGAGGCGAAGAAGAAACAGAAGTTAAGAATGCAAATTCAAATGGAATTTGGTTGGTTATATATTGTGCAATTTTCTTGATTGCATGTTTTGTTAGCGCTTATTATTATTTACCATACATGTTGGGTTACGGACCACATCAAGCGGCATCTGCACATGGCGGCTTGATTGATAACTTATTCTCTGTTACCTTGCTATTTACTGGAATCGTATTTGTTCTATGTCATATTGCATTATTTTGGTTTTCATATAAATATCGATACAAAGTAGGACGAAAGATATTATTCATGCCAGACAATCATAAATTGGAAATCATTTGGACAGCTATTCCAGCGTTAGTGATGACAATATTGGTTGTACAAGGACTAGTCACCTGGAATAAAGTCATGGCTGATGTTAAAGATGGCGACGACTTTATTGAAATAGAAGCTACAGGTTGGCAATTTGCTTGGAATTTAAGATATCCTGGAGCAGATGGTAAATTAGGTGTAAAAGACTACCGATTAATAAAACCTGGAAAAAATGAGTTAGGTCAAGATTGGAATGATACCAGAAATCATGATGATTTTAACGCAAATGAGTTGGTTTTACCAAAAGGAAAAAAGATACGAGTACGTATTTCAGCTAGAGATGTGTTGCATAATTTTTATTTACCACACTTTAGAGTAAAGATGGATGCTGTACCTGGATTGCCAACTTATTTTATATTTACTCCAATAAAGACTACAGACGAATATCGTCAAGAACTTAGGAAGTATCCAGAATACAATATTCCTTCTGATCCGACTGATCCAAAAAGTCCACCAAAATGGCAAGCTTTTGATTATGAATTAGCTTGTGCTGAACTTTGTGGAAAAGGGCATTACTCTATGAGAAAATTAGTTAAAATCGTAAATGAAGATGAGTATAATACATGGTTGAGTGCTCAAAAGTCATATTATCTCACATCGGTGAGAAATACAGATGAAGATCCATTTAAAGGAAAAAATGTAAAAATAGAGTTGGAATCAAAAGCAATTGAATTAGAATCAAATCTAAGAAAAGCCTTGGATACTTCTGCTAATTCAGGCAGTAGGACATTAGTTTTGGACAATATTTATTTTGAAACTGGGGCATCTACTTTGAGTAATGATTCTGAGTATGCATTGAATGTAATTTCAAAAGCATTTACTAAGTACCCAAACCTTAAGGTTGAAGTAAGTGGTCATAGTGATAATGTAGGTGAACCAGCATCTAATCTAACGTTGTCTCAGGAAAGAGCTAATTCAGTTAAAAATTACTTGACTTCAAAAGGAGCGAATTCAGGAAGTATTAATGCAATAGGAATGGGTCAGAATAGACCTATAGCTGATAATAGCACAGATGAAGGCAAAGCAAAAAACCGAAGAATCGAATTTAAAATTCTATCATTTTAATAAAAAAATAAATTATGTCTAGTCATAATACATCGACAAAAGAACAAGATTATTTGATAGAGTCGCAAGGGTACGACGATCATTTTCATGAGCATCACCATGGAGATAAATATCAGATGAATTTTTTGACTACTTACATTTTTAGTCAAGATCATAAGATGATCGCAAGACAATTCTTAATCACAGGTATTTTTTGGGCTTTTATAGGTGCCCTTATGTCTTTGGTGTTTCGAATTCAACTTGGATTTCCTGATGCAGATTTATCATGGTTAAAACCATTTTTAGGAAAATGGATTGTTGTAAATGAAGCTGGAATCGGGAAATTAGAACCGGAATTCTATTATGCTTTGGTGACAATGCATGGAACTATTATCGTGTTTTTTGTATTGACAGCTGGTCTGAGTGGAACATTTAGTAATCTATTGATTCCATTACAAATTGGTGCCCGAGACATGGCTTCTCCTTTTTTAAATATGCTATCATATTGGTTCTTTTTTCTTTCTGGCGCAGTCATGTTTTACTCATTATTTTTGAGTACGGGTCCTTTTTCTGGAGGATGGGTTGCATATCCGCCTTTGAGCGCATTACCACAAGCTTCTAACGGTTCTGGAAATGGGATGACTTTATGGTTAGTATCGTTGACTTTATTTGTTGTATCTGTTTTATTAGGCGGAATTAATTATATTACTACAGTTTTAAATTTAAGAACTAAGGGGATGACAATGTGGAGAATGCCGTTAACCGTTTGGGCATTTTTAGTTACAGCTATTTTAGCTTTATTATCTTTTCCAGTATTGGCTTCTGGTTTCTTCTTATTGATTTTTGATCGAAGTTTAGGAACAAGTTTTTATTTATCTGATATTTTTGTGAATGGACAAATTCTAGATAGAATAGGAGGTAGTCCAATTTTGTATCAGCATTTATTTTGGTTTTTAGGTCATCCTGAGGTTTATATTATTATTTTACCTGCAATGGGCTTGGTCTCTGAAGTTATGTCTGTACATGCACGTAAACCAATTTTTGGATATCGTGCAATGGTGTATTCAATTATGGCGATTGGATTCTTATCTTTTATTGTATGGGCTCACCACATGTTTATGTCAGGCGTCAATCCATTTTTATCAAATTTCTTTGTTGTGTTTACTTTGATAATAGCGGTACCTTCTGCAGTTAAAGTATTTAACTGGATTGGTACTTTGTATGGTGGGAATATTCGCATGAACACACAGATGCTCTTTTGTATAGGATTTGTATCTATGTTTATTAGCGGTGGTTTAACTGGTATTTTTTTAGGAAATTCAGCTATTGATATCCAACAGCACGATACTTATTTTGTAGTTGCGCATTTTCACATTGTGATGGGTGTGGCTGCATTCTTTGGAATGTTTGCAGGAATATATAATTGGTTTCCAAAGATGTTCGGTCGTTATATGAATGATACAATGGGAAAAATTCATTTTTGGATAACAATGATAGGAGCTTATGCAGTTTTTGGTCCTATGCATTATTTAGGAATGGCAGGAGTACCTAGAAGATATTATAGATTTGATACGTTTGATGCATTCAAAGGTTTTGATGACATGAATAAATTCATAACTATCGCAGCGGCTATCACATTTTTGGCTCAGTTAGTATTTATCATTAATTTCTTTTATAGTATGTATAAAGGGAAAAAGGTTACAACTCCAAATCCTTGGAAGTCAAATTCATTGGAATGGACGACTCCAATCGAGCCAGGACATGGCAATTGGCCGGGAAAAATTCCTACTGTTCATAGATGGGCATATGATTATGGAAAGGATGATAGAGAATTTATACAGCAGCATATTCCATTGAGAGATGGTGAACAACATAGTTCTCACTAATATAAGTAACTGATATCAATGAACCAGGTCAAAAGTAATACCGCAAAATACAGCTTACTAAAAGATATAGGTCTTTTGGTGAAGGTGAAACTATCAATAACAGTTTTACTTTCAAGTGTATTGAGTTTTGTAATCTTCTCTGATTCGAATTTCAACTGGTATTCTTTTTTATTTCTACTTTTGGGTGGCGCTCTTGTAACTTTTGCTGCGAATGCTTTGAATCAAGTTATAGAAAGGGATTACGATAAATTGATGATCAGAACTGCTCTACGTCCAATACCGGATGGCAGAATGAATATCTCATTTGCTGTCTTGCTTTCTGGTATATTTTGCACAATTGGAGTTATTGCACTTACATTAATTAATCCAATCTGTGGGCTTTTAGGGATGGTTTCATTTCTTTTATATGCTTTTGTTTATACCCCATTAAAAAGATATTCTACAATCGCAGTCCCAGTAGGTGCTATTCCTGGTGCTTTGCCTATTTTGATAGGATCAGTGGCAGCGCAAGGATATATTTCAATTGAAGCATTTTGTCTTTTTGGTATTCAATATTTATGGCAATTTCCTCATTTTTGGGCAATTGCATGGATGGGGCATGAGGATTATAGTAAAGCTGGATTTAAATTGATAAAAGATTTAGATGGTAAGCCGGATCCACTTTTTGGGATCTATTCTGCTGTTTATGCTGCATTAAGTATTTGCTTTGTTTATTTATTTTATAGTTCATCAAGTATTGCGTTGCCAATATTGATATTGTTAAGTATTTTGATTGGGATATATACTTATCTTGGATATCTGTTATATAAGCAGAATGATAGGTTCTCTGCAAGGAAGTTGTTTTTTTATTCAATAGCTTATCTACCTTTAGTTCTATTGTTGTTCACTTTAAATAAAATACTATAAGTATGGCATTTGTACAAATGGTAGACAAAAACCTTCCTCCAAGTCGTTATCAAGCAGTAAAATTTGGTATGTGGATCGCAATGGTATCCATTACCATGATGTTTGGTGCGTTTACAAGTGCTTATTTAGTGAGAAAGCCTGTTGGTAATTGGTATGAATTTAAATTACCAGTTGAGTTTTTTTACAGCACATTAATATTAATTGCTTCTTCATTTCTTATGGAATGGGCATATAGAAGTTATAAACAGCAAGAAGAGAAAAGTTATAAAGTTGGCATTTTTTTAACTTTGTTGTTGGGAATAGGATTTATCATTGCACAAGTTATTGCATGGAAAGCATTAGTTGCACAGGGAATAACAATTGACCTGAATGTATCTGGTTCTTTTCTTTATGTGTTGTCTGGATTTCATGCATTGCATGTACTTGGAGGGATTGGAGCATTATTTGTTTCAAATTTTGTGGCATTTGGAGATCGTTATGAATTGACAATGCTTCGTACTTTACGTTTGGATTTAGTTCGCCAATATTGGCATTTTGTTGATATACTTTGGATTTATTTATTAGTTTTTTAATGTTACAATAGAATATGGCAGATCACGCAATACATAATCACGATTCGCATGACAATTCACGACTTTGGGATGGAGCAAAAGAGCCTTTCAAAGCCAGTTATGGTAAATTAATGATGTGGTATTTTTTACTTT
The DNA here is from genome assembly GCA_016722295.1 of Saprospiraceae bacterium. Classification (GTDB taxonomy): domain Bacteria; phylum Bacteroidota; class Bacteroidia; order Chitinophagales; family Saprospiraceae; genus Vicinibacter. The sequence goes on from JADKGL010000037.1 coordinate 53,153, forward strand.
CAGATGCTTTCACTTTTGCTGGATTTCTGATAGCTTATGGTACCTTACGCTTTAGTTCTCCTGCTTGGCCAGTGCCTGACTTTGTGTTCTCATCATTGCCGGGTGATATTCACCACAAGCCATTGATTTTTGTAACTATTATGACTTTCGTCTTGATTGCAAGTTCTGTTACAATGGTACGAGCAGTCCAAGAAGGCCATCGTTATAATAAAAAAGGTGTTGTCTTTTGGATGTTTCTTACTATTATTGGAGGACTCAGCTTCCTTGGTTGTCAAGCTTGGGAATGGACTACATTAATTGGTAAAGAACATATGACAATACATAACAATCCATTTGGCTCACATACTGAAAATGGAGTTTATCTTGAAGGTGATGGGCATGATATTAAAGCTGGTGATCAATTCAAAGTGGGTGATTCTTATTTAGTGCACAAGCATGATGGACATTGGGCGCCATTAAGTTATAAAAATGAAGCAGGTGCGACAAAAACTCAGCAATTAGGGCCAAAAGCTTTTGGAGCTTTGTTTTTCTTTATCACAGGGTTTCACGGATTTCACGTATTTAGTGGTGTGGTATTCCTTTTAATTATCATGATTAATGCATGGTCGGGAATTTATGCTAAACGAAATAACAAATATGAAATGGTTGAAAAAATCGGATTATACTGGCATTTTGTCGATTTAGTTTGGGTATTTGTTTTCTTAGTATTTTATTTATTATAATCTTAAAAAGAGCAAAAAATGGGTGGTCATTTAAGTTACGAAGAAGGTAAAAAAGTAGTCGTTAAAGGATTGATTATATTAGCTATTGTTACAATAGCTGAAGTTATAGTGGCACTTTTAGGAAAAGGATATTTAATCAAAGGTTTTCATTTACCAGTATGGTTGATGTATTTCTTGATGATAAGTATGAGTTTGTATAAGGCGTACTTCATTGTTTATGATTTCATGCATATGAGATATGAAGTTCCAGGTTTGGTCAAAAGTGTATTAATGCCAACATTATTACTTACATGGGCATTGATTGCTTTTTTTACAGAAGGTAAAACTTGGAAGGAGTGGAGAGCTCGTTCAAAAGATACGAATTTATATATTAGTAATATTCCAGTAGAAAAGCAAGAAAAGAGTTCATTGCATAATGAAATACATCCTGGGGTTGAATCAACCACACCTGGCCAACATGCGCCAGTTGAAGTAAAAGATGCACAAAATGAATCTCATGGGGCTTCAGATAATAAAACTGATGCGCATTCTGAACCAAAAGAAGTGAAGCATGCTGAAGAAAAATCACATTGAGATTTTTCAGCGATCATAGAATAATGCAAAAATTGTTGAAATATATTCCGATTCTATTAATATTAATAGGATTACCGTTATTTTCATGGTATTATTTGAATAAGGGTACTATGATGCGCAGAGATGCGATGAAGTCTTTGGTAATTAAATCTAAAGTTAGCAATTTTCAAATATTAACAGATGATGATTCAACTTTTACAAATCAAGGATTAGTTGATAAAAGGTGGTTTGTTCTATGGCTTCCACAAAATGCAGATCGAGAAAATATGTTGGGTACTTGTGCTAAAATCTATGATTTAGCGAAAGATGATTTTCAACCACACTTTTTTTCAATAATTGGTTTTACCACTGGAGAAAATGCAAATTCAATTTCAGAGTTATTTTCTAAAAAATTAAATCGAAAATATTGGAAGAATGCATTTATTGAAGATGAGCATTTTTCAAAGTTTGGTAGAGAGATTTTTGGAATTCCTGAATCATTAATTTCGAAAAGTATTGTTGTTTTAATTGATGATAAAGCTCAAGTTAGAAATTATTATAATATTGAGGATCCTGTCGTTTTTAAACAATTGGTGAGGGAGTATCCAGTATTTTTATCTTTAAAGCAATGAAAAAATTCACGGATTCTGATATTAGAAAGTATGATTTATTTGCTTATATTGCAAGTGTTATTGTATTTCTATTGATTGTTTTTATGCGTAAAATTCATTTTGAGTCGTCAATTGATTTTAGAATACTTCCTGCGATATATTCAAGTTTAAATGCTATAGCAGCGGTATTATTAATTTTAGCATATAGAGCTATTAAAAATAAAAATGTTGAATTGCATCGAAGATTAATGACAACAGCGATTGCTATATCAACAGTTTTTCTCATGATGTATGTGCTCTATCATATTACAAATTCGGATACTAAGTTTTGCAGACAAGATTCGATAGTTAGGTTGATTTACTTCTTCATCTTAATTACGCATATTGTTTTGGCTGCAATAAGTTTCCCATTTATTATATTTACGTTTATTAGAGGATACACAGAGCAGTTTGAAAGACATAAAAAATTGGCTTACTGGGTTTTTCCAGTATGGCTTTATGTTTGTATTACTGGACCGATTTGTTATTTGATGTTATTTCCTTGTTATGAAATTAATAAGTAGCTGATGAGAAAAGTATTTCTATTTTTATTTCTAATGTCTCTTGTTATTATTTGCGATGCGCAATGTCCAATGTGTAAAATGGCGGCTGAATCAAATATGAAAGATGGCGGTATGGCAGGAAGAGGTCTGAATCAGGGGATCCTTTATCTGCTTTTGCTACCATACCTGGCCATGTCTATTATTGGTTATTTATATTGGAAAGGAAAGAAAAAACTTAAAAGTGACACTTAGAATTGGTAGCTAAGTCCAGCTCCTAAGCCAAATGCATATCGTTTGGTTCGTATATTTAATATAGGCTCATCTGATAAGTCATTCAACCCATGTTGAAATTGTCCATTGAAATTGATAGCCCAGTTTTGAATAGGTATTTTTAATTCTGCTTTAGTCATTAACCCTATTTCCCATTGATTGAATAGATCATTTCTTAAATTTAGATCATAGGTACCTAAGTTAAAGTCAAGTATGAAATTGGCTCTAGTTTTTATTTCACCGTCTACTGCTAAACCAACATATGGACCTGCTCCGATTGAAGCTTTTACTTTATCACCAAAGCTATATTTTAATAATAATGGTGTTTCAAGATAATGGAATTGTGGAATTGCAGTTACACCGGCTTCAATTGGAATATTGTAGACATCGAAGCCAAAATCTTGACTTACTTTGAATCCAGTTGTATGATAGTACAAACCCGATTCTATCCCAAGTCCCAAATAAATAGGATAGGATACATTTACACCAGTTTTAATACCATTGTAATAGTTCGGGCTCGAAATTAAATTGCCTTCACCAGCTATGTTCATATTAGACCAAGAAGAATTCGTCTCAAGGCCAAGTGTAAGTTGTGCCGAAAGTAAATTTGTGAATAATGCAAGAACTAAACTTAAAATACTATTTTTCATTTTTTATTGTTTAGTACTTTGACTGTGTCTGCCCGATTTAGTATAGTTAAGAACTGTTAAAATAGTATTATAGAAATATTAAGTTTTGTTTTTCAGTTTAAATATCAAAGAGCATTGTTTTGTAATGTTGTTTTCATCCAAGTATAATATTCATGACTCACTTCCGCATCGATGGAGATAATTGCAGCAATATCATAACTGTGGTTTTTATTCACAAAAGATACTAAGGATTTTGTTTTTTTTACAGTTGTTTTTAAAAGTAGAATAGTCTCTTTGTCTTCTTTTAGTTGATTTTGCCAAAGATATATTGAATCGATTGGAAAAATATTTGCACAGGCAGCGAGAGCAGCTTTAATACTTTTTTTGCCGATGGATTTGGCTTCAGCTTTATTCTTGCATGGAATATAGATCAACTTTATAGAATGACGCTGGTTCATTTTAGTTCTTTATAATATTTGTATGTTTCGATCTGTGATTGAATTTTCCGTTTAGATTCTGTAGTACGATACTCATTTATTTTACCATAATCCATTGATCTAGATTTTACATTGTCTAGAAGCTGAATATTGACTATATCCATGATTTGTTTTTTTAATTTTTCATCATAAATTGGAAAGGCTATTTCAATTCTAAAATGTAAATTTCGTTCCATCCAATCTGCCGAGGAAAGGAATATTTTTTCATCACCGTTATTATGAAAATAGTATAATCTGCTGTGCTCTAGATATCGATCCACGATACTAAGGCCTTCAATATTTTCACTTAAACCAACTTTTCCAGACACCAAACAACAAATTCCTCGAACTATTAATTTAATTTCAACACCGGATTGAGATGCATCATAGAGCATGTCAATCATTTCTTTATCTTGGATATTATTCAGTTTTAAAATAATCTTTGCCGGTAGTCCAGCTAGTGCGTTTGATTTTTCTTGCAATATCATTTCTTTAATTGCATCATTTAAGTTAAATTGTCCAACTAATAAATGTTTAAAAGGAGTAGCGGGTAACTTTGTATTTTCAAGAAAATTAAAAAATCGATTAATTTCTGCACTCAAGCGTTCATCTGTTGTAAATAATCCATAATCTATATAGATTTTTGCGGTTTGTTCATGAAAGTTTCCAGTACTAAGATATACATAGTGTTTTAAATCCCCATCAATCCGCTTTGAAATGATTGCAGCTTTCGCATGTACTTTTAATCCAGGAAAACTGTAGCGAACTTTTATGCCTCGTTTTTCCATTTCTTCACCCCAAGCTAAATTGGCCGCTTCATCAAATCTGGCTTTTACTTCTATAAATATAAATACATTGACACCTCTCGCAGCTGCTTTTATTAAAGCGTCCATAATGCGAGATTTTTTAGCAACTCTATATTGTGTAATTTTTATTTGCGTTACTTCAGGATCATTTGCCGCATCTTCAAAAAATCGAATGACATTTTCATATTCGTGAAATGGAAAATAGAGCAAATGATCATTCTTATCGATATTTGCAATTATTCCATTTTCGTTTAATAGTGCTTTAGATTTTAGTGGTTTTAAAGGTTTGTTTTTGAGATTGTTTTGTTTAAAGTCGGGAAAATTGAAAAAGTCAAAATTGTTATGATATCTACCTTCTGGTGTCAAGTCCATTTTTTGTATTTCTAATAGAGTTAAGAAAAAATCCAACATAGATTTTGGCATTTTTTCATCATAGACTAATCGGGATGCTGGTCCAATATTTCGTTTGACTAAACTCTTTTTTATTTTATCCATTAAATCTCCAGTATATTCATCATCAATATATAATTCTGCATCTCGAGTTAGCTTTATTGAGTATGCATTATTTATATAATAACCTGGAAAAAGCCAATTCAATGAATGTCGAACAACGTCATCCAGCATGATTACTTCGTGTCGGTCAGCTTCTGACGGCAAGAGAATAAATCGGCCTACCTGATCAGAGGGAATTTTAACAACTGCAAATTCCTCCGCAGCAAGTGGTTCATCTTTAGCACTAAGACTAACTGTTAGATACAGTTCTGAATTATTAAAAAATGGACGAATTCGTTTCTTTATCAAAAGTACTGGTTGTACAAAGGGCAGTAGTCTTTCTTTGAAATAAGTATCTATGTATTCTTCTTGAATTTTTGAGATTTCTTTTTCATTCAATAGGAAAATTTTATGTGTTCGTAGTTCTGGAATTATACTGTTTTCAAAAATGGAATTAAACTCATCTAGATGTAGATTTACGATTTTGTATAGTTGTCTTAAAAGGATATTTGGATCGTATGTTAATTTACTTTTAGTTTTTTTTCCAAGTCGTTTTAAATTTCGATGATTAGCAACGCGAATTCTAAAAAACTCACCAAGATTGGACGAGTAAATTGCTAAAAACTTAAGTCTTTCGTATAATGGAACATTTGGGTCTTTTGCTTCTTGCAATACACGATAGTTGAAATTCAGCCAACTAATATCTCTATCTAAATATTCATATTTTACTATGTTTTCTGTCATGTTTAAATTTCCGCCAACTATTGAATAATTTGAATTGAATTTTGGTCAAATTTATGCAAAATTCATTTAATTGAACGCATAAATTGATGGTATGCTTATTTTTTAAGCATTATTTTTTTTAGTTTTTAGTATCATATTTTAGTATTTGTAGGAAAAAATTTGAAACCAAAAGAAATTTGATTCATTTTGATTTTATCATTCGAAATATTTCAGTATTATTGTTAGCATCAGTACATTGAATAAAATAGAGTCCGGGAGGAGTTTCATCTAAAGAGATTTCTTTCTTAGAATCTGGGGTAGTACTAATGCTTTTTATGAGATTCCCTTTCGAATTGTAGATTTTTAATTTTAGAATATTATTTGCATTTAGTATTGTAATTCTATTTGTAAATGGATTGGGGTAAATAGTTATTTCTTGTTTTTGGAATGTGTTTTGCTTACTTATACAATTTTGACCTATAGTTTTAAATTGTATTTTTTTTGATATTTCAGTTGGTTCACATTCCATTTTTAGTTCTACTTCATAGTTTGTGCATTCTTGAAGAGAGTCAAGTTGAATTGGTGAACTAGATGAGATAAAATTTGACCAATTGGGCGAATATTTTTCTCGTACTCTGTATGCAAATCGATCGCTTGAATTAAGTTCAATGGTACAAGAATTTGAATTTATATTTTTCGTGATTGCTGTAAAATTTTCTTCACAACTTTGATCAAGAATGTATATACAATAATCTTCATATTCCCCAAATTCAAGACTTTGACCACAGAATGTTGGTGCAGTGGTATTAAATTCAGCATATTTGCAAATAACTCGCATTCTGCAAATTCCTGATTTAGCAGTAGAAGGAATTGTAAATTCAAATTTTTTTAAATTTCTAAAAGTATCAGAATGTGTTGTTGAGACAATATCGTAGACCAGATCACCATCGCGATTATAATCTATATAAACCGCAGTATTCATTATACTTGTATCTACTGAATAACCAGCTTGTATTTCAATTGTATAGGGTTGATTTTTTACTAATTTCCATGTTTTATTGCTACTTATAAAATTACCAAATCCTTTGTTGTTGCCTGTGATGATTTTTGAATTATTTATTGATATACTTTCTATCCATTCTAAATTGGACTGAAGTGGCCTTCGAGGACAAATAGTTGAAACATCACAGATATTACATTCTCTTGTTTTTATTTCAATAATGTCACTCTCAGGATAGGTTTGTCCCGATCTACAAACTGATATAAGTTTAACTTCGTAACTATTGCAGGGGTGTAATGGGGGTAATGTTAGTTTGTTGTTTACGCGTAAATAAATAAAAGTATCCCATGGAATTGTGTTTTTAATTCGCAACAGACAATAACTTGTGTCTCCTGTACTATTAGATTCAAAATTTAATTCAATTAGTTCACTTGATATATTTGTATAACTTATAGATTTTATTTTTTCGCAGCACCCTTTTGTTCTAACTTTTTGAATTGGACTATATTCTAAGTTAAATCTAGGGCAGCCACCTTTAAAACGAAACTCATATTCATGACATGTGAGCAAATTACTTAATTCAAAAAGTGAATTGTCTCTTATTATTATTTCTTGCCATTGATTGGTATCAACAGATTTGTATTGAAAAAGAATAGGATAAAGCAAAGTAGTTGCATTGAATTGAAATTGTATTTTGTTTTGTTCTATAGCAATTGTTTGCAGCGGTGAAGTTTGAAGTATTGAATTATAAATATTGAGAATACCTCCTGTTGTAGTTTTTTGAAATAAATCTGAATTCTGAATAGCTCCATTTAAAATCATTTTTTTTACTTCTAAAACAGCAAGTGCAGGATTTGATTTCGAGAGTTCGTTAAGTGAATTGCATGGTATTGAATAGAGTAGGGCAACAGCACTAGATACTTGTGGTGATGCAAAACTTGTACCTGAAAAAGTAGCATAGTTATTGTTGAGTGCTTTAGTACTTATCACGTTTTCACCATAAGCGCCAATGTCAATTGATAATTGGCCATAAGCGGCATCACTTACCTTGTGATTGTCTTGATCAATGTTGGTAACTGTTACTAAATATGGACTGATACAGCTGGTAGGCAGGTCTCCTTCGACATCTACATTAATGTCGCCATTAGCCGTTGCGGCTACTGATAGAATACCTACTTTGCCAAGGGAATCGTAAATCGCACACCATAAAGGGGATTCTTCAGGTCTTCCAAAATTTCGCCCCCAAGAACTACTAGCTGTTACGATGAATGCGCCTTTTTTACCGTTGGAATTATTATACATTCGCCTTAATGTCCATGGATAAGTATATGATTCGATTGCATTGGCTTCATCTGATCCACCAGAGACAAAGACGAGTTTGCTATCCCAAGATAACGAGCTAATCCCTTTGCTATTATTGCCTTTCGAAGCTGCAATTCCTGCTACAGCGGTTCCATGGTTGTCAGCAACAAATACGTCTGATTGATTGAATGTATTCCATCCTAAAAAGTCGTCAATATATCCATTTTGATCATCATCGATTTTATTGTTAGGTACTTCATTAAAATTTTTCCAAATTACAGGGCTTAAATCTTCATGAGTAATATCAATACCACCATCGATAACACAGGTAACAATTGTATCGCCATCTTCTGTAATTCCACCAGTGCTCACTTCCCAAGCTTGTTCTGAGCTCATATCATGACCCTGTGTAACAAAATTCCTGTGGTACCACTGGTCTCTGTAGAGAGGGTCGTTTGGTGATTTTCTCGATTCTAAAATATGGTTAAATTGGGCTATTTCTACATGTTGATTTTGTTTTAGTGATTGGAGTAAATCAATTTCACTTGAAAGAACATAATTTGATTGTAGTAACCACAACTTCCATTCTTTGGAAATACACTTTTTCACTGTAAGGTCACTTTTTGTAAAAAGTAGCAAGTTTGATTGTGTGAGTACCTGTTCTATTTTGGAATTATTTTCCAGTTTTATAATGAATTCACCAAGTCTATGATTGAGTTTCTGTGCCTCCAAAGTTGAAAAATGGAAATTTAAAAAGAAATATAAAAATAATATATTAAAAAACAGTAATTTCATAAAATATTGTATAATAATTAAATATGTATATAATTTTTATTTAATATAAAAAAATTGTTAATATTTAGATTTATTGTTTGCCAATTGTTTATAAATTATAAAAATATATCATATATTAGCGCTCGGTTACTAAATTTTAATTTTTTAAGCTATTCAAAACTCAAAACTATGGAAAAGTTACGTAAAGTACTTTTTATTTTTATTGGTCTATTCTTAATCCAGTCCGCTTCATCCCAAAGCAATAATTTACAGAACGGTATTCAGTATTTTGAACTCAGAAATTTTGAGCAAGCTGCCAAATCATTTGAAGCTTATTTGCATAACGCTCCAAATGACATAAATGTGAAATCGAAATTGGCCTATTCATATAAAAGTTTGGGTGATTCCAAAAAGGCTCTCGAGTTGTATCAGCTAATTTCAGATGAGCAAGGTGTTGATTCAGAAGTTTATTTTGAGTATGGCGATTTGCTTCGTTCAGAAGCTGAATTTGATTTAGCTAAAATTCAGTTTGGAAAATATGCTAAAGTAAATCCTTCTATTGGAAATTACTTCATTCAATCTTGTGATTATGCATTGGCATCTTTAAAAAATCCTTCAAATTGCAATTTGAAAAATTTGGAAACTAACGGCAATGGAGCTGAGATATCTCCCATTGTTTATCAAAATCAAATACTATTTGTCGATAACAGTACTAACGACCTTAATGCAAAATCAGCTCAAACACTGCAAGGTGTTCGCGCAGCTGAATTGAAATTGAATCCTAATACTCCAAGTTTAGTAGATCAAGTGTTGATTGAAGAAGCTTCAGGACAAGGTAATGTGTCTTTTAGCGATGATGGCACCAAGGTATTTTACTCTAAAAGCACAATTTTAGATATTACTGGAAAGTCAAATTCAAAAAGTCCACTTGCGATTTATTCAGCAGATGTTAATGAAAAAGGAAGTTGGACCAACCATCAATTGTTTAAATTTTGTGATAGTAAATATTCTTATGCTTTTCCAACCTTAGCGAACAATGGTAAAACATTATATTTCTCATCCAATATGCCCAATGGGTTTGGTGGATATGATATATATATATCTTATAGAACAGCAAATGGGGATTGGACAGCGCCAGAAAATATGGGCACTGTAATTAACACACCTGGAAATGAAATATCTCCTACTGTAAATTCTACAAATCTTTATTTCTCTTCAGATTGGCATAATGGTTTTGGTGGATTCGATGTATTCAAAACAACTAGTTATGGAGAGACTTGGTCTGATGTAGAGAATCTAGGTACCTGTGTTAATTCGACCAAGGATGATTATAACTTTACATTGGATGCTGAAGGTAACGGGTATTTTACCTCAAATAGACAGGGTAGTAAAGGTCAAAATGACAATTATAAATCAATCAAATTAAAGATAAAAAATCAAGTTAGACCAACTCAAATTGTTGAAACAACTATTGGTGTAAAATCTCCACTTTCAATGCCAATAAGTGCACCTGAAATGATCCTTAATCCATCGGAATATGTAGATGTATTTGACGATCCTGAACTTCAAGGTAAAGCAGGTGCAGTAGAGAATAAAGTGTATTTTATTCAAATAACCGCATTGACAAATTTTACAGAACAAATGGAAGTTCGATTTAAGAAATATGCTAAATATGGTGATGTTTATCGAGTTCAAAATGATGGTGTGACTAAAATTAGAATTGGTGTATTTCCTCAGTTGAATGTTGCTTTGGCTCAATTAAAAGAAATCCGTAAAACTGGACTTAAAGATGCCTTTGTAGTAGGTGACGTTTTGGACGAAAATCGTATGACTTTAATCGCAAAAGCAGGGTCAGATTTTACAACAACAGTTTCAACTGATGAAGAAGGTAAATTTAAAATAAGAGTGGCGGAATTTAAAGCGCCTGATTGGTTTGATGCAAGTAAAGTAAATGATTTAGTCAAAATAGAGCATTGGACAAAATCAGGATATACAATAATTATTCTAGGATCCTTCAATGATAGCGCTACAGCAAAAGAAACGCTTCAAAAAATTAAATCTAGAGGTTTTAAAGAAGCTTATATAGTAACTGAAGAAGACGGAAAATTATTTAGACACGAGTAATTATTTTCTCTATAACATATCCAAGGCTTATGATTAATTCATAAGCCTTTTTTACTTTATTTAATTTGTAAATAACTGGTTAGTGCATCAGCGACTTTTCTATCATTACTTACTCTTGGTACTTTAAATTGTTCGCCATATTTGCCTGTTGAAATCAAATATTCTTTAAAGCCATTTCTGCGAATACATCTTATTTTGAGATGATCCAACATCTTTCCAGAGAGTAGATCTTTATAATAAGAATTTTTTTCTGCTAACGCATTGGAAATGCAAACTTCAATTGCATTTAGGTTAGATGGAATATCTTCAAATTCAATAAACCATTCATGATAAGCTAAAGTTTGGTCTATTGGATTGATTTGAGGCGCTACAGCAAATTCAACAAGTTTAAAATTGTATTTTTTTTGTGCAACTGAAATCGCATGATCAATTTCAGAACTGATCACATGTTCTCCAAATGCTGATATAAATTGACTTACACGGCCTGTAACTTTTATCTTATAAGGATTTAGAGAAACAAATTTCACTAAGTCTCCGATCAGATACGACCATAATCCTGCATTGCTAGTTAACAGTATTGCATAATCTCTATCGAGTTCAACTTCACTTACTATATACCGTTTTGCAGAAGGGACATTAACTTCTTCCGCTAGTACAAATTCAAAAAATATTCCAGAATTAGGAATCAAACGCAAAGCGTCAACAGAAGGATTGTCTTGATATCCGATAAATCCTTCACTTGCAGGATAGGTTTCTAAATAACAGATCTCTTTCCCAATCAACTGATCAATTTTTGCTTTATATGGCGAGTAGTTTACACCGCCATGAATATACAAATCTAGGTTGGGAAAAACGTCTGCAACTGAAGATTTACCTGTAAAATCCAATATTTTTTCTAAGAGCATTTGAATCCACGGAGGTATACCACTAATGACTCGAAGATCTCTTTTAACCAGATCTTCCACGATTTTTTCAATCTTATATTCCCATGGTTCGAGAAGATTTAGTTCATGTGTTGGTAATTTATTTTTGGTCATCCATGATGGAATTTCATGATTGACAATACCTGAAAGTCTTCCAACTAAAATACCATTTTCTTTAGCTAGTTGTGGTGAACCAGAAAGAAAAAGCATTTGTCCATCGAAAAGTGTGGTGGACTTTTTATGAAAAATGTATGAAAACAAAGCATTCCTTGCAGAATTTATATGATTAGGTATGCTAGCTTTTGTAAGGGGAATATATTTTGTTCCTGATGTAGTGCCCGAAGTTTTAGCTAAATATTTTGGCAATCCTGGCCAAAGTATATCTTTTTTGCCCAAATGTACTTGGTCGAAATAATTTTTTAAACCTTCATAATCCCTATAAGGAACTTGCTTTTGATAATCTTGAATTGATTTTATTTTATCAAATCCGTGTGCTTTACCAAATTCAGTTGACTTTGCTTTTAAAATTAACTGTTTGAAGATTTGAGTTTGCTTTTCAACGGCTTTGCTATCTTCTTGAATTTCTTTTCTGCAAATAAAATTTGCTGTAGCTAATATTAGATTTGATTTAACGCTCATGGAATTGCAAAATTAGTTGTTTTCTACCAAATTCTCTACTAGTCTCTTAAATCTTCAACATGAGTATTTGGTATTTTGGCAGGGTCTAACGTAAAGGAATTTTCAGGAATTGAAATGTTCGGTCTACTTGTTTTGAAATGAATCGTACTTCGATCGCCATTCTTAAAGTAAAGAAACACTTTGTATATCGTAGATTGCTTTTTATGGAAAGCAATTTTTATTTTAAAAATGTCTTGATTTCTATCAGTTGGTTTGAATTCTACTTGTTGGTAAGAAACACCTTTTTCAGTTAGATCATTATCAAATTTATAGTCATATTCACCAGATTTATACATACTCAAGAATTGCATAGGATGTATGTTGTTTTTATTATTTGACGAATAGTCTGTAATTTGAATTTCTTTTTGTTTTTTTAAATAAGTCCATTGTGTTTTACCATCGTTATATATTTCTTGTTGACTGCCAATTAATTTGAATGCAATTCCAGATGATTGAAACAATCCTTTTTCAATGACTGCTTTGTCTTCAGCAGCTTTTGTTTCAATTTGATATTCTATTTCAATAGACTTATAATTTTTATAGATTGACTCAGACTTTGTTAGGAGTTTTTTTGCACCAGGATCTGGTCTTGTATAAGCACTTATTGAAAGGAGGACTAGAACTATGAAATGTATTTGTTTCATGACAATTTTTCTTATTAGAATAAAGAATGTATAACAAGATTATTTTCAGATGGTTAAATTGCTGTTAAGTTTTTGATTAGCTATTTTATTTAAATCTTGCATAGAGAATATTAAAGTTTACAAGTTTTTATTAGTTCCTTTGCTATGAATAGATGTCGCCACTGCAATGGTCTTTTAGTGCGCCAGTTACTGAGGCCAAGATGTTGATCTTATTCAATGATCTAAGCAAACCTAAGAAACCAAAAATTAAAGCTTCTTTATGGTGAATTAATGAAGGTTCAGGCAGAATTAATTGTGAGTCAAGTGGTGCTAGTGCTCTGATTTTTTTAATTAAATTTTTGTTGAATGAGCCACCACCCGTGCAAAGTAATCTAAATGCTGTCGATTGTTTATTTATAATGAAAATAGAGATTTGATCTGCAATGTGAGCTGAAGCTGTAGCTAGTAGATCATTAACTTTATATTTAGGACTTTGAATATCTTGTAAATAATTTTCTTCGAACCATTCTCGACCTAAACTTTTTGGTTCGCTTTGCTTGAAAAAATCGAATTGATTCCATCGATCATAAAGTTCAGGAATGAGAATTCCTTGACGTGCCAGTTTTCCTGATTCATCGTATTCAATATTTATCCTTGAGCAAATTGTATTAAATAAAATATTGCAAGGTGAAAGATCGCAAGCTTTCCTTACACCATTTTTATTCCATGATATATTAGAGAATCCTCCTAAATTCAATACAAAATCATATTCTTTAAATAATAGCTCATCACCGATTGGAACTAATGGCGCACCTTGACCTCCCAATAAAATATCCTGCTCTCTAAAATTAGAGATGGTTGGTATTCCTGTGATGTTTTTTATTTGTTTACCAGAGCCTATTTGTTTTGTGATACCTTCATTTGGTTTGTGATAGATGGTATGACCATGTGATGCTATAAGTTCAATATTTAGAGAAGTTTGATCAATAAATTTTTTAGCTTCTGTACCAAGGTAAATACCAAATTCTTCATCTATTTTGCTAATATTGGCTGGTTCCGTATGGTAAGCAGTAGTAAGTTGGTTTTTCCAAAATGGAGAGTAGGGGATTGTAGTGGAATGTAGGATTTTAAAATGCCACTTGTCGTCATATGTATATTCACAAGCTGCAATATCCAAGCCATCTAATGAAGTGCCTGACATCAATCCAAGGACTAAATATTTATCCATCGGAAGAAAAATAATTTTATGCTACTGATTTTGCTGCAGAAGATTTTTTGTAAGCATAAGCAGTAGCAGCTTCTCTTACCCATGCACCATCATCGTGCGCTTTATTTCTGGCTGCAAGTCTGTTTTTATTACAAGGTCCATTACCTTTTATAATATTCTTGAATTCATCCCAATTTATTTCTCCATAATCGTAATGTTTTCTTTCTGGATTCCATTTTAATTTTGGATCTGGCAAACTAAGACCTAATATTTCAACTTGTGGGACGGACATATCTACAAATCGTTGGCGCAATTCATCATTAGTCGCCCTTTTTATCTTCCATGCCATACTTTGGTTGGAGTGCGTAGATTCAGCATCACTTGGTCCAAACATCATTAGACTTGGCCACCACCAGCGGTTGATAGCATCTTGGGCCATTTTTCGCTGTATTTCTGTACCTTTTGATAGCGTCAATAAGATATCATAGCCTTGTCTTTGGTGGAAACTTTCTTCTTTACAGATACGCACCATTGCACGAGCATATGGGCCATATGATGTGCGACATAGCATCACTTGATTCATGATAGCCGCACCATCTACTAACCAGCCAATTGCACCCATATCAGCCCAGGTAACTGCGGGATAATTGAAAATACTGGAGTATTTGGCTTTGCCTGTCAGTAAATCATCTATCATCTGTTCTCTACTTACTCCTAGAGTTTCTGCTGCACAATACAGATAAAGTCCATGACCTCCTTCATCCTGAACCTTAGCTAATAAGATAGATTTTCTTTTGAGACTTGGAGCTCGGGTGATCCAATTCCCTTCAGGAAGCATCCCAACAATTTCGGAATGGGCATGTTGTGAAATTTGCCTAATTAAGGTCTTGCGATATTCCTCAGGCATCCAATCTTTAGCTTCAATTTTTTCTTCAGCTGCTATTTTTGAATTAAAATATTGTTCCAATAAATCCATATTGTCTTGTTTCCTAGTTTTGCGATGTAAATATAACGAAAATTAGATTGATTTGATGAAATAAGATCAATTTTCTTTTACGTTTTGCTCTAGGGATTTTGAACAAGGAAATTCAGAATAATAATTATTTAATAGAGTCGTTTATAACTTGTTGATAATTTTGAATTTTCTATATTTATTTTGAAGAAATGGAATTTTATTTATTGAATTTGAATAATTTATATATCTTAGCCACTGTATGACAGTTCGGAATAAAATAAGATTAATCGTATATAGAATGCACGAGAAGGGTCTTGAGATCTTGTTGCTTAAGCCAGAAGAAGTTGAGCAATACTGGAGTCTATTACAAGCTTCTGATTATCTTGAGACTGTGAGAGAAAAAGTGAGCTGTGAGTTTATTGAGTTTGAGTCTGAAGGAAATGATGGGCAGATGATAAAAACGATAGCAATTGAAGGTGATTGGCATGATATTCCACGTTTAAGATCATTATTAAAGCATGATGTTCATATCGTAAAAAATAAAATTTGGACAATGATTCCTGAATTGGAGAAGGGGACCTATGTTTTGGTGAGAGATGCATTTAAGAAAGTATTACCCAATGAATACAAGGCTCTAAAGCAGCTGAAAGAAATTATCTTTGATCGCAATACTGTGCGGAATATTTAATCAATTTATTGTTTTATGATTCGAGTGATACCAGAGCAAGTATGTTTGCAACATACCGATTTTAGCTTTAGAGAACAGGTAGAATATTATCGAGGTAAAGTGCGAGATGTCTATTATCTAAAAGATAAGATTGTTTTAATTACTACCGATCGAATTTCGGCATTTGACCATGTATTGCCAAGACCTATTCCTTATAAAGGACAAGTATTAAATCAAATTGCTGTTTATTTCCTCAATGCTGTCACGGATATATGCCCTGTTTGGATAGAGGATAGTCCTGATCCAAATGTTGCTGTGGGAAAAAAATGTAATGCTATTCCAATAGAAATGGTAGTAAGAGGATACATGGCAGGACATTTATGGAGAGAGTACAAGGCTGGAAGAAAAACTGTGTGTGGTGTATTACTGCGTGATGGATATCGTGAAGGTGATCGATTAGACCATCCTATTATAACACCCACGACAAAAGCATCTGAAGGGCATGATGAAGATATATCATTGAACGAGATCGTAAGTAAGCAGATCATTAGCAAGGAGCTTTTAGATGCCATTAGTAAGTATAGTTTAGCTCTATTTCAACGTGGAACAGAAATGGCGGCAGAAAAAGGATTGATACTTGTAGATACAAAATATGAATTTGGGCTTTATGAAAATAAGCCAATGTTGATGGATGAAATTCATACACCTGATAGTTCACGTTATTATATCTCAGACGGCTATGAAGTGCGTCAAGAAAAAGGAGAACGGCAGATTCAGTTGTCTAAAGAGTTTGTAAGAGAATGGTTGATTTCTATGGGATTTCAAGGCAAAGAAGACCAACTGATGCCGGAAATGCCAGAAGCATTTGTATGGGAAATCAGTCAGAGATATCAGCGATTGTTTGAACAAATCACAGGCGCGCCACTAGTTAAAGACAATAATCTCCATATTAGGAAGCGAATCGAGGATAATTTGCATGATTATTTGATCTAGGGAAAATTTATTTATAAAGCAGTTGGAACTAAAACTATCATAACTTCGTTATGTGACTCGAAAAGATCATTGAAATATTGGGGTTGAATGGAATCGACAGGAAATGTGATCGATTAGTAAGCATGTCGTAGGATGATAGTCTGCTACGTTAAAAACAATTATCAAACCACAAATGGCAATACAACTTTTGCCGTTGCAGCTTAATTCTAGGAATTAAAATGCATCTATGCAATAGAGCCTTAGCCTAACAAGCTCTTGTCGCGTATCAAACCCGTTTAGGCTGGTTCTTCAGAGGTCTCGGTAGAAGAATGAGAAAATAGAGAATAAGGGTCGGAAAGCTGGTTTCTTAAGCTCCTCTGACTCTGACAAATAAATAAGAAACTAAACATGTAGAAAGTTATTGGGTTCTTTCTCTGGACCCGGGTTCGAATCCCGGCAGCTCCACATTTGAATTTTGGTTATCGATAATATATGTCGATAACTGATTTCTATTTTATTGCAGAGAAAAGCTTGAGTACTTTCATTATGAAGTAATATGAGAACAAATTTTTCTAAAAGCAACTTCTTGTGTCAAAACCACATAAGCAAATTAGATCTATTTTCTGGATGAGCAATTATTTGCTAACTCAATTTCCCTAAAGCAACAGCAATTCTAGAAATCGCTTCTCTCAATTTTTCTCTGGACAATGAATATGAGATTCGAAGACAATTTGGCGCACCAAAGGCTTCACCAGAAACTAAGGCTGTGTGTGCATCGTGCAGCAAATAAAGAGCAAGATCATCACCATTTTTGATGACTTCACCATTATGTGATTTTCCAAAATAAGATTTAATATCTGGTAGGAAATAAAATGCACCTTCTGGTTTGTTCACCACTAATCCTGGTATTTGAGATAATAAGTCATAGCAAAGATCCCTTCTAACTTTAAATTCATCTCTCATAAGATGCGTAGGACTGAGGTCACTTGTCAATGCACGAGCACCTGCATATTGTGTAAATGCAGCGGCACCTGATGTGAATTGTCCTTGGATTTTTATACAAGCATCCACGATTTCTTTTGGTCCACCAAGATAGCCTAATCGCCATCCAGTCATTGAAAATCCCTTTGAAAATCCATTTATTGTGACTGTGCGCTCGATCATATTGGATAAACTACCAATACTCACATGTTTGTTGTCGAAAATGATTTGTTCATAGATTTCATCAGAGATCACAATCAAATTGGGATAATCTTTTAGTACTTCAACATATTCTTGCAAATCTTTTTCATGGAAAACAGTTCCTGTTGGATTGCAAGGCGATGAGAAGATGAGCATTTTAGATTTAGCAGTTATGCATTTTCTCAAATCTTCGGCGTTCGGCTTATAATTGTTTTCAACTGTAGAATCTAGACAAACAGGAACACCATCTGCAAGCTTTACAATCTCGTAATAGGATACCCAATATGGCGTAAAAATAATTACTTCATCTCCAGAATTTAACATCGCGAAACATAGATTCGCAAAGCTTTGTTTTGCACCATTTGAGACGATGATTTGATCAGGACTATATTGAAGATTATTTTCCTTTTTAAATTTCTCCGAAATTGCTTTTCTTAGTTCTAAAGTTCCCGCGACAGGCGTATATTTGGTTTGTCCTTGATCAAGTGCTGTTTTTGCAGCTTCTTTAATATGAATTGGCGTATCAAAATCAGGTTCGCCTAGACTCAAGTTAATAATATCATGACCTTTCGCTTTTAATTCACGTGCCATTTGGGCCATTTTCAAAGTGGCAGATTCAGTCATGAATTTTGTGCGATCTGAGATATTAAATTGTATCATATAGTTTTTTTGACAATTAAAATAGGAAGCAAATTGGAATTATGCTTCCTATTTATCGAGGTTTTATAAATCTAATTATTTAATAAGTAAAGCTAGTGATTTGAATTCTGTACCAATTTTTATCCTGCCCATGTAATAGCCTGATTGGATACCTACTAAATTTAATGGTAATATGTGTTTGCCTGATGTTCTTTTACCAAAGTTTTGTTTCATTTTCATAGCTCCAATCACATCAATCAATTCAAATGAAATTTCATTTTCAGAATTTAATTGAAGTATGATATTCGTTTGATCATCGATTGGATTAGGTGATAATGAAATTGCAGAATAATTATAATGTAAATCTTTGTTGTCAATAAGAATTTTACAATTTGGATTTATTGAGTTCGTTATTTTTATAGACTCAGCATTATTTACTTTTCCTTCTTCATTTAGAAGTATTGAAATAGCATTCATTTTTTGAATGTTATAAGCAACTGGTACAGTATATGAAAATTCAAACTGATATTCATCTCCTGCAGCAATTACATCTGGATAAGCATCTCCTGTTCCATCAAATCCGCTTAAAATAGCCCGACCTACATGATCATATACCATTACACTTGATGGCACAGTTGCAGGTAAGTTTTCAAATCCACCCATAGGTCCATTAGTGCCACTTGCATATGCATTGCGTTGTGCATATCCAGCACTTAAACCTTTGACACCACTTTCAGTTAGCACACAATTCAACTTATAGCCTTGTGGAACAGATTTAAGAAATTTAGTAGATACACACACTTTTAACTCACGTGTGACACTGTCAAAACTTGTTGTGTTTGCTAGAACAGCGTTAGGAGCCAGTGAGATTTCTTCTAGAGAAGGTAATTCCAATAATAAAGGATCAAAAACATTTTTTCGCATAACATATGCAGAAGGATATCCTGAAATTAAAGGAAATAAAGCTTCATCATATTCAATATTTGACATTGGATCATTGCCATGCACTGCGATAGGGATAAAATGATCTGGATAGGTTCGAAATAAACTATCAAATAAAACAATTCCTTTTGGACCTAGATTACTAGTGGTACTAGTACCCATTTCTACAAGTACTTTCTTGTTTGCAGCCGGAGTATAACCATTTAGAATAGTAGTGATCGTATCATTTAATTTATTTTGATCAGTATTGCCATTGACATTAGTCAAATATATTTGAACAGGAGTTTGTGCAGATAGATATTTTACTTTGTCGCTAAGCTGCACTGTTTTAGTTCCTTTGCTTGGAATGTTTTGTCCAGTAAATTGATTTGATTTTAAACCAGATCCATCGTTGTAATTGACTGTAAAGGAGTTGATCGTGTCTAAACCAATATTTCTGATTCCTATGCTAATAGGACTTGTTTGATTGATTAATCCAAATGGCTTGATTTTAGCATTCACGATTGTTCCATCAACATTTAGTAAATTTTTAGGAGTAAATGTAAATTTGACATCATCTACATATGCTGTAGATAAGCCATTGGAATCCAATGGAAATAAATCCATGCAATAAATTTTATTATTTGGATTTGCAAAAGAACAAACTTGTTGATCGTTGATAAAAAATTTCCAAATATTTAAAGTTAAATCAATGTTGCATGAAAATTTAAACCATTCATCCTGTGGGTAAGTACCAGTAGCTACAATTGTTGCACTGTTATTTGTTTTGAAAACAAACTGTCCATTGCGATGAAATTGTGCATCAAAGACCCAAGAAGTTTGAACTGGATTATTGCCCTGGAAATTGAAATAAGTACCTGTGTTTCCTACAACATTTATATACATTTCGAACTCAAGTACACCTACATCAGCTGTCGTAGGACTAAATGGCAGAATAAGATCTGTAGGTCCACCACCTGATGAATTCGATTCTAGTTTTATTGATTTTGTTCCGCTTTTTGCTCGTTCATTTGATACCATGGCATCTTCGTCAGTTCCTGGACTATTGCTCCATGTGGACCATTTAGAATTCTTTGCAGCAACATAATCACCTACGGTGTAAGACTCGCAATCATCAAAGAAATTACTGACTTGAGCATTTGCATTTGTGAAGTAAAATACAACAAAAAATATGATTAAATATTTCATTCGCGATAGAATTTATTGATGTAAAAATAATCAATAATATTTGTATTGTAACATTCTATCTGGAATATCTATCGAATTTCAAGCTACTTGCGTATAAATAATTTATAATAAATTTAATATATATGTGTATTAATTAATATATATACAAAAATCTTTATTCTGATTACTCCATAAAAAGCGAATAATGTAAAGCCCTGAATGTAAATTAGTAGATTGAATTAGTTGAGAATAATCTGAAATTGAACCAGTTGTAAATCCAATTTTTCTACCATCTAAACTATAAATTTCATAACTTATATTTTGTGGAATTACATTTGAAGAACTAACTTTGATTGTATTCGAAGATATAGAATATATCTTCAGTTGGTTAAGGTCAAAGATACCACCACGGAAACAATTCAATGCTGGAAATTCAATGTCCGCACAGCAATCTGGACGATCATTTTCACAAACTTTTATATGATCAAAGTCATGGCCACTTGCCTTGAATTCTTGAAGTAGTAATGGCAATGAAGTATAAGGATAAAAACCAAGAAAAGTGCCTCTTGACCATACATCAAACCCTAGTCCTTTTGTCCCTTGATGTTTAAAATTAATTTTTACCGAATATTGATCTGGTCCCGTACAATCCAATGCTATTGCAGTTAAATCACTTATTTTGCATGTGATTGATTGTTCGCAGCATAATTTGCCAATCGACTTAGAAATTTTACAGTCTAATTTTTTATAATCTTTCACTAGTATTTCATATTCCTTATTGCAATTGGTTTCAAATGGCCCCAATTTTAAAGGTAATTGACTATATGAATAAAGTGTTGGATTTACTAGTCCAGGAATTTGAAGGTAGAAACTATCTGTTGTGTTTTTAGCATCAAAAGAAATAGTTAAAAACATTCGTTTAAGACTATCACAATCTGATTTTTTAATACTCAATTCAGCTAATTTGCAAGTGCTTGTGTCGCAACAAACTTTTCCAACATTAACTGATACATTGCAATTTTCATTCACACAATCTATAACAACGAATTCATAATTGGTAGTGCAATCACCTTTGAAGGGTCCTAGCTTTATTGGCAATTGAGAATATTTAAACTCACCATAAGAATGTCCATTTCCTTTGACTCTGAAACAGTCACTTGTACCTTGATAATTGAATTTCAAGAAAACATAAAAATTCTTATCGTCATTGCAAGCTGTTTTTTCGAATTGAAGTTCAGAAATTTTGCAATCTGGTTTAGTTTCGCAGCAGACTTTACCGACGTTGACAGCAGCACTGCAATGTTCATTAAGGCAATCTACGACAACGAATTCATAAATGGTCGAGCAATCACCTTTGAAGGGTCCTAGCTTTATTGGTAATTGAGAATATTTAAACTCACCATAAGAATGTCCATTTCCTTTGACTCTTAAACAATCGCTTGTACCTTGATATTTGAATTTCAAGAAGACATAGAAATTCTTTTCATCATTACAAGCTGTTTTTTCGTATTGCAGCTCAGAGATTTTGCAATCTGGTTTAGTTTCGCAACAGACTTTACCGACGTTGACAGCAGCATTGCAATGTTCATTAAGGCAATCTACGACAACGAATTCATAATTGGTCGAGCAATCGCCTTTGAAGGGTCCTAGCTTTATTGGTAATTGAGAATATTTAAACTCACCATAAGAATTTCCATTTCCTTTGACTCTGAAACACTCACTTGTACCTTGATAATTGAATTTCAAGAAGACATAGAAATTCTTTTCATCATTACAAGCTGTTTTTTCGAATTGCAGCTCAGAGATTTTGCAATCAGGTTTAGTTTCGCAGCAGACTTTACCGACGTTGACAGCAGCATTGCAATGTTCATTTAGGCAATCTACGACAACGAATTCATAATTGGTAGTGCAATCACCTTTGAAGGGTCCTAGCTTTATTGGTAATTGAGAATATTTAAACTCTCCATACGAATGTCCATTTCCTTTGACTCTGAAACACTCACTTGTGCCTTGATAATTGAATTTCAAGAAGACATAGAAATTCTTTTCATCATTACAAGCTGTTTTTTCGAATTGCAGCTCAGAGATTTTGCAATCAGGTTTAGTTTCGCAGCAGACTTTACCGACGTTGACAGCAGCATTGCAATGTTCATTTAGGCAATCTATGACAACGAATTCATAATTGGTGGTGCAATCACCTTTGAACGGTCCTAGCTTTATTGGTAATTGAGAATATTTAAACTCTCCATAAGAATTTCCATTTCCTTTGACTCTGAAACACTCACTTGTACCTTGATAATTGAATTTCAAGAAAACATAGAAATTCTTTTCATCATTACAAGCTGTTTTTTCGAATTGGAGTTCTGAAATTTTGCAATCTGGTTTAGTTTCGCAGCAGACTTTACCGACGTTGACAAATGCATTGCAATGTTCATTAAGGCAATCTATGACAACGAATTCATAATTGGTGGTGCAATCACCTTTGAAGGGTCCTAACTTTATAGGTAATTGGGAATATTTAAACTCTCCATAAGAATTTCCATTTCCTTTGACTCTGAAACACTCACTTGTACCCTGATAATTGAATTTCAAGAAAACATAGAAATTCTTTTCATCATTGCAAGCTGTTTTTTCGAATTGGAGTTCTGAAATTTTGCAATCTGGTTTTGGCTCACAACAGACCTTGCCTAATTCTTTAGCAACCCTGCAGTCGTGCTTTTCACAATCCTCAATTACGAACTCATATTCTGTATGGCAATCTCCTTTTAGGCTATCTAAAGTAATGGGTAATTGTGTATATTCAAATGTTCCATAAGTGATTCCATTGCCTTTTACTGTAAAACAAGAACTTGTGTTTTGGTGTAAAAAATCAATTTTAACTTTAAAGTACTTCGAACTATCACAGTCTAATTTTGTAATATTTAACTCATATAGTTTACAGTCTTGAGCATATATATTAAAAAATAATATAATGTGAAAAAGAAAGGTTAATAATTTTTTCATGTGATTCTTTCTATGATGACTTCTGAAAAGGCTAATTTGCTGCTTCAAAAGTAAGAAATATTTTCAATAAAGATCTTTTTTAGATAAAAATATTTTGTTTTATCATTTCATTATGAAGGACTTAGCAGGTCATATTATTGATTTTCTTACTATTAAATTTAATTCATTTGTACAGAACTCTAGCTCTTACTGATGCTGTTCTTATTTTACAACGATTAATTTCTTATAAATTCTGCCTCTTGGAGTCACAATATGAATGTAATATAACCCTGAAGTTTTTTCTTGTAAGCTGATGATTCTTTCAACTGACTTTATTGGATTTTGAGTGAAATTTACGGTTTTACCATTTGAATTATAAATCCTAATATTTTGAATTTCAAAACCTTCAATATTTTGTATGGTGAATTTACCTTGATTTGGATTTTCGAACAGAGTAAAATTAGATTGTAATTCTTGATCGCTAGTAGATGTATTCGCTTTGAATTTAATGTTTTTACAATATTCTTTCGTTTCGTAGCAATCAGTTGAGATTTTTAAACAAACTTTTCCAATGCTATCACTTCCGTTATTCCATTTTACGTAAATCAAATTTTTTGGATCGGTAATAAGAGAATCTACAAGCGTTCCACCTTCGATACGCCATTCAAGTTTCTTGATGTTAAACTGTGAAGGGGTAAAATAATAGCTAGAGATTTTCCCATGATCAGGATTTTCTGGACCTTCAATAGATTGAATAAAAAAGCTATTCTCGTCGATTCTTTCACAATAATTAAATGAACATTCTCCGGAAGCTGTTTTTAAGGTAGTTAATACTTTAATTCTGAAACAATATTCTGCGGCAGAATCAACACAAATTCTTTCTGATGTACTAAATGTGGCGCCACCTTTTTTATACCATTCATATTGATAACTATATGTTGGTGTATGCCCACATTCATCAGCTATTTGTTTTATGTTGGCTTCAATAATGACGCATCCACTATCGCAATGTACATTCCAATTTGGCACAAAACTTGGAAAAAAGGTATTTAGGAAATAAGAACTATCACAACCATAAGGCTTTGATTTGCCACGCAATAATATTTCTTCCCTTTTTAGACATGTGCCATATGCTACACCTGTAGTTGAATCTCTATAATACTGACCTTGGCAACCAACATACCAGATTTCTAGTACGATTGAATGTTGACTTCATAAATAGTTATTACCGAATCAAATTCACAACATCCATTAAATTTGAAGGGGCAACGATATTCACCAGGACCAGATATACTTTGACAATGCCATTGTACAGGTAGTTTTTCAGGACAGTATATTCTCGGTTTTGCAATTTCATCTTTCTTTCTTGTTACAGTCACATTCATGCATTTTGTCTTTTCATCACAGATGCTTTCACTAAGAGGGTTTCCAATAACTGCTTGAACACAAACAGAGAAAGTGCCATCATCTGGAAAGCAAATACTTACTATTTCTTCTGAAATTTAATGAAATTTATCACCATCAACTGTCCATACGTATTCTGGCTCACAAGCCCCAGGTTGAGGAGTCACTTTAAAATCATCGCAACATCCTTTGCAGATAGGATTTGTACCATTTCTAGATAATGTAAAATTTGCTAATTTAGGAGAAGTTCCACCACTTGTTGTCAAAGTAAATACGCAAACATCTCCATCGCATCCATCCACCCAAAGATAATAGGTTTTACAAGGGGCTAAATTTCCACTTATTGTAATTGAGCCGCCTAAGTTGCAAGAGGAATTACAATAAATTTGTTGAGAACAATCACAAGCTCCAACTACACCTATCTGAACGCCTAGAAAATTAATGCAACCAGAAAATGTAACAGTAATGGAAACGAATCCCCCATTAGTTACGAATGCCCACCAGCTGCTATTATGTGGTACACCATTTGGACAGCTCGTGAAAGCTCCTATACACGCAGTAGGGTTAGAATAATCAACATTTTGACAGGTAAAACCATTTATTTCATTGAGTGAACAAAAGACATTTGAATTTTCACAATTGTCAGCTGATGCAGGAGTGCAATTTTGCGATTTACAAGGGTTAGTTTGATAAGCTAAGAAACAAAGGAATAGTAAAATTCTAAACATAATGCTTGTTTAGAATATAGACTACTCCAGTGTGGTAAACGCTTCAAGCGCGATATAATTAATTTGAAATCATGATCTTTTTATGAATGTTTCCTTGAGATGTGTTAAGTTGCAAATAATAGATACCACTTGCTTTTGATTTCAAATCAATTGTTGTTGCATCATTTGTTTTTTTGGAAGTAAAGTTGATATCTTTTCCGTTTGTATTATAAATTTTGAATCTATTTATCTCCATGTTTGATTTGTTGATTATAGAAAAAGTTCCGTTGTTTGGATTAGGATAAATTTGAATAAATTCAGGATTGTGGTAATCATGGACTGATGTTTTTTGCCTAAGCTTAATTAATTTACAATACTCCTTTGTTTCGTAGCATTCAGTTGTAATTTTCAAACAAACTTTTCCAATGCTATCACTTCCTTCTAACCATTTAACAAAAATAAGATTTGGTCTAGAAGGAGTAGAAAGTGAATCCAAAAGAATCCCACCTTCTACACGCCATTCATGTTTTTTAATAGGAAATGTAATAGTTGGAAAATAATAATCTTCAATTTTTTTGTAATCGGGATTGTCTTCTCCTTGAATCCATGTGATGGTTAAAAATAAATCTTCTGAAGTTTGTTCGCAGGTATTGAATTTACATATTTTTTCAACATTGCCGAGTTTAGTTAATACGCTTAATTCCATACAATAGACAGCAGAATCTACTATGGTAAGAGTGTTTTGTGCGATAATAGTTGAGTCAAATTTTTGTTTATTGTACCATCTATATGAAATTTCACTTACTACATTGTGTCCGCAATTTGGACTGAGGTCTACAGGAATAGCTTTAATTTGTAGTTTTCCAGAATCGCAAATATATTGGAAGTTAGATGTAAATCTTGGGTAATATGTATTTAATATATAAGAGCTGTCGCAATGATGTATGGATGATGATTTATGTAAAGTGATTTCTTGATTATAAATACAATTAGGATATGCTGCCATGGTTGTTGAATCTATATAAACTTCGTTTTCACATCCTATATAATTGACTGTAGGTTTTGCAATCGCTGGTATAACATTGACTTGTATGACGGTATCATGCTCACAGCAGATGTTTTCATAAAAGGTACATCTATACTGTCCTGAAGTAGTGATGGAATGGCAATACCATCGATATGGCAAATCTTCCTGGCATAATGTGAGAGGCATAGCGATCACATCTTTCTTTTTTGCTACATTGAAATTCATGCATTTTATTTGTGAAGAGCAATAAAGTCCAATTGACTTTTTACCAACTATTCCTTCAACACATACTGTAAATGTTCCTTCATTTGGAAAACAGAGATTTGCTTTGTTTGAAGTATCAGATATAATTTCATCACCATCAATAGTCCAAGTATAGAGAGGGGTGCATGGCAACATTTGTGGCTCTACCCAAAAGTCTGCACAACAGCCCTTGCATAGAGAGCCGATTTGTGAAGTATGCATTTTTAATGGTTGCAAATCTATTGGTAAACCAGCATCTATTGAAAACGAAAATTCACAAATATCACCGATGCATCCGTCTACCCATAAGTAGTATGTTTTGCAAGGTGTAAGTTGATTTGTAATAATGGTTATTGAAGAATTTTGATTGTTGCATTCTGTTTTGCAAATGATAGTTTCGTTACAACTGCAATCTCCATTTATTCCTATTTTCATTCCACTAGTACCATTGTTTGGATTTGTACAATTGCCTATTATTAATGTAATTTCTATTTGACTTGCTGGAGCTACAAATGCCCACCAACTGGAATTCCAAGCCTTACCTTGTCCATTGCATGGTAGACAAGAAGTTGGATTCAAATAATCTAATGTTAAGCAGGAATAGCCGTTTAATTCGTCTAGACTACATAATACAGTGGCATCACTGCATTTGTCCGCTGATGGTGGTGTACATCCTTGCGATTTTAAAGAAAAATATTGAAATATAACTATACAAAGGAGTAGTAAAATTCTAAACATCTGGCTTGTTTCTTACATAGACTACTCCAGTGTGGTAAATGCTTCAATCGAACCTATATTATTTTGTAATAATTACTTTTTTAACCAAGATACCATTTGAAGTATTTAATTGTAAAAAATAGATTGCATCTGTTTTTACATTTAAATTAATTGTTGTAATTTCATTCGTTTTTGGGAAATGAAATTGATTTCCTTCCCTTTTGCATTATAAATTTTAATGCTATTTATCACTTCATTTGTATTGTTTATTATAGAAAATGTGCCTTTGTTAGGATTAGGATAAATGTGAATTAACTCATGCTTATATAGATCGTCATTTGAAGTTTTTTGCTTCAGTTTAATTAGTTTACAATACTCTTTGGATTCATAGCAATCGGTTGTTATTTTTAGACAAACTTTTCCGACACTGTCATTTCCATCATTCCATTTTACAAAAATTGATTTAGGATCTGTGCTAAGTGAATCTATAATTATGCCTCCTTCAATACGCCATTCAAACTTTTTTACCTTGTATTTTGGAGGAAAATAATTATAGCCTTCAATCTTTCCAAAGTAAGGATATTCTTCACCCACAATAGAATTGATCTCTAAAAATTGATCTTCTGAAATTTGTTCGCAACTACGAAATTTACAAATTTTTTCAACATTGCCAAGTTTGCTTAAGACACTTAATTCCATACAATAGATGCCAGAATCTACAATGGTAAGAGTCTTTAATGTTCCAATAGTTGAATCTATTTTTTGTTTGTTATACCATCTATAGCTAAATTCATTTTTTAGATTATGTCCACAATAGCTGCTGAGATCTCTAATACTTGCCTGAATTTCTAGTCTTCCAGAGTCGCAATTATGCTGAAATTCAGTGGTAAAACTAGGGTAGTATGTATTGAGTAAGTAAGTGCTGTCGCAGCGATAAATTGAAGATGATTTCTTTAGGAGAATTTCTTTATTGAATAAACAGTCTTGGTATTTCGTCTTCGTAATAGAGTCATAATAAACTTCATTTGCACAACCAATAAAATAAATACTTGGTGATGTAGAGATTGGTAATACCTCAACCTTTAGCACAGAATCAAATTCACAACAGCCATTGAAGCCATTGACTTTAAATTGACATCGGTATTCGCCTGGTCTAGTGATGTATTCGCAATACCACCAAACAGGTAGTTTTTCAGGGCAATATATTCTAGGCTTAGCAATCTCATCTTTCTTTTTTGTAACAGGCACATTCATGCATTTGGTCATTTCATCACATATGCTACCACTTGATGGGTTTCCAATAACTGCTTGAACACAGACAGAGAATGTGCCTTCCTCGGGAAAACAAAGATTTGCATTTTCAGCAAGGTATTGATGTTTCTTCACACCCATCTATTGTCCAGACATATTCTGGTTCACAACCACCAGGTTGAGGAGTCACTTTAAAGTCATCGCAACATCCTACGCATATTGGATTTGGACTAGTTCTTGATAAAGCAAAATTCGAAAGTTTAGGAGGAGCTCCACCACTAACCGATAAATTAAATGTGCATATATCTCCATTACATCCATCCACCCAAAGATAGTAGGTTTTACAAGGGACTAAATTTCCACTTATTGTAATTGAGCCACCAAAACTACAATTTGAATTACAAGAAATCTGACCAGAACAATCGCATGCTCCAACTACACCTATCTGCAAGCCTTGACCATTAACACAACCCGAAAATGTAACAGTAATGGAAACGAATCCCCCATTAGTTACGAATGCCCACCAGCTGCTATTATGTGGTACTCCATTTGGACAGCTCGTGCCAGCTCCTAAACATGCAGTAGGATTAGAGTAATCAACACTTTGACATATAAAACCATTTAATTCATCAAGAGAACATAAAACATTAGCTGCATCGCAGTTGTCAGCTGACGGAGGTGTGCAAGTTTGCGATGTACCAGATACGGTTTGATAAACTAAGAAACAAAGGAGTTGTAAAATTCTAAACATAATGCTTGTTTAGAATATAGACTACTCCAGTGTGGTAAACGCTTCAAGCAGTATTGAATTAATTTGTAATCATGAGCTTTTTATAGATGATTCCTTGAGATGTGTTTAGTTGCAAATAATAGATACCTGTTTGTTTTTCAGAAAGCTTAATTTCTTTTGTCTTAGAATTCGAATCATTTACAGTAAACTTAATCGATACTCCGTTTGAATTAAATATTTTAATGTCACGGATTTTAGTTGAATTCGTTGTATTGACCGTAAAACTTCCTTGATTTGGATTTGGTAATATTTCAAAAGCTTTGTCATTTGAATCATCATATGTTGCAGTATTTTTCTTCAATTTTACTATCTGACAATATTCTTCAATTTGATTACATTGTGTAGAAAATGTGATGCAAATTTTCCCTACAGTATCTGTAGAATTCCATTTTACTTTTAGAGTATCTACTGGTCTTGTGTTTGAAGCACTTTCAATGTTTCCACCTTCAATTCTCCACTTGTATTTGGGATCTATAAATCCTCCATTATAGTATGTATAAATATCCATTTTATTATTCTGGGATTGTTTTACTTTGAATATTTGAAGCGCTATCAGTCCTTATATTTGTATTCTTGCAGCTTGTGAAAATACAACTTTTAGTAGTT
Source organism: Saprospiraceae bacterium (assembly GCA_016722295.1). Lineage (GTDB taxonomy): Bacteria > Bacteroidota > Bacteroidia > Chitinophagales > Saprospiraceae > Vicinibacter. The sequence goes on from JADKGL010000037.1 coordinate 83,858, forward strand.
GTACCAATTTTCATATTTAATTTCAAGTCGATGCAGTATTCACCAGTATCTGATACTGTGATCATTTCATCTGTGCCTAGTGTGTCATTTATTTTATCTTTTTTATACCAATGAAGTGAATAATTAATTTGGGTTGGCAAACCACAATCCGAGGCGATGTCTTGAATATTTGCTGAAATGGAAAGTACGGAATCACAAATTACCTCGAATATTGTACTAAATTTAGGATAATAAGTAGATAAGAAATACGAGCTATCACAGCCTTTGGAATTTAGATTTTTTGATAAAAATATCTCTTTGTTGTTTTCACAGTTAGGGTAGAGTAGATTGGTAATTGTATCCTTATATACTTCACCTGGACATCCTATGAAATACACTTGTGGGCCATTATTTATGTTAATTACATCAACTTGAATGACCGAATCAAATTCACAGCATCCATTTTGTTTGAAGGTACATCTGTAAATGCCTGGGGCTGTAATGGTTTGACAATGCCACATGAATGGAAGTTGATTTTCACAAAAGCAATAGTGGTTTCGCGATTTCGTCTTGTTTTTTTGTAACTGTGACACTCATACATTTGGTTTTTTCATCACATATGCTTCCACTTTCTGGATTTCCAATTACAGCTTGCACACATACAGTAAATGTACCTGCATCGGGGAAACAAAGATTGGCTTGTTCACTCGAAGTTGTAGTCATTTCTGAACCATCGATAGTCCAGACATAGTTGGGTAAGCAACCACCAGCTTGAGGAGTCACTTTAAAATCTGCACAACATCCCTTGCAAATTGGATTTAAGTTTGTTCTTGATAAGGTAAAATCAGAAAGTTTTGGAGCTTTACCACTGTTTGCAGATAAGCTAAATGAACAAACATCTTGATTACATCCATCAATCCAAAGATAGTATGTCTTACAGGGCAATAAGAATCCAGAGATTCCAATGGTGCCCCCTGAACTACATGAAGAATTGCATGCAACCTGTTCTGAACAATCACATGCACCTACAATACCAATTTGCACTCAAACCCAATTGAACAATTTGAAATTGTTAATGAGATTGACGCAATTCCTCCTTCTGTGACAAAAGCCCACCAACTGCTATTATTAGCGACACCATTTGGGCAGTCTGTGCCTCCACCAACACAAGCAGTAGGATTTGAGTAGTCTACATTTTGGCATGTGTAGCCATTTACTTCATCCAATGAGCATAAGACATTCGAATCTTCACATCTATCAGCTGATGCAGGTGTACACGATTGCGTATTTGCCTCGATAAAATATAAACTAAAGAAGACAACAATAAGTAAAATTCTATTCATATTCATAGCAATAGGTTTGTTAAATTTAAATCGGGTGATTGGGGAAATCTTTACAAGTTTCTACATTTTTGCAATATTTTATCAAATATAAGTAGATTATTAATTTTTACCATATTAATTTGAGTTTTTTTAAAAAATTGAATTGATTTTTAAAGGTGAAGGATTAATACAATGGAAAATAAAATATGCCTCTATAATTTTCTATAAATTATTGAATTATAAATTTGTACAAAGTATTAAAAGAAATATTTGTTGATTTATTTGTTTAATTTGAATGACTTAATTATAATTACATGAAATTTAATGTGAGTTTACGGCGCCAATCATTTACATTAGAAAGAAGTGTTACACCGGCTTATACTATTTATTAATTTAAATATTAAATCTTTTTTATGAAAACGTTCAACCTATTTGGTTTGCAGAAGCCTAGAAAATCTGTATTCTATTCTATTCTATTCTATTCTATTCTATTCTATTTCTAACCTAAAAGCACAAGTATTGCCTCCACCTTGTCCAGGTGCAGCAATTAACGTTGTAAATCTTGCAAGTTGCGATAGAAGGATGAATATCACTGGGATTAATTTTAATGAAGTCGCTGAAGTGGAATGGTTTATTTTAACTCCCTCTTATTATAGACTTTGTGAAGCTAGAGTGGGATGGTACAATAATGAAGTTTTTTCTTTTTGCTTTAATGGTAATTACAGAATAAATGCCATTGTTCACTATAATGATGGTAGTACATGTTCGGTTACTAGATCCTTGGCAGTAAACTGTAGTTTATTGCCGCAATGCAATACTCTCTCAAATACTTTAGGACAACTTATATCCTCAATAAGGATCGCTGTCACAGATATTAGCCCTTGTGGTGCATTTCCATACGATTTTGAGCCAATGCGTTACCTACCGATCATCCCTTTTTATCCAAATTGTAAGGAGTTATTTAATTATAAATTGGTGTATACTAGTTGTGATGGACAACAATGTATTAATTTAGATTACAGTAGGCATTGTTTTATTGATATAATGCCAAGTACTCCTTTATGGTTATTGTTACTGGCAACCATTGTTGTCTTCCAACTGATTACATTCGATATCTAAATGGCATAGCACCACCACAAGGCGTTTTTCAGGGTGGAGAAGGCACTTATTTCGGTCAATGCCATCAATGGTGTTCTGCATTTGTTGGATGTAATAATAGCCAAGATATTTGGCCAGTTGATAATCTTGTTCCTTCCATTCCTCACAATTGTTTTACGGGTGGAGGACAAGTTGTAGAATCAAGAACTCATTATGATAAACAAGTAAATGAAATCAATATTTTTGATCGATTTGATTTTATTGAAGTGCAAAATAATGGAAAAGAATTGATACAATCCATTCATATAACAAATATAGAAGGAAAACAAATACAATTTGTTGATTACTTTGGAGGAATTCAAAGCGAGTCAAAAATTGTTTATTTTTCACAACAGATTAGTTCTGGTATTTTTTTGGTAGTTGTACAAACAGACCAAAGAAAAGTTATTAAAAAAGTATTTAGAAATTAATTATTTTTCAAATTCTCCAGATGGTTGAATTATTCCATCTGGAGATTTTGTAATTTGAAATTTAGGCAAATTTATTCTCTAAAGAAAGTTTAAAAATATATGAAAAAATATAGCATATTTCTTGTCATTTTTCTGATCAATATATATGATTTCAAACTAATTTCTCAATGCAACTTTCGACATGAAGTGGTAAGTACGGTATCTGTGATACATGAAGGTGATACATTGAAAATTGAATTTGATCAAGGATTCAACGTCGGATTTGAAAACAAAGGTATAATTACGGCAATTGGACAACAAACTGTGTTTGATTCTATAGATGGTCTTAACCCTGGTTTTTGTGTAAAAAAATTTTCATCGTGTGGAGATTTACTCGACAGTTTTAGTATTTATAGATTGTCATTTGGAACTCTTGGAAATTATTATAATTATGGTGAACGGATTAGTAAAATAGCTATTACAAATGATAAGAATTATTTCTTTTTGCTTTCTACATTTATTGATTCGTTTGGAGCTGAAAAATATGGATTAATTAAATTTGACTTTTTTGGCAATGAAATATGGTCTAAAGTATTGGATAATCGGATTATAGGCCAGAATTTTGAGTCTAGAATTCTTGTTTTAGATAATTCTGAAATAGTAATATTATCAACAGAAAAACAACAAAAGGCTAAAAATTATAGAGTAAATTATATTTTATTAGATTCACTAGGTAATTTTAAGCGCGATGTGTAGAGAGTATTTTGCTATCCTTACCAAGGATGTAAAATTCTATGAGAATTCACTGTTGGTTGCTTATCAGTTTTATGCTGACAGTTTAAATACAAAGTTGTATAGTAAAATAGAAAGTTTTAATTTTGAAACAGGTGTATCCAATTGGCACCATATTGATTCATGTATTGGAATAGGATTTAGAAATATTTATGCCGATAAAGATCGCATTATTGTTGGGGGTAGTTCTTTGATCCTTCATTACAATCAGGTGAGTATGGCAATTTGCCTTGTTTACTTCAATTCAATCAGGCTGGGAAATTTTTAGAAAAGAATATCTTGGATTATAGATTGTTTCGCGATGGTGGAGAAATCCATGAAATAGAGCGGGACATTTCAGGCAATTATTTTGCTTTAGGAAGTGTCAACCGCGCAGATAGGTTTTTTGAAACTAGGAATTATCCAATTAGCATTATTAAGTTTGATCAAAATATGAAGAAAATTGATTTTGATACAATGTCTTATAATCGCAAATACAGTTATTTTCCTAATGATTTGGTTTTTTCAAGTGATGGTGATTTAATTTTAATAGGTACAGCTCGAGAGTATGAGGGTATAAGTAGTCAGACTCTTCCGTTTGTGATCAAAACTGATTTGAATGGTGTAGTGAGTACTAAAGAATTATCTAAAAAACAAACTCAAGAACATCAATGTAGTTTGATAAATACAATTGTTTCTGATCAAACTTTGTATTTAGAAAAATGTCAAGATACAAAGAGTTTTGAAATTATAGACATACAAGGTAGGAAAGTTTTAAATGGAGATTTGAAAAGTCAATCTATTTCTTTACATTCTCTCAATAAAACTATGTATTTCTTAGCATTGATAGATGACCATCGTAATAAAAAAATCTACAAATTCGTTTTTTAAAGTATACAGTAGGCAATAATTAAAAAAGGAGCAATAGTAATTATCGCTCCTTTTTCTTTTATTATAGTCAAGTAAACTTACCGGACTAATTTGCCAGTAAATACTTTGGATCCATCTGAGATCCTATACATTACAAAAGCAGTGTTGCTAGGATTTTCGATTTCAATGGTTTGAGATCCTTTTGATCTGAATTTTTCTTGTGCAAATATTTTTTTGCCATTGATGTCAAACAATTCTATTTTAATCGGCGCATCATTTATTAATTTGAGATCAAATCTTATCGCTTCATTTCCAAATGGATTTGGATAGCTGTTTACACTTTGAATTGCTGTGCTTTGATTGGCAAGTTTTAATAGATCTCCCACACTTGTCGACCTGGTCACTGCATGATCATTGGCGAATGTAGTCGTCGAACCATCTAGTTCTCCAAGTTTGATCGCGATAAAATCTGCAGCGTCTTGATTTTTACTGAATGATTTCCATTCTACATAATTTGGAATCATAGCTGGATTACTCATGTTTTGTGGGCTCAATACGGTTTCTTTTTGAGATCAGTTTCCAGAAATTTTTAACTACGTTTGGTGAGATCGTGCCAATGATTAGACCATACAAAAGATCAAAGTCTAGGTTATTGACTGTGCCGTCGCAATTCATATCTGCTGCAATGAGTTGATATGGTGAAGTAATACGTTCAGATCCAATGATGTGACGCAATAGAATGATGGCATCATTGACTGTAAGCCCATTTAGATTATTTTCTTCTTTTTCTGCAATAAGACGATAATTCACTCCACTTCGTATGTCAGTGAATGAGAAATCACCATCTGAGTTACTCATTTTTTCTATAATCTTTCCTGAACGAATGGTGTCATAGCTAGTAGAAAATGTTGTGTCGATTTTTTGATATAAAATACAGTACCACTTTGAGTAATGATGGTATCATATCTAGTAGTATAAATCGGAGTAGATTTACTTACGATTTGCATTGAAAATTCTTCTTCTAATGTAAGTTGAGCATTTGCAATGCCTTCACCTGAGTGTCTTGAGACTTTACCTCTGATATAAGCGTATTGCCACCTGTACGGACACTATCTTTTCGTTTGCAATTTGGAATTCTTGCATTATTGTTTTGTATGTCAATCATTGTTTTGCAAAATGACTGATTGCCAAAAGTATCCGTGACCCACATTTCGATCGTGTTCTTTCCTAAGTCATCGCATGTAAAAACTCGCACTCGATCATTGACATCAGATGAAATGAAAATTTTAAATTTTTATATCCACAGATATGATATGAACCTCGATCAAAATCTTTTGCCCAGATCTCAATCATACCGCGATCTGCGATGCCATCTCTATTTGTGTCAATAGGCATCAAAGCGACGTTGATTCCTACGAGACAATAGGGTGTAGGCGGAATTTTATTTTTTAACTGTTACTTTTACTTTACATTTTATTTCAACACCACAACCATATTCTGCAATGTAGTAAATTCTGTAGTTCCTATAGGATATTGTCCACTTGCATCTGGTCCTTTATTCGTAGAATGTGGAGAAGTATTTCTAATTTTTGTAATAACCCACATTTGCTAAACGCTTTTACAGAATCAAGTTTAACATAGGTTCCTTTACAATCATTTTTAGCATCAACGATTGTGTCTTTGGGACATTGGATATATGCTGCACTGTCTTTTACTACAATTTTTATGATTTGTGTATAAGTCCATACTCCTGTTTGTGGAACTTTATTTGGGACATAAGTGCACCAATCCATGACTTTCCAATCTCTCAATATTTTCATACAGCCATCAGAGACTGTGAACTTCATATCTTTGTATGAGTACATTGGCTGTGCACATTTGACATTATTAAATGTGGGATAGTTGTAGGGTTTGCTTAGATATTTTGGATCAGCATTTGGATTGCATCCTTCGAGTTCTAGCGATGGAGGCCAGTTAATATCTGCTGCTGAAAATGTATTGCTACCAGCAATGGTGATGACTTGTGAACATCTATGCCAATTCCAATGCTTGTCTTCATATTCCCAGTATCGCGTAATCGTTCCAACCCCGCATGAGTTTGTGTTGTATACTACTTTGATCGGTGGTGGGGCAGTTTTTTTGACATAATTCTCCCAGATCCAAGCTTTGCCATACTTGTCGAGATCTTTTAAATCAGCGTCACAATTCAATGTAACACTCGGTGGACATTCCAGCCATACACTTGCTTGAAGTGTAGTGAAACCAAACAAAATAAAACAGCACACGCCTAATGATAGGCATGAAAATATGTAGTCTTCATGTCGAAATAAATTACTTATATATGCACTGTTTGTGGAATGGGTGTTTTCTTATACAGATGCAAATATATAGATAATCGTAATATGTAGTTAGTTAAAATTGAATTTTAACATTTCGACTCTCAAAATTGGATGTTTTAGCTGAATTGAGCGACAACGTCTAGATTTCCATATACTTTTGATCAATTGCAACATTGATTTTCGTGCCAAGTGGCAGAAATAAATCAACCCTTGATCCAAATTTAATAAATCCAAAATCTTCACCTTGGACAGCCACGTCGTTGTTTTTGAATAACAACAAATTCTTCTAGCCAAGGCACCAGCAATCTGTCTCATGAGAATTTCTTCTCCCTTTGCATTTTTTACTACGACTGTGGTTCGTTCATTTTCAGTAGATGCTTTTGGATCCCACGCGACTAAATATTTACCCGCATGATATTGTGAATACATTACTGTTCCTGATATAGGATAGCGATTGACATGCACGTTCAAAGGGTTCATGAAAATGGAGACTTGAATTCGTTTGGATTTAAAATATTCAGGTTCGAATACTTCTTCTATCACAACAACTTTCCCATCCGCTGGTGCATATATTTTATTTTCATTTGCCTCTGGAATTTTTCGCTCTGGATTTCTAAAAAAATTCACTACTAATAACACGATTATAGTTAGTAACAAAGTGATTGGAAAATAGTAAGAACTTTTCGTAAAATTCAAATAATAAATGCAGATCAAATAAATGATTAATAGGGTAGCGACCCAAGTTTTTCCTTCTTTATGTATCATATTACAGTTTAATTAATTGTAGTAAATAAATGCAAATAATTCCAATAGGAATTATAAATAAAAAGCTATCGTTACTTGTATAATTCGTTTTAATTTTGATTCAAATAAATCACCAATAGTGCCGAATATCCATATTAGAATACTCAAAATGAGTATAAAAGGAATGGACATTTTTTCATTAAGAAAATAATTGTTCAAAAGGAGTCCACACAATATAGCTCCTAGTAATCCACCGAATGCACCTTCGTGTGTTTTCTTCGGTGAAATAGTAATCGCCAATGGAGTTCTGCCAATTTTTCTACCCACAAAATAAGCAAAGACATCATTACTCCAATTCATTGCTATAAAGCACATAATCCATTTTGAATTTGCAGAAAAATCTTGAATTAAAAAAAGGCATAAAATCAAGATGGGTAAAAAGATATAAGGGATATAATACAGTGTTTTTATAGTAAGAAGTGATGCATCTGAGTTAAAAGTTAATTGTATAAAAACTAGAAAAAAAGTGATTTGAACGAGATAGATTAGTTGAATTACTATTTGAGGTAAATGGATAATTCCAAAATAGTTTAAAACCAGTTATAATTCTCTTACGCATAAGTGGATTTTTCTTTTTTTTCGAAATAATAAATTACTCCTATAGTCCCCAATGTGAGACAGATAGCTGCCATCCAATGTAGTGGTGCTTTATCAAGTTTCATTTTTTCATCTAGCATCTCTATTCCAAGATAATAACTTGCAATAACCTGTGTAGAATTAAAACCAATATGCAATAATATAGGGTACCAAATATTTTTTGTCAAACTGAATATATATCCTAAAATAAATCCTAATAAAAACCGAGGAAGAAATCCTTCAAATTGCATGTGAATTGCACTAAAAGTATTGAAGTAATTAGTATTGCAATCCATTTATTTTTAATAGTAACTGGGTTCTTGTTTGTATGATTCCTCTAAAAATCCATTCTTCACCAATTCCTGGAATTATACCTATGGTGATGACAGCAAGTATGAGATCGCTCCAATGGTCGAAATGCAATAACTTATTAATCATTTCTTGTAACTTTTCCTCATTGCTTTGCATCCATTCGGGCAACAAAATTTGTTGATTTAGATAAGCTGTATATGACACTAGAGGCAAAACCAATACAAAGAGCAAAATACACTTTACGAAATTTGATGAGGAGAAGGAATGTTCTGATAAATACGGATTGATAGATTTACTAATTTTTGTAAGAAGAAATGCTGGTAAAATTAAACCAATGACATGCGAAGATAATTGAGCGATCATCAATTGAGTTGAGCTAAGGGCATCTAGATTGTTCATGTTACTGATTTCTGAAAAGTCACTCCCATTCATCCAAAAGATGAACAATAACAGTAAGTTAGCTAGGAGTAATCCTCCCATCACGAAAGCAAGTAATAGAATTAGATCAAAGAGATAATTTTTTGTCATACTTTTGACTTATGGCAAGATTAAGCGTAAATCTCAATAAAATAGCATTGATTCGCAATTCCCGCGGTGCGAATTTACCAGATTTAGTGAAAGTAGCATTGGATTGTGAAGAATTTGGTGCAGAAGGCATCACAATTCATCCAAGACCAGATGAAAGGCATGCGAAATTTTCTGATATTCCTATTTTGAAAATGCTATAAAAACAGAATTAAATATTGAGGGATATCCTTCAAGACAGTTTATTGATGCTGTTCTTTTGCATAAGCCAGAACAAGTTACCTTGGTGCCCGATCCTCCAGGAGCTTTGACTTCGAATACTGGTTGGGATACAAAAAAGCATCAAATATTTTTAACAGAAATCGTAACAGAGTTTAAAAAATCAGATATAAGAACTAGTCTTTTTCTGAATCCAGATATAGATTTGGTAAGTTATGCAGCAAAAATTGGTGCAGATCGAATCGAATTATACACAGGCCCATATTCTTGGAATTATGCCGATAATAGATCCAATGCCATTGAAGAATATAGGACTGCAGCTGAGGTTGCCTCTGAATTTGGTCTAGGTATTAATGCTGGACACGATTTAAATCTCGAAAATTTGCTTTATTTTAACCAAACAATTAAAGGTTTATTAGAAGTTTCGATTGGTCACGCTTTGATTTGTGATTCAATTTACTTTGGGTTAAAAAATACGATCCAAATGTATCTGCAAAGATTGAAATAGATTATCAATTAGTTATGTATATAATAAATATTTAATGTAAATAAAATCGAAAAAGTCAGTTTTAGTTGCACTTAATTTGGGCAAAAAAACTTACCTTTGGAGGTTAACAGACATTTAACAAACAAACAAACAAGTTACCTAATTATGAAGAAAGTTTTATTTATTCTATTGGCATTCTTGGCTACGGTTACCGCAATCGATGCTCAAAGAGTTGTCAAAGGTCGGATCACTGATAAAAGCGGGGATCCAGTAATTGGAGCAAACGTGGTGGCAAAAGGTACCAACCTTGGAACCATAACGGATTTGGATGGAAATTATTCTCTAAGCGTACCAGAAAGTGTGACAACTCTTGTCATGAGTTACACTGGATTTAACTCTCAAGATATCGTTCTTGGAGCGAGCAATATGGTGGACGTAACCATGGAAGAAGGGGTTTTGCTTCAAGAGACTGTGGTCACTGCATTAGGAATTCAAAGAAATGCAAGGAACATCACCTATTCAAACCAAACAGTTTCTGCTGACGAATTAAATTCTTCACCTAATAAAAATACCTTGGAAGCTTTGCGAGGTAAAACTGCTGGTGTAAAGATCAGCACAGGTTCAGGTTCAGTTGGTGCTTCTTCAAGGATTGTACTTAGAGGAGAAAGTTCACTTACTGGAAATAACAATGCATTGATTGTAGTCGATGGGGTTCCTATTGATAATGATGCTTCTAGAGGTGGAAATAGTTCTGCGACTTTAGGAGCAACAGCTTCAACTGGATATGCTGATTATGGCAATCGATTTAATGATTTAAATCCAGAAGATATAGCTTCAGTTACAGTATTGAAAGGAGCTTCTGCTACTGCTGTTTATGGATCTAGAGGTGCTTCAGGTGTTCTTGTAATCACTACAAAGAAAGGGCAAGAAAGTAAGGATAAATTAAATGTAGGATTTAGTACATCTTATTCAGTAGATGAAGCATATGTATTATTAAAAAGACAAGACAAATTTGGACAAGGTTTTGATGGAAATGTATTTGATTCAGGTGAGAATTTTTCTTGGGGACCTGCTTATGATGGCATTGTGAGACCTTGGACAAGTCCAGTAGACCCTGATGGTGATGGTAAATTTGAATTTTGTCAAGACCATTTAGTGCGGTTCCTAATCAATTGAATAATTTTTTTAGATTAGGATTTACTAAGCAAAACAATATTTCATTTTCTGGAAACAGTGATAAGTTTAGTTATTATGCATCATACGGAAATACCAATCAAACTGGTATTCTAGATAATACAGATTATAATCGTAATTCATTTAATGTAAGCTCTACTGCAAAGCTTACGAAAAGATTTAAAACAGACTTTTCAATAAATTATTCGATTGTTAAAATTAACGGTGCTCAAGAAGGATCAAGAGGATTTGATGGACAAAATGCACATGCAGCTGCTGTTCAAACTCCAGGAAATATTCCTTTTTCTGAATTGAGAGATTATAAAAGCAAATTTCATAATTTAGATGGTTATTATGGTTCGTATACAGGAAATCCTTATTTTACTTTATATGAATATGTAAATGAAGGAAAAATAAATAACTTGTTAGGAAGCATGAACCTTAGCTATAATCTTTTCGAAGGATTAGATTTAGTTGCTAAATTTGGTACAAACTATATAACAAGAGATATTAAGACTGTAACGCCTCAGTTTGCGCACACTGAACAAACTGCATGGACGAATAATTTAGAATTGATTACAGGAAGAACAACTAGACCAAATAGCGTTGGAGAGTTGCTTCAATCAAATGCAAATAGCACAAATTTAAATTTCACAGGTCAGGCAAATTATACTAGAAAGTTAACGTCTAGAATCAAACTTGCATCAAGTCTTGGTTATGATATATTTGATAGAAGAACAAATAGAATTGAAGGATTTACTCAGGGAGGATTCGTTGTACCAGGATGGTATCATTTAAATAATGGACTTGAAGGTTCAAGATCAGCACAAGCTTCTACAAGATATAGAATTAATGGAGTGTTTGAAATATCAATTTAGGATACAATGATTGGTTATATGTTGATTATTCAGCAAGAAATGACTGGTCTTCTACTTTGCCAAAAGCAAATAATTCATTTTTCTATCAAGCAGTTGGTGTATCAGCTGTATTGTCTGAAGTTTTAGGAATGAAGAATAGTAAAATTTCTGATTTCTTAAAATTAAGAGCAAGTATTGGAACGACTGGTAAGGATGCAGGTCTTTATTTATTGGAATCTTCATTTCTTGGAAATCCAGTATTTCAGCCACTTGCAAATGGACACGATTTATTTTCCCACTTAATAATCAATCAGGATTTACATTAGGAAATGCAATCGGAAATCCAAATTTGAAACCAGAGTTAACAGTTACAACTGAAGTTGGAGCAGATATCTCTTTCTTCCAAGATAGAGTTTCTTTAGAATATACTTTTTATAATGCTGACCATAGTGATCAGATCGTAGAAATTAATTTACCTTCATCTTCAGGTTTTACTACTACTACTAAAAATATTGGAAAAATCAATAATAAAGGTCATGAACTTGGGGTCACATTGAGACCATTAGGTCGTCTTTCTAAGTAAATTGGGGAGTTGAACCTTACTTATTCTAAAAATAAGAATAAAGTAATTAAGATTTCTGATCAACAAGATGAGTTATCAATAGGTGCTTTCCCTTTAAGTTTAGTTGCTAAAGAAGGATTGCCTTTGGAACATTTAAAGGTGTAGTGATTGATCAAACTGCAGATGGAAAAACCATTTTGGATGCTTCTGGAAATCCAGTCTTAGCAAAAGAAGAGAAATATTTAGGTTCTTACCAACCAGATTTCTTAGCAGGTTTGAATAACAAAGTTTCATACAGAGGATTTACTTTAGGATTTCTAGTTGATTGGAAAAGGGTGGTAAATTCTATTCTTATACAAAAACTTAGCTGAATTTAATGGAACAGGTTTATCTACACTTTTAAATGATAGAAAACCATATATAATTCCTGGAGTAGTTCAGCAAGCAGATGGAACTTATAAAGAGAAAATGCTAAAGCAATTAGTGTATATGATTATTTGTTGAATTTACCAGATTCTAAGCATTTGGTTGATGCTAGTTATGTTAAATTAAGAGAGGTAACATTGAGCTATAATCTTAGTAGATCAATGTGTTCAAAGTTGAAATTAAACGATATTACAATTGGTATATTTGGAAAAATTTGAAATTCTGGTTACCTGAAGAAAATACTTGGGCTGATCCTGAAGTGAATGGACCTGCATTAAGTGGAAATGCTGGAGGAATCGAAACTACTCAAACTCCTCCTTCAAGATCTTATGGAATAAATCTTAGTATTAAATTTTAATCAATAAAAATACAAATAATGAAAATAGCAAAATATTTAATAGTTTTTACATTGCTTTTCGGTGCATGTACAGATTTTGGTGATATAAATGTAGATCCAGATGTTTCTCCTACGGCAAATCCAAGAGAAGTACTTACAAGTGCACAAGCATTTTCAGCATGGGTTTTAGAGGGTCAGTTGAATGATGAGAGCTGCTTTATGGGCACAATATTGGACATGGGGTCCTGGTGTTGCGTTAGGAGATAATGAGCGCTATTTATCGCAACCAGCAGACTTTAATAATGCTTGGACAAGAGCTTATGCAAATGCACTTGCGGATTTAAAGTTCTTAGAAAAGAGTTCAGATAAAACATACAACGGTATTTCAAAAATAATGCAAGCAAATTTGTTTCAGATTTTGGTTGATCATTTTGGTGATATTCCATTTACTGAAGCTATAAAAGGAGAAATTGTTGATGGAGCAAATTTTGCACCTAAGTACGACGATGATAAGGCAGTTTATGCGGCATTAATTCCTATGATTAATGCAGGTATTGCAGATTTAAAAGCAGGTAGCACTACTGTTGGATCAGCGGACTTAATGTTCGGTGGTGATGTTTCAAAGTGGATCAAATTTGGGAACTCACTGAAGTTAAGAATATTAATGAGACAATCAGTTACTGGTGATCAAGCTGCAATAGGTCAAGCTGTAAAGATTTAGTTGCACAAGGTAATTTTATTTCTTCATCAACTGATATTGCACAGATGGCATTTTCAGGAGATAAGGGATCAGAAAATCCAATGTTTGCTAATTTTGAAAGAAGTTTAGGAAATTTTTATGTAGCTAGTAATTCTTCTATCAAAGCTCTTGCAGGTGATCCAAGAATTGATAAGATTTATAGTAAAGCTAAAACTACAAACACACATGTAGGCATTGATCAAGGGAATATTGATTTGCTTCCATTTACTGTTGTAGGTAATGATTTTAGTAGAGTTACAGAATTAGGATATAGAAAGGATGCCCCGGTTATCTTTCTAAGTGATTGGGAAGTTTGGTTTTTAAGAGCTGAGGCAGCGTTAAAATATGGTACTTCTGATAATGATCAGACTGCATTTGCAAATGCTATCACTAGTAGTTGTGCTTACATGGGAGCTACAGGAGCTCAGGATTTTATCGATGGTTTAGAATATTCAATTAAGACACCTACCGATAAGCAAAAATTGATAGTTACACAGAAATGGATATCAATGAATGGGCTTCAAGAGGCTGAAGCTTGGGCAGAAGCTAGAAGACATGATGTTCCGGAGACAAAGATTTTTTCATCAGCAAATGGTCTGTGGACAACTCCTACTAAATCAGCACTTGGACCACAAGTATTCCCTTCTATATACTTGTATCCAGAGTCTGAACAAAGTTTTAATCCAAATGCACCTGCTCAAAGAAAGTTAACTGAAAAAGTATTTTGGGATAATTAATTACAATTAAAATATTTTAAAAAATGAAAATAATAAATTTTAAACTTATATTCTCTATTGTTCTATTGTTTGCTGTATTTATTAGCTGCGAAAAGGATTCAACTCCTGGTTCAATAGAGTATGCAGATGGCGGAACGATTAAAATTGGTGACCCATATTTGCAAATTCAAACGCCAGTTGTTTCTTTTCAAGCTGGTCTAGCTGATTATAAAATCTCTACATATTTAGTAAATGGACTCAAAGCCGTTACTAAAGTTAATATGTACGGTGTATATACTGATGCAAAGACCTCCGCAAAGTCTAACGAGGCTTTAGTAACTTCATTTGTTGTACCTGCAGGCAATAGAGTGTTGCTTGAAAAGAATCTGACTTATGATGATTTAAAAAAGGGATTGACTGTAAATGGTGGTGGACTACCAGCTGATCAAAAGGATTTACCTGTTGGTTCTGGTTGGAAATTTAGATTCGAAGGAGAGACTAGTCAAGGAGTTATTGATTTGGCTGGAAATGTTAATGTAGGTGTATTGAGTAGATTTGCAGGTTTATATAGAGTTATTAATTCTGAGTATTTCAGAATTGGTGTTTCTACTGCAAAATGGAATGGTGAAACTCGATTTATTGGTTCAGTAAATGATGCAACTTTTTCTCACAATGACTATTGGGGCAATTTTGCATGGTCTGGAAGGACTTTTCATTTTGTAGTAAATGCTGATAATTCAATTACAGTACCAGTTATTGTTGACGGTATTTTCTCTGGAACTTATGCTATCAATTGCATTGATCATAAAGACAAATTTACTAGTGTGCCGTGTACA
The DNA here is from genome assembly GCA_016722295.1 of Saprospiraceae bacterium. Lineage (GTDB taxonomy): Bacteria > Bacteroidota > Bacteroidia > Chitinophagales > Saprospiraceae > Vicinibacter. The sequence continues at coordinate 99,255 of JADKGL010000037.1, forward strand.
GGAACAAATATCTTAATTAAAGATGATGTAAACGGAAAGCACAGAATTAAGCTAACTTATGGTTATTTTACAGAAGGTAGTGGTTCAAGAGAATTTTATGAAGAAATGGAAAAAATTTAAAAAACAGCAATAATTATAAATATGAAATATTTGAAAAATATATTAGTCTTACTTTTTTGTTCTGCATTTTTTTAATTTCTTGTAACAGAGAAGATGCCGAACTTTCTAAAATATCGCGAGTTAAAGAATTTGGCTTTGAAGGAATTGCTGATAAAATTGAATTATTAGAGGCAGATTCTGTTTATCTTTTAAAATTTAATTTTAACGATGACCAAATAGTTGGTTTTACAGTAAATATTGAAGTTGGAGCAAATTCTACTGCGACAGAAGATGTTGATTACGCGTTAGGTGCTCATTCTGTAGATATCCCAGCATTGGCTAAGGAAGGAGTTATAAAATTTGAAGTTGCTTCTGATATTTATGCAGAGGCTGATGAGAAAGTTTATTTGACCTTGTCAAGTAGTTATGCATTAGGCTTGCCTTTAACTAAAACAATTGAAATTACGATCAAAAACGTTGGTGGTTGCCCACCATTTGTAGAAAGTGAATTCGTTGGAGATTACACAGTTGAATCTGATGAGTGGCAGGATTGGGCTGTTGGAACAGTGATTACTGTTGCAAAAGATTCTACTAATCGTCTTTCATTCAAGTATAATTGCGGAGCAGCAGCTTTGCCAATTTTGTTGAATATAGATCCTGCAACATTTAGTATTTCTGGGGCGAAGCAACAATATTGTAGCTATGATCTACCTCCACTTACAAAATTCTTTGCTGATATAGTAGAAGGATCCGACAGTTTTGTAGATACTTGTAATAAGAAACTTCGTGTAACAATAACTCATACTGATGAAAACAATAAAGCCTATGGTTCAGGTGAAATTGTGTTAGTAAAAAAGTAGATTTCATCTAAAATAATAAAAGGCTTTTCAAATGTTTATTTGGAAAGCCTTTTGCTTTTATTTTATCTTCAATTTTGTAATCAATCTAAATTACAAGTTAGTCCAAAGTGTATTATAGAATAGTCTAAAATAAGATGATGAGAAATTTGTCAAGACAAGTCGCACACCAAAGATGTAGTTGAAGACTACATTGAGGATTCGTAACGAAGTTTGGAAATTTTAAAACACTTCCGTCCCTGCGAAATGAAATGCTCCTTCAATCGCAGCATTCTCGTCAGAATCTGAACCATGCACAGCATTTTCTCCTTTATTCTTGCCAAATTTGATTCTAATAGTGCCTTCCGCAGCTTCAGCTGGATTTGTAGCTCCTATCAATTTTCTGAATTCTTCAACTGCATTTTCTTTTTCAAGGATTGCTGCTACAATTGGCCCTCTAGACATAAAAGCAATCAACTCTGGATAAAACGGTCTTTCTTTATGTACTTCATAAAATTTACCAGCAGTTTCAAGAGATAATTTTGTGTATTTCATTGCCACAATTTTAAATCCAGCTGCGTTGATCATTTCCAATATACCCCCGATATAACCTGATTCTACAGCATCAGGCTTAATCATTGTAAAAGTTCTATTTGTTGCCATTTTTTAGTTTTTTTAAATTTAATAAGGGCAAAATTAGCTAATTGCTTCTCTTTGAGTCGGTTTTATTGAAATATTGAGTTCTTATTAACCATTTTTAAACAACTTGACAAATTATTTTTCAGACCTTTGAGCAAGTTATGTGGCAAGAGATCGTAGAAGTCAAGAGTAAATTAGAGTTTCCACGGGAAATTTGTATTTTATCTCATCGAAATCCTGATGGTGATGCATTGGGTTCTTCTATAGGTTTAGCTTTGTTTTTACAATCGCTGGGTCATCGAGTTAACATAGTTTTACCAAGTGAATATCCAGTATATTTTGAATGGATGCCATTGACTGAAGAAATTATTATTTATGATTTAGCTGGTCCTCAAGCTGCAGAGTATGTGAAGAGAGCAGAAATCATATTTATGTTAGATTTTAATTCATTGGATCGTATTGATAAGCTTGGTGTGGCAGTAAATGAAAGTACTGTAACAAAAGTGATGATAGATCACCACATGGATCCTGAACCAATAGCAGATTATATATTTTCAGACACTAGTTATAGTTCGACTTCAGAAATGATTTATGAATTTATTGAAAACTATGGCACAACGGTGAAAAATGCCAAGTTGATTAATGACTGTTTGTATACAGGTATTATGACAGATACTGGTTCTTTTCATCACAATACGAGCTCTAGAGTGTTGCGGATCGTTGCATCGATGAAAGATCAAGGCTTGGATGATACAAGAATTCAAGAATTGGTGCTGAATAGTCAACCAGATAAGTATTTAAAACTTTTAGGTCATTGTTTACACAATCGGATGGAATTGATCCCAGAATTAAAATTTGGCTTAATAAGTCTTACTAGGGAAGATTACAAAAATTTTGATATTCAACGCGGAGATACTGAGGGGATAATCAATTACTTGATGATGTTGAAAAATGTAACTGTCGCTGCTCTCGTAATGAATCAACCCAATATCGTGAAACTTTCTTTGCGTTCAAAGGGTAATATTTCAGTGCAAGAACTGTGTCGCGATCATTTCAATGGTGGAGGGCACAAGAATGCCTCTGGAGGAGCATCTAAGCTTAGTCTCGACGAAACGCTGAAAAAACTTAAAGAAGTCTTACCATTTTATATCTTTGCAAACTAATTTAAATATTATATAATGAAAAATTTTAATTTATTAATGATTGCTATTTTTTGTTTAGCTGCTTATTCTTGCAAACAAGGAGCAGGAAGCGGATCTTCAAAAAATACTACCTTAAATGGCTTTAAGTATCAGCTTTTAAACGATGCACCTGGCGAAACAGCAAAAGAAGGTGATTATGTTTACTTTAGATACAATGTAAAAAATAATGACTCAATTATCTTTAGTTCAACATCTCAAGTTCCATTGATTAAGTTTAAATTGCCGAAATTGGATACGACAACAGATATGAAAAAAGCAATACCAATTTCAGAGTTGTTATACAAAATGAGTAAAAGTGATTCGGCTGTGGTGTATCAAAAATTAGATGAAGCTACAAAAGCTAGTATAGGTTTGAAAGATGCAACAGAATTGACATTTGAAGTATATTTGGATAATATAAAGGATGAAGCAGCATATAAGGCCGATATGGAAGCAGATCAAAAGGCAGCACAAGAGCGTGCAGACGCTGCAAAGGCTAAAATGCCAGAAATTGAATCATTTGTAAAAACTTCTTTAGCTAATTATAAATCTAAAAAAGCGAAAATAAATACAACTGCTTCAGGCTTGAAATATGTAATTCATGAAGAAGGAACAGGTGCAAAAGCTGAAGCTGGTAAGACAGTATCAGTAAATTATTTTGGTGCATTGATCAGTGACGGTACAAGATTCGATGACTCTTTTTCTAGAGGTGATGAATTTTCTTTTCCATTAGGAGCTGGTCAAGTTATACCAGGATGGGATGAAGGAATTGCATTATTAAAAGAAGGATCTAAAGCAAGTTTTTTCATTCCTTACACTTTGGCTTATGGAGAAGCTGGATCACCACCAGTAATTCCTGCGAAAGCTGATTTAATGTTTTACGTAGAATTGAATAAAGTAAAATAATTATGACCTTAGATCAATTAAAAGATCTTAAACGTCGGCTTGCCGAATTAAGGAGGTTTCTTTGACGTCGATAGGAAGATTTTAGAAATAGAGGACAAAGAACAACTTTCCCTTGATCCCAACTTTTGGACTGATGCTAAAAAAGCAGAAGTTGTGATGAAGGAATTGAAAATGCACAAAAAATGGGTTTCTGGCTATAATGCTTCAACATCTGTAGTTGATGATTTGGACGTATTGCTAGAGTTTTTTGATGCAGGAGAAATCACAGAAGAGGAGTTAGATCAAAAATATAATGAAGCCTTAGCCGTCATCGACGATATGGAGTTCAAATCAACGTTGAACAATCCAGAAGATGAACTCAGTTGCTATATTGAAATCAATGCAGGTGCAGGAGGGACAGAATCTTGTGATTGGTCTGCAATGCTTTTTAGAATGTATCAAATGTGGGGCGAACGAAATGGATTCAAAGTCTCAGTCTTGAACTATCAGGATGGTGATGCAGCCGGAATAAAAACTGCTGAGCTTGAAATCACAGGCGATTACGCATACGGTATGTTGAAAGGTGAGAATGGAGTACATAGATTAGTTCGAGTTTCTCCATTCAATGCTCAAGGAAAACGCATGACTTCGTTTTCATCTGTATTTGTTCACCCAATGATTGATGATCGCATAGAAGTTACTATTAATCCTGCAGATCTAGAATGGGATACTTTTCGTTCAAGTGGCGCAGGAGGTCAGCACGTCAACAAAACAGAATCTGCGGTGCGAGTTCGACATTTGCCTTCTGGGATAGTCGTCGAGTGTCAACAAGAACGATCGCAGCACCAGAATCGTGAAAAAGCGTTACAAGCACTTAAGTCGCGACTTTATGAGCGGGAATTGCAAAGGCAAATGGAAGAAAAAAATATAGTTGAGGCGACCAAAATGAAAAATGAATGGGGCTCTCAAATTCGTTCCTATGTCTTGGATGATCGCAGAGTAAAAGATCACAGAAGTGGTTATCAAACATCTCAAACAGATCATGTTCTCGATGGTTACATAGATGAATTTCTGAAAGCGTATTTAATGCATAAAACAGTTGGTACTCCATTAGATGGAGACACTGAATAAATATTTTATTTTGGTTAAAAAGCTAAGTCTAGACGAACTTCAACGAGATAGCATTTCTCAGTTTCAGAGCAAAGAAAAATTTGCCATTCGTATTCTCGCAGATCATATACGATCTGGTCATAATATAGGTTCTTTTTTTAGAATAGCCGATTCTTTTGGATTTGAAGCAGTAGATTTATTTTCTTGTTCAGTAAAACCACCTCATCCTGAGATACATAAAACTGCTATAGGCGCGACAGATAGCGTAAACTGGAATGAGGTATTTGATATAGACGATTACTTAAAAGAAAAAAGGAATCAAGGATTTATTCCAATTGTCATTGAGCAAACTACAGCATCGATTCCATTGCATCAATATCCTATTTCAAAGGATGAAAAGTATATATTAATTTTTGGAAATGAAGTTCATGGTGTTTGCGATGAAATCCTACTGCGTTGTAAACATTTTCTTGAAATACCGCAGTTTGGCACAAAGCATTCATTAAATGTTAGTGTGGCAGCAGGAATAGTCTCATGGCATTTTTTAAATTACTATTTAGAATAATTGCTTTATTTGAAATTCAATGTAACGCCAAGACCAACTCCAAGTCCAGCATATTCATGAAAAATGACAGGATGAGTGTTAAGACTAATGTCATCAGTGATATTAAATTCTTGAAGATGTCTGTCAACAAAGGCTTCAATTCCATTCAGTAAATATACGCCAACAGTGACTACTGTCATCAATTGATAGTAATAATCATAATAATTTCGATATTGATATATCCCATTTGTGCTCAAGATATTTTTAAATTCATCATTTGAATTTTCGCCATAATCCAATCTCGAATTATATGCATTATCAAATCTTTTGAATTCTTTTTTATTAAAATAAATTCCATAGATTGAACCACCTAAAGCTGCATATACAAAAGGAACTTTCCAAATTCGCTTGTTGTAGACTTGTCCAGCACCTGGCAAGAGTAGGGAATATGTCAATGCTTTTCCTGGTTTACCAGAAAATAAGACTTTTAATGCAGAAGGTGATTTTGTTTTACCTACTGTAGTTGAATCTACATCCTTAGAAGGCGTGGGCTTTTCTTGTGCAAATGCACTAGAAGAAATAAACAAAAGAAATAAAATGTATCGTATCATGCATCAAGTCGATCTAGAATATCATTTAACGCATGATCGGAATCAAATCGTATGATAATTTGCCCTTCTCCAGAAGATTTTCTTTTTAGATTTGCTTTTACTCCAAAAAAAGCTGAGATTTTATTTTCGATAGTTTTAATATCGTGATCAATTGGCTTCTTATCGGATACAACTTTTCTTGAATTTTGTTTTGTAATTTTAGCAGCGAGCTGTTCGCATTCTCGCACAGAGAGTTTTTTATTTTGTAACTCTTTGAACAAATGTAACTGCTGAATTAAATCATCCATTCCAACTAATACTCTTGCATGACCCATGCTGATTTGGTTAGATTTTACAGCATTTTGAATTTCGGGAGCTAACTTTAGAAGTCGAGTATAATTGGAAATAGTGCTTCTTTTTTTTCCAACTCGATCCGCTAATCCTTCATGTGTCAATTTGAATTCTTCAACTAACATTTGATAAGAAATTGCAATTTCTATTGGATTCAAATCTTCTCGTTGAATATTTTCTATCAGAGCCATTTCTAATAGTTCTTGGTCATTGGCTTTGCGAATATAACTAGGAATTTCACTTAATCCAGCTTGCTTAGCGGCACGAAAACGTCGTTCACCTGATATGATTTGATATTCATCATTTCCGATTTTTCGAACCGTAATTGGTTGAATGATTCCAAAATTCTTTATTGAAAGTACTAACTCTTCAATTTTTTCTTCATCGAATTGATTTCGAGGTTGATTTGGATTCGCTTTGATCAAATGTAAAGGCATCAATTGAATAAGACTATCTTGACTTATTGCTTCAGATGTACCTTGCGGCTTGATTACACTGGCTTGATTTTTATTGATATTGCTAAGTAAGGCGTTTAACCCCTTTCCAAGCTCCTGCTTTTGACTCATGGCTATCTATTCTTTTGATTAGTTAAAAATTCTTGTGCAAGATTTAAAAAATTCTCACTTCCTTTGCTTGAAGCATCATATAAAATTACTGGTTTTTTGACCAGAGGAGCTTCAGTTATTTTTGAATTTCGATGGATTATCGTATTGAACAATGGCATTTGAATCGTATGTCTCATATCTTTAATGACCATGGTAGACATTCGCAATCGCTTGTCAAACATTGAAAGCAGAACACCTTCTATTTGTAGATTTGGATTCAAATTATTTTTTACTAGTTGTATCGTATTTGATATTTTGGAAAGCCCTTCTAATGCAAATAGCTCACATTGTACAGGAACAATTACGGAGTCTGCGGCTACAAGCGCATTTATTGTCATGAGACCTAGAGAGGGTAGGCAATCGATAAAAATATAATCAAAGTCATCTTTAATTTGATCTAGAACGTGCTTCAATCGAAACTCTCGTTCAGACATATTCACTAATTCAATATCTGCACCGACTAAGTCAATATTCGATGGTAATAAATATAAATTCGGTGTTTCTGTTTTTAGGATAGCTTTGTTAGGATCTATTTGATTAATAATGCAATCGTAAAGTGAATATTCTAAATTATTTTCATCACTTCCTGTTCCTGATGTTGAATTCGCTTGAGGATCTGCATCCACGATAAGAACTTTTTTCTCTAATACTGCGATGCAAGATGCTAGGTTAATTGTAGTTGTAGTTTTTCCTACGCCACCTTTTTGATTTGCAATTGCTACAATTTTTCCCATGTTACAATTTTATATATTCTCCCACCATAGGAATAATTAATTCGATTCCATTTTTATCGAATGCATTGTGTGCTTTATTTCGATCTAATTTTATTGGAGGAAAAGTATCAAAATGACAAGCAATTATTCTTTGGCAATCTATGAACTGAGCGGCTAAGACACAATCTTCAATTCCCATGGTATAATAATCTCCCATTGGTAATATTGCAAAATCCAATTTAGGTGCAAGTTTTGGAATTAATTGCATGTCAAGAGTTAATGCAGAATCACCTGCAAAATATAAACTAAACTCATCATTATATACTAAAAACCCATTAGGATTTCCACCATATGATCCATCGGGTAATCGACTTGAATGAATTGCTGTGACCAATTTTATTTTACAAAAGTCAAGATCAACCATACCACCAATATTCATTCCTAAAGTATTGGCACCCAATTTTTCACAATATTCTGCAACTTCGTAGTTTGCAATAATTTTCGCACTGTTTTTTTTACTAATCTCAACACTATCACCAACATGATCCGAATGTCCGTGACTTACCAAAATATAATTGGCTTCAATACTCAATGGATCCAAATTAATATTTGGATTTCCAGTTATAAATGGATCAATCAGAATTTTATATTCCTTATATTCAAGTAAAAAGCAAGAATGCCCTATAAATTTTAGTTTCATATGATGCAGCAAAGGTACTCAAAACTCATGCATTGTCAAGGGATTGTGGAAATTGAAGTTCAAAAAAATCAAGCTTTTTTATGAATATAAAATATTCTGCATATCTTAATGCCTGAAAGTATGGAGGTTCGAAGTTTTTATTTGTTTGTAATTCTTCTCATGGCATGTCAATCATCTGATCGCGATCGATTGAACTCTAAGGTGTTGCATTATAATCAACCAAATTATATCACGTCACTAGATCCTGCATTTGCAAAATCTCAGAATAATATTTGGGCAGTAGATCATATTTATAATCAGTTAGTAGGATTAGATTCTAGTTTGAATTTAATGCCTGAAATCGCATCAGCATGGCAGATTTCAGATGATCGAAAAACGTATACATTTTCGATCCGAAAAGGAATTGGTTTTCATAAAAACAGTTGTTTTGGTAAAGACAGTCTTAGGTATTTGAATGCAGGTGATGTTGTTTATTCATTTAGTCGATTAATCGATACTATATTGAATCCACCCGGATCATGGGTGTTTCTCGGTAAGGTTGATGCTGATAGTCCTTTTTTAGCTCCAAATGACAGCACATTCATTCTTAAGTTAAAGGAACCCTTTGCTCCAATTATGCAAATACTTACAATGCAGTATTGTAGCATTTTGCCCCAAGAAGCCGTCGCATATTATAAAGATGATTTTCGAAAAAATCCAGTTGGGACAGGTCCTTTTATGTTGAAGAAATGGATCGATCGAAGTGGTATGTTTTTGTCTAGAAATAATTCTTTTTTTCTTGAAAATCAAAGCAATTTGGATGGAATTCGGATAAGTTTTATGGAAGATCGGAGTATTGCATATTTGGAGTTGTTGAAAGGGAAAATTGATTTTTTTTCTGGAATTAATTCTTCCTTTGCAAGCCAATTGTTTGATGATGAAGGAAATTTGAGAGATGAAAGTCAAAGCAAGTTTCATGTATTAAAAAATGATTTTTTAAATACAGAATATATAGGAATCAACCTAAATGCTGTTCATGAAAATCATATATTGCGAAATGCCGATTTTCGAAGAGCACTTTCTCTAAGTATTGATAAAAATCTTTTAGTAAAAACCTTGCGAAATGGAGTTGGCACACCTGCAGAATCTGGCTTTATACCAAAAGGTTTGCCATCATTCTCTTTGCAAAAAAGGAAATTTATTTTCAATAAATCTCAGGCAGTTACTTTGGTCCAAAAAGCAGCTTATGATTTTGCAAATCCATTGCATAAATTGACAGTTTATACAAATAAAGATTATATAGACATTATCACTTTTGTTGCGAAACAATGGCAAAATATTGGGATAAATGTGGCCATTGAATTGCTTGAAACAGCAACTCTGAGGGAAAAAATGAAGAAGGGTGAACTTATGATGTTTAGAGCTTCTTGGATAGCGGATTATCCAGATGAAGAAAGTTTTATGAATGTCTTTTATAGTCAAAATGCTGCACCACCTAATTATACACGATTTAATAATACTAATTTTGATAAAGCATATATTGCATGTGTACAAGAAACAGATCCGAACCTACGAGATAGTCTATTCGTCATGATGAATGATATTATTATGGAAGAGAATCCTGTGATTCCTTTATTTTATGACCAATCTGTTTGGGTATTTTCGAAATATATTTTTGGACTAAAATCAAATTCTATAAATCTGCTTTCAACTATTGGAGTCAAAGAGCTTAACTAGAAATTTTAGTATTATTTATGTATAATTCGTTGAATTTCATATGCTCCAAAGCTTGATTAGAGATTATATCTGATTTTCATTGGAGTTTTAGTATATTTGTACTCTAATGCTGGTCTAGTTATACTGAATTTGTGACATGGTATTACTGAAAACAAAACTGATTTATGAGTTTTAAAAAATTACTAAATGATACAGAAAATTTAAAAGGTTATCTGTATTCAACTACGAAAAAATTTCAATTTGTTGAAGATGTTAATCTGCATCCTAATGAGTTGTTATTCCCTGTGTTTCCAAATGAGAATTTGAATATCACAAATTCAAAATTTAAAATAGTCTATGCGCAAAAGAAATCAGTAACTGTAGCACCACATATTACATCAGAGTTAGACCTATTGATTGATCTAAAAGAATGCGAAGACAAGAATTGTACGTTTATCCATTTTATGAATCATAAGGTTTTAATTATGAATAGACGATTGAATGAAATTTTGTATTGTAATATTTTTAATTATAATTCGGTTGAAGAATTACTCTATCACACATGTTCTATTTTTCAGATATTAAATTTGAATACTGATTCCAATTATTTAATATTGCAAGGTAACATTGAAGAAGATTCGATTATCGTTAATAGATTTAAAATTTATTTTAAAAATTTGAAAATTAAATCTTCATAGTTTGCAATGCGAATATCATCAGGTATATTAAAAGGGAGAACGTTTTATCCTTCTGCGGATAAATGGCCAACAAGACCGACAACAGATATTTCTCGTGAAGCATTGTTTAATATTTTAGTGAATCGCATAGATTTTAACGAAATTCAAGCGTTGGATTTGTTCGGCGGTACTGGAGCTCATACCTATGAAATGATCTCTCGAGGTTGTGAGCGAATTACATATGTTGATTTGCACAGACCTGCTGTAAAGTTTGTAGAGCAGACATTGAATGCTTGGAATATTTCTCAGTTTGTAGACGTAAAATGTTTAGATTTTAAAGTTTATTTAAAGTCTTGCACAGAGAAATTTGATTATATTTTTGCTGGTCCACCTTATCCTTTGCCAGATTTGGCCAATATTCCCGATTATATCTTTGAAAGTCAAGTATTGAATGAAAGTGGTTTGTTCGTATTAGAGCATAATCCTAGTCATCATTTCGAAAAACACGATCATTTCGTCGAAGAACGTAAATATGGGCAAACAAGGTTTAGTTTTTTTAAGTATAAGTCGTAAATTTGTGACTTATGGTTCATTTAGAAGAGTTTAAGAATAAGATAGTTGGATGCATTGAACGAGTTTATTCGGGAAAAGAGTTTTCAAAAGTGTTGGTATTTGATCGCTGTAAGAAGGAATTCGTTGGTGATTATACACTTGTGACTTTTGGATTTACAAAGAGTTTTGGTGAATCACCGGAAATGATTGCGAATAAAATAGGTGAGGATCTTGTTCTGAATAAATTGATCCATTCTTTTAATGTAATAAAAGGATTTTTGAATATTCAAATGACAGATGAATTTTGGGTAAAAAACTTGCTTTATTTTCAAAACAAATCAATCCCTGATATTTTAAAAGACAATGTTGTGTCAAAAAAATATTTGATAGAATATTGTTCGCCTAACACAAACAAACCACTGCATTTAGGACATATTCGAAATATTTTATTGGGCTGGTCGATGCACAATATTTTAGAAGCAAAGTCTTATGATGTGTCTACAACTCAAGTGATAAATGATAGAGGAATAGCTATTTGCAAAAGTATGTTGGCATGGCAAAAATTTGGAAACGGCGCTACTCCAAGTTCTACTGGTATAAAAGGTGATCATTTTGTAGGCGATTATTATGTACTTTTTGAAACAAAATTTAAAGAAGAGTATGCTTATTGGCAGAGCAACACCGAAGGACAAACCGCTTTTATTAATTTTAAAAAGGAAAGCGAATCTTCTGATGAATTTTTTAAGAGGTATAAGAATGATTATTTTAATAAAGTTAGTAAACTTGGTGCTGAGGCCAAAGAAATGCTTGTGAAATGGGAATCTAACGATAAGGATATAGTTTTACTATGGTCACAAATGAATTCTTGGGTTTACGATGGTTTCGAACAAACACATAAGAAACTAAATATTCGTTTCGACTCCTGTTATTATGAATCGCAAACTTACTTATTAGGCAAAGAAATCGTCCAGCAAGGTCTTGAAAAAAATGTTTTTTATAGAGAAGAAGATGGATCGGTTTGGGTTGATTTAGAGAGTAAAGGATTAGACAAGAAAATAGTATTGCGAAGTGATGGAACTTCAGTTTATATCACTCAAGATTTGGGTACAGCACAAGCTCGACATAAGGAATTGCAAAAGGATCATTATATCTATGTTGTAGCTGATGAACAAGACTATCATTTTAAAGTGTTGTTTGAGACTTTAAAATTGCTTGAAGAACCTTATGCAAATGGATTGTATCATCTCGCTTATGGAATGGTTGAGCTACCTACTGGTAGGATGAAATCAAGAGAAGGAACAGTAGTCGATGCAGATGATTTAATTCAAGAAGTTGAAAGTGAAGCGAAGTTGGTTGCTGAAGAAAGAGGCGAAATAGTACATTTGAATGAAGAGGAAAAATCGCAAGTTTATCATCAAATTGGTATGGCTGCGTTGAAGTATTTTATGCTAAAGGTTCAAGCAAAAAAACGGATGATCTTTGATCCTAAAGAGTCTGTTGATATGCAAGGGAATACTGGGCCTTATATCGTGAATGCATATGTTCGAATTAAATCGATTGAACGAAAACAAACAATTCAGAATATTACTAATTTTTCTGAAACTATTGTCGATCAGGAAAAGGAATTAATTAAATTAGTTATGGAATACAAGACCGTAATTGATGACGCTGTAAAGGAGTATGATCCGGCAGGAGTAGCAAATTATTGTTATATTTTAGCAAAAGAGTTTCATCGGTTTTATCACGATTGTAGAATTTTAAATGCTGAAACAGAGGAACAAAAGAATTGGAGATTAGCAATAAGTAAATTGGTAGCAGATTATTTAAAACATGGTATGTTCTGTCTAGGGATTGAGATGCCTGATAGGATGTAATTTTAATTTTAGGAAAATGTCAGAAGAAAATAAAGTATTGAATTTTATTGAAGAAATTGTCGAAGATGATATTCGAAATAATAGACATGGTGGACGAATTTTAACAAGATTCCCTCCCGAACCCAATGGATATTTGCATATTGGACATGCAAAGTCAATTTGTTTGAATTTTGGATTATCCATGAAATATGGTGGGAAAACCAATTTGCGATTTGACGATACGAATCCTGTGACTGAAGAAGTAGAGTATATAGAATCAATTAAAGATGATATAAAATGGTTGGGTTTTGATTGGGGCAACCGAGAATTCTTTGCTTCAGACTATTTTCAGCAGATATTTAATTTTGCAGTAAATTTAATCAAGCAAGGTAAAGCCTATGTTGATGATTTGAGTTCTGAAGAAATAGCGAATCTCAAAGGAAGTCCAACGATTGCTGGAACACCTAGTCCTCATAGAGATCGAACTGTAGAAGAAAATCTGACATTGTTTGAAGAAATGAGGCAAGGTAAATTTAAGGAAGGGGAGAAAGTATTACGTGCAAAAATTGATTTAGCATCACCCAATATGCACATGAGAGATCCAATAATGTATCGTATCCTTTTTACACCACATCATCGTACTGGAAAGGAGTGGTGTATTTATCCAATGTATGATTTTGCACATGGTCAGAGTGATTCTATTGAAGGAATTACACATTCCATTTGCACTTTAGAATTTGAGAATCATAGACCTTTGTACAATTGGTATATTGACAATATTGGCATTTTCCCATCTCGGCAAATTGAGTTTGCAAGATTGAATTTGAATTATACCGTAATGAGTAAGAGGAAATTGCTTCAACTCGTTAAAGAGAATTTAGTAAGTGGATGGGATGATCCACGAATGCCAACGATTCGAGGTATGAGAAGACGAGGCTATACCGCTCTTGGATTACGAAATTTCGCAACATCTGTAGGAATTGCAAAGAGAAATAATCTTATAGAATTATCTTTATTAGAGCATTCAGTTCGTGAGGATTTAAATAAAATAGCAACTCGCGTAATGGTAGTGTCAGATCCTTTACGCGTGGAAATACTGAACTATCCTAAAGACAAACTAGAATGGCTTCAAGTTGAAAATAATTCTGAGGATCCAAATTCTGGTAAACATGAAATCCCATTTAGCGCAACAATTTTTATTGAGCAGGAAGACTATATGGACAATCCGCCTCCTAAATTTTTTCGCTTGACAAAGGGAGGTTTGGCAAGATTAAAATCTGCCTACATTATAGAATGTGTTGATGTGGAATATGACGAGTTAGGAAAAGTATCTAGTTTGAAATGTAATTATTTTCCCGAGAGTAAAAGTGGAAGTGATACTTCAGGTTTAAAACCAAAAACAACTATACATTGGGTAGAATCTAATCATGCGTTGGATATTTCTTTGAGATTGTATGATCGACTTTTTACAGTGGAAGAGCCAGACAAACAAGAGGGAGATTTTAAGGAATACATGAATCCTAATTCATTGGTTATTAATAATAATGCAAAAGGAGAACCTTACTTAAAAACTGCGTTTCTCGATAATGTAAAACATTTTCAATTTTTGCGAAAAGCATACTATGTATTTGATCAAGATAGTACGAGTGATAAATTAATTTGTAATCGTACAGTAGAGTTAAAAGATACTTTTAGCAAACCAAAGTAGTCAATTTTATTAGTCTAATTTAAGAAGTGTAGTAATATGTACAATAATGTAAAAGATCAATTCCAAGCAGAATTACAAAGCATTCAAGATGCTGGTTTATATAAAAAAGAAAGAACAATAACATCACCTCAAGCTGCTGTGATTCAAACCCTAGAAGGTGGAGAGGTTATAAATTTTTGTGCAAATAATTACTTAGGATTATCCTCTCATCCAGAGGTAATAAAAGCGGCAAAAGAAACAATAGATTCTCATGGCTATGGATTGTCATCAGTACGATTTATTTGTGGTACACAAGATATACATAAAGAGTTAGAGAAAAAACTATCAGACTTTTTAGGCACTGAAGATTGTATTTTGTATGCGGCAGCTTTTGATGCCAATGGAGGTGTTTTTGAACCTTTATTAGGTGAAGAAGATGTCATCATTAGCGATGAATTAAATCACGCTTCCATTATTGATGGAATTAGACTTTGCAAAGCAAAGCGCCTTAGATATTTGCACAATAATATGGATGATCTAAGAGAAAAGTTATCAGAAGCAAAAGGCGCACGACGTATTTTAATCGTCACTGATGGGTCTTTTTCCATGGATGGTACAATTGCACAATTGGATAAAATTTGTAATTTAGCTGATGAATTTGAAGCAATGGTAATGATCGATGAATGTCATTCATCAGGATTTATTGGGAAGAAGGGTAGAGGAACACATGAATTTAGAAATGTCATGGGTCGAGTAGATATTATCACAGGTACTTTGGGTAAAGCATTAGGTGGTGCTTCTGGTGGTTTCACAGCCGCAAGAAAGGAGATTGTAGACTTATTAAGACAGAGGTCTCGCCCTTATCTATTTTCAAATACATTGGCACCGTCTATTGTAGGTGCTTCTATCAAAGTAATAGATTTGTTGACGAATTCTACAGAATTAAGAGATCGATTGGAAGTCAATACAACTCTTTTTAGAATGAAAATGACAGAAGCTGGATTTAATATTATTCCGGGGTCGCATCCAATAGTTCCTGTTATGTTGTATGACGCCACATTAGCAGCAAATTTTGCAGCAGAACTTTTGAAGGAAGGAATCTATGTTGTTGGTTTCTTTTATCCAGTTGTTCCTCAAGGTAAGGCTAGAATTCGAGTGCAAATTTCAGCAGGTCATACCACAGAGCAAATTGACAAAGCTGTTGCTGCTTTCACTAAAGTAGGCCAAAAGCTTGGAGTTATAGCATAGATATTTTTAAATAGAAAAGGAAATAAAACCTTTTTTGATTGCTATTTAATATTACATATTTTCATAATATTTAGTATCTTTGCAACTTGAACTTGTAAAAGTCATTGAAAATATGCCATCACAAGTAACGAAGCGATTTATCACCTGTTTTCAGGAACTATTAAGTAACAAAACAATACGATCTGCGAGACATTTTGCAGAAGAGGTAAACACTTATCCTCAAGCTCTTAATGAGATATTAAAAGAACGTCGAGATGTGAGTCATGAAATTCTTGAAGTTGCAATAGCCAAATATCATATCAATGCCAATTTTCTATATTCTGGCAAAGGGCCACTTTTTATAAAGGAGACAGATTTTGGAAAAGAATTTAAGATATTAACCATTGTTGAAAATCATCAAAACAAAGAAAAATTACTTCATGTACCGATTTCTGCACATGCGGGTTATAGTTTGCAACAGAATAATCCTAATTTTATTAAAGAATTAGAAGCATATAATTTACCCGACTTCAAATTTAAATCTGATCAAACCATGAGATCGTTTGAAGTAAAGGGACAAAGCATGATCCCAGTGTTTTTAGATGGAGATGTTGTGATTTGTAATTATATTCATTCATATCAATGGGAAAAGGCCATACAAGAAAATAAATTTTATGTGGTTGTGACAAAATCAGGAGTTGTATTGAAGCGAATTGGACTAAGACTCAGAGAAGAGTCATGCTTGCTAATGCATTCTGAAAATGAGGAATTTCAATCTTACAGGATCTCAGCTTCAGAAGTGATAGAATTGTGGGAAGTTAAAGCAAGAATAACGAGTCAATTTAAGTATGATTCAAAAGCAAACAGCAATTTTGATCGTCTAGAATCTCGATTCAACAAGTATGAAATGATGCTGGAAGAGATAGTTCAAAAAATGATTTTAAATAATAAAGAATAGTAGTTATGGAAGCTTTATGGCATCCTTCAGCCAAACAATTACAAGAAAGCAATTTAGCAAAATATAGGGATTTCCTTTACCAGCAACATGACATTCGATTTGAAGATTACCATGAATTGTGGAAATGGAGCGTCGAGAATGTTGATTTGTTTTGGGAAAGTATTTGGAAATATTTCCAAGTTAAATCTACAATGCCATATGAGCAAATTCTGTCAGGAAATAGAATGCCAGGTGCTACTTGGTTTGAAGGATCAAAATTAAATTATGCGCAACATATTTTTAGCCAATCAAACGCAGAGTTTCCAGCATTTATATCTTTATCCGAACACAGGGATGCACAAATTGTAACATGGAATGATCTGGAAAATCAAGTAGCTTCTTTACAGTCTATTCTCAAGGCAGAACAAATTGTAAAAGGAGATCGTGTCGCTGCATTTGTGCCAAACTGTGCAGAAACAAGTGTCACCATGTTGGCAAGTATTTCAAATGGTTTAGTATGGAGTTCTTGTTCTCCAGATTTTGGAGTGAGTAGTGTGATCGATAGATTCTTGCAGATAAATCCAAAAGTATTTATTGCAACAAATGGCTATTCTTATAACGGTAAACTATTTGACAAAACAAAGGAAGTCCTTGAAATAATTGATGCTATTCCAAGTATTGAACTTGTGATTTGGATAGATTTTGTAACAATTGAAATCCCTGTTCATAAACGTGTAAAATCGTTGTTGTTCAAATCCTGTTTGAGCGAAAAAAGCGAGTTGAAGTTTGAAGAGATGGAATTTAATGAACCAATATGGGTGCTATATTCTTCAGGCACAACAGGTCTGCCTAAAGCAATAACACATTCTCATGGAGGTATGTTACTAGAACATTTGAAGTACATTTCATTGCAGAATAATGTGAAGAAGGGAGAACGTTTTTTTTGGTTTTCTACTGCAGGATGGATGATGTGGAACTTTGTTCATGCTTCCTTATTAGTTGGTGCGACTGCAGTATTGTATGATGGAAGTCCAGCTTTTCCTGATCTAAGAAGTTTATGGCAAAAGGCAGATGAATTTAAGTTCAATCATTTTGGAACAAGTGCGCCATTTTTGGTAGCATGTATGAAAGAGAATCTAAAGATTGGAGAAGAATTTAATTTGAGTAATTTAAAAAGTATAGGCTCTACTGGGTCACCGTTACCTCCTGAAGCATTTGATTATGTTTATCAGAATATTAAACAGGATTTATGGCTTTGTAGCATGAGTGGAGGAACAGATGTTTGCACAGCTTTCGTTGGTTCTTGTATCGAGCGTCCAGTGTATCGCAGCGAAATTCAATGCCGAGCTTTAGGGGTATCGCTAGAAGTATGGAATGAAAATGGCGATTCAGTAATAAAAGAAATGGGGGAAATGGTGATCACAAAACCAATGCCTTGCATGCCTATATACTTTTGGAATGATAAAGAGAATGCAAAGTATAAAGCGAGTTATTTTGAATTATTTCCAAATGTTTGGAGGCATGGAGATTGGATAGAAATTACAGAACACGATGGTTTAATTATTTACGGACGAAGTGATTCTACATTGAATCGTCACGGTGTGCGCATCGGAACGGCAGAGATCTATAATGTCTTAAATCAATTTACAGAAATTAAAGATTCGTTAGTTCTAAATCTTGAATTGAAAGGTGGGAACCATTTTATGCCAATTTTTATTGAGATGAACACTGATCAAAAGTTGAATAGCGAGCTTATCACTAAGATTAAAAATGAATTAAAATCGCAATATTCACCGAGGCATATTCCGGATGAATTTATTCAGGTTGACCAGATACCATATACGATAAGTGGTAAGAAAATGGAAGGCCCCGTTAAGAAAGTATTACTCAATATGGATCTAAAAAAAGCCTACAATAGCGATGCGATGCGAAATCCAGAAAGTATGAGTTTTTTTATAGAATTTAGAGATCAGAGACAATTTGAATTCGTCTAATTTTGTAGCAATCCAACAATTAAATACTAATGAAAGAGAATAGTCAGAGTCATTTTTTTCTTGTGTGTTTTTAAAAGAAAAATTAAAAGCCAAATTTATCAAATTTTTAAATAATTAATTTTTTTTTTTTTTTTTTTTTTTAAAAAAAGAATTTTTTTTTTTTTAATAAATAAAAGGAACCAAATTTTTTTTAATAATTTTTTTTTTTTTCTTTCTTTTTATTAAATATTAATTTTTTTTTTTTTTTTTTTTTTTTTTTTTTTTTTTTTTTTTTTTTCTTTTTTTTTTTTTTTTTTTTTTTTTTTTTTTTTTTTTTTTTAATTTTTTTTTTTTTTTGTGGCTTGTTTTTTTTTTTTTTTTTAAATCCTTGGGTTCATTTTTTTTTTTAAAAATAAAATTTTTTTTTTTTTATTTATTTTTTTTTTATTTTTTTTTTTTTTTTTTTTTTTAAAATATTTTAAAGCAAAAATTTTTTAAAATGCTAAGTATTTTTCAATGTCTTTTTTGATGTAAGTAAAAAATACCTAGCATTTGACAGGATTATAGTTTTGTGAATTTTGCAGTTTTGATTTTACCAGATGTATCAGAAATTTTCAAGAAATACATTCCAGCAGATAAGCTATTTGTAGGGACTTGAATAGAGTGAGCACCAGGTTGAAAGTTTTTGTTCTCAATAAAAGATTCATTTCCTAATTCGTCAACGATATAGAGTTGACCAGAAAATCCTTTAGTGATTTCTACTTTTAGATTAATTAAATCTAAGACAGGATTTGGATTGATTTCAATAGCAGAAATATCTGTTAAATCTTCCACAGCGTTTGGTACGAAATCAATGCCATAAGTGTCTTCATAGGTTTCTGTATTGTTACTATTCTTATTAAATAGTTGTCCTCTAGCTGGCCAACCAGAATTATTATATTGGTAATGAAAACTAATGTTTTTAGTAGAAAATCCATCAGTAGAATTTCCAGAATAATTTACAGTAATCTCTAGTTTTTTATTTTTGTAAGCAGATACATCAACTGGCTTACTTACATAACATACTACACTTGTGTCTCCTACAGATTGAATCAATAAATTATTATTTGAACCCATAGCTCTAAAATTACCGAGCATTTTTCCTTCCATTTGCCCTGCGTTAATATAATTTCCATAATAAGGGCTGATGCATTTTGAACATGCGTTGCAATTAAAAAAATTAGAGTTGTTGTCACAGCCTTGGACAAATACATCATTGGCAAAAGTAGTTGGAAAGCTAGCGCTTGGATCTCCCATAATATAAAAAGGGTTTGATATAGAATTTCCAATAATTCCTAGTCTAATTTTGTCTAAGGTTATTTGACCTTTATGTCTTTGGTCATTGCCATTAGCATCATTTGTAGGAAGAACTTTAGAATTCTTACCGCACATTTTAAATTGAATGGTTTGGCTCGAAGCCATTTGTACAATTAGAAGAAGTGAAATTGTAAAAATATTTCTCATGTTTTAAATTTTTGCTAAATATATGTGATTTTTTAATAATTTGTTGTAAAATTTATAAAAATTATCAAATATTTAAAATTTGAGAAGAAAATGAATTTTATAAACAAGCCCAAGACACCCTTGGCTTAGCTTGTATTTTAGACCTATTCTATTTAACTGTTAAATAACCCATCATACTTATTTTCATTTTCATTCATTAATTTTTCTCTTTGAGGCATTGGTGCATCCAATTTCATCTTCTCACCTTTCTCATTGCCCATTAAAAGTAGTTTTGATTTTTCCTCGTAAGACTGAAGCATTTTCAAACCCTCTTCTTCAAAAACACCATTCTGCAGATCGACAGAATTCATAAATGATTCTGATAATTCCATAAAACGCTCCATTTCTCCTACTTTAGAAGCAACATCATCTGCAATATGCTCAAGTGCTTGATCAAATATCATACGTTGATCTGCATTTCCAGTGATGACATTCATAGCGGATTTCATTGCACCATGCGAAGCTCTAATTGCTTTTCGCTCTTGTTCTTTAAGTTTTACTTGGTCTTTGGTATCTTCGAGTAATACTGCTGAGTTTTCATACATTTTAGTTAGTACTTTGCTCAAAATGTCCATTTTACTCAATAGATGATTGTATTTTTCATTCGTCTCTTGCAATCTACCAGCTTTTCTTGAAGCTAATACCATTTGTGGTTCTAAGCCTTGATTTTGTGCTACTTTTGCCATTCTAAGCTGAGTATCAATTTCCTTATTGTTTTCAGCTACATTTGTTGCTAATTTACGTATTTGCCCTTTCAATGCACCAATTTGCTCTGACATTTTGCTAAGATTGTTTTCTAGATCCTCGACATAATTTTTTAAAATACCGATTGGATCTATTGTAACAAAGATTCCAGTGATCCAACGCATGATGCTCTTGTATCCATAGCCTATTAGTGTGCGCATTCTTGGATCTAATACCATATAAATAATTGCTCCAAGAACTAAAAGCATACCTGATAAGTATAGCAAATTTGAGGTAAGCCCAATTAGAACTGGAAGATATTTATATAGAAGTGCTCCCGCACCGATGATTAATCCTGACAATACTATTGTGCCAGTAACACCTTCTGGTTTTTGCCAAAAAGATTTTGGTTTTTCGATTCCACTTGGAGTATTAATTGTAGCCATATTTTATTTCAATGAATTTAAATCTTCTTTAACTAGGTTTTTAATTTTTTCTATAGAATTATGAAATAGTTGATTTTTCTCAAGTAGCAAGGATTGATTTCGTTCAATAGATTCCCTCAGTTCAATTTGACGCTTTTCTTCAGATAAGATGAGCTCATTTAATTCAACTAACCTTTTTTTTGATTCTTCAATTTTTTTTATTGACTCATCTAATGCTATTTTTTTTTCTTCAATTTTTTGGACAGATTGCCTTTGTAAAGCAACATTAAATTTATGTTCTTCAGAGTCAATTAATTCTAGGAATTTTTGCGCAGATTTATTTATATCCAATGCATTGACACTCATGGTTTGGGCCGTAGCTAATGTTGATTGAACGGCAGTATGATGATCCATATTCATCGCCTTAAGTGCTTTTATGGCTTTTCGAAATTTGATATAATCAAACTTATCTCCAGTCTGAGTGCCTAAACCATCACTTAAAAACTTGATACTCAATTGATCAAGCTCTATTCCCTCTAACTCAAACATTTGGTCTAACAGCATGAATTTTATGTTTTTCTGAATTTTGTAACAAATATACGCGCCATTTAGTGCATTTTATTCGATAAGTGCCTAAATAAAATCGACGTCTGGTAAAAAAGGATACCGCATGAGATAGTGAATCGCTTTGTCCACACTTAAATTATCAAAGACTACATTGTATATCATTGAGATTATTGGAGTGCGCAAATGATAATGTTTTGATAGACTATAGGCGATTTTTACTGTGCGAACACCTTCAACAACTTCATCCATCGATTTTAAAATTTCTTCTCTAGTGTCACCTTCTGCTAATCTTATTCCAAAAGAATAGTTTCTACTTTTTTCACTTGTCGCTGTGGCGATCAAATCTCCAATGCCTGCAGTACCGAGAAATGATCTATGAGTGGCTCCAACCGCTTTACCTAATTCGATCATTTCTCGCAATCCTCTGGTGATCAGCATTGCTTGAATGTTTTTTCCAAGCCCTCGACCTGCCAACATGCCTGATCCTAAAGCAATTATGTTTTTTAAAGCTCCAGCCATTTCAGCGCCAATCATATCATAGGAACCAAAAACAAAAAAATAACGGCTTGCAAGTGATTCTTGGCCAACTTGAATGACCTCATCATATTCACTTGCAATAACACATGCAGTCGGTTGCCCTTCGAGGATTTCCTTAGAAAGATTGGGGCCAGAAAGACAGCCTACTCGTAATACACAGGACTCTTCTCTGATGACTTCACTCATCGTATGAATATTATTGCGAGAAATAGTTCGTTCACCTATTTCTCCTAAATTTATTCCCGTAAGATCTAAGCCTTTTGTACCATGAATTAAAATATGTGCTGGAGTCAAATATTCTGACATTGCAATAATTGTATTGCGAAAACTTTCCGATGGGACCACAGGGAATATCAAACTGCAAGTTTCCAATATTTCTTGCAAATTTGAAGACGCTTTAATTTGGGGTGCTAGATTGACATTTAAATGCTGATGATCCTGATTTATTTTTTCAACAAGTTCAGACCTGCGCGTAAATAAGTATACTTCATCTGAATTATGAGCCAAAAGTGTAGCTATCGTAGTGCCGAAACTTCCAGCTCCAATGACAGCAACTTTTCTATTTTTTGATTTCATAAATTAGATGAAATAGAGCTATGGACTTTATCGATTTGATGATTTTGATTCTAAAGTAAGCGATCTTAATTTTGCGTCAATATAAACTTCTAATTGCTTGAGTTCTTTTGGTGGTGAATGATTGTCGCGAATCATTTTTCGTTCTCCTGCATCTTTTAGCATAATGAATGTGCTTGGTAGATCTGGGATAAAATTTTCTTCTATTTCTGGATATCTGTTTGCTAGTTTGAAAAATGTAATTTTATGCGCTTCTTGGATGATTGTATCCCAAACTGATTCTTGTAGTAGTGCATAATGTTCGCCTATAGGATCCACATGAGCATAACCCATATATCGGATAATACCATTCGAAAATAGGGTATAATCGTAAGCTGAACAAAAGCCAAAACAAGGGGATCTTTTTAAAAAAAGCAATGTGTCTAATCCATTGAAATCTATAGTTTGAGGTAAGTTCGTAATAAATCGAGCCAACGGCTTAGGTTGAATGTGTTCAGCTTTTGGTGTATTATCAGATGTAGTTAAATTTGCTTTTTTAGAGCAAGAAAATATAATTAATAATCCAATAATAGAAAGAATATATCGTATCATCATCACTATTTTTTCTTATTTAATTTTTCTTGTTGAATTTTTTGCTGCTCTTTCACCATTTGTTCTAGTCGTTGTTGAAATCCACCTTGTTTCTTAGGTTTCGCTTTGTTCACTTCTAATTGTGCTCTTATTTTATTTTCATCAAATAAATATTTTTTACCAAGAACCGTTTGTGCAATGTTTAATAAATTTGAAAAAAACATATAGGCTGTTAATCCTGCGGCTGTTTTATTGAACATAACCCAAAAGATTACGGGCATTAAATATTGCATATATAGCATCGCAGGATTTGCTGAAAAATCCATTGATTTAGAAGAGTAATATGTGAACACTAATGTGGATATCATCCATAAAAATGCAAACAAACTTATCGTATCTCCAAAGAAAGGAATCGAAAATGGTAAACTTGCAAATACATCATAAGATGTTAAGTCTGTAGCCCATAAGAAAGACTCTTGCCGAAATTCAATTGTGGCGGGAAAAAAACGGTACAATGCAATCCATATAGGCATTTGCAATAGGAGAGGGAAGCATCCTCCCAAAGGATTTACACCAAATTCATTGTAGATCTTCATTGTCTCCATTTGTTGCTTTTGGAGATCATCTTTAAACTTTGATTTGATTCTATCTATTTCAGGTTTTAATGCTGACATTTTCGCTTGAGATTGTATCATCTTCCATGCTAGTGGAAAGACTAATAATTTTACGATTAATGTCATGAATAGTATTAAAATTCCTTTGCTCCCTATAAATTTTTCTAAAAAGACAAATAAATGTCTAATTGCATATTTGTTTATAGTTCCAAAAAAACTCCAACCATACGGTATGATATCTTCTAGGCTATTATTGAAAGCATTTAATCTCTTATTTTCGTTTGGTCCAATATACCAGCTCATTTTGAAATCCTGATTGTTGATTGCCGTTGCATCAATTTCAAGATCAGATTTAATGAGTTTCATTTCGGGAGAATTGTCGGGCATCATTACAGTCTCATTTTTTACATTTCTGAAACCTGTTGAGCTCATTAATGCCGTATTAAAAAACTGATGAGAGTGTGATATCCAACTCACTGTTTTATTTGGCAACTCTTTTACATCATTGTCTCTACATGAACAATAATCAGTTTTTTTATCAGATTCTTTAAAATAGACAGTGCTATAAAATTTTTCATAATTGGTATTTTTTTCAATTCGATCAAGATAATTCTCCCAATGTAAACTAACATTTTTACTTAGTGAATTTCCTGTGATTGAAACAGTATTATCTATTTTATAATCATCTGTAGCTAATAAGAAAGTTTGAGTAATGACACCGCCTGAGGGCAGATCTGCTTTTAATGTCAATTTGTTTTTTGATTCCTCTGTAGCAACAAAATTTAAGTTTTTTGTTTCCACCACATTTCCTCCTATTGGTATTTGATATGAAAATTGATTCTTTGAATTATCCATCAGATGTAGAGGTATTTTTGATTCTACACCATTCGGATCTGTTGTTATTTTAAAGTATTTGGAGAAAGTGGCTTTATTGATTTGAGCTCCTTTATTCGTGATATGGATTTTTACAAGATCATTTTCTAACACAAATTCTCTTGCAGGAACTACAGTAGAGCTATCATTTCCTATCTGTAAGCTGTCTTTACTTACGACATTAGTTTGCGGTAGTGTGGCAGTAGTAGCTGTTACATTTTCTTGTGTTACATGTGCAAGACTATCTTGTTGAGTTTTCTTCGCATTTTGTTCATCTACATAAGGTTGGAAGAAAAATTGATTCCAAACAATGAGAATTAAAAATATTAATACAAAACCTATAATTGAATTTCGATCCATCTTTTCTAATAAATAAGTCGCAAATCTACAAATTAATAGAGGAACTTAACAGAAAATCCGTGTAAATGAGCTTAAGCAATAGAAAACGATCCTGCACGTGAGCAGAATCGTTTCCTAAAGACAGTAGTAGGTAAATATTGTAGGTAAATTGTATAGCGAAATAATAAAAATTATTGGTGAAAACTCCGACACCCGGGTATCGGAGCTAACCTTACCTATCACTACCTAGGGTATAGAAAGGTAAATTTTTACTTTGATTTTTATGCTTCCATAAAAATTTTAGATCCGGTTCTATATATATGATCCTATTGGGGCTAATTATGCTGCTTGGATTAGAAATAATTTTTGCTTTTTTATCGAAATTTTACATTTAGCTCTAAACTAAATCGTAAGTGCTTGATAATCAATAATTAAATTGTTCTTGGAATTGAGAAGTGGCAATAATAAGGAATAGTGTCCTTCAAATTAGGCAAGAATTACTCTACCTGAATCATTCAATTTGACTTTAGCGGCAGCTATTTTTGGATCATGCTCGAAGATTAAATAGCTATTCTTTTGGGCGGCATACTCGAGAAGTTCTGATTTTTCCTTTATAGAAATAAGTGGCTGAACATCATAGGACATTATAAATGGTATGCTGATATGACCACTGGATGGGATAAGGTCAGCACAATATAAGTAATTCTCTCCGTTAAAATCAAATTCAAAGGCCATCATCGCTTGAGTATGTCCATTATATATTCTCACTTTGATTTCTTTTGGCCATATTTTCTTACTTTCATTGTAAAATTCTAATACACCAGCTTGTAATAACGGATTAAAATTTTCTTTTAAGAAAGACGCCTTCTCTCGATCATTCGGTTGCATCGCCCAGTTATAGTGTTCGCGATGAGTCCAGTATGTAGCATTGGAGAAAGTAGGAGAGAGCACTCCATCTGAATTTTTAGAAACAGCACCTCCGCAATGATCAAAGTGCAAATGAGTTAGAAGTACATCGGTAACGTCTTCTATTGAATAACCTGTATCTAAAATTGATTGGATCAGATTATCTGATCCATGTGGAGAAAAATGAGAGCGGAATTTTAGATCCTGTTTGTCTCCCATTCCAGTATCTATTAAAAGCAGACGATCTTCAGTTTTTAGTAATAAGCATCGCATTGCCCAAGTGCACATATTATTTTCATCAGGTTGATTTAATTTAGACCACATTGATTTTGGCACCACACCAAACATAGCGCCACCGTCTAATTTAAAAAAACCAGTGTTGATATAATATAACTCCTGAACCATTTTAACGCAAAATTTGTATCATTTTCAATAAGCAAAGTGCAGATTCTTCTCCTTTATTTCCTAATTTTCCACCTGACCTTTCTTGAGCTTGCTCCACCGTATTTGTTGTTAAAACACCAAAAATTACAGGTTTGTTGAATTTTAGATTTAATTCCATAATTCCATTGGAAACTGCCTGTGCAATAACGGCATCATGGATCGTTTCTCCTTTAATAATGCATCCCAAGCAGATTACGCCATCATAATCAGTTTGAAGATATTTTTGAGCTAAAAGGGGAAGTTCATAAGAACCTGGAACAAATTCTATTTCAATGTTAGATCTTGGTATTTTGTAATGTTCCAAGCAGTTAACACAAGCTTCTAAAAGACTTTTTGTGATTTCTGTATTCCATTCAGAAACACAAATCCCAATTCGAACACGTTCGACTATATGAGGAGTAAGCCGAAAATTACCATTGATATTTGGTAGAATTCCAGCCATTTTTTAATCTTATTGATTTGCGATTATAAAACGCTCGATATTATTTCCATCGGGCGAATTAGGGTAGGATTCTTTTATCTTAGTATACGCTTTTAACGCTCCAGCTTTGTCTCCTAATTTTTCCTTTAATACAGCCAATTTTTTCAAATAAACAGGTGTCAGAAATTCATTGTTTGAATTTACAGCTTTTTCATAAAAAGAAGCTGCAGCGTCAAGTTCATTTAAATCAGCCGAAGCATCTCCCAAACCACCATTTTTAAGTATCGTCATTACTTCTCCTGAAGCTGAGTAGCTATTAAAATAATCTTTTGCCTCAGCGTAATTGCCTAA
This sequence comes from Saprospiraceae bacterium, assembly GCA_016722295.1. Taxonomy (GTDB): domain Bacteria; phylum Bacteroidota; class Bacteroidia; order Chitinophagales; family Saprospiraceae; genus Vicinibacter. Next base: position 126,955 of record JADKGL010000037.1, read on the forward strand.
GTATAAATTACAAAGTCCTGCATAATATTTTGCAAGATTTCCAGCAGGAGTACTTGGATAATTTTCAGCAATTTCTTTAAATCCAGCGTGTCCTCCACCTGGGTTATTTAGTGCAGCTTCTAATGAGTCTTTTTCAAACATCAATTCTGCTTGGTACATCTGCTCTAATGCTTCGTGGTTTTTTGGTTCCTTGTATAAGTATTTGTATGCAAAAAATCCACCAACTAATAAAAGAAGACCACCTACAACTGAAAGGATCATTGTATGATTCTTTGTAAAATAACTTTCAGCATCATTCTTTACTTTTGCTAAATCAATTATTGTTTCATCTCCAGCTGCAACATTTTGATTTTGAGTAGCTTGTGTTCTTTCAATTGATTTATCCTTACTTGGTCTATATCCTTTTGCCATAAAAACTGGATTTTTTATTTTTTGAAGTGCAAAATTAATAAAAATCTGACAATTCAAAGTATAAATTGTTAAATCATCAGTTAATATATTACAATTAGTCAAATATTACTTGACTTGAAATAAGCAGGGACTGTGTTAAATAATGACAGCTGCTAAATTATTCTTGTTCTTTTGGCACTAGTTGCACCATAAACCAACTCATTCCAAAACATAAAATACAAATTGCAGTAAAGATCATATTATGAATTTTTGTTATTTACAAATAATTATAATGCAAAGATATACACATTAATTTATATTTTAATATGTATTATTAAACTTTTTGCCTGAAATTAGGTTTTAACCCTATAAATCCTTTTAAAAAAAACATTAAATTCTATTGTAGATGAATAAGTTAGCATTATTTTTAGCATTTATTTTTTCCATTAATTTGAATTCTCAGATTGCAACTCCTGCACCAAGTCCTTTATGTAAAACGGAACAAAAAGTAGGATTGTCGACAGTTTCAATTGAGTATTCTCGCCCCAGTATTAGAAACCGAAAAGTTTTTGGTGAATTAGTTCCGTTTGGAAAAGTTTGGAGAACAGGAGCAAATATGGCTACAAAAATTACCGTAACGGATGATATAACAGTTGAGGGTAAAAAATTGCCAAAAGGTTCTTATTCTTTATTTAGTGTTCCAGATGAGGAAGAATGGGATATTATTTTTTATAATGAAGTAAATATTTCTGGTGTTCCTAAGGTAATGGATCAAACGAAAGAAGCAGCAAGAATTAAAGTTAAAGCTGAGTTATTGCCATATACAATGGAGACCTTGTTGATAGACATTAATACAATTAATGCGGATAATGCTAGCTTGAATATAATGTGGGAAAACACTTTAGTTCCTATACATTTACAATTTGATGTAGATTCTAGAGTTGTGAAAAATATCGATAAAGTTTTAGCTGGGCCAAGTAGCGACGACTACTACCAGGCTGCACGATATTATTTTGATTCAGGAAAAGACCTTACACAAGCTGTAGGATGGATCCAAAAAGCAAACCAGATGGATGCAAAATTTTGGAAGCTGAGAGTTGAATCAATGATTTTAGCAAAGTTGGGCAGGAAGTCAGAAGCAATCGAAGCAGCGATGAAATCTAAAACAATGGCTGCGGCTGAAGGAAATGAAGAGTACGTCAGAATGAATGAGGATGCAATCAAGGAATTGAACAAATAGGAATAAGATAAGTAATGACACTATGAAGAATTAAATTTAACTTGAATTGTCGCCAAGGCTATACAAGTTTTATAATAATCACTTTTGATAACGGCAAAGAATTTTGCACACTATGAGATAAATGGCAGATCTCCTATGAAAATGACTTAGGAATCCTAAAACGAAGTTTTTATAAAAATAATTGGTCATTATTAATAGCGGAATGCACTTTTATTGCTAATTTTAGCATTGTTTTTATATTTGTGAATAAAATTTACCCTGAGCATTGTCAAAAAAAGTACAGATTGAGGATTTAGATGGCAATACCATTATTTCCTTAATATCACAAGGCAATATGGAGGTATTAGATCAAGTATATACGACATATAAACCAGCCTACTTAAACTGGGCACGGCAACGTTTCCCTTCTACTAATCAGCAAGACATTGTCGATAGTTGGCATGATTCCATTATTGCGTTTTATGAGCAAGTTATATCTAAGAAATTAATTTCTTTAACTTGTGAGATAAAAACATATTTATTTACGATTGGATACAGATCATTATTAAAAAAACACAAGAAAATTCAGAAAATTTTTGATGATGAAGAAATAGATAAAAAGCTAATTGATGCCTCATTAAATTTGTTTTTTGAGGAAGAAGATCCTTTGAAAGAGCAAAAAGAGATGCTTTTAAAGGAAATAAATCAATTGCCAACCCAAAGTCAACAGATACTTATGTTAAGATTTATTGAAGGAAAATCATTAAAGGATATTTCGGAAATTGTAAATTACAATTCATTAAATGTATTAAGTGCGACCATATCTAGGAGTTTGAAGCTTCTGAAGAATAAAATACAGAATAACAAGAAGTAAAACAGCATGTCGGAGAGAGATCAAGAATGGATTGAACGATATTTAGCGGGAGAATTGACCGATGAAGAGCGGACTATTTTGGAATCCAAGATGGTAGAGGACGCTGTATTTAAAAATGAAGTGGAGCAATATCGATTAATAATAGAGTCTTTGAAACTCAAACGCAGAAATGAATTGCTGGAACGATTTAAGAAGAAAGATCAAATTTTAAGAAGAGCTATTCCTTGGAAATCTATAGCTGCGACAATCTTAGTTGTTTGTGGAGCAATATGGCTGTGGAATAGTCGAAATCCCAATCCTAAAATTAATGATACCGTTGCACCAATCATAGATTCAAGTTCTATTCATGAAAAGGAGGTCATTCTTAAAGATAGCATTATAAATGTACCAAAGTCAGCTGAAAATGTAGTAGAACAAACAGTACTAGCACCCAAAGACAAAAATGTAGAGCGAAAAATTCCAAAATCAAAAGAACAACCCATTGCAGATAGTAAAGTTAGTCATGAAGAATTATACGCGATGAATTTTGAACCATATAAGGACGAAAGCATGATTCTTGACTTGCGGGGAGAAGATACAATGAGTCCATATGATCAATTTGTATCGAATTATTGGGATGGAAAGTACCAAGTTGTTATTGACTCGTTTAGTAACTTAAATGCTGCCTTACAAAAAAACGATAATGTGCTCTTCATAAAAGCGAATGCATTGATGGTGATAAATAGGATTGACGAAGCTACCGTATTATTAGAGCGAATCATTGCATCAGATAGATCAAGATATAAGATAGAATCTAGGTGGAATCTTGGATTGTGCTATCTGAAAAAGAATGAAATAGTTAAAGCTAAGGAGCAATTAGAAATAGTAAAATCTTTACATGACCCGAATTATAATAAGACAGTTGATAAATTATTGAGCCAATTGTAGATAATTGATTTTTTTGAGACTCAAGATTGCAAGTGTTTACTATTGATTATTTTTTCGGCTGTTAAGATTTTAAATTTATGAATTTTAAATGTTGCAAAATGAAATGTTTGTGTTTTGTTTTTTTATTTTGGGTACCCTTTTTAGTTTCTTCCCAAAGTGTTGATTCTTTGGCAATAAAAGAAATTGATAGTTTGATTCTCGTTTCGAAGATGTTAACAGACAGGCAAAGTTTTGATAAAGCACTTGAAATAAATATTTTAGCTGAAAAGTTGATTTTGAAACGTTTGGGGAAAGTTTTAGTTTTATGAAAACTTGCTTCAAATTATGGAAGAATATTTCATTTAAAGGAGATTAGAAATCCGAAAAGGTATTTGAAATCAAAAGCTGTCAAGAAAGTTATTGGGAGTGGATCATCTGAGTCTGGCTATTGGCTTTACTCAGAATTCTGCAATTTTGGGTGAAAAGGGTGATCACAAGACTGACGAATGTATTATTCAGCTTTAAGTAATGGAGAAAGTTAAGGTAAAGAAAGTTATTGTATCGACACTAATAAATTTGGAATTTTGTATATTCAATAGGGAATTAAGAAAATCGAGCAAGCAATCTAAATGCTAAAGACCTTAGGGAAAAAATATTGAAGAATTAATCTCAGATTTTGCACTGCTTAATAAGTTTAGGCTTTTTTTATACAGATATTGGGAATTTCAAAATGGCGGAATTGTATAACAAGAAGCTATGTCTATAATGAAAAATTGTTAGGAAAAGTACATCCCAGATTAAGGCCAAAATTTTAAATAATCTGGCTATGCATATTTATAAACTTCTGATTTTATTGGAAGCCAAAGAGTTAAATTAAGATGGTAATGGAATGATTCATTTTCAATATGTTGATTTATTAATAAGATTAGCAAAGGTTAATGCCTTGGGCGATAATAATGATAGGGCAGAGTTATTTTATTTGCAGGCAAAGATCATTGCAGAAAAAGTATTTCGAATTGGAAGTCCAGCAATGACAAGAATTAATTTTAGTCTTGCTAATTTTTATTTGGCAAGGGTTTTGAAAAAGCCTAAAATTATTACCAAAAGTTAAGAAAATGTGAAGTTGACTGAAAATATTTTCATGTATTTTATTATTTTAATAAAATTAGGCGATTTGTATTAGCCAAATAGAAAGCAATGGCTGGACTATCTTATACTTGAGCAAAAATCTTTAATGCGGAAGCAGAGAATTGATAAACTATAATTTTGCGTTGAGTTGTTGACGAAATTATGTTTAATTGGTAATAATGAAGCACAAGTTTCGATTTTTAATGAATGTCAAAAATTTTTGACAAATTAAATTGAAGTTGAAAAGTTAGTAAGATTAAGAACGTATATGGGAATTGGTTTTTTATCTGAAATAGAACTTGATAATTATATTAAATATTTAGATTCTAGAAATAATGAAATATACTCATTTGTACATAAGTTGCCTGCAAATAAACTCGAATCTTTGTTTACAATAACATTCTATTATTTAAAAATGATAACTTAGGCAAAGAAGTCTTAATGAATAGATTCTATTCTCGTAAGAATGTTGAAACATTAAGTTTGATAAGGGCGTGTGAAAAACGACTTTCTTCTGAATACACTTTGCCAAGTTTAAAGCGTGATAGTGTAAATTTGACCACATTGCAAACAAAGTTAAATGAATTAAATAAAGATTTAGCTATTAAAGCGTTCAGAAATAATATATTAATAAAATCGATTTCATGGATAGAAGTACAAAATGAACTAAAATTTAATGATGTCTCAATTGAGTTTGTTCATTATAAGTATTTCAATATAGAACAAATTGACAGTATTAACTATGCTGCTTTAGTCCTTCTCCCAAATGACACCTCACCACATTTTATACCACTTTTTGAAGAAAAAGAATTGAATCAATTATTGTCAACTTCGCAATCTAGAAGAATGGATTATGTTGCAGACTTGTATCATTCTTCAAATGATAGAGGAGCATTGCCAAGTGGATCCTCTTCAAAAACTCTTTATGAATTAATTTGGCAACCACTTGAACCATACTTAAAAGGAGTGAATAAAATCTACTTTTCACCTAGTGGATTATTACATCGAATCAATCAAAATGCAGTAGCTATAAATGATCAGACTTTACTTTCTGATAAGTATGATTTGGTGCAACTAGGTAGCACTCGTCAATTAGTTACAGATGAAAATGTGAAAGAAGCAAAAATTCATACTGCTTGTATTTATGGTGGAATAAATTTTGAAATGGATAGTACAGCTTTGCTAGCTTCAATTCATAAGATGGACAGCAATAGTATTGCATTGCGATCTGAACTCAGTTTCTCCTATACAGATTCAACCTTAAGAGGCGCAACATGGAGCTATCTCAAAGGATCTGAAGATGAAGCTAATGAGATTAACAAAATAATCCAAAAGACAGGAATTAAGTCCATTCTTTTCAAAGGAAATGAAGCGACTGAGGCAGGCTTTAAAAAACTTGGAGATTATAATACTGAATCACCCCAAGTGATTCACGTATCCTCGCATGGGTATTTTTTTCCAGACCCAAAAGTCAGTCATCAGGCAACAATTTTAAGTCTCCAACAAGAACCTGTATTTAAAATGTCCGAGCATCCTATGTTGCGATCTGGTCTTATTTTGGCGGGGGCAAATCATGCTTGGAAGACTGGAAAACCCATAACACCAGAAGCTGAAGATGGCATACTGACTGCCTATGAAATTAGTCAATTGAATCTTAGAAATACTGAGCTAGTGGTGCTTTCAGCATGTGAGACAGGATTAGGTGATATTCAAGGAAATGAAGGCGTGTATGGATTGCAGCGAGCTTTCAAAATAGCAGGTGCTAAAAATCTTATCATGTCTTTATGGCAAGTCCCAGACAAACAAACCAGTGAATTAATGACAGCATTTTATAAGTATTGGCTGATAAAGAAAAAAAGTATACGAGAGTCATTGAAACTAGCTCAGAATGATTTGCGAAAGAAAGGTCTTGAATCGTTTTATTGGGCTGGATTTGTGTTGGTGGAGTGATTAATTTTTTAAAAGTTTGATCAATCTTTGCAATTTTGAATTTATTAGTAAATCGTTATTATAACATATTTTAGCTAAATTTTAAGGAATAAAATGGAAAAGTTAACAAGCGTCCTATTTCTAATATTTTTAACCCTCTCAACATTAGCTTCTCAGGCTGCTACAGATTCAATAATTAGTAATCAAATAGATAGCCTCATCCAGATTTCACACGAACTCACAAATAAAAATAATTTTGAAAAGGCACTTGAGGTGAATGCATTAGCTGAAAAATTAGCTTTGGAAAAGTTTGGGAGAATGTCAGTCGCGTATGGAAATGCTTGTTTTAATCATGGGGGAATTTTATATGTTAAAAAAGAATTGGTAGAATCTGAAGAATGGTATCTTGAATCAAAAGATATTAGAGAAAAATTATTAGGTAAGGAAAGTCTTGATTATGCATGGAGTTTGAGCAACTTAGCATTACTTTATAATTATGTAGGCAAACATGATAAATCTGAAATGTATTTTTTGGAATCCATTCAAATAAGGGCAAAACTCTTAGGAAGAGATCATCCAATCTATGCAAGTAGCTTAGGGAATCTAGCTATGTTATATGAAGACATGGGTGCTTATGAAAAAGCTGAACCACTATTAAATGAAAGTAAAGTTATTGTTGAAAAAGCATTAGGAAATGAACATCCAGATTTTGCAAAAATTATAAATAATTTAGCTGATTTTTATATTTTAGTAGGAAAATATAAAGCAGCAGAGCCTTTGTTAATTGAGGCAAGAAAAATTTGGGAAAAGGCACTTGGAACGGAGCATCCTCATTATACTTATAGTCTTCTAAATCTCGGAAATTTATATTATAGGATGGGCAATTTTGACAAAGCAGAATTATTTTATCTAGAAACTAGAGCTATACGAGAAAAAGTTCTTGGCAAAGAGCATCCAGACTATGCTTGGATTCTAAATAATCTAGCATTGTTATATTGGAGTACTGGTAATTTCGAAAAATCCGAAAAGTTTTTCATTGAGTCAAAAGCTATTCGAGAAAAAACTTATGGTAGAGACCATACAGATTTTGCGAATAGTCTTGGGAATCTAGCGAATTTGTATTATAGTATGGGTAACTTTGATAAAGCAGAAAAACTTTATCTTGAATGCATTAAAATCAGAGAAAAATTACTGGGGGATAAGCATCCGTTTTATGCAGAATGTTTAAGCAATCTTGCTTGCTTATATTTTGATATAGATAATTTTGAAGATTCTGAACCTCTTCTATACATTGCAAAAAATATTTGGGAGAAATCATATGGTAAAGACCATCCTCATTATTCCTCTTGTTTAACTAATTTAGGGAATTTGTATTATCGAATGGGCGATTTCGAAAAGGCTATGCCATTCCTAGTTCAAGCTAGAGAAATTTGGGGAAAAGTTTTGGGAAAGGATAATTATGAGTATGGTAAAAGTCTAAATAATTTAGCTATGTTAAATTATTCAATTGGCAACTACGAAGAATCTGAATTGCAATTTAGTGAAGCTAAAATCATTTTGGAAAAATCGATAAGTAGAAATCATCCAGATTATTCAGAAAATTTAAAGGGACTAGCTAAATTGTATGAAAATCAAAAGAAGTTTACAAATTCTGAACTTTTATTAGAAGAAGCTTGCCAACTTGATCAAGCTAGATTGGTCTTGGCAACATCATTTCTTTCAGAATTTGAATTGACTAAATTAAATGCGACTTTTAAAAGTAGTGGAGCAAATTTATGTTCTTTTCTTTTTAATAGAATTCGTTTAAATGAATTGATTCAATCTGAAAAGCTGAATAAATTAGTTTTTAATCATGTTCTTTTTAATAAAGGTTTTCTCCTAACATCAGGAATAATGTTGAATAATATTTCATTGGCATCTCAAGAATCTAGTGAATTACATAAGAATCTTAGGAGTTATGTAAGACGTCTTGGGGTAGAATATGCTAAACCAATTATTGAACAAACTGCGGTGTCAGAATTAGAAGAAAGAATAAATAATACTGAGAAGAAACTTGCAAGATTAGCACATGGTTATAATGAAGCAAATATGCAAGTAAAATGTGAGAATGTACAAGAAAAATTATTATATGGACAAGCGACAATTGAATTTGTTCAATTTACGTTAAATTTTCCTAAGAAAACTGACAGTAACTTTTATGCTGCCTTAGTCCTTCTCCCTAATGACACTTCACCAAAGTTTGTGCCACTTTTCGAAGAAAAAGAACTTAATCAATTGTTGTCAAATTCTCAATCCAGGCGAATGGATTATGTTGTCGATGTGTATCATTCACCGAATGATCGGGGGGCTTCACCAATTAAAGATCAATCCAAATCACTTTATGAATTAATTTGGCAACCACTTGAACCATACTTAAAAGGAGTGAATAAAATCTACTTTTCTCCAAGTGGATTATTACATCGAATCAATCAAAATGCAGTAGCTATAAATGATCAGACTTTACTTTCTGATAAGTATGATTTGGTGCAACTAGGTAGCACTCGTCAATTAGTTACAGATGAAAATGTGAAGGAAGCAAAAATTCATACAGCATGTATTTATGGTGGAATAAATTTTGAAATGGATAGTACAGCATTGCTTACTTCAATTCACAAGATGGACAGCAATAGTATTGCATTGCGATCTGAACTCAGTTTTTCTTATACAGATTCTACTTTAAGAGGCGCAACATGGAACTATCTCAAAGGATCTGAAGATGAAGCTAATGAGATTAACAAAATAATCCAAAAGACAGGAATTAAGTCCATTCTTTTCAAAGGAAATGAAGCGACTGAGGCAGGCTTTAAAAAACTTGGAGATTATAATACTGAATCACCCCAAGTGATTCATTTATCCACGCATGGGTATTTTTTTCCAGACCCAAAAGTCAGTCATCAGTCAACAATTGTAAGTCTCCAACAAGAACCTGTATTTAAAATGTCCGAGCATCCTATGTTGCGATCTGGTCTTATTTTGGCGGGGGCAAATCATGCTTGGAAGACTGGAAAGCCAATAACCCCAGAAGCTGAAGATGGCATACTGACAGCCTATGAAATTAGTCAATTAAATCTCAGAAATACTGAGCTAGTGGTGCTTTCAGCATGTGAGACAGGATTAGGTGATATTCAAGGAAATGAAGGCGTGTATGGATTGCAGCGTGCTTTCAAAATAGCAGGTGCAAAGAATCTTATCATGTCTTTATGGCAAGTCCCAGACAAACAAACCAGTGAATTAATGACTGCATTTTATAAGTATTGGCTAATTAAGAAGAAAAGTATACGAGAGTCATTGAAATTAGCTCAGAATGATTTGCGAAAGAAAGGTCTTGAATCGTTTTATTGGGCTGGGTTTGTGTTGGTGGAGTAAAGGTTTTTTTCTTATTTCTACTATCTAAATTATATTGTAAAGTTGCTTCATAGTAGCTTCAAATGAAGCGAACTTCAGTGCTATTACACTGATGCTATTACCTCAAGCTAGATTCGATTTGAAGTTTAGTACACTATTTATATTTCTGAATATTTTTTTTGATGGCATAATATAATATATAGCTCATTATACAAATGGAAATTTTCTAGCTCAAGAATTTTTTTAAAATTTAAGCTATCGCTTGTTAAGATTTTGTTGATCAAAAGTATTAACTAATAACTCTCCCAAAAAAAAATATTGGTAGAGCTTCATTGTTCTAATAAATCGAGTGGCCGATAGCGTTAGTGGAGGCATAATAAATTAAATATTATAAAATGAAAGTGGTTTTGAATTTCTTACTTGTTTCTATGTTTTTGTTTTTACCAGTTGTAAATAGCTATTCTCAGGATAAGTTAAATGAAGATCCTAAATGGCCTGATATTGGGCTTCAAAATTCAAAAATTGAATATAATTTGAAATCAACCAATGGTGATAGACATACATATCAAATCATTGTTTCTCTTGTAGTGATTAATTTAGGTGAAAAGATTACACCAAATAGAAAGTTAAATTTAAAATTAACACTCGGCTCAGGATTTGGTAGCACTACAGGCTATAAAAAGACAATGAATAAAGTTGTAACCATTCAAGCATTAAATCAAGACCAAAAACAGAACGTAGTATGGAAATTCACTATTGCTACAAAAGGTGAAATTCATTGTTATGACTTTCTAGCAGAAGTATCCCAAAAGATACCATTAGAATTTGTAATTGATAACAATAAATTGCGCAATAAAACTGATTGTATTTCGCTCTACTAATAATTTTGGGTATAATGCAATGATATTATATGCTTTATATTTAATTCATTGAAATTTAATAAGTAAAACGCAAATAACAAATTATCCCGAAACTGACATGTTAAAAGTCATAAGCTATATTATTGACAAAAAAATACTAACAACATGAAATCTTTATTTATTTTTTCTTTATTCTTTTTTGTACACAATCCCAATTTACAAGAGTTTCAACTCAAGCCAAAGGTTCAAGAAAACTTTGATAGTTGTGATTTGTTGCAAAGAAATATAATAAGTGCTTCACTTAATACTATTAGGAAACGGAAAATCACAGTTGAAGAGTATCATTTTGCATTAAGTTTATTTCCACGAGAGTTTCCAGAAAGAGATGAAATAACCATTACAGATGATGTCTCACCAACTAATAATGCTCCTTTTGTTCGTCCCACTGTTGGCGGATTAATTGGAGAAGGTAGTATTCTGATGAATATGGGTAACCACTATGAGGATTGTCTTGCAAATAAAAATTTATTTGCCCATGAATTAACGCATGTATGGCAAATACGTCATTTTAGTATTGCTTGGTATCTAAAGGAGTTTGTGGGAAATCATATTTTTTGTCAAGGAGATCCGTATACTGTAAATTGTTCAGAGAATATCAAATTGGGTGATTATAATGCTGAACAGCAAGGTGTATTAGTATCAAGGTATTATTCTAAATCTGATCTTTGTGCAGTTAATGTTGTGAAGAGAGCATTAGAAACAAAATCTTGGGAATTAATGATTGGGGGTAGCGCAACAGATATTAGTATTTCTAGTCATGGTGATATTTATCTAATTAATAAAAATGGCAAAATCTATAATTATACTGGTAAAGAGTGGAGGTTAATGTCTGGTTACGATGGAGCTTCTATTTCAGCTAATTCTAGTAGAGTATTGGTGACAAATCGACATGGAAAAATTTATGAATGGAAGAATGGTGATTGGAAACAATTACCTGGAAGTAATGCAAGTGACATCGCAGTCAATAGTAATGGTGAAATTTGGATGGTGAATTTTTCAGGAAAAATATATATATTTAATGTAGATAAATGGGAACAGATGCCAGGCTCAAATGGTAAAAGAATTTCATCAGATGGTGGACAAACATGGTTGACAAATCGACGTGGAAATATATATAAGTTCAACTATCAAAAAAATGAGTGGACTCAAATGCCTGGTTCTAGTGCTCGAGATATTGCTGTGTCCAATACAAGTCAAGTATTTATTACAAATACAGATGGATATATTTATAAGTTTAATGATGGTTCATGGATAAAGCTAGATGGATATAATGGAGCTACATTATCTGCAAACCAAGGGCAACTACTATTAGTGAATACTTATGGTCGAATATTTAAGCGTAGTATATAAAATTGTTAAGTGGAATAGCGATAATTTTATGTAATTTATATTCTGATTTGAACAAGAATTAACTAAATACTTTCGGATTGCCATAACTAAGTAATTTATAAAAATTACAATGATTTAGTCTTTAGTTCAGCATTGATATCAATCACAATTCTATATGGATATAGCGGAAATCTTCTATTCCTAAATAATTTTTTTCATTTTATAGACTACAAATTTAAATCTTACAAGGCTTTTTGTTGAGAGAATATGATGGGTTTTGGATAAGTTCTAGAAGGTGTAAATGGGATAATTATTTGTATAGATTGGGATTGTATAAAAATAGACTAAAATATGTAAAAATATTTCAATTCATGTTAAGATAATTAATTTTAAATGCATTAATATATAGCTTGATTAAAATTAAGATATTTTGAAATGATATTTAATTTGATATTGATATAGTTGAAGCTATTATGGGTCAATCCTGTATATCAAATTATCAATCCGATAACTTTGAAAATATTAAAAAAGCATATTATAAACAAAATTATTCATTAACGTAAATAAACTTTTCTATGAAAATTGTAGCATTAAATCTTATTTTGGAATTTTACTTTTAACTAGTAATACAAATGTATTATTGTCTCAGGTTAAAATTTTGGATATTAATAATATTTCCATTATTGAAACTAAAAACAAATCTGGGAAATTATCATATTCAGGAGTTGGACCAAATGGAACTAAGGTCCCGGTTTCTATATCTTATTTAAAGGCTGCTGATATTACAAATAAGAACAATGGAAACAAATCCAGTGATTGTAGTTATTCATGTTTTCCATGTGGCAATGGTAGTGAAGATTTATGTTGCATCTGTAAAAATGACACTAGGCCTTCTAAAGTATTTCTTGAAAAAATTGCCAAGTTTAAAAAAGTATATCAAGAATCAAATTTTATATTGTATGAAGTAAGAAGTGGCAGAAAGACTGGATATTTGGGATTGGACAATAATGGTAATTTCATTCAAACTAAAGTTAAGAAACCTAGAGAACCAATAGTGAATCCTGGCGATGATTGTTATAAATGCACAATGCAAGGAAAGATTAAAGTATGTGAGTTTTACCCTTGTAAAAAGTAATGGGGACTACATTTTAATTTTAAATATATTTTGTAATAACTATTTCAAATTTCTTAAATAATGAGTTTATATAAGATTAAATTTAATTTCTTTTTTTTAGCTTTATTTTTTGCCACATCGTTTCTTTTTTCCCAAAATGGTTTTGTTGTTTCTGGAGGTAATCATTCTGGTAATGGTGGCAAATTGAGTTTTTCGATTGGGCAATTGGTGTATAAAACACAAACAGGTTCCAATGGTAGTATTAACCAAGGTGTTCAGCAAGCATATGAGATATATACTGTGGATATGGATGAAGAATTTTTAAATATGCCGATTTCGATTTTTCCGAATCCAACATTAGATATGCTAATAGTTAATATAGAAGATGTTGAGTCAAAAAAATTGAATTATCAATTATTCGATTTACACGGCAAATTGGTAGGCAATAACAGTATTTTTAAAATAAACACAAATATTATTATGGAAAATTTACCTCCTTCAACTTATGTTCTAAAAATAAATTCAGAAAACAAACCTATTCAATCATTTACTATTATTAAAAATTAAAATCATGAAAAAACTTTCAATAATTTTTTTTACTTTATTAATTTCTATTGGTGTATTTGCTCAACCAAGTAGAATGAGTTTCCAAGCAGTTATCAGAAATACGAACGGGCAATTGGTATCAAATTCTACTGTTGGTATTCGATTGCAAATATTAAAAGGTTCAGAATTTGGTTCAGCAGTTTTTGTGGAAAATCATTTTATCTCAACAAATGCGAATGGTTTAGCTTCATTTGAAATCGGTGGTGGATCTAATGTTTTTGGTAGTATCGCAACTATTGATTGGGCATCTGGACCTTACTTTCTAAAAACAGAAACAGATCCAAATGGAGGTACCAATTATTCCATCATTGGTACTAGTCAAATGCTTAGTGTCCCCTATGCATTATTTGCGGGTTCAGGTGTGAAAGGGGATAAAGGTGATCAGGGTGAGCCTGGCCAACAAGGTATAAAAGGGGATAAAGGTGATCAAGGATTGCCAGGAATAAAAGGGGACAAAGGAGATCAGGGTGAGCCTGGTCAACAAGGTATAAAAGGAGACAAAGGTGATCAAGGTTTGCAGGGAATAGAAGGAGATAAAGGTGATCAGGGTGTGCCTGGTCAACAAGGAATAAAAGGGGACAAAGGAGATAAGGGTGATGACGGAAATCCGGGTAGTGCCAATATATATGGTAATACTGGATATCTTATTAAGTTCAATGGATCAACTTCAGGTGATAACTCAATTATCCGTCAAGAAAACAATATCATAAATATAAATAACCCAGCTGGAACGGGTGGTAAATTAAATGTCAGAGGAGCAAATGGAGGCTATGGTATTCACGCTGAGTCTGATTTTATTGGAATTCAAGGAGAAGGTAGTTTCGGTCTTTACGGTATTGGCATCAATGGAGGTGTTGGCGTAAAAGGAAATAGTTCAACAAATGATGGGGTTCAAGGCGAGGCAACTACAAGTGGCGACGGAGTTCAAGGAACTTCTTATAGTGGAAATGGAGTAAGGGGCACTTCAACAAGCAGTTATGGAGTACAAGGAACCTCTACAAGTGGCGATGGAGTTAGAGGTACTTCATACAGTGCTGACGGTGTTCAAGGGTCATCTACTAGTGGAAATGGTGTTGTAGGAATCTCAATAAGTGGACCAGGATTGAGAGGTTCTTCTTCAAGCAGTTTCGGTGTGCAAGGCTATTCTTCCACTGGAATCGCTGGTCGGTTTGAGTCAGGAACAAATACCGGACTTTTCGTGGCTTCTTCTTCTGGAGCAGGTGTTGTCATAAACGTTGCAGCGAGTGGAACAGCAATTCAAGCATTACAAGGTAATGTTTATTTGGCAGCAGGTACAGGCAATGTAGGAATCGGCACTGTAAATCCAACAGCAAAACTTTCTGTCAATGGCACTGCTAATAAACCTGGAGGTGGATCTTGGGGTGTATATTCTGATAGAAATTTGAAACGTGATATTAAGCCATATAAAATTGGATTGGCAGAAATCTTACGAGTTAATCCAGTTTATTATAAATACAATGACAAATTGGACTACGATCAAAATATTGAATATGTTGGGATAATAGCACAAGAACTACAAAAGATTGCACCTGAAATGGTCACGGAAGAAGTAGTAACGAATAAGAGTGATAATTCAAATGATAAGTATCTTAAAGTTGATCCATCTGCTTTCACTTACATGCTCATCAATGCAATCAAAGAACAACAACAAATGATTGAATCTCTAAGTCAACAAATCGAAGCGAAGATTAAAATGTTTGAATCATTTCAAACAAAACTTGATGAACTATATAAAGAAAAGTTAGCAAGTGATGGTCATTGATGTCAGATGATACATAAAATATTGAAATTATAATTGACATTATTTTGAAAGTCATCCTGAGTAATTCAAAGAATTAAGAAATTAGATATTACGATTTTTAATAAATTATAAAAGCCTTTAATACATTTATTAGAGGCTTTTTTTTATTTAAAAATTCTTGAAGAATTAATATTAAAATTCCAATAAAGCCAAATATATAAACTATTTTTGCCCTGAAAAGACAATTAAGAAGCAAAAACTAAACTCATGACGAGGCATATTTGGCTATTATTCCTTTTTATTACCCCTATTAAACCAATTATTTGCCCAATGTCCATCGCCATATGACCATGTGGTGCTGTACGAGATTTCTGGAGATGCAGGACAATCTGATGGTGTCGATGATGGCATTGTCGAGATAGCTGGCCCTCCTGGAACAAACATTGGATGTATGGTCGTGTCAAATTCTGAATGGGCGATTGTTATTCCTGAAAATACTATGATACCAGGTGATGGTGTTTTTTAATTGCTTGTAGTATGAGAATGTCAAGCGATCGTGGAGTCGGAATCAAAGGAACTAAAAATGGAATCGCTTGTGATGAATGTGATTTTCCATGTTTACCTATTGATTTTGACGTTTGTGATCCTGCGAATATTCAATATTGTGATTTTGCAGCTACTGGCTTTACAATAGACAATCAAAGTTCTGTCGATGGAGATCAAGTGATACTCTTTAGACCAAATGGCGTTCCACATGATGCATTATATTGGGGTATGTCAAATACACTAACTCGAGGTGGTGCTACAACAGGTGGCGCTTCTGGTGATGCAGATCATGTCACAGTACAAGATCCAACTAAAGGAAGCTATACTTTAGGAACCGGAGTTGTCCCTATGGGTAGAGGTGATGGAATGGATGCCGATACTTCGGCAGTTCCAATTATGCCAAATGGTGCTGGATGTATGGCAAGAGCAATAGCTTGGACGATTCCAAACCTAACAGATCCAATATGGGTAAAACATCCTTCTCCTACTTTTGTCGGGTGTAATTCTTCTTATATTAGAATAAATGGTTCTACAGGTCAACATGGTGCACCTGCACATAGTCCAAGAGCTGGAAGTTTAATTCCATTTGGCTCTTTGACGCCTAGTAGTTGCAGCCCTTCTGGAGCATTGGCTCAATGGGGATACACTGACCATCCAAATCCTGGTCTCCCAAATGATACATTGGCTTGGAGGCTTACAGTGAGCAATGATACTTTTTGCAGTCCAAGTGCAGTTACATTTACTTTAGAAGTTTTTAATTTTCAACATGTGTCTGATAATGTTGATTTATTATCAGGTGCTTGTGATGAAAATATTGGTTCTTATGTGATGCCACCTACTACTGATCCTAATTTTATTCCTGGACCATTTAATGCTCAAACTTGGACTACTTATAGTGTTGACAAAGCTATGGGTATTACGACCCTAACCTATACTTCAGGCCTATTACCTGTTGGTACTCATTGTTATACTTTGCAATGGGATGATTATTCCAACTGTTGTGGAAGTACTAGCAAAACCAGTCAGAATGAATGTTATGAAAGAGAATTAGTTTGTGTTACAGTTTTTGCTCCTTTAAGTTATGATTGTAATAGGATGATGCATTGCAGATCCTATTCAAATGATGTGTGCAATAAATTGTTCCAATGAGATCCAGCACCCGGGATAATTAATGCCTCAAAATATATTACTGGAGGTAATTTTTGTTATACTTTATATGATAGTTTAGGTGTATTACCTCCCGATACAAATAATACAGGAGTGTTTTTATTGCCAACAAATCCAAATGCAGGTGGATATTATGTTAAAATTTTTGATAAGTCAGGATGTCCTTTTGATACATTATTTTTAAAAATTTTAAATAATTGTGAGAAAGCACCTGTATGCCCAACAATGCTGGTAAACACTGGTTCTTCACCTTCTGGATTTTATTGTCCAAATGATACTATCAAATTATGTATTAATGGCACTAATTTGCCAATTGGAGGAATAGTTGAATGGTTTATTGGGGGTACCGCAAATTTTAATGTTGATACCGCAAAATTCATTTGCCAAACTAATCTGATACAACAAGATACGATTCCCAAAACATGCTGCCCTTTTTTAATTGGTGCGTATATTAATGCCTGTTTAGGTGCCTCTGAAGAAATGGTTATATTGATACTTTAAATTCTAGAGCTGGTTGCAATATTTTTTTTCCCCCTCTAGCAGGAGGTAAGATTCCGCCTAATAGCACTGTTATTTCTTTATTTTCAAATGTCGATTTTCCATATAATTTTAGTGATTTATGCCCTAATACATGTGCACCTATTTATGTCATTTTGGGTGGTGTAAATAATACAACTGGATATTTTTAAATGGCACAGGTACGATTTATTGCCATTCATTTAGATAATTGTACAGCAACTACTTGTTGTGATTCAATTGTTAAAAGGTGTTTGAATACCGTGTCATTTACTAATACTTCTTCAACAAATGATGGGGCCTATTGTGTTTGGGGACCACCACCATCAACAAATACTTTAGTCGCAGCTAATACAATTCAAGGTACAGATTGTGATACTGATAACAATAGTTATAATTTAACAATATCAACAAATTGTGGAACTACTGGCCCAAGAGATGCAGTATGTGCATGCCCATCACCATGTCCAATGCCAGTTGATAATTGCAAAAAAATAGTATTGCCAGATTCATTGTGTAATGTAGGTGAACGTTGGATAAAAGCAAGAATATCACCTGTCTCTACCTCTTGTCCACCAGGTTCTGATACGTTGACAATTGTTAAAATAAATATTGTTTGCCCTTCTGCAGACATCAAAGGTCCAGGAATCGATACTTGTTTAGCAGATCTTCCTGGAGGTTATGATATTCCAGTTATGGTGATGAATGGAGTAGGGCCATATAAATTATGTTGGTCAAGATCTGATGTTGGAACAAATACATGTGTAACCGGTGCAGGCCCGAATTTTACTATTCATATAGATGGTCCAACTGATGGAGAGATAAAAGTAAAGTTAGATTCTGTTGTGGATCTAGGAGGCGCAATGTGTCCAGGTGAATTAGATGGTGATGAGATCTGTGTAAATATCAGACCTACACCGACAATTACTGTGGCATCTCACACTGACATAACAAGCTGTGCTACTGGATGTGGATCTGTGACAATTGAGTTTGAAGGAACTGGGCCATATATGTTTTCATATTGTGTAGATGGCGGTACCGAAGTAGAAGTTTTTGTTGCTGATAATACTTATGTTATTGAAGCTTGTGTGCCTGGTGTGTATACGATTAAATCATTTACAGATGACTTTGGATGTGGAGGAACTATTTTAAACCCAAGTGCTGAAGTTATAGTTTCTGGAACATTACCAGTAATAACTAATATAACAGGACCTATCGAGTATATATGCGGTGATAGTATCGTTTGTCATGATTTAGATACTTTAATTGATGTTGAAATCAATGGTTCAGAAATCGTACATGTTACTTGGTACACCAAGAGTCCTAAGGTAGCTGGATTTAACCCAGGAACAGATTCGGTTCCATTTGGAATTATTAAATTAAAAGATACTACAGAATATTTTTTAATCTATACTGATCCACTTACAATGTGTACTGTCTGTGATTCGACTATAGTCAATGCAGATTTCCTAGCATGTTGTTTGCCACCAATGATAAGCTGTCCTGCAGATGTGATTTATGATCCTTCTCTTTGTAATGTCGTTGTTGCACCAGCCTTAACAATTTTTAACACTGAGACAGTTTTTATTAGTGATACGATTCCAACTATTTTAGAAGGTTGTGGTCCTGTGAGTATGATGTCCAGAGATAGTGTGGTGACAGAAAATTGTGTGAGGACTATTCATAGATTTTATATTGCAATTGATTCCATAGGATTTAGAGATAGTTGTATTCAAATTATTTCATTCACCTTTGATACGATTCCTCCGACTCCTACTTGCCCACCGGATATTACATTGCAGTGTCCAGCTGATACTATGATTGCTAATACAGGTATTGCATCAGCAATGGATAATTGCATGTTTCCTGTGACTATTACGAGACACGATTCAATTGAATCTGGAGCTTGTCCTGCAGAAATGGAGATATTTAGAATTTGGACGTTTGTGGATCATTGTATGAATGATACAACTTGCATTCAGAAGATTACAATCATAGATACCGTTGCACCGAAATTCATTCCATCTTTTGTGAATCCTGATACAATGGTTGCTTGTGAATTTACATTTCCTTCAATTACAGTTCGTGCGACGGATTCTTGCCAAATGTCGCCAGTTACACCAGAAGCTATCAAGCCGTGGATTAATGAATTCCATTATGATGATGTAGGCACTGATACTTTGGAGTTTATAGAAATTGCTGGTTTGGCTGGCACGAATTTGACAGGATATAGTTTAGTTTTATATAATGGAAATGGTGGTGTAGTCTATAATACATTACCATTAGGTGGCATAATAGATAATGAAGGTTCATGTATGGGTGCATTGGCCTTCCCTTATCCTGTCAATGGGATCCAAAATGGATCACCAGATGGAATAGCGTTAGTTTTTGGGACAACTGTGTGTGAGTTTATTTCATACGAAGGTGTGTTCCTAGCAACGGATGGACCAGCAATGGGTATGATGAGTGTAGACGTAGGAGTACAAGAAACTGGAAACGAAACAAGTATTTTGTCACTTCAAAAAATTGGTTCGGGCAAAACTGGCCCTGCTTTTATTTGGACAGGTCCTGTAGCACAATCCCAAGGTAGTTTGAATGTAGGCCAAACTATAAGCCCACCTCCAATTTGTATGGGAGGTACGCCAAGAATTGATACTTTCGCAACAACCTATCGACAAGACTCAACACCGGGTAGATGTCCTAATGAATATGTCTTGAGAAGGGTTTGGACTGCTATGGATAGTTGTGGTAATCGCGATTCATTGGTGCAAAGGATTATGGTAAAAGATACTTCAAGACCTATTGTTTGTAGTCCTTTAGTTTTACCAATAAACATGACAATTTCTTGTAATAGGCTTTTACCTGCAGATACAATTACAGGGATTGATTTATGTGATATTTCTTTGCGAGGAAATGTTTGGATAAATGAAATACATTATGATAACGTTGGAACTGACACAGCTGAATTTATTGAAATTGCAGGTTATTTTGGGACTAATCTCAGTGGTTATAGTATAGTACTTTATAATGGTGCTACCTTCCTCCAATATAATACACTGCCATTAAGTGGTACGATTGCAAATGAAAAATGTGGTTATGGAGCCATAGCATTTTTCTATCCAATAAATGGTATTCAGAATGGCTCTCCAGATGGAATTGCATTAGTTCGAAATGGGGTTGTTCTACAATTTATTTCTTATGAAGGAGGAATGATGGCTTTAGATGGTCCAGCAGCAGGTATGACATCAACACCATTTGCGCCATTTGAAGACGGTTTTGGTCCTTATACTTCATCATTGCAGCTAACAGGTTGCGGTGATTCATATAGTGATTTTACTTGGACGGGACCTATTCCAAGAACTCCAGGATTATTGAATACTGGACAAATTCCAAAGGGTAATTTAATAGCCGTTCTTACAGAAAGAGTTTCTCCTGGTGTTTGCCCAGTAAAAGATACTATCTTTAGATCATGGGCTTTATCTGACAGATGTGGCAATACATTTAATTGGTCACAAAGGATAGTAACAGTTGATACATCTAAACCTTTTGCGATTTGTAAAGACACTTGTGTCTATTTAAATAAGCAAGGATTGGCTGTCATTTCTTCAAAAGCATTTGATGGTGGATCTTATGATAGTTGTTCGACGAATTTAAGATTTTTAGCTTCTGATACTGTTTTTAATTGTGCAGAACGAGGTACACATGCCGTAACACTCATAGTTTATGATGAATGTAATAACAGTGCGACATGTAGTGCCACAGTTACAGTTAAGGATACAATGGCTCCAATGTTGTTTTGTAAAGATCGAATGTTCTTTGCAGATCCAGGTGCTTGTGAGGCAATTGTACACATCAATGTAGCAGATATCGCAATGGATAATTGTGATCAGAATTTAATGTTGATGCAACCGCCTAATGCACCATTTAAATTAGACAGTTTCTTTCCTATTGGAAAGCATTTTGTAGAATTAATGGTCATGGATCAAGATGGAAATATTGCTTCTTGTATAATGTGTGTAGAGGTAAAAGATTATCCAAATCCAATTCGAGAATTATTCTGCAATGACGATATACAGTTAAGCCTCGATGATAATTGCGAGATTACACTTAACGCGGATATGTTCCTTGAAGGAGGACCTTATCATTGCTATAATGATTACATAATTGAAGCAAGGGATTGGAATACAAATGCATTAGTTGATGCTAATCCTGCAAAGCAAGGAGTGCAATTGGGCAGAAATCAAATTGGAGTTCCATTTAAGATTGTGGTTATTGATCCAGTTACTGGAAATAGTTGCTGGAGTCATGCGACACTTGAGGATAAATTGGCTCCAATTATAGTTTGTCCACGGGATACTTGCCTCCCTTGTGGATCATCCTATTTGCCATCTGTTATAGGCTCAGCAACAGTAGACGAAAATTGTGGAATCTTTACTTTGGTTTATATTGATCGAAATGTAAAAGGCAATTGCAGTGATCCATACCAAGAATTAATCACTAGAAAATGGATAGTCACTGATCCTTATGGTAATCGCAATGAATGTGTTCAAATCATAACTATAGCTAGAACACCAATTGCTTCAATACTTGTTCCACCAAATTTTGATGGCATCGAGGAAGATATGTTATTGTGTAGCAATAAAAAAGATACGACGAAGAATCTAAGGCCTCATTATTTGTTTGAACCATATTGTGTTGATGGCTATCTATTAGACTCAGTTTATTGGAGATCAACAGGAGGCGATCCAGCTTTAGGTGATTTTAGTGGACAAAGACGTCCGAAAATATTGGGATGGAATTGTATCGATGACCCTGCAGACAAAAATTATGGTCATCCAAGTCCATATCCTGTTTATTACCCCGCCCACCCAGAATGGACTCCTATTAGTCCTGCATGTTGGGCAGAAGGAATTCATATTCAATGGCTAGGCACTGGTATTCCTCAAACCACAGGTTGTAATCATTTAAGCACCACGTACGAAGACCAGATCTTTGATTTGGCGACAGCAGGTTGTGATGCAGGTCCAATAGGCTGTTACAAAGTATTGCGCCAATGGACAGTATTGGACTGGTGTACAGGAGAGATCGGCGGCCATAGTCAAATCATCAAAGTAGCAGATCCAGAAGGACCACAAGTATTATATCCAGACACAATATTGGTAAATATGGAAGTATGGACGTGTACAGGAAGATGGGAAGTAGCTCCAGCATGGATAGTTGATAATTGCTCAAACGAAACACATTACAGTGTAGAAGTTACAGATGGTACAGTATTAGGAGATGAGACGACAGGTTTTGTCGTTACCAACTTACCATTGGGTGTACAAGATGCATGGATAGTTGCTACAGACTGTTGTGGAAATATCACAAGAAAGTTAGTGAGAATAAATGTAATAGATAATGTACCACCAGTACCAGTATGTCGCAGAGGAACGATAGTGAGCTTAGCGAATAATCAAAGTACAGGAGAAGGGGTAGCAAAATTGTATGCAGAAGATTTGAATGAAGGCTCACATGACAATTGTGCACCACACTTGTATTACAAAGTGATACGAATGGAGGAATTGTTAGATGGAAGAGATAGAGCGACAAGAAATGGTGTATTACCTCCATATGACAATAGAAGAAGCTGTAATGGTTTGAACGGTGACGATCATCCAGGTCCCGCAGCCCCAGGAAATCAAGTATACTTTGACGATTTCACAAAATTCTGTTGTGCAGATGTAGGAACAACGGTTATGGTAGTATTGCGTGTAACAGACAAGAATCCAGGATCAGGACCAATACATCCAAACACATGGACAAACATAAGTCTACAGGAAGGTCACTTTAATGACTGTATGGTAGAAGTAGAAATCCAAGACAAACAACCCCCAGTAATTGTAGCGCCATCAGATATGGTAGTGAGCTGTTGGTTCTGGTTCGATCCATCAGAGGCAGCATTGGAAGATCCAAATAATGCAACATTTGGAAAGTTAGTAACAGATTTAACTGCGAGAAGGAAAGTCACTACAAAGGATATCGTATGTCACAGATATTGTGAGAAGAATATCCATGATTATCCAGGTGGAACTGCAGGCTTACCAATCAATTCAAGAGAAGCCTATGATATAGCTTGTGATTTTTACTACGGTTTGTTTGATACAGCACATTGGGATCGCAAGTATGAGTTAGTATGGGGACAAGATGGATATGCATTATCAACATGTGCAGTAGCACCGGAGATCGATGCAAGAAACAATATCCATTGCGGACAAGGAAGTATCACAAGAACATTTGGATTTGGAACAGCATGGAGAAATATCACAGCAAGCCAGACGATCTACATCGTTGATTGCGATCCATTCTGGATATCAGGAGTATGTTTTGATATCTTAGATGATATTACTTGGGGTCCAAACGAATGCTCAGTAATACCAACGATTGAGGGATGTGGCACAAGAGATTGGTCACCAGATAACCCAATCTTAGGCAGACCAAAAGTAGTAAATGGAGCAGATGACAATTGTGCATTGATTGCAATAGAATACAAAGATGAAAAATTCACGATAGAACCAGATGCATGTTTAAAGATCATCAGAACTTGGACAGTGATTGACTGGTGTCAGTATGACCCAACAGACTTATGCTGGAATGGCTTAGGAAGATGGGAGTATACAGAATTGATTAAGATAGCAGATATACAAGCACCAGTGGTGAGTTGTGGAGCACCAGATTGTTCAGGTCAAGGACTAGCGACAATAGATCCAAGAACAGGTTTGTGTGTAAACCATATCACATTGACAGCATCAGCATATGATAGCTGTTCACCAATAGATTGGTTGAAGTGGGAGTATAAGATAGATATCTGGAATGATGGCAAAGGAATCCATGGCGGTTATGATTATCGAGTAGGATCTTTGACACAGAAAGAAAGAGCAGCGGGAGATACCGCATTAGTAAATCACAATGATTATGCAGATGACAGATTCAATCCATTCGATGCAAGTGGAAGTTACCCATTGGGAGTACACAAGATCAAATGGTTTGTAGAAGACGGATGTGGTAATGTAGGCGTATGCGAGACATTATTCGAAGTAAAAGATTGCAAACAGCCGACACCATATTGTAGAGATGGATTAGTCACAGTAGTAATGCCAAGTACAGGCTGTATCACAGTGTGGGCAAGTGATTTTGACGCAGGAAGCTTTGACAATTGCACAAGAAAGAGTGATTTAAAATTAACGATAGAAGGCTTAGATAGCTTAGATATCTGTTGCCAAGATTTTGTAGACAAGAAAGTCGATGATGAATTGGTAATACCGATAAGATTCTGTGTAGAAGATGAAGAAGGAAACAAAGATTGTTGTATTACGACATTAGTAGTACAAGATCCGGAGAATGTATGTCCAAATACAGGCTCATTGAAAGGCAAGATTACAGGAGAAATCAAAACAGAATCAGGCAAATCAACATCTTATGTAGAAATCGATTTGATGAACAATGGACAATTGATGAAAGAGATGTCAACGGTACAAGATGGTAAGTATGCATTCTATACATTGGATATGGGAATCTCATATGAAATCAAACCATTGAGAAATGATGATCCATTGAATGGAGTGACAACATCAGATATAGTAGCGATACAGAAGCATATCTTAGGACAAAAAGAAATCACAAGTCCATACAAATTGATCGCAGCGGATGTGAATCAAAGTAAAGGAATTACAGCAGCGGATATCAGTGAAATTAGAAAATTGATACTAGGTACGACGGAGAAATTCAAATCAGTAAATAGCTGGGTATTTGTACCGAAAGATCATGTATTTAGTGATCCTACGCAACCATGGATTTATCCATCAAGCAGCAACAAGATGTTGAATACGAAAGAACAAATCACAGATTTTGTATCGATCAAGATGGGAGATATCAATGACAATGCAACAGCCAATGCTAGTGCAGGAGCTACTACACGAAGCAGTGGAACAGTTAATTTTGAAATCGAAGATCAGAAAGTAGAAACAGGCGAAGTAGTGAAAGTACACTTTAGATCAAGCGACTTCAAGAATATAAGCGGTTACCAGTTTACAATGAAGTTTGACAATCAAACGATGACATACGAAGGAGTAGAGTCGGGTGCATTGAAGACAACAGAAGCAAACTTTGGATTGACAAAAGTAAGTCAAGGAATGATCACAACAAGCTGGAACTCAAATAAGGGAGAAAGTTATGGAGCAGATCAGATCTTATTTACGATTGTATTTCAAATCAAAGAAAGCAATCCAAGTAGGTAGAAGTATAGTGATGAATAGCGAAATCACCGCTGCAGAAGCATACGATGGCAATTTGGTTACGAAAGACTTGAAATTGAACGTAAGAACAAACAAAGGTCTAGAGGAAGTAAGCACATTTGAATTGTATCAAAATGAGCCAAATCCATTCAACAAGCAAACAGTAGTAAGCTTTACGTTGCCAGAAGCCAAAGCAGCAACATTGACGATGTATGATGTAACAGGCAAAGTACTCCGAGTATACGAGATCGAAGGAGTAAAAGGCATGAATACACAGGTCATCAATAAGTCAGACTTGAATGGCAATGGAGTAATCTACTATCAATTGGATGCAGCAAATTATACTGCAACTAAACGAATGGTGATAATCGATTAATTAAGAATTTAACTAATTAGGTAGCCCCACATAGTTTGGGGCTATTTTTTTTGTTAGAAAAAATCGCTTTAGATTTATATTAGATATTTTTTTTAATGTGTAAATTGTTTATAATCAAGTAATTATAATTGATTTTTTTAAATATTAATTTTATTTGTATAAATAATTCTAATTATTGATTTAGATTTGCAAGGTAATTTCTGCACTAGCAGGAGCTTATTTTATATTTAAAACCAACCACTCAAGATGACGAAGCATTATCTTAGAAAGGGAATTTTATTCATATTTGTATTATTAATACAAATATCTTGTATTCAGTTATTTTCTCAAGTTACAATATCTGGAGGTTCTACAGTCAATGGATCTTATCCAAGTATTGCCAATGCTGTAATAGCATTAAATGGAGCTACTATTAGCGGTCCTGTGATTGTTGATGTTGCAGCTGGACATTCAGAAACTGCTCCAGTTGGAGGTATAATTTTAACTGCAACAGGAACAAGTGCTAATCCAATTACAATTCAAAAGTCAGGGGCAGGTGCTAATCCATTGATAAATGCATATGTTGGTGTATCTACACCGACTACGACAGCAACTGACGGGATTTTTATATTATCTGGTAGTGATTATGTAACCATCGATGCTATTGACCTTTTAGACGGAAATATAGTTAGTCCATTAGAAATGATGGAGTGTGGTTATGGATTATTTAAAGTTGATGGGACGAATGGTTGTCAAAATAATACGATTAAGAATTGTAATATCACTTTGAATAATAACAGCAATGCAACTTGGACAGTTGGCCATAATGGTTCTTGTGGAATAGTTATGATGAATTCAACTTATGCAACAAAATCAGCATTGACAGTTACGGCTGCAACTGGATCAAACACAAATAATAAATTTTATACAAATACGATTTCAAAAACCAATGCAGGAATTGTTTTTATTGGTTTTGCAGCAGTAACGCCCTTTACCTTAGGTGATACAGGTAATGATGTTGGTGGAACATCATCTGCAACTGGAAATATGATATTGAATTTTGGAGGGGCACTTAGCGCAACAAATCCTGCTACAGGGATATTTGCCAATAATCAATGGGGTGTTAACATCGCCTATAATACAATTAATAATAATACAGGTACAAATTTAAATCATGTATCAACATTGCGTGGTATTTTCATGAATTCTAGTTCAACTAGCGCAAGTGCAGATTGTAATTTTAATAATATTACAGTTAAATCTGGGGCAACAACATCTCAACTTTCAGGTATCGAAAATGGATTTGGATCTACTGCTGCTGGAAATACTATTAATATTAAGAATAATACAATTACAGGAGATTATTTAACAGCAACTAGTGGACTTTTTTATGGAATTTATAACACTGCATCACCTGCAACTTTAAATATTAATAATAATACTGTTACTAATTTTAATTATAGCTCAGCTGCTTTAACTGGATCAGGTAGTAATTATTTAATTTATTCGACAGGTGCTGCTCCAAATGCTAATGCTATCTCAAATACAATTTCCAATTATTCTAGAACTGGTAACAGTGGCGGAACTACGATAGGAATATATTTTAGTTCTGGTACAAATCAAATAGTTAAGAAAAATACTATTAATAATTTAGTACAAGATGGAACTGGAAGTTCTTCAACATTATATGGTATTCAAACTACCACAGGAACAATTGTTTGCGATAGTAATATGGTAAGTAATTTAAAAGTACTTAAAGCCTCAGGTACGGGTAGTATCTATGGTTTTTATAATTTAGCTTCTCCTACCAATGAAAACTACAATTTTAATACCATTTTTAATTTAAATCATTCTGGAACAGGTTCTGTATATGGATTACACGCGAATACTGCGACAGGAGTCAGGACAGTATCTTTTAATATTATTTATAATATTACTACATTTGGTACAACAGTGATTGGGATAAGTCAATTTCTATCGACACCAGCAATTTTTAGAAATAAAATTTATGACTTGTATAGTTATTCAACAGGAGCACCTACTGTTTCTGGAATACAAATAGGTTCGATGTCTTCAGGAATAGCCAATATTTCAAATAATTTAATTGGTAATTTATACGCTCCATCGGCAAATACAGGTTCGGCAACTGCACCTTCAATAAGAGGAATCAATATTACATCAACAACTTCTTCTACTACTTTAAATTTGAGTTATAATACAGTTTATATAAATGCACAATCAACTGGTACAAATTTTGGGACTACTGATATATATGCTACAACATCGGCAACATCAACGAGTGCAGCATTAACCTTAAATAATAATAATTTTGTAAATCTTTCTAATCCAAAGGGAATTGGAAAAACTGCAGCTTATACAAGATCTTCGACAACACTAACAAATTATGTTTCTGCTTCTGATCGAAATAATTTTTATACAGGTGGAGCTTGTGTTAATCGATTAATATATTGGGATGGGACAAATGCTGATTCAGTTCTATCAACATACAAACCTAGAGTAGCACCTAAAGATGCAAACTCAATTACAGAAAATCCATTTTTCCTTAGTACAACTGGCTCAAGCAGTACATTCTTGCATATAGATCCAGCAAAACCAACTTTACTAGAAAGTGGTGGTGCTGCAGTAGCGGGGATAACTGTTGATTATGATGGAGATACAAGAAATACTTCAACCCCAGACATAGGAGCTGACGAGTTTTCTGGAACTCCAGCTGTTGCATGTTCAGGAGCGCCTGAAGCTGGCTCAATTTCTGCTACACCAAATCCATTATGCGGTGGAAAACCAACAATGATTTGTGCATCTGGACAAACCATGGATGCAAACTTGACATTCCAATGGAAGATTGCAACAAGTTGTGCAGGACCCTTTACAGATGTGGCATGTGCAAAAGATCGTTGTTTAACTACTGATACATTAAGTTCGGGAAGTTATTTTTACAAATTATTTGTAACCTGCATAACTTCAGGAATTACTGATAGCACAAATTGCCTTGAAGTCGTAGTTAATGCACCTCCAACCATCACTATCTTACCAGTTAATACAACGATTTGTGAAGGATCATCTATAACTCTAACAGCAAGTGGAGGTACAACTTATATGTGGTCACCATCAACAGGTTTAAATACAACTTCAGGTCCTGTAGTTATAGCAAGTCCGACTGTGACTACGACATATACAGTAACTGTAACAGATGCAATTGGATGCTTTTCGACAAAAACTGTAACTGTTACAGTAAATAAAGCGCCAATGATTTGCGAACTGACAGCAATTCCTAATCCAATTTGTGTTAATGATTCAACTCAGTTGAAAGTAATTGCTGCTAATACTGATAGTTATGAACAAGCTACAATTCCTTACTCGTTTATTGATTCTACTGGAAATTCAGTTACACAATTAATGAGAAATTCTGCAGTCATTAAGACTTTAAATTCTGGATCTACTGATGATGGATATTGGAGTAATATAGTCCTTCCTTTCAATTTTAAATTGTATGGTGTAAATTATACTACTGGTACTATTAGTACAAATGGTAATTTACATTTTAGTGCTTCTACTACTGGGGGGTATGATAATGCAATTCCAAATACACTTACACCAAATGCTACAATTGCTGGTGTTTTTGCAGATCTAGATTTAGATGCTGTGACTGGAACAGATGTTTATTATTTTACTCAAGGGGCCGCACCTAATAGAAAATTTGTTGTTACTTTTGATACTGCTGGCTTTTTTTCAGGAGGTGGATATACAAGTTTCCAAATGGTTTTATTTGAAACTACGAATGAAGTTCAGATTCATACAAGTTTAGCAACCAATACGACTAAATTAAAAGTTCAAGGTATCGAAAATGGAGCAGGAACTATTGGATTGACTAGTCCTGGTAGAAATAGTGTAGCAGTTTGGACTGGTCTACCTGATGGAAATAGATTTTATCAGGATTTTACTTATATGTGGACACCAACAACATATTTGAATAATCCAAATATTCAAAATCCTAAAGCTTATAATGTATTAGATTCTATTACTTACACTGTTAAAGTTACAAATTCTTCTGGATGTATGGCAACGGGAAGTATTTTTGTGAATGCAAACCCAAAAATAGGAATAATAGAATCTGATAACTCAGGAATTTCTCCAAACGATAGCATCATTTGTGTAGGAGATAAAGCTACTTTGACAGCAAGTGGAGGCACAAGTTATATGTGGAGCGATGGTTCGACAACTGCATCAACTATGGTTATGCCAATGATAACAACCACATATACTGTAACTGTAACAGATGCTACTCCTTGTACTGCTACAAAAAGTATAACTATTACGGTTTTACCTACTCCAGACATAAGTTTTACATATATGGAAACTTCTGGTACTACTCCTAATGATAGTATTATTTGTCTTGGTGATACAGTTATGATTACTGCATCTGGAGGTGGTACATATTTATGGAGTACTGGAGCAACTACTTCAAAAATTACTGTTTTTCCAGCAGCAAATACGACATACACGGTTACAGTAACAGGCGCTAATGAATGTAGTAGTACAAAATCTACGACTATTGCTGTTAAACCATTACCTGTTGCTACAGTAGCACCTGAATTTGAATCTATTTGTACAGGAGAATCTACAACGCTTACCGCTAGTGGGGGAACTTCTTATATATGGAGCACTGGTGCAGTTACTCCTTCCATTGTGGTCTCTCCAACAGCAACAACAACATATATTGTATCTGTTTCAAATGCAGATGGCTGTATAGATACTGCAAGTGTATTGGTTGAAGTTTTTCCTGGAGTTACTAGTTCCGAAGTAATAACTGAGCCAACAACTTGTGTTTCAAGTGATGGTGCGATAAATATTACAATATTAACTGGTGTTCCTAATTTTACTTATAATTGGTCTACGCCTAATGGATCAGGTCTTGTAAATGGACTTGAAGATCAAACAGGCTTAAGTGTTGGTACTTATTATGTGACGATCACTTCTGAAAATGGTTGTGAGAAAATCGATACATTTAATTTAATCGGGCCAGGAAACTGCGATATTTGCCCAACGTTTGGAGCAATCACTATAACTTCTTCACCTGTATGTTATCAAGACTCTTTTAAAATCGCTGTTTCTGATTTAACAAATATGGGAGTGACTTATGGTGTTATATTTAAATATTCTATAACTGCATTATCTGATCCTTACACTGGAGGCACCATATTAGGTACGGTTACAAATGCTCAATTAACTTCTGGAGGAACAATGGCAATGTTGAAAGCTATAATTCCTACAGCAGGTTCTTATTTTGTATATGCAATATTGACTCCTAATCCAAATAATCCATTATGCAGGCCTTCAAGTTCATCGACAATTATGGTAATGACTTGTGACGTTTCTATTTCAGATCCTTGTGCTTGTCTAGATAATGCAACTACGATGACTAATGGTCAATTTAGTGAGCAAATAAAAGTAAATGCACCTTCTGGACAAATTTGGACTGTAATGTCAAGTGTAGGATTTTATTTACCTAGTAGTCCTGCTCCACCAGCAGCACCTACACCAATTCCTATGGGTTTTGTTTTAACAGAAATGCCAAATGGTGATGGAACAAGTATGTACATTTTAGATGGACGGCATATAGATGCTATTGGTTATACCGTATCAGTTAAAAATGCAACTGGAATCACGTTAACCATTTCTAATACATGTTATTATCCAAATCCAACAATTACGATAAATCCAAGATATTGTGTTACTGATGCTCCATTCACTTTGACTGGAACTGCACAATTGGGAGATGGTTCTGGTCCAGCGACAGGTACTAGTAGCTTTAAAGTTAATGGTTCTACAACTACTACCTTTAATCCATCCACTCTAGGTATTGGATCGCATACTGTTGAAATGTGTTTTGATGCAACAGATAATGTTCCAACGATTAATCATCCTGGTTGTGTACAATGTACAACTCAAGTTGTTGCTATTGATGGACCTCCAGTTATAATATGCCCGGCACCTATTACAGTAAGTTGTGCTGCAGATGTACCAGTTGCAAATCCGGCACTTGTTACAATTACTTCAAATCCTTGTCCAAATCCAGCAGTTGTGACATTTGTAAGTGATGTAATTTCAAGTCAAACTTGTACTAATAGATACATCATTACAAGAACATACAGAGCTGTTAATCCTTGTTGTCCTTCTACTCCAACTCTTTGCAATCAAATTATCACAGTCAATGATTTAACGCCACCGTCAATAGTATGCCCTGCTCCAGTAACTGTTACATGTGCAGCAAATATGCCAACAGTGAATACAGGAAGCGTTATTGCTGCTGATGGCTGTGGAAATACAGGAATTGTTGTTACTCATGTTAAAGATAGTACTGTAAATATGACTTGTGTGAATCGATTCACAACATACAGATTTTATCAAGCTACTGATGTTTGTGGAAATACAAGATCTTGTTCTCAAATTATCACAGTTAATGACAATGTATTGCCAACAGCAATTTGTAAACCTGCTACAGTTTACATCAATAATTTAGGTCAAGCAATTGTCACAGGTTTAGATGTGAATAATGGTTCAAATGATAATTGTGGTGGTACTGGAGGTGTTACTTTGACGGTTGCCCCAAGCTCTTTCACTTGTGCTAATTTAGGAGTTAATAATGTAGTGCTTACTGTTAGAGATGCATGTGGTAATTCAGCTGTATGTAATGCATCAGTGACTGTTTTAGATACTGCTAAACCTTCGATAACTTGTAAAAACTTAAGTTATAATGCAGGACCTGGGGCTTGTGAAGTAACTTTGAATTATTTGCCTTCTGGCTCTGATAATTGTGATAGAAATCCAACAATAAGCGTATTGCCACCTTATACTTTAGGACAATTTTTACCTATTGGGATACATAATGTGTGCTATCAAGTATCTGATGCAGCTGGTAACACTGCAACATGTTGTAGTCAAATCAATGTAATTGAATTTTCAGGTTATATAAGAGAATTAGCATGTAATGATGAGATTCAAGTTAGCTTGGACGATAGTTGTAAGGCTACGATTACAGCTGATATGATACTTGAGGGTGGACCTTACAAATGTTATGATAAGTATATCGTCGAATTACGCGATTGGTCTACAAATGTTCTGATAGACAGATGTACAAATCAAACAGGAGCACAAATCACATGTAGCGACATAGGAAGAGAAATTAAGGTAACAATAATTGATCCAGAAACGGGCAACAAATGTTGGGGTAAAGCGAGAGTAGAAGACAAGTTAGCACCAAGAATGACTTGTGTACCAGATACTTGTGTACCTTGCAATTCTTCAATAGCCCCTTCAGCATTAGGAATACCATCAGTTGTAGAATGTTTAGCGAGTACTTGTTCACCATTCTTTAGTTGTAATTCATATTCATTAACATATAGAGATGTTACAGTTCAAGGTAATTGTGCAATTGGTTATGATCGCAAGATTACAAGGACATGGGTTGCTACAGATAATTCTGGCAATTCAAGTCAGTGTGTTCAGATGATCACAGTTGGATTAGGTCACTTAAGCGAAGTGACAGTGCCAAGCAATTATGATGGATTAGAAGAAGATATGTTGTTGTGCAATAACAAGATAGACAAAACGAAAAATTATGACGCACATTACTATAAGCCATCTCATTTAGGGGTAGAGTGTTTGGACGGTTATATACTAGACTCAGTGTTGTTCAGAGCATTAGTAGCTGTAGGCGCAGATCCAAATTATTATATATATGATCCATTCAATTTTGGAGCGAGATCACCAAGGGTATTAGGATGGAATTGTATAGATGATCCAGCAGATAAAAACTTTGGACATCCAAGTCCAGATCCAGTTTATTATCCAGCGCATCCATCATACGATCCAGCGCAAGGCTTCCCATGTTGGGGACCAGATGCACATATCATGTGGTATGGTACAGGAAGACCAGGAACTGATTGTAGAAATTTAAGCACCACGTACGAAGACCAGATCTTTGATTTGGCAACGGCAGGTTGTGATGCAGGTCCTGTAGGTTGTTACAAAGTGTTGCGTCAATGGACAGTATTGGATTGGTGTACAGGAGAGATCGGAGGCCATAGCCAAATCATCAAAGTAGCAGATCCAGAAGGTCCACAAGTATTATATCCAGACACAATATTGGTAAATATGGAAGTATGGACATGTACAGGAAGATGGGAAGTAGCTCCAGCATGGATAGTAGACAATTGCTCAAACGAAACACATTACAGTGTAGAAGTTACAGATGGTACAGTATTGGGAGATGAGGCGACAGGTTTTGTCGTAACCAATTTACCATTAGGAGTACAAGACGCTTGGATAGTTGCTACAGACTGCTGTGGAAATATCACAAGAAAGTTAGTGAGAATAAATGTAATAGATAATGTACCACCAGTACCAGTATGTCGCAGAGGAACGATAGTGAGCTTAGCGAATAATCAAAGTACAGGAGAAGGAGTTGCAAAATTGTATGCAGAAGATTTGAATGAAGGCTCACACGACAATTGTGCACCACACTTGTATTACAAAGTGATACGAATGGAGGAATTGTTAGATGGAAGAGATAGAGCGACAAGAAATGGTGTATTACCTCCATATGACAATAGAAGAAGCTGTAATGGCTTGAACGGTGACGATCATCCAGGCCGCAGCCCTGGAAATCAAGTATACTTTGATGATTTCACAAAATTCTGTTGTGCAGATGTAGGAACGGTTATGGTAGTATTGCGTGTAACAGACAAGAATCCAGGATCAGGCCCAATACATCCAAACACATGGACAAACATAAGTCTACAGGAAGGTCACTTTAATGACTGTATGGTAGAAGTAGAAATCCAAGACAAACAACCACCAGTAATTGTAGCGCCACCAGATATGGTAGTGAGCTGTTGGTTCTGGTTCGATCCATCAGAGGCAGCATTGGAAGATCCAAATAATGCAACATTTGGAAAGTTAGTAACAGATTTAACTGCGAGAAGGAAAGTCACTACAAAGGATATCGTATGTCACAGATATTGTGAGAAGAATATCCATGATTATCCAGGTGGAACGCAGGCTTACCAATCAATTCAAGAGAAGCCTATGATATAGCTTGTGATTTTTACTACGGTTTGTTTGATACAGCACATTGGGATCGCAAGTATGAGTTAGTGTGGGGACAAGATGGATATGCATTGTCAACCTGTGCAGTAGCACCGGAGATCGATGCAAGAAACAATATCCATTGCGGACAAGGAAGTATCACAAGAACATTTGGATTTGGAACAGCATGGAGAAATATCACAGCAAGCCAGACGATCTACATCGTTGATTGCGATCCATTCTGGATATCAGGAGTATGTTTTGATATCTTAGATGATATTACTTGGGGTCCAAACGAATGCTCAGTAATACCAACGATTGAGGGATGGCACAAGAGATTGGTCACCAGATAACCCAATCTTAGGCAGACCAAAAGTAGTAAACGGAGCAGATGACAATTGTGCATTAATCGCGATTGAGTATGAAGATGAAAGATTTACGATAGAACCAGATGCATGCTTGAAGATTATCAGAAAATGGACAGTAATCGACTGGTGTCAGTATGACCCAACAGACTTATGCTGGAATGGCTTAGGAAGATGGGAGTATACAGAATTGATTAAGATAGCAGATATACAAGCACCAGTGGTGAGTTGTGGAGCACCAGATTGTTCAGGTCAAGGACTAGCGACAATAGATCCAAGAACAGGTTTGTGTGTAAACCATATTACATTGACAGCATCAGCATATGATAGCTGTTCACCAATAGATTGGTTGAAGTGGGAGTATAAGATAGATATCTGGAATGATGGCAAAGGAATCCATGGCGGTTATGATTATCGAGTAGGATCTTTGACACAGAAAGAAAGAGCAGCAGGAGATACAGCATTAGTAAATCACAATGATTATGCAGATGACAGATTCAATCCATTCGATGCAAGTGGAAGTTACCCATTGGGAGTACACAAGATCAAGTGGTTTGTAGAAGACGGATGTGGTAATGTAGGCGTATGTGAGACATTATTCGAAGTAAAAGATTGCAAACAGCCGACACCATATTGTAGAGACGGATTAGTCACAGTAGTAATGCCAAGTACAGGCTGTATCACAGTGTGGGCAAGTGATTTTGACGCAGGAAGCTTTGACAATTGTACAAGAAAGAGTGATTTAAAATTAACGATAGAAGGCTTAGATAGCTTAGATATCTGTTGCCAAGATTTTGTAGACAAGAAAGTCGATGATGAATTGGTAATACCGATAAGATTCTGTGTAGAAGATGAAGAAGGCAACAAAGATTGTTGTGTTACGACATTAGTAGTACAAGATCCAGAGAATGTATGTCCAAATACAGGCTCATTGAAAGGCAAGATTACAGGAGAAATCAAAACAGAATCAGGCAAATCAACATCTTATGTAGAAATCGATTTGATGAACAATGGACAATTGATGAAAGAGATGTCAACGGTACAAGATGGTAAGTATGCATTCTATACATTGGATATGGGAATCTCATATGAAATCAAACCATTGAGAAATGATGATCCATTGAATGGTGTTACGACATCAGATATCGTAGCGATACAGAAACATATCTTAGGACAAAAAGAAATCACAAGTCCATACAAATTGATCGCAGCGGATGTGAATCAAAGTAAAGGAATTACAGCAGCGGATATCAGTGAAATTAGAAAATTGATACTAGGTACGACGGAGAAATTCAAATCAGTAAACAGCTGGGTATTTGTACCGAAAGATCATGTGTTTAGTGATCCAACGCAACCATGGATTTATCCATCAAGCAGCAACAAGATGTTGAATACGAAAGAACAAATCACAGATTTTGTATCGATCAAGATGGGAGATATCAATGACAATGCAACAGCCAATGCTAGTGCAGGAGCTACTACACGAAGCAGTGGAACAGTTAATTTTGAAATCGAAGATCAGAAAGTAGAAACAGGCGAAGTAGTGAAAGTACACTTTAGATCGAGCGACTTCAAGAATATAAGCGGTTACCAGTTTACAATGAAGTATGACAATCAAACGATGACATACGAAGGAGTAGAGTCGGGTGCATTGAAGACAACAGAAGCAAACTTTGGATTGACAAAAGTAAGTCAAGGAATGATCACAACAAGCTGGAACTCAAATAAGGGAGAAAGTTATGGAGCAGATCAGATCTTATTTACAATTGTGTTCAAATCAAAGAAATCAATCCAAGTAGGTAGAAGTATAGTGATGAATAGCGAAATCACCGCTGCAGAAGCATACGATGGCAATTTGGTTACGAAAGACTTGAAATTGAACGTAAGAACAAACAAAGGTCTAGAGGAAGTAAGCACATTTGAATTGTATCAAAATGAGCCAAATCCATTCAACAAGCAAACAGTAGTAAGCTTTACGTTGCCAGAAGCCAAAGCAGCAACATTGACGATGTATGATGTAACAGGCAAAGTACTCCGAGTGTACGAGATCGAAGGAGTAAAAGGCATGAATACACAGGTCATCAATAAGTCAGACTTGAATGGCAATGGAGTAATCTACTATCAATTGGATGCAGCAAATTACACTGCAACTAAACGAATGGTCGTGATTGATTAAAATTCAATACGAATTATAATTTAAATCAAAGGGAGCAAATTTATTTTGCTCCCTTTGTATTTGTTTAATATATGAAAATTTATCTTGGTATTAATTTTATTTAGGGTTCCATTCTAATACCAAAGCGAAATATACCCTAGTCCAATATAATGCGTTAAATTCGCCCATACTTCATTACAAATCCTCGATGTATTGACTTCCCTGCAACTCCGGTTTTCGCTTGTCTGGACAAATTTCTTATCATAATATTTTGGACTATTATTATTACTTTGGTATTAAATCTCGATCATTTAATGTGGAGTATTTTATATAGTAAGGTGTTGAGATACTTCTATTTAAAAACGGTAATGTCTTCAAAAATAGTTGGTAATTTTTTTTATAAATAACTTTATATTTCCGCCATCAACTAAAAGAGGAAATAGGCTCTGCTGAGGAGCAACCTAATAGCAATATAGTTGATGCATATACTGTATATTGAGGTGGTTCAATTTTGAATCACCTCATTTATTTATACAGGTTTGCTCCATGGCTTAAAAAACCTAATTCCTTGTAGTATTTTTAAAATATAAATACCATCTAATGAATGATTTTTTATTATTTGGAGTTAATCCTCTATGAATACTTAAAGTGTCCTTTAGGTGTCCAAAAATGATTCAATAGAATTAGTATTATTTGGTATTTGGGGGTTTTCTATATAATGAAACATATTTGGTATTGCTCTTTTTATCATAATTGCAGTTCTCCTCAAGTCTTTATGTTTAAACCATTTTCTGCCAGTTTCAAGATTTATATTTTGCTCATTGATATAGGATTTATTTTGGTCATACCATTTAATAAATAAGTTAATCCAATAAATTCTATCATTATTATTTTTGACTAGGTGAAGCTTATTTACAATTCCTTTTAGGTACATACGACATTGTATTACAGGCTTTCGCCTAAGCCAAATATTAGCCTCTCTCTGAATATGCACTAAACATCTTTGAATGATTATATCAGGACAAGCATCATTTATTGATTTAATTATTGATGGATGTCCATCACAAGTAATTGACTTTATTTGGATTCCCAATGATAAAATATTCTGAATATCCTCTTTAATTTCAGTATAAGATTCCTTTGTTGTGAAGCGATAAAATTGGCAGTATTTAATATCATAATCATAATATAAAACCATACATAGATTGCCTTTAAAATATGTACCATCAACTACCAAATGTGCATTGTCGTGGGATTTAATTTGAAAAGCTGGAGCATTTTGTAAATAGCTTTTAAACTTGCGTTCAAGAGTTGATTTGCTATAACCACTATCAACAATTAGATATCTGTATGTTAATCTTTCCAAAATCCATTTGTGAAACCAAATTAGCTCATTATTTGATTTAACTGATTTATTGGAATTTGAAGATAACACTCCACAATTCTTACATTTATAACGCTGTTTGCCTGACTGTTTCCCCCATTTTATTGTCTCTGAAAAGCCACATGCCCAGCACCTTTTTTTTTGCTTTTTTCATATACAAAAAGAGTTAATTGAAACCACTTTCAATTAACTCTTTTCAAATTATTGATTGTCAGTGCACTTATAAAGATTTTACCAACTATTTTTGAGTATTATACCTTAAAAACAAGTGTACTGTAATAATTTGCTGAAACTATTTGAAAATATTCGCGACAAAATTGTTGGACTTGCTCGTTAATTTTGTGCAGTGTTAGTTTAACTACTTTTAAAAATACATTGAAAAACTATTACAAGAATAAACCTAGAGTTTCAAATAGTTCGTTTCAAATTTAGATTGTGGGCAAGTATTAACCTAGCAATTAGAGGAATTAGTAAATAGGCGAGGGTAGAAAGGTTGAAACAATAAACTGAAAAGCTCATTTCGACCGCAATTGGGTACAATGGCATATGTATATAATATACTAAATTAAGTATCTAACTTAAATTATAGAAAAGTATCTTGAAATGGAAGAATATATTCTATTCAGGTTTCGGAGCAGTGTAAGCTGATTCTTTTATTCTTGCTTTTTTACCAGATAAAGCTCTTAAATAGAATAATTTTGCTCTTCTAACACGTCCTTTCTTTACTACTTTGATCTCAGCAATATTTAATGATGAAAACGGGAAAATACGTTCTACACCAACACCATTTGAAACTTTTCTTACTGTAAAAGTTTTTCCTTTACCTTCTCCTCGGACATTGATCACATCACCTCTAAAATCCTGAATTCTTTCTTTGTTACCTTCAATGATTTTATAGCTCACTACGATAGTGTCCCCAGCTTTAAATTCTGGAATTCTGCTTATATCTAACAATGTGTCCTGTACGTATTTGATCAAATCCATGAATAATTATTTTAAGATCTTTAAAAAGAGATGCAAAGCTACACATATTTTGAATATTTCCTCTAAATTATTGAAAAAAAATCAATAGTTTTTAAATAAATATACTTTTTTGCTATGTATATGCTACAGAATATTAATGTGCTTGTAAAATTACTTTTCTAATTGTAAATTATCGTTTGTTTTGCAAAATTATAGACCCATTGCTTTTTTCATTGTAATGCCGATTTCTGCTGGTGAGTCAACTACGTGGATACCGCACTCTTTCATCATTGCCATCTTTGCTTCTGCCGTATCTGCATTGCCTTCAACTATAGCACCAGCATGGCCCATCTTTCTTCCTTTTGGTGCAGTCTGACCTGCAATAAATCCAACAACTGGTTTAGTGCCATGTTCTTTAATCCATAAAGCTGCTTCAGATTCCATAGATCCGCCGATTTCACCTATCATGATGATACCATCTGTCTCATAATCTGCCATAAGTAATTGAACTGCTTCTAGTGTCGTAGTACCTGGGATTGGATCACCACCAATACCAATACACGTCGACTGACCCATTCCTGCTTTAGTTACTTGATCTACAGCTTCGTATGTCAGAGTTCCAGACCTAGATACAATACCGATTCTTCCTTTTTTATGTATAAATCCTGGCATGATTCCAACTTTTGCTTCATCAGGTGTGATTACTCCAGGACAATTTGGTCCAATCAATCGACAAGGATAGTTCTTTAAATATTCCTTTACTTTAACCATGTCTTGAACTGGAACTCCTTCAGTAATACAGATGATCACGCGAATGCCTG
The DNA here is from genome assembly GCA_016722295.1 of Saprospiraceae bacterium. Classification (GTDB taxonomy): domain Bacteria; phylum Bacteroidota; class Bacteroidia; order Chitinophagales; family Saprospiraceae; genus Vicinibacter. The sequence goes on from JADKGL010000037.1 coordinate 168,169, forward strand.
CTTCTGCAGCTTCCATAATCGCATCAGCTGCAAAAGCTGGTGGGACAAAAATCAATGAAGTATCTGCTCCAGCTTGAGTCACTGCATCTTTAACGGTATTGAACACAGGTCTGTCTAAATGCAGTTGACCCCCTTTGCCAGGAGTTACACCACCTACAACTTGAGTACCATAGGCGATCATTTGTTCCGCATGAAATGTACCTTCCTTTCCGGTAAAACCTTGAACTATAATTTTCGAATGTTTATTTACTAAAACGCTCATCTTTTCTTTTTTATATTTAGTTTTTAATCTTTATCTTTCTTTTCTATCACAAAGATATCTTCATCTGGTCGAGACATCAAATATCTTTCTCTCGCAAATTTTTCATAATCTTTTTCAATGGCCCATTTATCTCGTTTCGCTTGGGCAATTTTTTTAATATAATCGGCTTTATTGTTTTCCAATTTTGCTAAACCAGAGTATAATTTATACTGTGTGTTGAGATTGTATTTATCGAAAAAAGCCAAATAAATAAAAAAAACCACGAATGTTAGAATGATTTTGTGTTTCCAAAGGTATCGTAGTATTTCCATTGGATTTACACTTTGTTTTGTTTTCTTTGCCATAAACCTTAGTCTGTGAGGCAAATATACATAACTATTTTCTATCAAGTAAACTTTTTCCCAAATATTTCGCTTGTTCGCCCAATTCTTCTTCAATTCGTAGTAATTGGTTGTATTTTGCTATTCGATCTGTGCGAGATAATGAACCAGTTTTTATTTGCCCACAATTCAGAGCTACTGCTAGATCTGCGATCGTTGTATCTTCAGTTTCCCCAGATCTGTGACTCATTACACAATTGTAACGGTTGCGTTGGGCTAGTTGAACTGCTTCTATAGTCTCTGTCAAAGTTCCAATTTGATTGACTTTAACGAGCAATGCATTAGCACATCCTTCATCTATACCTTTTTTTAATCTGATTGGATTGGTTACAAAGAAGTCATCACCAACTATTTGAATCTTCGAACCTAATTTTTGCGTCATCAACTTCCAACCGTCCCAATCATCTTCTGCCAATCCATCTTCAATGGAAAAGATAGGGTATTTTTTTACCCATTTGGACCAATAATCTACCATTCCTGCCGAATCTAAGGACTTTTCTCCAGATTTATGGAATTCGTAAATTTTCTTTTTGGAGTTATACATTTCTGTAACTGCCGAATCTAAAGCAATTACAATATCTTTGCCAGCTTTGTAACCAGCTTTTGTCACTGCTTCCAAAATTATTTCAATCGCTTCCTCATTACTCGTGAGATTAGGTGCAAATCCTCCTTCATCACCAACATTGGTCGCATGTCCTTTTGATTTTAAAACTGCCTTTAACGTATGGAATATTTCGGAACCGATGCGAAGTGCATCTGAAAATGTAGATGCATTTATGGGCATAATCATGAACTCTTGAAAATCCAATTTATTGTCAGCATGCATCCCTCCATTTATGATATTCATCATAGGGACTGGCAAAATATGAGCATTAATGCCTCCAATATATTTGTAAAGTGGGAGATTGGATTCTGCTGCAGCTGCTTTGGCACAAGCTAATGATACAGCTAGGCTTGCGTTTGCACCAAAATTTGATTTATTGGTCGTTCCATCTACTTCTTTAAGGAGTTGATCCAGATACCTTTGATCTTCTACATCAACACCTAATATGACTTCTGAAATTTCTTCTTCAATGTGTGCACAAGCTTTCAGAACTCCTTTTCCATGATATTTCTTCTTGTCTCCATCACGTTTTTCAACTGCCTCGTGTTTGCCAGTTGACGCTCCAGACGGAACTGCAGCTCTACCAAAAATGCCTGATGCAGTGTATACTTCAGCTTCTACTGTAGGAAATCCTCTTGAATCTAAAATTTGTCTCGCTTTGATATCAACAATATGACTCATATTTTTTATTTTGAATAGATTTGATTGATTCTTGTTGAAAATTGTGTAAATAAATACCTTGAATCATGTGGACCTGGACCAGCTTCTGGATGATATTGAACGCAAAATATAGGTAATTTCTTGTGTTCAAAGCCTTCAATGGATTGATCATTTAAATTAATGTGTGACACTATTAATTCATCTTTATGTTGAAGTATTTTTTCCTTATCTATTGCAAAACCATGATTTTGACTTGTAATTTCACCCAATCCTGTAATTAGATTTTTTACTGGGTGATTTGAGCCTCTGTGTCCATGATGCATTTTATAAGTCGGCACTCCTAAAGCTAACGAAAGAATCTGATGGCCTAGACAGATCCCAAAGATTGGTTTTTGAGATGAAATCATTTGTGAAGCGCATTGTATGGCATAATCCATAGTCTCTGGATCTCCGGGACCATTTGACAGAAAATAAGCTTCTGGATTCCACAATTTGATATCATTAAAACTAGCTTTGGCTGGAAATACTTTAATATGGAAATTTTGCAATACAAGTTGATCCAATATGCTTTTTTTAATCCCATAATCCATTACTGCAACTTTATAAGAAGACCCTTCATTGCCTAATGAGTATGCTTCAGTAATTGAGACCTTTGATGCTAGTTCTAGACCTACCATAGAAGGTGTATTCTTAAGTACAGCCTGTAGTTGATTTCGTTCAGAATGTTCTGTCGAAATGACGCAATTCATTGCACCCTTGTTTCTGATAAGTTGCACTACAGCTCTTGTGTCAATACCGTGAATAGCTATAATATTGTTCTTAAGCAAATAGTTTTGCAATGATTCATCTGCAGAAGTTCGTGAATAGTGACTTGAAAAGTTTCGAACAATAAGTCCAGAAATTTGAACATTTTGAGATTCTGTATCCTTTGATTTTGAACCATAATTGCCAATATGGACATTTGACATCGTCATAATCTGTCCATAATAGCTAGGATCAGTAAATATCTCTTGATATCCAGTCATTCCTGTATTAAAACAGATTTCCCCACTGACAGTGCCTTTTGCACCTGCTGTAAACCCTTCGAAAAAACTTCCATCTTCTAGCAAAAGGTAAGCTTTTTCTTCCATTGGATTCTTCATTTATTATATATAAAAATTTTGCAAATGTAAGAAGATCACCATACTTTTTTTCTTAAATTTTTACTAAATTTTGATTAAAAATCGCATAAACTACTAATGTCAACTATCTTGCGTTACGAATATGAAAATTTATAAATTCAATGGCTTACTTTTACTAACATTTTTACTGCTTTTCATCGCAGCATGCGCCATTCAAAGAGCTGATCCTGAGAAATATTTCAATGTAAAGGAATATCACAAAGCTTTATTATTATATAAAGATGCTTTCGTCAAAGAAAAGGCTGGTCAAGAGCAAGCTAAACTAGCTTTTCGAATTGCTCAATGTTATAAATATCAAGCAGAGTATAAATCAAGTTTGCAATGGTTCAAGATCGCTTATGAAAAAGGGTATGGATTTAAGGCTTTGGAAGAATTGGCATTTGGTCTAAAACAGCAAGAAGATTATCAAGAGGCTATTCAGGCTTTTAAGAAATTGGAAAATGAAGTAAAAACAAAGAATCAATATAGAAAAGAAGTATCAATATGTAAGTTGGCTGAAGCATGGAAAGTTGAAAATCCTTTATTTTACTATAATGTGACTAATCATCAAGATATTAATTCAGAGTTTTCTGATTTTTCTGGTAGCTATGATGCTAAAGGAAATATTTACTTTAGTTCTGATCGAATAGGTTCTACTGGCAAAGAGATATATGCATGGACTGGCAGGTTGCACACTGATCTATATCGGTGGAATGTTGTCGATCGAACCATTGATAATTTATCAATTCTAAATTCAAAATCGCATGAAGGAGCACCAAGTTTAGCAATTTTGAAAAAGAAGATTTACTTTACGCATTGTAGTAAAAATAATACAAATGATGCTTATTGCCAAATTTTTGAAAGCACTATAACTAATGATGAAATTGGAGAGCCTACTCAATTGGATTTATTTTGTGATGAGTGCAATAATATGCAAGCTGCAATACATAAAAGTGATTCAATTCTTGTTTTCTCTTCGGACAGGAACAAGGCTCAAGGAAAATTTGATTTATTCATCTCTTTTAAGGTCAATGATGAATGGTCTGAACCAAAATCTTTGCCAGATAATATTAATTCTGATGGAAATGAAAGTTTCCCTACATGGTATAATGATACATTGTATTTCTCAAGTGACGGACATGTTGGAATGGGTGGATTAGATATATTTAAAACATATAGTATTGGAAATGGTAAATGGTCAAATCCGCAAAATCTTAAATATCCTATTAATAGTGGAGCTGATGATTTTGGATTTGTTGTTGATCCAAATTTTTATTCTTCTGAGGATCAAAGATTGAAAGGTGTTATAACTAGTAATCGAAACTTTGAGAATAAGGATGATTTGTTTGATTTTGTGTTGCTGAAAAATGATCAGTTAAAAAAAGAGCTTCCTTCAAAGTTTACTTTTAAAGCAAATATACAGTTTCAGTTTATGGAATTTGATTCTAAATCTACTGTTTCAAGTAATAGCAAAAGCCTTGATTCCGTATCGATTAATTCAAGCTCAATTCCATTTGCGCTTAATACAAAAGCAAAGTCAAGCATCAATTTGGAATTAGCTACAGAACAGGTAATGAAATTTACATTTAGCAAAACTAATTATTTAAATACAAGTTTTGAAATTCGAATAGAATTGCCCGAAAAACTTACTTCAGATAGTGTATTGACAATTCAACAAGTTATTCTAATGACTCCAATAGAAAAGGGCAAAGAATATCTGTTAAACAATGTATATTATGATTTTGATAAATCAGAATTGCGCGATGAATCTTTTGCTTCATTAGATTATTTGGTCAATCTCTTGAAGGCAAATGATAAAATTAAACTTGAAATTCGGTCCTATACAGATTGTAGGGGAGAAGAAGATTATAATTTGCAATTATCACAACGTAGAGCACAATCTGTGGTAGATTATATAGTTAGTCAAGGTATTGACCTATCTCGTCTTTTTTCGAAAGGAAATGGTGAAAGTCAACCTGTGACTACATGCATTTGTGAGCAATGTACAGATGATGAGCATCAACAAAATCGTAGGACTACTTTTTTGATAATTTAGATGTTTGCTTTTGAGAGTATAATGTAATTACTAATTTTATATTCTATAGTCCTTAGCTTTTGAGAATTGAATTTGTTTGATTTGTCATATTCAATGGTAATTTTATTTTTATGCTCGTTTGGTAATCAAAATTATAATTGTATCTTTAAGCTTATAAATTTTAATTTGGGAGAATTTTGGCATAATGCAAAAAAAATTATTATTCTTGCGCTACCAATCATGTTGGGTAGTGCGGGTCAGAATATTATTGCATTGACAGATAGTTTGTTCCTCTATCGATATGATGAAAATGATTTTGCTGCTGTTGGATTTATCAGTATCTTTTATTTAGTTATTGCAGCTATTGCTTTTGGATTTTCAAAGGGAGGGCAGATTCTAATCGCTCGGAAATATGGTGAAAGATCTATTGATTTTGTAAAAAAATACTTTTGGGCGATTTTATTATTTGAAGCTATAATAGGATTTATTGTATTTGCTATCTTATTCTTTTGGGGAAAACCAATATTACAGTTGTTTATAAGTTCTGATGTGATATTGCAAAAGTCATTGGACTTTTTGTATTATAGATCTTTTGGTATTCCATTTTCATATTTAGGCTTGGCATTGGTTGCGTTTTACTTAGGAATTGGTAAGCCAATGTTTATTTTTATCGATACCATAATATTAGCAATAGCAAATTTTATTTTATGTTATGCATTGGTCTTTGGTAAATTTGGATTTCCAGAGATGGGTATAGCTGGTGCGGGATTAGCAAGTGCGATTGCTGAAGGGATAGCTTTTGTTGTTTTCATTGCATTAATGGTTTTTGATAAAGATATCAGAGTGTATGAACTTTTGAAAATTCCAAAAATTGAACTGCAATGGGTAAAGACAATTTACAAATTAAGTATACCAATATTATTGCAATCAATGATCGGTATTGGAAGTTGGTTTATGTTTTTTAGCTTGATTGAAAAACTGGGCGAACATGTGTTGGCGATTTCAAATTTATTGAGAGTTGTTTATTTGGTTTTGTCAATTCCTTCATGGGGTTTTGGAACTGCTATAAATTCAGTGGTTAGTAAAACTATAGGAAGAGGTAGAGAGAAAAGAGTACTCAAGCAAGTGTTTCATTCTTCAATTGTTTCATTGATATTTACATCATTAATTGCAATACCATTCCTTTTGTTTGCAGAACAGTTTTTGGATCCGTTGTTGGGGAGAACGGATTCTTCTTTATTTTTAGATAGTATACCTTATTTAAATTTACTTTTCCCAATCATACTGTTGTATAGTGTGGCTACTGTTTTCTTTAATGGAGTGAGTGGAACGGGAGAAACCGTCAAATGTCTTCAAATTCAGTTAATCTCATCAATTGTGTATTTAGGTATAAGCTATTATTCAGTTATGTTTATAAGTGATTGGGGTTTGTATTGGGCTTGGGCTTCTGAGTTACTATATTGGTTTATTCAACTCTTTTTATCCTTTATTATCTTAAAAGCTGGTAAATGGAATTTTATCAAATTTTAATAAACTAAATTTTCTTTTTTGATTTTTGATTTGGCTGTTTTTCCATTATATTTTGAAATGAAATAGTAGCTTAGTTTTGTACTTAGGATTCCTATACCAGCACCAGCAGCAACATCTGTAAACCAATGTCGGTCATTATAAAGTCTCATGAATGCCACACTAGATGCAAGAATATAACCACTGCAATACCATACTGATTTGTGCTTGTACTCTTGCCATAAATATTCTGCACCAGCAAAAGCAGTAGCTGTGTGACCTGAAGGAAAAGAATTTTTCGAACTAAGATCAGGTCTTTGTATTTTAGTAATTTCTTTGAGACCAAATACTGTCGTTCCCATAATTCCAAAAGTTAACGATTGCAATGCTACTCTTTGCCAAAAAGAATGCTTGCTTCTATTTCCGCACAAATCCAAAATAGTTACTGTACAAGGTGCTATAAATTGTATGTAATCATCAATGTTATACTTAGTAGCATTAAATTTAGAAAATTCTGAACGAATGTTCTTGTTGCTATTTTGTATTTCTGCTGAAAATAAACCTATTGCCCCATAAGCAATAAGCGTACTTGGTAGTATAATGTTTTTAGCACTAAAAATCGGTTTGTTATGCAAATTAATTATTGAGTCCCGTATGCTTAGTTGAGCTTCGCAAAAAACTAAAATTGTAAATAAAAAACCTACTACATGAAAAATTTTCAAGCACTGTTTCCGATAAAAAATACGATACATTAAAAAATTAATTGTACATTTCTTCACGCAATATTTTGAGCTTAGGATCGGAAAGATATTCGTCGAAACTAACTAATCGATCGATACATCCTTTTGGCGTAAGTTCAATGACTCTATTACACACTGTTTGCATAAAGGTATGGTCATGTGAACTGATTAAAATATTGCCATTGAATGAAGTCATGTTTTCATTAAATGCTTGAATACTTTCTAGATCTAAGTGATTGGTTGGTTCGTCGAGGAGAAGTACATTTGGATTTTGTAACATCATCTTTGAAAGCATACATCTTACTTTTTCACCTCCACTGAGTACATTGGTCATCTTCATGACTTCATCTCCTGAGAAAAGCATTCGACCTAAATAAGATCGTAAGAACAATTCATCTACATCAGTTACTGTAGGTGGTACATATTCTCTAAGCCAATCCATCAAGTTGACAGATGCCTTAAAGAATTCTCCATTTTCATTTGGTAAATACGCCTTAGTGATAGTTATTCCCCATTCAATTATTCCTGCTTGAATTGGAGCTTCACCTTGGATCATATCAAAGAAGGTATGTATTGCTGTTTGGTCTTTTGAAACTAGTGCTATCTTATCACCTTTATTTACTCTAAAACTGACATTGCTAAATAAAACTCTATCATCTGTAGCGGCTTTAAGTCCATCAACCAAAAGAATCTGATCTCCAACTTCACGCTCAGGCTTAAACACGATACCTGGATATTTTCTTGATGAAGGTTTGATTTCTTCAATGGCCAGCTTGTCCAATGCCTTTTTTCTACTTGTTGCTTGTTTACTCTTCGATGCATTGGCACTGAATCGCGCAATAAATTCGAGGAGTTCTTTCTTGCGATCTTCGTTCTTTTTATTCTTGTCAGATAGCTGTCTAGCTGCTAACAAACTACTCTCATACCAGAAAGTATAGTTTCCAGTATAAAGACTAATTTTTTGGCGATCGACATCGGCGACATGTGTACATACAGCATCTAGAAAGTGTCTGTCGTGACTCACTACGATCACAATATTCTGATAGTCTGCTAAAAAATTCTCCAACCAACCTACGGTCTCCACATCCAATCCATTGGTAGGCTCGTCGAGCAAAAGGATATCTGGATTTCCATAAAGAGCTTGAGCTAATAGAACTCTCACTTTCATTGGACCAGGAATATCCACCATCTTTAGTTGATGATATTTTTCAGCTACTCCTAAGTCACTGAGTAGTGAACCCGCATCACTTTCAGCCATATAGCCTCCAATTTCACCAAATTCTTCTTCAAGCTTAGCAGCTTTGTTTCCATCCTCTTCAGTGAAATCTTCTTTTTGATAAATGGCTTCTCTTTGTTCGATCAATTCCCATAGTCTTTTGTGACCTTTTATTACAGTATTTACACAGGTATAATCATCAAATTCAAATTGATTTTGCTTTAAAACGGCCATCCGTTCTCCTGGGCTTATTTCTATCCAACCTTTATTTGGGCTAATTTCTCCACTTAGGATCTTGAGGAATGTACTTTTTCCTGCTCCATTGGCGCCAATGATACCATAGCAATTTCCCTTTGTAAATGAGACATTTACTTCATCAAATAGGATTCTTTTGCCATAAGCCAAGGAGATATTTACTGCACTAATCATTTGTTTTTTGAAATTGAAGCGCAAAAATACATTAAGATTTTTGCCTTAACTAATTAAAGGGGGAGTTGACAAAAAGAAAAAAAGGGGGGGGAGGTGTGTGCTTTCCAAAGGGAAGTACTTATATGTAATCTATTTTTAATATTTATTAATATGAAATTTGACATAGTATTTTTTTCCACAAAGTGTAATAAATAAACAAATTTTGTAATACCTTCGTTACAATAAAAAATAAATCTTTATGGCATTCAATTTATTCAACGAAAGTTCAAATCCTGTCTTGAAACAAAGTGTTTTGGACAATTCAAGAGATATCAGCAGGTCTAACTCAATGACAGCTGCTGGAGCTGTGAATAAAACACTGGTTTTAGGTGTATTGCTATTAGCTGGAGCGATTATTGGTTGGACATTTCCCAATAAACTGTTTTTTATACCAGCAGCTATAGCAGGATTGGTCTTAGTGCTCATTGCTACATTCAAAAAAGAATGGTCTCCGATTATTGCGCCTATCTATGCTTTGGTAGAAGGTGTTTTTGTAGGTGCTGTTTCACTTATGTACGCTTCATTGTTTGATGGCATTATATTTCATGCAGTGAGTCTTACGATCGGTGTGTTGTTTTTAATGTTGTTTTTATATAAAGCAAAAATCATCGAAGTAACTCAAAGATTGCGTTCAGTCATCATGATGGCTACTGGAGCGATCATGCTTACTTATCTAGTTTCTTTTGTTTTGAGTTTTTTCAATATTCAAGTTCCAATGATCCACAGTACAGGATGGTTGGGTATAGGATTCAGTCTAGTGGTAGTGGTTATCGCATCTTTGAATTTGCTTTTGGATTTTGATTTTTTTGAAAAAGGAGAGCAAGCTGGTTTGCCTAAATACATGGAGTGGTTTGCTGGTATGGGATTGATGATTACATTAGTTTGGTTATACCTTGAGATCTTAAGATTGTTATCAAAAATTTCTAGTAGAGATTAAAAGAAATTGTTTTTATAAATTTAATAAAAGTGTTGAATTCATGGCTTCCTAGAGTAAAGAAGTCATGAATTTTTTTTAAAAAATATGTCAATGAAAAAGTTAGTATTTATTTTCTCATTTTTAATTTTAGTTAATCAAATTATTGCGCAAACAATGACACCAGAATTATTGTGGTCATTGGGTAGAGTGAATGCACTTGGCGTGTCGCCAGATGAAAAACAATTGATGTATACAGTGACAACATTTAACAAAGAAGAAAATAAAAGTAGTACACAGTTATTTAAGTATGATTTCGCTACGAAAACCTCTTCCTCTGTCTTGAATCCTAGTAAATACATCGGAGGATTGAGCTATACTAAAAATGGACAATATTTAGTAGATGTAGAAGGTACTTTTTCTGCAAGTGACAAGAGTACAGTAGGATTTACAAAAGATGCTGAATACAGTAATTTTATGATATCACCTAGTGGCAAGCATATCCTGTTTTCAAGAGAAATTAAAGCGATGCAAACCAAAGCTGATCTTTATCCCAATCTTCCAAAGACTGAAGCGAAGATTTATGATGATTTGATGTTTCGCCATTGGAATGTATGGGAGGATGGCGTGTTCAATCATGTGCACATTGCTGATTATAACAATGGCATCGTGAGTAATGAAAAGGATCTTATGCCCAATGAATCTTGGGACTCTCCGACGACACCTTTTGGTGGTACTGATGATTTGGCATGGTGTCCAGAAGGAAAAATGCTAGCTTATGTGTCTGTAAAAAAGTTTGGGAAAGAATATGCTGTAAGTACAAATTCAGATATTTATTTTTACGAAGTTGCCACGGGAAAGACAAAGAATTTTACTGAAGGAATGAATGGATATGATAAGCATCCTGTATTTTCATCTAATGGAAATATTTTTGCATGGACATCGATGGCAAGAGATGGATTTGAAGCGGATAAGAATGATATTTATATCGCTGATCTTAAGACCAATCGCAAAGTAAATTTGACCAAAGATTGGGATGAAAGCGTCAATAACTTTATTTTTTCAAAAGACAATAAAAAAATATACTTCAATGCGCCATATCGCGGTGCTGTCCAATTGTTTGAAGTAAATGTTGACTTTGATTCAAAACCGGTTATTAGACAAATATCAGAAGAAATTTGTGATTATAATGCTGTGATTGCTCAAGTTGGAAATCGTTTAATTTGCAGCAGAACAGATATGAATCATGCAGCAGAAATATATGCAGTGGAAATCAATTCAGGCAAATCTGAACAATTGACCAAAGTGAATAACGAAGCGTATTCGAAAATTAAAATGAGCAAAGTTGAGAAAGAATGGATCACAACAACAGATGGAAAGAAGATGTTGGCATGGGTAATCTATCCACCTGATTTTGATCCTGCCAAAAAGTATCCAACCTTGTTGTATTGTCAAGGAGGACCACAAAGTGCTTTGTCACAATATTATTCTTTTAGATGGAATTTTCAGTTGATCGCTGCGAATGGTTACATCATAGTAGCACCTAATCGTCGAGGTATGCCGGGCTGGGGTACAGCATGGAATGAACAGATATCTGGAGATTGGGGTGGGCAAGTGATGAAAGATTATTTGTCTGCAATTGATCAAGTTGCAACAAAGCCATTTGTCGATAAAGCTAGACTTGGAGCAGTTGGTGCGAGTTATGGTGGATACAGTGTAATGATGTTGGCAGGGATTCATGAGAATCGTTTCAAGTCTTTCATATCGCATTGCGGAAGTTATAATTTGGATAGCTGGTATGGATCAACAGAAGAGATGTGGTTTGCCAATTTTGATTTGAAAGGTCCATTTTGGAATAAGGAAAAACCAAAGTCTTATGATTTGTATTCACCACATAAATTTGTTCAAAATTGGAATACACCAATACTCATCATACAAGGAGGGCGAGATTATAGAATACCAGACACTCAAGCTTACGAAGCATTTACTGCAGCCCGAATGCAGAATGTAAAATCTCGATTATTATACATCCCAGATGAAGGGCATCATGTCTTAAAAATACAGAATGGATTGCTTTGGCAAAGTGAATTCTTTAGATGGTTGAAGGAGACGCTGTAGATATCTTAGATAGAAGTCAATAAGTGAATTTCCAGTTCATTGTAAACCAAGTATAGAAATCGTATACTGCTTGTTTTTCAACAATGAAAGAATTTTTTGTCCAGAAAGATTCAATGTGATCAAATTGGATATGCAAGTTGAAATCACTTATTTTGAAGTTCATAAAAAATCCAAGATTGGGATTAATGTTCGTCGTTACGATATTTGTTGAAGCAAATTGATTAAGTAATGGATTGAATTTATATACATAAGGTATATCAATCCATGTAGTCGTTATTCCAAATTTTGCAAATGCAGCTTTATTGAATAAAGATGCATTGACATAGGCTTTGTGTGTCCCAGTAAACATATTCCAATGTGGAATATCAGGCGAAAATCGATCTAAAGAGAAATGATTTTCTAGACCAAAATATCTGTGAGTATAGTTGTGATGTAAAGTAAAATTTTGATGTGTGATTCTTGTATTTGATTGTAAATAGTATTCTAATTGTGAAAAATAAATCAAATTGTCAATCGACTCTATACTAAGACTTACTGTTGGCAGATATTGATGGAGAGATTTTAATTTTGCTTGAATGTACGATCTTTTTTGATTGCTCAAGTCGTTATTATAAAGCAACTTTTTATTAGTTATAAACTGTTTTTGCAGCAATGTAGGTGAAATCGAATTAATGCCTAATTCACCCTGCAAAGAAAAGTAAGGCTCGAGTATATAACGAAGCGATACAGAATAATCATATTGATTGTTATATTCTATGTCCTGCCATGCTTTGCCTTCGAGAAATATAGCAGTAGTCGGACTAAATTGCGCTCTAAATTCAGCAATTTTCTGCACTAATTTAGTTGCTAATGTGTCATAGTCATACATTATAGAATTAAAATGTAATGCAGCATCAGCTTTAATGTATTTAGATAAAGAAGTGTTTAATTTGATTCTGTTACTCCATGTTTTTTGATAATATGATGCAATAATCGAGTTGCTATCGATATAATAATTATTGTACTCAAATTTAGCTGTTGATGGATCATCGTCTGAATAGTTATAATTAAAATAACTGTAGGAGCTAAAATAGGATACATTTGCTTTAAGTAATGTGTGTGTTAAAAATTTTGGAGCATATTTTAAATTCATACCATATTCTGCATTTTTTATTGTCGAGTTTGAACTTGTTGAATAAGTTTGAATTGACTCTCTTACACGATAGCTTGAATTATTTAGATTTGTTAGATCTAGAATGCCAAAATTATGTTGATTTTTTAAATTATTATAGACCAGTATTAAGTCGGCTGAAAGTGATGAATTTGTCGGAGCGAGTTGAAGTCCAGAGCTAAATGCATGTATACGATTTCCACTGTTCGCATACATTCCTTTTTGATTTGTTTTTTCATATTTAAAATTCCATAATGTGTTATTTTTATATCTGGATGCAAAGAATGCTTTTACGTCGAGATTATCTTGAAAGCCAGCTCTTGAATTAGTATAAGACTTTGATTCATGTGCTTCCACTTCCGTGTAAGGTTTTGATGGTGAAATGAATTGATATTTAGATGTTGAGAAGAAATATTTTTCATGTGATGTAAATCCATGTTGAAATGAATTAATTCTATTTTCAAAGAGGTTTCTATTTACATACAAAGATTTATAATTTGGTAGCGAAATATCAAAACTATATTCATCTCGTTTTAGTATATAATCATTAACTTGATATAATTTGAAAGTATCTTCAAAAAAATTTCGTTCTAAAAATTGTAGAGGAATTTTTGCAATCGAATCATCTCGCAAAAGAATAGAGTCCCTCTTGAATTGATCTGAGTTGTTTTGCCCTACTGATGTGACTAGTAAAGTAATTTGAAACAATAAATAAATGAAAATTTTTTGCTTCGACATATTATTATTCAATCACAACTTTTAAAATTGTGCAATTTCTTTTTTTATCAAATAGCTTTAAAAAGTAAGCTCCTGGAGAGATATTTGGAATTTCTATATGATAATCATTTTTAGAAGTAAAGATTCCTCTTGATACAATTAGCCCAGTGATTTGGATGATTTCAAATTGTACAAATTCTTCGTCGCTAGAGAAGTTTATAGTTGTACGACAAGGATTCTGATACAGTAAAACAGTTCTTTTGTCTGTACTATTTGTTGATGTTATGCTTCCACATTGTGGAATAGCGTTACAAGGTTTTTCAATACCTTTTATCAGGAAAAGTCCGTTTTGCATATCAGAGACTAAGACATTTCCCGAAGGGAGAAATGGATAAGCATCCCAAGCACCCATATATGAAGTATCAGTATCACTGTGAGGCAAATTTGATGTAGGGTAGTAATGTGACAAATAAGGGTTGGCTGGGTCTTTTGTGTCAAATACTTGCAATCCATCAAAGTAATAAGAAATATATAAATAGTCACAAGTATAATACGGATTATGTCCAATGGATATATCCGGGCCAGCTTTAATTTGATTTATGATTTTGCTATTGGAAATGATATTCATGTCCAATATTTTTAATGGCGATCTGTGAGTTTCATCTGCAAAGCAATAATGTCGACCATTAGGATGAAACCAACCGGAATGGTTGTATCCTGCATTTGGGTAGGAATTCGATTCAAAGCTTTGCAATACTTTTGGCGCTGTCTTATCTTTAAAATCCAAAATTGCAAATCCATCATATCCATTATGAATTATAACAGTATCATTTTTTGCGGAACCTGCATGTACGTGACCAACGCGATAATTTTCAAATTTACTGAACCGACCTAATAGTTTTGGATTACTAGGATCATTGATATCATAGACTCCAAGTGGGGCAAATCCAGATTTTGAATATTCTGATGTTGTATAAAGAATTCCTTTCTGTTGGTCTATAAAAAGATCGTGACAAGTAGTAAAAAGTGTATTTGTGTCATAGACCATTTTTATTTCGTTGGGCAATTTTGAAATATCAAGTATTTGCAATGTGTTTTTATTCCCTTCGCCACAGACAATGTAGAGATGACAATTATAATCAAAATATTCTCTATGAACAACATGAGTGCCTTGTTCTCGACCTTTCAGTCTAAAGATCTCTTTAGGTGTCGTTGGATCACTGTAGTCAATGATATGTGTTCCAACTGTTGACCCAATAACTCCATATTCTTTTCCATTGACAACTAATCCCCAGCAAGCATTATAGGCATTGCTATATTGTCTAGTGCCTTTGATAGTGGAATCTCTCCAAACACTAAGTAATTCCATTTTTGTTGCTTGTCCTATAAGGAGTTGACAAGTACAACATAGTATTAGAATATTGATGCATTTCATTTGATTCAAAATTTCTTTTAATTAATTTTATATTTTAAAATATAAAAATTAAGAAAATAGCTAAAATTATAAATTCAGAATAGCTGGATTCAATCCCATAGTTGAAAACCCTCCATCGTGAAATAAATTCTGCATTGTAATGCAGCGACTAAGATCTGAGAACATGAATACGCAATAGTCCGCGCAAGCTTCAGCACTTGCATTTCCCAATGGGCTCATCTTGTTAGCATAATCATAGAATTCTTGGAAGCCTTTGATTCCTGATCCAGCTGTGGTCATCGTTGGGGATTGGGAGATGGTATTGACACGAACTTTCTTCTGTGTACCAAAATGATAACCAAAACTTCTTGCAAACGATTCTAGTAACGCTTTTGATTCAGCCATTTCACTATAATCAGGGAACACTCGTTGAGCTGCGATATATGTTAGGGCTACGATTGATCCATGATCATTTACAGCGTCAAGTTTCATTGCTGTTTGCATCAACTTATGGAATGATATTGCTGAAATATCAAACGTTTTTTGCATAAAATCATAATTCAAATCGGTATAACTTTTTCCTTTGCGCACATTCAAAGACATTCCTATCGAATGTAGGATAAAATCAATTTTGCCACCTAAATTTTCTTGGGATTGTTTGAGCAGATTTTCAAGATCTTCA
Source organism: Saprospiraceae bacterium (assembly GCA_016722295.1). Lineage (GTDB taxonomy): Bacteria > Bacteroidota > Bacteroidia > Chitinophagales > Saprospiraceae > Vicinibacter. Next base: position 184,194 of record JADKGL010000037.1, read on the forward strand.
ATTATAGTGGCGTCAGCTTGTATGATTTGAGCGTTAATTTTTTCGCCCAGCTCATTGATTTTGCCAAATCGCATTGCCACTGGTGCATTGGTCAAGCTTATGGATGCACCTTCAGCATGACATTTTTCTGCAACTTTCCAAGCAATGGATTGCTCATCTAAAGCCCCAAATATAATTCCTCTTTTTCCTTTTAATAAATTATGTGACATTTGAATGAATTTATTTATTTCTAAAACAAAGATAGTATGATTTTTTTAATTCAGTTGAAGTGATAGCAATTCTTTGGCATTTTGGAGCGCTGCTGTAGTTGGAGGATCACTGCTGAGCATTTTAGCGAGTTCTACATGTTTTTCTTCAAGGTTTAGAAATTTAACGTGCGTGTTTGTCACAGATTTTTCTACTTTTTTAAATACATATAAATGATGATTGGCTCTACTTGCTACTTGTGGTGAATGTGTGATTGCTATCAATTGTTGGTTTTTTGAGCATTGTCTCAATAAATTACCCATTTGCAATGCTACTTGACCAGATACTCCGGTATCTATTTCATCAAAAATCATCGTAGGTAGTTTTGCTTTTTCAGCTAGGATAGATTTAATTGCTAAATTAACTCTCGATAGCTCACCGCCTGATGCATGATTTTGCAATGCTTTAGCTTGACTTCCTTTGTTTGCTGTGAATAAAAATTTGATTTCATCTTTCCCTGATTTCTTGAAACTGTCCAAAGGATTAAGTTCAATTTCAAATATAGCATTTTCCATCCCCAAATCACGTAGTAAGCTTTCAATGTATTTTTTTAAAGAAGCTATTTGTTTTAATCTGGTTTTTCTTAATTTTTCAGCTTTGATTTCGAGATTATTTTCTATTCGTTTGATCTCAGTTTGAATTGCTAAAATCGTTTCATCAGATTGTGTGATGTTGAGCAATTTAGTTTCTATGGCGGCCTGGATTTCTATCAACTCTTCATCTGAAGTGACTTGGTGTTTTTTTAAAAGTCTATTATATAAATCGATTCTAGACTGTAAATTTTGTATTTTTTTTGGTTCAAAATCGATATTGTCATGAATTTTTTCAACTTGATAGGAGATATCTTTTATCTCAGTATGAAGAACACCAATTCGTTCATAAACTTCTTGTAATTCATCACTTATTCTAATGCTTTTCAAATGATTTTGAATCTGATAAATGGCATCTTGAATTCCTTGTTCTCCTTGTAATAATTGAAGACTACATTGAGTCTTTGTCTTAATATCCTCTGCATTGGAAGCCACTTTTAGCAGTTGTTCAGAATTGCTTAATTCCCCCAAAGTTAAATTCGCTTTGTCGAGTTCTTGAAATTGAAATTCTAGATATTCTCTTTCAAGCAATAATTTTTTATTTTCTTCTTCAATTTTTTTGCATTCACTTATCTTTTTCTTGTATTCTTGATATAATTGTTCGAAGTTGTTCCTTTCTTCTAAATGCTCACAATAGGTATCCAGCACATTGATCTGATATTCTTGTTCTAGAATTTCCAAATGATCAAATTGTTGATGTATGCTAATGAGGGCAGCAGCTACTTGTTGTATTTCCTGAATTGAATATTGAGAATCATTGACAAAAGACCTAGATTTTCCGCTTGTTGTGATTTCTCTTCTTATAATTATTTCTGAATAATCATCTAGTTCAATGATAGATTGTAATTGTTTCTGTGCATTAGTTTCTAAAGAAAAATGGATTTCTAAGATACATTTTTCTGCATTATTTTTAAAGGATTTACTGTCTATTTTTCCTCCTAGAGCTGATTGAATAGCTCCAATAATAATTGATTTTCCAGCACCAGTTTCACCAGTTACAGCGATCATACCATTTGGAAATGTGATTTCTAACTGCTCGATTATGGCATAATTTTTTATATGAATTTTTTCTAACATGCTTTTGTTTTGGTCTATTAAAAGACAACATTTTCACCTAGTTTTTGTGCAATGCTTGCATCCGATTGAGCGGCATTAGTTTGACCAAGTAATTGATAAGTTCTAGCTCGCTCAGCATAGAATAAACCTTTGTTCGGATTGTATTTTATAGCATTAGTATAATATTGTATTGCTTTGTTTGGATTGTTTAAAGCACGAAGACATCTCCCGCCTTCATACCACATATCACTATTAGCTGGTTCAAATTTCAAGTAGTTGTCAATATCGTCTAACGCTTTTTGAAAGTTACCAGCTTGATTATACATGATTGAACGATTTAGATATCCGACTTTCCATGTAGGATCCATCAATAGTCCTTTGTCAAAATCTTTTATCGCTAAATCTAGATTTCCTAATTTTGCATAAGCAGCTCCTCGATTAATATAATATTCAGCTTTGTCTGGAGCCATTTCGATAGCTTTATTATAATCGATTAAAGCTTTTTGGTCTTCATTTTTATTAAAAAATAATTTTGCTCGACTATTGTATGTTCCGTGACCTGCTTTAAGTTCAATAGCGCGATTATAATCTTGAAGTGCTAAATCAAAAAGACGTTTGTCTCGGTAATAATTTGCTCTATTGTTGTATGGTAATGAAGTATTATTCTGATATTCTAATACCCGTGACCAAAGTGTCCCAGAATTTTTCCAATAAGCACATTGTTTATAACTAATAAATGAAAGGATAAGTATATATGCACCTACACTGGGATAAAGTACCGTAGTTCTAACTTTATTTGTTTCTATCCATTGCTGAATATAGTAACACAATATAAAGATCAATCCAATATAAGCAATATAAGTAAATCGATCAGCAAGATAGCCTTGTCCAGCACCAAGAATTTGAAGTAGGAATACAATGTTGAAAAAGAAAAATGCAAATCCAAATAGAATGGCTTTGTAATTTTTTTTGTAAAGAAAAAAAAGTCCAACAAACATAGCGATTACAATGGGCATAGAAGCATAATGAGTCCAATGTAATTCTGGTTCATATGCATAAAGTGGAACCATTTTGTATGGAATTAAAAACTTCACTAAGTAGACTAAAAGGCTATAAGTTCCAATAAATAATCTCTCAATTATATTAAAACTAGTATTTGTTTCTAAAGATCCCTGTCCTTTTAACATGTATATACCTAAGATGCCAAATGCTAATGAACCAAGAAAGAAAGCCCATTTTTCAAGAACTAATTTTATCGAAATTTTTTTGTCAAACCAATAATCAATTGCTAAAAAAGTTAATGGTAATGCTACCATTTGAATTTTTGCAAATAACCCGATTGCAAAAAGTAAAAAAATAAGCATTGATCTTTTCCGAGTAGGCAATTCAATATTCTTAATATAGAGTAACAATGCTCCTAGAAAAAAACTACCGAACAAAACATCTTTTCGTTCTGTAATCCAAGCAACTGATTCGACTTTTAATGGATGAAGACTGAATAATAATGTACCAAGAAATGCAACAAAAAGATGTAAGCCCAATCTTTTAAATATGAAAAATACAAGCATACAACATAACAGATGTAAAAGGATATTGGTCGTATGCATGACTTTTGGATTCATCCCAAAAAAATGATGCTCTATAGCAAAACTTAAAATCGGTAATGGGTTATAGTTTCCTATGACATCAGAAGTAAAAATGGCTTTTATATTTTTTGAAGAAAGCTCTAGAACATTAGGGTTTTCGTAGACATTGCGATCGTCATCCCAATTGACAAAGTCATTTTTTAAACAAGGGGAGTATATTAAGAAACTGAAGCCTAATATGATCAATAATAAAATAGTCTGGGTACTGAATATAGAAGTTTTTTTTGATGCATCGGGTACTATATTGCGGATTTCGCTTGAAGACTTGGGATTTGGGACTATTTTTTGCTGTTTTTTACTCATGGAGTAGATTTTTACTTAAGTAGCAAAATTAATGAATAAGAACGAATTATAAAGATTTACAATATTAAATGAATTGTTATCTAAAAAATATTAAGCTAATCTTTCATAATTAAATCTAACTTTGTACTATGAAATTGACGTCAGGAGATCTGGCCAAATTGATCCAAGGTGAGCTAATCGGGGATTCTACAATCCTTCTTACCGGACCTAGCAAAATCGAAGAAGGTGGTGCAGGTACAGTTAGTTTTTTGGGAAATATGAAGTATGAACCCTATTTTTATAATTGCACAGCCTCAGTAATCATAATTGACCGCAATTTTATACCGAAAAAGGACTACTCAGCTACAATTATCAAAGTTGACGATGTTTATCAGACAATGAGCCTCTTATTAGCTCAATTTCAACAGACTGTGAATGCTTCGGGTGGAATTGATACATCTGCAATAGTCAATCCGAAGGCAACAGTTTCATCAGATGCTTCAATTGGACCCATGACAGTTATTGAAGAGGGCGCATCTATATCTGCTAATGTTCACATAATTTCGCAAGCTTATATTGGTAGAAATGTTCATATAGGGAAAGGTACTGTAATTAACCCAGGAGTTAGAATATATCACGATAGTGTCATCGGAGAAAATTGTATTATTCATAGCAATGTTGTTATAGGTAGTGATGGATTCGGATTTGCGCCAGACGGTCAGGGCAATTTTCAAAAAGTGCCACAATTGGGTAATGTAATCATTGAGGATAATGTCGAAATTGGATCTAATACCTGTATAGATCGAGCTACTATAGGATCAACTTTCATTGGTAAAGGCACAAAACTTGACAATTTAATCCAAATAGCACATAATGTAAAGATTGGACAAAATACAGTTATAGCCGCCCAAACAGGAATAGCAGGGAGCACAAAAATAGGTAACTATTGCATGATTGGTGGCCAAGTAGGAATTGCTGGGCATTTAGAAATAGCAGATGGGACAAAAATTCAAGCTCAATCAGGCATAGGTGCTAACATTAAGGATGAAAATTCAAAATGGTATGGTTCTCCAGCGATTGATTATTTTACATATCTTCGAGCATATTCAGAGTTTAAAAAATTACCAGAATTGAGTAAAAAACTAAATCAGTTAGAGCAAGAGTTTAAGAAAACAATAAATTCTCGAGAAAAATGAATCAAAGGACTATTAAATCTGAAGTCAGGATCGAAGGGGTTGGATTGCATACTGGTGCGAAAGCAAGTATATTGTTTAAACCAGCTGAGGCAAATCATGGTATCAAATTCCGAAGAATCGATCTTCCTGATCAACCTACGATTTTAGCCGATGTTTCTAAAGTTATTTCTACCAATCGAGGAACGACAATTCAAGAAGGTATTGCACAAGTTTGGACTGTAGAACATACCTTGTCTGCCTTGACAGGATTGGGAATTGATAATGTGTTGATTGAAATTAATGGACCTGAAATACCTATTTTGGATGGTTCATCAATTGGTTTTGTAAATGCAATATTAGCAGTAGGTGTAAAAGATTTGGCGGAATCGAAAGATTGCTATTTTATAACTGAGCCATTCACATTTGAAGATGAGGATACAGGTGCTGAATATATGGCGATGCCAAATGATCGACTGGAGATTACCACAATGGTAGACTTCAATTCAAAGACATTGGGTCAGCAATTCGCTTCACTAGAATGTTTAGATGATTACATCACTCAGATTGCACCATGCAGAACTTTTGTTTTTATACATGAATTGCAAAAATTAATTGGTGAAAACCTAATCAAAGGTGGAGATTTAGATAATGCTATTGTTATAGTAGATCGAATACTTAGTCAAGAGGAATTAGATGATATTGCCGTTAAATTGCATAAGCCCAGTGTGAAAGTTGAAAAAGAAGGGATATTAAATACAATACAATTACAGTTTCCTAATGAACCAGCTCGACATAAATTGTTGGATGTTTTAGGAGATTTGACCTTAGTTGGGAAGTCTATTATTGGTAAAATTGTCACCAAAAAACCTGGACATAAATCAAATGTAGAATTCGGAAAATTTCTTAAAAAGAAGATTCAAGAGCAACAAAGAATGAAGGGGCTACCTGTATACGATCAGGATAAAGACCCAGTGTACGATTCTATTAAAATACAAGAAATATTGCCCCATCGGTATCCCTTTCTTATGGTTGACAAAGTCATAGAATTGACCGACACTTATGTTATTGGTGTAAAAAATGTCACTTTTAACGAAAATTTTTTTCAAGGACATTTTCCCGGTAATCCAATCTTTCCTGGAGTACTTCAAGTTGAAGCATTAGCGCAGGTTGGAGGCATTTTGGCCCTATCTTTACAAGAGGATAAGGGCAAGTGGGATACCTATTTCCTTAAAATTGAAAATACTAGATTTAAGCAAAAAGTAGTCCCTGGAGATACAGTTTTGTTGAAGATGGAGCTCAATTCTCCTATACGCAGAGGGATAGTTTCCATGAATGGTACGGCATTTGTAGGTAAAAATATCGTATGTGAAGGTATCTTTACAGCGCAAATCGTCAAAAGGGCAGAATGAGTATTATTCAATCCAATATCCATCGCAATGCGAACATCGGCAAAGGCACTGTTATTGAGCCTTTTGTGACAATACAAGAAGATGTAATATTAGGTGAGAATTGTTGGGTCGGGCCATATGTCACTATAATGGATGGTACGCGAATTGGAAATAATGTCAAGATTTTTCCAGGCGCTGTAGTAGGGGCACCACCTCAAGATCTTAAATATGCAGGAGAAAATTCTACTTTAGTAATAGGTAATGGTACAATAGTTCGAGAATTCTGCACATTAAATCGAGGTACAAAGGCTACGATGACTACCAAAATTGGCAAAAATTGCCTTTTGATGGCTTATGTTCATGTGGCACACGACTGTTTTATTGGAGATAATGTAATTTTAGCAAATAATGTCAATCTAGCAGGTCATATAGAAATCGATGATTATGCTATACTTGGTGGTCTTACTGCAGTACATCAGTTTGTAAAAATAGGCAAACATGTTATGATTGGTGGTGGTTCATTAGTTATGAAAGATGTGCCTCATTTTGTAAAGGCGGCTCGGGACCCATTGTCTTATGAAGGAGTCAATTCTGTCGGGTTAAAAAGGAGAGGTTTTACTACTGAACAAATTAATCGTATTCATGATATTTATCGATATTTATTTATTCGACATAGAAATATCAAGAAAGCATTGCCCGAAATAGCCTTGGATTTTGAAAATACACCAGAGAAAGATATCATCTTGGAATTTATCCAAAAATCTGAAAGAGGTATCATGAAAGGTATGCGTAAATAGTTATAAAATGGAGATTCTCGCAAAAGGAATCTATAAAAGATTTTCGGTAAAGTGGATCATAAAGGATTTTAATTTTGAATTCCATTCTGGCGAAAATTATGGCATAAAAGGGGCAAATGGTTCTGGAAAATCTACCTTAATGAATTTACTTTTTGGTTCTTTAACTTGTTCTCGAGGAAAAATAATATACAAAAAGAATAATCAATCTATTGATGCATCCGCTATAAGTAATTCTTTTACATTCGCAGCTCCCTATATGAATGTTTACGAACATTTAAATTTGGATGAATTGCTGGAATTCCATTTGAACTTTAAATCGTTAATTCAAGGTTTTGATAAAGAGCAATTTATTGAATTTTGTTACTTGAAAGAGTATCGCAATGCCTTTATTTCTAGTTATTCCTCTGGAATGAAGCAGAGATTGCGATTGGGATTGACACTACTGACTCAATCTGATGTGGTGTTTCTTGACGAACCAAGTTCTTTTTTGGATATCAAAGCGAAAAGTTGGTATGTTGAACTTTTGCGCATGGCGAAAAAAGAAAGAACAATCCTAATAGCCTCAAATGATATACAAGATTTTGTGGATTTAAATGCAGAAATTGAGTTGTAGTAAGGTTTTTACTTACATTTGCAGCATGATCAGATTTTTCTTTGAAACGAAATGAAAAAAAGAGCTAAAGTCATCATAAAATCAGAGCAACTGGAGCGAATTATCGAAAGGTTGTGTTTCCAGATCATAGAACACCATGATCAGTTTAAAAATTCTTGTATTGTAGGTATTCAGCAGAAGGGAGTGATTTTGTCAGAACGTATTATACAAAAATTAAAAAAATTACATCCCTCAATAGCCATTGATTTTGGAAAACTTGACATCACTTTTTTTCGTGATGATTTTCGAAGTGGTAATAAAATACTCGCTCCGAATACAATGGATATGAATTTTTTGATCGAAGGGAAAAAAGTCATACTGGTTGATGATGTATTGTATACAGGACGCACGATTCAAGCCGCCCTTCAAGCACTTTCAAATTTTGGAAGACCAGCCAAAGTTGAGTTGTTGGTACTTATCGACAGAAGATTTAATAGACATATTCCTATTCAGGCAGATTATTTTGGGATGAGAGTAGATGCACTTGATGAAGCATATGTAAAAGTGGAGTGGAAAGAAGAAGATGGAGCAGATAGGGTATTATTTTATGATTCAGAAAGAGCAGCAATATGAGTGAATCAAAGTTGAGCGTACGTCATTTAATAGGTATAAAAGAATTGAGTGTTTCAGATATTGAATTGTTGCTGGATACTGCTGTTCAATTTAAAGAAGTATTGCAAAGACCTATTAAAAAAGTTCCCTCTTTGCGTGATATCACTGTAGCGAATTTGTTTTTTGAGAACTCAACTAGAACGAAGTTATCGTTTGAATTGGCTGAGAAAAGATTGTCTGCTGATATTATTAACTTTTCTTCAAGTGGTTCTTCAGTATCGAAAGGAGAGACATTGCTTGATACGGTACAAAATATATTAGCGATGAAGGTGGATATGATTGTATTGAGACATCCATCTGTCGGAGCTGCAAGGTATCTTTCTGAAAAGGTCAACACTCAAATAATTAATGCTGGAGATGGTACACATGAACATCCTACTCAAGCATTGTTGGATGCATTTTCTATAAAAGAAAAATTCGGAAAATTAAAAGGAGTAAAAGTTGCTATTATCGGCGATATCCTTCATTCTCGTGTCGCTTTGTCAAATATTATATTGTTGATCAAAATGGGAGCAGAAGTAAAAGTTTGCGGTCCTTCTACTCTAATTCCCAAACTTATCCAAAGTCTAGGAGTTGAGGTAGAATATAAACTTTCAAAAGTTCTCGAATGGTGTGATGTAGCCAATGTATTACGAATCCAAACGGAAAGGCAAGAATTGCAGTTTTTTCCATCCGCAGGAGAATATGCAAGCTTTTTTGGAATAACTAAAGATACCTTAGATAATTTAAAGAAAAAAATAGTTTTAATGCATCCTGGACCTATTAATCGTGGTGTGGAATTGAGCACTGATGCTGCAGATTCTGAGTATTCAATTATCTTAGATCAGGTCGAAAATGGGGTAGCAGTAAGGATGGCAGTCCTCTATTTACTTGCCAATAACAAATAAATTAACATTTTTTAAATATAAATTAAGCAGCGAAGAGAAACCTTTGTAGTATTATAATTGTATAGCTTTAAACTGCGTTATTTGTTACAAAATGAAAAAACGTAGTCTAAAAGAGTAATCCATGAACATTAAAATTCTCATAATCACCATTTTGAGTTTCATAGGCTGTTTTGCCTTTGGACAGGGATATAAGATTAAAGTAAAAATTAACGGGTATCAGAACGATACGATACTATTAGGCTATCATTATGGTGAAAAACAGTATATTCGGGACACTGCTATAATAAAAAAGGGCGAATTCCTATTTAAAGGAGATACTGCACTTGAACAAGGAATGTATCTCATTGTCCTTAAGCCTAATAATGAGTATTTTCAGATTTTAGTCGATGAAAAACAAGAGTTTTCAATAGAAACTGATTTTAGCGCATTAAATGAAAAACTGAAAATTAAAGGATCTAAAGTAAATGAAGATCTTAAAGCATATATAGATTATATAAGTAATCGAAGAATATTGGCAGATTCTTTAAATCATTTGTTGAAGAATTCAAGTGATGCAGTAATAATAGAAAAACTTAGTAAACAAGTTAATACGATTGATGAGGATGTCAAGAATTACCAAAACAATATTCAAAAAACGCAGCCAAAGAGTTTGCTCAGTTTAGTGATAGCTTGGTCGAAAGATATCGATATCCCAGAATTCAGTGGTACTAAAGATGAGAAAGACGAACAAGCGTTTCGTTATTATAAAAAGCATTATTTCGATTTGGTAGATTTTAAAGACAATCGTGCAGTGCGATTGCCATTGTTTTATCAAAAAGTAGATCGATACATCAATAAATTGACTGTTCAAATTCCAGATTCAATAAGTGAAGCGATTGGTTATATTTTGAACTTGACAGATCTTAAAGGTGATAATTTTAAGTATATTTTGTCAAATTCGTTAAATGTCTATGCGAATTCAAAGTATATTGGAATGGATGGCGTATATGTCTATTTGGTGGAAAATTTCTATGCAAAAGGGAAAGCCACTTGGATTGATAAAGAAAGTTTGGCGAAAATGACCCAAGATGCAAGAGCCCTTAAGCCATTGCTCATTGATAAAATCGCCCCTGATATAACAGTTTATAAAAAGGATTCTACGCCTGTGAGCATACATAGTTTGAAAAGTAAATATACTGTGTTGGTGTTCTGGGCACCAGACTGCGGACATTGTAAGCAATCAATGCCCGACGTAATTAAATTTCAAGAAGCATTTCGATCAAAAGGGGTAGAGGTAATGGCCATTTGTTCGAAAACAGGTACAGAAGAAAAGACTTGCTGGGAAGGTGTGGAAAGTTTAAAAATGGGAAGTTTACTGAATCTTAGCGATCCCAATCCATATGCTCGTTTTAAAGTCATTTATGATTTAAAGACGACACCACAAATTTATATTTTAGATAGTGAAAAGAGAATTTTATCTAAGAAAATAGCTGCAGAACAATTGGGCGAAGTGATGGATAAATTGATCAAATACAAGGAAAACGAAACAAAACAATAGAAAAAAGGCTACAAAAGAGAAATTTTTTATCAATTATTTACATATTATAAAAAATCATAATATATTTGTGATTGATATTGTAAACAAAACTCTTTTAGTATGAACCGAATTAGCAATTTAGCACGTGCGCTATTCGTGGTGGGATTAGTATTAACTATCACGAGATGCCAAAAAGAAGAGACGCAAGTCACTGGAAAAGATATTTCCGGAATGAGTCATAATTTAGCAACGGAATGGTATGCACTAAGTTTGGATCTAGTCGATCGGACAAATGGCTACACAGAACCCATTGCGGCTAGGGCTTTGTCTTATATAGCATTCACATTATATGAGGCATCAGCTCCAGGAATTGGCAATAAATCCCAACAAGTGATTTTGGACGGTCTTAATACTACCTTATCTCAACCTGTCACTGGAAAAGAATACAATTACGCAATAGTTACCAATGAAGCTATGGCGACAATGGTAAAGTATCTTTTTGGTGCGTCAGGTGATGAAAATTTAGCTCGTGTAGAAGCTTTAAGACTAAAGTTTGAGAAGCAATTTAGTGTAAATTCTGCAAAAGTTGTTCTTTCTGATTCGAAAGAGTTAGGAAGAAAAATTGGTGTAGAAATCACAAAATATTCAGATACAGATCAGCAGACATATGCCTATTTGGAAAATCAACCTGGTTCTTATGTCGTGCCAGTTGGTCCAGGAAAATGGATACCTACACCCCCAGACTACATTGAAAAACCATTGTTACCCACATGGGGAAATGTTAGGTCTGTGATATTTGATAATTCAAAATTGAGATCAAATAAGAGATTGGAATATTCAGCATCTGAGAATTCTCCAATGTATGCGGAAGCTTTTGTAAGTTATAATCTGAATAATAATTTAACTGAAAGTCAAAAATTGACTGTTGACTTTTGGAATAAGTCGAAGAACCCATTGGCTGGTCCAGTCTGCAGAACTATGTTTTTAAGTTTGGATTTGATTACTACTGATGAATTGAATTTTGGTGCAGCTGTAGAAGTATTGGTGAGATTATCTTGGACATTGCATGACGGCTGTGTATTGGCATGGAAAAATAAGTATGAGTATAGTACGTTGAGACCTTCGAGTTATATTAAAAGCCATATTAATCGATTTTTCATTCCTGAAGCGAGTGCTAGTCCGACGCCTGATTATATCTCTGAAAATGCAGTAATATACAAAGCTGCGGCGGAGATCTTTGCCACTTTTTTTGGAAGATCAAAAGAGTTTACAGACAGGACTCAACAATCTAGAGTGGATCTGATTCAAAAGTCTAAAGTGTATTCAAATTTTGAAACTTGGGCTAAAGAAGGGGCGTACATAGATGTTTACACCGGTGCTCATTTTCGCACAAGTATAGATGCTGGATATGAGATTGGATATGATTTGAGTCAATCAATACTGAATATAAAATTTAAGTAATTTTACTTCTAAAGTAAATTACGAGACTGTTATAAATCAACCTTTAAGCGTAACCCGATGATAGAAATATTGTCGGGTTTTTGATTTATTATATCTATATCTCAAATTCAGATGCATAACCAATATAATTTTGAGGAAGCAATTCTAACAATTCTTGTTTAACGTGATCTTCAAGAGTAAGATTTGAAAGAAAATCTTCTACAGTTGATTTAGTAAGTTTTTGATTTCCCCTTGTAAGTAATTTTAAGGCTTCATAAGGTTTTGGATATTTTTCTCTGCGTAAAATAGTTTGTATCGCTTCAGCAATTACTAAAAAGTTAGAATCTAAATCTTGATTTATTTTATCATGGTTGACAATTAATTTTGATAATCCTTTTTCTAAAGACTCAATCGCAATCAAACTATGAGCAATTGGAACACCAAGATTTCGCAATACAGTACTATCTGTTAGATCCCTTTGAAGACGTGAAATCGGTAATTTTGACGCAAAGAATTCAAATATCGAGTTAGCATAACTTAAATTTCCTTCTGCATTTTCGAAATCTATTGGATTTACTTTGTGTGGCATCGCAGAAGACCCAACTTCTCCAGCGATCACTTTCTGATTAAAATATTCAAGTGAAATATATTGCCAGATATCTCTACAAAAATCAATTAATATTGTATTTATTCTACTATAACATTGACACCATTCCGCTATTTCATCATAATGAGCTATTTGAGTGGTTAGGTTTTGTCGCTTAATAGTAAGTTTTTCTAATAGAAAAAAATCAGCCCATTTAGGCCAATGTATAGCAGGTAATGCGATTTTGTGCGCATTGAAATTTCCTGTAGCTCCTCCAAATTTTCCAGAATACTCATAGTTAGCCAGTTTTTGAATTTGGATGGAAATCCTTTCATGAAACACTGCTATTTCTTTACCTAGAGTACTTGGCGAGGCAGCCTGTCCATGTGTTCTTGAAAGCATACTAAGATGCTTGTTTTTATTGGCCAAATCTTTTATAGATTGTTGTAGTTTCTCCAGTTTTGGAAGTATTATCTGCAATGTAGAATCCTTCATTAATAAAGGAATTGCTGTGTTATTGATGTCTTGAGAGGTTAGTCCAAAGTGAACCCATTCTACAATTTCATTTTTTCCAAAAGCAGATAATTTTTCTTTTAAAAAATATTCTACTGCTTTTATATCGTGTTTAGTAACAGTTTCAATTTGTTTTATTTGATTTGCATCTTCTATTGAAAAATTCTCATAAATATGGCGAAGTGAAATTTTTTCATCTGCTGTTAATTTAAGTATCGATTGTAAGGATTCAATTTCTGACAGTGCAATCAAATATTCAATTTCAATTTTAACTCTATATTTGAATAATGCAAATTCTGAGTAATACGCATTTAATGATTTTGTTTTGTCAGAATATCTACCATCAATAGGAGAAATTGCTGTTATCATAATTGGATTTTTTTTGGAATTCCATATTTGGGAATTATATGATAAAAAATAAAATAAATAAATAAAATATGTAAAAATCCTATGCTAAGAAATCCAAATATGTGATATGGAAAGCCACCAATGATAAATGGATTTTTTGCTTTAGGAGGTTCGCAGAGATAAATATAATTCGATTTTAAAATATAGTTGATTCCACCAACAATCACAAGGATTATTATACCATTCATAAATGAAGTTAACCATGATTTTGGTCTTAATCTCATTCCCATCACAAAAAAACAATACATTGGCAAATAGAGTAATGCAGCATGAACAAAATAATAATCAATGTATAAAATTGATGAATATCCATGTGTTAGTTCAGGAGTAATGAGACTTTGTATTGCTCCTGCAACACTTAGAAGTAATAGAAATTCAAAGGCAATTTGCGATCGATTATAAAAAACAAGCAATAAAAAAAAATATGAAATACCGCAAAGGTGGATTGGTAAAGAATCTTGGAGTGTGAAATTCCCTGATTGTAATAACCAGATATGGTAGAAAATTTCTCTGAATAAAAGTGCCCAGAATAAAATTCTTGTTAATTTAAATTCTGAATTTTGCTTTCGTAAGAATAATCCAAGAATCATGATAGACATCCAAAAGACTGAAGCCACTATGAGACCTCGCCACCATAAATCACTGCCTATTGCTATCGTAAAATGTTCGTGCATTGAAAACTGTTTAATGTAATGCAGGTCTTAAAGGCAGTTCTTCAATAATTTTAGATTCTTCATCTAACCAATACTCAAGTCGAGAATATACCACGTCACTAGAAAAATAGTGAAGGGCCATTTTAATATAGATATGACCATGCTTTGCTTCTGAAGTCCAAAGCATTTTGTAGAATTTTTTTAAATCAACATCATCGAGTGCTTCTTCGACCATTCTAAATCGTTCTGCTCCGCGTGTTTCAGCGACCGAAGCTATTAATAGTCTATCCATCAAACGTTCATTTAAGCCTGTTCTTACTGTTTTTAACAAGGCTTTTATATATGGATCTTCTGACATTTGTGTCGGTAAGGGAATGCCTCTTTGTTCCATGATCTCATAAACAAGCTTAAAATGCTCTAATTCTTCTAAGGCTGTTTCAATAAGATCAGGTATCATTTCCTTTCGATCGGGATATTTAGCTACAAAACTCATTGCCATAGCTGAAGCTTTCCGTTCACAGTCAGCATGATCCTTTAAAAATTCATCAAAGTTTGACATAACAGTAGCTATCCACTCTGGTGAGCTACTCTTTTTGATATCTAAATTTAACTTCACTATTACTAATTTGCAGCTTGAAATGCAAAGTAAAGTAAACCCATCAAAACTATGACAATAATTGCTGCAATAATGAAAATTTTTCTTCCTTGAGCGTTGTCAGCTGTTTTGTTTGGCTTATTATGTTTTGTCATGATTAAAATTTGATGCTAAATTACAAAAAATGTTCATAAATAGTTGTTCTTGCATCTATATTTTTTGTTGTAATATGATATTTTGCTAAAACGAATAAAATGTATGGTATATTAGCTTATTTGTGCATGTAAAACATTACTTTTCTGTAGTCTAGTTTCTGTATTCTCTGTCGAATACATGTATACACCAAATTCTATTTGATTCTTGTGTTTGCGATAAGAGGCAAGTGTTTTTAGTGGTTCTTTGTTGAAAATGAATTCATTAGGTTTTAAAGTGGTCATAATACATCGAACGCATTTCTTTGCAAATGACCATTCCGATCCATTTATATTGAGTCTTGTAAAACGATCTTCAATGAAAGCTGGAATACCAGAAAGTACAATATTTGGTCGAAACTGTAAATTCTGGATAGATTCGCCACTTCTAGTTGAGATATCATCTACAGATGATTTATTAATAATGTGAATAGGGTAGCCATCTACGTATTGCAAGCTTGTTTTTTGCGGCATGAATTCATTCGATTTTATTCTTGAATCTTTCTGCATTCGTACAAGAAATACATTTGATTTGAGGATATCCGAAAAGTATTGATTAAGTTCTCTAGTTTCAATCTTTCCTTTGCATTGACTATTCCAAATTTTAGTGTCTATGATTTGAGAGTTATCGTTATTCCAACAGAATGACGATGATTTATTGTTATATTGCAATGATATTTGAACGTCATCGATTGAATTGACAAGAATTTGGTTCATAATAGGGAATTCTCTTTGTGTGAGAAAATTTCCCTCGCGATCCGTCAACATCCACTCTCGATCATATTTAAATCCTGTATTGGATATTTCTACAGAGTCTAATGCAACATGTCCAACAGACTTGATAGGATATATATACAGAGCATCGATGGTTGCTATAATTTCCATAACACAAAAGTATGTTTTTTGTCGCTTAATCTAATATCAACCACTAGTATGATTTTTCTTTCATGTAACATCTTCTAAATTATTAAAAACTTCTTGATTTGAATATATCTCGATTTTCATTTTATTGTTATTGGTGAAAAATTGATTCTATTTATAAAGTTGTTAACTTATTTAGTTTCTCGTTTTTCGGTTTAATTCCAATAATAAACTTACCTTTGCATCCCGTAACTATTACAATTGTATGAGTAAATATATTTTTGTTACGGGTGGTGTAACATCTTCGTTGGGAAAAGGTATCGTTGGTGCTTCTTTGGGTAAATTGCTCCAAGCACGTGGCTTAAACGTAACAATTCAAAAATTTGATCCATACATTAATGTAGATCCAGGGACATTAAATCCATATGAACATGGAGAATGCTATGTAACTGATGATGGGGCTGAGACTGATTTGGATCTTGGTCATTATGAACGTTTTTTAAACATATCAACATCTCAAGCAAATAATGTTACTACTGGTAGAATTTATGAAACTGTAATTAATAAAGAGCGTGCAGGAGATTATCTTGGAAAAACAGTACAAGTAATTCCACACATTACCGATGAGATTAAGCGAAGAATGCGTTTGTTGGAAGAGAAGAACTTCGATATCATCATTACTGAACTCGGTGGAACTGTTGGAGATATTGAGTCATTGCCTTATTTGGAGGCTTTGAGACAGTTGCGTATGGAATTGCATCCAGATGATCACATCACGGTCCATTTGACCTTAGTGCCATATCTGGCAGCAGCTAAGGAGTTAAAGACAAAGCCAACACAACATTCAGTAAAAGAATTGCAAGAAGCTGGAATCCAACCAGATATTTTAGTATGCCGAACAGAGCATGAACTAGGTGATGAGATCAGAGCTAAATTGGCTTTGTTTTGTAATCTCAAACCTGAAAATGTTATCGAAGCAATCGATGCTGATACTATTTATGATGTGCCATTATTAATGCTCAAAGAAAAGTTGGATATTCGAGTTATGGAGAAACTCAAAATAGCGAGTGCGAAAGAACCAGACCTAAGAAATTGGAAAGAATTTCTAGGGCATTTAAAAAATCCAAGTGAAGATGTTACTGTAGGTTTGATCGGAAAATACAATGAATTGCCCGATGCATATAAATCAATATACGAAGCGTTTGTACATGGTGGCGCTGCCAATGAATGTAAAGTGAATATAATTGCTGTTCATTCTGAAGATATAGAATCCGATACTGATGCAAGAAAAAAATTGAAAGATTTAGATGGAATCCTTGTTGCACCTGGTTTTGGCGAACGTGGAATAGAAGGCAAAATATTAGCTATTAAATATGCAAGAGAAAAAAAGGTTCCTTTTTTTGGAATCTGTTTAGGAATGCAATGTGCAGTTGTTGAATTTGCAAGGAATGTGCTGAATATTAAAAACGCAGCTTCATCAGAGATGGACAAAAGTGCGCAAGAGCCAGTTATCGATATGATGCATGAACAGCGAAAAATTAAAAACAAAGGCGGTACGATGAGGTTAGGTTCGTACAATTGTCAGCTTAGCCCAGATAGTAGAGTTTATGGAGCTTATCAAAAAGAGCAAATAGCCGAAAGGCATAGACATCGATATGAATTTAACAATGTTTATAAGGATAGAATTGAATCACATGGTATGATGGCAACTGGAATGAACCTTGAGAAAAATTTGGTAGAAATAGTAGAAATAAAAGATCATCCTTGGTTTATTGGTGTTCAGTTTCATCCAGAACTCAAGAGTACCGTAGAAATGCCTCATCCATTGTTTGTAGATTTTATCAAACATTGTATGCTGTATAAAAACAAAGCTATTAATTAATGTTGGAATGCTTCAATTTTTAAAAAGATTATACAAGTCATTTTTTTTTGGAGCAGCAATTTCGTCTCATGCCCAAGATCGACAGGTAGTCGAAATTGAAACTGGAATTGAGGTGATTAGAATATTGAATTTTCAATCCAATTTTGTAGAGCCACGCAATATCGAAATTTTTTTACCGAAAAATTTTGGGAGCGACACTGCAATTGAATATAACATTTTGTTTTGGCAAGATGGACAGAATTTGTTTGATGCAAATGTGGCGTATAATGCGAATCCATTGGAGATGCACAAGGCTATTGATCGCTTAAATATTGAAAATCTTATAGTAATCGGCATATGGAATACAGACAAAAGATATAGAGAATATTTACCTGAAAAGATCTATAATAATTTATCCAAAACTCAACGAGTTCAACTAAAATTGGAATATTCTGGAAAACCAATTTCTGATGATTATTTAAAATTTATTGTAGATGAGTTGAATCCTTTTATCAAAAATCAATATTTGCAAAATATACAAATTGCGTCAATAGGTATAGGCGGTTGCAGTATGGGTGCGTTGATTTCATTATATGCTGTATTGGAGTATCCAAATATGTTTGATTTTGCCATCTGTATGTCAACACATTGGCCATTGAGTGTTCTGAGAAATAACCCTGAAGTTCATAAATCTACAATAAAATACATTCAACATTCACTTGGTAAGAATAACTGTAAATTCTACTTTGATTATGGGACTGAGAATTTGGATGCTTGGTATGAAGGATATCAAATTCAAGTTGACACTTTATTGTCGAGTAAAGCAAACGTCTCATTTCAAACAATAAAGTTTAATGGTGATTCGCATAGTGAATTGGATTGGCGAAAACGATTGGAAATGCCACTAAAATTTATGTTAGGAAAATAATTTTTTTCTTAAATTAATTTTCTAATTATTCCTTATATTGCATCATAAATTAGTAATGTAGTGGTGCTGAACGATTGTTTGAAAGGAAGTTTAAAGGAATATGTTCCAACAATAGATAAGCCTTGGAATGAAAGGCGTATTCTTCATTTGTTTAATAAGTTGAGCACTGGCGCGCCTTATATAATGATTCAAAGAGCATTAGCAACAGGGCCAGGCATAATAGATGAGTTATTGGCTGAAGCAAAATCACATCCGTTACCAGGTGAGGTTAAGACTACAACTAGTGGAGTAATTGATTATTCTGTAATATGGAAGGAGCAAAGTACCCAAGATTTCGATCCAGCAAACCCTCAGAATCTTGGCGCCATTTTATATGAAAAGCGAAATTTCATGTATCAAATGTGGATGAATGGTTTGATCGAAGAGGGTATACGTCATAAGCTTGTATTGTTCTGGTCTAATCACTTTACATCTGCATTAAATGCACACACTTGGACATTTCAATATTATTATTTGCTGCATAAAAATGCTTTGGGTAATTTTAAGCAGTTTGTAATAGACATGGGTAGAACTCCTCTCATGTTAATCTATTTAGATGGTGCCTATAGTTATGCTATTAGTCCAAATGAAAACTATGCTCGTGAATTGTTGGAATTATTTACAATGGGTGTGGGGAATTATACTGAAGAGGATGTAGCAGAAATAGCTAGGGTGTTGACTGGTTGGACAATTCAGTATTCATTTTATGACTTCGGTGTAAAGAAATGGGTGAATAATTTTCTTCCAAATAAAGTAGGTGAATTTTTATTTAGAGGTTCAGGAAATTATGGACATGATTTTGGATCTAAAACTATTTTGGGGAGAAAAATATCAGCATCAACACCAATCTTTGGTAATTTGGTCGATGAGACAAGACTAGCTGACATTGAATATAACAAATTACATGATATTATTTTTGAAGAAAGAGAGGAAGCGATAGCAAAGTTTATTTGCAAAAAATTGTATAAACACTATTTATACGAGTTTCCCCCTGATGAAATAATCGAAGGATTAGCAGCTGTATTTATCAGCTCCAATTGGGACATATTAAGCGTATTAAAAACCTTATTCAGGAGTGAACATTTTTTTGAAGAATCCAATATGGGTTTAAATATTAAAAGCCATATCGAGAATGTTATTCATTTTACAGACTTCTTGGGTTGAAAAAGGGTGAAGATTATTTTATGTTTAAAATTATAAATGACACTAGAATTCAAGACCCATTAAACATTGAAAAAGTTAACACATTAGAATACATTTATTACCAAACATATAATCTTAATCAAGGATTGTTCAATCCGCCAAATGTTGCTGGTTGGTTAGGTTATCGCAATTGGCTGAATGAATATACATTAGTTAATAGATGGAGAATTGCAATAGATCAAGTAAATGGGTGGTTGCCATACTCTAGCACTAAACAAAAGTATAGGCAGTTTTTAAAAGACATCAGCAATAATTCAAAAGATCCATTTGTTATTATAACTAAATTAGTAGAGTATTTTATACCTGTACCATTGTCAGATGA
This sequence comes from Saprospiraceae bacterium, assembly GCA_016722295.1. Lineage (GTDB taxonomy): Bacteria > Bacteroidota > Bacteroidia > Chitinophagales > Saprospiraceae > Vicinibacter. Next base: position 204,641 of record JADKGL010000037.1, read on the forward strand.
TATATTGAATAACGCGGTTGATGCTTTTAAATCACCTGTACCAATAAATTATTTCTATGATGGCAGTTGGACATTAGATTATTTAGATGTTCCTAAGCAATTTGTTGCTGTTATGATTTACATTTTTGCTTTACCTGAATATAATTTGCTTTAGACTAGCTTTTAGTTAGTATTAAATTTTGGCTTATTTGGTAAAATGCTTATTAAAATTTTGCGAAAATGTAAAAACGTATTATATTGCAGCATAAAACCCAATTATATGGCAGTAACCAATTGTTTAAAGGGTAGCCTACAAGAATATGTCCCTTCACCATCAAAACCTTGGAATGAAAAGCGTGTGCACCATTTGTATAATAAATTAAGTAATGGTGCGCCAAATTCACTTATTAAAGCAGCTTTGAACAATGGACCGGGCCTAGTAGATTATCTATTGAGTTCCGCAAAATCACATCCATTGCCCGGTGAAGTAAAAACCACAGTTACAGGTAAAATAGATTATACCTATCCGTGGAAGGAACAAGCAGCGGCCGATTACGACCCGAATAATTCAGGAGCGATACTCGATGTGTTTTATCAAAAATATTATTATTTGGTGCAAATGTGGCTTAACGGAATGGTACAGGAAGGGCTAAGGCATAAATTAGCATTGTTTTGGTCAAACCATTTTGTAACGAATAATACGAATGTGCCTTCATGGAATTTTCAATATTATTATTTATTGCATAAGAATGCATTAGGGAATTTTAAACAGTTTGTGATGGATATAGGTAGGACACCGAATATGTTAATCTATTTGGATGGAGCCTATAGCTATGCAATTAATCCAAATGAAAATTATGCTCGGGAGTTACTAGAATTGTTTACTATGGGCGTAGGAAATTATACTGAAGACGATGTGGCAGAAGTAGCTAGATCAATGACAGGATGGACTATTGAATATAATTACTTCGATACAGTAAGTAAACAATCAGTCGGCACTTATTTACCTAATAAAGTAGGAGAATTTAAGTTTCGAGGAGCTGGCAACTATGGTCATGATTTTGGAAAGAAAAACATATTAGGAAAATCTATTCCTGCAGCGAGTCCAAAATCAGGAGATTTGGCAGATGCAACAAGAATAGCTCATATAGAGTATCAAGCATTGCATGATCTTATTTTTACAGAAAGAAAGGAAGCAATTGCAAAATTTATTTGTAAGAAATTGTACAAGTTTTATATGTACGAATTTCCACCTGATGACATTCTAAATGGTTTAGCCCAAGTATTTATTTCTTCAAATTGGGATATTATGACTGTGTTGAAGACACTGTTCAAGAGTGAACATTTTTACGAAGAAGAAAATATGGGTCTAAATATTAAAAGCCATATAGACACTGTTATACATTATTATAGGACGGCATCATTAAAAAATGGCGAAGATTATTTCTTGTTTCAAATCAACAATAATGCAAGAGTAAGAGATCCGCTCAATACTAAAAATCTTCATCCATTAGAAAATATTTATTTCGAATGTGCAAACCTAGGTCAGAATTTATTTAACCCAATCAATGTAGCAGGATGGCCTGGTTATCGCAGTTGGTTGAATGAATTTACATTGGTGAATCGGTGGCGTTTTATGAGAAGCCAAATAGATGGCTATTTATCTTATCCTGCGACGGCCACAAGATATAGAGAGTTTTTGAAAGAAATTTCAAACAATTCAAAAGATCCTGATTTCATCGTAAGGAAACTCATTGAATATTTTATTCCAGTAGAAATGCCTGAAGACATCATTCTTAATGCAGTAGATTCATTCAAATCACTTGTGCCTCTGAATTATTTCAATGATGGTACTTGGACTTTAGATTATGTTGATGTTCCTAGACAATATACTACATTGATGAAGTATATTATTACGTTACCAGAATCCAACTTACTATAACCTTTAGAAAAATTATCATGAGTGCAAAAAATAACAATCATAAATTATATAATACGCAACTAGGTCAAGATCATGCTGATGAACATGTGAAGTGGAATCGGCGACAATTTTTGATGACTAATGGTGTTGCAGGACTTGGTAGCCTCCTACTATCAGGAGTACCAATAAGTGCGGCATTTTCAGAGGAGTTGAATCAATTGGCGATGGCAGCTTCTGACAATATTTTGGTATTAGTCAAGATGTTTGGAGGCAATGATGGACTGAATATGATATTTCCACACACGAAAGCAGCTGGGGTAGATGAATACTATAAATTTAGGCCAACCATTGCTCAAAAAAAGGGCACGAATTTTACTGATAATCAGGTTTTATCAGGTTTTGGAAACGATGGTTTTGCTGTCCCGTCTACTATGGATTCTATTATGCCACTTTGGCGAGAGGGTAAAATGGGCGTGATACATAATGTTGGTTATCCAAATCAAGATTATTCACATTTTGCCTCTACTGATATTTGGTCTTCTGCAGCAGATAGTTTTCACGATAAACTGATCAACAATGGATATATTGGTCGCTATTTGGATCAAGATTTTCCAAGTTTTGCAGACACTCCACCTACAGTGCCTCCTGCATTGCGCATAGGTTATTCTACAGATTTAATTTTTACAGCACCTGGAAGACAACAAATGGAGCTCGTATTCAATAGCCCTCGAGATTTTTACACTTTAGCTCAATATGGAAAATTATATCCAACAGATGGATTCGGTGAATGTCCACAAGGTGAAGAAAGAGAGTTTGTTCGTCAATTGACTAATAGTTCATTGAGATATTCTCAAACAGTCATTGATGCATACAATAGATCAACTAATAAAGTAAACTATCCAAGTAATACTACATCCAATCTTGCAGCTCAAATGAGTATAGTGTCTCGTTTGATTAAAGGTAAATTGGGGACTAAAGTATATATGGTGTATATCGATGGATTTGATACTCATGGTAGTCAGACTGGTTCACATCCAAGGCTGCTTGGAAATTTGGCGGATTCAATTAGTGCTTTTTATAATGATTTAAAAGCCGATAACGCACAATCTAATGTAACCGTTATGACGTTTTCTGAATTTGGTAGAACTATTAAAGAAAATGGAACTCAAGGTACAGATCATGGTAATTTATCACCAATGATGATTTTTGGTGATGGCGTAAAAGGTGGTCATCATGGCACACCTATAAATCTTGCTGATCCTATTTTAAATGGCAGTACAGTTGTTTATTATGAATCTCAGCCAAGTACTGATTTTAGAAAAGTATATTCTGGGGTGTTGCAAGATTTCTTATGTTTAGATAAGGAAATCACAGATTATGCTTTAGGAAAATCCTATACAAAATTGGATCTTTTTAAAAATCCATGTGGAGGCAATTCTTTTAGTTCCAACAATAATACTATTTTACTAGGCCATAATCCGAATGAAACGAATCCTCGGCAGACCGATATTAAATTTTCTCAATTAGGCGGCTCAGAGATTGAACTTAAAGTGAAGTCGTTGGATGGAAAAACATTAGCTATTTTGTTAGACAAATATGCTGCAAAAGGATCTTATAAAATTACATTTGATCCAGTAAAATGGAAAATTCCACCTGGAGAATATATTTATGAATTGAAAAGTAGCGGAAAGATATTTACAAGAAGGTTCTCAATTTTTTAATATTTTAATTTTCAAAAATGAAAAAATTTTTATATTTATCTATATATTTAGTAAGCACAAATTTATTCTCTCAAAAGTTGACATTGCTTGAGAAATTTAATGATTGTGTTCTACCTACAGGTGCCTCTTTTCAATTAATTAATGGAACAGAACAATTTAAAATTGCTCCAAATTTGGAGGACATCAGCTCAAATTCGAATTGTGCATTGATTTATAATTCTACAGATCGTAAAAACACCAGCAAAAGGAAGTTTATATACAAAACGAATACGTTTGATCTGTTGGCTGGGCAAAATTATTATTTAAGTTTTTATTTGAAATGGGTTAATCCTAGAAATGGTTGGTTTTGGATTTACGAAAGAGGGACGAACTCTATTATGGTAACTAATGGTGCAAGTTATAATGGATTTGTAAGTATTAATATTGCAGCTCCAATTGCAGATAAGTTAGGAACATTCTTTACTATAGAATATGAAGCAGCTGGAAATGATGCTGGTACTCAAATTATTGTTGATGATATTTATGTGGGAAATACAAATGATGTATGTACGCGTTCTATTGATTTAGTCCTTGATCAAGCATGTAAAAATGGAACAAGTTTTACGAATTCTGGACAAATTACAAATCCTTGCACGCCAAATATGCAAAACACATATTGGTATCAGTATGTAGCAAATGAAAGTGGTTTGATTTCTATAAAAACCATTGCAGATTATAATGTAGTCAAAACGGTTTTTGAAGGGTCATGCACTGCTATGAATCAATTGCTTTGTGATGATGATGATGAATTTGGATTTGACGGTGAAGAAATAGAAATGAATGTTCAAGCAGGAAAAACCTATTTTATTAGATTAAGCCAAAAGGTAAATACTTATGGAAAACCATTTGGAGTGCATTGTATATCTGTAAATAAAAAAGCAACACCAAAACTAATTCCAGTTCATGACCTTTGTGCAACTAAGCAGACAATAAACATTAATGGAAGTTGTGTAAAAGGTACTAATAGTTTTGCCAAAACGGAAGGACCAGCTCCAAGCTATAATAATAGATCCAAAGCAGACATATGGTATAGTTTTAGACCTACAAGTACAAAGCCTCTCGAGATTGTTTCTAATTCAGATTTTGCAGAAGTTATGACGCTTTACACTGGAACATGCGGAGCTTTGCAAGAAGTCAAGGTTGAAGATTTAGGAAATCATTTGTTTTTAGAGACACCGAAAGTAGGTACTGAGTATATACTACAAGTATCTGGTTATTTTGCGAGTTTGGAAGGGAATTTATGTGTAGAAGTACACGAAAAAACTGCCACTATACCAGCAAATGATAATTGCGCTACACCAACAAAAGTTTTATTAAATCAAAGTTGTATAAAGTCGCAAATTTTTGGAGCGACAAAGTCAACAGTTAGGCCGACCTGTGTTGTTTATAATTCTACTGATTTATGGTATACTTTCACTACAGCAACAGAGACAAATATTTCTTTACTTATAGAGTCTGGTTTCACTTTTACATGGGCATTATATACTGGTACTTGTAGTAACTTAATTGAAAAAAACTGCTCTTCAAGTATTGATCCATGCGAGGGTTCAATAAAAATTAGTTCATTGAGTCCAAATACTACTTATTTATTACAAATCATAGCGAATTCAAATCCTATAAAAGTAAACGAAGGTGATATTTGTGTTAGGATTGATGAATCAAGTAAATCTATAATTACTAATCCATTAAACTTAAATTTGAGTACAGAGTGCTTGCATGGTGTTTTGACGCGAGTTAATTATTCCACATCTGGAGGTAAAGGAAATATTTCATATGTTGGCCCATCAATTAATGAGTTGTTTTTTAATGGGAGCATAATTAGTGCTTTTGTTGAAGACGAAAACAAATGTCGAGATTTTAAAACGATAGTTGCAAATTGTCCCATTCCAAGTAAATGTAGAAACTCTTCATTGGATATAGATTTGGCAACACAGTGCTTAGTGGATTCTTTTGGTAGGAATACAGGAGAAGTAAAGCTAAAAGTAAGTGGAAAAGGAGGTTCAGGAGCTTATTATTTTTATGGTAATAAAGATGGCGATGTATTAAAACATGGTGATTTATATAAAGTCATTTTGATCGATACAGATTCTTGCTTTGTGATAGAAGAGGGAAAGATCTATTGTCCTGCTTTTGATTGCAGTATGAGTGCGATGAAAATTAACGTGCAATATGACTGTATAGACACTTTGCTCAAAGCAAGATTGAATATCGCTGTTACAGGAAGTGTTGGAGCATATAATCTTACAGGCAATAAGAACTTGGATCTTTTGGATCAAGGAAGTACTTATTCAGTAAGCTCAAAAGATGAGGCTGGTTGTATTGTTATGGCTTCTGGGAAGATCAATTGTGATTTCGATTCATGCGCATACTCAAAAATTGGTTTAGATGTGAAGTACGAATGTTTGTTTAACCCAATAACTGGACAAAAGCTTGGTAAAGCTAAATTGATCGTCACTGGTCAGTCGAAAGCTGGTGGTCTCACATATATTGGGAATAAGGATGGTGATATATTAAATCATCAATCCAGATATTCAGTAGAGCTTAAAGATGCATTTGGTTGCAGTACAATCAAAACTGGAGAAATTAATTGCGCTATAACTAGTTTAGATGAAGAGTGGGCTAATTTGTCGGATTGCATTATCTATCCAAATCCTACGGAAACAAATTCAATTTTGAAATTCACATTGTCAAAGTCAGAAGATTTAAAATTGTCAATAAGCACCATCGATGGAAGAACTATATGGACCCAAGAGAAAAAATATCCTGCGGGCTTTTCAAATTTAGAAATTCAATCAAAAGGATTTCAGAATGGTGTTTATATTCTGTCGATTGAATCACAACAAGGAACAAAAGAGTTGAAGTTGATCAAGCAATAGGGTAGCAGAATGCGAAAGATCGATGAACTATTGGAAAAGTATGGTGAAAGTCATCAAAATGAAATCAATAAGAGAATTCATTGGATTTGTGTGCCCGCTATAATGTTTAGCTTGGTAGGAATGTTAATGTGTGTGCCATTTCCGAATTACAGTATTTTGTTCAATTTGGCGACATTGGTATTGATGTTTTCACTGGGTTATTATTTGCGGCTATCTATACCTTTGAGTATTGGATTGATTTTTATTATTCTGACTCTATTACTAGGAAATTTTTACTTAAAACAGTTTGTAGAGGGAAAGGAACTTGGTTACATCTGGATTTCATTTGTGATTTTTATTATTGCTTGGATAGGACAGTTTTATGGTCATAAAGTTGAAGGTAAAAAACCATCATTTTTGGAAGATCTGCAGTTTTTATTAATTGGTCCAGCTTGGTTATTGCATTTTATTTATGTAAAGCTAGGTTTAAATTATTAGCCAAAATTAAAATTTGGAAATACTAAATTATTCCTAAACTTAGCAGTTTGAAATAATTTATTTATGTCTCTACTACTGATTGTAATTCCATTAGCAGTACTTCTTGTTTTAGATTCATCAGCACAAGTCTAGGACTTGAGTTAGCTGTTTTAGTTTTTGATCTTGATTCATGGCTCAGCCATGATGACTCTTAGAGAATACTATCTGGTAGTAAACAATCCAATTTTACTTTCAATATAATTTCTTATTTCCTTTTTATTTATTTCTGGAACATTAAAATACATATAGAAATCATATCCAAATCTAACGGAAATATCTTTATTGCCCTTCATATAAAATCTTCCACTAAACGCCCCTCTCAAATGAAGTCTTGCAGCTTTTAAAGTTTCTTCTAAACTCAAAACTTTTCTTTTTCTTAGCTCATAGTAAAATTTTTCTAAATCCATACTATTTATTATCTCTAAATCATCATCTCGATAATACCTTTCGATTATACATTGAATTTTATCACAATTATAAAATTTAAAAAGATAAGAAATAGCCTCTATATATTTATCTTCAACCTTTTTATAATCTAAAAATGTCAAAACAACTCCATTAAATATTTTTCCAATATCGCTATAATCTGTCCATTCATCTTTTATATATTTACCTGATGAGTCTCTATAAATTGGATTATACTTCATCACCTCAAATGAAGAAAAAAGCCATCTTTCGCTTATTTTAATATTATTTAATTCTAGCATTAATCTGCAATTTTATTTAAATTAGCATCAAATGTTCCCAAGCTGGTAAAAAACATTCTTCATTGATTGCATATTATCAATTCTATAAATTTTTTCTTTATAGTAAAAGCAATCTTTATTAAACTGAATTTCTTTAAAAATGGAATTTTTAAACTTTAATTTTAGAACATATCTATCTAGACCTAATTTAACAAAAGTTTGGGAGCTATCATTTAGTATTAATCCTAATTTTTCAATAGCATTTTGATCATCTACTACTATGTCGGTTTTACTTCCAACAATGTTTTTGGGATCAACTAAGGTAACTTCAATTACGTTTTGAAAATTTATTAATTTCATGTCTTTTAACAATATGCAAATACCCAATCTGGGAGCTAATAGAGATCAAAAGCCCTAGTAAATCCTCATTTAATTATTTATTAGGTATAAATTTTCCATAAACCACACCTTGAATTTTTTCTTCCTTTTCAAATACCCCATTAACAAAATGATGTTTATAAACATCATTAAAATTTGCTCCAAATTTTTCTATTGTAAAGCCAGTTCCATTTTCAAGTGTTTTATTTCCTTCACTATCCCAAAAATTAATTGGAATTTTTGAATTATCTACATAATAACACTCTTCTTTCAATTCTCCTGATTCATACCATTCCTTCCATATTCCTAATTAAACTCCATTTAAGTAATTTCCAATCCAATGAATTATACCATTTTCAAAAAACGAGACCCACTGTCCATGCTTTATTCCATTTTTGTAATAACCAGCACGACTTATATTTCCTGAATCGAATTTTAAAATATCACATGTAAGCATAACTAGTTTTTTTCAATTATTATCGTACCCCAAGCTGGCTCAAGTCTTTGACTTGTGCCATACTCATAAATTTTTCCATATCAGCCATTATACCCCAAGCAGGCGCAAGTCTTTGACTTGTGATATGTTCTTTCTCATATCAACTATAGTACATATAATCGACCAAATTAGCAGGAACATCTAATAGCTCAATATCTATTATTAGTTAATGCTGTGATCCTCTGGTCTGCCATGAATATATTAACTGAAAAAATTAATTATGTAATCTACATTTTAATAAACTTATTAATGACTGTCCGATTTCCAATATTCATTTTTATTATATAAGTACCTAATTTCAGTTCAGATATATCAATGGGATCGTTGTTGGAAAGGGTTTGACTTTTTACCACTTTCCCGTTAATATCAAATATCTCATACTTCAATAAACCCTCATGGTATGGTAAATACAAAATATCATTCGTTGGATTAGGAAACAACTCAGAGGCTGTATAATTATCGATATTTTTAGTTGAAGTAGGAAAACCGACCACTGTCTTTGCAACATTCGTCATAATTGGAAAATTGAAGTCAAAATAAATATTTGCTGCATTTCGAATTGTATCCCTATGTTGTAAATCTGCCCTTGTATTAATTTTATATAAAACGTATCCTTTATTATTTAATGTATCAAATGGCAAATTTATATTTTCAAATATAAACTCTAAGGTATTTGAATTTTTCATTCTTGACCATGACTTATGGCTAACGTCTAGAATCTCAACTGTATTCACATCAAAAATTTGAGGATCTAGTTCATGCTTAATTACAACATTTTGTGCGTTAAATGTTCCGACATTTTCAAAACGACACAAATAATGCAAACTTTTTCCTACTTGTTCTATACGTATATAATCACCTTCTAAACATGTCAAATCATTCGGATCCAATGAGCCTACAGCGATACTATTTAATTCAAAGATGTTATTGGCCAAATTATCATCAATTTCATTGACATTAATTCTTGCAACAAATTTTAATATGTCATCATTGTTTACTGGTGGATCATCCATTGGGCTATTACAGATCAGTTTAAAAGAAATAGTCCGAGATTCAAATGGTGGTAAATTTGAAAAATGCCACAGTAATGTATTCGTAGATTGCATATCTGGGGGAGTGCTAGCTTTAATGAATTTAATAAGCTTTTCATCATATTCAAACAATATATCCCCATTCAACATTGCATTGCCAACATTGCTATAAACCAAACTAAATTCAATAGGAAAGCCTGGTCTTAAAGGATCTTTAGGAATAATAATTATTTTAGCATCTGGCTTAACCCCTATAGGCTTAAAACAAAAATCAGCTGCAATAGAATCGCTTATACCTGGAAATTTTACAGTCAAGGTGTCAGGAGTAATGCTATAATAATTGCTTAACTCAATCTGTGGCTTGATAGTATGTTCTCCTTCTGTTAAAAACAATCTGTAATTTCCTGTTTTACTAAAAATAAATTCGCCAGACTGACTAGCATTACTTACTTTGTACTTCACAAATGGAACAGCTGGATCATTGGCATTACAGTCGATACCATTTATACTGTATTTTGTGTCACCACTTACAGTATAGACTTTTCCGCCACCATTAAAGCTACAATACGAATTTACATTGCAATCAGTCTTTCCTAAAGAAACTAAAATTGAATTGACTTGGTCTATATGATTATCTTCGCAGCATATATATTTTAGAAAAGAATTTTGATCTAGTCTCAAAGTAGGCAGATTTTTTGCACCATTCTTTAAAAATAATGCATTTAATTTTGTTGCGTAGCAATTCAGATCAATCAAATCTTTAGAGTTTTCAATATTCAAAAATTCAATATTTGTGATAGAACAATGTAAAATTTTCAACTTGATTAATTTTGAAATTTCCAAAGCACTTAGTGGATTTATATTGCAATAAAAATTGAGCAAATTAGCTTGCTCATTGAGATCTATAGAAGTTATTTGGTTATTTCCAATATTCAAATGGATTAGTTCTTTTAATTCACGTATATCAAGACTTGTTAATTTGTTTTCTGAACAGTCTAATGATTTTAATTTTTTTAAACTGGAAAGATTCAAATTATCAAGTTGATTGGCACTTATATTCATTGTGTCCAATTGAGGTAAATCTTGCAATTCAATACTTTGCAGTTTATTGCGTTGCACATTGAGTGTTGTTAAATTTTTTAAATTGCCTACTTCTAATTTGCTCAATTGATTGTGGGAACAATATGCAATAATCAAATCAGGCGAAAACCTTAAATTCAATGAATCCATTAGATTATTATAACAATATAGATATTTCAATTTGGGTGTATTTTTTAGATCTAAGGTGGTTAGAGAATTATTGATTAAATTTAGATTTTCCAGTAATGGTGATCCATTGAGATCTATGCTTTTAATTTTATTCCTTTGACTCTCGAGTATCTTGAGCATACCCAATCCTCTCAGTTCTAATGAATCGAGCTCATTTTCACTGCAGTCTAAAAAATTCAAAAGACAAAACTCTTCAATGCCACGTAATGATTTAATATTTCTTGCCCTTAAAAATAGCTTTTCAACTTTAATGGCCTCACTTACTTGAATTTCACCATCATTATTGAAATCCGCATCAGAATCAGGATTAAAGTCATTGTTTGTGTCTACGCAAATACTTGACACTAATGCTTTTCTAAAATTTGAATCCTGAAAAACAATCTTATCATAAAAATTAGGGTAATCAACCAATACATCTACATCGTTCAAGTTAGTGTATTTGTCACTTTCAAAATATATTCTGCTTGATACTTTTAAAACATTGCCTACAGTAACTTTTGGCTTTGCCTTAATTTTAAACAAAATGTACCCTGAATCACTGGGCATCAAGTTTATATCCCACAAAGCAAATTCTATTACATATCCTCGTAAAACCTGCATTTGTGGTGCATGGCTAGTTGATAAGACCTGAAGTGAAGCTAGATTAAATAAATTAGTGTCAATCTGGCTTTGAATAAAAATATTCGGTGTAACTGAAGAATTAGTATTTTTAAACTTAATCATATAATGTAAAAATTCATCAATCCTTTTGAATGGCAAAGTATTTCCCTGAAGACATTCTACAGTATTATTTGAACTACTATTCTGTGCCAATTGAATTAATACAAAATTTGTGTCGAGGCTTGTTTCGTTCTTTAGATTACTTTTTATTGTTGTACTAAATTTTAATGTATCTCCAATATTTACTGGTGGTGTTGCAGCAGGACTATTGCAATTCAAATTTATATCGAATTCCTTAGTTCCAAATGGCAACACATTAGAATAGCTCCATTTAACTTTTCCTCCCACGATTGCATCTGGACTTTGACTGGAACTAATAAATTGCATCCTGGTATTATCAAAATCAAAATACACTTCACCATTTGAAACTTTATTTCCCTTATTATGAATTAAAACTTTATACTGCACATTATTGCCAGGAATCAATGACTCTATTGGAACAATAGAAACCTCCATGTCATTATAATCTCCTATTGCTGAAATGCAAAAATTGCGCTCTAGAATTTCGTTTGAACTTGTAAAATTGTAAGGATAAAATTCTGGATCAGATTTAAATGCAATTTTGTTGCTAATATTTGAGTTTAAATTACCGGAGACATTTAGCTTTCTAATTTCGTAGCGACCATTTTGTTGAGTAGTAAAATAATGCGGGGGAGGATCCGGCTGTGTTGCATCTTTTGCATAAAGCATATAATTGGAAACTGCTGGATCATTGGCATCACAATTATTTTTATTAATATCATATCGAACAACTCCCGTTATTTTATTGATATTCTGGTTAGTATCCTTTGAACAATATGTATTTACTTCTATAAATTCTTCTACTCTGTTGCGGATGGATTCAAAGGAAGCAATATCACAACATATATATCTAAAATTTGGGTTTTCTCTATAATCAAAAAATCCTCCATTTTGCAACATTACAGTTTTTAAATTGATAGATGTTAATAAATTATTATAAAAATTTAAATAGGTTATCTTTTCAATGTCTTTCAATTCAAGAGAGGTTAATTTATTATCACCGCAAAATAATGTATTTAATTTAGGATTATCCGTAAAGCTCAAAGTAGTTAGTTCATTATAGTTTAAATATATTTCTTTGAAATTGGGAGAATTTTCAAATTTTGCTGAGGTTATAAAATTATTTGGTGCATAGACATGTTCCATCTTTGAAAAGTTAGAGAGATCTAGTGTTGTCAATCTATTATTGTCGCATGTCAATATTCTTAGATCGGGACATAAGTGCAAGTCTAATTTTGTAAATCTATTATCCGCACAATGTAACTCATCTAAATTAGGAACATATTGTAATTCTAATTTTGAAAGACTATTGCCATAGCAGTACAACCTCTTCAAATTTGGCGCACCATTTAAATCAAGATATTTAAGACCTGTCTGTGTACAATCCAGATCACTTAATTTGGTTAAATTTGTTAAGTAAATGCTGTCTAATTCGGTTTCTGTACAAAGCAAAGACTCTAAGTTTGAAAAATACTCAATTCCCGTCAGATCATTAATTGGGAATGTTGCAATATTTAGATTTTTCAAAAGCAATGCTTCAGCAACATCGATTTGACCATCATCGTTTGTATCGGCATCATCGTCCATCCTTCCATCTCCATTTTTATCTATGCAGAGTTCTTGGGTTAAAAAATCTTTAAAAACAGGATCTGGAATATTGATGTTTTGGGCATAGGTATAGCTCATAGTAAATAGAAAAAACGTAAGAATTCCAAAAATTCGATCAGTCATATAAAATGTGTTTTATTATTTATAATGTAAAGTAAAGATATATCATTTTTCTAATTTGACCTAAATTTTTTCTTGAAAATTGGTTTAAGTGCAGTCAATGTCAAAATGGAATAGTGTCTGTTTGCTTTTTTAAATAAGAATACATTTCTTGGCACATTTAAGAAGCTTCATTTTTTAAATCCCGTAAGGTAGCAAAATGCTTTCCAGAATCTTTGCTTGAAAATATAAGAAGAACATGATTCGTCATCAGACACCAAGCATGCAAAATATGTCCTTTGGTATTGATACAAATTCTTTGAAATAATTAGAAGATCTCTTTGTGTTTTATTCTTGTGAAAAACATCCTCCAATCCAGCTTCGAGATTGGATTTGCTATCTAGTAGTAAACAATCCAATTTTACTTTCAATGTAATTTCTTATTTCTTTTTTATTTTTTATTCTTTTCTGGTACATTGAAATACATATAGTAATCGTACCCAAATCTTACGCCTAACTCTTTGTTTCCTTTACAGTAAAGCCTTCCATACATAGCGCTTCTAAGTATCAACCGAGCTGCCATTTGAGCTTCATCAATATTCAGAGTTCGTCTTCTATTTAATTGAGTATAAAATTTCTCTAGTTCTTGATCTAATAATCTATGTATTTTTTTCTTCCCTAAATAAAAAGTTTTTTCTGAAATTTGAATTCGATCGCACTCAAAATAGTTGAAGAGATATTTAAATGCATGTATATAATTATCTTCGACTAATTTGTAATCTTGATATGTCAATTCAACCCCATCGATAATTTTACCAATATCAAATCCTGTCCATTCTTTTTTCATAAAATGCCCTTCGGAGTTCCTGAATTTAGGATTGTATTTCATTACTTCAAATGTGTTGAATCTCCAACGATCCTTCAGAGGTATATCGTCCTTTTTTAATCTCATCTTATTAATTAATAGCATTTAAATTCGCATCCTTTGTAATTAGGACAACGTTGTTTCCTATGAACTTTTTGTTATTATTTCCTTCATGTCAATAAAAAAAAGAGCATGAAGGACCATATAGTTTCATGCTCTTTTTAATTTAAAAATTTACTCCTTAATAAATTTTTTAGTTTGAGTGCCTGTACCTGAATTGATTTGGATGAAATACATTCCAGTTAGCAACTTACTAACGTCAATTGAATTGCTTGTATGTTTTGCATTTTCTTGAATTGCGTTCCCATTGAGATCAAAAATTTTGTAGCTTGATATTTCTGTTTCAAAATTGATGTTACTCTGAACTGGATTTGGATTAAATTCTATTTCTTTTGTTTGTATTTTATCATCCGAAGCTACTGTAGAGCGATCTAGAACAAAAATTCCCATTCTTGTTGCCACCCAAAGATTGCCTTTAGAATCTTCATTGAATCGGAATACTTCAGTCTCAAATGGAAAGTTAAAATCTTTTTGCGTTTTCCAAACATTATTGTGGAAGTTATAGAATCCATATGTTGATCCAATCCATATTCCAGAGTTTTTGCTTGAATAAATTGTATTGTGTCTATCATTCGGTAATGGAGAATTTGTAGAATTATAAGTAGTCCATGTGGTTCCATTTAACTTTGCGACACCTGAACCTGATATCCAAACATTTTGATCAATATCTTCAGTAATATCAGTTAAAAATGAAATGTTTGGTAAATTTGGTGGTGCATCCAAAGTTCTCCAGCTGACTCCATCAAAGATTGAAATTCCATATAAATTTTGGAACCATAATTCGTTATTTGCTCTTTGGATCATTGAATACATAGAATTTCTGACTAAAAAATCATTTGTCGAAATGTCAAAGTTATTCCATGATTTGTTTTCATAGAAATAGAATTTTGATAATGGATTTGTCCAGACTCTTTGTTTCTTATCGATATAAACTGTGAATGTATAGTCAGATGGGAATCCGGAATTTGCTTTATTATGTATTTTCCAATTGGTTTGGTCATATTGCACTAAGCCCTTATTATAAACGGGGAGCCAAATATTTTTATCCTCTCCGATGGCAATTCTTCTTAGTTGAGGGTAGTCGATAATTTTATTAATGCTATCATATTTGTTCCAGTTACCATTATTAAATTGACAAATACCATAATCTGTTGCAATCCATAGGTTGTTTGGATCTGCGAATTTCAAATCAGTAGTATGATTATCTATTAGTCCTGAGTTAGCAAAACTTAAAAAATACCATAATGATTGAGAATAAATACCAACACCATTTCTTTTTGTAGCGACCCAAATAGAATTGTTTTTATCTACTAGAATGGTTTTAATACTATTGAGGTCTAAGTTTAGACTTGAGATGTCTGTTTTTACAAAATTAGTACCGTCAAATTGATGTATTTCATTTCCACTAAAAAACCATTTTCTATTTTTGGAATCGATATACATACTTCTCGCAGGAGGATATCTTTCTATAACCTTCCAACTAGTTGCTTCAAGAGTAAAAAATCCTTCGAAGCCAGTTGCATAAATATTGCCTAGTAAATCTTTTTCCATTTCAATAAAATCATGTTGAAAAGAAGTTGTGTTAGTGTCTGTATAGAATCCTGTGTATTTTTGACCATCGTACTTAATGATTCCATTTGTTGAAGCTATCCAAATAATGCCATTATTGTCATATGCAAGATCATTTATAGTTCTTTTGCGAGTTTGTGGTAATTTAACTGTATTCCAATTTGTACCGTCAAACGTAGTAAAAGAAGAATCAAAATGACAAATCAAGGTTGGATAATTTTTATCAAATTTAATTAATCCAATTTTATTGTTAGAAAGAGGCGTATTACTTGAATTATATTGAGTCCATTTTGAGTTATGTAAAATTGAAATACCATTGTTCGTGCCGATCCAGATTCTGCCTAACGAATCTTGGGTTATGCAGTTTACAAAATTGTGTGCAATCTCAGAATTTGAAGTGTTATAATTTTTGATATTTCCAGATTCATCGACATGTTGGACTCCGAAACCATAAGTTCCAAACCATTTGCCATTGTCTTTATCAAGAAAACTACAAGTGATTTCAAAATCAGCATAATGATGTGTCCATTTTTGTGCTATAGCAATGTTAGCGATAAATAGAAGTAAAAACGAAAAGGAAGTAAATTTTTTTTGCATATTTTAATATTTTATGCAATGTTAAAAAAATACTATCAATATTTTACACATTAAATAGTTATTAAATATTAAATTTTAAATTTTGAGGAATATTCCAAACTTATATTAAACTTTTTAAAAGTAATTTTCTTTCAATTAGAGTATGAAGGCATATTTAGAATTACTAGAACATGTCAGAAGTCATGGTGTAGTGAAATCTGATAGAACTGGGGTAGGGACTCAAAGTGTTTTTGGGCATCAGATTCGATTTGATTTAGCTCAAGGTTTTCCTTTATTGACTACCAAGAAACTTCACTTAAAGTCAATTATCTATGAATTGTTGTGGTTTATTAATGGGGATACGAATATTAAGTATTTGAATGATCATGGAGTAAGTATTTGGGATGAATGGGCCGACCAACATGGGGATTTAGGTCCTATATATGGTAAGCAATGGCGTACATGGAGATCTGAGTCTGGAGAGGTCATAGATCAATTATCTCAGCTAATTGAAATGATAAAAAAAGATCCAAACTCTCGTCGTCTTATTATCTCTGCTTGGAATGTAGCCGATCTTCCTAAAATGGCATTGAGTCCTTGTCATTGTTTATTTCAATTTTATGTAGCAAATGGCAAACTTTCATGCCAACTTTATCAGAGGTCAGCGGACTTATTCCTAGGTGTGCCTTTTAATATTGCTTCCTATGCATTGCTCACGATGATGATTGCTCAAGTAACTGGTTATGAAGTAGGGGAGTTTGTTCATACTTTTGGAGATTTACACTTATATTTAAATCATATGGAACAAGTGGAAACACAATTGAGCAGAGAGCCAATGTCGCTTCCTACAATGTGGATAAATCCTAATGTCAAATCAATTTTTGATTTTAGTTTTGAAGATTTTAAATTGGAAAACTATCAATCACATCCTTCTATAAAGGCACCAATTGCAGTGTAAATTTTGCAGAATGCATTAGCTGTTGTTTAGGAGTGATTGTAATCTCCATATTTTTATTCCAAAATAAACTTGAGGTTCTCCTGCTGCAATAAAAATTGATCTCCTAAATCGATCAATTGATTTGCTATAACCATTTTTTGTTGTTGCAATTGGATTATTTTTTCTTCTATACTGCCTTTCGAAATAAAACGAATTACATTTACTTTTTGGGTTTGACCAATGCGATGTGCTCTCGCTATAGCTTGATTTTCTGCAAAAGGATTCCACCATGGATCAAGTATAAATACATAGTTTGCAACGGTTAAATTTAATCCAACACCACCAGCTTTAAGTGACATTAAAAATATTTTAATATCGGGATCAGAATTAAATTTTGTCACTGCTTCTTCTCTTTTTTTTGTACTATCCTTTCCTGTTAAACTGACATATTTCCATTCGACTTTCTCAAAGTAACTTTGATATAGATCTAAATGACTTGTAAAAGAACTAAATAGGAGTATTTTGTGATTCGCTTTTTGCAAGCTTTCCAATTGTTCTATGACATCTGTGAATTTTCCTGAATCATCTTTATACTTTGCGTTTTCTAAAATTGGATGGTTTGATATTTTTCTTAGACTCATTAATGCATTAAGTATTGAGATTTGAGATACAGTACCATCTAATTTGTTTTGAAAAATAAGATTTCTTGTTTCTGATTTTTTCTTTTCAAATATTCTATTTTGGGACTTGCTCATTTCACTATAAAAGAGTTGTTCTGTGAGCTCTGGTAAATCTCCTACAACTTCATTTCTTAGCCGTCTTTTGATAAATGGATCTATCAATGTCTTTAATTCAGATAATGCTGATTCACTTTTTTCTTTTTCAATAGGAAGTTGAAAATTTTTCTTAAAAAAGGCATAATCACCAAGAATATTTGGGTTAACAAATTCCATTTGAGAGAATAAATCAGATAAAGAATTTTCAATTGGTGTTCCACTAAGACTTAATCGATATTTCGCTTTTAACGTGTTTAATGCTTTGAAGATTTTTGATTCTCTATTTTTTATATATTGACTTTCATCTAAGACAATATAATTGAATTCAATGGCCTTGAGTGTTTCTATGTCAAGTAAAGCTGTTGAATATGTAGTTAGTATAATATCGAAGCTTGCTAATTCATTGTGTTTACGTTTTCGGTTAGGTCCAGTATAATTGAAGATGGATAATTGTGGTGCGAATTTAGCTATTTCAATTTGCCAATTAAAGATTAGAGACGTAGGCATAATAAGAATAGAACAAAGTGGAATTTCCTGGTTCTCTTCTACATCAAATAAAGTCATTTGTTTCTTTGGTACTTGCTTAGTTTGATTTTCTTTACAATAGCATAAGGCTGTTATCGTTTGTATGGTTTTTCCAAGCCCCATATCATCAGCGAGTAAAGCGCCTAGTTGATTTTTCTGATGATGGCATAGCCATTTAGCCCCATCGTATTGATATGGTCGAAGTGTAGCCTTGAGATGCAAAGGTAAGTTGAAATCAAATTCTTCGATTGGTTTCAATATTTTCTCTTGGCTGAATTCATTTGTTTTGATTTGTTCGAGTATGGTGTAATTAGTTTTAGAAATTCGTAGCTGCTCATTATCTACCTCAATAAATTTCGATAATGAGCTATATTTTGCCATCCATTCTTCAGGTATAATAAAGTATGAGCCATTTGATAATTTAAAAAATGGATTTGATGCTTGAATGTTTTTTGATAGCTTAGAAAATGGAACCAACTCTTCTCCAATTTTTACTTCAATTTCTAGATCGAACCAATCAACTTTTGCCTGAAAATTTAATGAGATTGATGAAGGCTCCAAAGCAATCAGCATATTGTCAATTTCTGGGAGTGGAATTAAAAATAGTTCTTTATTGAGTTTATTTTTTAATTCTATGATATGCTGTATAACTCCATATTTCGAGGTAAATAGAAGTGATTCAAAATATAAGGAATCATTTAATTTAAATGCATTTCGTTCAAATTCAGATAAGAGTAGCTTTTCTTTTTCAAAATCTCTTACAAGTACTTGAAATATGGGTATACCATTTTGATTAAAATCAATAGTGACTTTCCGAATTTGTTTACTTGTTTTAGAAAATACATTGTTGTCATATACGAATTCATAGTTTAACACATACTTTTTACTAAGAAAATCTTCTGCAAAAGTCAAATTTAATTTGGGCTTGATTATAATTCGTTCAAGCTCGAATCCTGTAGCTTCAATTTCAATTTTGCTAGCTATGTTTTTGATAAAAGTGCTTAAGTATTCAGAGATTTTATGTTCTGGAATTTTAATACTACTTTTCGTGTTAAATGGTTTAAGTTTATTTGCATTGATTGTAGTAAGTGTATAAATTTTTTGATTTAGAATTATCCACGCAGGTGTATCTAATAATACATGCAGCTGTTGGTTTAGTAGTACGCATTCTTTTCCATTGTTAAAAATTTTTAGCTGATATTCTATTTCATCATTTGTTTTTGTAAAGCAGGCAGTAGGCTCTAATGTAGATTCAGCAAATTGAAGCAAATACTTTTGAGTTATGTCATCTCTTGAAATCAAACTTACAATACTAATGTTTTCTTTATATGAAAGTGTTAGAAATTCATTGATTAGCCTGTTTGCACGTGTAAGTAATAAAGGAGAAACTTTTGGATCAATGAGGAGGTTTTCAAAGATTACTCTCCGCTTCACATTTCTATTAAAATAATCTTCTAATGCATCAGAGTTAAGTTCAAACGCGATCTGTATTAATTTTTCATCAATTTTTGATAAATTTGAAATTGACGCTTTATTTAATGGAGTGATTTTTCGAATAGGATATTCCAATGATCCATTTAGTTCATTGACTATCCATGGATCGAATTGAGTTATTTGATGCTTGTCTTTGGTTAGCTTTACATGATATATTACTCTTTCTTGCTTCATAATAAGAAGCTGCGAAATTAGACCTAATTTGTATTTTTTGAGCGTTTGTCTGATATTTTTATATTTTCGTCGCTTTTTTATTCTGTGATGGAATTTTAAAGTTCGATTTATTGTGTTATGTTTGAACCAAATTAATATATTATGTTTTTAATTGTACTTTCTATAATTTTTCTTGCTGTGTATTTTGTACTTTCAAGAAAAGAGCAGCATCCAAGTTTAAATAAATTTTCTCAATATTTTAAGCTAGCCTCAATTGGATTGGCAATTGTTGGAATTTTAACTTCATGCTTTGTTCAGGTCAATGGTGGATTTGTTGGTGTTCAATCTTTGTTTGGAAAAGTGCAGGATGAAGTTCTATATCCGGGACTTCATTTTATTAACCCTTTATTAGATGTAAAGCAAATGGACGCAAGAACACTCAACTATACCATGAGTGGTGTCCATGATGAAGGCAATAAAGCAGGTGATGATGGTATTCGGGCTTTAACCAAAGATGGACTCGAAGTAGTTATGGATGTAACAGTTCTTTATCAAGTTATTGCTGCAAGAGCTCCTAGATTGTTGAATGAAATTGGAGTGGATTATCAAGACAAAGTGATAAGACCTATAGCGCGTACCAAAATTAGAGATTTCTGTGTCTATTATGATGCAGTAGAGCTATATTCTCAGAAACGAGATGAATTTCAGCTAAAAATATTTAAAAGTATGGAGACAGATTTTAATTCTCGAGGCTTGATATTAGATCAGTTATTAGTGCGAAACATTACTTTACCCGCTATGGTAAAATCAGCAATAGAAGAAAAAATTAAGGCTGAACAAGATGCTCAGAAAATGCAGTTTGTATTGCAAAAGGAAAAGCAAGAAGCGGAGCGAAAGAGGGTGGAGGCTCAAGGTATTGCGGATTATCAAAAAATTATCAATACAGGTTTGACGAAAGAGCAATTACAATATGAAATGATCAAAGCATATAAAGAACTTAGTACTTCTGCTAATTCTAAGGTCATCGTTTTAGATGGAAAGAGTTCACAAGTAATGATTGGACCGAATTAAACCTTTTACATTGAAATTAGTCTAATGTTTTATGAAAAGTTTTTTTTCTATTGTTTTGGCTAATGTATTTATTATCTGTTCTGCTTTTTCACAGCAAGTAAAAAGTGATAAATTTATAGTCTATTTATTTTTATTAGAAGACTGCAAAATTTGCCAATCTTACGTAAAGACGTTGAATCAATTGCAAGAAAAATATGAATGTGATTCTATCGTGTTTCGCTCTTTTTTTTCAAGTCCAAGTAGTAGTATGGAGGGTATTTTGAAGTTTAAAGAGAAGTACCATTTAGAGATTCCTACATTTTTTGATTCGCTGCAACTTACTGCAAAGAATTTTGGGATTCATGTGATGCCTGAATGTTTAGTTTATAATATCGCAAAACAGCAAATCATGTACCAAGGCAGAATAGACAATTGGTTTGCGGCTATTGGTAAAAGAAGAGCTAAACCAACAGAATTTAATCTATTGGATGCCTTAGAATCAATTCGTCAAGGTAAAGAAATTAGTTTGAAGCGGACAAATCCAATTGGCTGTTTGTTAACTGATCGATAAACTTAAGTATATTTGCATAAATTTGAATTATGAAATTGAACTATTTTCTTGTTTTAATTGCCCTTCTTACGAATTTAGTAAATTCGAGTGCGCAGAATTTTGCTGATAATGTAGCAAGCATTATTTTTAATCATTGTTCTAATTGTCATAGACCTGGGGAAATTGGACCTTTTTCATTAACGAATTATGAAGAGACAAAAGACTGGGGTCAGACTATCAAGCATGTGACTCAATCAAAATATATGCCTCCTTGGAAGCCAGATCCAGCGTATCGCAATTATCAACATGAAAATTTTCTAAGTGATGCGGAAATATCAACTATTGCAAAGTGGGTAGATAGTGGAATGCCTGAAGGCGATCCTTCAAAAACCCCAGCATTCCCAAATTTTCCTAAGGGATCGCAGATTGGTACTCCTGATTTGACCTTGTCATTTGCAACAAAATATACACACAAAGGCAATTTTAGAGATGAATACAGATACTTTGTTTTGCCTACAAATTTAACAGAAGATAAGGATCTGATTGCACTTGAAATGCGACCTGGAAATACAAAAGTGGTTCATCATACATTATTTTGGGCAGACGCTACAGGTAAAGCTAGAGTAGCTGATGCAGCAACACCTGAATATGGATTTGAAGGTGGTGTCCAAAGTGTACTTCTAGGTGATCAATTGCCAGGATATGTACCTGGTCAAAAGCCAAATGTCTACAATAATAAAATGGGGCAAAAGATAACAAAAGGATCTGATCTTGTTTTACAAATGCATTATGCTCCTACAGGAGTAGATGAGACAGATAGTTCAAGTGTAAATCTGTTTTTTGCAAAAACTCCAGCACAACGAGTTGTTCGAAATTACATTATGTTGCCTAATGCTTTGGTGAATGGTCCATTTGAAATTCAACCGGGTGAAGTCAAAGAATTTCATGGTGTGTTTAAAGTACCGTTTAAAGTAAGTTTATTGGGTATTTGGCCACATTGCCACATGTTAGGAAAAAAATGGGAAGTTTATGCTACAACTCCGACTGGAGAAAAGATTAATTTAATTAAAATTTCTGATTGGGATTTCAATTGGCAAGGAGGTTATTATTTTAAAAACTTAGTTGTATTACCTACTGGAAGTGAGATTCATGCTTTTGCAACATATGATAACACAGTAGATAATCCTGTAAATCCAAACAATCCTCCAAAGAAGATCGCTTGGGGCGAAGGAACTAGTGATGAAATGTTCTATTTGCCACTTTCATATGTTATCTATGCTCCAGGAGATGAGCAAATAGTACTCAATGCAGAAGATCCAAATTTTGAATCACATGGCATTAAGAATATTAGTTCTAAAACATATCCAGTCTATCCAAATCCAGTTGAAGATCAAATAAAATTTTCTTTCACTTTGGATAAAACACAGGAGATAAGAATTGATCTTTGTAATTCAGAAGGAAAGCTTGTACAGGTAATGGTCGAAAACAAAAAGTTTTTACAAGGACAGCATATTGAACAATTGAACTTAAAAAACATTTCTACTGGGAATTATTTATTGCGTTTGCATACAAAAGCTGGTATCTTGACTGAAAAAATTTCAAAGATATAGCAAAAGTGAGTTTGTATCGTAAACACAGATGTTTTTCATATTAGTTTTAAGAGATAAATATAGACAATGAATTTAATTTTAAAAGGTGGCGAGTTTCTAATCAAAGAGACAGATATACAAACGAATTTCATTCCTGAAGATCTCAATGAAGATCAATTGATGATTCGAAATTCGGTAAGGACTTTTGTTACAAATGAAGTTCAACCAAAGGGGAATGAAATGGCGAATCAAGTTGATCTTCTACATCAAGCAGGAGAGTTAGGTTTGTTAGCCGCACATATACCAGAAGAATATGGAGGTAGTCCCTTAGATACACATAGCAATACTTTAATCTCGGAAGAATTAGGTCGAGGAAATGGATCTTTTAGTACTTCAATAGCTGCGCATACAGGTATCGGAATGTTGCCAATTTTATATTTTGGAACTGAAGAATTAAAGAAAAAATATTTGCCAGGTTTGAGTAATGGCACTTTAAAGGCTTCATATTGTTTGACCGAGCCAAGTTCAGGAAGTGATGCATTATCTGCAAAGTCGCAAGCTAGACTTTCAGATGATGGCAAAAGTTATATTTTGAATGGTCAAAAGATGTGGATTTCAAATGCAGGCTTTGCCGATATTTTTATTGTTTTTGCACAAGTTGATGGTACGAAATTTACAGGTTTTTTAGTTGAGAAAGGTACTGCTGGACTAACACTAGGAGCTGAAGAACATAAACTCGGAATCAAAGGCTCGTCTACTCGACAAGTGTTTTTAGAAAATGTAACTATTCCAATCACAAACGTTTTGGGAGAAGTTGGCAAAGGTCATTTAATCGCATTTAATGTATTGAATATAGGTCGATACAAATTGGGCACAATGGCAATGGGAGGCTGTAAATTATGTATTACTGAAGCGACAAAATATGCGAATGATCGAATACAGTTTGCACAACCGATATCTAGTTTTGGTGCGATCAAGTACAAGATTGCTGAAATGGCGATACGTACATTTGTTACTGAATCTACAGTCTACAGAGTTTCAGACTTGATGGACGATAAGAAAAATGAAGAGTTAGCTGCTGGTCATGATTATGCAAACGCTATGCTTGAATCTGCTGAGGAGTATGCAGTCGAGTGCGCGATCATTAAAATCTATGGATCTGAAGTCCTAGATTTCGTCTCTGATGAATTATTGCAAATACACGGTGGCAATGGTTATAGTGAAGAGTATGCTCCAGCTAGAGTATACCGCGATTCAAGAATCAATAGAATATATGAAGGTACGAATGAGATCAATAGAATGCTCATCATAAATATGATCCTCAAGCGTACGATGAAAGGACAACTAGATTTAGTTGGACCAGCATGGGAAGTTCAAAAAGAATTAACTGGTTTACCTAAAATGGAAGTACCAGAAGGTCGTTTTGGATTGGAGTGGAGATCTGTAAAGGATTTTAAAAAGTTGACCTTAATGGTTGCAGGAGCAGCTGTTAAATACCAAATCGATGGCAAGCATGATCTTAAAGATCAGCAAGAGATTTTGATGAACGTAGCTGATATGATGATCGATTTATATAATTCTGAATCAGCTTTGCTCCGTGTAGAAAAATTGGCCTCAAGATTAGACGAATCTGAAATTGAAGCACAGATCGCCATGATGAAAGTTTATATATGGGATGCTCAGTCACGATTGGTTAAAAATGCACAAGATGCATTAGCATCATTTGCGAAAGGCGATGAATTCCGTATCATGCTGATGGGTATAAAGCGATTTGCTCGATATGAAGCTGTCAATGTAAAGGAATTAAGACGAGTTATTGCGGATAAGATTATTGATGCGGGAGAGTATTGTTATTAAGATTGGAGGTTTTAGAGTTTTTTGATAAAGTTAAAGTTTTTAGTCAAGATCTTCTTCATCAAAAATATAATCCTCCTCAATGGCTTCTTTGCTCTCTACAATATTTTTATAAGCAAAGTATTGACTTAACAAAAACAGATCCCTTCCGCTTAAATAATTTTCTGGATGATCAAATTCTTTAATAGTCTTGGAAATTTCAAAACCATGCTTTAGTTCTTCATTGGTAGCTTTTGCAAAAATACCGTCATATTCTCGTAACTCCTTTATAATATCTTTATCATAGTCCATATTTTATGGATAATTTCAATAAGTTTTATAATTACATTGCTTGAGTTCTATTAATTCTTCAAAAAAAAAACAATATAGTGAGCGATTGAATTACTTCAAAGTATTCACCCTTCCAGCAATACTAATCTTAACAATACCACACTCTTTTTTAGGTGCTGAGGGATTTGGTGCGAATTTCCATTCAGCAACTAAAGCCAATGCTTTTCTTACGAATGGAATATCCTTTGTGCTGGATTGTTTAAAATTAAATTTTCGATAAGTAATATCACCTTCTCTACTGATACAGATATCGAATGCTACGTGTTGGACTTTTTCACTTGCTAATACAGACATATTCGGTTTGCTAACTCTTGCACGTTTTAATGGACCAGTAGATTCAAAATCAACACCTACGCCATCACCTGTTCCTGATCCAGTTCCAGCGCCTGTGCCACCCCCTGTGCCACCTCCACCACCTGTACCAGCGCCGCCACCAGATCCAGATCCGGATCCATTGTTTGAGTCACCTGCGCCAGTGCCCGATCCTGCACCCGTACCAGTACCACCTGATCCTGGAGCATCGTCATCTCCAGATGAGGTGCTTGAAGTTGTTGTAGTTGGTTTACTAGGTGCTGAAGGAACTTCCGTTTTTGGAGCAGTTACCACTTCTGTAGAAGGTTTAGCTGGTATATTGATTGGAGGAGGAGTTGGTAATTTTACTACATCTGGCTCTGAAGTGGTTACAACCGGTTTTGGAGCAGATGGAGGAGGTATTTTTTCAACTGGAGTTTCTTCAACTACTTTATCTTCTGCTATAGGATCTGGCTGGGGTTGAGGAGTTTGCTCTTGATTACCTTGAGAGCCACCTTCTAGATCTTCAAAGCCTTCGGCACCTTTACTTCCACCCGCATTTTCATATTCTCGTACTTTTTCCTCTGGAATGAAATCTACCAAACTTAAATAAGGTGGTGCATCTGGATCATCTGGTATTTTGATATCAAATTTAAAAAAAAAGATTAAGAGCAAAAGCAATAACACTGTTGATATGGATACAACAAATGCTTTAATACTATTCTTTTGTTCTGTTTTATGATAACTGAAAGCCAGTGCGTTCATATTTTTTTATTTTATAGACGAATAATCCTTTGTCAAAATTATTAAAATCTCGTTAATTCTTATAAATATGTTGTTTTCGGGAGCATTCGATACATTATTGCTAAACCAACTAAAATCATAAGAAATTTTAATGTGTAAGCAATGGTACTTCCAAAATAGTCCAAGGGGACTAAAAATTGCAATTGGACGTGTATCAAGCCCAAGATCAAGCTCAAGAAGCCAAATAAAAACATCAAAAATCCTACCAAAATAATTAGATTCTTCATGAAATCGAAAATATATTACAAAAGTATAATATATATTGGAACTTTAATAGATTCTCTTACCTTTGAATTAGAAATAATGAAGAATTCTATTAAAATCATCGAATGTCCAAGAGATGCCATGCAGGGTTTTCCTCGGATTATTTCAACTGAAGAGAAAATAGACTATATGAAGTCTTTACTCGAGGTGGGGTTTGATATATTGGATTTTGGTAGTTTCGTTTCAGCCAAAGCAATTCCTCAAATGAAAGATACACCGTTGGTGGCGGAGGCTATAATGAATTTTAAAAAAGATACGAAGCTCCTTGCAATAGTGGCAAATGAAAGAGGAGCACAGGAAAGTGTCGCATTTCCACATATCGATTACCTCGGATATCCTTTTTCTATTTCGGAGTCTTTTCAATTGCGAAACACAAATTCTACTATTGAGGAGTCAATTCATCGCGTAGATGATATATTGAAGATAACAAAAGAGAGTGGAAAGGAATTAATTATTTATATCTCTATGGCATTTGGAAATCCATATGGCGATATATGGAATGCTGAAATTGTAAATAAATATGTGGAAATATTGTCTAGCAAAGGTATAAGGATTATTGCTTTATCCGATACAATAGGCGTAGCTAATCCAGAAAGTATTCGCTATATCTTTTCTTCTGTGATTGATTCTAATCCTTCGTTAGAGATTGGTGCGCATTTTCATACGACTGCCGATAGTTGGGAAGAAAAGCTTGTCGCTGCATTTGAAAGTGGTTGTACGCGTTTTGATGGTGCCATAAAAGGCCTTGGTGGTTGTCCTATGGCTAAAGATGAGCTAGTGGGGAATATGCCGACTGAGAAGTTATTGGAATTCTGTATTAAAAGAGAGCTTCCTATAAATATAGATAAAAGTAAATTTTGGGAGTCTTACAAGAAAAGTGAATCTATCTTTTTTTAACAAATAATCATATATGACCATTTGCCAAATACAATATGCAAGTCCTGAATATGATGCCTCTTTACGTTTGAGATATAAAATATTGAGAGAGCCATTACAATTGGATTATGAAGTGAATCAAATTGAGGCAGAATGGGATTCTTTTCATTTTGGAATTTATGATGATGATTCCAATCTTGTGGGATGCCTTACTCTCGAATCTAAATCAGAGGGAGTAATAAAAATGCGTCAAGTTGTCATTGACGAACCTGCTCAAAAGGCGGGCTTAGGTACAGCATTAGTCCTCGCTACTGAACAATGGTGTGCAGATCATCAGTATAAAAAAATAGTCCTTCACGCTAGAGATTTAGCGGTTCCATTTTATCAAAAACTGAATTATAAGATCGAAGGAGAACCGTTTACAGAGGTAAGTATAATACATTTTAAAATGTATAAAGACTTATAAATTCTTGATTTGTAAGGATTTCGATACTCCTAATAATTTGTTATCCTGATTGACTTATAAAGGAATTCCCATTATATAGTCTTAATTTTGTACCTTAATTGTTTAAAAAACAACAAATACATGCAAGAAATACGAAATATTGCCATTATTGCACACGTTGACCACGGTAAGACAACTTTAGTTGATAAGATATTACATCAGACAAAGTTATTTCGCGATAATCAAACCACTGGAGAGTTAATACTGGATAATAATGAGCTTGAAAGAGAGAGAGGTATTACGATTCTTGCAAAGAATGTTTCAGTCCAATACAAAGGAATTAAGATTAATATTATAGATACACCTGGTCACGCCGATTTTGGTGGTGAAGTAGAGCGAGTACTTAATATGTCTGACGGTGTGTTGTTGCTTGTTGATGCATTTGAAGGACCAATGCCACAGACACGATTTGTTTTAGCAAAAGCATTGGAGTTAGGTAAAAAACCGATCGTTGTTATAAATAAAGTCGATAAACCAAATTGTCGACCTGAAGAAGTACACGACATGGTATTTGAATTGTTTTTCAATTTGGATGCAACAGAAGAGCAATTGAATTTTCCTACAATTTTTGGATCTTCTAAGCATGGTTGGATGTCAGAAGACTATAAAAAACCAACAGAAGATATCACTCCATTGTTAGATGCTATAATTCAGCATATACCTGCTCCTTTTATTCCAGAAGGCAATCTGCAGATGATGATTTCATCTTTGGATTATTCTGCTTACATCGGAAGGATAGCTGTAGGAAGAATTCTAAGAGGTGGTTTGAAATTGAATCAACCTTTGTCCATTGTTAAACGCGATGGTTCAATCCAGAAATCAAGAGTGAAAGAACTTTTTACATTTGAAGGTTTGGGTAAATTGAAAGTTGAAGAAGTTGTAGCAGGAGATATTTGTGCAGTGTTTGGAATTGAGAATTTTGAGATTGGAGATACAATCGCTGATTTTGAATCTCCAGAAGGACTACCTCCAATCCAAGTTGATGAGCCTACCATGAGTATGTTGTTCACCATCAACAATTCACCATTCTTTGGAAAAGAAGGAAAATATGTTACATCTCGTCACATCAGAGAAAGATTAGAAAAAGAGTTAGAAAAAAATCTAGCTTTGAGATTAGAAGATACTGAATCACCAGATGCTATTTTGGTTTATGGTAGAGGTATTCTACACTTGTCTGTATTAATAGAGACAATGAGAAGAGAAGGTTATGAACTTCAAGTGGGACAACCTCGAGTTATCATAAAAGAAATCGATGGACAGAAATGTGAGCCTATAGAGCACATGACTGTAGATGTTCCAGAAAACTTTTCAGGTAAAATCATAGAATATGTCTCTCAGCGTAAAGGAGAGATGACTGTAATGGAACCAAAAGGTGATTTGATCCACATTGAGTTTAATATTCCATCAAGAGGTTTGATTGGATTAAGAAATATGCTATTAACAGCATCAGCAGGTGAGGCTATCATAGCACACCGTTTGAATGGTTTTGAACCTTGGAAAGGTACTATTCCTTCTAGAAACAACGGTGTATTGATTTCAAAAGAATTAGGTGCTTCTACTGCATACTCTATTGGATATTTGCAAGATAGAGGAACGTTTTTTATTGATCCAGGAGAAACGATCTACATTGGACAAATCATTGGAGAGAATATTAGACCAGGTGATCTTGTAGTTAATGTGATCACAGCCAAGAAATTGACAAACATGAGAGCTTCTGGCTCTGATGGAACAACTCACATCGTTCCTAAAAGAAATTTTTCTCTAGAAGAAGCTTTGGAATTTATACAAGAAGATGAGTATGTTGAAATTACTCCAAAAGCATTGAGACTGCGTAAAATCATTCTAGATGATAATGATAGAAAGAAAGCAAGCAAAAAGCTGGAGTCAGTGATGGAATAAGCATTTTTTTTTCACAACAAAATTAGAGTTAAAAATAAAATTTACATTTTTTAATGTAGTGAAAAATGTAATAACAATGATTGTATTCCAAACAGTTGTTAGTGGGGTATTCTGTTTTTTTAAATGTTTATTCTGGATCGTAAATCCTGCCCGATCTATTGATTAAAGATGCAGAGGCTTGCTGTGTTGGAGTAATGAGAATATCTTGAATGTTTACATGAGCTGGTCGTGTTGCAATGAAATATATGGCTTCTGCTACATCTCTAGAAGTTAATGGATTGAAGTCATTGTATATTTTCGCTCTATCTACATCTCCTTCAAATCTTGTGATTGCAAATTCTGTTTCTTCTACATGGCCTGGTGCGACTTGACTTACACGAATATTGTATGGGACAAGGTCTTGTCGAATCGCTTTAGTCAATGCATCTACTGCAAATTTTGTTGCACAATAAACATTTCCTTTAGGGTATACATCTTTACCTGCTGTGCTACAAATATTAATAATATGCCCACTCTTATTGACAACCATTTTTCTGCTTAATAATTTTGTCATATAGAGAAGGCCTTTAATATTAGTATCAATCATCGTATTCCAATGAGTTAAATTCCCTTCATCGATAGTATCCAATCCAAGAGCTAATCCTGCATTATTAAGAAGAATATCTACAGTAGAAAATGTATCTGGTATAGATTGAATTGCTTGTTCGCATGCTTTGAAATCTTGCACATCAAATTGCAATAAGTGTATTGGAGTATCTTTTAATTCTAATTTTAGTTGCTCAAGTTTGTCTATTCTTCTTGCACAAAGTATAAGTTGAAAATCTTTTGATTTCGCAAAAAGCTTTGCAGTTGCTCTACCAATACCTGAGCTTGCTCCAGTAATTAAAATTGTTTTCATTTTGATTTAATTAATTCAGAAATTGTATTGGCAAATTCTTTTTTAAATGATTCATACATTGAAGTTGCTGGTCCATCAAAACCTGTATGGACTTTTACAATTTGATTTTTTCGATTGAGGAACAACATGGTTGGATACGCTTTAATTCCATTAATTTGTGGAATAATAGCGGATGCCGAATCTCTGTTTGCAATTCCTGCTCGTAACACTGGATAGTTGATGTTCATGTGTTTTTTATAGTTTCTAATTCGCTCCAATGCTTTATCTCTTTCTTTATGACGTTCGAATGCCAATGCGAATACAGCCAGTTCATCAGAAGGATTCGATTGCAAATAAGATTGAAGGAATTCACTCTCGTCTTTACAATTCGGACACCAGCTTCCAGTGATTTGAATGATTTTAATTTTATTTGAATATTTGGGATATCCATTGATTACAAGATGTCCTTCACTGTCTTCAAATTTTAATTCAAACGGCTTATCTGAAATTATCTTAGTGATGGTGTCAGCTGCTTGTAAGATAGGATTTGAACTTCGATATCCTACAAATGGTACTTGATAATGAACCCCTGAGTAAAAAATTCCTCGCAAAGAATCACCATCCATCATGGCATCAAATAAAAAAACATGTGATCCATCAAAACAAGATAATTTTACTTTATCCCCTGCAACCAAACCTTCTAAATACCTAAAGTCACCTGTTTCTGTTCTAAATGTACCTTTGAGTTGATTCCCATTTTGTACAAATTCACCTATACCATCAAAAGCTTCATTCGAATCTTTCCCAAACACAATTTGCCAATTACCATTTATATCAATTGTTGCCTTTTGTGGAAGTTTTTCAAATCTAAATTCTTGACCAAATCGAGCTTCAAAAGGAATTGAATAATTTTTTTTATCTCTTACAATAAAATGTCCTTTCAATTGATCGATGTCGAACAGACCTTTTATATGTGCATCGTAAGGTGCTAAATCAATATAAAAAGTATCGTCACCAGTACGAATGTCTTTTCCAAACAGGATAGGGTAGAATTGGATTTTTTCATCAGCATTTTTAACTTCGAAAACCAATTCTTTTTTTTCATTTTGAATAATTGAAAAATTGAATGGAGCAGTAAAATATTTTTTATCAGTACTTACATCCGTAGTGATAACTTCATCTTTGCCTTTTGTAATAATTGTTTGACGAAGGTCTTTTAGGATAAAGATTCCTCTCCAATTTCCTGGAGTTAGTCCTTCAAATTGTTTAGGGACTTTTATGCATGCAGTTATTAAAATCGCAATTAGAAGTATAAAACCAAAATATTTTTTCATCCTTTTATGCTTCACCTTTATCTCCTACAAAATGTTGTTCCTTGTGTCTAAACAATACATTAAATGTAGTTAAACTTCCATAAATTCTTGTGATATATTGTTGAAGATTGATTTTTTCTTCATCGTCTAATTTACTTGAATTGATGCGTTGTTCCATAACTCGTAGTCTATCTCTGACCATGACGATTTTATGAAAAAATGTATCTATTGGAATTTCTTTGTCTTTTAAACTTGTATCGGCTGATCGAAGGATCATCAGACCATCTTTCCATTTGTCACCGAGATGAACTACTTCAGTTACATCTGACCAAGCCCGTAGAATTTTTGCTAACGATTTTTCAGCTTCAGTAAAAGATAATGCTTCAGTTGGTTCTATTCGATCGATGATTTCCCAATTTGTATAATCTTTGCCCACTAGTTTGATCCCAAACTGTATGAAACAAACTTGATATGCTACAAGATCAACTACAATAACGACGCCATCACCGAAGGCAGGATGCTTAACTCGCGATCCAACACCGAGTATGTTTTGATTGCTCATGTTCAATAATTTTGACAAAGTTATGAAAATAAATTATATATATAAATATATATTATATATCTGAATGTTTTGTCGCTCTGATGACCTCACGTTTACCAATTGGTCCTGATAATGATTCGACTTGAAAGCCTGATGCTTTCAAATTTCTTTTGAATTGGCCTTGAGCACAGAAGGTGCATAAAATACCGGCAATACTCATCATGCTATTTAATTTTATTGTTGAAGCCAAAGACCAAAGACTTTCGTCATGCCCTGGACCAAATGCATCATAATACACTAGATCGAATTTGTTTTTATCAGGCATATAGTTATTCCATTTGTATTGATGTTTCAGTAAACTAAAATGTTCGGAAATTTCTATTGTTTGATTCCAGTCAGCATTGTGCATTTGTAAAAAGTCCTCTGTTGAAGTCTTTAGTAATTTTGGATAATTTAATTCAGAGACGATCGAAGAAGCAAGTGGATAGGGTTCTATACTCGTATACTTTATATCTTGTTTGGTTAAATGAGTTTGCAATAAGCTTAAATAAGCATTGAGCCCAGTTCCAAATCCAAATTCAAAAAGTGATATTTGTTGTAAATGAAGCAAATGCTTCAATCCATGATCAATATAGACTTTTTGACTTTCGTTCAAAGCACCTTTGGTGCTATGATAAGTTACCATTGATGGTTCAAGTAGGATGGTGTGAGAGCCATCATCGGTGATGAGTATTTTAGGGTTTTCCATAAACTAAAAAACCGGAATTTCAATTGAAAATCCGGTCGTTAATCTTTTGTTAAATATGCTGATTAAAAAATACTTATCAATGTTTTTATGACTCCAGCACATTCTGTGAGGAATGTCGTCGCCAAAGAAAATTCATATGGACAGCCATAACCTCGACTGCAAGAGCTTAGTAAAGTTGCTGATAAAGCAAACAAAAGCATGATTTTTACTGATTTTCTTCCGATTTTCATTTTAAAAAATTTAAGAATTAAACAATTAATTCAATAACGCAGTGCAAATATAAATTATTTTCCATTTTTTCCATATGTTTGAGACATATTAAAGAAATTATTAATGTCTAAAATTCATTTGATTGCCATTGGTGGTGCTGTGATGCATAATGTCGCCTTAGCATTGCATCAAAATGGGCATGAAGTTAGCGGTTCAGACGATCAAATCTATGAACCAGCGTATTCGCGGCTTTTAGCAAAAGGTATCTTGCCTTCCAATGAGGGTTGGAATCCAGAATCTATCCCAAAAGATGTTGATTTTGTGATTTTAGGAATGCATGCAAAGAAGGATAATCCAGAGTTACTGCACTGTCTCACGCATGGTATTAAAGTGTATTCATTTCCAGAATATGTGGCTGAGAGTTACAAAACTAAAACTAAAATAGTAGTGGCAGGAAGTCATGGTAAGACGACCACAACATCTATTTTGATGCATATCCTCAGATCGCTGAATCAAAAGTTTGATTATTTAGTTGGTGCTCAACTCAATGGTTTTGACAATATGGTTTCCTTTAGTGATGCTCCTCTTGCAGTCATCGAAGGTGATGAGTATTTATCTTCAGCAATTGATTTAAGGCCTAAGTTTTTGCATTATCATCCTCAAATGCTTATTCTAACTGGAATCGCTTGGGACCATTACAATGTCTTTCCGACATATGAGAAATATGTTTCAGCATTCGATAATCTATTAGACAGTTTGGCTTTGGGCACAAAAGTATTTTATTATGGTAGAGATAAAGAATTGGTGAGATTAATTGAAAAATATGGAAATAAATTAGATGCAGAGCCATATTTTGAGATTGACTATAGCGTTGTGAATGGAGATTATATTGAAAAAACTACAGATACAGTGTTGAAGTTGTTCGGTAGACATAATATGCAAAATATTTCAGCTTCACTTGATTTAATTGATGCCATGAATCTCAATAGAGTAGAAGCTATTAAATCACTTTCTAGTTTTGTTGGTGCAGCGAAAAGACAGGAAGAGCTTATAAATTCAAATGGTAAAAAAGTTTTTAGAGATTTTGCGCATGCCCCTTCAAAATTGAGAGCTACTTTGGATGCCTTTAGAGAAAAATTTCCAAATGAAAATATTGGCGCATTCATTGAATTACATACGTATAGTTCGTTAAACAAAGATTTTCTACCAGAATATAAAGATAGTTTGGTAAATGTATCCAAAGCAATTGTCTATTACGATCAAAGAGCCATTGAAGTCAAGAAGTTAGAAAGAATAGATCATGAAGATATACAAAATGCTTTTGGTTTTACTGCATTGACTGTTTGTTCTGATTCTGCAATTCTTACTGAAGTAATTCAGAGAAAATTTTCTGACTGTGATGTGATTTTATTTTTAGGGTCTGGTAATTTTGGTGGTATGGATTTGAGTAAATTGGCTGCTGAGTTCTAAAATATTTTCATCCAATCGTATGAAAAACCATAGATCAAGCCAAAGAGAACTGCGAGTACTACAGGAATAATTATCAAAGTCCACATGAATTGAAAATACCATTTTGGTATTTTAGTGGGTTCAATAAATTCGACAATATAGCTGATTAGTAAAACAAAGAAGCTAATTGAAACAATCAAAAGTGTTAAGAAAAATGCAAAATAATCGTGAAATACCCAAAGTGCAGCTAAAATTAATGTTAAAGTAATTGAAGTTTGGAGCAATGGGAAATTTTTTAAATCAGAACTACGTTCAATGTTCATATATGATAAATAATATGTATCAGTATAAATTAATGTCATTTACTTCGACTTGTTTAGTCTTTATGCTTGCTTTTTTTACAACTCATTGTTTCGCTCAAGCAAAAACAGAAAAGCAAATTCAAGAAGAATACAATAAAAGAGTAGCGTTATCTCGAATTGATGATGTTTATATTCCTACGAATACGGATGATGCACTCATTCAATTATTCAAATTGTCAGACAGTTCTGCTCGTAAAAAAATGCAGCAGACTACTGAAGATGTCATTGCAAGTAAGTTGCATTTTAGTCTAGGTAGATGGATAGAGTTAAATTGGTCATTGGTAGAAGGAAGCCGATTAAGTCATTATTACAAACTGAAAGGTGTAACTTACCCTGATGATATGGTTGATTTATTATTGCGAAGTTTCTATAGAAAAATCAATAATCAATCAATTGATGAAACCGAATTAATTCAAAACTATGTGGAAAAACGGAAAAAAGAGCATGATGAAATCTTGAAACAAGCTGAGACGATCAAAGTGAATAAGAGAAAATAATTGGCTTCTACATTTATTAAAATAAACAGTATTAGAAAAATTTTCTCACAATATTTGAAGGTTAGCTATAATAAATGAAGCTCACGAATTTAAATAGTTATTACTACGTTTTGGTATATTATTTGCTGATGGTTTAACTTGAATGAATTATTCAATTTTTTGTTATTTACTTTTCTAAAATTTCCATTATGAATTCTAAAGGAAGATTAGCTATAGGATTTTTTCTACTTTTATTAGTATTACTAAATTTTCGATGTAATAAATCTGAAGAATCTATTACACCCAAACCACCTGTGATAACTTTACCTCAAGTTGAAACTAATACATTTAGTAATGTATCAGAAACAACCGCTGTTCTTATTGGGAAAATTTTATCAAATGGTGGAGAAACTTTGAGGGAATCAGGATTTGTCTGGGGAGTGAAACCAAATCCTACGAAGCTTGATTCGTTTTATAATATAAATGCTCCCAGTGGGGCTTTTAGTACTCAGATAAAAGGGTTGTCGCCATTGACTACTTATTATTTTAGAGCATATGCGGTAAATAGTGCTGGTATAAGTTATGGTAATGAGAAAACTTTTATTACCCTTGGCGTTGCTCAAATGCTACCTATTATTAAAACAATTATGCCCACAGATGTAACTGCATCTACAGTAAAGTTAAATGGAGAACTAATTTCAAATGGGACGTCTCCTGTCTTAGAAATGGGATTTTGCTATGGTTTAAATTCAATTCCTACTGTTTTAGATATCAAAACAGTTATAAGCCCAAGAATTGGAAATTTTACAGCACTTTTAATTGGGATTAATGAAAAAACTAAATATTATGTCAGGGCTTTTGCAAGAAGTAATGCAGGTATAGCCTATGGAGAAGAGTTTTCATTTCAAACACCGGAGGAACCAAAATTAGCTGTTGAAATGGTGAATATTCCAGGAGGTTCTTTTTTAATGGGAAGTCCAACTTCAGAAGCAAAGCGTGATGCGGATGAAGGTCAATATACCGCAACAATAAGTCCATTTGAAATGAGTAAATATGAAATAACAAATGAACAATTTGCCATTTTTTTGAATTTGCGTAAGGTTGGTTCAGATGGTAAAGATCCAACTGGTAAATATCCTATAAATAGTTTGGTCCTTCCAACTGGAGCCTTTAATGATT
Organism: Saprospiraceae bacterium; assembly: GCA_016722295.1. Lineage (GTDB taxonomy): Bacteria > Bacteroidota > Bacteroidia > Chitinophagales > Saprospiraceae > Vicinibacter. The sequence continues at coordinate 242,183 of JADKGL010000037.1, forward strand.
GGGGGATATTGTATAACGGTAGATGGGTCCCACATACAGGCTCCGAAAAACGTCCAATTTTACGTGTAAGTTGGTACGGTGCCAAAGAATTCGCAAGGCATTATGGTGGACGTTTACCAACTGAAGCGGAATGGGAATATGCATGCCGAGCAGGTACTACTCAAGAGTTTAATACAGGAAAGTGTATTTCTAATTTGCAAGCAAATTATAATTGGAAAGATCCTTATGAAACATGTGTAAATACTAATACGGTTTCAGTAAATGCTACAGAAAAAGTAGGATTATATCCACCAAATAATTGGGGTTTGTATGACATGCATGGTAATGTAAATGAATGGTGTGAAGATTGGTATGGAGCATATCCTACAACTCCACAAGTTGATCCCAAAGGTCCTTCAAGTGGAACAGAAAGAGTAGTTAGAGGGGGTAGCTATCCAGATTCAGGTTGGTTTATCCGAAGCGCTAGTAGAGGTTTTCAAAAGCCAAATTCTCATGTTATGAATTATGGATTTAGAATTGTGATTCCTAAATAGGGTCTGCTTAATAACTTTAAATGCGCTATACATGAGGCTTTTAAATTTGATTTATCAAATTTGAATTGCAATTATTTTTCAATTCCTTTATAAAATCTGTGTACCAGTATTTAGTCGAAAAGGAGAGAACTTACTTACCATTAAGTCGGACTCAAAGAAATTGAACATAAGGGTTAAAGCAAAGAAACATTTAAAAGGTGAAATACTTTTGTATCACCCGATATCCAGTCATCCATTCAAAGAATAAGAACTAGAAGGGATTGGACAGTTTTTGAGTTGTCGAGTGAAATCGTTCACTCGTAAATTCAAATGATTTTTGCTGCATAAAACCGTTATATAAATTCTAAATTGACTACAAGGCTTCTGCAAAAAAACTTCTATCTTAAAAGTCCAACATCTCCTTTGTACTCTAAAATCTTGCCACTTGCAGTTTTTAATTTTACATAGTAAATATAGACCCCAGGATTTACGGGTTGACCTTTGAAATCACCATTCCATCCTTTGTGTGTATTGCTATTCGTTCCTGTTTCCTGATATACTAATTCTCCCCACCGATCAAAAATTATTAGATTTTCAATGAGTATGCTTTCATTCGGTAGAATAAGTTTGAATTGGTCATTGGTATTATCAAAATTAGGAGAAAATACATTTGGAATAAATACATCAGTGTCGTCTTTAATAGTAATCGTTATTTTACCGGTAATTGTACATCCTAGTGAATCTGTTAGTTCAAAGTTGAGTTCCTTTGATTCGCTAACTGTGTAATTTGGATTGATGCAATCTTGACAACTTAATCCAGGATCTTGTGACCAGACTATTTTTTGAGGAAGCATATCTGTTATAAGTGCCAGTTGGATGACATCACCTGCTGTAGCTAAAATAGTTTTCTCATAGGTCAAATTATACTCAGTAAAGTCAATATTGATCAAAAGAATAGAGTCACATGAAATTGTATTTGTCGCTGTAATTGTATCTGTCCCTATGCGATTGTTTTTGTCATAACGTTTGCCATTGATCACTATAAAATCATCTTTACAAATCGTCTGATTAATAAGCCGAGTAGGAGCTGATTTAAGCGATAAGTTGATATTCACTAAACTATCGCAACCACCTGTGGCGGCACCAAGGAGCAATTCAGTACCTGATAGTTTAGTCTTGTCATAACGAGTTCCATTTATTGTCTTAAATTCTGAGTGACATATTGAATCATTGTAAGAACTCGAAACAGTTGTTTTAAATGATAAACTTATGTTGAGAATACTATCGCATCCATTGAAACTCTTTAGTGTTTCAGTTCCCGACGGATTTGCTTTATTGTAGATTTTATTATTGATTTGAATCGAGCCATTCTCACATAAGGTTTGTTTGAAACTATCTGTTGCTATTTTTTTGAAAGTAAAAGCGATGTCAATAATACTATCACAGCCTCCACTAGAAGCATTTTTTAATGTATCTATGTATACAGAATTGTTGATGTCAAATCTACGAGTACCTACTAATTTACTTTCGTTAGCACATAATGTTTCTCTCAATGAGAATATTTGGGCTGGTACTACTCGAAGATTAATGTTTATAGTACTGTCGCATCCTAAAGTAGTTTGAACTGTTTCTATACCTGAAGGATTATTTGCATCGTATCGCTTTCCATTGATTATGAAAAATTGCCCATTACAAATCGCATTAGTAAAGTTAGATTGACTTGAAGGATTCAACGTAACTTGAATTTGGACTATACTGTCACAACCATTTGTTGAAGCAGCTTTAAGAGTGTCGACTCCAGAAAGTTTGTTTTCATCATAGACTTTATTGTTTATCGTTACATTTTTTCCTTTACAAACAGAAGTTATATAATTTCCAGTAGTTGTAGGATTAATCGTAAGCAATACATTAACTATACTATCACATCCATTAGATGCTGCAAGAGTAACTTTTCCTTGTTTATTGTTTTTATCAAATCTAGTTCCCCCAATAAAAATTACTTCGTTCTCGCAAATCGAATTACTGTAGTTTGTTACAGGAGCATTCAGGTAACTAAGATTTACATTAATAATAGAATCACAACCATTGCTTGCTCTAGCTTTTAGAATGACTTGACCGTTAGGATTATTTATATCAAATCGAGTAGGGCCTACTGTAAAAAAACGATCTGGACATAAATTTGATTGAATGAAATTAGAACTTACACTTGTATTAATTATAATGTTTACACTACGTTCATCACTACAAAAATTTGTACCTGTCGCGTATAAAAATAATGTTGTTGTAGTCTTTACTGTGTCACCTTCTGTATATCTAGTACCTGTTCCATTGGAAGCAGTATAATAGGCAGCATTGCTAGTATTTTTTCCTGTGATTTTTGGTAAAATGACATAATCGCAGTTTTGTAGCGAAGCAATTGAATCGATTTGAATTTTGGCTTGAACTTGAATCTGTAGTTTCGATAAATTAATTGGGCAGATGACGCCATCGCCTACTTTATGATCGATCGTGAAAATGCCTGGTCCTGATTGTTGAGAATTCCATAAGTTTCCTTGTAAGCTTGGATTGTTATTCGCTTCAATGAAGACACCACCTGCATCTGCAGATCGCAAGAGAGTTGATAAATTAACTATCTCTCCTTCACAAATTGTTATTGAAGTATCTAGGCCTGCAGTAACATTTCTTACTACAGAAATAGTGAGCAAAGCTGTGTCTGGGATACATGGTTGTGAATTGTTTTGAATGTAGGCAAATGTAAAGTTTTGTCCATTTTTTCCAGTGGAATTAAATCGCGTTCCATTAAGATTGCCATTGGTTCCAATTTCAATGAAATTACCATTTGGGTCATTGTTTTTCAATAGAGTATTCAAATCTACATCGCTACCTTCACAGATGGATAAGGTGTTATCTAATCCAGCTTCCAATGAAGTATTTATCTGAATGCTAAAACTGTCAATGGATTCACAGTTCGAATTTGCATCATAAATATAAATCTGTCCACTTTGTGTAATTCTATCTCCTGGTAAAAAGGTTTGACCTCCGCCTTTCAAGATATCAGTATAGATAGGCTTATTCAGATTTGTTCCTGCTATATTGGGAAGTATATAAAAATCGCAAACAACGGTATCATTTGATGGTGTTAATGAAGGGCCAGGAACTGCTTTAAGAATGATTTTAACTGGTATAGAATTGCATGTTCCATCTAATGTAAATGCATAAAGAGTATCCGATGCTGTAGTTATTATTTTGTTTCCAATTAATTGTGTAATCAAACTATCTCTTGAATATCCGACAAACAAGCCAGAATTTTTATTTACTATGGAATTAATTTGATTCAAATCAAAAGTTGCTTTGCCATTGATATCTGCGCACAATTTCCATGTGTAAGATTGGGCTTCTGGTCTTTTTATTGCCTCAAGAATAATTGTAATAAATGATGATTCACAATCAGCTTTGCATAGTTTAGCATAAATTGTGTCTTTACCTGTGACAAACAGTGGCAGGGTAATTGGACCCATGGTCACTGTGTCAGAAAAATATTTAATAATAATGCTTGAATCGCCATTAGTTAGTAATGTTCCTATATTGACTAGATCAAATTCGCCTTGGCCATTTCCGTCATCACATACTTTATCTACTGCAAGTGGAATTGCATTTAAATTGGAAATAATCAAATTGATTTCTATTGGTTCTGAATAACATTTTCCATTAAATAGTTGTGCGTAAATTGTAGTACTACTAGTCGTATAGGGTGACATGATTTCATTCAATAAATCTTCTTCTTTATAGAATTTTACAGTTAAGCCTGTTTTGCCTCCAGTTAGTTTTGGAAGCAATGCATTTAAATCAAATGCAGCAGTTCCATTGCCATTGTCGCAGATCTTTTCAGTAATGCTAAACCCTTCAGGTCTATCTAGTACAATCAAGCGAATTTCAGCTGGTTTTGACTCACATTTGCCATCAAAAGTGGTAGCAAAAATTAATTTATTTCTGCTTTGATATGGAGAAGCAATTTCTGAAGATAATGCAAAGTCCTCATAAAATTTTACTTCTAAGGCTGAATTTCCTCCGTTTATTGCTCGAATTAATTTGTCGAGATCAAATGTCGCAAAGCCTCCACCTTCATCACACATTTCTAAGAATGCATTTCTAGCTATGGGGCGCAGATTAACTTTCAATTGAATGGCTACGATATTGGATTTACAAGTACCATCAACGATTCGAGCGTACACTGTAGCATTGCCAGAAGTAAATGGTGAGTTGATTTTTTGTGTACCAGCCATGTCTCTGTACCATTCAATGACCCCAGTGTTTCCATCTAGTATAATTGATTCTGCTTCACTTAGATCAAAAATGCCCAATCCATTATTGAATTCACACACTTCTAGCATAGTAGCTTTTGCTAAAGGACATTTTGTTGAAATAAGGAATCTTTCAGTGAATTGATCCATGCAACATGTAGAAGTAGCTTTTGGATTCAATATGCCTACTAATTCATAGGTTTTTCCGCACCAGCTCGAAGGAATCGTATAGGTAAAATCACTTACAATACTAGTCGCAGGGCTATAACCACCGCCACCACTTGGAGAAGCACAACCATTGTTACCAATACCACCTGCCCAATGATCTCCATCTCCTGATAAAGAAGAATCATCGGTGTCATAAGTCACGGATACATTTGCACATGGACAAGTTGTAATTGAAAAGGTTTGTGTTCGCATACCTGTTGCGTCGAGGTTAGAAAATGCACCTTTGGTACGAGCACAAGTACTTTTGGCAACATAAACATTGCACACGTCGCTACAAACACCACTAAAATCATATACAGTTGAAGCAGATGAACTAGTAAAAAGTACGAATATTGAATTTGCAGGTAAATTATATCCAGCACCAACTGATATAGCAGAGCAGCCTCCAATTAAACCAGCAGGGCCTCCTGTAACACCACAACCACTTCCTATATCAGCATCAGAACCACCGCCATTGTTTTGAGGGGCAAAATCAACTAATACATCACTAGTATTAAATCCAGATCCTGTATGCCATACCACAAATTCATTTGCAGCTTCTGGTCCACATGCATCGATCATAAAACCTATTAATGATGGACAAACTCTACATGGAGGATTGTTTGTCGTAATATTTGCACTTCCTATTTTTGTTCCTTCACCATTATAGGGATTAAACCCTGGGTTTTCGCTGATGTAATAATCAATTTTACCATTATTTGGCAAATCACCTCCTTGAGCTTTCAATGTAATTGTTTGCCCTTGACAAAATTCACAAAAGCCACCTGGGCACGCAGGGGAAATGCTAGAGCTTATAATCTCAGGACACTGGCTAAAGCTAATTTGTATCGCAAGTAAAAAACAAAAAACTGTATTAAATAGCCTCACATTAAGAAGATTTGATGAACAAAGATATGAATTTAATGATTTCATGCGTGTTAAATTACTATGAATAAAGCTTAAAACAGGCCATGGGATTGTGTGGACACTAAGTTGATGATTTTCCCCAGATCCTCAGGATTATTAATAAAATCCAAATCGTCTCCTGGCAAAACCAATACTTTTGATTCTGTAAAATTTTCTATCCAGTGATCATATCTTTGGTTTAGTTTTTTTAAATACTCTAAACTCATATTTCCTTCATAGTCGCGACCTCGACTACTGATGTGATTTACTAATGTGGGGACAGAAGCCTTTAGATAAATGATTAAATCTGGAGGTCTAATGGTGGACATCATGATTTTGAATAATTCTTGATAGTTTTCGAAATCGCGCTCACTCATCAATCCCATTTCATGAAGATTGGGTGCGAATATAAATGCATCTTCATAAATCGTGCGATCTTGAATCACTGTCTTTTCACCTCTTTGAATTTCTAGGATTTGTTTAAATCTTGAACTAAGAAAATAAACTTGCAGATTAAACGACCAACGATCCATATCGTAGTAGAAATCATTCAAATAAGGATTGTTTGTGGTATCTTCAAAATGTACGTCCCAACCAAAATTTTTAGATAGTGCTTGACAAAGTGAGGTTTTTCCCGCACCGATATTACCTGCTATTCCTATATGCTTCATGTTTTGGTCGTTTATCTTGAAAAATACGCTATCAAGCCTTAAAAATAGATCAAATATCTAAATTTTAGTAATACTTTCAGTAGTTAAACTAATTTTACTCAAGAATTTAAAGCAAAAATGAGTCAATATATCATCAGTACAATAGGTTTGTCCAAAATATATCGCATGGGAGAAGAAATAGTTACCGCATTAAAATCTGTTGATCTCCATATTGCAAAAAATGAATATGTGGCTTTAATGGGTCCATCGGGAAGTGGAAAATCTACATTAATGAACCTTATCGGCTGTTTAGATTCACCTACGGCAGGTGAATATCATTTGAATGATATCAATGTGAGTCAAATGTCCGACTCTGACTTGGCTGAAGTTCGAAATAAAGAAATAGGTTTTGTATTTCAGACGTTCAACTTATTGCCAAGGATGTCAGCCTTAGACAATGTTGCGATGCCCTTGGTTTATGCTGGTAAATCAAAAGCGTACCGCAACCAAAAAGCACAACAGGTATTAGAGCAAGTAGGACTAGGTGATCGAATGTATCACAAGCCCAATGAACTATCAGGAGGGCAGCGTCAGCGTGTAGCTATCGCTAGAGCTTTGGTCAATGATCCTGCTATCATTTTAGCTGATGAGCCTACAGGAAATTTGGATTCAAAGACTTCATTGGAGATTATGAAGATTTTGAAAGATATCCATCAGGCAGGCAATACCATAATCTTGGTAACTCATGAACCTGATATCGCAGAGCATGCATTGCGAGTAGTAAGATTGCGCGATGGAGTTATAGAATCCGATGATTGTAAAAACTCAAATTAAAGGATGAAAATTTATACTAAGACGGGAGATAAAGGAGAGACAGCATTGTTTGATGGTACTCGATTGTCAAAGGATGATATTCGAATAGAATCTTATGGTACAGTAGATGAATTAAATTCATTTATCGGTGTATTGATGGCGTCTTTACAAGATAATGATTTACTAGCGGAACTATCTGGTATTCAAAAAGAATTATTTGTCATTGGATCTTATCTTGCCACTCCTATAGAGAAAAGCAATCTGCTTAAGTTAAAAACGTTTGATCAAAAGCCTATAGACTATTTAGAGCAATGCATCGATCGAATGGATAAGGAACTACCAGCTTTGACTGCATTTATTCTTCCATCAGGTTCAGTCGCGATAGCCAATAGCCATGTTTGTCGCACTATATGCAGAAGAGCAGAGCGTAGGGTAGTAACCTTATCAAGTATTGAAAATATTAATCTCAATTTAATCGTTTACTTGAATAGATTGTCTGACTATTTTTTTACAGTCTCGAGGTATATAGCATTAAAGTCTCAAACAGCTGAGAACTTATGGATGCCTTAATAGCTTATGGATAATGGTTAATGGAGAATGGTGAATGGAAAGTGCATAGTTGGTGTAATGATGAAGATTTTTATTGAAATTCAACTGTCAAGAATGATTAAATTGAATTGTTGATGTAAAATTTATATTTAAGTTGTCGTTCTGAAATAAAATAAATATAGTAAATTTGAGTTATCAGAATAACGATTTTATGCCATGAATTGGACATTATTGAAAATTAAGTCAATGTTTCTATGCTTGTTTTTAGTATTAGTAGTGGCATCTAACCCATTAGCTCAAAGTATAGATAAATTAGAATATGTTAAGTTGTTGCAATCCATGCACCCTAGTTTGGATAATTTCTATACAACAAATGATTCAATCTATAATGAATTTGAAAAAGTCACTTTGCTAGCAATTTTTAAAGGAGATGAAAGGATAGATACTCTAATTGGTTATATAAATTATGTAGATGATATAGCGGGAGATCCGCCACCTTATTATAATGAGCATTTTAATTATTTAAGACATAGTTATAAGCTTGCAAAACGATTCCGTAATGTGCCAGATCGTCTTCTGATGGATAGTGTGTTGGTCTATGAACCCGGTTTGTTATATTCATTTAAAGATCGTATAGATTCAGCATATTTTGTTGAGCATTTTTATTCTAACATAAGTAATAATTCTAAGGATGTATTAGCTAGTTATTATTATAAATTGGGTTGGGAAAATCCAAGTTATAATAAGATCTTAAATGATGTCCGCAATAATTATGAGCTCTATTCTGATTTATTATGGTATAGAGATTTTGCAAATGTATACAAATTTGATATTTTGCATAAAGAAGCATTGTTTTATGAAAAAAATTATCATTTGCTTCAAGATTCAAATTATAATCATATCTATAAATATGTTCTTTTGGATATTCCCATTAATAAAGAAAATTGTTTTGTTAAGTCAAAATCGGAGTTTGATTCTTTATGTTGCAGAGATGAGTCTATATTTGATTCCTTGAAATTAGTCCATTACAACTATGTATTGTCAGGTAAAACTAAATTTGTTTGGCATGATACTACATTGCAACATCAAGATGGCAGAGTCAGGAATATTTCGCCAGTTGATGATGGTTTCCGATATGATATGTTGTCAAACAAAGAGTTGGTGAATCAATTTCTAAATTTTAATTATGAACAACTACTTAATCTTAAGCTATTATATTTTTATTATGTGTCTCCATCTCTTGAGTTAGTTAATTTAGAGAAAATAACCCAGATCTTGGGGGATCGATTTTTATCAGGACAGTTAACTTTAAAAGAACCAAATCTAAAAACAGCTCTAGATAGATTAGATCATTTTGTTGTTAATTCTAATGGTTTAAGGGATCATGACTACCTTAGGTTTGTAATGAGAAATTGCTATTTAAGATTATGGAAACTTGCCTGGCCATACATACTTCATAGGTTAGAATCAAATACTGCAATTGAGGATTTTGACATAAGAGTTGGAAATTATTTTATAGATGAAGAACTATTAGGGTCTATTTCTGAAAAAGCACTTTACTATATCTCAAGAGATGAAACTGACGAAATATCCAGTTATTTAAAATTGTTAGTAGATATAGATCGTGATCCATTTATAAATATGTGGTGGTTGCCACCACGAAGATATCCAGTTCGAGATAACACAAGTATTAATGTATGGAAGAAAAAATTTATTGAGCCGGTTTGGTTAATGTTGAGGAAGAAAAATTGAAAGTGATTATTACCACATTTTATTACTCAATTCTAAGTTCTTTTCCATAAGGACAATTGCGACAACCATTGCCACAGCAATAACCACGTTTTGTTAGATAAAGAGAAGTAAATACAAAGAGTCCATTTTCGATTGTATAATCGATCCCTTCTATGAGTTTTGTTTCTGGTTCATTATTGCAATTCAAAAGCAAATGTTTTCTTAGAAGTAAGCACTGAAGCAATACTGAATAAACTCACACTAAAGAATAGAGTTGCGACAAATTCATAAGCAAAAAATGGAATGGCTGCCCAATAGCAAAGCAAAAGACCAGATATTGTTTTTGGATATAGAGCATCTGTCACCCAAACGCCAAAATTTGAAACTAAAAAGAATATCACTGATGAGATAAGACTTAATCTTACTATTCCCATAGTAGAAATTTTATGATCAGAATGTAAGTACTTGCTGATTATAAAATTAATTATATAGGGGATATAAAGATATGCAAGTGATAAAGATCCAAACCAAGCAGAATCTGATTTGTACACGAAATTAGTAATCCATAAATCACAAGCGAAATAACCCAATAGGATAGGGATAAAGTATTTCCATTGTCCATAAATCACGCCAAGAAACACGACTATAGCTGAAGCAGCAGTAAAATTAGGTACATGTGGAACTAATCTTGTGATCCACAAAATAACTAGTAAGGATATGATAGTCAGTAACTTGTGATTTTTCATTACGATTTATTTTAACTGCAATATTACGAATATTTTATAGATTTTGGAACATTGATTATTTTGTGCGCAATTATGGATCGATCATTTATAGGTAAGAAGTTTAAAAAGTATAGTTCACTACTTTGTTTTATCATTTCATCATTTGCCAGTAATGCACAAGAAGCTTATTGGCAGATGGAAGTGCGTTATGATATGGATATTGAATTTGATACAAAAAAGCATCAGTTTGATGGCACTCAGAAATTAAAAATCATCAATCGCAGTCCTGATACGTTGAGTAAATTGTTTTATCATCTTTACTTTAATGCATTTCAACCCAATTCTGACATGGATATTCGTTCGAACTGGATCGTTGATGCAGACAAGAGAGTAGGGACTCGCATTAGTAAATTGACAGACAAAGAAATCGGTTATCATCAAATCGAAACGGTCCAACAAGGAAATAAAAAGTTGAAATGGACAATGGATCAAACCATATTAGAAGTGATATTGGCTAAGTCATTATTGCCTGGTGATTCAACTGAAATCACAATGGAGTTTGAATCTCAAGTACCGATTCAAATCAGACGATCAGGCAGAAATAACAAAGAAGGTATAGACTACAGTATGGCACAGTGGTACCCAAAACTTTGTGTTTATGATAAGAATGGATGGCATGCAAATCCTTATATCGGCAGAGAGTTTTATGGCAACTGGGGAGACTTTTATGTAAATATTGAAATAGACAATAATTACTGCGTAGCGGCCACTGGATATCAAATGAATACATCAGATGTGAATTGTTCTTCGAAGACTGATAAAAAAGGAAAAAGCAAATGGAAGTTTTTTGCTCCCAATGTACATGATTTTGTTTGGGCAGCGGATCCTGATTATGTACACGAATCATTCACTCGAAAGAATGGACAGGTATTACATTTTTTCTATCAACCCAAGGAAGAGACAAAAGAATGGAAAAAGCTTCCAGCGGTTATGGATCAGGCTTTAGATTATATCGAAAAAAATTTTGGTCCATATCCATATAAATCTTATTCTTTCATTCAAGGTGGAGATGGTGGTATGGAATATCCTTTAGCGACGTTGATCACAGGGCATCGAAATTTGACAAGCCTTGCTGGTGTGAGTATACATGAACTCATGCATACATGGTTTCAGATGTTGTTGGCCACTGATGAAGCAGAATTTCCATGGATGGATGAGGGCTTCACTTCTTATGCAGAATATGAAACAGAGCAATATTTGAAAAAGCTTGGAGTCTTACCTGGTGAAAAGCCTGATTCGATTCCTTACAAAGGATCCTTTGATGCTTACAATAAGATTATTGAATCTGGATTGGAAGAAAATCTGACTACGCATGCTGATCATTATCATACAAATTATGCTTATGGGATTGCTTCTTATGTTAAAGGTGCATTGACAATGGTCCAATTGGAATATCTATTAGGAAAAGATGTGGCGAGACAAGGACTTTTAGATTATTATTGGAAATGGCGATACAAACATCCCACTTCTGATGATTTTTTTAGAGTTATGGAGCGCAGATCTGGAGCGGAGCTCGATTGGTTTCAAGAATATTGGATTGAAACTACGAAGACAATAGATTATGCTATTGATACAGTTTATTCTGATGGAAAAAAACAATGCAAACTGATCCTAGAACGTGTTGGTTTGTTTCCTATGCCTATTGAGCTTAACGTAGAGTTTGAAGATGGTAGTCATGCCTTACATTACATCCCATTGGATTTAATGAGAGCTGAAAAATCTTTTGGAATGCAAAAAGTGAATTGTCACAAGTCTTGGCATTGGGTTAATCCAAAATATGAAGTTTTAATTGAAGAACCATTGCAAAAAATAAAGAAAATCACTATCGATCCAGATCAGAAAATGGCTGATATTAATCGTAAGAACAATGTCTTGATCATCAATTAATAACTTATTTATTGTAATTCCGTTTATAAATCGTATTTCCCATTTTGAGTCTAAGTATATGAAATGCAATTAATTGAAATAACTAATTATTTAGAATCCATTGCGCCATTGCATTTGCAAGAGTCCTATGATAATTCTGGCTTGATCACGGGGCAACACAGTCAAGAAATAAATTCTATTTTATTTTCCTTGGATGCGACAGAGGCGATCGTTGAAGAAGCAAAACAGAATCATTGCAATTTGATTATTTGTCATCATCCCATTATTTTCTCAGGACTGAAACGAATTAATGGCTATCATTATGTAGAGCGAGCCATAATCGCTGCGATTAAAGCTGATATTGCCATATACGCGATACACACGAATTTAGATAATGTCCTTCAGCATGGAGTCAATCAAAAAATGGCTTCAAAATTGGATTTAATTGATCTGCAAATACTTCGACCCAAAGTACAAGCTTCAACTATTGGAGCTGGAATCATTGGAACATTGAATAATACTACTGAAACTAGTTTTTTTCTAGAAAAAGTAAAACATACGTTTCAATGCAAAGTAGTCCGACACACAAGTTTACTTAAACAAAATGTAAAAAGAATCGCAATATGTGGTGGGTCAGGATCATTTCTTATCAAAGATGCAATTCAAGCAAATGCTGATGTTATGATTACTTCAGATTTGAAGTATCACGAGTTTTTTGAGGCAAATGAGCAGATTATTTTGATGGATATTGGTCATTTTGAGAGCGAACAATATACAATTGAATTATTATTTGACTTAATTTCACAAAAATTCACTAATTTTGCGCTCCGAAAAGCAAAATCAAGTACTAATCCAATAAATTATTACTAACATGGCAAAAACAAGTGTCGTTTCAGCAGAAGTATCGATTATCCAAAAATTAAAGCAATTATATGAGTTACAACTCATTGATTCTGAGGTAGATTCAATTCAAATCGTAAAAGGTGAATTACCAATGGTGGTAAGTGATTTGGAGGATGAAATCGGTGGTTTAGGCACTCGCGTGGTGAAACTCGAAGGCAATATTGCTGAGATGGATAAAGACCACAATAGTCATAAAATCAATATTAAGCAGTCAGAAGATAACATTAAAAAGTACGAAAAACAGCTTGATACGGTTAAAAACAACCGAGAATTTGAGGCATTGAATAAGGAAATTAACATGCAGAAGCTAGAAATTCAACTTTCTGAAAAGAAAATGAAAGAGGTAGCTGAGCAGATCAAGAATAAGAAGTTGACTCTCGATACATTGAAGGAAAAGCTTTCTCAAAAGCAGAAAGATGTAGAAGAGAAAAGAGCAGAACTTTCAAAAATCATTGAAAAGACTGAAAAGGACGAAAAAGCGTTGACGAATAAGTCTGAGAAGGCAAGAAAAAACATCGAAGTTCGATTGCTACATGCTTATGATAACATTCGTAAAAGATACCGTAACGGATTGGCTGTCGTAATGGTCAAAAGAAGCGCTTGTGGAGGTTGCTATAACCAGATTCCACCTCAAATGCAGTTAGAAATTGCATTGCGTAAAAAAATCATTGCTTGTGAACATTGTGGAAGAGTTTTAGTGGATGATTTGATCCAACAAGCAGAAGAATAAAATGCATTCACTGTAATTTGATTTATACTCGCATTTTAACATTTTTAGTTCTTTCAATTCTTGTCATTGAGCTTAATGGACAAGTGAAGGATTATGTGTCTTTTGATCAAAACACAAATCAAGTTTACACTCAGATCATTAATTTAGATTATGTTTTAGCGAAGAGAACATTGGCATCTCAAGTAATACCAAGTCGGAATAAGGTAAAGATTTTATTAGAAAATTATAATGATTTTTTTAGGCTGTTTATTCATGAGAATAAGGTGTTTTATTCTAAGACAAAGCACTTGAAAGCCGAGCGAATTGCTAAAATTCAATCGTCTTCGTTGGAAGATGAATGGAAGAATTTTTTGCAAGCTGAGATACATTTACAATGGGCACTAGTTCATTTAAAAATGGAAGACAATTTCGCGGCATTTCAATCTACACGCCAAGCATTGGAATTGCTTGAATCAAATAAAGTAAACTATCCAAATTTTAAATATACATATAAATCACTAGGAATCCTTCATGCAATTTTGTCAACGATACCTGAGAGTTTTACTTGGGCGACCAAATTAATGGGTTTAAGTGGCACAATAAAAGAAGCAAAACTTGAATTGGATGTTTTTTTACAGTTTGCGGAATCTGAAGATCATATGATGCTCGATGAAGCCATTGCAGCTAAAGCATTTATGCTCGCTTATTTAGAGAACAAATCAGTTGAAGCTTATCAATACCTTTCAAAGCGAATGGTTGAAGTTGATCCTAATCCATTGATGACATTTATTCATGCGCGTATCGCTATGAGAGCTGGATACAATGATGCCACAATCAATGTAATTCAATCTCTTCCGATTGATAGTAGAAAGAAATTACCTTTTTTGGAATATTTATTAGGAATTGCGAAATTGCAAAAGCTGGATGATGGTGCAGACTCTTATTTTTTAAATTATGTGAGTACATTTCATGGAAGTTCATATATCAAAGAAGCTTATCAAAAGCTCGCATGGAATGCTTTGATCAAAGGCAATGTAATCAAATTTGAGAAATATAGAACTCTGTGTATCACTAAGGGCAGCGCGGTAACAGATGAAGATAAACAAGCACAAGCTGAAGCAAACCGTGGGGTTGCAATGC
Source organism: Saprospiraceae bacterium (assembly GCA_016722295.1). Classification (GTDB taxonomy): domain Bacteria; phylum Bacteroidota; class Bacteroidia; order Chitinophagales; family Saprospiraceae; genus Vicinibacter. The sequence continues at coordinate 257,255 of JADKGL010000037.1, forward strand.
ATCCTGCATTGATACAAGCTCGCTTGTTATCCGATGGTAATTATGCTATATTAGCGGAGAAAAAACTTATAACACAAGAATCATCAATTCTTTCTGATCCGAAATTTCGTTTGGAATATTTTTATCGATTGGCTAGGATATATCAGTTGCAAAAGAATAAAAAAAAGGCGTTAGAAAATTTTGAACGATCTATAAGGGAAGATCCCAGTATGAAATCATTTATGTCTTGCAATGCCTTGTTGCAAATGGGAATAATGTTTGAAGAAGTACAAGATATTGCACAAGCCAGAAAATTTTATAAACTGGTCTTGGATCGCAGCCCAGATCAGTATGCCAGATCACTGCATCAAAAAGCAAAAGCTGGCCTATTGAGGTTGAAATAAAATTAGTAACGGACATAAATATTAGATTATTCAGAAACTGCTTTCAAATATAAAGCATCTCTCTTTAACAATTCTTCCTGAAGTTTTTTATCTCCATATAATAAATAAAGAATTGCATGCTTAATCTCTATAACTGACTGATTGGCTGTTATAAAATTGCTATCTTTACTTGTGGTTGATCTTTCTGTAATAAATTTTTCGACATGAGGATTTGTAAAAATATCAGAGCTAGAAGATAAGTTTAATTTGTGAATAGCTTCACGATTCTGTAGCACGAAATCTTCTGAATTGGAACTAAGCTCATTAGAGAACTCTCTTACATTGGGTTCTTTATTTTCTAGAATTATATCAGGTATTATTCCTTGTGCATTTGCTAATTTTTTATTCTTTCGAAGAGAATAGAATATTTTCTCTTGCTTTGTATTATTTTCTTGAAGAGAAATCTCAGATCCATCTTGTAAGGGTTTTTGAAGAATTCTTCCAGAAGGTAATTTATACCTTCCCGTAACTAATCTAAGTATTGAGCCATCTGCCAATTCAAAATGTTCCAAAATAGTTCCTTTGCCCACTGTATTGGTTCCTATTATCGTAGCGATATCGAGATCTTGTAATGTCCCCGCCAATATCTCTGATGCTGATGCGGTGTTTTGATTTACCAGAATTATGATTTTATCATATTTGAAAAACGGACGTCCAAGCGTTTTATAAACTCTTGATTTAATTTTACTGCCAAATGTCTCAAACATGAATTGGTCTTTCTCTGGGATAAGTTGATTCAGGATATCGGCTACGGCTGAAACATAACCACCTGAATTATTTCTTAAGTCAAGAATTAATTTTTTAATCTTTCCATTCTGACTTTGTTGATCTAATTTTTCAATTAATTCTTGATAAGTTTTTTCTCCAAAATTATGAATTGAAACATAGACAACACCTTTTTCAGGGCTATAAGTAAAACCAATTGAGGGTAGCGCAATTTCTCGCTTTGTAAGCTCTTTAAATAGTTTGCCTGAACTTGTGTTTACTTCTAATTTTACTTTTGAGGGAGCAGATTTAATAAGGTCAATAATCTTTTTTGTTGAATATGTGCTATCAAGTATTTTTTCATTGATAGTAATAAGTTCATCTCCAAATTGAATTCCATTCTCTTGTGCAGGACTTTTATCATAAACTTTATCAATAAAAAAACGAGATCCAACTTTTCGACATTCAATACCAACCCCAAAATAATCGCCATCCAGATCATCAATTTCTGCTTGTTTTGTTTCAAGGTTTGAGTAATTGGAGTAGGGGTCTAACTCTTGAGTAAGTCCATACAAACTTTTGTCTACAATAGTCTGATAATCTAAAGAATCATCATACTTCGAATTGATGTATGCAAAAGCATCAGTAATTTTTTGAATCGCTTTATTGGCTTCTGCAGGAAGATTTTCTGATTTCGGTTCTTTTGGAAGTTGAATTTTTGTTCCAAAAAATAACCCAACTGCACAAGCCAAGCCTAGCAAAAGTGGTAGCCATTTATTTGGCGGATTGTCATTAATTTGTGTAGACATTTACTTTTAATAGTAAGAGAATCTCCTTACTTGAGCGACATGTTTTGCCAAGCGAACTACTTGACATGTATATCCATATTCATTATCGTACCATGCGTATAGGGTCACTGTCCTTCCATCATTAGATAAGATCGTAGATGGTACATCTATAACAGAGGCAACCGTTGTGCCAACCGCATTACTCGAAACATATTCATCATTGGTGGAATACTGCATTTGCTCCACTAAATCACCATGCAAACAGGCATGTCTTAATTTTTCTAAGATTTCCTCGCGAGTGCTGATCTTAGCTAAAGTAAGGTTTAATATGGCAAGAGATACATTCGGCACTGGAACTCGAACAGCATTTCCTGTAAGTTTTCCTTTTAGATTTGGTAACACTTTTGCTACGGCACTTGCAGCGCCAGTGCTTGTGATTACCATATTAATTGGAGCTCCTCGGCCTCTTCTTGGCTTTTTATGGAAATTGTCTAATAGATTTTGATCACTAGTATATGCATGAACAGTTTCAATATGGCCTTTTTCAATACCAAATTCATTATCAATTGTTTGAATTACGGGAACTATGGCATTGGTAGTACATGAAGCAGCACAAACCACTGTTTCAGATTCAAAGTCAATAGTTTGATGATTTGCACCTACTACAATATTTGGAATGTCTTTGCCAGGTGCAGTCAAGATCACTTTTTGAATTCCTGGTCGGAGATGTGCACTTAATTTTTCCTTAGTATCCCACATGCCTGTATTGTCAATAAGTATAGCATCTTTGATGCCATAATCTTCATAATTAATTTCTGAAGGATCACCTGCAAAAATCATATGAATTTTGTTACCATTGATTTCAACGATATTGCCTTCTTCTAAAACTTGCACTGTACCTGGGAAAGCGCCATGAATTGAGTCAATCTCGAGTAAGGCCATTCTTTTATTGACCTCCTCTAGTCGAACTTTCATACTTGACCTCAACACAATGGCCTTTAATCTTAATTGTTCACCTCTCCCGGTGGAAGAAATAATACGTCTTGCAACTAATCTACCGATTCTACCAAAACCATAAAGCACGACATCACGGTGTGTATAAGTTTGTTCTGGATCTAGTTTTGATAAACTTAGTTTGTTCGAAACGAATTCATATAAATCTCCATCCGAGGTTTGATATTCTGAAGCAAGCTTGCCTATGTCTATGCGCGATGATCCAATAGTTTTATTATCAAAAATTGCCTTAGCAATTTGTAGAGTAAGATTTATACTTAGCTCAGTATTGATATAATTTTTGGCAAATAAATGATAATGGATGATTTCGCTTGGCCTTACGTCATATAAGTCTCTTCTGAACAATACTAATTCTATAGACCTATCAAATCTAAGTTCTCCAACAATTTTGCTTAATTCGAGCGCTTTTTTTTCTTTTTCTCGCCACTCTTGTAATGCCAATTCAGTTGATTCGTTATATGACATTCCGTTCATATTAATAATTTTATGCAAAGGTCAAAAAATGAACTGTCTTAAAAAAGTTTTTAGGCTAATTTATATACAAAAAATTATAATATTAAATGCCTAAATATTGCTTTAAGAGTTTGCTTCTTGTGGTAGAGCGCAATTTATTTATCGCTTTATCTTTAATTTGTCTTACACGTTCACGAGTCAAGCCAAATTTATCACCAATGTCTTCTAATGACTCTGGATGCTCTACACCCAATCCAAAATAAAGTTTAATGACATCAGCTTGTCTATCAGTCAAAGTTCCTAGAGCACGCTCTATTTCTCTCCGAAGAGAGTCTTTATATTCTAAGCGCTGGTCGGTAGCTGGAGTACTACTATTTTCTAATACATCTAATAAAGAGTTGTCTTCGCCTTCTACAAATGGCGCATCCATAGACACGTGTCTTGCTGCAACGCCTAATGTCGTTTCAACCTCTTCTGTCGGAATTTCAAGGAGAGTTGCGAGTTCTTCTGGTGATGGTTCTCTTTCAAATTCTTGTTCCAATTCAGAAAAAGCACGATTTATCTTGTTTAAGGAACCTACTTTGTTGAGTGGAAGTCTTACGATTCTTGATTGTTCTGCCAAAGCTTGCAGTATAGATTGTCTGATCCACCAAACGGCATAAGAAATAAATTTAAAACCCCTTGTTTCGTCAAATCGCTGAGCAGCTTTGATCAAACCAAGATTTCCTTCATTGATTAAATCTGAAAGTGATAATCCTTGGTTTTGGTATTGTTTTGCAACCGAAACCACAAATCTTAAATTAGCTTTTGTCAATTTTTCAAGAGCCACTTGGCTACCTTGTTTGATCAATTTGGCTAATTCTACCTCTTCCTCAGGAGTCAAAAGGTCTACTTTTCCTATTTCTTGCAAATATTTTTCAAGGGATTGACTTTCCCTATTCGTAATTGATTTCGTAATTTTTAACTGCCGCATCCAAGATTAATTTTTCTCTCTAAATTATTGATTCACAAATGATTAGTAATTCGATGATAAGAATTTGTCACGTTGATGAACTACATGTTGACTGAGCTTCGTTTCATTCAACATAAGGTAAGAAATAAAAATTGAATAAAAAAAGTTCATGATTTTGCAAAAAAATATAGAAACAATTTTAATATTGCCGAGTCTTAATACATAAAAAGTTGAAAATTATTCAAGCTAAATTCGAATATATGTTCAAGGCCTCGCCTTCGATCATCTATCTTTTCGTGACACAACCTACATGTTTGGTTCGCTGGTTTTGTGATAAAGTGGACAATGTGGGAGATCTTTATACCTTCTCTTGGAATGATGAAGCTGAAGAAGCTAATCTTTCTGAAGATATAGAAGAAGAATTGGTAAAGTTCATTTGGACGGATCGCCCCGATGAATTTCTTCAATTTAGGATCTACAAAACAGATATTACCAATGAAACCATCCTAGAAGTGACGGAATGTTGTGAAGCAGATGAAGTTAAAAGCCAGAATGATATTTGGAATTCTAATATCAAAAAACTAAAAACAGCTTGTGGAGGCTAGTGTTGAATCACAAAGCTTTTCGATTGATTTCTTTTGAAAGTTGTTTAGTTATCGAAATATTCTCTAGCTCTTCGATGAAAGTTACTTTGTACCTTAGTATCATCTATACCATCATTTTGGATAATTTCTGATTGAACTCTTTTATAGAGTTCAGGTTCCCATCTTGGGTTGTTTCTTTCTCCTCTAGCAGTAGAATGTAGTAGTCTGAAATCTCCTCCTGCTAAGTCTGGGTTGTAAAATAAAAACTTAACATTAACTTGATTGGTTTTCACAATTTTATTATATAGCCATATCTCATAGGGAAAAGCTCCATTATCTTGATCGACAGGAATTATTTCACTAGGATTTCCATAACGCATATAAATAACACCTCGATCAGTTTCAAAACCCTTTCCAAAACCTGAATTAAACCTTGTATCTACAGCTAAAGCAGTATTTAAATATTCAAAATATTTTGACGGACTAGAGGCATCATTTGAAGCTTTTCTAAAGAAATCATAGAGATACAGTTTTATTTCAGCAATATTTCCATTTTTCTTCAAATAATTTAAAATCGGCATATCTGTAGAGGGCACATTTGGTTTAATTGCCTTTAACATGTATTGAGCTGTATCATTAGGCAATGTTTCAAAGAATCTACGCGAAGCAGTTTCTTCATAATATACATCAACAAAACGATCCCAGAATGGATTGATACGTATAAATCCAATTTCAGTTTTTGTGACCATTGACTTATCCATTTTTAACAATTCAATTCTTAAGATATAATTACCAGAAGGAAGATTACTAATATCCTGAGTAATGATTACTGGATTATATCTTTTTATCTCTTTTTTCTTATACCAATCAATCACTTTAGTTCGATGGAGAAGCGTGTCTATCTTTTCAATTATATAATGATGTATTAAAGACTCTTTTTGTTCTTGATTAGAATAAGTCTCATAATAAAATTGCATCAATCTATCCTGTGGCTCATAAGTATTAAAAAGTTGAGGTTCATATTGAATACCGTTTTTTTGGTATTTATATGTGGAATCCAAAGTATTTTTTAAAGTTGAGCAAAGCTGTATTTCTGAAATATTTATTGAAGCATTCTTAGGTTTAATTTCAACAGGGTTAAGTAGTCTATGTTCTGTTTCTATCGAATTCGAATGATTAAAAACCGATTCAATTTCATAACTACCAATTGGCAATATAATGCGCTCTATATGAAGAATGGGATGATGTTTCTTTGATTGCTGAGTATTGAAATTATATTTCAGAGCCTTTACATATTCATTATTTTGTTTTACTAAAATTTGTAAAGCAATATGAGATGATTGGCTAGCTTCATCAATTGACATGATATAAAACAATTCTACATAAGGATTCTCATCTTGATAAAAAACTGTGCTTTGAATATAAGCATGAACTTGGGATAAAAGTGATGATGTACAACAATTCAGTACAAAAAATAAAGAGAGTATTCTATGGAACATTTATTGTTTAATTATAATAATTCGAAATGGAATGCCTTGGATAGTTGTAGACAATTCTAGTTGTTTATCTGAAATTATTTTAGTAATAAATTCTTGATTTAATGCTTCTAATCGCAAACTTTTTGTTTTATGATTGATCACAAGTGATGAATTTACATCTTTACCTGTAAAATTTGTATTTATAAAATTATTGTTAAAATTAAAATTGGCACCAGCAAGAGTTTGAGTTTTAATCTCATTTCTAAAGGCTTCTTGAACAAGCCAATTTCCATTGAGATATTCCGCATCTAGCTTTGTTTCATTCTTGCATGAAAAAGTAATGGACAACAAAAGTGCAGAAAGAATTGCTATTTTTTTCATTTCAATATAACTAAAAACATAACGTTTGTAATTGCAATTTATATAAATTGCGGAGTCAAATTTATAAAATATTTACAAGGATTAATTAAAAATATATAAATTGCAGAGAATCAAATTAATAGTAATATGAAATTCAATAAATGGGTATTGATTACAGGTGTTTCTTCTGGAATTGGTTTATACATAGCAAATGAAATGGTCAAAGGTCCATATCGTGTCATTGGTTCAGTTCGGGATCGCAATATCCAATATAAAACTCTTGATCCTAGAGTTGTACTTATTGAGATGGATCAGTCTTCAGAGACTTCAATTAGTAATGCTTTTCAAGTCATCAATCAAATTTTAGGCAATGAGAAACTTTTTGCATTGATAAATAATGCTGGTATTGCAGTACCTGGACCACTAGTAGAATTACCAATAGAGCAGTTCAAAGAGCAATTTAATGTCAATTTATTTGGAGTATTGAGGTGCACACAATTGGCCTTTCCATTATTTGAAACCGGCTCTCGAATTATTAATATTAGCTCTGTCTCAGGATTGATTACTTCACCGTTCACAGGAGCATATTCTTCCTCAAAATTTGCTTTAGAAGCTTTGTCAGATGCCTTGCGAAGGGAATTAATGTTATTGGGCATAAAAGTGATACTCATAGAACCAGGACCTTTAAAAACAAAGATTTGGCAAAAGAATTTAGGTGTTGGAGAAAATTATAAGAATTCAGTATTTTCTGATGTTTTAGCTAGAGCAGATGCAATTATTGAGGAAACAGAACGAAATGCATTGCCAGTTGAAGCTATTTGGCCAAGTATTAATAAGGCTTTAGAACTAAAAAATCCTTCCAATCGTTATATCGTGCACAAGCGCGCTTGGATGATTAAAATATTGGCACATTTTTTTCCATCTAAGTATCTTGATCAGATGATATTTAAAAATTTACGATCGCAAAATCATAAAATCAGACCTATATAATGAAATTCTATTTATTACTTATCCTTTCTTTAGTTTCCAAATGTTTTTTATTTTCACAAAAGGCATTTACTTATAATGATAGACTTAGAGGATCTATCAATGAATGGAGATTGTATGATGTTAGGTATTATAATTTGAGTCTTGAATTTTTTCCTTCAAAAAAAATGATTGCCGGTACTCTTAAAATGGATTTTACAGCGGTTGAGAATCAATCAAAAATTCAAATTGATTTGTTTCAACAAATGAAAATTAATGCGATCACACTTAACAATAAAAACGTCAAGTTTAAACGTTCAGAAAATGCAACTTTCGTTGAAGCTTCTATTAATAAAGGAAGCAAATATAGTATGACAGTTGAGTATGAAGGCAAACCTATTCAAGCAAAGAATGCCCCCTGGGATGGTGGATTCGTATGGAAAGAAGACATTGAAGGGAATACTTGGGCAGGGGTGGCTTGTGAAGGAATTGGTGCGAGTCTTTGGTGGCCAAATAAAGATCATCTCAGTGATGAACCAGATAGTATGGAAATGCATTTTACAGTACCTTCAGATTTAGTAGCTGTTTCTAATGGAAATTTAACTGGAATAAAAGAACAAAAGAACAATACAAAAACATATTCTTGGAAAGTAACATACCCGATTAATAATTATAATATCACGGTTTATATTGGGAAATATGAGCATCTTCAGGATTTATATAAAGCCAATGATAGCAGCGAATTAGCATTGGATTATTATGTATTGCCAAACCATAAAGCGGTTGCAGCCACTCATTTTAAGCAAGTTCATAAAGTACTTCGTGCCTTTGAACATTATTTTGGAAAATATCCATTTTGGAAAGATGGCTATGCTTTGGTTGAATGTCCTTATTTAGGGATGGAGCACCAAAGTGCAATAGCCTATGGAAATGAGTTTAAGGGAGGATACTTAGGTAAAGGTATACTAGAAGAACTTGATTTTGATTATATTATTTTGCATGAAACTGCCCATGAATATTTTGGTAATAGTGTCTCATGTACAGATCTAGGAGATATGTGGATTCATGAAAGCTTTGCCACTTACATGGAGGCTTTATTTGTTGAGTATTATTATGGTAAAGATGCTGCTCAGCGGTATTTACTTAGTCAAAAGTCATTAATAAAAAATACTGAACCCATCTTCGGTCCATATGGAGTAAATTATGAACCATTAACGAGTGATCAATATTATAAGGGATCTTGGATGCTACACAGTCTGCGGAATACAATAGAAAATGATACTTTATGGTTTTCTATTTTACATGAATTCTACGACAACCACAAAATTAAATCTGCAAACAGAGATGATTTTATCAATCTAGTAAATCGTAGGACTAAAAAAGATTATACAGCTTTTATTCACCAATATTTGCGATGGGAAACTCCACCTACGCTTGAATATCGAATTGACAAAAAGGCGGACCTTACCTTAGTTTATTATCGCTGGAAGTGCATTGAAACATCCTTTGAGATGCCAATTGAGTTTAACTTGGATGGACATGAGATAAAAGTTAAACCTACGAATGAATGGAAATCTACCCAGTTTGCTCGAAATTTTAAAAGCATTACGCCTTCATTTTCTAAACGATATTATCAGGCAATTGAAGTTAGTAAATGACCTAAAGTCAAAATTTCTTGACCATTATCTTCTTCTATAATTTTTACGGTAGTCGTAACGATAAAGGGTACTGATACCAAATTGAATGCCTTGTCTGTTGAATTCGTGTTTTTTGCTAGATTCAATAAAGTCATTAGTATTAGATAGATAGCTGATTGAAGGTAGTACTGACCAAAGTTTTCCAATGGGTATTTCTAGACCAGCACCTAAACCAAAATAAAATAAATAATTGCTTGATTTGATACTATCAGCTTGTTCAAACTTTCTATTGTTCCATTTATGCATTGTGGTAAGCTTTAAGAAAAAACCTTTATTGAATAAACTACCTTCTTTTCCAAAAGTAGGACAGTTACAATCATTCTTAAAGTCAAAAGGGTAGAAGTGTACGGGTGTTTCAATAAGGATACCATTTTCTTTGATTTTATATTCCGATGGGAATAAGGAATGGCTATATTGTATACCGGGGTAAAATTCAGTTCTAAAATTTTTCAACCGAAACCAATAGTTGAAGCCAGCCATAATAACACCAACTTTATTAGGAAAAATTTCTTTTTCACCTAGTCGATTGGCTTGATTGACATTTTCAGAAAAATAATAGCTAGAAAAGGCAAATTGACTTTTACCTTGATAAAATGACCCAAGATGGATTAGTAAAGTGAAAACAATTAATTTTAGACTTGATGGTACAGCCATTTATTGATATATTTGTCGCTAATTTATTACTTTTTGAAGACTAAGAGCATAAAAAATGATCAAATCCATGTTGTAACCTTAGGTTGCTCCAAAAATCTAGTTGATAGTGAGAATTTAATTACTCAATTGGAACACAACCATTACAAAGTACGACATAATCCTCAAGCAAAACCTGCAGATGTTATCATTATTAACACATGTGGTTTTATAGATCGTGCCAAACAAGAATCAATTGATACTATTCTTGAATATGCACAATTAAAAAACGAAGGCAAAATTAAAAAATTGTATGTTACAGGTTGCTTATCTCAGCGCTATAAGGATAACCTGATGGATGAAATTAAGGAAGTCGATGATTTTTTTGGGACTTTAGAGATGCCTGCTTTGTTGAAACGTTTTAATATCGATTACAAATCTGAACTTATTGGCGAAAGATCGATTACAACTCCTAGTCATTTTGCTTATTTAAAAATTTCTGAAGGGTGCAACCGCACCTGTTCGTTTTGTGCAATTCCATTGATGAGAGGGAAACATATCTCCCAACCTATAGAGTCTTTAATCTCCCAAACTAAATATTTAGCGTCAACTGGTGTTAAAGAAATTATTTTAATAGCTCAAGAATTGACTTACTATGGTTTAGATTTATATAAGAAAAGAGCTTTACCAGAATTGTTAGAGCGTCTCTGCGAAGTTGATGGCATTGAATGGATTCGATTACATTATGCTTATCCTTCAAAATTTCCATTAGAAATTTTAGATGTCATGAGAGATCAACCTAAAATATGCAATTATTTGGACATACCCTTACAACATTATTCCGATCCTGTATTGAGTCGAATGAAAAGACAAATTACATCTTCGGAAACCAAAGAACTGATAGAGGCAATTCGCTCAAAGGTTCCTGGAATTGCATTGCGAACTACGATGTTAGTTGGTTTCCCAGGAGAAACTGAAAATGATTTTGATACTATGTGTCGATTTGTAGAAGAAACGAAATTTGATAGATTAGGCGTGTTCCAATACTCCCATGAAGATGATACTTCTGCATTTCTTTTAGAAGACAATATTTCTATTGAATTGAAAGAACAAAGAGCAAGCCAGTTAATGCAAATTCAAGAACCAATTTCAGAAGCACTCAATGCACAAAAAGTTGGTAAAAGCTATAAGGTGCTTTTTGATCGTAAAGAGTCTGGTTATTTTATAGGCAGGTCTGAGTTTGACAGTCCTGAAGTTGACAACGAAGTCTTAGTTCCTGCTTCGAGTAATTATATTCGATTAGGAGATTTTGCTCAAGTAGAAATAGTAGATGCCACAGCATTTGATTTATATGGCGAAGTTATAATTCAATGAAATGAGTTTACTTGATAAATTGAAATCATTAAACTATCAAAAGCCCATAAGTATTGCTACGATTTGTGGCTTGCTATTGATTGTCATATTTGTTTGCTTTAAAATTTATAGTAGTTTACTAACAACCAAAATTGATCCAGAGCAATATGTAATCATTGGATGTGCAATAATTTTATTTTATATAATAATTAATGTTGTGACAGGATTTAAAGTGAATGATCTTGTTGCTTTTTATGGAGAATCAGTTTATAGTTATATTGGATTGACTGCATTTGTTATTGGCTCTATTTGGTTATTTTCTTCACACTCTATTTTGGCTCAGGAAGATCATAAATGGCTTATTAAATTGTTAAGTATTATTTATATAGTTTTATTGACCATATTAAGTTCAGTTAAAAAAATTGTTGGAATTGCATTGCAACAAGAAAAAAAGATCAGAGATGAAAAGTAGTTTATTTTATTTATTTTTTTTAGTTATATCTGGAAGTTGTAATTCGACGACTACGAAAAATGTGAATTTAGAACAAATTAAAGTTGTTGTAAAAGATTCAATAGTAATCTTACCCAAAAAAATAGTAAGTATCCAAAAATCAGATGAATATTGGAAATCCTTATTATCTCCTGATGCTTATTATGTTTTAAGAGAAAAGGGTACAGAACGATCATTTACTGGAAAATATTGGGATAATCATGAATCGGGAATTTATTGTTGTGCAGCTTGTATGCTTCCATTGTTTCAATCAGATGCCAAGTTTGAGTCTGGTACAGGATGGCCAAGTTTTTATGAAGCGATCAATCCTACTGTGATAAGAGAAATCAAGGACAATAGTCACTTGATGGTGAGAACTGAGACTGTTTGTTCTCGATGTGGTGGACACCTTGGACATGTATTTGATGATGGACCTCAACCCACTGGATTGAGGTATTGCATGAATTCGATTTCACTCACATTTATTAAAAATGGAATTCTATCATCGGAGTAATGAAAGGTCGCCTTTTATTTTAAATGATTCAGGAATATCACTACAAATTTTAATTTCACCAGTGACAATGTATAAATATGTTTCTGTCGGTTGTTTTTCATTTTTGTATTCTCCATTCCAGCCCAATGTTGGATCGTCTGATTCAAATACCAATTGACCCCAACGATTATAAATTTTTAGTAAGAAATTAGTAACTTCAATTTCATCTTCAATATATGCATTGTATGTATCATTTAGATTATCTTCATTTGGAGTAAATACATTCGGCATCTTGAATACATCGTCAAAATTTTTATCCTTTGATTCAACATAAAAGGTAGAAATAGCAGTGCCACATTTGTTTTCATCAGTAATCGTTACAGTATAAGTATCAGGTTGATTTACTATAATTAGTGATGTTTTTTCACCATTGCGACTCCACAAATATGTCAATGGTGTACTTTTATTATCTAAAACTGCTTGAGATGCAAGTAAAGTAGTCTCGTCACAAAATTGAATTGTTGTATCTTTTCTGATCATTGTTGGAAATGGTGGATGCCTATCAATTCTTATAGTTCGAGAACTCACACAATTTCGACCATCGACTACTCTAACAATAATATCACCACTTAATTGTGTAAAGTAACTTATTGTGTCAGGTGAAGTATTTCCTATTGAAAACTTAAATGGACCTACACCATCAATAACCCTTATTCTTAATGTCCCTGTAGATGATAAATCACAAGTTTTTGTAGTTTCAATTACAAATTTTAATTCTTTGTAAGGCAATATTGTTAAAGAATCAACATTGAAACAACCATTGTCTTGATAACTATAATAATAATATGTTCCAGGTGTACGAAGTGTGATTTTTTCACCAGAATTTGAAGTACTTATTCTATTATTTCCCAAATACCATTGGACTGAATCAATCTTTGATATAGTTGAAACATCTATTCTAAGATTTGTGTCTACACAGTTTAATACAAAAGTGTCAATTAAGTTTAAATCAATAAGAGAAGTATCTTTATTTATTACTATGGTATCTGCAACAAAGCACTCTTTGTTTGGTGTACTAACAAAGAAACTATATGTTCCAGGCGTTTTCAATTTTTGTCGAACCATTCTTTCAGTTCCAGGTATTATGCCCGGACCATTCCATTGAAAATAGTAATTTGGTTTTAGATTTGTGATTTGAGCTACAATTTCAAAACTGTCTATTTTACAGTTTAAGATTCGATCAGGTCCAAGATCTACAGTAGATTTTAGTAACTCTTTGGTAACTCGAACAGTATCTACAAACTCACAGTTGTTGGATGTATCTGTAACATATAATAGATAGATTCCTTCTTTGTCAACAACTGGTTTTTTAAGCTTTATATTCGAAAAAGTTATGCCAGGTCCCTGCCAAATAAAAGAAGTTATCGTATCTGGATGCAAGATTGAACCTTCTAGCACTACTTGTTCATTGTCGCAAGTTATTTTTTGATCTGGTCCAGCGGATGCATTTGGAATTGGTCCGGTATAATTTACTACTATTGTGTCATAGGATTTACAATGAGTTGTTGTATCAGTTATTTCAAGAATATAAGTACCAGCTGTTTTTACAAATAAAGAACTTTTATTTCTTTGTTGTAAACTTAGATTTGGATGAATCCAAAAAGGCTTTAAGTTACTACCTATAGAAGTTTGTCCAGAAATTTGAATGCTATCAACTCGACAGCCTAAGTCACCAAGTTTTGTTGCATTTGCAATAGGATACTGCAATGGCAGAGTGACTATGACTTGATCGGAATCTACGCAATAGTTTAGTTGGTTTGTAACTAGTAAAGTATATGTACCGCTGGTTTTGGCAAATAAGAATTTTGATTTGTTATTGGCTGTATCAATGTTTGGGCCTTTCCACTCATAAGCAAAATTTGATCCTGAACTGGATAGTAATGAACCAATGGTTCGTCCTGTCGAATCACAGTAAATTAATTTGTCAATTCCTGCATCTGCTTTTGGCTTTAAAGTATCTAATCTAATTAAAATAGTATCATATGCAGTACAGCCATTTGAAAGATTCATGACTTCAAGTATATAACTGCCAGGCAAACCTATTTTAGGATTTACTTGATTTTGGTTAAATGGATAGATATCTGGACCTTGCCATTTAAAACTATACCCAATGCTTAAGGTTGTAGTGTCAGCCAATAAATTTAATGTTGTAAATTTACAATTAAGCGTTTGATCATTACCTGCATTTGATTTAGGAAGCAGTTTATTTTCTTTTACTTCGACTGTATCAGTTCCTGAACAGCCAGTAGTTGAATCAATAGTATGAAGCACATAAATACCCGCTTGGTTTACTAATGGGCTAGTCGAATCTCTATTAAATGAATTAATACCTGGTCCAGTCCAAAAGAAATACCTTCCATTTCCAAGATCTAAACGTAGAGGATCAAGTCTTGTCGCGCTATTTGAACAAGTGATTTCTTTGTTTTCACCTGCATTTGGATCAGGAGTAGGCCTTACTGTAATTTTAATTTGTTCTACTGAACTGCATCCGAATTGATTGATGGCTTGAGCAAAATAAGTTTGATCTATAGTAGGACAAGCAATAAAAATAGTTGATGTATCTGTATTATTCCATATTCCTGTTATGGTGCTATCTGCTTTGATCTCAAGTGTAGCACAATTTCCTCTGCAAATTACAGTTGCACTTGCATCTATTGAAAAATTCGGATTATCAATTTCGGAAACAATGATGCTGTCAACACCTATACAACCCAAGCTATCTTCTACATTCAAGTAATATTTTCCTTCAGTTAGAATCTCGATACTTCTAGTAGTATCAGATGTAGACCAAAGATAGTTTTTGTAAACCTTATCTGTTGATAAGGCTAAAGATTGACCTTTGCAAAAGAATGATTTGCCAGATATTTTGGGATTTATATTTTTACTAAATTTCAAATTAATAACTTGAAAATTTAGCAATGGAATATCTGGAATTACAAATGTATCAATATAAATAGACCTCCCATTACAACTGCATTTATCATCAGTTATTTCTCTAGCTTGAATTGTAGTTAATGTATCATAAATCCAAGTTTCTCTCCATATAATAGGCAAGCTAACATTTTTAGAGATATTGTTAAGGACACCAAAACTATCAATTTCAAACAATTCAAATTGTAAAGAATTAGGTCCATAATACTTCGAACCAGTTAAAATATCAAATTCATATTTTTGACCATTTAATGTAAATATATTTGAGTCATTTAATGCTAACGTGTCAGAATTTTGAACTAAATGCCATTGTCCACCACAGTGCACAGGTATTCTAAGATTTAATGTATCATAGACTGTAGTGTCTAAACAAGTTATCGTATTTGTATAACATTTGTTTAAAGGACAAAGGCTATCCATAACACCTAAAAAACCATTTTGCAATAAATTAATATAGTCAAAAAAGCGATTATCAACAATTTGGTTTGAACTGTCCTTAATTAAAAAATTTGATTGAGACGTAAACCAATTGAATTTCGTAGTATCTCTTTTAACTAAAATGTCATAGGTTATACTATCTAACAAACAACTAGTAGTGTCACTGTCAAATTCTTGAATTTTAATTCCAAAATTTTCACACCTACCCACAAAATTGAAATGCCAAAGCGGAATTGGTTCACTTTTGCTTTCTAGTATTCTTTTGTTCCCACAGCTATCTTGTGGAGAAATATGAGAAGCAATTGAATTATAACGTAATGACAAAGTAGTTGTTAGGTCTTCAATTTTAAACGAGCGATTTTCGAATGTGATCACAACTGTATCTGAAGATGGGCAAGGATCTCCAACTGTGTAAACAAATTTATAACTGCCACAACTATTTACAGAAACCTTTGAAGTACTTGGAAAAAGGCTGTCTATTTTAACTCTTTTACTTGTGTCATTACAAATAAATGACCAAGAACCGTTGTTCGGTTGTCCAATCAAATTATACGTAAAACCGCAAACTAAGGTGTCTCTACCTGCATTTGCACAAGGTTGGGCAATCGTATTCACTGCCCAGAATAAGGGTAGTAAAAATTGCAAGTAAATCCGCTTTTTAATTTTCATATTCAAATGAGTTATTTATATAATATAAATATTATGCCAAAAATTTAATATTAAATTGTTTGAAAATGGATAGTGAACCTTTGAATATTTTAAATGATTTTGTATTTAATTGATTTACAATACACTATACATCTAAAGTGCAAATATACAACTTTTTGTAATTTGTAGTAGCTAATTCAAGCTGTATAAAATATATACTTAGAATTGATATGATTGGTAGTTTAGCTTTAATATATCAGGAGATTATAATAATTATTTGAAAAAGACGCAATTTTAAGATGAAATCTGCGTAGCTTTATTGTACGATTTAAATCCAATCAACCAAAAGTATGTACACTTTATCTATTAAAAACTGCTTCATTCTCTGTGCTCTCCTTTTAACAGCATGTAGAAAAACTACAGAAAGTCCGATTCTTTCAGATCCTTCTAAGTTTGCTTTATTTCTTCAGAATGTCCCTTTGAAGCAACTTGAGCGAAATGCAAATATTCAATTTGTATTTACAGAACGCATTCCAGAGTCAATTTTGAATTCTAAAGCAAATCTGAGCTCATTACTGAATATTAAGCCTGAATTGAAAGGAGAGTTTGCCATCTCTGATCCGATGAAGCTTGAGTTTATACCAGAGAGTGGAGCTATTGATCCTAAAGTTAAATATCATCTTAGCTTAAATTTACAAAAAGTGTTTCCTACTATCACCGATAGTTTTAGGATATATAACACTTCAGTGCAATTTGCACCAATGTTTCTTGATGTAGATACAGAATATCCTACTGCTTCATTAATTGATGAAGACAAAGTTACATTTGATGCAAAGATTATAACTAATATGAAAGTCTCAGATGAACAAATCAGAAAATATGTTTTGATTAAGCTCGATAACAAAGAACTTCACTCATATACATTAGTCCAATTGAATCCTTTAGAATGGGCTATTAGTGTAGGGGGAATTGAGCAAACAGAAGAAATTCGAAACTTTGTAATTACATGGAGATCACTGCCTGAAATGAACGATCAATGGGAGTCAGAAGAATTTGATATCAATCCGAAAAACGAATTCACGGTCACAGGGGTAAAAGTATTTAAAGAACCCTCTAAAATGATCACCATCTATCTTTCTGATCGCATTGATCCATTATTGGATTTGCGAGGAATCGTAAGTATGTCAGCTGATGATTCTAATATTAGAGTTCAGAATGAAGGCAATAAGATAAATGTTTTTGTAAGTGAAAATATGCATTCAGAATCAGTAAATCTTGATGTTGCATTGCAACTGAAAAATACGTATGGACAATTGCTGAATAAGTCCTATTCATCATCTATTGTATTTAGTGAGGCGAAACCAAGAGTAAAATTTGTTGACTCGAAATTAAATTCCATTTTGCCATTAGATAATGAAGCAATTGTCGGAATTCAAGCGATTAATCTAACTAAAGTAGATGTGGAAATATTTAAAATATTTTCTAATAATGTATTATATAATTTACATTTTAATGAAGATTTTAATATGTACCAAAGTTCAAAGTTGGGTAGAATAATACATCAAGAGACGATTGTTTTGGACAAAGCAGATGAAGATGAATGGGTTTCATATGGACTTAATATTTCAACAATGGTGAAATCAGATCCAGGTGCAATGTACGAGATAAGGCTTACATTCAAACCTGAATATACTGCGTATCAATGCAATGACAAGTTAACTATACCGGTTCTAAATGCTGGAGATTATGATACAGACGACATTATCCGATCCAATTGGGTAGATTATTGGCCTTATCGATATTTTGAGTCTGATGAAGAAAATGTAAATTACAATGGGGAGGATCCTTGTAGTTTAAATTATTATACATCTAGAAATTTTGTTCGAAAAAATATTCTTTCCTCAAACTTATGTATTCAAGCAAAACAGAGTAAAGACAAAAAGAACATTCAAGTTGTTGCGTTGAATAATCTAAGTGCTAAGCAAATTGAATCGGCAAAGATTGATGTTTATGATAAACAACTTCAGTTGCTAAAATCAAGCAAAACAAATAGTGAGGGTATTTGTAATGTGAATGTAGCTATTCCAGCAGCATACATAGTAGCGTCATCAGATGGTCATTCGAGTTATTTGTCTCTTAATGAATCAAAATCACTTTCATTGAGTGAATTCGATGTAGAAGGAGTAAATATGTCCTCTATGATTAAATCATGCATTTACTCTGAAAGAGATATTTGGCGACCTGGTGATTCTATTTTTGTAAATATAGTATTGTATAAAAATAAAGAACAGCTTCCACCGGAATTGCCAATTCAATTGGAGTTTATTAATCCTAAAGGGGTAAAGTTATATTCCAAAGTTGTAACAATTGCAAAACTTGGTCTATATTCTACTGTGATTCCTACATCGACAAGTTATATAACTGGTAAATACCAGTTGGTGTGTAATTTTGCGAATGAACAAGTGAGAAAAAATTATTGGATTGAAGCAATAAAGCCTAATCGGTTTAAAGTGGAATGGCAGATTCCAGAATTTACTAGCGATAATATAAAGCAAGCAGAATTGAAATTTCAGTCAAAATATCTGCATGGTGCAGTAGCAGGAAATATGAGCGCAAAAGTTGATTTTATTACTCGGAGAATTGCGCCTAAGTTCAAAGATCGCAACGCATATACTTTTTTGAATCCAGAAATTAAAACCGATAATGTGAGGCAGACAGTGTTTGATGGTGAGTTGAATGCAAATGGGGAAGCAAAATTCAATTTTAAAAATTTAAATTTTGCTACTGAATCAGGAATTATTGAAGCAAATTTGGTAAGTAGAGTCCAAGACAAAGCTGGAGATATTAGTACAGAAAAAAAGAGTTTTTTAATTAAACCATTTTCAGAATATATCGGCATCAAAATTCCAGAATCTCCATATGGAAAAAAACTTGATTCAGGGTCAGATCAATGGATAGAAATTATTTGTGTTGATAATAACGGTTCTGCATTATCTAATCGAAAAGTTGAAATTGACTTATTCAAAGTGAGCTACGAATGGTGGTATGAAGTAAGTTTCAATAATAGCAATTATATGAATGAAAGTTATAAATCAAAGCTTGAGAATAAAACTTTGATTACAGATGCCAATGGAAAAATAAAGTATAAAGTGAATTTAAATACATACGACCGCTTTTTTATCAGAGCAAAAAGTAAAAATAGTAATTATAGCAGCGGTGAATATTTTTATACAGGATGGCCAATGGATGAGCAAAATAATGATTTTGCATCTATTATACATTTTAAATCTGATAAGGAAGTGTATAAAGTAGGCGAAATGGCAAAGATTCAATTACCTCAAGCCAAAGATGCTACATACCTTGTTCACTTAATAAAACAGGATAAGATTTTAAAGACATTTACAATTGATAGCAAAAAAGGACAATCTTCTGTGGATTTTAAAATTACAGATGAAATGTTACCTAATATCTATATCGATTTGTCAATAATTCAAAAGGCTAATAAGTATAGTTCTGATCTTCCTTTGAGATTATATGGATTTTTACCAATTTCTGTTGTCGATCCTAAAACTAAACTTGAACCAAAAATTGATGTAAAAGAAACAATTGAGCCTGGTGAAGAATTTGTAGTTACTATCTCTGAATCAAGTAAAAGCGAGTTGGCATATCAACTTTTCATTGTCGATGAAGGATTATTGGGACTAACTAACTACAGCGTGCCAGACATTCATAGTGAGATATTTTCTAAAGAAGCACTAGCGATTTTCAGCTTCGACAATTTTAATCAAGTCGTAGGAGTACGTGAAACTGCTTATAAAAATATTTTTAGTATTGGTGGGGATAAATCGGCTTTACCTAAAGAACTTGAGAAGATGTCTGAAAGATTTACGCCTGTTGTGATCAATGGAGGTTCGCATATTTTAAAACCAAATGAAAGGAAACAACACAAGTTTAAGATAAATAATTTTATTGGCGCTGTTAGGGTTATGGCCATTGCAAATAGCAAATCTGCTGTTGGTTCAAGTGAAAAAACAGTGCTCGTAAAAAGTGATTTAATGACAGAAGTTACTTTGCCGAAAGTAATTAACATTAATGATGAAATTGCAATTCCTTTTTCTATATTTAATTATAGTAAATCTAAAGATCCAGTAACAGTAACATTTGAATCATCAGCAAATATTAAAATAGCAGAAGCAAAGCAAAAACAAATACAGTTTGGAAATACCTCAGAGCAAGTAGTTTTTTTTAATGCTAAGGTTGGTGAATTTGAAGGCAGGGCTTTTGTTAAGGCAATCGTAGAAGCTGGAAAAAATAAGTCCTCACACCAATTAGATTTTACTATCGTAAATCCAAATCCTATTGTTACTGAAGCTAGTTCACTTTGGATTGAGCCTAATCAAGAGATTAAAATTGATCTATCTACTGATCATTTTAGTGTTCTTAATGAAGTTTCAATGGAGGTATCCAAAGGACTTGCAACAAATTTGACCCAGATCGCAAATTCATTATTGCTTTATCCGCATGGTTGTCTTGAACAAGTTAGTTCTGCTGCATTTCCCCAAGTGTTTTTACCTAAGATCGTTTCATTGAATGCTTCTGATAGGGAAAGAGTAAATGAGAATATAATGCAAGCTTTTTCAAAGTTGAAATTATTTCAAAATAGTGATGGGGCTTTCTCCTATTGGCCAGGCATGGGTTCAGCTTCTGAATGGGCTTCTAGCTATGCAGCTCATTTTCTTCTAGAAGCGAATAAAAATGGGTATGCATCTTCTTCATCTATGTTAAATTCTTGGTTGAAATATGCCACTTTAAAAGCCACAAATTATCAATTTGAGAAGTCTTCTTATTCAGATATTGTACAGGCATATCGCTTATATGTCATGTGTAAGAGTGGGAAAACGGACTTTGCAGCAATGAATCGCCTACATCAAGAAAAGTTAAGAAGTAATCTTGCTTCATGGATACTAGCAGGTGCTTTTGCAGTATCTGGAAAAATTGATATTGCCAATTCTATAGTCAACAATTCAAATCAAACTATTAGCAATTATCGCGATTCATATTATACTTACGGTTCTTCATTTAGAGATCAATGTATGATTGCATTAATGTTAGCAGAGTTGAAGCGAAATGATGAAGCTAAGAATTTGCTATTGAAAATTTCAAAGAAGTCAATGACATTGATGAATTATACAACCCAAGAATTGGCTTTTTTTATTTTAGCTGTAGAAAAGGTTTTTGGAACAGTTAAAGATAATGATGTGTTGGAATTCACTTATCAGGATAATGGCAAAGCAATTCCTGTCAGACAAAAAGCTTTCCTATCAATTAATAAATTTAATAAAGATCAAAAATATACTGTTGTAAAGAATCTGTCAAAAGATAAAATACATGTTTCAATCGTGCAAAAGGGTAAACTTAAAAATGAATTTTATTCGGTTCAATCAAACGGAATCGATTTGAAATATCAATGGTTGAATGCGAAGGGTTTGCCTATAGATTTTACATCATTAAAGCAAGGAGATGATGTAAAATTAAAAGTTGAAATAATGAATATGGGTATTGGCGGTGACTTAAAAAATTTAGCTTTGACCGTTGTTTTACCTCCCGGTTTAGAAAATCGGAATGAACGGTTCTTATTTAATCATTCTGCGCCTTCTGAGTTGAATTATCAAGATATTCGTGATGATCGAATTTTGTCCTATTTTGATTTGAACGTTGGGCAAAAGAAAACTATTGAGCTTAAATTGACTGCAGCATATAAGGGAAGGTTTGCTAAGTCCGCTGTGATTTGTGAAGCTATGTACGACCCAAGTATATATGCTAGAAATTACATTGAGCCAGTTGTTGTATTGTCAAAGTAGAAATGAAACTCCTGATTCGTTTATTCTGCATTTCAATTGTTTTTGTATTGATTGCTACTATTGCAACTTTTTATGTGTTTAGGAAGGTTCCATTCTCATATGTCTTAGTGGATGAGGATAAAAGTCTCCTTGCATCAAAGATCGCGAAAGATGGTCAATGGCGATTTCCAATGCAAACTATGCCTGATTCAACATATATTCAATGTTTGCTTGAATTTGAAGATAAACGATTTTTTAATCATCTCGGGGTTGATATTATTGCTATTCTTCGAGCTATTCAAATTAACCTTAAGGCAAAAAAAATTGTAAGTGGAGCAAGTACAGTTACTATGCAATTGGCGCGTATGGCAATGCATCATCAGAAGAGAACAATTTCGAATAAGTTGCTTGAAATGAGTCTTGCGATTGGATTGGAATTTCGCTTTTCAAAAAACCAAATCTTACGTTTGTACTCACTCTATGCAGCTTATGGTGGAAATATAGTAGGCTTATCTACTGCAAAATGGAAATATTATTCTAACTATAATTTAAAATTGAATTTTGCAGAAGCTGCTATGTTGGCCGTTCTGCCACATCAACCGGCATTAATCCATACTAAAAAAAATCATAAACTATTAGTAAATAAACGTAATAAACTGCTAAGAAGATTAGTTGCAAGGAATATTATTTCAAGTGAAAATTACGAATTGGCAATATTGGAGCCTCTTCCTGAAATACAACATTCCCATGATATTAGCAGCATTCATGTTCTAGACTATCTAATTTCAAAATATCCCAATAAATACTATTTTGAATCTACAATTAAAAGAAAAGTTCAAACTAAAGCTTTGGAATTATTGCAACAGACACATTCACAACTAAAGCAAAATTTGATCTCCAATGGATCTGTTTTAATTATTGACAATGAGCGTATGAAAGTCATAGCCTATTTGGGGAATGTAAGTGATGAAAAGCGTGAGAATGACTTTTATGTTGACATGATTCATGCACCACGGAGTTCAGGCAGTGTTCTTAAACCTTTGTTAGCTGCAGCGTTAATGAGTAGAGGATTGATTTCTGATAATTCTATAGTTGCGGATGTCCCTTTGCGAGTGAATGGATTTGTGCCAGAAAATTTTGATCGCAGTTTTTCGGGCTTTGTATTTCTTCGAAATGTTTTAAAATATTCTTTAAATGTGCCTAGTGTAATATTATTGCAGCAATATGGTGTAGAAACATTCTACAATGATCTCAAAAAACTTGGTTTTTCTACTTTGTTTCGCAATGCTGATGATTATGGATTGCCTTTGATTTTAGGTGGGGCAGAAGTTAGCTCTTGGGACTTAGCTAAGGTATATTCCAATTTAGTAAATATAAACCAGACAAATTTTTCTATAACTGAAGAAAAAAAGATTTATTCAATAAATAATATCAGTCTTCTGAAAGATTCAATTCATCCTGAGTTACAATATAGATTACCTTATTCTCTATCGAGTATTGGAAAGATGTTCTCATTACTTCGCAATCCTTTTCAAGAAAGTACTATGACTCAAAAAACTGAAGGAACTAATGAATACGTCGCTTGGAAAACTGGTACCTCTTTTGGATTTAAAGATGCTTGGTGTGTTACTATGACTCCAAAGTACACAGTTGTTGTTTGGATCGGAAATTCAAGTGGATTGGCAAGGCCAGGATTAATAGGTTTACATACAGCAGCGCCACTGGCTCATGATATTATGCGATTTTTGGATACTGGTCTAAATGAATGGAAGCAAACATTTAATTTAATGAAACCTGTAGCATTATGCGGTGCTAGTGGTTTTTTGGCAGGAGAAAACTGTGAAGTAATTGACACTAGTTTACAATGTGAATCCACTAAGTTCTTAGATCGATGTAAATTTCATCAGAAGATTTATTTAGACTCATCAAACAATGTAAGGGTGAATTTGGAATGTGAAGCAAATCCTAGGTCAAAAAACTACTTTGTTGTACCAGCAATTTGGGAATTTTTTTACAAGAAAAAAAATCCAAATTTTGAATTAGTGCCACCTTATAGATTTGATTGTCAAAGTGAGTCATACGAGACTATGGATGCTGTAGATATTATTTATCCAAGTAAAGGTTTAAAGATCTGGATAACAAAGGATATTGATGGGTCTATAAACAAACTTATATTTCATGCAACATGTAAAAGCAAATTAGGTACTTTATATTGGTTTTTAGATGATCATTATATTGGGTCAACAAATTTAGTCCATGAATTTATAGTAAATCCAGATAAAGGAATCCATAATCTGTATGTGACAGATGAATTTGGTAATGCAAAAACAGTGTCTTTTGAAATTAGTGAAAAATCCATATAAAATTCACGCAGACTTGGTTTTCTATTATTTTGAAAGTTTATTTTGATAATTTCGAAAATTTTTATATGTTTGTTATAAGAATTTGGGATATGATTAAAAGGATTGTTAGGATGAAATTCAAGCCTGGTTGTGAATCAAGCTTTATTGATATTTTTCAACGTTCAGCCTTAGCTATTCGATCTTTCAAGGGTTGCCATCATGTAGAATTGCTTAATGATATAAATGATCCTTTAGTATTTACTACATTGAGTTTCTGGGAGACTGAAGAGGCACTTGAGTTATATCGAAGTTCTGAGCTGTTTAGATCTACATGGGCTAAGACAAAATTACTTTTTGATGAAAAGCCACAAGCAAACTCTTACAGTTGTATTGAAATACTTGATTGAAGAGTAAAATGTATGCTTTGTTTTTAAACTATTACTTTTGAATTGTCGTTTGTTTATGTAACGAATAAATTAAATGAAGTTAAATCCGATTTTTACAAATTCACCTTGGATTCAATTAGAATCATTACTTCAAAAAAAATTATATTCAAATTATTTTATTGTTGTTGATGAAAATACAGAAATTCATTGCCTTGGTATTGTGATTCAACATATAAAGGATTATAACAGTAAACTCATTAAAATCCCTCAAGGTGAATCAAATAAATCTATAGAGACTTGCAATTTATTGTGGAATGAATTAATAGAAAAAGGTGTTGATCGCAAGAGCGTAATCTTTGCATTAGGAGGTGGAGTATTATGTGATCTTGTAGGTTTTTGTTCAGCCACAATGCTTCGAGGTATTGATTTTTTTTATATCCCAACAACATTAATGGCTATGGTTGATGCTAGTATTGGGGGTAAATGTGGAGTAAATTTTTTACATTTTAAAAATCAAATTGGGGTATTCACTTTGCCTATAGCAATTGTGATTGATCCTATTTTTCTAAAAACACTATCTCAAAGGCATTTAAAAAATGGAATCGTGGAGATGTTGAAACATACTTTATTAAAAGAAACTAATCTTGATGCCCAAATATTAAATCGATCGTTACATTGCAATCTAGATCAAATTATAGAATCAATAGATTTTAAAAAAAGTATTGTTGAAAAAGATTTCAAAGAGACCAAACTTCGAAAAATCTTAAATTTCGGACATACCATTGGTCATGCAATCGAGACCTATTCATTAAAAGATGGTAGAGATTATTTACATGGAGAGTGTGTTGCTGTAGGAATGATCTGCGAATTATATATTTCAGCTGCTCTTTATAATTGGGATAAGGCGATTTTAAATGAAATTTGCGATTTTCTAAGACCTTTTACGAACCAATTTAAAATCTCAGAATTTGACTTTGCAACTATTATAGAATATTTAAAAATTGATAAAAAAACGCAATTTGGAACCCCAAGCTTTAGTTTATTAGAGCAAATGGGCAAACCAGTAACAGAAATTAAAGTATCTGAAGCCTTAATCGTAAAATCTTTGGAATTTTATTCAAATTAATAGACATTTGTGCCAGGATTATAAGCTAATGTGGGAAAAGGTAAAAGAAAAATGGAGTTCCTTTAGGAAGAATTTTACTCTGACAGACATTACGTCAGGTGAAAGTGAAGGTGATAAGCCATGGTTTAATAATGCAATTAGCTTAATATGGAAAGCTGTTTTGATTTCAATTTGTGCCTTTTATTTGATATTACTACTTGTTACTTTTGATAATTTGCCTACTTTCGAAGAGCTTGAAAATCCTAATTATAATCAAGCTACTCTAGTTCTGGCTAATGATGGAACTACCCTTGGCAAATTTTACAATGAGAATAGAGAGTTTATGCTTTTCGATAGTTTAAATCCTTTTTTAATCAAAGCATTGCTTTCTACTGAAGATTCACGATATTATCAGCACTCTGGAATTGATTTTCAGGCTTTGATGAGGGTTATGTTTCGAACCGTATTATTATCGCAGGATGAGGCTGGAGGAGGAAGTACGATTACGCAGCAATTGGCTAAGTTATTATTTGAAAGGCCAAACTTAAAAGGAAGATCAAAGATTACTAGGATGTTTATGCTAGTTAGAATTAAGCTTAAAGAATGGCTTACTGCTATTAAATTAGAAAGACGATATACTAAAGAACAAATTATTGCGCTTTATCTTAATAAATTTGACTTTATTTATGAAGCTCATGGGATCCAAACGGCAAGCCAAACTTATTTTGGAAAGACTCAAGATAAACTAAAAATCGAAGAAGCAGCCACTTTAATTGGGATGTTGAAGAACCCAACACTATATAATCCTCGCAAATTTCCTGAATTGGCTAAAGAAAGAAGAAATACAGTTTTAGCTTTAATGGAGCAAAAAGATCATATATCAAAGACGGAGTTAAATTCGTTGATGAATACTGGCATGGATGTTAGTGGTTTTAAAAGAGAAAATCATGTCGATGGTTTGGCACCTTATTTTAGGGCAGAATTAAGTAAATGGTTAAAAATTCTATTTGCAGACCCTAAGTATTTGAAGGGTGATGGCAGTAGTTATAATCCTTATGAAGATGGTTTAAAGATCTACACCACTATAGATCCAGTATATCAGAAACATGCTGAAGAAGCTGCTGTCGAGCATATGCAGAATATTCAAAAGTCATATTTTAATGTTTGGGCTAAAAATGATCCATGGAAATTTGAGGCGGATGAAAATCAATTAAAGATACGGACTGATGCTTTACAAAATCTAATAAGAGAAACTGATCGTTATTATCTATTGTGGCAAAAGTATTTTTCAAAAGTGCAGATCTTGTTAGAAAAAGAAATTGGGGATGTCGATGTCAATGACCGAACGATTCAAAGAGTGTTGAACGAAGAAAAAACACCTGGTTTTTTGAATGACGAACTCAAGAGAAAAGCTATCAATAAAGTTCAACATGAATTTTCATTTAAAATTCTAAAAAGTAAACAGTGGAATGCGTTAAAAAAACTCTATGTAAAATTTGATGAAGAACTAAAGTCACAAATGAATACTCCAATAAAAATGAAGATTTATGATTATACTACAAATGGAGATAAAGAAGTCGAAATGTCGCCATTAGATTCCATAAAACATCATAGAAAGCATCTTCAAATTGGGTCGGTTGCTGTCGATCCTCATACAGGTGAAGTCAAGGCTTGGGTTGGAGGAACGAATTTCAAGTACTTCAAATATGATCATGTCAACTCAAGAAGACAAGTAGGTTCTACATTCAAACCCTTTGTTTATGCTACCGCTATTGCATTTCAAGGCATACAACCATGTGACGAATTTCAAGATATCCAGTATACTATACCAGCCAATGATAAGGACTTTGGATTGCCCGAAGCTTGGTCTCCTGGAAACGCTAAAGAATCCTTTACTGGAAAAAATTATAATCTGTATAATGCCTTAGCAGAATCAAAAAATTCAATTACAGTAAGATTAGTAATGCTTCTGGGTTCTGTTGCACAGATTCGTGGATTACTTCATAATATGGGAATCGACTCTACTGCCAGAAGAAGAGATGGAGGATTGCTCATTCCAAAATTTCCATCAATTGTGTTGGGTTCATCAGAACTTTCAGCTTTTGAAATGTCTGGTGCATATACAACGTTCGCTAACAATGGAGATTATGTTAAGCCTTTTTTTGTTTCAAAAATTGAGGACAAGAATGGCAAAGTAATTTATCAAAACACCCCACACAAAAATCAAGCATTAGCGCCGAATTATAATTATGTAATGGTGCATTTAATGGAGCGCTCAGGACATGTTTATGGCGTTCAATCTAATACAGCTGGGAAAACAGGAACGACAAATGATTATGTCGATGGGTGGTACATGGGTATGACTCCAAATCTAGTAGTTGGTACTTGGGTTGGTGGTGAAGATCCATGGATTAGATTTTTATCATTAGAAACAGGACAGGGTGGTGTAATGGCAAAACCTTTTTTTGCTAAATTTTTGAGTAGATTGGAAAAAGATCCAAATGCTCGAATTGATATTAAATCGCAGTTTATAAGACCAGTTGGAGATTTGGGTGTAGAATTAAATTGCGATTTGTACAAATCCATGATGCCTTCTACGAATATGGATAATAATATGCTACCTAATGGCAGCAATCCAACAGAAGATGAAATCTTCGAAGATGAAGAACCCCAGAAAGTTATTAAAAAAGATGAAGAAGACGAAAATCAAGAATAAAACATGAAAGATATTAAAGCATATCAGGCCAATTTTATTTATTTTGTTTCATTAGTTTTTGTAAGTCTTTGGAGTTATAATGCTACTGGATTGCAACATGCACTAATTCCTGCGGGTATTGGAATTCTACTTTCTTTGTTTCATAAGACTTTAAAACAAGGAGAAAAATTATCTTTTTATATTGTTGCGATTATCACTTTATTAAGTTGTATTTCATTTGTTTTACCTCTAGAGAGAGTGATTCGATTAGGAGATACAGTGGGTATCATTCGGATGTCTATTTTAATTTTATTAGGGGTCATGGCAAGTATTGTATATGCTTTACATTTATCATCTTTCACACAGAGATCCAATAAAAGTCAGTAATTATGAAGGTATTGCAATTTTGTATAGTAATTATTTTCATTGGATTTATTTCTTCTTGTTTTCCACCAGTGGAAGAGTCTGCAAAAACATTAGATTATAAATTAGAAGACGAAACTGTACAAAAAATCTTGCAATATCAAGATGAGCGAAAAACAGATTCTTTACTTAGCTATTTTACAAGTACAGAGCCAAAATATAAATTATTAGCTTCTAAAGCTTTTGCGTCCATAAAAGATTCAAATGCAATCCCGGGATTAATTTCACTTTTATCAGATGAAAATGAAATTGTAAGAGCATCTGCGGCATTTAGCTTAGGGCAAATAGGCTCATCAAAAGCTGAAGCTGCACTCATCAAGGCTTTTATTGCTGTTGATTCAATTGGACCATACTTAAATACGAATGCAAAAATTCTTGAAGCGATAGGCAAATGTGGAACTGATTCTTCTTTAGTATTGATAAGTAATATTAAAAGTTATAGTGCGAAAGATATATTGCTTGTAAGAGCACAAATGTCTGCATTCTTTCATTTTGCAAAGCGAGATAAATTTAATGTAAATAGTTTAGAACAAGTATTTCGCATATTGGAAAATCCAAATTATGATCCTGAGGCAAAGTTAATTGCAGCGCATTATTTGATGCGATTTAAAGAATTGAATATTTCAAATTACTTTGACAGGCTTAAAAAATTGTGTGTTGAAGAAAAAAATTCTGAAATAAGAATGGCTTTGGTAGGAGCTTTGAGCAAAATCCCTAATCCTCAGACTTTAGTTACTTTAGATGAATTGTATTCGAGAGGACTTGATGTACGAGTATTATCCAATCTATTTAAAGGTTTGAATCAATCATTCAAAACTGGACAAGCGAATTCTTTCGCGCTTCGTGCTGTACAGAATCCATCAATGCATGTGGCAATTCCTGCTGCAAATTATTTATTAGATAATGCCTCTGTTGATATTATAGAAGAATTGAAGACATTAGCTGATCAAGGATCATTACCTTGGCAAGTAAAATCTATTGTTTATGCATCTTTACTCAAAAAGATTCCGCACTACATGGTCTTGACTAGAGACGGATATGTATATAGACTTAAGGATTTGATTGGAAAGTCGAAATCTACTTATGAAAAGGCTGCTTATATAAAAGCACTCTCTGAAATACCGAAAGAACTCCCATATATTGTTGGGCTATATTCTGATCAAGCAAATTCTTTTGAAAATATTACAATTGCCGAAGCAATTAAAAAAAATGTAGAGCGTCAAGATTTTGTTTTGACATTTCCTGGAAAGTTTAACCCAATATACAATCAACTCACTAAATATTTTACCGACAACGTCCTTCGTGGTGATCAAGGTGTGATGGCTATAATGTCTGAGTTGTTCTTGAAAGATAGACAACTAGTAGAAAAATATGTGAGGCCAGATTCTTTATTGAAAATGGGGAAGGAAAAATTGAATTTGCCTAGAGATATTGAAACATGGAATGCAGTCGAAAAATTATTGGTAGAGCGATATCAAAAAGGAAAGTTCTACCCTAAGAAAATTGAATATAATCATCCAGTAGATTGGAAAAAAGTAGCAATTCTAAAGGATTCAATTTTTATAAAAATCAATACTGATAAAGGAGAAATAAATGCTGTGCTTATTACAAAGAATGCTGCAACTACAGTAATGAACTTTGTTCAATTGATTAAAGAAGATTTTTTCAAAGGAAAGATCTTTCATAGGGTAGTTCCAAATTTCGTTGTGCAAGCTGGCTGTCCAAGAGGTGATGGGTATGGCTCATTGGATTACACCATTCGAACTGAAATTTCTGAATTAAATTTTTTGGCAACGGGAATGTTAGGGATGGCAAGTGCTGGCAATGATACTGAGTCATGTCAGTTTTTTATAACACATAGTCCTACTCCGCATTTAGATGGTAATTACACTGTTTTTGGTAAAGTAATTGGTGGGTTAGAAGTTCTTTTGACATTGAGTCAAGGTGATAAAATTATTGATATAAAATTATTGTAATATGAAAAATACAGCGCTTACAGAAAAGCATATCGCACTAGGAGCAAAGATGGCTGAATTTGCAGGATATAATATGCCAATAAGCTATTCAGGTATTAAAGAAGAACATGAAGCAGTTCGCACGAATGCTGGAATTTTCGATGTATCTCACATGGGAGAATTCATAGTAAAAGGGAAGGAAGCACTTCATCTTGTTCAAAGAGTGACAAGTAATGATGCTTCAAAATTAGCAATAGGTGAAGCGCAATATTCATGTATGCCAAATTCAACTGGTGGAATAGTAGATGATTTATTAGTATATCGATTGCCTGAGGATATGTGTTCTGAAGGAGAGCAAGCATTTATGTTAGTAGTCAATGCGTCCAATATGCAGAAAGATTGGGATTGGATATCATCACATAATACGTTTGATACACGCCTGATTAATATTTCTGAAGAAACAGGGTTAATTGCTATTCAAGGTCCTAAAGTCGCCACTTTAATTCAATCGTTAACTCCAGTTAAACTTAATGAAATTCCATATTATTCATTCCGGAAAGGAGTTTTTGCTGGTTGTGATAATGTAATTATTTCGGCAACAGGGTATACAGGATCAGGAGGTTTTGAGCTTTATGCCACGAATTCTGATATAGTAAAAATATGGGATGCAATCATGTCATTGGATAATGGAATTGTTGTGCCTGCTGGTCTTGGTGCAAGAGATACATTGCGATTGGAAATGGCATTTTGTCTATATGGAAATGATATTGATGATACTACTTCTCCACTTGAAGCTGGACTAGCATGGATAACTAAATTGGATAAGTCTGATTTCATAGGTAAGGATTGGATGATGAAACAGAAAGCTGATGGATTGAAGAAAAAATTGGTTGGCTTTATTATGGATGATCGTCGTATTCCTAGACATGGGTATCAAGTTACTGATACTGCTGGACAGGAAATAGGAGTAGTTACATCAGGAACTCAATCTCCTAGCCTGAATCAAGCTATAGGATTAGCTTATGTAAATGTTGAACATGCAAAAGTAGGAACTCAAATCCAAGTTAATATGGGCTCAAGATTAGCCTCTGCTCATGTCGTTAAAATTCCTTTTTTGAAAATATAAATTTTGGACGATCCGACAACGATCAGTAAAGTATAATATGACGATAAAGCCATTTTATTATTTATATCCAGATTATCAAGGAATTTTTGATTTAAGCGAATTTTTTGCTGAAGTAAAAAATAATTACCCTGAACTTAAAAGACAAGGAATTTATTTTGAAGGCAATAGAAAATCAATTTTTGTATATCGAATCAAAACAAAACTGCGGGATTATCATGGCATTATTGCAGCCGTAGATGTAGAAGATTACTTTAGTGGATTGATTAAAAAACATGAGAATACATTAGTCGCACAAGAGAATAATATTTCCAGATTAATGGTTGAAAGAGATGGTATCATTAAGCCTGTTCTGTTGGCTTATAATCAAAATAAATCAATCAAAAATTTAATTGTAAGTTCATTTTTGGGAAAGAAGCCTAAGTTTACAATTCGGTTTGACAGTGATCAACAGATCCACGAGCTATATCGAGTCTCTGATTCAAAATTAATTAAGGAATTCCAAAAACAATTTGCTGATTCTGTCAATAAAGCTTATATCGCAGATGGACATCATAGAATGGCCTCAATTTCAAAGTTGATTCAAGAAAATCCTGAATTGCGAACAAGTAAATTGAATTCTATGATGTGTGCTTTATTTGATTTTAATGAATTGAGCATTTGTGCCTACCATAGAATTGTTGAGCTTCCATTGGAATTTGATTTTTTAAGTTTCTTGAAAAAAATTAAATCATTTACTTCTATAAAAAAAATAAAAAAGGTTCGATTTCCAGAAAGGAAGGGAGAGTTAATATATTTATATGGTGAACATCAATATTCTGTAACATGGAAGAAAGTAGTGAATTTAAAAGTGTTAAATCCAACAAAAGTTGTATTTGACATTGATGTATTTAATAAGCGTATTTTAGATCAAATATTTGAAATCAAAGACGTCCGAACTGATCCTAAAATTCAATATCTTGAAGGATCTAAGTCGTTAAAACAAATCATTAAGATAAAAGAGGAAAAACCAAACTCGTTGTTTGTTTTGTTTTATCCTGTGAAGAGTATAGACTTTACTAAAGTTGCCGATAAACATCAAGTTTTACCTCCCAAAAGTACCTGGTTCGAGCCAAGAATTCGTAATGGGATCATTGTGCAAGATTTTAATCATCACAATAAGAAGTAAGTTATGTTAAAAATTTATTCTGACTTTCTATTCAACGAATTTGGTGAAATTGAGAAGAATGCAGGAATACTAATTTCGGAATCAGGAGAAATAGTAGGTATTTTAAAGGAGGGACAATTCAATACAAAAGATTTTTTTTATTATCCTGGATTATTGACACCTGGTTTTGTAAATGCCCATTGCCATTTAGAGTTGTCACATATGAAAGGAAAGGTGGATACTGGAACAGGATTAATTCCTTTTCTTAAATCAGTTGTGAGTTTTAGGAATGTGGATCAAAATATTATTGATGAAGCTATTATTAAAGCAGATCAAGAAATGTTTTTAAATGGAATTGTAGCAGTTGGTGATATTTCAAATAAAACGGATACAATAGCTGTGAAAAGTAAAAGTAAAATTCAGTATTATAATTTTATTGAATTTTTTGACTTTATGGAAGATAATATGACAGATCAATTTTTTGAACAATATCATTCAGTTTATGAAACTTTTGGTACACTTCGAAAAAGTATGGTGCCACATGCTTCCTATTCCGTTTCAAAGAAATTATTTAAAAAAATTATAGCTTCAAATTCTGGCTTAGTTGTTAGTATTCACAATCAAGAAATAATTGATGAGGATGAATTATTTAACACATTTGGTGGAAAGTTTCCTGAGTTTTTTAGAAGCTTTGGTTTTTTATTTTCGACATTTGAACCTTTGGGCAAATCTGCTATCCATTATGCTATTCAACAAATGGTCTCATCTTTGAATACATTATTTGTTCACAATACCTTTAGTTCAAAAAACGATTTTACTGCTGCATTAGAATGGAATCAAAATTCTTTTTTTGTCACTTGCCCTAATGCAAATTTATACATTGAGAATCGTTTACCAAATTATGAAATGTGGAAATCTTTTTCTAAAAATATTTGTATCGGGACTGATAGTTTATGCTCTAATTGGTCATTGGATATTTTATCAGAAATAAGGACGATTCTAAAATATAAATCTTATTTAGATCTTAAAGAAATTCTCTCTTGGGCTACAATTAACGGAGCTCGAGCATTGAGATTAGATGATGCTTTAGGTTCTATTACTATCGGTAAAAATCCTGGGATAAATTGGATACAAGATGTGAAGTTTCAAGAAAGTCTCCAATTGGGTGAAAATGCAAAAGTTAAGAAATTAGTTTGATTCATATGATATGCATACTTTTACCATAAGATTTATAAATTATGGGTTGGTGGGATCAATTATTTGGTATAAATACTAGTTTTAAAGCTTATACTCTTGCACATTATCTCCCATTGCTAATTTTTAGCGTTTTACTTTGGCTTTGGATCTATTTTTCTAAAAACTGGTCTTATAAATCTCGTAAAACATCTGCATTTTTAGCTGCCATATTCTTGGAGGTATTAGTAGTTTTTCATGTATGTGTTAGATTATGTTCTGATGACTTTAAAGCTGCGACAGATTTACCTTTTCATTTATGTAATCTATTGACTTTTATTGTGCCAATAGCGCTTCTAGTGAATCGTTCTTGGTTAAATGGTGTATTATATTTTTGGATTTTGGTTGGAACATTTCAGGCATTACTTACTCCTGATTTGAAAGAAGGATTCCCACATTATATTTACTTTCGATTTTGGACAGTACACGCAGGCTTAGTAATGATTGTTCTTTTTTCCTTGGCAAGACTTAATTGGAAAATTGAATTCAAACATATTCTCTATGCTGGATTATTTGCGAATATATTCATTGGCCTATCTTTTGTTATTAATTATATGACAGGTGGCAATTATTTTTATTCTATGCATAAACCTAAAGCTGCGACTATTTTAGATTATTTAGGTGAATGGCCCTGGTATTTGCTTTGGGGACAATTAGTAATGATGGGTTTATTTGCTATTTATTATATTCCCATTCATTTTTATAATAAATATCAAAAGAAATAGATATATAAAGTCCTTACTATAAGTTTGATGTTAGTAAATACCTGTTATTTGAGATACGTAAATGGGGAAAATTTACGTCTTCGAAGAAAACTAATTTAAAAAATTTTACACTTTTTTATAGCTTTTATAAACTTCTGATATACTGTTTTAAAGATAGTACAAAAATCTATATATGATTGATTGTTAGGCTTTTGTGGTTTGTTGGCAAAAACATATTGAAAAAATATTTATAAATCTTTCTTATATATTTGCAGGCTTATGAGGTTGAAAAGTTTAGAAATAAGAGGATTTAAAAGTTTTGCAGATGAGACTGTAATTCACTTTAATGAATCTATCACTGGTATTGTTGGACCAAATGGATCTGGCAAATCAAATATTGTAGATGCAATACGATGGGTGTTAGGTGAACAAAAGGGTAGGGAGTTACGTCTTGCGCAAATGTCTGATGTAATATTTAACGGCACAAAAAGAAGGAAAGCGGCTCCTTTATCTCATGTGACATTGAATTTTGAAAACCATAAAAATATTCTACAAACAGAATATCAAAATATTGCAATTTCAAGGCTGCTTTATAGGAGTGGGGAGAGTGAATATCGTTTGAATGGTGTGACATGTAGATTAAAGGATATTACTTCACTTTTCTTAGATACAGGTATTGGTTCAGATTCATATGCCATTATCGCTTTAGGCATGGTGGAAGACATTCTTTCCAATAAAGAGAATGCACGCCGCAAAATGTTTGAGCAAGCAGCTGGGGTATCTAAGTATAAAGCACGTAAACGCGAAACACTTAATAAATTAAAAGCCACAAATGAGGATCTTGCTAGAATAGAAGATTTGCTTTTTGAAATTAATAATAATTTACTTGAACTTGAAAAACAAGCTAAAAGAGCAAAGAAGTTTTTTGAGATGAAAGTTAAATATAAAAGTACTGCACTTTTATTGTATCACATATCAGTAATAAGTTTAAAACAGAAAATAGAAGAGGTCAGTAAACAAATTGAAATTGAAATAGTAAAAATTGGTGATGAAGAAGTAGGACTTACTAAAACTGAGGCAGAGCTTGAAAACTTTAAACTTAATCAACTACATCAAGAAAAAAGTTTAGGAGAATTCCAGAAAAAAGTTAATGAAGTTTTGGATAAGATTCGTGTGATCGAAAGTGAGATTCAAATTAAAGAGCAAAAAAGAATAATGCTGGATACTCAATTGTTTCAACTTGATAAGCAGCTGCAAACTTCTGGATCAAAACAAATTTCATTACAAACTGAGCTAGAAGTAATATCAAAAGAATTAGAGACTTCTGATCTTGAATTACAACAAATACAAACAACTTTAATTGAGCGTGAGAATGATTTTAATGAAAAGCAAACAGATTTTGATGCATTAAAAAGTGGGGTAGATCAGTATTCTCAAAAGCGACAACAACATGAAAGAGAGATTTTTGATATAGAAAAAGAACTTGCAATTTTTCAAAATCAAATTGAGAACTTTGATGCAGAAAATAAACGGTCTAGTAATGAGTTAAAAGACAAAAGTCAAGAATATATTTTAGTGCAAACTCATGTGGATGAAGTTGATTCAAATTTGGAAAAAATACAAAAGGAGTTAACTTTTTTGACCGAGTCTGAAGAGCAAAGACAACAACAATTAAAAGAAATTCAATCTTCGATAGATAGTCAGACGCAAAACTTGTCAATCAAAAACAGAACGAGGGATGCAAAGAAAAATGAGTTTGAATTGCTCAAAAGTATGGTTGAGAAAATGGAAGGATTCCCAGAGTCAATCCAGTTTTTAAATCAGAACTGGCGGAAGGATGTGCCAGTATTGTCAGATCTAATTTACACCGAAGAAAAGTATAGAAATTCAATAGAATTATTTTTAGAGTCATACTTAAATTATTATGTAGTACACACTGAAGAAGAAGCAGTTCATGCGATTAGAATGCTTTATTCAAATGGAAAAGGTAAAGCAAATTTCTTTATACTAGATAAGTTTAGTAAAGAAAAATTTACATCTATTGATTTAGGATCTTGTATAAAAGCAATCGATGTTATCGAAGCGGATTCTAACTACTTACCATTATTCAATCATTTATTGCGTGATGTTTATATTTTGGAATCTGATCGTCATATTGAAGATGTCGTAAAATATTCCGACGAACAAACTGTAATAAGTCTTAGTGGATCGATCCTTAAAAGAAGAAATATTATTACTGGTGGATCTGTTGGATTATTTGAAGGAAAAAAATTGGGTAGAAAGAAGAATCTTGAGAAACTAGAGAAAGAAATAAAAGATCTTGACATACAAATCATGGATCTAGAACGTATTTTAGCAAATCAAAAAAATGAATTAAAAAAGATTGAATTATTAAATAAAAATGTAGAGATTTCCACTGTTCGTAAAAAAGAAACTGAGTTAATTACTCAAAAAGCCCAGCTTAACACAAGACAACAGCATTTTGCTGAATTGAAAAACAAGCTTGAAAACCTAATAGAGAAGAATGAAAATCGAATTAAAGAATTAAGTGCTTTACAAGTTTCAAAGTCTACAGGATTAGTTGAGTTAAAATCTAAATTAGAAGAAGTCATTCATGCAATAACTGCGACTGATGATGTGTTTGGGCAAGCTAGTGCTGCTTTAGCAGTAGCTTCTAATCAATACAATCTTATTAAACTAGACGCATTAAAAGTTCAAAATAGAAATGAAAATTTAAAAAGAGATAATTCATTTAAGGCAAATCAATTGACAGAGTTGGTATCGCAAATTCAGAATGACAGTCAGAAGATTGAGGAATTTTCTAAAGAAAATGAAGAGATAAAACTAAATTTAATTGAGCTTAAAGAAAAATTAGAAGAAAAGTATCAATTTAGAAAGGGAATGGAGTCAGACCTATCCACTTTGGAAACACAATATTTTGATGCAAGAAATATTATTTCTAGTTACGAAACAAGAATTAGAACACATCAAAAAGCAATTTTAGAGCTTCAATCTACTATTAATACACTGAAGGATCAAAA
This sequence comes from Saprospiraceae bacterium, assembly GCA_016722295.1. GTDB lineage: Bacteria > Bacteroidota > Bacteroidia > Chitinophagales > Saprospiraceae > Vicinibacter. Next base: position 295,711 of record JADKGL010000037.1, read on the forward strand.
GTCGGAATTTAAGTATAAGATTCAGTCTTCTTATGAAAAAGCAGAATTTGAATTTCAGACATCTTTAGATGGTTTTGAGCCTGACGAAGAGACTGTTGATATGAATGAAGAACAACTTAGAGAAAGAGCAAATTATTATAAAGTGCGTTTAGATAATTATGGCGAGATAAATCCATTAGCGCTGGAAGCGTATGAGGAAATGAAGCAGCGTCATGATAAAATACTAGAACAGCGTACGGATATTTTAAGTGCTCAAGATAGCTTACTCTTGACGATAAAGGAAATAGAAGAAACAGCTACAGCAGGATTTATGTTGGCATTTAACCAAGTTCGTTCTCATTTCCAAGATGTATTTAGATCCTTATTTACTGTTGATGATGATTGTGATCTAGTTTTGCTAAATGAAAATGATCCATTGGAATGTGATATTGATATTATCGCAAAGCCAAAAGGGAAAAGACCTAAGTCCATACATCAACTTTCTGGAGGTGAAAAAACATTAACAGCAATAGCATTACTCTTTTCCTTATACTTATTGAAGCCTGCACCGTTCTGTATTTTTGATGAAGTGGATGCTCCATTAGACGATATCAATATCGAAAAATTTAATACAATTATCAGAAAATTTTCAAAAGAGTCGCAGTTTATAATAATTACCCACAATAAGCTGACTATGGCTGAAGTAGATATTCTTTATGGTGTGTATATGGAAGAGCAAGGAATTTCAAATGTGACGGCCGTTGATTTTAGAAAATATGAGCATGAGTTAGTGCTTGAAGAAATGGCTGGTTAGAGTAATGTGTAGTAGCTAAATGATGCTACTAGCTTAAAGCAGTATTGTTTGACTTTTCTTTTAATTCGAGAAAATTAAGAATATACTTTCCTAGTAGATCAAATTCCAAATTAACTGACGCTCCAAGTTTTAATTGATTGAAAGTTGTATTCTCAAAAGTATATGGGATAATTGATACTTGGAATTTGTTTGTGAATACATTAGCTATTGTTAAACTAACGCCATTAATCGTTATAGAACCTCGTGGAATAAAATGTAGCTTATACTCAGTAGGTATTTCAAAAATAAAATCTCTTTGATTATTAGAATTATTCATTTGTAATAAAGTAGTGATACAATCTACATGTCCTTGCACAAAATGCCCATCAAACCTACCTCCAAGTAGCATAGCGCGTTCCAAATTTACAGTGTCATGTAATCTTAAATTTGATAAATTCGTTTTTGAAATTGTCTCGGGAATTACAACGCAATCATAAGTATCATTAGCGATATCCACTACAGTTAAACATACGCCATTGAGTGCTACACTTTGATCTATTTTAAGTTCTTTTATAAACTTACATTGTATTGTTAAGCGAATATTTTCATTTTCTTTCCTTATACTTGCAATAATTCCTTGACTTTCTATAATTCCTGTAAACATATATTACTTTGTTGAACCAAGTATTTCAATAAATCCTTTTAGTGTTTCTCCATTCATAAAACTCGAAACAGGAACTATTTTGCAAGAATAATAATAAACTGCATTTTCCAATTTATTACCTTGCATATCGTAGCCATTCCAATTTATCTGTGGATCTTTTGTTTCAAAAACTAAAGAACCCCATCGATTAAATACTTTTAAATCAATTTCTTTTATATATTGGTTTTTCCTTGGTTTAAATAAATCATTTCGATTATCTGAATTTGGAGTAAACGTATTTGGAAGTTCATATTGTGGACACGTTATTGGATAAACAAGTTGGATTTTATTGCAAAGTTGATTTTGATTATCAATAAGCTTTATAAAAAAAGCAGAATAACTTTGAGGGTTAATTTGGATTGTTGAAGTAAGTTGAATTAGTTCCTCTATAGTTGTGAGTAAAATTGTATCATTATTTTGAGTTAATCCATAAAGATAAATGTACTGAATATCGCCAAGTTTACACTGAGAATCCGTGAGAGAAAATTTAAAGTCGACTGAGATTGAAGTATCCATTTCATTTGTATTGCATAAATTAGGCTGGAGCAATGAGAGGCAACAAGCAGCGACAGTATCGATTATTGTAATACATGAAATTTGAGAATTGTTTAGTAGTAATTCATTGTCTAATATACTATTATACGAACCTTCAGATTGGACATAATAACATAATTTTTCATTAAATTTGGGATTGAAATCAACTATTGATTTAGTAAAACTTTGATTAATAGAATCAAAATTTCCATTGGAATTTTGTTTATAGATAGTATAACTAGAATTAATCCAAGGAACAGTTTCATTCCAATTCAGAATAACATTACTATTAGATTGTAACGCAGTTAGAAAAATTGAACTGCCTGTTCTAGATGTCAATGTCGAATTGGAGGCACTTTGTAATTCGATAGAATAATTATATTGTAATTCAAGAGTATTGACTGCCGTGTCTATGTATATAGAATCCCATGGTGTGAGGAATGATGAGTAACTATTAGTGTATATAGCTTTTTTTGTGTTGTTATCCAATCTATAAACAGTAAGAGTATAGGGTGGAGGATTTAATGCAAGATCAAAAGTAGTAAGATTAGGTTTCGCCCATTTTAATTTAATTTTTCCATATTGAAGATCAGTACTTACTACATCAATATTTTTTAGCAATGGACGATCATTTTTATCATCAATACATTGTTCATCTGAAGCGATTGAACCAACAAAATTATAAGGAAATCCTGAATTAGTCGTTTTAGCAAATTCAGCTTGAACGCGATAACAATTACTTTGTAAGATTTCTTTATCTAAAAAATAATATTGGCTATCTTGTTTTGCTAAAGTCAAATAGTATATTTTTTTATAAATACTTGCAGGTAGTGTTGTATTGCAAGTGTCGATCACAAAAGGAGTAGGCTGTACTCTTTTCCAAATCGAAAAACCTTTAAACAAGTTTGTGCTTTGACAAGTATAAGGATTTTTCCACAACAATAAATTTCCTGAATCCTTTCGAAAAACTTGAAAATCATTTGGTGCTGGACCAACGACCTTAATTCGTATTACCTTTAAGGTACTTAAGCCTATCGAATCTAGAAAGTCATCAGTTGCTTTTATAGTCACTTCATAGGGATTTGGCGAAATCAAATCACAAGTAGTTTGCCAACTAAGAATACCTTGTTGTTCAGTTGAAAAATAAATTGAAGGAAAACTATGACTCGCTTGGGGCAAAACATTGAATGCAGATCCATTAAATTCAACTTTGTATTTGCTACCAGGTCCTGAACTATTTGGATCAAATACTTTTATAGGTATTTGAATGATGCTACCAGCGACAACACATGTATCTTGAATACTTTCTATAATGGGTGCAAGATTATTTTTACAATCTGGCAAAACAAGTATTTGCATATCTCGAATAGTACTTGAAATTAATCTTCCATTTCGAAATTCTTTAATTACAAAACAAATATTGTATTCACCTTCTTTTTGTGGACTCTCCCAAACAATAGTGCCTGTGGTAGGATTTAAAGTGATTTGGTTGTTTATTCCTGGATTTACTAATGAAGGTAAAATATAGTTTGGCACTGGTGTTCCTTTATCTAGTAAAGGTGAAATGAATTCATAACTTATGCTATCACCATCAATATCGTAGGCTCCAGGATTATGTACAAATCGTTGTTTAATACAAGCAAAATCTATTGGCGCTTGAAGTAGCTGAACTGTATTATTCCTTCCTTGGAAATTTGTGTTAAGTAAACTGATCGTTGTTTCAATATAGAATGGGATATTTACAGAATTAGGGTAATCTATGTTTAATATATTTTCAATTCGATTTGGATCTAAAAATCCAATTGTAAATGTTCCTCTACCCGGATAAATATGTTCGGCTACATAAATGTTTTTTTTAACATTATTTCCTATCGTATTGCCAGAACCATTAATTCTTTTTACTTTTGACATAGTACCATCACCCCAATCAATAGATATACTATCGCGATCTGCTGCTTGGCTTGATTCTTTCGTGTAAGTGTTAATCGTGGCGCGAATAGTATATTCATCTATTTGGACTACTGTGATTTCTCCTGCTCTATTATGTGTAGCATTGCTTTCACTTGCCAATAAAACTAGTGAACAGGTTAAGATAAAATGATATTTTAGTAAATTACTCATTCAGTAGTGCTAAACATTTTTTTAATTCAACTTCCCAATCATCAATTGTGTATTCAAACGTTTTTTTTACTTTTTCAGTATTTAAAACACTAAACAAAGGACGATTGGCTTTTGCATTAAAAGCAGCGGTCGATATTGCATTCACTCGAATATCTCGATTAGTTAACTCAAATATTTTTTTTGCAAAGGCATTCCAATTGGTTGGATTCGCATCTGAATAATGATAAATTCCTGTTTTCGAATATAATTCTTCTAAAGAAAAATGAGTAAGCAAATATGTAAGAAATCTAGCTATAGATGCAGCATGTGTTGGGCAACCAAGTTGATCATTAACCACTGATAGTTCAGTTTTTGTTTCAGCAAGCTTGAGCATTGTTTTTACAAAATTAGATCCAAATTGAGAATACACCCAAGAAGTTCTAATAATCAAATATTTCGCTTTGGATGCTATTATATAATCTTCTCCTTTCGACTTGCTCTTTGCATAAATACCTTGAGGATTTTTAGGACTATCTTCCTTCAATGCTTCTGCAGAATTTCCATGAAACACATAATCAGTTGAAATATGAATTAATAATGTGTTTGTATTCGCACAAATTTGTGCAAGAGAATTTACAGCGTTTGAATTTATTGCATAGGCAAGTTCAACTTGACTTTCTGCTAAATCAACAGCTGTGTAGGCAGCGCAATTAATTAGTACTTTTGGTTTGTATAATGAAAAAAGTTCATGAGACCTGTTGTCATCAGTAATATTCCAAAGTTTACTATCAAAAAATAGTAAGTTATAGTTAGGTATTAAGGACTGGAGAAGCTGTAATTCTCTTCCTAGTTGACCATTTGAACCTGTGACTAAGATATTCTCTTTCATTGAACTATTACATTTTATGTAATCCAAAATGTGGCCAAAGTTTATCTTTCTCAGACATTATAGCTTTATCAATAGGTACCTCCCAATCAATATTTAGTTGGGGATCCAGTAAGTAAATTCCTCCTTCATTTTCCTTAGAATAAAATTCATCACATTTGTATGAGAAAATTGAAGTGTCGGATAATACTGAATAGCCATGAGCGAATCCCTTTGGAATTAATAGTTGTAGTTTATTGGTTTCAGTTAACTCAATAGAAAATATTTTACCATATGTGCTGCTATGTGGTCTAATGTCAACTACAACATCTTTGACAGATCCTTGAATGACTCGTACTAATTTTGATTGCGCTTTCTCATTTGTTTGATAATGCAGTCCTCTTATAACTCCAAAGACTGATTTTGCTTCATTGTCTTGGACAAAATTATAGTTTAAATGATGTTTAAGGAACTTAGTTAAACTAAATGATTCAAAAAAATAACCTCGTTCATCAGAGAAAACATCAGGTTCAATCACAAATAAATCTTGTATTCCTGTTTCAATTAATTTCATCTTACTTTTCTTTAAACAACAATCTCATGGGAACTCCTTTAAAGTCAAATATTTCTCGCATTTGATTTTCCAAAAATTGCTTGTATGAACCTTTGATTTGTTCAGGATAATTTGAAAAAAATGCAAACACTGGATAAGGTTTATCTATTTGTGTAATATATTTAATTTTTATCAAATGATTTCGATAAGAGGGTGGAGGCAGTTTTGCAATTGCTTCCAACATTTTTTCATTTAGAACAGAGGTTTTGATAATCTGTCTTCGGCTATCATATACATGAAGTCCTAATTCTAAAGCTTGAAATATTCTTTGTTTTTCAATTGCAGAAATGAATAAGATAGGAACATCGTTAAAAGGAGCCATTTTTGCTCGAATTTGATCTTCGAATTCTTTTGCAGTATTTGTAGTTTTTTCTTTGAGATCCCATTTGTTAACTAATATTACGATTCCTTTATTTCTTTTAACTGCTAAAGAAAATAACTCCATGTCTTGACTTTCTATTCCATCTAAAGCATCTAAAAGAAGAAAACAGACATCTGCTTCTTCTATAGATTTTATGGCTCGAATGACTGAATAGAATTCTAAGTCTTCGTGTACTTTATTTTTCTTACGAATTCCAGCTGTATCAATAATAATAAAGTCCTTTCCAAATTTATTGTAGCGTGTATGTGTCGAATCTCGAGTCGTGCCTGCTACATTGGTCACTATATTTCGCTCTTCTCCCAATAATGTATTTACAAAAGAAGACTTACCTACATTTGGTTGACCAATTACAGCAAATTTAGGTAAGTGATCAATATCCTCGAAATCTTCATCGATTAATAAAGCGATATCATCTAGTAGCTCACCAGTACCACTACCAGAAATACTAGCTACAGTATACATCTTTTCAAAACCCAATGCCCAAAATTCATTAGCAGCCATAAAGCGATCTCCATTGTCTACTTTATTAACAACTAAGAAAACTGGCTTTTTTACTTTTCTTAAATTCCTCGCGATATATTCATCTAGGTCTGTAATTCCTGTTGAAACATCAACAGTTAGTATAATTGCCGAAGCTTCCTCTAATGCTAATTCTACTTGTTTTTTTATATTTAATTCAAATATGTCAATACTTTTTTCAACAACACCTCCAGTATCTATAACTGAGAATTTCTTGCCATTCCACTCGGACTTTCCATAAATACGATCTCTTGTAACACCGCTTACATCATCTACTATTGCCTTGCTTCCTCCAATCAATCTATTGAATAAAGTGGACTTTCCTACATTTGGTCTCCCCACTATTGCTACTGTAAAACTCATTTTAATTTTTTATTCCTAATTTATTTAATATAGCGTCATTATCTCGCCAATTTTTTTCAAACTTAACAGTTAGGGATAAAAACACTTTCTGTCCTAAATAGTTCTCGATGGACAACCGACTCTTTATTCCTAATTCTTTTATTTTTTCACCATTTTTCCCTATGATGATAGCTTTTTGGCTTTCTTTATTGACAATAATGTATGCATCAATCTTTACTAAATCTAATTGATCGTCGACACCAATACAGGAATTTAGTTTCACAAATGTACTATACGGAATTTCATCTTCGAAAAGAATGAATATTTGCTCTCGAATAAGTTCTGAGATAAAAAAACGAATCGGTTTATCACTCATGTAATCTACAGGATAGAATGCAGGGTGAACTGGAATAAATATTTTGATTAACTCCAAAAGCTCATTTACATTTTGTCCAGACTTTGCAGAAACATTTATGACATGGTCAAACTCCATTAACATTTCAAAACTTGATCGACATGCTTGAATTTGTTTCTCTGTTGCAATATCAACCTTATTGAGAGCAAGAATTTTAGGAATTTTAGAATGTCTAACTTTTGCTAAAACTGCTTCTGATAAGTATTTATCGCTTGTCGAATCATGTACAAATAAAAATAAGTCTGCATCTTCGTACTGGGATTCGATTTGGGCATTCATATAGTGATGCAACTTGTAATACGCATTTTCAATATATCCAGGACTATCAGAAAAAATAATTTGATATCCATCGATATTATGTATTGCAAAAACCCTTTCTCTCGTAGTCTGTGGTTTATGTGTAACAATAGAAGTAGCAACTCCTGTTATTGAATTCACCAAACTTGACTTACCTGCATTCGGCATTCCAATTACATTTACAAAACCGCATTTAAAATCTACCATTAATTTTTATTTTCTAAATATTCTAAGAGAGACATTGGATTCATTTTACGCCAATTGATTTGGTCATTTTTCTTTTGAAATACGACATAATTTTGAATATGCATACTCTTCATTTCATCATAAACATGAGGCAATAAATTAATAAAATAAATTGCACCATCCTCCACATCATCTTTCCATTCTTCGTAATAACAATCATCTGAACCATGAAAGTTCAATACATGATCACAGAGTATAATGTACTTATTTAATCCCTTTTTAATAAAATGGTCAATTATATCTCGTTTGAGAAACATGATGTCATTATTAATACAATCATTCCACTCACCAATTAATTCTATGATACAAAAGCGCTCATCATAATCCACAAACAGAATTTTAAGGTAAAGTGTTTCAGATTCCATTTTATCCCATTGGGGATGAATAAAATAATTATAGATTTTATTCGTATATTGAAATTCATTATATTGTTCACCATAAAAAGGGTTATTTTTATCCTCAGCGCCTTCGTAAAGTTCCTTCCATTGATAAAAAGGTTCAATATTATGCATATTTTTGTCTTTGTTATGAATATAGCCATAATCGGTCCTGAATCTAGCGGAAAATCGTATCTCTGCACACAACTTCAAGCCCATTACAAAGGTACAATCATCCCAGATTATTCAAGATATTATTTAGCAACAAAGGGATTAAAATATAATAGTTCAGATATTCTCTCTATGGCAAATGCCCATTTAAACCTGTTTCTGAGATATAAATCTGACAGTCTTGTGATTTGGGATACAGATATTTTAAACTATTATATTTGGTATGAGTTAAAATTTGGTGTAAAGCTAGATGAACTAAAAGAGTTAAGCAACCGAATAAAGCCTGATATTAATTTTTTACTCTTTCCATCAATTAAATGGGAATATGATCCAATGCGAGAAAGTCAATTTTCGCAAGAAATTATTTACACAAAATATGTAGAATATCTAAAATTAAAAAAATCAGTTTATTACACTTTTGACAGTATCGGAAAAGAAAGATTACAAAAAATTCGATTTATCATAGACTATTATTTAACTTTGCAGCATCGTTAACTGGGGTGCCTTGTCGTTATGTTTTCGGGCTGAGATTATACCCATTGAACCTTGCTCAGGTAATACTGGATAGGAAGTTGCGCATAAAGTTCAAGGCATTTTTATTCAATTGAATATGAAATATTTTATTGCCTTTCTGAGCTTGATTTTACCTTTGATTTTACTTAGTCAACACGATTTTATAGGTTATATATATGATCTAGATTCAGCAGTTATAACTGATGTGAACGTAAAGCTTATAGAAAAGGATTTTACCGTCTATACAGATTCTAAAGGAAAATTTAAGTTGGAAAATTTAGGAATAGGTGATTATACAATTCAATTAACATACTTGACTACGAAAAAAATAGTTGAAATTAGTATTCCATCCAAAGCAAAAATAAATACATTCTATTTAACTAAGGAGATACAATTAGACGAAGTTACAATTAAAGACCAAATTTGGGGTCAAAGTGAGGCTTCAAATGTAGAAAAAATAAATAACATAAATTTAGATTCACCCCAAGACATGCCGTATTTGCTTTCTCACGCTATCTCGCTTAGTACACAAAGTGATGCTGGAAATGGAATAGGGTACACTGGTATACGAATTCGAGGCATTGATCCTTCACATATTCAAATCAATCTCAATGGAATTCCATTTAATGATGCTGAATCGGCGTTAAGTTTTTTTGTAGATATTCCCGATATTGCATCTAGTACAGAAGACATTGCTATTTCAAGAGGTTATGTTGCAAGTAGAGCTGGAGCTGGAAATTTTGGCTCTTCTATTGATATAAATATGAATAAACTGCGGACGAAAAAGCATCTTATTGCGAAATCAAACATAGGTTCTTACAAGCTATTTAAATCATCCTTACTTTATAATTCTGGTCAACTTGGACAGAATTATTTTTTTGAGGGAAGGGTGAGTTTAATTAGATCTAATGGCTATATTGAGAGGTCTAATTCTAATCTGAAAAGTTTGTTTTTATCAGCAACAAAACTAATGGGCCATTCATCTTACAAAGTAAATATTTTACATGGTGAGGAGACCACAGGTCAAGCTTGGAATGGCGTACCTGAAGCTTATAATTATATTGATTCTTTACGTAGATTTAATTTTGCAGGTAGCGAAAAATCAGTTCCTTTTTACAACGATATAGATCACTATCGGCAATCACACGTTCAAATTTTTTTTCAAACCAGAATAGCAAAAAAAGTTCACTTTAATAATACGATAAATTACACATTTGGGAAGGGCTTTTATGAAAATTATAAAAGCAACGAGAACTTGTCATATTACAATATCTCACATCCTTCTGAATCTCATGCCGATTTAATTAGGCAAAAATGGTTGCAAAATCACTTTTTATTTACAAATAATTTCATTGATATAGATCTTAGTAAAAATCTATCCGGAATAGTTGGTATTAGTGCATCATATTACCAAGGACATCATTTTGGGAAAGTAAAAGAAGTTTACTTGAAAGATATAACTAAAGCGAATACTTATTACAATAATACAGGAAAAAAATCTGAATTAGGGGCATATTTTAAGTTGAATTATTTACTAAATCAAAAACTATCCTTAGGTTTTGATATTCAGAATCGATATGTGCAACATTTTATCAATGGTACTCATGATGTTTACAATAATCTATTAGTTAGTCACAGTAATTTGCTTTGGAATCCTAAATTTTATGGAAACTACAAAATTTCTCCAAATTGGCATTTAAATCTTGGTCTTGCCTATTATGAAAGGGAACCTTATAGAGATGACCTTCTTCGAAACCCTAATGTAACAAAAGAAAAATTATTTTCATTCGACATAGGAGGTAAATATATAAATAATAAGGTGAATTGCCTTTTGAACCTATATAATATGACGTATAGAGATCAATTAGTACTTGACGGTCAAATAAATGAAGTTGGAGAAGCAACAAGAATTAATGTAAAAAAATCTTTTCGAAAAGGGATAGAAACTTCAATTAATTATGCTCCAATAAAGAAATTATCTTTGAATGCTAATGCTACTTTGAGTTTAAATAAGATCATAAATTTTATAGAAAGTGTATCTGTTTTTGATACTGATTTTAACGTCATTGAAATTGAAAAAAACAAATACAGTAAAACAACTATAGCATCATCACCAAGTGCAATCTGCTATGTTATGGTAAATTACAACATAGTAAATAGTAAAGAATTCAATTGGTCAATTTCCTCTAATTTCAAATATGTTAGTTTGCAATACTTGGATAATAGTGAAAGAAAACAAGCTTCAATTCCTGAATTTTCAATAGTAAATTTTGAATCAACTTTGGATCACAATTTACATCGCAACATACATTTAAAATACTGGCTACAAGTCAATAATGTACTTAATAAAAAATATTCTACTCATGGTTGGATTTACTCTTACAAAACTGAAAAAGCAGTAGAGGAAAGCTATGATCCATATACACAATCAACTAATGCGTTTAATCATATCTTAAAAGGAGTTTATCCTCAAGCATTAAGAAATTTCTCTTTGGGAGTAACTTTGATGATAGACTAAAAGTTATACGTAAATCCAATTCTATAGCTTATTGGCAACTGAGTTGTATTATTTTTAGCTAAAAAATCATACATAAGATAAAATTCATAAGATAGAATTTGACCAGAATTATAACCCAATCCTGCAAATAAATTATTTCTCCATTCAGTGATAGTTTCTAATTTATTATTTGCTAAAATAGCTCCTGTGGCCCCAGTAATCGAGCCTCGATCAAATTCACCATGCAAGAATAGAACTTTTAAGAATTTATACCTAGTAAATAATCCAAAACTAAAATCAGCTGCTCGATATTTAAGTATTTCATTAGATAAAGAGAATCTGCCATAGACATAATCCAAAGATAATCTAGGACCGGCAGAAAATGACTCTGTAAATTTATAACCAATCATGGGAGATAGACCCAAATAAAAAACATTACCATCAACTCCATTGGCAAGACTGGTTGGTGCCAATTGAAGATTTAAGCTACCACCATACCAAAGTTTCTCTTTTAAGTTAAATTCAGATTTTTCTTTGGTTTTTGTAAGTTTTTTCTTTGATTTTGATTGAGCCATTGTGTCAAATGCACCAAAGACTACTATAAAACCTAATAAATATAGTTTAAAGTTCATATTTCGAAAATTATATTATAGTTATAAATAATTATAAATCAACAAGATATAAAAATTGATAAAATATCATATCAATTTTATAAAACTTTTTTTGTTAAAAAAACAAATCCAATTATCTTTATACTTTAAAAATTGATCAAATATTATGCAAAAACCATTGTTATTTTTGTTTTTATTCGCTTTTAACTTATTTATAACGAACGCACAAACTTACACAGCAAATCCAATTTCAAAATATAAGACTGAATTGGATAAAAAGTTTAAAAAGTACGAAATTTTTGAACTCAATATCGAAAATGTATTTGCAGGCTTGAACACTAGAGGGACAAGAACTGATATTAATATAGTTGCTGGGAGTCATAATTGGGACCTTGAGTTATTTGAACATGATATGTTCGCAGCTAATTATGTCAGATCTATTGCAGATGATCAAGGTGTTAAAAGAAGTAATGTAAGACCTATACGATCGTATTTAGGAAATATTAAAGGAGTAAGAGGAGGTAATGTTAATTTTAACATTTCAGAAAATATAATATTGGCTTCAATAGAATACGCAGGTACTACATATTTTATTGAAAATCTAAGAGGTATTGCAGAAGGAGCCAGCTCTAATGAAATTATTATTTATAATACAGCAGATGTAATCGAAAATAAAAGTATATTATGCGGATTTGATGCTATGAAACAGGTTGTTAAGCCTGATGTTGATGTAAATATTAATAGAAACCATTGCGTAATAGTAGAAATCGCTTTAGCATGTGATTTTAGTGTATTTCAAGTAAGAAGTTCTGGGTCAGAAGCATGGGCATCGGGAATTTTAAGTTTAATGGCAGGAAACTATGATAATGAATTTGCTCATTTGGTTGAATTTGATATTGCTGGGACATTTGTTGCTACTACAGCACCATCTGACCCTTGGAATGGTGTAAATAATATTAATACCCATCTAAATGTGCATGTATCTTGGGGAAATGGTGGAGGTTATGGAGTTGGTTATGATGTAGCTACTGCATGGACTAGAAAATATACCAGTGGAGCAGTTGGTTTGGCTTATGTTGGCGTAGTATGCACAAGTAACCGATACAATGTATGTAGCGATTTTGGAGGAAGTGATAATATTAATAGACAATTGCAAGCTCATGAAGTTGGACATAACTTTTCTTCAGGACATGATGCCGGTGGAAGTTTTATTATGGCTCCTTCTGTAAATGGTTCTTCCACTTGGTCAACTCAATCAATAAACGCAATTAATAATCATATTGCAAGTAGAGGATGCTTGGGATCTTGTGGAACAATTGAACCCCCTGTTGCTTTTTTTAGAGCAACACCTACAACGGGTTGTGTGCCAATGTCCGTGACTTTTACAGATTTATCAACAGGAGTACCTACAAGTTGGTTGTGGACTTTTCCTGGTGGAACTCCTTCAACTTCAACTCAAAGAAATCCAACAGTAACATATAATACAGTAGGAAGTTATGATGTTACCTTGCGTGTGACAAATGCTGGAGGAAATGATACTGAAACATTTTTTGATTATATAGTGGCTAACGATAAACCAACTTGTGTATGGTCTGAGTATGCAGATCAGAAATATGTAGAATTTACAGATAATTCTGACCGAGCAACTTCATATGCATGGAAATTTGGAGATGGTAATACTTCTAATTTGAAGGATCCAACTCACGAATATGCTAAAGATGGAATTTATAATGTATGCTTAAAAACAAGTAATGTTTGTGGCTTTAGGGAAGTATGTAAAAAAATAACAATAGTATCTGAAGTATTTGCAGATTTTGAGGTTGATAATGAAGATGGTTGTGCCCCATATATTGTGACTTTTAAAAATAAATCTTCGGATAATGTGAATACTTATAGATGGACATTCCCTGGTGGTGATCCATCTACATCTACACTAAAAGAGCCTACTGTTCGCTACAATTATAAAGGAAAATATGATGTAACTTTGTTTGTAAGTAATACAAGATACTCTGATCAAAAATTAGCGTTGAAGTACATGAAAATAGATTCATTGCCTTTCGCAGATTTTACTTATAATAGCATTGGATTAGATGTTGATTTTTCAAATTTAAGTGTGGATGGATTGACATATGCTTGGACTTTTGGCGATGGAATGAATTCAGTATTAAAAAACCCAATACATAGTTATAATTCTGCTGGCCAATACAGTGTTAGATTAATTACGACAAATTATTGTGGAACAGATACTGCAATTTATAATGTAACAGTTTCAGGCGGTTTAGCAGCAAATTATCGAGTTGATAAAACTAATGGTTGTACTCCATATACAGTTACATTTGAAAATCTATCACAGAATGCTAAAACCTATAATTGGTCATTTCCTGGAGGCAATCCATCCACTAGCACTGATAGAAATCCTACAGTAACTTATCCAAATGCTGGAAGTTATGATGTTAATTTAGTTGTTTCAGATGGAATAGGTACAGCAGATTTAAGAAAATCTAGTTATATCACTGTAGAAAATTATCCAGAGGCTCTTTATTCACATACGATTAAAAGATTTGATGCCATTTTTACGAATGAAAGTAAATATGGAACTTCATATTTATGGAATTTTGGTGATAATTCAGCCACTAGCACAGAACAATCACCAACTCACACATATGGTGCAGAAGGAGAGTATTTAGTAAAGTTGTCAGTAACTAATGGATGTGGCACTATTACGTATGAAAAACTAGTATCAGTTTATTTGATCCCAAAAGTTAATTTCACTTCAGACTATAATATAGTTTGTGCTGGTGATACTGTGAATTTTAAGGATTTGTCAAGCAAAGATGTCATAAGTTGGGACTGGGTGTTTGATGGTGCAAATATTTCTGCTGCAAGAACAAAAGATCCTATTGTGATATATGAAATACCTGGTGTTTATGGTGTTAAATTAACTGTTTCAAATACGAATGGAAATAATTCATTAGCAGTTTTGAAATACATTGAAGTAAGATCTGCTATCAAATGTCCTGAGAAAAGTGGGGATAAAAGAAAAGGACCACAATTCAAAAAGGGAGTTGTTTCTAAAAGAGATAATGCAGATGTAGGAGTGATTCCAAATCCTGCATCTGAAAAAATTCAAATAACTGGTTTAAGTTCTGGAGAAGAAGGAGTTTTAGAAATATTTTCAATCAATGGCTTAAAAGTTAAAACAGTCAAGATTGGTTCAGAAAACAGTTCAATAGATGTATCAAGCTTGTTCCCTGGTGTTTATTTTTTAAAGATGAACTCCAATCAATCGAATTTCAAACATAAACTAATCATTGAATAGTCGTTGTTAATTTTAATAAAAACTTAATGGGTTTTGGATATGATTCAAAACCCATTTTTTATTTAAAATTGGCTTGAATTTGGTTCAATTTATAAGTAAATTATAGTTTTTCTATTTTCTCAATAATAATTTTTGAAGTTTTAATGAATTTCTTAAAAATCAAACTAACTTAGAGGCAAATTTTATTAAAATGAAACTAAAAAACCAATTAGTCGTTTTAGCTTTTTTCTGTTTTGCATTGACAAACTTAATGTCGCAATCTTATATCGCTAGTCCAATTTCAAAGTATAAGTTAGAATTGGATAAAAAATTTAAGAAATATGAGGTTTATGAATTAAATATCGAAAATATGTTTGCGAGTTTAAAGACTCGTGGCATAAGGACTGAAGTTAATTTAGTAGCAGGTAGCCATAATTGGAATTTGGAGCTATTTGAAAATGATATTTTTTCAAAAAATTATGTTAGATCGATTGGAGATAATAATGGGGTACATCGCTCAAATGTTAGGCCGATTCAGTCATATGTAGGTAATATTTCAGGTTTAAGAGGTGGAAATGTAATTTTTAGCATTTCTAAAGATGTTTTAATTGCTTCAATTGAATACAATGGGACTATATATTATATTGAAAATTTGAAAGGATTGGTAGAAGACGCTACATCAAATGAAATAATAATCTATCAAGCTTCAGATGTCATTGAAAATAAAGATGTATTGTGTGGTTTCGAAGCAACTAAGCAAATATCAGTGAAAACAATGGAACCAAACTCAGATAGAGGACATTGTCTCATTGTTGAAGTGGCTTTGGCTTGTGATTATTCAGTTTATTTAGTAAGAGGGCACGGATCAGATGCTTGGGCTTCTGGAATTTTGGCTCTTGTAGCAGGAAATTTTGACGATGAGTTCGGACATAGAGTTGAAATGGATGTCGCAGGTACTTTTGTGGCATTATCTCAAATAGCTGATCCATGGTATTTTAGTACTACAATAAATGAGCATCTTTCGCAACATGTTTTATGGGGAAATGGAGGTGGATACGGAGTAGGATATGATGTAGCAACGGCATGGACTAGAAAATATACAGGTGGGGTAGTTGGTTTGGCTTATTTGGGAGTTGTATGTACGAGCAATAGGTATAATGTTTGTAGTGATTTTAGTGGAATTGATAATATAAATAGACAGTTGCAAGCTCATGAATTGGGCCATAATTTTAATGCAATTCATGATAACGGTGGAAGTTATATCATGGCTCCAGTAGTAAATGGTTCATCGACCTGGTCTCTTTTATCAATAGGAGCTATCAATAGTCATATGCTAAGTAGAGGATGCTTAGGCTCGTGTGGGAATGTAGAGCCACCGGAAGCAGCTTTTAGCGCAACACCTATTAGTGGTTGTGTTCCATGAACGGTTGAATTTACCGATCTTTCTTATGGTTATCCAAATAATTGGTTGTGGACGTTTCCTGGTGGAATACCATCAACTTCCACAGATAGAAATCCTATTGTAACTTATAATTCAATTGGTACCTACGATGTGACTTTAGTAGTTTCTAATTCAGCTGGAACAGATTCAGAAATGTTTAGTGATTATATAGAAATTGATGATAAGCCAACCTGTGTTTGGTCTGAGGTAGTTGATTTGAGACACGTGGATTTTACAGATAATTCTGAAAGGGCAGATTCTTGGTTTTGGAAATTTGGAGATGGTAATACCTCAACTGAAAGAAATCCTTCACACGATTATTTAAAAGATGGAACATATAATGTTTGTTTAAAAACTACAAATTCTTGCGGATCAAAAGAAGTGTGTAAGAGAATAGATGTATATACACCAGTAACTGCTGATTTTGAAATTGATAATCAAGATGGGTGTGCACCATATTATGTCACATTTAGAAATAATTCATCTGATAATGCCACAAGTTTTAAATGGACATTCCCAGGAGGAACTCCTTCAACTTCGTTGCTTCGAGAACCAACGATTGTTTATAATAAAAAGGGTGAGTATGATGTTACATTGCAAGTAAGCAATAAGAAATATAGTGATCAAAAAAGCTACAAAAAGTATATTCGTATAGATACATTACCAATTGCCGAATTTGGATATAATGCTTCTGGCTTGTTAGTTGATTTTTCCAATATGAGTATAGATGGAATTCTTTTCGATTGGAGTTTTGGAGATGGAAAAACATCTAAAGATAAAAATCCATCTCATAGTTATGCAAATGCAGGACAATATAATGTAAGATTGATTACGACTAATAATTGTGGGACCGATACTGCTTTTCATGTCGTTACTGCATCTGGTGCACTTGTTGCTAATTTTAAAGTAGAGAATACAATGGGTTGTGCACCATATACTGTGACTTTTACAAATCTATCTCAAAATGCAACTGCTTATAATTGGTCATTTCCAGGTGGAATTCCTGCAACAAGCAATTTAGAAAATCCAACTGTAACATATTCTAATTCTGGTGCTTTTGATGTAAGTTTAAATGTTTCTAATGGAGCTGGTACAATAGATGAAAAAAAGACGAGTTATATTTTAGTTGAAAATAATCCTGAAGCTTTATATACTCACACTATAAAACGCTTTGACGCTATTTTTACAAATGAAAGCAAATATGGTAGTTCGTATTTATGGAATTTTGGGGACAATTCTACTCCGAGTACAGTTCAATCTCCAACTCATACTTATGCTGCTGAAGGGGAATATATCGTTAAATTATCTGTTACGAATGGTTGTGGAACAGTCACTTATGAAAAACTTGTTCCTGTATATTTAATACCTAAAGTAAATTTCAGTTCAAATACCAGAAAAGTTTGTGCAGGGGATACTGTCCATTTTAAAGATTTATCAAGTAAAGATGTAATAAATTGGGATTGGAATTTTAGTGGATCGAATATTTCTTCTTCAAAAACTCAAAATCCTTCAGTTATTTATGAAGTTCCAGGAGTTTATGGTGTGAAATTGACTGTTGCAAATACTAATGGAAATAATTCAATAACTGAGTTACGTTATATTGAAGTAAAATCTTCAATTAAATGTCCAGACAAAACAGGAGATAAAAGGAAAGGTCCTCGATATAAAGGTGGCGTTATATCAACAAGAATGCAACAAGATTTCGAAATTCTACCAAATCCTGCATCAGATAAAATAGAATTGATAGGCTTGAATCCTGATATCGAACTTACCGCGATTGATATTTATTCTATTAATGGTTTGTTGGTAAAACAATGCAATATAGTTCAAAATAGTCGGTCAATCGATGTTTCTAGTTTAAACTCAGGGGTCTATTTTATTCAAGTTAATACTGAAAACAGCACTTACATTCAGAAACTTGTAATTGAGTAAACATTGAAAATGTAAATATGTAAGGGTTTGTGATATTTCACAGACCCTTATTTAGTAATTTTATATTCTATCCTTAAGGAATTTCATTAAGTTGCTTGAAATTAATCGCTAAATTTGAAAAAAAAAATGAATGCCACACAGTAAATATATAGTAGCTGCAAATTGGAAGATGAATAAATTGGCGTCTCAAGCGAAGCCCTTTGTTTCAGAGATATTGATGTCTTATATTCGAAAGAATGCTGATCTTGTAATATGTCCACCATATACTCATTTACCACATTTATCTGCAAATAAGATTATCTCTGGATTCTATCTAGGTGCACAAAATATTTCAGAATTCGAATCTGGTGCCTATACAGGAGAAATTTCGGCAGATATGCTTTTGGATGTAGGATGTACACATGTTATTATCGGACATAGTGAACGTAGAGCTATGAATCCATTTGAAAATTCAATGATACCAAATAAAATATCATTTGCTCTGTCAAAAGGCTTAAAAGTAATTTATTGTTGTGGTGAACCCTTGGAGAATAGAATAAATGGAAATGAGAAAAGTTATGTTCATGACCAGTTGACGCATGATCTCTATCATTTAAGTGATTTAAGTCAGCTTATTGTGGCTTACGAACCAATTTGGGCTATTGGTACAGGTAAAACTGCAACTTCTGATCAAGCTGAAGAAATGCATTTATTTATAAGAAAGACTTTACAATCAAAATTTGATAAACGATCTGAAAATTTAAAAATATTGTATGGTGGAAGTGTTAAAGCAAATAATTCAATAGAACTCTGTTCTAAAGAGAATATCGATGGCGTCCTAGTTGGTGGAGCTAGTTTAATCGTTGATGAATTTATCGGAATAGTAAATTCATTTAACCAATAATTTATTATTTATTTTTAGCTAATACGGTATCACGCATTTGTGATTTATAAGAATCTAACTTTGTTTCTACATTTTTGTTTCCAATCGATATAATTTGCGCTGCTAAGATTCCTGCATTTTTTGCTCCATTTAAAGCAACAGTAGCTACAGGTACGCCATTTGGCATTTGCAATATCGATAATATCGAATCCCAGCCATCAATAGAATTAGATGATTTAATCGGAACTCCAATTACTGGTAGAGTAGTGATCGACGCCACCATCCCTGGTAAATGTGCGGCACCACCAGCTCCCGCAATAATTAATTTTATACCTCTTGATCTTGCGTGTTTTGCATAATCAAACATATATTCTGGAGTGCGATGAGCTGATACAATCTTTGTTTCATATCCTATCCCAAACTCTGTCAAAATATCACAAGCTCCCATCATAACAGACATATCTGAATCTGAGCCCATGATAATTCCTATTTCAATTGTTTGCATTGATTTTTATAGTTTTTTTTACAAAATGTGCAATGTTTCTACATGTATCTTGACTTTCCGAAACTATAGTTGCATGGCCCATTTTTCTAAATGGTTTTGTTTCTTTTTTTCCATATAAATGAATAAATACTCCTTGGATTTGCAAACATTGATCTATACCATCATAATTTACACTTCCAGTTTCAGAATCTTCGCCAAGTAAGTTAACCATAATAGCGTAATTAGAAGAATCAGTGCCTCCTAATGGTAGTCCATTTATAGCTCTAATATGATTTATAAATTGATTAGTCGACCCATTATCTAATGTGTGATGCCCACTATTATGTGGTCTTGGAGCAAGTTCATTAATCCAGATTGTTCCATCTTCATTGTAAAACATTTCTACAGCTAAAATTCCAATTATATTTAATTTTTCAGCAATGTTGTGTGCTAGCTTTTTACATTCCAATGCAATATGTTCGGGAATATTCGCGGGACAAATTAAATACTCTACAAGATTTGCAGAGGGGTGAAAATCCATACTAACTGGTGGATAAGCAATCATCTCCCCACTTGTCGATCTCACTATGATAACACTAACTTCTGATTGAATTTTGGCTTTGACTTCAACAAAACTTTTCTCAGACTTAATTCTGTTCTCTAAATCTTTTTCCGAATCTAATATTTTTACTCCCTTACCATCATAACCACCATGAAATGATTTTTGAACTAGAGGAAAATCAAATCCATTAGCCTTAAAATAGCTACCCAAATTTTCATTCATTCCATTAATTGATAGAAATGGTGCTGTGAGAAATCCATTGTTTTTAAAGAATTCCTTTTGAGAATATTTATTTTGTATTAACTCAATTATTTCAGCTTGAGGATAAACTTTTTTTCCTAAGGCTTGAAGATGTTTTAATGCATCGATATTTACATCTTCAATTTCAATTGTAATGATATCTTTTGTCAAGCCAAATCTTATAACATCATCGTAATTTTTATAATCACCTTTTGTAAATAATGGAGTAATTCTAGAACAAGGTGCATTTTCGTCTGGATCGAGAAAATGAAGATAAATATCAAGTTTAGCAGACTCAATAGCCATCATTTTGCCAAGCTGACCGCCACCCAGTACTCCGATTTTTATTTCTGATGGTCTGAACCCCATATTAAAATATATAGTGCAAATGTCGTGAGCTTTTTATAAGAAATTCATTTTTTTTATTAAGTTTGAGCATGAAAAGGAGGATTCTATTAAAAGAGGCTAAAATAGTCAATGAAAACAAGGTTTTTGAAGGAGATTTGCTTATTTGTGGTGATAGAATTGAGAAAATTGATCAAAATATACACTATGATTCCGCTGAATTGATCGATTGCAAAGGAAATTTTCTTCTACCAGGATGCATTGATGACCAAGTTCATTTTCGAGAACCAGGTTTAACCCACAAAGCCAATATATGGTCTGAATCAAGGGCTGCAGTAGCTGGTGGAATTACTAGTTTTATGGAAATGCCAAATACGAAACCTGCCACTTTAACTCATAAATTATTAGAAGATAAATATGAAATTGCCAAAAACTCATCAATGGCAAATTATTCTTTTTTTATGGGAACTTCTAATGATAATTATGATGAAATCATGTCAGTTAATTATAAAGATGTTTGCGGTTTGAAAATTTTTATGGGATCTTCAACTGGTAATTTATTAGTTGATGATGAAAATACGTTAACTAAAATATTTAAAAATTTTCCATTCTTGATAGCTACACACTGTGAAGATGAAAAAACAATTATACAAAATACAGAATATTATAAGTCGCAAACTAATCTAAATGCTGAAATTCATCCAATTGTTCGTTCGAGAGAAGCATGTTATATTTCTTCTTCATTCGCTACAGAATTGGCTAAAAAATTTAATACTAGATTACATATCTTACATATTAGTACTGCTGAAGAAGTTGCACTATTTTCAAACGACATTCCACTTTCACAGAAAAGAATTACAGCAGAAGCTTGTGTACACCATTTATTTTTTGAGGATTCTTATTACAAAAATCTGGGAAATAAAATTAAATGCAATCCAGCAATAAAATCAGAGAATGATAAAAAACAAATTGCATTGGCTCTATCAAAAGGAACTATTGACGTAGTGGCTACAGATCATGCTCCGCATACTATAGATGAGAAAAATTTGGATTATTGGAATGCTCCTTCAGGGCTTCCATTAGTACAACATTCTTTACAAATGATGAATACATTAGCAAATGAAAATTCTTGGAATCTTGAATTCATAGTTGAAAAAATGTGTCATAATCCTGCATTATGTTTCCAAATAACAGATCGCGGATTTATTCGTGAAGGATATTTTGCAGATTTAATTTTATTTGACAATCAATATCAAGATAAAGTAAAAAAAGAAGAACTGCTTTATAAATGTCAATGGAGTCCATTAGAAGGCATAACATTAACTGGAAAAGTCATGAAAACTTTTGTTAATGGCACTTGTGTCTATTCTGATGGTAAAATTTGTAATAGTAACGTTGGTAAGCGACTACAATTTAATCGCTAAAGATTATTATTACTTACTTTTCTAATTTTATATTAAAACTCTATTAACTAAAAAGAAAATCGCTTTATCATATTCTAGCTTTTCATCATGTATCTTTGCGCAACTAATAGATAGTTTATGCAAAATCTAAGTGAACAAGAGATTCTTCGACGACAAAGTTTAAGTGAATTGAGACAATTGGGAATTGATCCTTATCCTGCAGCAGCATTTGAGGTTAATTGTTTGTCAGAGGATCTAAAAAAGGGCTACGATGCAAACCCTGATAAATATACTTCAATTTCAATGTCAGGCAGATTGATGATGAAGCGTATTATGGGTAAAGCTTCATTTGCAGAACTACAAGATAGTACTGGTAAAATTCAAGTATATATTAATCGAGATATTATTTGTCCATCAGAAGATAAAGAACTTTATAATACAGTTTTTAAAAAGCTAACGGATATAGGTGATTTTATTGGTGTAAAAGGACATGCATTTAAAACACAGACTGGTGAATTATCAGTTCATGTTTCTGAATTTTCTTTTTTGTCAAAATCTCTTCATCCTTTACCTGTCGTAAAAGTAGATGCTGATGGAAAAGTACACGATGCTTTTACAGACCCAGAAATGAGGTATCGACATAGGTATGTTGACTTAATAGTGAATCCTCAGATTAAAGAAATCTTTATCAAAAGAACAAAAGTGATCCAAGAAATGCGAAATTATTTTAATGAGCAAAATTGGATAGAAGTAGAGACTCCAGTGCTTCAACGTATTCATGGTGGAGCTGCTGCAAGACCCTTTAAAACACATCATAATGCATTAGATATTCCTTTGTATTTACGTATTGCTAATGAACTTTATCTAAAACGACTTATCATTGGTGGATTTGATGGCGTATATGAATTTGGGAAAATGTTTCGAAATGAAGGTATGGATCGTACACATAATCCTGAATTTACTTCAATGGAAATTTATGTAGCCTATAAAGATTATCTTTGGATGATGTCTATGGTTGAAGACATGTTAGAGCGATTGATTCTCAATATTAATAAGTCTACAATAGTTCAAGTAGGTAAAAATGAAATTGACTTCAAAAAACCATATCGCAGATTAAGCATGTATGATGCAATAAAAGAATATACAGGTTTTGATGTAGAAGGAAAGTCTGAGGCTGAGGTTGTGGCATTTTGTAAATCAAAACAAGTTGCAATTGATACTTCCATGGGTCTTGGAAAATTAATTGATTCTATATTTGGGGATCTAGTCGAAGATAACTTGATTCAACCAACCTATATCACTGATTATCCTATCGAGATGACACCATTGGCAAAAAAACATAGATCAAAGGAAGGTTTGGTAGAACGGTTTGAGCTTTATGTTAATGGAAAGGAGATTGCAAATGCTTATTCTGAATTGAATGATCCAATTGACCAACGAGAGCGATTTGAAGATCAGTTAAAGTTGGCAGCTAGGGGAGATGATGAAGCGATGGCTATGGACGAGGAGTTTTTATTAGCAATGGAATATGGAATGCCGCCTACTTCAGGTTTAGGTATAGGCATTGATAGATTAACTATGATGATTACTGGACAAGAAGCGATTCAAGAAGTATTATTGTTTCCTCAAATGAAACCAGAAAAGCAATAAAAAAGGGATCAGATAAATCTAATCCCCAGGTAGTTGAAGTAAAGATTACTCCGATTTAATTTTCATTTGTTTCAGTTGTTTCATCAAGTATTTTTTTTGCAAGCATTAATATTTTCTCATCTTCAATATGAACGATTCCACCATTTGGCCCCGGTTGAATATGATTTCCAGAATTTTCTAAATGATGAGCTCCAAAATAATTTCTAACAACTTGTTCATCCAAGTTTAATTCTTGAGCAATTCTAGTCACACTACCATGAGGTAATTTGTGTTTGATTTCTCTCAATTCATCAAATGTAATATTCATTGGCTGTAAATTTTTATTGTAAGTAAATAAATTAACACTTCAAATTACGACGTTTTGCGGAACTGCGCAAACAAAACGTATTTTTTTTTTAAATTATTTCGTCTATGGGAAAATATTGGAGGTTAAATGCTTTTGCAACGCCCTCATACACTACTTTTCCATTGACCACATTAAGTCCTAATTTTAATGGCCTATTTTCTGCACATGCTTGCTTCCAACCTTTATCTGCTAATTGTATTGCATAGGGGAGAGTAGCATTGGTTAATGCGACTGTTGATGTGTAAGGTACAGCTCCAGGCATATTTGCGACACAATAATGGACAACACCATCAACTAAATAAATTGGATCATCATGTGTTGTTGGTTTGCTAGTCTCCATACAACCTCCTTGATCTATAGCAACATCTACTAGTACAGTACCTGGTTGCATTGTAGAAAGCATATCTCTTGTAACAAGACTTGGTGCCTTTGCTCCAGGTATAAGCACTGCTCCTATAATTAAATCATGGGTCTTTACAAGTGTTCGAATAGTTAATTCATTTGAATACATGGTGGTAACATTTGGCGGCATGACATCTGCTAAATATCTCAATCTTGGAAGACTGACATCCAACAAGGTGACAGCTGAACCTAATCCTGCAGCCATTTTAGCAGCTTGTGTTCCTACAATCCCACCTCCCAATACTAGCACTTTCGCTGGAGGAACACCTGGCACTCCACCTAAAAGTATTCCTTTGCCTTGTTGAGGTTTTTCTAAATATTTTGCACCTTCTTGAATAGCCATTCTACCAGCTACTTCTGACATTGGAATTAATAGAGGCAAACTTCTATCAGGCAATTCTACTGTTTCATATGCCAAGCAAACAGCGCCACTCTCTATCATTGCATTGGTCAATGGTTCATAAGATGCAAAATGAAAATAAGTGAAGAGTAACTGATTGGGTTTAATCAATTTATATTCTGATGCAATTGGTTCTTTTACTTTAATAATCATTTCAGCAATGGCGTATATTTCTTCAATTGTGCTAAGGATAATAGCTCCTGCTGAGGTATAATCAATATCACTAAAGCCACTTCCCACTCCAGCTGTTGACTGTACATAAACTTTATGTCCTCTTTTTGAAAGCTCTAACGCTCCTGCAGGTGTGAGTGCTACTCGATTTTCGTTACTTTTGATTTCTTTTGGTACTCCTATGATCATAAATAAAATTTTATGATGCGAAAGTACGAATCAAATAGTAAAGTCCTAAAAAAAAGATAGCCCGTATGCATTATACGGGCAAATCTTCATTTAATAACCAAAACTCAAAACTCAATCATTTAATTACAAGAACTATGCCAAAACAAATTTTTGCTTTAAAAATGAACAATAAAATAAATTAATTGTATATACATATAATTTTAAATGATTGATAATCAATAGTAAATGAATCGTAAGGAATTTATTGAAAAATCTTTGATTACTATGTTGGGAATTTCGAATTTATCTACTCTACAACATTTGGATGGAGAACTTTCTTTTTTCGAAAGTACTATGCCTGTTTTTTTCATGGGCCATGGTTCGCCTATGAATGGAATCGAGCAAAACAGTTTTTCTAAAGAATGGGCAAAAACAGCTTCAACTTTGCCAACTCCTCGCGCCATTATTTGTATATCAGCTCATTGGGAAACAAAAGGGACAAAAATTACTGCTATGCAAAATCCCAAGACAATTCATGATTTTGGTGGGTTTCCTCAAGAATTATTTAATGTGCAATATCCTGCCAAAGGAAGCCCTAAAATTGCTGGAGAAGCATCCAATTATTCAAAAAATTATCCAATTCAATTAGATCATGAATGGGGTTTGGATCATGGCTGTTGGACTGTCATTAGACATATGTACCCCAAAGCAAATATTCCAGTATTACAGCTTAGTATTGATTATACAAAAGATATGAATTATCATTATCAATTAGGAAAAGCAATAGCTGGTTTAAGACAAAAGGGAATTTTATTCATTGGTAGTGGAAATATGGTTCACAATTTGGGTAGAATTGATTGGCAAAAAATGAACGTAAAAAATTATGGTTTTGATTGGGCAATTGAGATGAATGAAATTTTTAAAAAGAAAATTGAAGATCAGGATCATCTACCGCTAATTCAATACAAAAGCTTAGGAAAAAGTGCATTATTGGCAATTCCAACGCCAGAACATTACATACCATTACTCTATGTATTAGGCATGCAATCGAAGAAGGAATCGGCAAGTTTATTTAATGATGAATATGTCGCTGGTTCTCTCTCAATGACTTCTATTAAAATCTCCTAGTTTAACTCACTTCTGGAGATTCCAACTTCATCACATTTTACATACATTTTCTGTTTAAGTTGATTGAGATTATTTTGAATCATATTTTGTTTAGTTACCAGCATTTGAATTTGATCTTTTTCCTTTTCTAAATGATCATCTAATTTTTTGAAATTATAATTTATTTTTAATTTAATATCACCGACATAAGAATTTAGTCGATTTCTTAATTCATCGCCAAGTTTTGCTCTTCCTTGCAATAATTCAGCATCAAATTGATTGATAATTTTTCTTTTATTGAAACCCAACGTTATTCCCGCAAACAATAACCCTACAGTGGTTAAAATCCCTCCAGTGATATCAAACACTGCACCATGAGTCAATGCAGTAAGCATTGCCCCAACAATAGCAATTCCAGTTCCTGTTGCTACATTAGGCGCTAATTTATTATTTTCCGTAACAAGATCCTTGCTATAATAATTCTCAGTATTCTTAAGGAACTCTTGAAATGTATCGTGCAATTCATTCATAACACTGGATCTTTTTTCCGCTATTGCGCTGAACACTTCATGATCATTTTTTAAAATTGTTTTGCTATTTTGAATTTTTAAAGATACAATTTGACCCATTTGTTGAATGCTGTCTGAAATATCTTTAAGACCATTTTGTAATTTGTCCTTCATACTTGTATTTAAGCTTGACTCAAAGTCTGCGGTAAATTCTTTTAACCAAGTCTGCAATGATTGCCCCTTATTAAAAATTCCACCAATACCTCTTTTCAAAACATTAAAGAAACCTAGACCATCTTCTAATGTTTTTCTCTTTGAATTAGTCACGGTATCGTAAGATGCTAATAAATTCTCAACCAACATATTAATATTATTGTTGGAAATTTTTTCTTGGTCACTTAATGTTTTTGTAATATCATTTCGAAATTCCATGTCATATGCGAACTGATCCTTCCTGATAAGGATGCCAGATTCAATTTTATCAACAACTGTCTCACTTGTTTTTATATTATTGATCATTTTATAAAGTGAAGCTTTTCCACCTGTGATGTTCTTTGCTATAAATTCGCGCAATGGTAAAAATCCACTGTCAACTTTTTTCCCTTCCAAATCCATCTTTGCTGAAACTGGAAATATCAACGGATTTGAAATACCTTTTTCTTTTGCATATTGTTCAAGACCCCTAATATTAATTTGTAAATCTGCAGGATCAATTAAATCTTTTTGTTGCAACACAAATATGACTTTTTTTTGCCAATCAGTTTTTATGAAATTAAAAAAATCCCAAGCTGATTGGCGATAAGGATTCTTTGCTTCGAAAACAAAAATAACTAGATCAGACGTTGGAACAAAGTTTTCTGTAATTTCTTGATGATGTGCAATGATTGTATTTGTACCTGGAGTATCGACGATTGCGATTTCTTTCAAAATATCTTCAGGATAACTAATTCGTTTCAATACTGGGCTCAATGCTGTCATTTGATATTCAGGACCATAGACAATCAATTGAATAGTATCAGTCATTGGTGAAGGTGCAACTTTACATATTTCAGTTTTCGATTCAAGCAGAGCATTAATAAAGCTACTTTTCCCGACTTTGACTTCACCACAAATTACAAACATAAAAGGGTCGTGAATGCGATTTCGAAGATCACTTACTGTCTGTGAAAGTTCTTTGTGTTGGATATCTTGTGTAAGTTCGTGGATTTCTTTGATGATCTCTTCAATGATTCCTTTTTCTGCATCAAGATTGATTTGTATTAATGAATTAGTCATTATGTTCAAAATTTAGTGTAAAAATACAGTTAACAAAGAAATAAATGTGGAATAATAGTTTAATTATATTAATGTTTGTTTTTATGTGAACTGTATATCGTCAATACACTTCGTTTTCAAGTAACTTACCAATATCTATTTATTCTCGTTTTCTCCCTAAAATATCTAAATTCTCATGCGCTCCTTCCGCTTTAGCGCGAGGTGGTTTACTTAAAATCTGATTTGGAACCCTTTCAATATATTTCCATTTTCCATTTTTGTTCTCATATGCTTCGTATGTTCCATCTGGAACTTTAAGAAATTTTCCATTTGCCGCAACGGTTTCGGTAATGGTAGCAATATGATCAAACAGAATTTCCTTTGAATCTGGATCATAAGAAAGGCTACAACCAGATTCTTCAGAATATTGAATTACAATGCGATTATATTTTTCAATAGGTTTCTCTTTTTCTTCTTTGGAGAATATTGCTTTCCCAAATTGTATATTAGTATCATTTAATTGTATCACTTCAATAATTTTATATTTGTAACCTTGTCCATCTTGTGCAAAACCAAAAGTAATTAGTTGCTCAGAATATTCTTCACTTGGCAATGCATAGAAATACATTGCGCCATACCATGAATCCTGATCAATAGATTCATATGTTAACCTCATGTAATTTCGTTTTTCAAACTTAAGAGGTATAAATTGATTTGTTTTTGATTTATAAAGGCCGCCATAATTCCATTCATTGGATTCATCTTTCCATTGCCAAGTTGCAATAAACCAACTTTGTTTTTCATCAGAAAGAAATGCTATGCGATTTTTAAAATCAATATCTATAACTGCATTCTCTTGCGCATACTCTTGAAATAAATTTTCGAAATTATGAGCTGCTTTAGTCCTAAAAACACCTTCTGTTGAAGTATTCATTACATCACTCCAAAATAGGATATGCAGTTTTTTGTCCCAAGAAGTATCTATAGTTTGAGACATCATATAGGCAGGAAATAAAAACACCAATACAAATCGACTTTTGAACATAAACAAATAACGAAAAATTGATAAATCTTATTTTATTACTTATCTTCAGTAGCTAAAGCAAATTTTTCATAATCAGGTTTGTCAGAAGAATACTTATGTCTAAAAGCTGCATAAATTTTACCGTTTTTTAGTGAAAACACACCTGGCATTTGAAATCCATCACCGAGCACTACACCAAAACCATGTCCTTTAACTAATCCAGCATCAACTCCTCTAATCCAAGATCTAAATCCAAAAAGTTGATTAAAGGTCCCCTTCAACAATCCAAATTCATGATAGTAATTACATTCAGGATCGGAAATACTTTCAATATCAAACAATTGATAACGATTGAAATAATTTGAAGCTATTTCAATTGTAGACATATGAACCAATATAATTTCATATTTTTCTCTAAAATTAGACTGATACAAATTTTTAATATCGTTTAATGCTTCTCTGCAAAAGATACAACCGAAATGTCTTAAAAAAACCAATAAGCATGGTTTTTCAAAAGATATATCATAAATAGATCGCTGTTTGTTAGTGATCATTTCTTGTAGAACAACTTTATTGATTTCTTCCACAATAAATTTAACAAATAAGCGAAGCAGTAGTTTTACTTATTATGCTTTTTGTAAATTATCATATACAGACATCATGGATTGAACTTCATCTGCAGATGCTTTTAACATCTCCATTTCTGAACTAGTTAATTTAAGCTCTATAATTTGTTCAACTCCATTTTTTCCTAGTTTTACAGGTACTCCTACAAAAACATTCTTCAAACCATATTGTCCATTCAAATTTACGCAACATGGGAATATTCTATTCTCATCTTTAACAATAGCTTCTACCATTTGTGCAGCAGCTGCTCCAGGCGCATACCAAGCGGAAGTTCCCATCAATTTTACTAACTCGCCTCCGCCATACTTCGTTCTTTCAATAATACTATTTAAAGTAGCTTCATCTAACAACTCAGTGACAGGTATTCCAGCGACTGTTGTAAAACGAGGAAGTGGAACCATTGAATCACCATGTCCACCCATTAAGAGAGCTTGGATATCTTTGGGGGACACATCAAGTGCGGTTGCAAGAAATGCTCTGTAGCGCGCAGTATCTAGTATTCCGGCCATTCCAATCACTCTGCTAGACTCAAAACCACTCATTTTATAAGCAGCATAAGTCATAACATCCAAAGGATTAGAGACGACAATTAGAATTGGATTTTTAGAATATTTAAGTATATTTTCAGTTACATTATTAACGATTCCAGCATTTGTTGAAATTAAATCATCACGACTCATACCAGGTTTGCGAGGTAATCCAGCAGTAATTACCACAATATCAGAGTCTTGTGTAGTTTCGTATTGATCAGAACCGATTAGCTTAGTGGAATAATAATCAATTGGAGCTTGCTGCCAACTGTCCAATGCTTTCCCTTGTGCCATCTCTGCTTTAATGTCGATTAAAACCACTTCTTTTAAAAAATCTTTATGAGCTAGTACATTTGCCACAGTGGCACCAACATTTCCCGCTCCAATTACAGTAACTTTATTCATTTTCGTACGTTAAAATTAGGTGAATATTAATTTAGACACAAAACTAATGAAACTGTTCAAGATAAGTGTTAATTTTGACCTTCTTTTGTTGAAACATAGTAAAAAATTATAATATGAATAAGATTTATTTTTATATTACTGTATTTTTTGTAATTGGCTTTGCCAATGTGGGAACATCTCAATCAAAAATGGCGGGAATTTGTGGTTGTACAGCGGAGGAACAAGAACAAATAAAGTTGAGAATGCTTGAGAATAGAGAAACTTTCAAGAATCAAACTATTTTAAGACCTGAAAGTATTACATATATTCCTATAACGTATCATTTGGTCGCTAAAAGTGATGGAACTGGAAGGATTGCACTTCGAAGAGTTTTTGAAAATCTTTGCGCCATTAATAAAATTTATGCAACTCAAAATCTTGGATTTTATTTGAAAGAAGTTAAAAGTCCAAACAATACATCGGTTTATGAAAATCCAACTGGGGCATTAGGAGCTCAAACAATTAAAAATTGGAGAACTCAGAACCCAAACTCTGTAAATATTTTTTGTGCAAGCATTGCTAATCCAGCTGAACCTGGTGTTTTAGCTTTTTATAATCCAAATGGAGATTACATTGTGACTGAAAACAACCAAGTGTCTAGTAATGGTACTACATTAGCACATGAATTAGGTCATTTTTTTAGTTTAGCACATACATTTTTTGGTTGGGAAGGGAATACATATAACTGTAGTTTACCTACACCAACTGTGACACCTTCAGGTGTTTTAGTCGAATATGTTAGTCGAACTAAAATGTTTAATAATCAATTATTATGCAAGGTGGCAGCTGATGGTTTTTGTGATACACAAGCAGATTACAATTTAGGTTTTGGTTGGCCAAGCAGTGCGGGGTGTGTTTATAGTGGATGCGCAAAAGATCCGGATAATGTACCTTTAGATCCCGATGAAAAAAATATTATGTCCTATTTTTTATCTTGTCTAGAATATTTTTCTGAAGAGCAAAAAGAGGCTATCCTATTGGATTACTTAAGCTCTAAAAGATCTTCCCTAAGAACAATTAGCTACACTACGAAACCTGATATAACTGGGACTTTAAATTATCTTACACCATCAAAAAATCAAACTGTAAGTGGGTACAATTCAGTATTGCTATCTTGGGAACCTATGCCCAATGCAGAGTCTTATTTATTAGAAATTGCAGAAAATTCAGCGTTAACTTTAAATTCCAGAGCATTTCTATTGAAAAGAACAGACACTACATTTACTGACTTAAAGAAAAATACAAATTATTATTGGAGGGTATATCCAATGAATCAAAATAGCTTTTGTTCAAGTGGAGCAACTATAAATTTCAGAACGCCATCTTTCGGCGTGGCTATTCAAGAAACTGCAGCAGAAAAATTGAAAATTTCATTTTTAACTAGGTCGAATAATGAAGCACAATTATATTTACAATCATCATCTACTGGTCATGCGAAACTTTTTATTCAAAACATAGTTGGCGCCACAATAAAAAATAGTAATGTAGATCTAGATTTAAAAAATCAAATAATAGATATTGAAAATTGTGTTCCAGGAGTCTATACCTATTCTATACAACAAGAAAATGAAGTACTTAAAATTGGCAAACTAATTATTCAATAATATGATAAGAATCCTATTTCTAGTTATCCTTTGTTGTCAATTTTTAATAATAAGTTCACAAAGTATAAGGCCATCTGAATATTGTGGTACATCAAAGTCTTGTCAAAAGAAGATGCTTGAAAATGCAGCGTTGGACCCAATTGTGCATCAAGACCATCAAACTACGATATACTTACCTTTGCAAGTACATAATGTAGGTGATGATGGAGGCAAATATTACTTTGATATTGTAGGTGTTTATGATGCATTGTGTAGAGTGAATAAAGATTTTGAACCGACGGGAGTTCAGTTTTTTCTAGAGTCTGAAATTAATTATATTGGCAAAACATCATGGAATAACCATCCAGATTATAGTGACGGTGAAGATATGATGCATCAAAACAATTTTTCAAATAGAATCAATTGTTATCTTGTAGCAAATCCAGCTGGAAATTGCGGCTATTATACCTATTCTGGTGATGCAATTGCACTATCAAAGAATTGCATTAGTCCCAGTCAACATACATGGGCGCATGAGTTAGGACATTATTTTTCACTTCCACATACTTTTTTTGGTTGGGAAGGTTTAACTTATGATTCAAAAAAAACAACTTCTGATTGGCAGAAGGATGTTTTTACAGAAATTGAAGATTTATCAAAATCAAATTGTAATCAACAAGCTGATAATTTTTGTGATACACCACCAGATTATTTAAGTTATCGTTGGAACTGTAATAGTAGAAATGTAAGTGGAGTAACGCAGACAGATATTCATGGCAACTACTTTAACTCAGATGGAACACTATTCATGTCGTATTCGAATGATGGATGCTCTTCTCGATTTTCAAATGAGCAAAATCAAAAGATGCTTTCAAATATTGAAAATAGAAGACGATATTTGACAAGACCAGATGTAAAACCAGTATTTATTGAAGAAGATTCTTTCGCCAATTTGTTGCCATTAGATTCAGCGATTTTACCCCATAAGAAACTCATATTTTCATGGGATAGTGTAGAAAATGCGAAGCAATATATTTTTAAAATTGCTAGAAGTAAAAATATGAAATTTGAATTGCAAACAATCATAACTTCTACCAATTTTATTTCAATAGACACTTTAGTTCCAGGAAGGACTTATTATTGGTCGATGCGTGCAGTAAATGATTTTGATTTTTGTGGAATTCAGACGAAACTATTCACCCTGCAAACGAAATCGATTACAGATCTTGGACAATCTCAATCTATCGATGAGATCTCTGTTTACCCAAATCCAGTCCAAATTGATCAAAGCATAAGAGTAACTTTTGGAAAAAAACTAGTAGAAAACATTTCGCTTTATAACTTATCTGGCATTAAAGTAGATTTAGGGAATAAAATCACAAGAGAAGAACAATTTGCAAAAGTTCAGTTAGTAAATATTCCAAAAGGTATCTATTTTTTACATGTAAATACTTCGACAGGAAAAACAATAAAAAAATTAATTATTCAATAGTAAAAAAAATATGAATTTACACGAATATCAAGCAAAACAGCTATTAGAAAAAAACGGAATAAGAGTACAACGAGGAATAATGGTTGAATCAGTCAATGCTGCTGTAGAAGCATTTGATCAATTACAAAAAAATACTGGAACAAAGTATGCTGTAGTAAAAGCTCAGATACATGCTGGAGGTCGAGGAAAGGGTGGAGGAGTCAAACTTGCCAAATCTAGAGAAGAAGTACAAACTTATGCATCAAACATACTTGGAATGATGTTAAAAACACCACAAACACCAGGTGGTTTAACTGGAAGTGGTAAATTAGTATCTAAATTATTGATTGCTGAAGATTCCTACGCACCTGATTTTGATGCCTGCAAAGAGTATTACTTTTCAATATTAATGGATCGCACAGTTTCTAAAAATGTAATTATTTATTCTTCACAAGGAGGAATGGATATAGAGAAAGTGGCTGAAGAAACTCCAGAGTTGGTATTTAAAGAGCATATAGATGCAGCTCTTGGTATTCAAGATTTCCAGTGTCGTAAAATTGCATTTAATCTTAATTTAGAAGGTAAAGCAAATAAAGAAATGATTGTTTTTGTTAAAAAATTGTATCAATCATTTTTAGCTTTAGATGCATCTCTAATAGAGATAAACCCTTGTCTTAGAACTGCTACTGATGACATCATTGCAGTCGATTGCAAATTAGCAATTGATGATAATGCATTGTACCGCCATATTGATATTGAAGCAATGCGTGATGAGAGTGAAGAAGATCCAACAGAAGTAGAAGCAAAGGCGCATCATTTGAATTATCTTACTTTAGATGGTAATGTTGGTTGTATGGTGAATGGAGCAGGATTAGCAATGGCTACAATGGATATCATAAAGTTATCTGGTGGAAATCCAGCTAATTTTCTCGATGTTGGTGGCACAGCCGATGCCGCAAGAGTAGAATCTGCATTTCGAATTATATTAAAAGATCCTCAAGTAAAAGCAATTCTAGTAAATATCTTTGGAGGTATTGTAAGATGTGATCGAGTTGCCCAAGGTATTGTTGATGCATATAAAAATATGGGAAATATTGAAGTTCCAATTATCGTTAGATTGCAAGGAACAAATGCAGATATCGCAAAAAAAATGATCGATGAATCAGGATTAAAAGTTTATTCAGCTATTCTATTACAAGAAGCGGCTGATCTAGTGACGAAAGTTCTGAAACAAGCATAAGAATTTTGGAAACATTTTCGCTATCAAGATTAAACGAATATATTCGTCGAGCGATAGTAGCCAATTTTATAGATCCACTATGGATTACAGGAGAAATATTGCAAGTTAAAATCAATAAAGGTCATGTATATATTGATTTGGTTGAAAAATCGAATGAAGCAATTATAGCCCAATCTAGTTTAGTATTATGGAAAACTAATTTTGTGTTGCTTCAAAAGAATACTGTAATCAAACTGGAGGAATTAGTAAAGGAAGGTAATGAAGTAAAACTTCAAGTAATAGTTGATTACAATATTCGATATGGTTTAAAACTAATAATACAAAATATTGATCCGTCTTATACCCTAGGAAAAATTGCTCAACAAAAATTAGAAATAATAGCTAAATTAAAAGCCGATAATCTTTGGCAAATAAATCAAAATTTAGATTTGCCAATAGTTATAAAGAAAATTGCTGTTATTACTAGTTTAAGTTCTGCAGGTAAAATTGATTTTGAGCATGAACTTACTTCGAATCAGTTTGGATATAGTTTTAATCTCACTTTTTTTCAAGCAGGAATGCAAGGTGAATTCGGAGTAAATGAAGTAGTTTCTGCATTTCAAGAGATAAATAAATCAAGCATAAAATTTGATCTCATCGTCATTGTACGAGGCGGTGGCGCTAAAATGGACCTTGTAAATTTTGATCATTACGATATTTCAAAACAAATCTCATTATCTTCTATACCTGTCCTAACTGGGATCGGTCATTTTATTGATGAATCAATAGCAGATATGAATGCATTTAAGGCATTGAAAACTCCAACAGGTGTCGCTTCTTTTATACTACAATGGAACAATGATTTTGAACGAAAATTGGACAATAATTTAGAAAGAATTTCTATATCATTTCAGAAAATTTTATATTCTGAAAAACATATTTTGGAAAGTTTGTTAGCTAAATTAACACTGCAAAGCAAGGTTATTACTTCCAATGCTGAGAAGAGTATTGAAGCGA
The DNA here is from genome assembly GCA_016722295.1 of Saprospiraceae bacterium. GTDB lineage: Bacteria > Bacteroidota > Bacteroidia > Chitinophagales > Saprospiraceae > Vicinibacter. The sequence continues at coordinate 332,157 of JADKGL010000037.1, forward strand.
TAAATACGTTGCTTAATAAAAATTATGCTTCAAGGATTTCTGAGGCTTTCATTGAACTCCTAGAATTGGAAAAAGTAATTTATGCAAATGATCCAAAGGTGGCGATGCAAAATGGATTTGTACTTATCCAACAATCAAATAAACGGGTAAAACGTAAGAATGAATTGGAGCAAAAATATGAAATTGAAACAATATTCTCTGACGGCAGAATTTTAAGTACAATCAAATAACTCACTTATGGCAAAATCTGAATTTAGCTACGAAAAATCACTTCAACGAATACAAGAAATTTCACAACTTCTTGAAGGAAATGTTTCAATAGAAGAATTAGAAATTCTTGTTAAAGAAGCAAAAGCACTAATTGAAAAATGTAAAAGTAAACTTAAAGATCTTGAATCTACATCTTAGTTTATTATTTTAACTTTTTTCATTATAACTTCATTAGAGACTCGTATCAATATCGAATATACTCCGGAAGAAAATTCTGACACATTCAACGGGATGAAGAAATTATTTCCCTGATTTTTATAAGTATAAACTTTCTGATTTAAGAGATTATACATCTCAATTGAAATTTCAGATTCAGTGTTTAGCTTAATATTAAGATTGATTACGTCAGTAGCTGGATTTGGTGACATTAATACGGTAGATATTTTAGCATCTGAATCATCATCATTAGAAGTAGTAGGTGTGATAGATACAGTTGAACATAATTCACTTCTGTTACAATCATTCTGAACAGTCAAACAAACTTTATAATCTCCATAATCTTTAAACGTGTGCACTGGAGAGATTTCATTTGAAATATTACCATCACCAAATGTCCACTCTCTACTTATAACTTTTCCTATTGTTACATCCGTTAATGAAATATTTTTTTCTGCTTTTTGTAAATTAAAATTAGCAACTAAATTATCTTGAAGTTCTACCGTAGTTGAAGCAGTTGACGTGCAGAAATTTGATTGGTTTTGTATGATCAGATTATAGATTCCTGGTTGATTTACTACAGCATTTAATGCATTACTATTTCTTACAATACTACCATTTAATGTACTCCAAAAGTATGAAAATTGACTTCCAATTGATGCTTTGTTTGTTTTTAACTCTAACTCCGAAGATCTGCATTGCAATATATCTTGATTACTTGCCAAAACAAGCTCTGGTAACACCTTATCCTCATAAACAACAATTGTATCAACTGTTTCACAAAGGGTATTTGTATCTTGAACAATTAAATAATATTTACCTGGAAGAAGAACAGTGAAATTCGAAACTGTATCTCTTCGTTTTAACTCTTCATTTCCCCAAATATATTGAACATTGTTAGATTTAGATTTGCCAAGTAGGGTTAAGACTTGATTTTTACAATTTAAAATTGAATCACCCTCAAATGCTAACTCTGGAAATTTTCTTTCGTCTACTATTAGGATAGAATCCAAATTTTCACATTTGGTAAGTTTATTTTTTACATGCAAATAATAAGTGCCAAGCTTAGTGACTGCAACTTTAAATTTTGTCGGATCACTCACAATTTTACCATTTTTAGTTGACCAACTGAAAATTTCGGCACCTGTATTATCAGTCCCTACTGGATCGATAATCAACGTATCATTTGTACACAGTAAGCTCTTTTTTGTACCTGTAGTTATAACTGGCTTTGAACTTCCTTCTATTGTAACAATTCCAGCTATTCTACATTTATTTTGATCTAATATGACATAATTATATTTTCCACTAGCTAAAAATTGAAATAGATTTGTAGTTTTAGGAGTTGCTGAGTTAAAAATAAATGAATAGGGAAGTGTACCCCCTTTTGTTTCAAATTTTACTTCACCATCCATCTCATTGCATGATTCATCTACGACTATTGGGTCGGTAATAAGTTCAGCTGGCTCAGTTATTACATAATCTTTACTTGTAGTACAATTATTTCTATCTGTAATGGTCACAGTATATGTTCCCGCCGCAAGATTTGAAATTGTAGATGTGGTAGCTCCATTACTCCAATTAAAACTATAAGGTGAACTACCAAAACCTGCAGTAATTTTAATCTCACCTTTTGATTCATTGTAACATAAATTGTTCTTTACAGTATAACTAGTTACCTCTACATTTTTTGCAGGACCAGTAATAGAGTAGGGACCATATTTAACAAAATATCCATTATTATCAGTAATTGTAACTGAATATGAGCCACCTCCAATATCAGTTAAGTTTTTATCTGTAGATCCATTTGACCATTTATAAAAAAGTGGTGCTTGCCCACCTGAAACATTCAATTCAATTCTTCCATCACTCCCACACATTGCATTATAAAGTGCTGCAGTGGAAGTTAACGAAAAACTATTCTTCACCCAACTTTCGAAAATAGAAAATGAAAAATCTTGAATTTCCCATGTGCGTTTATCTGGTGAAATTATATATACCATTGGATAATATGCAACATAATATGTGCTTGGAATTCCTCCACCGTTTGATCCAGAAAGATTAGCAATAGGATATGGTGTACCTGCTACCCAATTACCCCAAGTCCCACTTCCTGAGCAACTACTCAAACCATATAAACAATCTGTATTTGTTGCAAAATCTGGTTCTAAAAACATCACTGATGTATATGCCCCTAGTCCACTATGTACACTTTTAAGTATCCCACTTTGATGTAAATTCCAACATGGACCACACCAAGTAGCTGAGAAGTCTATAATAGCAGATCTGCCTCCGCTTAATTTATCATACAGTGAATGGCTACCTCCATTAATGTCAGTGACTGTGAAATTTGAAGCATGTGACCCATTAGGCAATTGCGCAAAAACCGCAAAATGCAAGAAGAAACAACAAATTATATATAGATTTTTCATCTCTGGAAATTTGAGATGAAATTACAATAATCTTTTAATTCCAGCGATTATTTTCGCATATTTTTCATCTGATTCATCATTTGGCCCATCCCTTGACCTTTGGACATCATATGCATCATTTTTCGCATTTCTTCAAACTGCTTCATAAAAGCATTTATTTCATGAATCGTTTGTCCACATCCTTTTGCCAATCTCGTTTTACGACTCATATTTAAGATATCAGGATTCTTTCTCTCTTTCGGTGTCATTGAATAAATTATTGATTCTACCTTTTTAAATGCTTTATCATCGATATCAATATCTTTCGTCAATTTTCCAACGCCTGGGATCATATTCATTAAACTTTTAATATCTCCCATCTTTTTAATTTGATTAATTTGACTTAAAAAGTCATTAAAATCAAAGGTATTTGCCTTGATTTTCTTTTCAATCTTCTTGGCTTCATTTTCATCGAATTGTTCTTGTGCTTTTTCTACAAAAGACACAATGTCACCCATTCCGAGTATCCGCTGAGCCATACGATCTGGATAAAAAATGTCCAAAGTGTCCATTTTTTCACCAGTTGAGATGAATTTTATTGGTTTTCCAATAGTGTACTTAACTGAGAGGGCTGCTCCCCCACGAGTATCGCCATCCAATTTAGTGAGAACTACACCATCAAATTGAATTCGATCATGAAACGCTTGAGCTGTATTGACAGCATCTTGACCTGTCATCGAGTCTACTACAAACAACGTCTCTGAAGGTGAAATACTAGATTTGATTCGTTCAATTTCATCCATCATTTCTGTATCGACAGCAGTTCGACCAGCAGTATCTATTATGACTACGTCTCTTCCTGTCGAACGCGCATGTTCAATTGCATTTTTTGCAATTTGCACAGGATCTTTTGATTCAAGTTCTTTATAAACAGGAACTTCTATTTGTTCTCCAAGCACTGATATTTGCTCAATAGCGGCAGGCCTATAGACATCACAAGCAGTTAGGAGAGGCTTTTTATTCTTTTTAGTTTTTAAATATAAAGCTAGTTTGCCTGAAAATGTAGTTTTACCTGAACCTTGGAGACCTGAAATTAATATTACTGCGGGATTTCCATTTAAATTCAAACCAGCAGCTTGACCTCCCATCAAATCTACCAATTCATCCATTACGATCTTTACCATCAACTCTCCAGGTTTCACTGCCTGAAGCACGTTTTTGGAACCCATTGCTTGATCTTTGACCTTATCAGTGAATTCTTTGGCTATCTTATAATTAACATCCGCTGCAACTAAGGCACGACGAATTTCCTTTATAGACTCCGCAACGTTTAATTCAGTTAATTTCCCTTCACCTTTGAGGTTTTTGAACGCAACTTCTAGCTTCTCATTTAAACTTTCGAACATGCAAATAAAATTTAAAATGCAAATATAAACACTAATTTCAGAGCTTTACTATGAATTGAGATTAACTATGTTTTTCTCCACAATTTCATAAGATTTGGCTGAATGTATTGCAAGTCTATTCAGATTATGTTGAAATATTACATAACTTGTATTTTCTCGACTCCTCAAAAGTTCTAATTTAGTTATAATTGAGTTTACTGTATCATCATCCAAATGGCTTGACAAATCGTCAATAATGATAAACTTAGGTTTATGAATAATTGCTCTTAAAAAACCAATGATTTTTTGCTGTGAATAACTTAAGAATGAAACTTGCTTTTTCAGTAAATGTAAACAATTAAAACTTTTTAGTAATTCTTCAATCTGGGTATCAGCTGGTGTATCTACTATTCTATCAGATGCATTAATAGCTAAAAGTAAATTAACTCTTACCGTTTTATGTAGAAGCAAATTTCCAAATTGTGGCAAATATCCTAATTTACGACGTAAATTTGATTTATCCGCAGCTGAGATAGGATTGAGTGAAAAATCACATACTTTAAGTATCCCTCGAATTTGTTCGTAATTTGCAAATATAGACTCACAAAGTAGTGTTTTACCTGAATTATTTGCACCATAAATGACGTTTCCTTCCGTCAAGTCAATATCAAGTGACAGTTGATTCAAAATGATTTCATTTTGTGCAATAATCTCTAGATTTTGGCAACTAAGAATTCTTCCTGACATAGTAAATTAACGTACTTAACTAGATGATTCAATAAAAAGCATAAATTTCGACTTATTCTAAACAATTTGGGCTCTCAAAGTTTAATTTAATAGCTAATAGTTATCACTTTATTATTTATTGAATATGAAAAAATCATACATTCTTGCTCTTTTGTTTGTTGTTGTTTCAATTTTCTTATTGATTAATGCTTCAAGTGATATGACGAGATATACTTCGTTTGCTCAAGCAAGTGCTTCTGGCGACGAGGTTAAAATAGTCGGGACATTGGCAAAAGAGAAGGACATGATCTACAATCCTGAAAAAGATCCAAATCTTTTCAGTTTTTATGTTACTGATAAAAAAGGAGAATCTAAAAAGGTCATACTCAAAGCTGCAAAACCACAAGATTTTGAGCTTTCTGAGCAAATCGTAGTTACTGGGAAGATGGTTGGTGATGAATTCATAGCCAAAGATGTGTTACTTAAATGCCCTTCAAAGTATAAAGACGAAGAAATTTATATAAAATCAGAAAGTTAATCCATGAACGATATCCAGTATGTTAACGAGCACCTTTGGATTCATTATGTAGGACATGGGTTAATTTTACTTGCTTTTTTTTCTGCTATTTATTCTTTTATCTCTGGAATAAAAAGTATTCAAAGCAAAGACCAACTAGCTGTTTCAGATTGGAGTAAGGCAATGAAGATAGGGTATTTAATTCATATTCTATCTATATTTTCTGCTATCTTATTGATATTTTATATGATGGATCAACATTATTATGAATTTAATTATGTTTGGTCACATGTGTCAGATGAATTAGCTCGTAAGTATATTTTATCTGCATTTTGGGAAGGACAAGAAGGTAGTTTTTTATTATGGATGTTTTGGAATTGTGTATTGGGTTTGTTTTTTTGGAAAAAATTTACTCGATCAAATTATTCAGTTTTAACTGTCATTGTTGGCGTCCAAATTATTATCGTTTCAATGATACTTGGAATACATATTTCAGGAGTAAAATTAGGAAGTAGCCCATTTGTGCTACTTCGACAAATTATGGATATTCCATTATTTAAAAATGCAGAATATACAAGTCTAATAAAAGGCAATGGTTTAAATCCACTTTTACAGAATTATTGGATGACTATACATCCTCCTACTTTATTTCTAGGTTTTGCTTCAACAGTGGTTCCATTTGCTTATGCTTTTTCTGCATTATGGTTGGGTGAATATAAAGAATGGGTAAAAACTGTGTTGCGTTGGTCACTATTTTCAGGTGCTGTATTAGGATTAGGAATTTTAATGGGAGCGGCATGGGCATATGAAGCTCTAAGTTTTGGAGGATATTGGGCCTGGGATCCGGTAGAAAATATGTCTTTAGTTCCTTGGATTATACTTATTGCTGGAATACATAGTAATCTCATTTCTTTACATACAACTTACGCAAATAAAGCAACGATTTTATTTTATTTAGCTAGTTTTGGTTTGGTCGTTTATTCCTCTTTTTTAACTCGAAGTGGTATATTGGGTGAAAGTTCAGCTCATGCTTTTACACAAATGGGATTGGAGTGGCAATTAGTTATTTTTTGCGTAGTAACGATTTTCGTACCACTAGTTTTATACTTAAAAAAGTTTAAAAATATTCCAACTCCGTCAAAGGAAGAAATCATTGAATCCCGAGAATTTTGGATGTTTATAGGAAGTTTAGTTTTTCTATTTAGCGCTGGATTAATAAGTTTTACTACATCAATTCCTGTATTTAATAAATTACTAGACGTATATGGAAATTTCATTGGATCATCGATGAAAGAATATCATCGAAGTCCACCAGTAAATATTATTGAACATCACAATAGATTTCAAATTTGGATCGCAACATTTTTAGCTTTACTTTCGGGGTTTACAATTTTCTTGCGGTACTGTGGTACTAGTCTGTCAAAAGTAAGTAAGTCATTCTTTAGAAATATTTTCATTGCATTAATTCCATCACTTGTTTTTACAATATTAATTTTTCAATATTTGGATAAACAACATTGGAGTCTTTTTATTTTATTGTTTGCAGCATCATGGGTTTGTTTCGCTTCTATTGTCGCTGCAACTGTAATGATAAAAACTCAATTTAAATTAACAAGTGCTATATTATCTCATTTTGGATTTGGATTATTGCTTATAGGAATCATTTTTTCAGGAATTAATAAACGTAATTTTCAAGCAGAAAATTTGTTTCAAGATATAGAAACAGATCCTCTCGAAACTGATATAAAAAAGAACTTTTTATTAATTAAAGGCGAACCTGCACATTTAGAAGGTTATTCAATCAAATACCTATCTGATACAATGGATAATAAGGTGCGTAGGTATTCTATCGAATTTTCAAAAGAGGATTCATTACATCCAAATGCAGATAAATTTGAACTTAATCCTGAGATTCAATATGACAACAAGTTAACCAAAGTCGCTGCTTCTAATCCTGCAACCAAGCATTATCTGCACAAAGATATCTTTACGATAATTTCTCAAATACCTCAATCCCAAATGGATGCTGAATCAGCATCGAAAGCAGAAGACAGTCTCGATTTTGAAATGTACTATATAGGAATAGGAGATAGTATCTATACTAAACGTCATATCTGCTTTTTAGAAAATGTGGTTTCAAAATTCGAAAAAAATAGTTTTAATGCAATTGATGGAGATCAATTAATTGAATATAAATTAAAATTTAAATCATTAGAAGATTCTGTTATTCGTACTGCACAACCAGGAATAGTTTTTCGTGAGAATTTAGTATACAAATTTCCTGATCAAATTGATAAATTTTCAGTTCGAAGTCAAATACCGGATACCATATATCATATTCTTAGTGGTTCAATAAATAATCCAGAACGAAACTTTTTTTCATTGAAAAGAAATGATAAAATTGAAAAAGATGGCTTTCAGTTTGAGTTACTTGGATTCGAAAATGATGTCAAACTTAATGAAGGAATTATTGAAAAAGGAGATATTGCAATAGCTGCAAATATTAAAGTTTCTGATGGAGCTACTACTTTTATTGTAAAACCAATTTACATTATTAAAAATAATAAGGTGTTTCCAATTCCTTTTGTTCAATTAGATCCAGGAATAACGGTGTTTTTTGAAAAAATTGATCCAGAAAAAGAAATTATGACTTTTTCTTTTAGTAAAAATTATAATGATATTTCCACTTTGTATTTTCCAATTCAATTGTCAGAGAATGCTCCTAGAACGGATTATTTAGTTATGGAAGTAATTGAATTCCCAGGAATCAATTTGGTATGGCTAGGTAGTTTAATGATGATATTTGGATTGTTTATTGCCAGTTATTTCAAACGTCATGGATAATAAGATTTTCAAGCTTGTATTTATTGGAGCTGGAAACGTTGCTTTTTCTTTGGCGAAAAGATGCAAGGAAGTTGGACATGAAATTAGTCAAATCTATGCTAGAAATCCTTTACAAGCGAATGAATTTGCAGAAGTATTTAAAGTCGACATTGCAACAAAACTTTCGGATATTACACGATCTGCAGATTATTATTTTTTGTGTGTAAACGATGATGCTATCAATGTACTTTCCAAAAAATTGGCTGAAGTATTGCCAAATACTAGTATTATCCTTCACACTAGTGGCAGCAGAGGAGTTAATGAAATCGATGCTTACTTCCTGCATCGTATTAATTTTTATCCCTTACAAACTTTTCTAAAATATAAAAATCCAAATTGGGATACAATTCCGCTTTTTATTGAAGCAAATAGTATTGACTTTGAAAATCATAAATTATTTTTTGATACAATTTGTAAAAGAGTTATTCAAATTAATAATGACATAAGAATTGCAATACATGTAGCTGCTGTATTTGTAAACAATTTCACTAACTCTAATATGATCATAGCTCAAGATATCTTAGCGAAAGCGGGACTAACTTTAGAGGTTTTATACCCATTAATTAATAACACTTTTAATGGTGTACTTACAACTAATCCACTCGAAACTCAAACTGGCCCTGCAAAACGCAATGATACCCAAACTATCAATTTGCATAAGGAATACATTGAGGAAAATTGTAGTGAAATTTTAACAATTTATGATGACTATACAAAATTTATTTTAGAGCGATTCTACCCTTAAAATGAAAGTATTAATAAAAACAAAATTCTAAGTAAAAAAGTATATTAAATGAGGATGTTGCAACAGTTTACAAAAGAAGGTATTTTGGTTTCAATTTTAAAGTCAAATGAGAAGTATATATTGAAATTAGAGATTGGTCCTTTTGAACAAGTTTATAAATTTCTGGAATCAGATGCAATTCAAGATGAAAAATCTGTTGCTAATCTATTAACTACTGAATTTATCGGAAAGGTTTTTGAAGTATTTGACAACATGAACTCAAACTATATAAAAGTAAAATGAATCCTTAATTGAATTTTCTCATAAATTCTATCACCGCATCATCACACTGAATATCTGTAAATTTTAATCTGTTTTGTAATCGAATACCTTCCATTGTTCTGCAACGACTCATTGCTACATATGTTTGGCCTTTCTCAAATGCTCCATATCCTAAATCGATGTTGACTTTATCAAAAGTTTGTCCTTGACTTTTATGTATGGTAATAGCCCAACCTAACTTTATCGGAAGTTGAGAAAATGTTCCTATGACTTCTGTCTTAATTTGATCCAAAGAACTATCAAGTGTATATTTAATTATTTCCCAAAGCATATACTGAACTTCAATTTGCTCTCCCGATTTCTCCATTACTACTACAATTGAATCAGCTTTTAACTCTTCAATTATTCCAAGACTACCATTGACAAAACGTTTGGCAGGATCATTTCTTGTAAATAATATTTGTGCCCCTTTTTTTAAAGTAATAAATTGTTCAGCAGGGTATTGTGTAGCTAAAACTGAACCAGTTACTTTTGCAGTATAAAAAACTGCTTCTGATTCTATCTGATGTAGTCGTTTTATATTTATCGCATTTGCTGTGGCGTTGGTTGCACAAATAGTTATCATTAAATCCTCTGGTTCATTCTGAGAATTATTTTTTACTAAATTCAAATTTAACTCTTCCAACTCTTCATAATCAATGTCACCATTTCTTATCTGATTTAACAATCTTATAAAGTATGGATCTTTTTGCCTAAAAATCTGGTTCAACTCTATCATTTCAAAATCTTTCAATTGTTGAAAAACCATAGCGCCAAAAAAATATGGTGTAACATATTGTTTGCTAAAAATCTCGCGTTCTTCTTTATTAACTACAGGAGGCAACTGATATCAATCCCCAATCCACAACATAGGAATGCCTCCAAAAGCTTCTGAAGATCTTGTGCTAATTTTAAGAATTTTATCAATGTGATCTAATAAATCAGAACGCACCATACTGATTTCATCTATAACAATAAGATCAATTTTAGCCAACATTTTTTCAGGAATTTTCTTATAATCTTGTGTTGAAACAAGATTTGGTGCAATCTTGAAAAAAGAATGTATAGTTTGACCTTTGATTTGCACTGCAGCAATTCCAGTAGGCGCTAAAATGATCAAATTTCTGTCTAGCAACCTTTGAATAATCCTTAACATTGTAGTCTTACCAGTTCCGGCTTTGCCAGTTAAAAATAAAACTCCTTTAAGTTTCTCTATTTTATCTAATAAATAATGATGTTCTTCCTTTAAAATATATGTTTCTTCAAAACTCATTACATCTATTTGTTCTTTAAATAAACATATACGGGGAAATGATCACTATAGCCATAGTTATATTTATTCCCAGAAAATGTTCGCTTTGGATAGTTTTTATACTGTCCGTATTTTTCCATCATGAAATCTTTTTGATAGATGACATGCGAATGATATTGCAATGTTTTTGATTTTGGCGCACTGGCTCCTTTTGTTAAAATTACTTGATCAAACAAACTCCAACTATCATTATGCGCTAATGTCCCATGACCTACAAGGAAATTACTATAAAAAGGATTATAGAGTTCTTTCTCTTTAACGTCTTTTACTTCTTTTCTAGCAGCTAATATAGTCTTAATACTTTCATTATTCGGATTATCATTCAAGTCACCTAAAACAAATATCTTTGCTTCTGGCTCAATAGTTAAAATTGAATCTATTATACTCCGATTTAACCTAGCAGCAGCTTCTCTTTTAGGCCTACTAGCTTCTTCTCCACCTCTTCTTGAAGGCCAGTGGTTGACAGTAACATATATTACATCTTTTCCTAAAATACCTTTTACTAATAAAACATCTCTGGTGAAAATTCGTGAATCATCATCTGCATATATATATAGCGGTATTGAGATTGATTTTAAAGGTGTAAACACATTTGCTTGATATAATAACCCAACATCAACTCCTCGAACATCTGGAGAGTTAAAATGTACTATTTTATAATTAAACTTTTTTAATTTTTCAGTAGAAATTAAGTCTTCCAAAACTTTTTTATTTTCAATTTCAGACACTCCCAATACATTTACAGCTCCACCTTTTGATAAATTAGCTAAATCCGAAATAACTGTTGACAATCGCTCTAATTTATCATTATATTTGTCTACCGTCCACTGCTTAGCGCCTTCAGGCAAAAACTCTTCATCATTTATAATAGAATCATTTACAGTATCAAATAAGTTCTCTAAATTATAGAAGCCCACACTAAAAAGTTCTTGTGAGCTATCTACATCAGTTAGAGTAGTCTTTTTTGAACAAGCCAGTAAACCTATTAAAATGAAGCAAAAAGCTATTTTTAATAATAATTTCATATCATTTTGTTTAATATATCTATATAATTGAATAATATTGAGCTCGAAAGACAAAAGCCATGTTCAGAACTTTACTATTATTGCTATCTATAGTTAGTGCAAATCTCTTATTTTCTCAGGATATTACAGGAAAAATTTTTAATGAAAAGGGATTACCACTTTCAGCAGTCCAAGTATTTAACAGAACTAATGATGCAAATTGCCTTAGCGATGCTAATGGTATTTTTAAATTGGCCAATTCAAGTCAAGTAGTTGATTTAGTGTTTGTGAAAGATGGTTTTGAACATTCTGAGTACTCTGGTAGTATTTCGGATTTAACAAATGAAGGGCTTAAAATTACAATGAAGACAAATGCACTTACTACAACAGAACTATCGAGCAATACTCAAGAAGATGGTGATGATTCCGATAGTCAAGATGGTGATTTATATAGCTTATTAAGCTCTTCTAGGGATCCTATGATTCAAGTCGCTGCATTTCAATGGAGTAATTTTAGATTTAAACTCCGAGGACTTGATTACAGATGGAATAATCTAAGTTTTAATGGTTTTGTGATGAATGATCTTGAATTAGGAGGTACACCTTTTTATTTATTTTCAGGGCAAAATCAATTATTACGATTTTCACAAAGTTCGTTAGGAGTAGGGGATCATTCTGATGTTTATAATTCAATTGGATTAAATCAAAATTATAACGTAGATGCATCCATATTTAGAGAGGGTTTGACATTTAACTATTCTAATTCAAATCGCGTATATACTAATCGTGTTGGACTGCATTATGCGAAAAAATTTAAATCCAATTTATCACTTATAGCTGGAGCTAGTAGAAGATGGGCTCAAAAAGGTGTAATACCAGGAAATTTTTATGATGCAAATGGTTTTTATCTCGCAGTTACTAAAGAATTTAATCCTAAATTCAAATTGCGTTTCACTGGCGAATATGCACCAGTAATTCGGGCTAAAAGAAGTGCTGCAACAAAAGAAGTTTATGAATTAGCAAATGATAATTTATATAATTCATATTGGGGTTATCAATTAGGTGATGTTAGAAATTCGAGATCAAATACCACAAAAATTCCAGTGTTTAGTTTGAATTCTGATTATCAAATCAAAGAGAATATAAAATTAGAATCTGGTATTTTATTTCTAAAGGGAAAAAGGAGCGATAGATCCCTCGATTGGGCCAATGCAAGTGATCCAAGACCTGACTACTATCAGAAATTACCTTCTTATATTCTAAATCAAGATATAGCAGATTTAGTTAGAAAATCATGGACTACAGATGATAATATTAGTCAATTGGATTGGGAAAAATTCTATTACAATAATTATGCTAATATTCGTACAATACTCAATGCGAATGGAATAAGTGGAAATGATGTAACAGGAAAAAAATCCGAATATATCCTTGTAGATAGACATGCTGATCCTCAAGAATTAGAACATTATAGTACACTTCATTTTGTTGTAAAAAAATGGAAGGCCAATATAAATTACAGAATGGAATTTGCTCAAAAAGAAAATTATCAATCCTTAAGTGATTTATTGGGAGGCGATTTCTTTTTAGATCAATTGGATTTTGTTGAAGATCTAAGCCAAGCACATCCTGATGCTGACAAAATTAACAAATTAGTATACAAAGGAGATCGCTTAGGCTACAATTACATTAGTAAGCAGACAAAATATTCATTGTCTACACAATGGTTCAGGCCTACTAAAAAATTTGATTTATTGCTTGGGTCATCTCTTTCAGTAGTTAACAACCAAAGGGAAGGTCTATGGCGAAATTTTAGATTTGCAAATTCATTGGGTAATTCTGCAAAAATTACATCAATTGGATATGATGCCAAAGCAGCTTTGACCTATAAGATAAATGGCAGAAACTATATTCAATCAGTTAATTCAGTTCAAAATGCTGCTCCAGCTTTTGAGCAAATATTCATAAATCCTGAATGGTCAAATTCCGTATTAGATCCTGTTAAAAACGCAAATGTCTTAAATACAACATTGCACTATTATTATAGGAGTCCTGAGTTGAGGATAAAAATAGGTGGGTATTTTATTCAATTAAAAGACATGACCATAAATAAAAGCTTTTTTCTCGATAATGGCGCAGAAGATGAAGCCAATACAGAGTTGACAGATGGCGGACTTGTCAATGCATTTTATACGAATTGGGATCAACAAAACATGGGTATTGAAGCTACAGTCGATGTTAACATAGGAAGAGGATTTAGTTCTGTAATTGCGTTAAATGCTGGTGATTACAAAAATCTAAATAGACCAAAATTAAAAATCTATGATCAGTTCAGCACCGCATCTGCAGAACAAATTATTTATCTTAAAAATTATTATATTCCTAGCACTCCACAATTGGCAGCTTATGTAGGCTTAAAATATGAATTAAAGCGAAATGGCTTTCTTACGCTTAGTCTATCGCACTTAAGTCAAAATTATGTTGAGCCTAGTCCATTGCGTAGAACAAGTGTAGCAGTACAAGGAGTAGAAAGGAATAGTGCTCTTTTCCATAAGATCATAGATCAAGAAAAATTAGATAATGCATTAAGCTTAGATTTTTTTGGTTTTAAAAGCATTTATATTTTTAAAAAATATTGTGCATTTAGTTTGGGGGTAAACAACATACTTAATAATAAAAATTTAATCTCAGGGGATTTGAACAAAATCGTTTTGATTTTACAGAAAAAAAAGTAGATCGATTTCCTAGCAAATACTTCTACTTACAAGGCATTAATTACTTTTTAAATTTGAATATCGGATTATGAAAAAATATATTTTTTTACTTTCACTTTTCTTACTAAGCAGCATCTCATTTTATTCATGTATTAAACATGATTTTGATGAACCACCAATTGTAGTGGCTTCACTTCCTTTTCCAGCTAACTCAACCATTCTCAATATTAAAGCTTTACATCAGCCTGGAAAGTTTGTAAATATAACTGATGATCTTAATCTACATGCAGTTGTTATTGCCGATGATCGCACAGGAAATTTCTATAAAAAACTAGTTGTACAAGACAGTACTGCAGGTATTGAAATCCTCATTAATTCAACTGGTTTGTACCTTGATTATCCTGAAGGAATGAAAATAGGCATCAAGTGCAAAGGAATGACGATCAGCGATTATAACGGTACAGTGCAACTAGGTTATGGAACCTATTTAGATGGTTCAAATCAAAGGCTTTCTGGCATTGAAGCAAGCTTGTTAAAAACCTTATTATTCAAAGGTCCAACTGGACAACATATTACTCCTAAAGAATTGACTATAGGAGCGTTGTCAAAACCTCATCTTTCCACTTTAATTAAACTAACCAACGTAGAATTTAGTAGATCTGAAATTGGAAAAACTTATGCTGATGTAATTGGAGGTCGTACACAAAACTTAACTATTACCGATTGTGGAAATCAAACTATACTGTTGCGTTCTAGCAATTTTGCGACATTTGCTGGAGTTTCAGTTCCAGATAAAAATGGTTCAATTGTTGGTGTCTTTAATGTTTTTGGTCAAGATGCACAACTTTTCATCAGAGACACTTCAGATGTTAGATTTGGACAAGCACCATGCAGTGCAGGTGGAGGATCTGGTATCGATAAAACGATTTCTGAAATCAGATCATTATTCACTGGAGCAGCTTCAAATATTTCTGAGAGCTTTGTAATAAAAGGAATTGTTACTTCAGATAAAGATGGTAAGAACTTCAATACCCAGAATTTGATCATTCAGGATGCTACAGCAGGAATTGCTTTACGATTTACAGCAGCTCACAGTTTCGCTTTGGGAGATGAAGTTCAATTAAATCTTAATGGTATAGAATTATCAGAATTCAGAGGTTTATTGCAATTAAATAATATTGCAACTTCCAAGGTCAGTAAAATCGGTTCTGGCAAAACGGTTGCATCAAAAGAATTAACATTACTCGAATTAAATACAAATTTTGAAAAATACGAATCTCAGTTAATAAAACTAGTAGATGTAAGTATTTCTAAAACTTCAGGCACAACTTATAGTGGAACTTCGATTGTAAAACAAGGCAATGAAACTATTGATTTGTTTACTGCCTCAGCTGCGACTTTTGCAGCAGATCCACTCCCAACAAAATCAGCTACTATTACTTGTATCGCAGGTCAATTTACATCAAAGCAAGTATTGATTAGAGGCCTATATGATGTAGTCAGCTCTGGTGGGGGAGGAGGCGGAGGAGGAAATCCTTCTGACTCATTCAACATTAGTTTTGATGGTCTTGCCAATAATGCCACTCTCGATCTTTCAGGTTGGGTAAATCAAGCTACTGTTGGGACAAGAGTTTGGTTGGCAAAAGTATTTTCAGGAAATGTTTATGCTCAAGCTACTGCATTCAATGATACAAATAATGAGGCTGAAATGTGGTTGATTACTCCAAAGATAAATGGCGCTACTCCTAAAACATTTTCGTTCGAATCTGCTAAAGCTTTTTGGGTTCATGATGGATTAGAAGTTGTAATCAGTACTAATTTTGATGGTACAAATATTAAAAGTGCTACTTGGACTACATTGCCATGTACTCTTGCTAAACAATCTGATGCAGACAATACTTTTGTGCCAAGTGGTACCATTGACTTGTCTAATTTCACTGGGCAGTATCATATTGGTTTTGTATATAAAGGAAATAAAGCGGTAAATACTACTACTTATAGATTGGACAATATTCAATTGAAAAACAAGTAGTATTCTGTTGAAATACTTTTCGTTTAAAAAGTTTGATCTTCAAGTTTCTGAAGAAGTATTTCCAATTACTACTGATACTATTTTATTAGCTTCTTGGGTCAATTGTAAATTAGCAAAATCATTATTAGAAGTTGGAATTGGATCAGGTGCAATTTCTTTTTTACTAGAAAGTCAAAACAAAACACTTGACAAAGTTATCGGCATTGATATTAATAAGACTGCAATTGAATTGGCACGACAAAATACTTTGCAATTAAAACTTGACAAAATGGTGTTTCATCAATCTGATTTTCAATCTTTTGGTTCAAGTAGTAAATTTGATCACATTGTTTGTAATCCTCCTTACTTCAAAAATATGCTTTTATCAAAAGAAAAATTGAAGCAAGAAGCTAAACATCAAATACATTTCGATTTTTTAGAATTTGCTTTTTTCTGCAATTCAAATTTGAATCCACAAGGAAGAGTTTCAATGATTATTCCTACGGAACAAGAAAATTTTCTTGCAGAATGTTTTAATAGAGCTAAATTTCAATTATCTCGTCTTTGTTCTGTATATCATGAAATGGGATCAGAATCTAAATTATCAATGGTAGAATACTCGAACGATATGCAAGTATTAGAAAAATCAAGCCTAATAATGTATCAAAATAAAAATGGCCTCAAAACCAAAGAATTTGAAGCCATGACTTATAATTTTTTACGATAAACCTCGCTTATACAGGTTTAGAATCGTCTTTTTTATCACTTAAAAGTTCTTTGCCTTTTTCTGTAATTTCAGATGTAATATTTCCTACAGTTTCAGAAGTTTTAGCAGCAAATTCTTTTGTTTCTTGTACAACTTCTGAACCCATTTCTTTCGCCTTTTCAATAGCAGAATCTGCCATTGTGGAAGCTTTTGTTGATATCTCGGACGCAGTTTCCTTTACTTCATCTATCGCTTCAGCAGACCATTCTTTTGCTTTTTCAATACCTACTTCTGCTTTTGATTTTAATTCAGTTGCTGTTTCCTTTGCTTCTTCGATTGCCTCTGCAGACCAATCCTTTGCTTTTTCGTATCCAACTTCTGCTTTTTCTTTCAATTCCGCAGCAGTTTCTTTGATTTCAGCACTAGCTTTTTCTGCTAAATCTTCTGCTTTATCCATTGCAATGGTTGCTGTTTCTTTAGCTTTTCCTAATAAATTTGATAAAAAATCTTTTACTCCCATGATATTTTAGATTGATTGGTAATTTAATCTTCTTTCGGTAACTCTAAACGCTCAGAGTTTGAATTAGTTGTAGGAAGAGTAGGGGACTCCCCTTTTTCTTTAGCCTCCTGCTTCTTAAGCCATTCTTCAGCTTTATTAAAAAAACCATCATGTTTTTCAATCGTCGATTGCCCAAAATCTATCGGTTTATCAGCTAATCCATCTTTATTCGCATCAAGTTTAGCTTCTTCAGCTTCTAATTCTTTAGCTTTCTCTAATTTTTCTTCAACAAAATCTTTAACTTTTTCTGCAGCTTCATTTACTTTTTCCTTAGCCATGTCACGATAAGGCTGAGTTTTCTCATCTAAAATCTCTATTTTTTCTTGTACTGCATCCCATAACGCTGATCCTTGATTAGCAACTTCATTTCCGGTATTTAAGACAAAATCTTTTGCCTTACCAACAAATTCATCGGTTTTAGAAGGAATGGACTCATTTGTATTTGAATTTTCAAATTGACTTTTTGTTGACTGAATTTCAGTAAAAAATTCATCTTGTTTTATTATTGGTTTTGGATTGCGATCAGGTACAAAATCTTTCGAGTTATTTTGTCCAAAAAATAAACTTTTAATCTTACTTAAAATCCCCATGTTTAAAAATTTCTCAAATATATGAATTTTAAATATATTATACCACAGAGTCACTAAACATAATACAAAAAAAATAAGCTAACTTTTTGTAGCTCATGTTTTATCTACAAAATAATAAATTCCTTAAAACTACCTAAAATAGATGAAAATCAAATTTGCTTTATCGTGACCGCAAACAATTGCCATGTTTTGTCCCATAATTTATATTATGTTAAGTTGCATGTTTTCTCAATCTAAAAGACTTTAAGCACTTTTGAAGACCCACTTCTATTGATAAACTTACCAATTTCAAAAGGAACTAATTTTTCGCTTTCACAGAATGTTTGGAATTCTAACTTATTTAAAGGATCAACAGCGATCAATAATCCACCACTTGTTTGTGGATCTGCAATAATTGATCTATGATCCTCATGACAATCAACCTTAAAGCCGTAGCTCGACCAATTCCTAGTAGTCCCACCTGGTACAGCCTTTGCTTTTATGTAATCATGGATACATGGATCGATTAATGGCAAGTTAACATAATTAATTTCTGCATCGCATTTTGAAGCATCTGCCATTTCTATTAAATGGCCAGCCAAACCAAATCCTGTTACATCAGTTATGGAATGTACAAATTCAAATTTAGAAATTTTTGATCCAATTGAATTCAATTTTAGCATTGAGTTTTTAGCAAGTGATTGATGTTCTATTTTCAATATCCCCTTTTTTTCTGCTGTTGTTAAAATACCAACTCCAAGACCCTTTGTTAAGTAAATCAAATCTCCAGCCTTTGCACCTGCATTTGTTTTTAATCTTTTTATGTCTACCCTTCCTGTCACTGCTAGGCCAAAAATCGGTTCTGGTGAATCTATACTGTGTCCACCTGCTAAAGGAATACCTGCTTCTTTACAAATAGCTCTAGCCCCTTGCAAAACTTCTGAAGCAATTGAGGCTGCTAACTTTTCAATAGGCCATCCCAAAATTCCAATAGCTAATAATGGACTTCCACCCATAGCGTAAACATCACTGATCGCATTTACAGATGCTATTTGACCAAATTCAAATGCATCATCAACAATTGGCATAAAAAAATCTGTGGTGCTAATGATCGCAGTACCATCCCCTAAATCCAATACTGCAGCATCATCTCTATGATCATACCCAACCAACAATCCATCAAAAATTTCTTTTGAATCTGTCTTTAATATTTCTGTAAGTAAAGCAGGTGAGATTTTACAACCGCAACCCGCTCCGTGACTATATGATGTTAATCTAACTTTTTCCATAATTGATTTTTTGATTTGCATATTCTATAAGTTTTGACACAATTTGTTGTTCAGTCAAACCATGACAATCTATACTATTTTTTTCTGATTCTTCTCTATGTTCAAAACCAAAATCGTAACATTTATCGTAATATTTTAATGCTATAGCAGCTGCACTTATTAAATCTCCATTAGTAATAAACTCCAATGATTTCGAATATTGTTCTAGACCCAATTTACTTTTGATTTTTTCAAAAGCTTGTTTCAACTCTTCAGGATTCTCGTGACTATATACTTTAATTAAATTAGAAACTCTTGAACTAAATTCAACATCAATTTGGATCAAGTGTGAATTCTTCATTTGATCCCAGAAACCAGCAGGTAAATAAACTTTTCCAATTGACCTACTCTCATTTTCAATCCAAATTCTTTTTGATAAATTTAAATTACTTAAATGAAAAAATAACAGGTTTTCAAAATGTTCAACCGAAGGTTGTAATTGCTCCCCTATCCAACCAAACGCTGATCCTTTATGATTTGCTAAAGCTTCTAAATCAATAATTTGCTCATTATTTTTTTTTAATAAATTTAATATACTAGTTTTACCAGATCCAGTCCTTCCACCTAAAATGATAAATTTAAACTTAGTTGACAAAAATTTATTAAGAATAAAATTACGGTAGGCCTTATAACCTCCATGAATTAATTCTACATCAAAGCCAGCCATTCCAAGCAACCATGCTAAACTAGAACTTCGTTTGCCTCCTCTCCAACAATATAAGATGACTTGCTTTTCTGTGCTATAATCTAGGGCAAGATTTATATATGAATTTAACCTTGGCCCTACCATTTCTAAACCTTTTGCGATGGCTACTTCCTTGCCTTGCTTTTTATACAAAGTCCCTATAATTGCTCTCTCATCATCAGAAAATAATGGAATATTAATTGCATTGGGAATATGTCCTTTGCTATACTCACTTGGTGATCTAACATCAATAATAGGTTTTCTATTATTCGGTAGCGAGTCAAGATTAAAATGTATTGTCATAACTAATTAATATTGCCACCGATCAAGATATTTAAAAAATAACTTTGTCAAATTTTTTGCATCGGGCAATGCCCTATGTTTTGTTCCTTCAAACTCAATTCCTTCAACTTCTAGTACTTTATCCAGACCTATTGGCTTTTTTAAACCTTTTATATCTCCATATTGCTGCTTCAAATCATAAATGTCTTCTAGCCATTCCAATTCAATGTTATTATACTGACTATCATCACGCAATAAATTGTAATCCTTTGCACCCCAAGAAAAATAACTCAACTGTGAGCTTGAATCTGTAGCCCAGTTCTCAAAATCATGCATCACAACTTTAAATGATTTTGCTCGATCTATTTCATTTTGCTGTATACCCGTTAATGATTTACAATACTGTGACAAAACAGGACTTCGTGAAGGAATGATAAGTGATGAAAAAGTTTCAATCACTACACCATAAGGCGAAAGTTTACATGCGCCAATCTCAATAATTTCCTGAGGGTATGGAGAGAATGAATCCTTCCAACAAGTTGCCTCTAAATCGAACAATATAAACTGCATCAAGCTTTACTTTTGTTTAAAGTGAAATTTTTGACCAAATTAATTTATCGTCCAAATTTAAATTATTTACCTTATTACTGTAAAATAAAAGAGCGATAAAATCGTCACTTAATAAACGACTAAATGAATCAAAAAACAGCGGACGTTTTATATGAAATATACCTAAAGCATGTATTCCTGATTTTACAACTTCAACAATTTCTCCTTCTAGCATTTCAGGATAAATCAATTTTTCTTCTTTAGCTAAAGAGAATAAGATATTTCGAATTTCATCTGCCACTTTGTAAAATAAATCATGATCCAAAGGTAGCTCTTCTTCAGGTAATTGAACTAAAGTTAATAGATCAAATCCAGGATTCAATTTTTGTAATATTTTAAACGCTGTATATGCTACTAAATGGCATGGCAAAATATAATTATACTTGACATACTGATTGCAAATAATTTCAGCTAATTCTTTGGAATAAATGCTTTCACGTTGTGAATTAATCGAAAACACATTGTCTGCTATATAATAATTTGATAAGTCAACTTTTTTTCCATGAATATCAATACTTTCTCCTTTCTCGTTTACCTTATTTCCAAATACATCTATTCCATCTCCTATTGTCATATAGATATGAGTACCATTGTTCAAAATTCTATTTGTGAATTTAAAAATTTGACGAATTGAAGACATTTTTTCTCGTGCAGTGTATTTCTCTTGCCCAATCGATTTCAAATGTTGTAACATTAAAGATCTAGCTTCTAAAACACTCTCATATGACAATACCATTGGGTATACTACAATTTTTTTTGTGGAACCATTTTGAAGTAGATCCCTTTGTGCAACAATTAGAGAAGATAATAATCCAAGTTTAGCTTTCTCTTCTACTTCGCCAGATCTTGATCTAGTACCTCCTGGGAAGAAAATACTATTCACTCCCTCTACAATACTCAATCTTGAATAATCGTTTAATGTTTGCAAATAGACTTTGTTCTTTTTTCTACGGTCTACTTTATATGCACCAAGCCGATTCATAAAAAATGCAAAAAATTCCGAATTAAACAAATTCAATCCTGCTCCGTACGAAAAAGCTGGTAGTCCAACCAGTAAATCTAAACTATAGCCAATGACCATTGAATCTAAATTGCTACTATGTGTTGGAACTACAACAATAATTTGATCTTTGAAGTGTTCTCTAACTTGACCTACGTTACCTTTAAAGAGAATTTTATTAGCTAATCTTTCTTTCATCTTTACTATGGATGTAAAAGAATGAAATCCAACAGGATGAAACAAATTATAAAAAAATACAGTTAAAATTTTACGCGCAAATTGAAATGTGTTTGGATTAAAATTGCCACCAATCTCTTCGGCATATCGCTTTATTAATCGTTGCAAAGTTTCTAAATGCAATTTCCTTTTCTCTCCTTCTAAATTATTATCGTTATATTCTTTTTGAAGTTTTTTAAAAAACACTGATTCATTGGGAGGATCCGCAGTCCAAGGATTCGTCTTAATTCTTTGCTTCTCCAAGTAAATTGCTTTTGCAATAGCTTGATCAATTTCTTCTGTATCCAGGCCTTCAAAATGTTTTTGTGTAGTTTGACTTACTTCCTGAATAAATTCAGAACGTCTGTTAGAAAAACGACTTATTGGCCAATTTTTTACATCCTCTATAAGTTGCGATAATGCTTTCATGACTTAGTTTTATCAGCAAAAGAATGAAGTTGTTCTAAAATTAAATCAGCGCCAATTTTATTTTCTACACTTGTTTCAATCATCAAAGGTAAATTCTCCCAATTTTCCTTTAAGTGAAAAATAAAATCTTTTAGCAGTATTGATCTTTCTCTTTTTGTGACTTTATCTGTTTTAGTAAACACGATATAAAAAGGAATTTGATTCGAATGTAATAATTGCATAATTTCCTGATCAATTTTTTGAATAGGAATAGACCCATCGATTAATAGATAACAAAGATATAAATTCTTGCGCTGAATTAAATAATCTTTTATCATTGGCATCCACTTTTCTTTTAACTTTTTTGAGACTTTCGCATACCCAAATCCTGGTAAATCAATTAATTGAATATTTTGATTAACCAAAAATAAATTTAGCGTTTGTGTTTTACCTGGATGCGATGATGTTTTCGCCAAATCTTTACGATTGCAAATATAATTGATCAAAGAACTTTTACCCACATTAGATCGTCCCCAAAAACAAACTTCAACCAATTGACTCTCAGGAATCTTACTTACTGATGGAAATGACCCAATAAATTCACATTCATGTATCTTCATTTTGCTGAATTTTGCATAAAATTCGTTAAGAATTATTTAATTTAAAGAAATTTTACATATAATCAATAAAATAGGCGTTCTTTTGTTACATTATTACAAGATTAAGTTATGAAATATTTTATTTTTATAGTTGTTTTAGTCCTTTCTACTGCTTTGTCTGCTCAAGTATCATTAGGACTAGTAGGAGGTGTAAATACAATTGATATCACTTCCAGTCAAGTAAAAGTACCTACTTCTCAAGTTAAAGATTCATTGCGTATCGCAGTTGTCGACGCTGATTATGGCTTTCATTTTGGAGCTTTTGCAAGATTTCAAAAATCTAGCTTTTATATGCAACCAGAATTTATATTAAATTCAAATAAAACTAATTATAAAATCAATGCAACAAAAACACTTACTACTATAGATACATTGCGATCTGAACGATTTCTTAGTCTAGACATACCTGTCATGTTTGGTTTAAAAATTAGTATTTTAAGAATTAATGCTGGTCCTGTCATGCATATAGCATTAAATAATAATTCAGAATTAAAAGGTTTAGATGGTTTTAAATCCAACTATAAAGGAGCTACTTATGGTTATCAAGCTGGGATAGGATTTGATTTTAGTAAGCTAAGTTTTGATGTTCGACATGAAGGCAATTTTTCTAAATATGGCGACCATATTACTTTTTTTGATGAAAAATTTGCATTTGATAAAAAAGCAACAAGATTAGTAGCTTCTTTAAGTTATAAGTTGTATAGCAGTCGTTAAGCAGTTACTTTGATTCTTCTATCTAAGATTACAAATAATATATCAGTTAGGAAATTTATAATAATAAATAGTATTGTTACAAAAATACAACATCCTAATATTAGTGGTATATCAAATTGGTTCATTGCATTTATTGTTAGATCTCCGATGCCTCTATAATTAAACACATACTCAATAAAAAAAGAACCTGCTAATAACGAAGCGAACCAAGCAGATATGGTTGTTAGTATTGGATTAATGGCGTTTTTCAAAATATGTTTTTGGTAAAATAATCTTGTAGAAATTCCTTTTGATTTTGCAGTTCGGATATATTCTTGATGCATAATGTCTAGAATACTACTTCGAGTCATTTGACATATAACAGAAATTGGTCTAATTCCTAAAGCAATCGAAGGTAATATTAAATTTTTAAAGTTGATATGCATATTACCTAAATCATCTAGTTCCATCAAACTTCCTTGCATTGGCAAACCAAAAATTGGAAAGAAAATAAATCCAATTACTATACTGATAAAGATAGCGGCAATGTATGAAGGAACTGAAAATCCTAAAGAACAGAAACTCATAATAAACTGATCAATCCATTTATTTATAAATTTTACGGCTAGAATTCCTAAGCCAACTCCCAAAATAATAGCAATTAGAATTGAACTTATAGCCAAAAACAGTGTAGGTACAATTGCAGTTTGGAGCAACTTTGTCACATCTTCACCTGTTGCAAACGATTTTCTAAAATAGGGTACTTTAACAACAAACAAATAGTGACTAATTGTAAAAAGTTTTACATACGAATAATACGAAAGGCGTGCATCACTTTTATTTACTATTTGAAAAGGGATGATATCTTCCAAGTATTTTGCTATTTGTACTCCTATCGAACGATCTAGAAAGTTTGCTTTTCGCATAAGTTCTAATGACTTAGGATCATTACGCTGACCAAAGCTAAGTGAACTAGGATCGACAGGTGCTTTTGAAATGATTATAAAGATAAAACAAATTATCGCCAACACTGATATTATTGAAAATACTAATTTTTTTATAAAATAATTCACAGTTCTATTTTATGCACGAATTTAATTACAAATTTGATAATATTATATAAAAATTAAATATCTTTACCAAAAGAATTTTAATGAAAACTAAATATGATCCAAAACTACTTAATGAATGGAGTTCTAATGACATTCGATATTGGACAAATTTTGTCGAGCTAAAAGATTTTTACAATCGTCCCCCACTCTATTCTGAAATAGAGCAACAAATCAGAGAAAAAAAAGAAAATTATTCAAACCGAAAACTTGTTTGCGATTCAATCAAAAGCGATTACAGCCAAACTATTTTAACATTGTCGCAAAGAAGTAATCTTGCTCTTTTAGAAGATGAAAATACTTTTACAATTTGTATTGCACATCAACCAAATTTATTTGGAGGACCACTCTATTTTTTATTTAAAATTGTATCTGGAATTAGCTTAGCGACTACTCTTACTCAGAAATTTCCAAGCTACAGATTTGTACCAATCTATTACTGTGGCGAAGAAGATCATGATTTTGCAGAGATCAATCACATAAATATTTTTAATCAGAGAATTGAATGGCAAAAAGAAAGTACAGGTCCTGTGGGACGTAATACTCTGGATGGTATAAGTGAATGTATTTCTCAACTAAAGAATATTTGTGTCCGTGAAAAATATACGAACGATTTTTTTAAAACATTAGATGAAAACTGGAGTAATTTCAACAACTACCATGATTTTTATTTTTGGTTTATCAATACTATTTTTGGCGAATCAGGTTTGCTTTTTTTTAGTCCTGACAAAAAAATTTACAAATACTGTTTCAAGGAAATAATTCTTAAAGAACTCAATTCAGAGTTTGTAATGGCAACAGCTAACTCAACTATTTCTAAATTAGAAAAAATAAAATTTGACATACAAGCTAGACCAAGAGAAATAAACTTATTTTATATAGATCAGTCAGGCGCAAGAGTCAGATTTGTGAAAAAGGAAAATCACTTTGAAACAATTCATGGTGAATTTATCTGTACTTTGATAGATATAAATAACTATGTCACTAATTTTCCAGAAAAATTCAATGCTAATGTGATGTTACGTCCTTTGTATCAAGAGTTTTTATTGCCAAATATTGTATTCATTGGAGGAGGAGCTGAAGTTTCCTATTGGCTTGAATTAAAAGATGTTTTTCAGCATTGTAAAATCACATATCCAATATTAAGTCGAAGATTTTCAGGAATTATTATTGATAATAGAACAATAGAAAAAATAAATTCCTTACAATTGCAAGTTGAAGATTTTTTTGCTTCAAATCAAAGTATCAAAAATAATTATATAGGGACCAACTCTACAATTTCAAACTCTTTAAAACGTGTTGACGAAAACATTCAAGATAATTTTGAAGCAATTGGCAAAATTTCTGCATTAATTAATGAGCAATTATCCCATGCGACCAAAGCAGAACTAGTAAAGTTAAACAAAGAAATTCAACACATTTTTACAAAACTTCAAAAAGCTGAAAAATCTAAATACGAATCTGATCTACAGAAAATAGATAAATTTAAAGAACAACTTTTTCCAAACAACTCGTTGCAAGAACGATTTGCTGCTTGGATTCCATACTATCTTAGATATGGAAAAAATCTCATAACTAAAATGTTATCTGCATATGATTTGGAAGATAATAAAATTACTGTTTTTAATGAAAGCCAATTTGCTGAAATATAAATTACATTTTTGATTTGAAAAGGACCAATAAATCGCCAACAGTTTGTTTTAACTCAGATCGATCAATAATAAAATCTAAGAAACCATTTTCCAATAAAAACTCTGAGCGCTGAAAGCCATCAGGTAAATCTCTCTTGATTGTTTCCTTTACTACTCTTGGTCCTGCGAATCCAATTAATGCATTTGGTTCTGAAAAATTTATATCACCTAACATAGCGAAAGAAGCCGTAACTCCACCAGTTGTCGGGTCTGTCAAAAATGAAAAGTATGGAAGTTTTGCCTTAGCCAATTGAGTCAATTTCGCTGAAGTCTTAGCCATTTGCATTAATGAAAAAGCTGCTTCCATCATACGTGCTCCACCCGACTTGGAGATAATCATAAGTCCAACTTTTTCATGAATGGCCAAATCGATTGCACGACTTATTTTTTCACCCATCACTGAACCCATAGAACCTCCAATAAAAGTAAAATCCATTGCAGCAACCACCAGCCCACTGCCATTTACTTTTCCGTATGCTACTGTTATACTATCTGTCTTCCCTGAAGATTGTCTAGCATCTTCAAGTCGTTTTGAGTAGGCTTGTATATCGGTGAATTCTAAAAAATCGTAAGATTCTAAATTTTCAAAGTAGACAACATAATCTTCATCGAAGAGAATATTAAAATAATCTTCTGAACTTACCCTAGTATGAAAATTACATTTAATACATTTGTGAAAATTCTCCTTTAACTGCTTTGTAGTGTATGTCTCTGCGCAACTAGGGCATTT
The DNA here is from genome assembly GCA_016722295.1 of Saprospiraceae bacterium. Classification (GTDB taxonomy): domain Bacteria; phylum Bacteroidota; class Bacteroidia; order Chitinophagales; family Saprospiraceae; genus Vicinibacter. Next base: position 359,835 of record JADKGL010000037.1, read on the forward strand.
AAACCAAATTCCATCAGGAGTCTCTTTTTTAGACTTAGTTGCTGTTGAAATTCCTTGCTTTAATCGAGTAAACCAACTCATATAAAATAGTTTTAATCTCAAGCATACAAAAATTTGATGGAGTACACTTGAATTCTCGCAAAAATACTCTAAATTATCACTATTATTGTGTTTCGTAAAAAATAATTTAATGAAAATTTGCTTATTAGGTTATGGAAAAATGGGAAAAGCCATAGATAATTTGGCTATTTCCAATAACGTAGAAATAAAATACCGAATTTCTTCGGACAATAAATCAAATTTATTCAATGCGTTGAAAGAAGTTGATGTTGTAATAGAATTTTCCAAACCAGAATTAGCAGTAGATCACATTAAAATATGCACAGACAATGGAGTTCCAATTGTTTGTGGTACAACAGGATGGCTAGATCAATTGACAACTGTAGAATCGATTGTGAAATCGTCTAATGGTGCTCTACTCTACTCTTCAAATTTTAGTTTAGGAGTAAATATTTTTTTCAATATAAATAAGAAGTTAGCAAAACTAATGTCTCAATTTAATCAATATCAATGTCATATTGAAGAAATTCACCACCTCCAAAAATTGGACAAACCAAGCGGAACTGCAATCTCATTGGCCTCGCAAATTATTGAAAATCATAACCAGTTTGATCAATGGACTTTAGACAAAGCAAATACAAATAACAATGATTTGAATATTTTAGCATATAGAGAAGATGGAGTTATAGGTACACACAAAATAGAATACAACTCTTCGATAGATCAAATCACTATACAACACAAAGCATTAAGTCGTGATGGCTTTGCTTTGGGTGCTATTTTAGCAGCTAAATGGATAGTTGGCAAAAAAGGAATATACACAATGGATGATTTTCTAAATTTTGGTAAATAATCAATAGATTATAATGATTTTTGAATCTTCAGTACAAGCTGTTATTGATATCTCCCGCATAGAAGAAGTAGTTCGAGATTATGTAAATTTAAGGCCTCGAGGTTCCAATCTGACTGGCTTATGTCCATTCCACAAAGAAAAAACTCCATCATTTTCGGTATCTCCAAGCAAAAATATCTATAAATGTTTTGGTTGCGGAAAAGCGGGAAATTCCGTTCAATTTATGATGGAAGTGGAGAACTTAAGTTTTCCAGAGGCCATTCGAGCTTTAGCTAAACGATATAACATTACGTTAGAGGAATCAAAGTCTCATGATTACTCAGAAGAAAATACTGATTTGCAGAGTTTAAATATTATTAATGAATGGGCAAAAGAGTATTTTAAAAAACAACTTTGGGAAACTTCAGAAGGGCAAAACATAGCTTATACTTATTTAAAGGAGCGAGGATTTCTCGATTCTACAATTCAAAAATTTGAATTGGGCTTTGCTCATGATGAGTATTCACATTTTACTGATGAATGCAAGAAAGAAAATTATTCTTTGGAATTTGCTAAAGAGTTGGGATTAATAAGTCAAAGCGAGAAAGACTTTTTTCGAAATAGAGTCATGTTCCCAATCCATAGTCAAAGTGGTAAAACCATTGGTTTTGCTGGACGTGTTATGGGAACAGATGTAAAGCTAGCAAAGTACATCAATTCACCCGAAAGTCGAATTTATAATAAAAGCAAAACACTTTATGGATTGCATCTTGCAAAAAACAGCATTAGAAAAAATAACTTTGCAATACTGGTCGAAGGCTATACAGATGTAATCTCATTAGTACAGTCCGGTGTAGAGAATGTAGTAGCTTCTTCAGGGACTTCGTTAACTGAAGATCAAGCACAAATACTATCAAGACTGAGTCCGAATGTCACTATATTGTATGATGGTGATCAGGCTGGCATAAAAGCAACATTGCGTGGTATAGATATCATGATCAAAGCAGGTATGAATGTGCATATTGCTACGATTCCTGATGGAGATGATCCTGATAGCTTTATTAAAAAACACGGCAGTGAAGAATTTCAAAAATTCCTTGATACTAAAAGCAAAGATTTCATCCTATATAAAGTTGAAATGCTTTCTGAAGAGTCTAAAAACAACCCAATACTTCGAACCAATGCTATTAAAGATATCGTTACCACTCTTGCTTTAATCGAGGATCCAATCAAGCGCAGTGTATATATTCAATCTAGTGCAAGTTTAGTTGGTGTATCAGAAGAAACTCTCATAGATGCATGTAATTTAATTTTAAAAGATAATATTCGAAACAGACAATTCCAGCAACAGCGACAGGCATTAGAAAATGATCGATCCATTCTCAACGATACGAATGAAAATAAAAGGAGCAAGAGTCAAAATTTAAAACCTAATTATCTAAAAGACGAACTCCAAGAAATGGAATTAGCAAAAGTGATCGTTAGCTCATCTTCTCGAACATGGAAAGATAGCACGTCCACTGTTGGTGAATTTATTGTTACAAATATTGAGGACATAGAAAACTATATTACTTTAGATGCTTTCAAATCTTTAGTGCAAGAATTAAAATATCGAGTGGATTCACATCTTGATATATCACCAAATTATTTCATCAACCACCCTGATCCATGGATTCATGACTTAGCCATCGAAGCAGCTGTACCAAAATATGAATATAGTAAAAAATGGGGCGAAAGGCATGATATCTATTTAATGAGTGACAATCCTACAGGAGATTTTCTTGACGCAGAAATTGAGCAAATCATCAAATATATTAAAGTAAAGAAATTTGATATTGTCATAGCTTCTATAGATGAAAAAATTATCGAAGAAACTGACTTAGAAGCACAGTATGATCTTATCAAGATTAGGGAGGAATATAAAAAAATAAGAAATCAGATTAATTCTGAAGTTTGGAATCAAGAATAATTCAATTAATTTGCTTTGCTTTTTTCTTGGAGATTTTTAAGTACTTCTTCTTGTGATTTCCCTAAATTATCCATTAATAGTTGTGCTTGTTTCGCAAACTCATGGTTTGGGTATTTTTGAATAAACTCGCCATAATACTTCTTAGCATTTTCTGTATCCTTTAGCGATTCATCAAATAAAAATGCTTTCATAAATAGAGCCATTTGACCGCGCTTATGATTACTGTAGCTCGTATTTAACCAATCATATAAAGCAAAAGATTTCTCATAAGTCTTTAACGCATTTGAAATTTCCGCGGCCTTATTTATGTATTCAGGTGCCTCTGGATCTTTTGGTAATACTAATGCATAAGCCTCACATGCATCTACATAATCATGAGCACTTGTTTCACTAAATCCTTTGATTGTATCAGCAAAAATAGCTTTACCGATTTCCAAAATATAATTTTCAGGTGAAGTAGCAACGCTTACATTTTTCTTCAGCTCCTCAGTCTTGGAATCGGTAGGATACGCCTTTGCATATGCTAAAGCCATAACATCAGAAGCACCCTTTTTATTTAATTTATTCAGAAGACCTACCATTTGCACAATGCTTTCTTTAGTATCTGCACGATTGGGAAAATCTTTCACTAAATTATTTAAAAATATTACTTGCTGAGAAGTTTTACCTGCTGTTTCAGATGCAGAAGCTGCACGCTTGATTAGATCTTCTGTAAGAGTGTTATCTGATTTATTCTTTTGAATAAGCTCCAAATATTTAGTAATTAATTTATCGTAACTAGTTTCTGATTTCGTTTTTTGAAATTCTGTCTCCAATGCAGTTGTTTCGGCATCAAGTGTTGTAGCACTTGAATTTTTACAAGAATAAAATAATGTAAACATCAATGAAAGACAAAGAAAGAATCTCAACTTAAATTTTAACATAATCAAGAATTTAGACAAAATTAGATTATATTTATAAGAAATCTAATCTTATTATAAATTTTAACAAACTGTTTAAAATACAATAATAGTTAATTTCCACCTTTGACAGAGGAATTTATTTCGTATAGAAACGCAATGAGATTGAATTAACACAGTGTCTTGTATTTTTATCGGTGAATCCTTCACCTTCAAAAACGTGACCTAAATGTCCTTTGCATTGTTTACAAATAATCTCAATTCTTCTCCCATCTTGGTCAACTATGCGCTCTATTGCGTCAGGCAGCTCATCATCAAAACTTGGCCAGCCACAACCTGATGAAAATTTATCTTTTGATGCATAAAGTGGTGCATTACATTGTTTGCAGTGATATGTTCCAACTTCTTTATGCTCATTATAAATTCCAGAATATGGATATTCGGTTCCTTTCAGCAAAATCACTTTTCTTTCTTCGTCGGAAAGCTGATTATAAGTACTTTGATTTTCCATGACCTACTTCAAAAGTTTTGCATATTTCTCCTTTACTTTTTGAAGTTTAGGGGAAATAATGTATTGACAATAAAGTGCTTCCGAATTATCATTATAATAATTCTGGTGATAATCTTCGGCTTTATAAAATACTGAAGCCTTGGTAATTTCTGTTACTATAGGTTGGTCCCAATATTTTGTTGCAACTTCTCGTTTTGAAGTTTCAGCAATTGCTTTTTGTGATTCATTGTGATAGAAGATTGAGGATCGATACTGTGTACCCCTATCATTACCTTGTGCATTTAATGTAGTTGGGTCATGTGAGATCCATAATATCTCAATCAATTGCTCTACAGTAATTATCGCAGGATCAAATAATATCTGACATACTTCTGCATGACCTGTTGTACCTGTACAAATCTCGCGATAAGATGGATTTTTAATATCTCCACCCATATAGCCTGAAACGACTTTTTCAACACCTTTGAAATTCTGAAAAACTGCTTCTGTGCACCAAAAACATCCAGCTCCAAAAGTAATTGTATCATAATTTGTTAGCTGATTTTCTTTCATTTTATGCGTTTCTTGTAGATCTACTTTTTGCAATTGAACAGTCCCTTTATTCGATTCATTGCATGTATTTAAAAAAATAGTAATATATAAAATCAAAAATTTAAGCATTGCTCGATTTTAAAATAAAACGTTAAGAGCAATAATTAGTTTTAGAAAGAGCCCAAATATTAATTTATATTGATATCTTTGCACTTCAAATCGCGGGGTGGAGCAGTTGGTAGCTCGTCGGGCTCATAACCCGAAGGTCATAGGTTCGAGTCCTGTCCCCGCCACTAAAATAAAAGGTTGTCTAAATGACAGCCTTTTTCTTTTGGTATTTTAAAAGTACTGAATATATACTTCGATAAATTGGATTGACTTGTAATGCATTTTGCAGTGAAAGCCATTGATAGCTTTCAATATCTTCCTCATATTGCAAAATAGGCTCTTCTACACCATCATATAATATGGAAAACCATTTCGTTTGCTTCAATGCTCTTTTATTATTTTTCTCTCTATAAATGTGATAACTCGATGTGATTTTATAATCTAAAATTAGCCCTTTTAAACCAACTTCCTCTTCACATTCTCGGATTGCTGCCGTTTCAAATGACTCCATTTTTTCTAACTTACCTTTGGGTAAATCCCAGTATGATCTTCTATAGATTAGCAGTATTTCTCGATCTTTATTTGAGATTATTCCACCCGCTGCTGAAATTCTGACAAAAAGACTTTTAAAATCTAACCACAATTGGAATAATTGATCTGTATGAATTACAATTTGGGTAAATCTTGTTGAGTTTTCAATTGTATCTATAAATTGAAATAATGCTTTAACCTTTCCCCTGTAAGGCATTATCAAGGTATCAATTCGATCTATGTAATTAGATATCAACTCGTTATGAATTAATATTATTTTTTTTTCATTATAGTAGATTTCATACCTTTGTCTTTCTTTTTTCATAATTTATATTGATGTTAGATCCAATTTCAAAAGAAGTAGCTGCTGTTTTGTTGCAAATTAAAGCAATTAAACTCAATGCGCAAACTCCATTTACATGGACATCTGGAATGCGAAGTCCAATATATTGCGACAATCGTACAGTATTAGCATTTACCGAAGCTAGGCAAAAAATAAAAGACCTACTTATTCAAAAAGCAAAAATTTTCTCACCATTTGATGCTATTGCAGGGGTTGCGACTGCTGGAATAGCCTGGGGAGCATATATTGCAGATGATTTAGAGCTACCTTTTTGCTACGTAAGGTCTAAGCCAAAGGAACATGGAATGCAAAACCTCATTGAGGGTCAGTTGCTTCCAAATTCTACTGTACTAGTAATCGAAGATTTGATCTCCACTGGTAAAAGTTCTATTGAAGCTTCTACACATCTTCAAGAACATGGTCATCAAATAGCTGGAGTATTATCGATATTTCACTATGGATTTGAAGAGACAAATCAAGCTTTTTTGAACAATAATTTAAAATTAGAAAGTTTATGTGAATTTTCTTCAATTTTGGAACAAGCTTTGCTAACCAATTATATATCCCAAGAGGACTTCAATTATTTGAGGTCTTGGAACCTCAATCCAAAATTATGGTCGCAAAATTTTATTAACCATAATTAAACCGAAATTATGTCAATTATTACAAAGAAGTCAGAATTATTTTTATTTGATTACTTGAACAATGCATCACCAACTGGCCATGAAGTTTCAGGACAAAAAATATGGCTCGAATATATAAAGGAGTATATTGATGAGTGGCATTTGGATCATTATGGCACACTCTATACTGTCATTAATCCAGGCAAACCTTTCAAAGTTGTAATTGAAGGTCATAGCGATGAAATATCTTGGATGGTAAATTTTATTACTGACGATGGTTATATTTATGTCATTCGAAATGGCGGAACAGATCAGTCTATAGCACCTTCCAAAAGAGTGAACATTTTTACTCCTAAAGGTGTAATAAAAGGAGTTTTTGGATGGCCTGCAATCCATACAAGAAAAGGTAATGATACCAACTTATTAGCGACGGTTGAAAATATTTTTATCGACGTCGGAGCAAAAGATAAAAAGGAAGTAGAAAAAATGGGTATTCATATAGGATGTGTGATTACTTACGAAGATGGCTTGATGAAATTAAATGACAGATTTTATGTAGGTCGTGCACTTGATAATCGTATTGGAGGTTTTTGTATCGCCGAAGTAGCTCGTCTTTTGAAGAAAAATAAAATAACTCTTCCCTATTCTTTATATATAGTGAATTCTGTGCAGGAAGAAATAGGATTAAGAGGAGCCGAAATGATTGCAGATACTATAAAACCAAATATTGCGATTGTCACAGATGTCACACATGATACTCATACTCCAATGATCAAAACTAAGGAGCAAGGCAGCATCAAGTGTGGGCAAGGGCCTGTGATATGTTATGCTCCAGCTGTGCACAATAAGTTACAAGACCTAATTGTGAAGACTGCCTCTGCAAAAAAAATAGAAATCCAACGCACTGCAGCATCTCGATCTACCGGAACAGATACAGATGCATTCGCTTATTCAAATGGAGGTGTACCATCAGCTTTGATTTCATTGCCGCTACGATATATGCATACTACGGTTGAATCTGCTCATATAAAAGATGTAGAAAGCGTGATCAATTTGATTTATGAAGTACTACGAGCTATTAATCCAAAAGATTCATTAAAATACTTTTAGATTTTTCTAAAGATCTTCCATTAATTGATGGCAACCTCGAATATCGTGGTTTAATATTCTACCATGTACGGTAAAAGTTCCATCTGCATGAACTTCGCCACCATCTCCAGTTTGCAAAAATGCACAACTATGAATATTGCAAAGATCAACTATATTAAGTCGACCTCTTCCAGTATATCGCAATGATTCTAATGGACTACTTTCATCGTTAACTAAAACTTTCATGGTAGAACTACAATGAAATTTTGTAGAATTTACATCTGTATATGCTTGACTCAACATTTCTGTCATTCCAAATTCTGAATAAATTTTTGCTTTGGGAAAGCTATGAATTAATTTTGCCAATAGTTCATCTTTATTCAGATCTGAACTCAAAGATTTCATTCCACCAGTTTCAATAATAATTAATTCGTTCTCAAATCCTTGATTCCTTTCTACAAAATCTAATAATGCAAAGCTTACACCAAACAAGATTAATTTTTTTGTTGTTTTTGATAAAAATAAACTTAGCTCATTCGATTCATGTATAAATTTACTACCATCTTTCCGCATTAAGTTTTGCATAAGATAATTGACCATATACAATAATGATGAATTTTTATTCTCATAGTAATTTGGCAAAAAAGCAATAATTGCATATTCATCTAAAGGTTGATCAATCCATTGGATTCCATTAATTATAGACTGTTCATATATAGTCAAGTCCTTTACATAATGATTGGCTCTCACAGCAGCAGTTGTTCCGCTTGATTGAAAAACAATTTCTTCATTCCAATTTCCTGTTTTAACTTCTCGAGATTTAAAAAACTCTATTGGCAAAAATGGAATATCTAAAATTGAAGAAATAGTATTAGTATTAATTTTCAACAAATCTAGATATTCTTGATAAACACAATTATTTTTTGCTTGATATTGAAATAACTTCAAACTAATTTCTTCAAAATTAAACTCTTTCGAAAAAATTGAATGTATAAAAAAATCTTCGGAAAAACTCTCAACTTTTTCATTCAAAGATTCATACAGTTTAAATCTATTTAATTTAGATTTAGCTAACGGATTTTCATTTAGCCACAAGTTAATTTGTTCAATTTCTGAAATAGAACATTGATTTTTCACATACTTCCATAACAAGGATTCTTCAGGTTGTATATTCATTCTATTTTTCTGAATATTCAAAGACTTCGTTATCAATATTAATTTCTACACTGGAATTTTCGCTTGACTCTACTCTACCAATGATTTTTGCATCAACATTAAAAGTCTTACTAATTTCAATAATTTCATTAGCTACAGAAGGATCCACATAAAGCTCCATTCGATGACCCATATTATAGATTTGATACAATTCCTTTTTAGAATAATTCATTTCATCTTGAATCATCTGAAACACTGGAGGCGTAGTAAATAAATTATCCTTGATGATTTTTACGCCGTGAACAAATTTCAACACTTTAGTTTGTGCCCCACCACTGCAATGTATTATGCCTTGAATTTCATTTTTACAATGTTTAATAATCTTGTTTAAAATAGGCGCATATGTGCGAGTTGGCGAACATAACAATTTATAAACAAGAAATTCTTGATTATCATAAACCACTTTGTCTAACAAACTTTTTTTGCCTGTAAAAACAAATTTATTATCGATTTCAGGAGAAAAAGATTCAGAAAATCTTGAAGCATAAGTTTTATTTAATACATCATGCCTTGCCGCTGTCAATCCATTTGAGCCAATCCCAGATGTATATTCATCTTCATAAGTACTTTGTCCACTAGAACTAAGACCTACAATTACAGCTCCTGATTTAATATTATTTATAATTAACTCTTTTTTTTGCATTCTTGCAAAAGCAGTTATCCCCACATCTATCGTACGTACAATGTCGCCAACATCTGCTGTTTCACCACCACCTGAAATAAGCTGTACATTATATCCACTCATTTTCTCAATGAATGTTTGATTGGCCTGTATTAGTTCAGATATTACTTCTGCTGGAATTAAAGCTTTATTGCGACCGATCGTTGAAGAGATTACAATACCTTGAGTTGAGCCAACACAAGCAAGATCGTCAATATTCATAACCATTGCATCTTGAGCGATCCCTCGCCATATTGAAAGATCTCCTGTTTCTTTCCAAGCTAAATAAGCTAAACTAGTTTTTGTACCTGCAGTATCGGCATGAATTATATTACAATAGTCTTCATTGCCACCTACAATATCTGATAAAATTTTGCAAAATGCATTGGGATAAAGTCCTTTATCTAAATTGGAGATCGCTTTATGCACTTCAGACTTAGTAGCAGACACACCCAGTGATTCATACCTATTCCCCATAATGCAAAATTAGTATAAGTAATGAAATCTCATGTATTTCATTCAATTCTATTTTTCAATACCAAAGTCTAAAACCCAATAATCGTTTACTTTAAAGATTCCAAATTCTTGGTAATTCCCCATAATACTTTTACAATGCCCTTTACTCTTCATCCATGCATCAAATACTTCTTCGATAGTTTCATAGCCTTCAGCTACATTTTCTGCATAGCTTTTCCAATTATATCCTTGTGCTTTAATTCGATCTGGTACTTTGCTTCCATTTTTCCCAATATGTGATAGCACCTTTCTTGAGTACAAATCTCTTGCATGAATTGCAGCGGCTTTCTCCAATTTTTTATTGTAGGCTAAAGGTTTTTGTTTAGAATATTGTTGATTGCCACAACTACAATTTTTCGATCTGAGTTTATTAATTAATATCAATGCTTCATAATGGTAGCTTTCTAACTTAGGTAAAGTAGTACTAACTTTGTTTTGACCATAACTTGTAAAACCGATTATACAAAATAGAAAACTCAAATATTGATTCATAAGTATTTGACGAAAAAAGACTGTAAAAATTAATTTGAAAAACTACTTTAAGAAAACTTTAAAATAAAAGCCCTGCAATGCATAAACATTACAGGACCTTATATAAAATTTATCAGTTTATTTAATAATACTTACGTTACCCAATTTTGTATACTTTTTATTGTCTGGACATGTAAAAATCACACAATATCCATATACATCTGGCCCCAATTTAGTGCCATCAAAACTACCATCCCAACCAGATTCTGCATCACTTGCTTTAAACATCTGCTGACCCCATCGATTGTAAATTACAATTTCTATATCGTTGACAAAATTACTTCGAACTCTAAATTCATCATTTTTTGAATCACCATTTGGACTAAATGCATTTGGTACAAAAACTGACTCTTCACACGAAATCACTTTTACTGTAACAGATGCAGTTGCTGTACAACCTAATTCATCTGTTACTGTGACTGTATATGTAGTAGTTTTATCCGGCATTGCCATAGGGTTAAACACATTGACATCGGACAAACCATCAGCTGGAGACCATTTATATGAATAGCCAGTACGATCTACTGTAGTCAATTGTGTTTTCTTGCCAGGGACAATTAAATCTGGATCAGCCTTTGCGAAAATTCCATTTGAAGGATCATTGATGCCAATATTATGACTTAATGTCCAAGTACAACCTAATCCATTTGAAATTGAAACTGTATAGGTTGTTTTCACTCCTGGTTTTACTTTTATTGAACTGCCATCACTCGCACCTACAATACTTTCTTTTGGTTTCCAATCGTAAGTATAGTTTACACCAGCAGGAGTAGTAACCATAATCATTCCTTCCTGATCTTTACATATTCTTGGCGGACCAGAGATTTCAGCCATCAATTCAAATAATCCAACTCTTACAGTATCTCTCGTCACACAATTAAATTCATCTGTTGCTTTGCAAACATAGAATGTAGAACTAGATGGTTCAACTTCTACCTCTTTCGTTTTTCCAATTTCTTTACCAGATGCATCACACCAAACATACTCAATATTTGGCTTATTTGAGTTTGCTTTTAAAACTATTTTTGATTTTTCACAAAGTGTAGTATCAGAAGAAACAGTTAATCCAATTTCTTCAGGTACAAATACAGTAATAGTATCTTTCTTAGAACAACCTGGAAATCTTGGATCATTTATCATGACAAAAAATGTGGTAGTAGTGGATACAGTAGCTTTTGGATTCGGAGATTTAGGATTGTCCAGCCCTGTAATAGGTGTCCAATCATATTCATAATCTGCGCTTCCACCTGGATTTAATTCGACAGTTTCACCATGACATGCTATCACCTGATCTTTCAAGTTTACATCAATAAATACAATTGGCAACTCTTTCGTGAAAGATCTTACACAAACAGAATCTACCATTAAGGTAATCTTGTAAACACCAGATTTTTCATACGTATACATCATCATTGGATCAAATCCTCTTCCTTTGCCATCCCCAAAATCCCATATTACTCTTCTGCCACCAGCTGTTGTCACTTTTACTGTCAAACTTCCGCAGTCATAATCTACTGTGAAATCTGCACTAGGAGGTTCTATTGCAATAATTGTCAACGTATCATTTCGAACACAACCAAATTGATTTTTTGTTTCTAAATAAAGAGTGTAGCGACCTGGTTTTGGGCAATATACTATTGGATTTAAACCATTTTGTGTCGTAATAATTATAGGATCACCACTCCAATTACTTATGAGAATATCTGTTGGATCTAAATTACGAACATCTAAAGCAAAAGTATCATTGGCACAAATCACTGTTTCTTTAGAGTAAGCTAAATTTATTGAGTTATCTTTCACAGTAAATTGACCAAAGGCAGGACATTGATTTGGACCTCCAGCTTTGACATAAAATGTGGTTGTACCGTTTATTTTAGTAGTTAACATACCATTTCTACCTATAACTGGATTGAATGAAGTATTTGTTGCCCATTCAAAAACATTCGTCGAATCTGAAGAAGCTAGCAGAATCACATCACCAGTACAAGTAGTACTATCACCCATGATCCGCAAATTAACGCGTTCTCTTAAAGAAACGTTTATTGATTTTTCAATTGTACAAACACCATCAGTAACTACCACTTTATATGTTGTATTTTGACTTGGCGATGCCTTTGGATTATGTGGCATTCTTAAATCCAAACCAGTAGTCGGTGTATAGGTATATTTATAATTTGGATTACCACTTTCAATCAGACAAATCGTATCTCCTCGACAAATAGCTGTATCCGTTCCTACGAGATTTACTTCAAGAAAATTAATATTTACATTTTTAGTAATCGTAGCCGTACATCCTAAACTATCAGTAATAGTCAATCGAATAGTAACTTGACCTTGGTTTGTAAAATTAAAGTCTGGATTTTTTTCAGTTGAATTAAAGTTTGATGATCCTGTTACTGTCCATTCATATTTTACAATTGGATAATTTGATTTAGAAGAATCACGAAGCGATAATTTTACTCCATTTGCACAATCTGGTGTATAATTAAAATTTGCTTCTAAGCCAAGATCATATACTTTAATTTTTAACCTTGCTGTATCTGTACAACCACCATTGATTGCAACTAAAACAACTTCATAATCACCACCACTTGGATAACTAAAACTTGGGTTTTGATTTGTAGAAACTAAATTTTTATTTCCAGCAAAATCAAAAAACCATTGATACGATGTAGCCTGTGTACTTGTACTTGTAAAACGTTGATTTAATCCATCACAAATACCAGTAGTACGACTAATTCCTGCTGTAGGCATGATACCACATGGCACGATATTCAATTCAAAATCCCTACGAGTATACGTGACCAATTGCCCATTTTTATATTCTTCAACACACACGCCAACTAAAAATTGACCAATTGTATTTGGTGTACCTGTTAGTAATCCAGTTCTTCTGTTAATCTGTAATGCGGTCCCACCAAATAAATTATCAATAGTGTAAGGTGCTTTGAATACAACTTCACTATATGGCGGAAATGAAGGTTTGCCAACTGGATCAGCTAATGTACGACCCAAATATGGAGTACATAATGTATATACTAATGAATCTGCGCTAGAATCAATCGCTGAATGATCGTAACTAAATGGCGCATTTAGACAAGTGTAAATCGGCGGGAATGGTCTAAATACTGGATTTGAATTACAATTATCTAAATCATCTGCTGAAATATGAATTGTATATGTCGAACCAGTCTCTAATGGATCTATAATATTTGTTAAAGTAGTATTTCTACAACATCTTTGATATGCCAATATATATCCTCTAGGGTCATGGCTTAGTGGAATTTTAATTCTATAAGTACCTTCTTCCACACATACTTTTTGACCTCCAGTGATACAAGCTTGAGAAATATCACCAGGTATAGATTCTTTTTTGATTAATGGTAATTTAATAACTCCATTTGCTCCTACTCGCCATGCCAATTGATTATCTCCATAAAATACACCTACTTCAGCTGGATCATCGAATTCTTCTTGACCATTAACACAGTCACGTCGAATTACTAAAGTTATCTCATACCAAGTTAGTCCAACGCACTTATACCTTAATTCACCACCAACAATATGGGTAGCTTTTGCAGTTTCTGGACAAATCCAAATGGTCAATAATAGCAAAGCTAATTTTACTATTCGTGACATATTTATATAATTTTTTATCTGTAAAGTCATCTTATTCTAGTTTTGAAAATTATTCTTGAATTTCAATTATTTCTACGCGTCTCTCTGATGACGCATCTACTCTATAAATAGAACTCGGATCTCTTGGATCAAATGGGATACCTTTTGGTGCCTCTTCTTCTCCATAAGACTTTTCACGGATCTCCAACATACCAGATTTAATATATTGTGAAAGTGAACCGCCTCTACATGTAGCAAATTCATTTTTAATACTTTGTATTCTTCGTTGACCTAAATTCAAATTATAATCATTTTGAGCAAGAGGACTAGTATGTCCTTTTACAAATATTATATATTTTTTTCCTGCTGCAAGGTCGATAGCTAATCGGTCAATAAATAAATCTAATTTTTCTTTACCACCTCTAACATTATTCTCAAAAAATGCTTCAACATCTGTCCCAGCTACAAAACATCCTGAGCTAGAATTTAAAGTCTCTCTATAAGTACTTGTAGTTTGATTTTCACAGAAGAAGAAATGGTTTCCACAAGTTTTCATAAAATGAAGAGAACAACCATTTGGTCCACTAAATTTGAATGCCATCAAATCTTTTGCTTCATTATCTAACTGAACATATGAAGTCAAATGCTCTTTTGAAAAACCTATATTACCAACAATTCCACGTGGCAAATCGACTTCACTCATTGACTCAACACCTACTTGATCAAAACTTGTAAAGCCTATCCCTTCAAATGCTTGATTTAAAAAATCTCGCGTACGTTTGCTGTTTTTTGCTACGGCTCTGAATTTTTCTAATACTTCAGCAGCACTCATTCCATGCAAACTTCCAAATTCTGGATTAGTGCCAAGACGGTGCAATACCTTAGGACTTGCATTCCTAGTAAACTTATAAACTGGACTGTTTGAACCAGAGCAACTACAATTCGTAACAGATGACGAACTACTTGAACTCGATACCGAACTATTATTTCCATTTCTTCTGATAAATTCACCTTTCTTCGAATAGTAAGGAAAATATGTCTGATTATAAGAAAGTCTAGTCGTTTTTATTGTCCTTCCAGGATAAGGGATATTATTATCAAAATATAGACATACTGGCAATAAACTTTGCAAATACTTATCAAGATAAACTTTTTGAGTTACTGTTCCACTTGCTTTGCAATCTACAGTAAATTCATTTTGCCCTGTAACATAACCATCGCGTGATGCTACGATGCGATATTTATGACAACGAGTAACTGTAAACTTATTCAAATTCGAATCACAATTTTTTAATGAAATTGGCTTAACAGTAGCATCATCTAGATCATATAAAGTAACATCACAGCAATTTAAGCCTTCGCCAGTTTTAGTATAAAATGTTAAAACATCTAATTTAATCGACTCAGGTTTCAAATACAGTTTCTTTGTTATTTCTGTATTCTCGCCAGGTCGTCCTGTATTGAATGTAATCGTTTCAGGTAAATAACCTGGCTTTGATGCTTCTATACGATAATCTCTATCACATTCAATTGGAAATTCATTTAAATTAGTAATATCATTTGTGACCACTATTGGTTTCGCAGAAGGATCTTTCGTATCATATAATTTTAGAGTTGCACCAACTAGATCATTCTTCGTATCTGCGTCATAAACTAATGTTTTTAGATTAATATCACAAGGTACTATTGTTGTCTTAAATATATCTAAGCAACAAGCTTCAGAAGCATCATCCAAATATGCGGCACCGACTCTATTGGAAGCTAAGTACCCTTCGTTGCCTTTATCACTTTTAATAAAATAAACATCATCCAAACTTGAGTTGATAGGAGCTCCCATATTCTTTATTTGACCCCAACCATTAGCTAATTCACGAACTTGGTAAACATCATAACCTCCCATGCCTAGATGTCCCTTAGAACTATAATATAATGTTTTTGTATTGGAATGATAAAAAGGACATGCGTCATCTTGTACAGTATTTAACGTAGTTAAATTCATTGGTTCAGAAAAATTACCAACTCCATCTACAACTACATACCATAAATCTAATCCACCTTTTCCTCCCTCTCGATTAGAGGCAAAATATAGCACTTCTTTGTTGATTACAGAATTAAAAGCTACATTGGGTTGTGTTTGTGTAGTATTAGCTTTATTAATAAAATCAGGTAACTTCAAGGATTCTCCCCAAACTCCATTTTTATCAACAGGAGCACAAAATAAATCACATCGCTTGTCTGATTCATTTATATTATCACATACTGTAAAATAAACCTTTGATTTATCTTTATTGAATGCAGTATGAGCAACAGATTTACCAGCCCATGCTGGATTCGTGTAATCCGTAACTACACCTGTGCCACCTTTTTTTGATTTTAATATATTTGAGATCTTTCGCGAAGGGTAGATTTTATTGTGTAAATTGTCAAAGCGCAGGGAAGAAAAATAAAAATCGTCACCATACAATGCAGGTCCAAAATCTGAATAAGATGAGTTAATTGCTTCACCCATCCTTGTTACTGTAGTTCCTTTAACAGGATTCTTTACATTCTGCAGAGCCCACTCACAAGCCTTAATTTCTTTCTCAGCTAAAGAACTATAATATACATCTTCTGATCCTTTTTCTGTCTTGTAAGCTTTGTATGCAGCTGATGCCGCATTATAATCTCCTTGTGCTTGCTTCACTTGGCCCATCCAATATCCAGTCAGAGGATATAGATTATTGTCTTTATGATTGAGTACACGAGTATAATATTCTGTAGCATTCTTGAATGAATTGAACATTCTCGATGCTTCTGCAGCTTTATATTGATATTCTAGATTATCAGGAAATGCATCGGCTAATCTTTTGTAATTTACAAATGCATTATAATAATCCTTATTTTCCATAGATTGGTCTGCCAAGCTAAGATCTTGCTTCGCAGTTTGTGCATTATTGCTTCCTAAGCAAATTAATACAATATATGTTAAAAGTAAAATTCGTTTCATAAGTAATAGATTGCTCGTTTAGAATATTGGACAAGATTTCAATTGTGGCAATGGTCGTGCCTTTGTAATCGTATACATCAGTGAGAATTCTGGACCACCTCTTTGGTTATTCGCCTTTTTCCATGGTGAGGTAGTAATATCATAACTAAATCCTGCATACCATCGATTCATTTCCAATGCAATTTTAGGAATTAGATGTGCATCACTTAGTCTCGCAGCTAATCCCAACAATAATGCATAATTTTTATAGGTATTAGTAGACAAATACACTTTACCGTATCCTCCAAGCACTGTTTCAACATAAGGTCCTTGAATTTGGTGTTGAGCATGTAATAATAAGTCTAACCTTTCTGTCAGTTTAAAACTAGGAGTCAAATTGAAATTCATCCTCATTGGCAAAACCATGGAAGCAGATTGTGTAAAAAATTTCTGTTCAGGCTTATTCAAATGATAAACTCCTACACCTAAGTCTAGTTTAGTTCTTTTAGATTTTTGCCATCGATAGTTAATTCCTGCACCAAGGTCAAGGAAACTTCTTGAAGTATTAGAGAAATTCTCCCCTGAAGGTAAATTTGGATCTACTTGGCTTGTAGCTGGATTAAATTGATCACCCCAAACTAATTTGTCTTGAGAAAATTTACGCTGAGATCCTCCGATCAAACCTCCAATACTAATTACATTGTGGGTATTCAATGGATAAGCATAAGACGCTGTAATTCCTAAATGGCCTAAACTTAATTTAGAATCACCAGCTTGATCATAGTTAAATAGAATACCTCCATTCCACATGCCTTTCCTATCCCATCGCTTGGGAAAGAATTTCATATCATAAGATCCAGTAACGGTTAGATATTTGACAAGATCATCGACAAACCATTGGCTGCGATAATTTCCTGCAAATCTCATATCACCATTAAAAATCCCTGTTAATGCAGGGTTTGCATTCAACGGAGAGGTGTAAAATTGTGAATGATGAATATCTTGAGCAATTATAAAATTACTACAAAACATAACACTCACGTAGACTAAATACTTCAAATTGAGCTTCGTCACGATCATAATTTTTTAAATTAACTATTCATACCTTTTACTCGTAGCTTCGAAATACGAGTAATAGTTAACCAAAAAACCTTTTGTTTCTGACCAGTTTTGTTAATTTATCGGTTTTTAGCCTAATCAGAAGCTAAAGATTCAAGAAATTGGTAGTGCAAATATATAAAAAACTTATATCAATCTTTTAACAATATTTACATTTCTTTAGATCGTCCTATCTGATTAAAGTCACATTTCCTTTTTTGAAATATGTATCTCCGTCAATACAACGTACTTTAAAGTAATATGCATAGACATCTGGCGGCAATAAATTTCCTTTATAAGTGCCATCCCACCAAGTATTTTTATCTGTAGTTTCAAATATTTTCTCACCCCAGCGATCATAAATAGCCATTTCAACTTGATCAATAAAATTACTTCTGATCCTAAAAACATCATTGTTATTGTCTCCGTTAGGGCTAAATGCATTTGGTAAATAAACATCGCGTTCATCACAAGTAGGACGTATTACAAAAACTTTCACCTCAGCAGATCCTTGACAGCCATCAGCATTTGTAGCCCTTACCGTATACAATATCGTCCTTTCTGGAGTTGCAATTGGATCTGTACACTTATCACAACTTAACCAATAAGGAAGATCCCATATATAATTTGAATATCCCTTATCAGCTTGTAACTGAGAACTTTGTCCTAAGTAAATCGTATCAGGATCCGCTTTTGCCATAAATTCTGGTTCAAACTTAGAAATATTCACTTGGAAACTATCCTCATACACACAACCATACTCATTTTCAAAAACAACTTTATAAATTGAAGTATCGATAGGAGCAGTATTAATTCGATTTTTTGTAGCTCCAAAAATAATAGTTTTTGTAGGCGTCCAATCAAATTTATATTGATGATTATCCTTTGCTACAAACTCAATAAATCCTTGTTCTCCTGGACATAGGTTCCGATCTCCATTAATAATGTAATTTGTCTTGATAGGAATCACTCGAAATGAATCTTTTGTTGAACATCCATATAAATCTGTCGCATATGCATAGACAAACATTGAATCTGGAATGTGTCTCTTGACATTATATCCTCTACCTAACAATATATTAATTTCATCGGTCCATTCAATATTTGCAAAAACATCAGTTTTGGCTTGTAAAGTTATTGTGTCAGTAAAACATAAGATAGTATCTTGATTGACTTCTAAATTAATATCTGGTGCAACAAACAAAGTTACTTCTCTCTCAATAAAACAATTTTCTATCAAGGTATCAATGACTCTTACAGTATAAGTTGTTGTATTCTTTATTGTGGCCAATGGATTGGGACTAAATGGATCATCTAAACCTGTTGCAGGACGCCAAGAATAGTTGAAACGCAAATCGGGATTCTTGTTTAAATAAGCAGGAGCTCCTTGACATGAGAGAACTGTATCATTAAGGTTCACCATAATAAACCCAACATCAACAGTCTGAGTAATTGTATTATTGCACTCAGCTTGTACTTTCAAACTTACTGTATATCTACCAGATGATGCATAATTATGAACAGGATTTCTTAATGTTGATGTTTCTCCATCGCCAAATTCCCAAAAATAATCACCACTAGCACTTTGATTAATAAAACTTACTAAAGTATTATCACAGTTTTTATCATATGTAAACTTAGCTTCAGGCTTACAAGCTGCATTAATAAGAATTGTATCCACAGCATCGCATAAATATTGATTAGTAGCTTTTATTGTAAATAGTAAATCATTACAATCTGGTAACGCTGAAGTTATAATAGTAGTACCTTGTCCAGAGATAACACGATTACTTGGTATCCATTGATATGAATTCTGATGAGTACCATTTTTATTATCTAATTTTATTGAAAACGTGTCTTGTTCACAAAATCTATACTTATTTTTTTCTGCAGTAAACTCAACTTTTTCATTTCTGATAACAATACTATCTGATCCAGGACAATTTGCATTACTTTTTCCACGAACATAAAGCACTATTCGATCTTTTACAACACCACTATATTCAAAACTTCCACGTTTTATAATATTGGTAAAAGTGGAATCATCAGACCATTCGATTGTCTGCAATACGCCACCAACAGCATTTATAAAAAAAGAATCTTTACATACGATTCGATCTCCAGCAATATCGATATCCAATAATTTTGAAACTTTAATAAGTACAGAATCTACTTCTGTACATCGACCGTCTGTTATAGTTACTTTATAAAGTGTAGTCGTATCTGGGTTTGCTATTGGGTCTGGACAGTTTGAACAATTAAGTCCTACACTCGGACTCCAATTATATGAAAATCTACTATCTGGATTGGAAATGATTTTGGTTGATTCGCCAATGCAAATGGGAATAGAAGATGATAAAAAATTAGGTTTTAATCGGTTCAAATTAAGTTCTTTATATGTTGTATCTGAACAACCACCATTTGAAAGAACTATCAATCTTATTCTCACTTTTCCAGTATCTGAAAATGAAATTAACGGATTCCTCTCATTAGAAGATGTGAATTTACCATTTAACTCAAACTGCCAGGTCCATTTGCTAATAAACAAAAGTGAATCAAAGGACTGATCGCTAAAAGCAACATCAATATTTTGATCACATGAGTTATAATCTTCTTTGAATTTGGCAACTAGTTGGTTTGAATCGTAAACGTAAAAATTTTGATAGCTTGTATCGATACAATCTTTTTGTCTTACTGAAATCAATGCTACTCGGTATTTTCCAGCTGCAGGAAATGTAAACGTTGGATGCGTATCTTTGGAAAATGGCAATAACTTTGGATAATCAAAATACCATGTGTAATCTTTTGCATTTATACTTCGATTTGTAAATCGTACAGTTCGATCATCATTACATAAAACATTTTTATCAGCATCAAAATTTGAAACTGGATTGGTTGTACAAATTCGTACATTATATTGAAAATCTCTTCGGACCTGTGATAAAAGCCGTCCATTTCGAAATTCACTAATACATATCCCTACAAGATATTGCCCGATTCCATTTGGTTGACCAGTTAATATTCCTGTACTTCGATTTATTGTTAATGCTGGATTGCCATTTAGTAAATTAAAAATACTATATGGTGCTTTATAAACTACTAATGGAAATGGTGGTCGAGAAGGAGTTGTTGGTTTAGAATTGGCAGTATCCGCTCCAGAATAGGGAACACAAAGACTATAAACTATAGAATCACCTTCTTGATCTGTTGCTGAATGATCAAAGGCAATTGGTCTATCACCACACACATAAACTGGTGGCCATGCCTTAAATCTCGGGCTGGAATTATGATACAATAATGCATCATTAGTAATGGTGATTGAGTATGTTGCACCCACTAATTCTGGATCCACAATATTGGTTATAGTTTTGTTTCGACAACAGCGCTGATACGCTAGTGTATATCCTCCAAGCCTCGGTTTCAAATAAACTGTATCAATGTATGTCGTCGTGTGAACACAAACATCTCCACCGATCACTTCACATTCTGTTCTCAATATCTCATTCAAGGTATCATCTTTATTAAACTTCATTTGAATCAAACCTCGCAATCCTACATCTCTAACTAGAGCACCTTCTGAATCAAACACTCCAATATGAGCAGGATCATCAAATTCAGCTTCTGGCGAACCATTAAAACAATCTCGACGAAGACTTAATCGGATCTCAAATAGTTGACCTGAAATGTGACGATATGTAATTTCACCTCCAACGATATGAGATGCTTTTAACGTACTATTATTATTAAAACTACAAGCAATTAGTATTGCTAAAGTGAATAGACTTTTATATAATTTATTCATGTTGATCTTCATTTTAAAAAATTTATTTATCATCTACTCCTTTTAATATTTCCAAAATTTCAACTCGCCGTTCATAAGCTGCTTTCAAACTGTAAACAGAATTTCGAACATCCTCAATACTATCGCTCACATCAATTGATGCTTGAGATTCTCCAAATGGGATTTCCTTTATTTTTAAATTTTCACCTTTAATGAATGGATGAAAATTACCATTATTGTAGCGATTAAATTCATTGCGAATAGAATTTACCCTTCGAGATGATAAATGTTGATTATATTCAGATTTTGCTCTTGGTGAAGAATATCCTTTTAAGAATATATCAATAGAATGACCTTCTTCCAAAATAATCACAAGTTTATCCATGAATAAATTCAACTTCTCTGCATTCAATTTTACATTGTGATCAAAAAATGTATCTATATCTAATAAAGCTTTTGAACGTTGAGGCTCAGAGAGGATATTTGTAAATTCATACATATATATCCCTTTTTTATTCAAATAATCTCTGTAAATATTTGAAAAAAGTACATTCGTTGTATCAGATTCTGATTTAGGATTTGGGGTATCATTATCAAAAAATAGTTTAATAGGTAAAAGCCTTCTAAGTTCAGCAATAGCAGTCAACTCTAAAAACATTTTGCGATTTAAAATTGATTCATTTGCTGTCTCTTGTGGGGTGATTAAAAGCGTATCAGAATCATATTTATTCTTACTTGCGATAATCTGGTATTCAGTGCCTTTCAGAATTTTAAAACTGAAAAAATTCGTATCAGTTTTTACCAACTCGCTAATTAACTTGTTATTTATTTTATCCCAA
The DNA here is from genome assembly GCA_016722295.1 of Saprospiraceae bacterium. Lineage (GTDB taxonomy): Bacteria > Bacteroidota > Bacteroidia > Chitinophagales > Saprospiraceae > Vicinibacter. The sequence goes on from JADKGL010000037.1 coordinate 382,555, forward strand.
ACCTGTAGCTTAACGCCACGCAATGCGATATTAGTGGTTTTTTCAAAAGTACTTACATTGAGCTCTTTAATTTGTGTCAAATATAGATTTTTTGTAATCTTACCAAAATCTTTTGGATCGATGGTTGAAAAATCTATCGTATCAGAAACGAAGCCATTTTTTGTGGCAATTATTCTATATTTTTTATCTTCAGTTATTTTAAGATTAAAATTTGAACCTTTCTCATTAGTTTGTGAAAAAATGACCGCGCCTTTTTCATCTAATTCTTGCACTGTAACAGTTGTTCCATTTATTGCTAAACTATCAAAAGCATCAAAAGTAAACACTTCCAAATCGATAGTAGCAGGTATTAAACTTACTTTATACAAATCAAAACAGCATGCTTTAAGTGTTTCATCAATATATCGACTTCCTGGTCTATTAGATGCTAGATAACCATTTCGCGCAGCACTATCAATCGAAAAACTTAAATCATCATAGGAAGTATTTACACTTGCACCTAAATTGAGTATGTGAATTGAATCTTTTGGTGCAAAAAAGTACTTAAAGATATCTAAACCTCCAAAACCTGAATAACCATCACTACTAAAATACAATACATTTCTACGCGCATTATAATATGGTGAATACTCATTACCTATTGTATTAATAGTTTCCATATTTTCTGGAATAGTTACCTCATCTTCACTGGTAAAAACAGAAGAGTAAATATCTGTGCCTCCTTTCCCAAGTTTTCGATCACTAACAAAATAAAGTTTCAACTTTCCAGTGAGAGGATCTAATGTTACATGAGGTTGTGTATTGTTACTATTCGGTGCATTAATAGTTGAATTAAGCTTTTTTGATGCACTCCAAGTCTCACCAAGTTTTACTTTCGTGTATATTGAACATGTTAATTGAGTTGAATTCTCAAGATAATCACATTTAGAAAAAAAAATACGAGAACCATCTGGAGTAAAACTAATGTGAGCAACATTTGAATTCGCATCAATTAGACCTTTTTCAATATCTTGTGATTCCTGATTTTGTTCACTAAATTTAATAATTCGAGATCCCTTTTTTATTGGATCTGATTTTTTATCATTTTCATCATACCTCATGGTAGTTACATACAATGAATTCTTATAAAACGTTACATTCATCTCGTTCTGGTCTGAATTCACTTTTGAATTTATTGGCTGTATTTTAATTAAAGGATCTTTCTTATTATTATTTGCCTTAGCCCATTGAGCACTTGCTAGACCTGCCTTGGCCAAAGTTCGAATAGTATCGTTATCTCCAAGTGCTAAGTATTTGTTATAAAATGAAACAGCATCATTATACTTTGATTGTTTGGCACAGACTTCGCCTAAATAATATAAAATTTCAGGATTTTCTTCATCCATCTTTGTATTAATAATATCTCTATAATAAGATTCAGATACAGCAAAGGCATTTAATTTTCTAGCACTCTCCGCAGCCAAATAACGCAAAGAATCAGTACTAATTTCATAGGCTAAAGCTTTCTCAATAAAATAAACTGCGTTATAATGATCGTCCTCAACAATAGCTTTATTTATTAATTCTAAATGCTGTTTATAAGACTGACTAATTCCAAATTGAAAATTCAGTAAAATAAATATATATAATCCTAATTTTTTTAACATTTTTGGTTCAATTATTTTAATAAATTGGACATTTCTTAAAAATTCCAGAAGGTTGTACACTTCTGAATATGTACTGTAGTGCTAATTCAGGGCCTCCGCGTTTATTTGTCGCTGTTTTAAATGCTGAGGTATTGATGTCGAAAGATCCCGATATCAACCAATTGTTATACTCAAATCCTAAACTTGGGATTATCGCATCATTAATTCTCATTCCAGCTCCAACTAGTACATTTAAAAGTTGACCTGGCTTTTTATTAGCATAAAACCTGATTTTTCCTACTACATTTTGCTCCCTATAATCTTCTTGCATTTGAAGTTGAGCTGCAACAATAAAATCAAGTGAACTCGCAATAGCTATCTGCCCAGCTCCAGAGTAAACTACTCGATATGGCAAATTAGCTTTAATTGCACTTGCTCCATAAAAATTTTGATTTGGCTTGTTCAAATGAAATATACTTCCTCCGATAGTTAGTCCTGTACGTTTACTATGTCTATACGCATAATTAATTCCAGTTCCAATGTCCATAAAAAATTTACCCGATTGATTAAAACTCTCTCTAGTACCAATACTTGGATCAAATCGGTCGCCATTCCACTGTACATCCCATCGCAATAGTTCACTTGACAATCTACGTTGTGCTCCTCCGACATTAAATCCAACAGAAACAATATTTTTAGAGTTTAATGACCTTGAATAAGCAATTTCTGCCATAATTTTTGCCATCGCTAGTTTAGAATCACCAGCTTGATCATAATCAACTCCAAACCCTAATCCAATTTGATCCTTTTTCCCTTTCAATAAAATCTTTGTATCGTACAATAGAGAAACAGTTAAATATGGTACCGGTACCGACAACCATTGATGTCGATAATTTGCTCCAAATCTATGATCTCCATCATAAAAGGAAACTAAAGCAGGATTTGCACTTTGGTGATTGTATAAAAACTGCGAAAAATGTAAATCCTGGGAGTACAATTCCCCAACACATAGTTTAAATAAACCAAACACCATCAATATTTTGACTCTAATCATTTTTTTGAAAAATAAAATTAAATAATGTGTTGACCTGAAAATTCCGAATATTTGCGGGAGCATGTAAAAATAATTACTATTTTTAACACTGGCAAAGATAGTGCAAAATATATTTTTTATATACATATTTGCATAATTTTAATACAAGTCATCTATTTAACTACAAATCAACACGTTATATGAAATTAAGATTTTCAAAAAATTCAGTTCGACTTAGATTATCTAAAGGAGAAATCGACTATTTGTCTAAAAATGGCAATATATACGAACATATTCAGTTTGGTCCTTCCACAGAGCAACTATTTACGTATTGCATTGAACAAGTAGATTCTCAAAAATATAGCTTTTCGATTAACGAAAAAAGAGCAACCGTATTCATGCCAAAAACAGAATGTGTCGAATGGTGCAATTCGGACACAATTGTCGGGAAAGATGCAACCCTAGATTTTGAAACTGGCAGTTTTTATATTCTTCTGGAGAAAGATTTTCAATGCTTAACTCCTAGAAAAAATGAGGACGAATCAGATAATTTTGAAAATCCAAACAAATCTTGCTAAAAATGCTCTTAGGCACAAGCATCAATAAAACACAAAAGTTACAATCGCAATCAATTTTTGATGACTCAATATGCATAGAAGAACCACTTGAAATCATAATCGAATATTACTTCCAAAATCTTAAAAAGAGAGAAGCAATATCTATTACAATGAGAACACCAGGCAATGAAGCTGAGCTTGCTCTAGGATTTCTTTATACTGAAGGAGTAATAGACTCAATAAACGAGGTTGAAAAGATAAGTACAAGTTTTGATTGCAATGATATTGAAGGCCGAAGCCAACAATGTATCGTTACTTTACAAAAAAGTAAGATATTTCAAATTGATAAAATCAAAAGACATTTTTATGCTAATTCTAGTTGTGGTGTATGTGGTAAAACAAGTATTGATTTAAGTCTAGAAAGTTGCCCATATATACTCATAAAAGATTTTCCACAAATCACCAAACAAACTATTCTTAAGTTGCCGCATACATTAAGAAATTCTCAAGCTTTATTTGTCCAAACTGGAGGATGTCATGGTGTTGCTCTGTTTAATACAAATGGCGACCTAATCAAGGTGATGGAAGATATTGGGAGACATAATGCTATGGACAAATTGATCGGTTATATACTTAAAGAAAAATTAGCTCCACTCCAAAATCATGTAATTGTAGTAAGTGGCAGAGCAAGCTTTGAGTTGATACAAAAGTCATTAACAGTAGCTTGTAGTATTTTTGTTGCCGTTGGAGCGCCATCGAGCTTAGCTATCTCAATCGCAAAGGAATTTAACATGAGTCTTATTGGTTTTACTAAAGATACGGAAGCTAATATTTACTGCAACCCACAGCGCATCATAGAATGAAACTAAAAGGCCTCTTACTCTGTGGTGGAAGAAGCTCACGTTTAGGTTTAGATAAATCTTTGCTAGAAATTGATGGTCAACAGGTATACAATCGTTGGATTGAATATTTCACTTCTTTTCAAATTGATTTATACATTTCTTGTAAGCCAGAGCAAGTTTCAAATTACAATCATCATTTAATTATTGTGGACAAGCATGATCAATTAGGTCCTTTATCTGGACTTGTTGCTGCTATCCACAACGATGCATCATGCCACTGGTTTATTGTAAGTGTTGATCTACTCTATATCACTAAAAATGATATTAACTACTTACTATCAAAGTATAAAAAGGAATATTTTGCATGTTGTTTTCAAGATGCTAATTCAATCATCTACCCATTATTTAGTCTGATTTCCCCTTCAATGCATACATATATTCAAGAACACTTGCTTCTACCTAATCCTTCAATAAAAAAAATACTATCGCATCCAAATGTACAAAAACTCCATGCCCTTTTTGATAATAGTTTAGTTTCAATCAATACATCAATGGATCTAAAAAACTACCTACATTTTCTCGACCAAATACAGGGAGAATAATATTATGCTCACTAATGTATTTAGATCTAAACATCTCCACTAAGCTTGGCCTAATCACAAGCAAAATATGAGTATTTATACTTTTCGAAGTTTGTACAACCGCATCACTAATATGAGGCATTAATCCTTTATTACTTTCCTCCAATAAACCCCACTCATCAATAATTGTAAGTTTATTTTTTAAAGTAGAATCATTAATAATAGTTGCTCCAATTAGAAAGCTCCTTTTTAAAAAAGTAAATCTGCCAATAGTTTCACATTCTTCAACGCTACTAAAGTGAACTTCGTGTATATGAAATTGATTAGATTGAAGATCAACTATTTGTCTCTGATTATTCCTCTCTAGACATACTATTCCACCAACATTCTTGTTTAAAGAAAATTTATTATACAAAAAAGTTGATTTTCCTGTTTGCTTTTCTCCTGAAAATAATATTAATGACATTATTTGTAACTGAGAATATTAATAATTAAATATGTAATAAAATAATAAATTCTATTTAGACCTTTTTTGTGCTGCGAATTCTTCCAAGTATAATTTAGTATTCCTTTTAATACAGGAAAAAACAATTTCAACTCTTCTATACGCGATTTGTGTTGTACCGCTTTTTGACTCATGAATGAGTTTACAAAATACTGCAGCAAAGGATTAATCATAAAATACCATACACAAAGCAATATCATTGTACGTAGAAGATAATGAAATAATGAACTCGAATCTCCTACATAAAGCAAATAACAACTAGGAATCAAAAAAATTAGCAGTATCAAAATAACTTTAAAATTACTTTTTTGAGTCTTTTCAAACTTTACTTCTTCAAGAGACGTTAATGATATTGGAACAAATTTTAAAAGTTTAATCTTTTGTAAAAAGGAATAGAGCCATATTGAAATTAGAAAAGCTGCACATACATAAATAGCATAATAAAAAACCAAAGCCATTTGCAAACCATGTGAATTTGCTATACCAAACGTTTCAGGAATAAGCTTATCTATAAACGCAGAAACTGATTTCCAAAAAGTCATGCCTCCAAAAATAGTTAACGTAACTATTTTATGTGTAGCAGTTTCAAAATAAGCAATCAAAACTGTTGTAAGAATTGTGATGTAATTAAATGAAAAAAGTCTATAGATTACATATCCAACAACACCCTGAAAACCAACTGAAAAATACGAACTGAGACTAGAGTGAGGACTTAACGTAAATTTGATTATAAGAACAGTTGCCAATGATTGAAAAAAGATAGCTCTGTTTACCTTACAATAAAAAAGAATAAGTGTTAGAATTGAAACTGAAATCCCACACAAAAACAATCCAGAAAATGGCACTTTCAATGCATGCAATATACCACCAAGTCCACATTCACTTAATGCCCAAAAGGCAGTTAATCTAAAGACAGCTGTGCTTGGATCAAACTCAGCTATTTTCATCTCAAGATTTTGGTGCTATTACTTCAGTCTCTTCTCCAAAAAACTGAGCAAAATTTTTGATATGATTTGCTAATACTTGATTATTTGTAGAGTTATAGTAAGTATCTGCCAAAGAACTTAGCGTATTATAAATTAATTTGTCCATCTCATTTACTTGAAGTTCTTTAGTCCAAAGATCTAATTTTAGCGTATCTTTTGACTCCTTGTCTAGTACAGAAAGAAGAAAAGCTTTTGCTTCTGTTTCTTTTTGACCTTCTTCTGCAGACCAAATAATTTTTTCAGGAATATTTTTATCATCTAAATGTACCTGAAAATTAATATTCGAAACTCGACCCATATATTTATTTTGGTATTGCGATTTTATAATTTTTACAATGATAAGCCCCAAATATACCTAATCCATTTTTAATATTTGATTCTATCCTAACATAATTTGCAAAAGGACCTTGTCTCGTCCTGCTAACTTCTAATGTATTCCAAAAATTGAAATGTGCTTCATCTAAATTACACCATTTTAACGTAATTGTATCGCCTTTTTTAAAATATCCATAAGATTCATTAAAATCATCATCTTGTGATTGAGCATTTTGCAAAGTAAACTTAAATTCTTTTCCATCAAAAAAAGCATCATCGGTAACAGATTGAAAATTAGCTTTAAAAGTTCCATCACCAGTAGCTACAAAATATCGATAAAAATTTTTCTCATTTGGTAAATCAGAAATTGTACAAAATAGCTGTAAAAATGAATCGAGTGCTTTTCCTGGGGTTGGTTCAAACCAAAATGAATCAATTGGCACTAAATTTGGCATACTTGTTTTACCAGACAAAACTGTCTGATCCACCTGAACATTAATTTCATATGTATTTCCAATTTGTGGCTTAATACTATTTAAAATATCTACATAAACACAAATATCAAGTTTAATAGAATCAACATCAATACCTAATACTTTTGCTACACTTTCTTTTAGGTCAGGAGTAAGACTAGCGAAACAAACCTCTTGCAATTTCACAGTATCACTATTATGCAATATTTTGACACTGGCTCCAGAAATAAATGATTGTAATAAATCTGCTTGAGAAAATTTACTATAGAACCCTAACGTTTTTGTAATCAATGCATAAGTTGGAAGAGCCTCATTCCCCAATTCTATGTAAGATTCTACTACAAATTTAGGGTTACTATTGGTGTCTTCTGGAGAAATCTCTTCTTCACATGAATACATTGATATACTAAACAAAATTAAAATAAACGAATAGTCTCTTAATTTCCTCATTTTGCTTTCCACTTAAAATTCCAAGTAATAGAGGGAATTATTGTAAAAATAGAAACTTGTATTTCTTTCGCACTTAATTCGCCTTTTAAAACATTTGATTCAAAATCAGTATAAGTAAAAAATGGATTTTTATGGTTGTAGAAATTATATATTGAAAATGCCCAACTAGAAGTAAATTTCTTAGTAGTGTTTTTATTTCTGGTATAAACAAACGAAATATCAGCTCGATGATAATCCTCAATTCGTTTACTATTACGAGGGCCATATTCAATGTTTGGTGAATTATTAATTAAAAATAAACTTTGAATGGGTGTATAACTTCTACCTGTGGCGTATATAAAACTAGTCGAAACATCCCATTTTTTAGTAAGCTCAAACATACCTACAAAAGTAAGATCATGTGGTCGATCATATGTTGTAGGAAACACTCTACCCTCTTCAATCTCATCAAACCATCTCTCTGTTTTTGAAATTGTATAACCGATCCAACCAGTAAATCTGCCCGTATTTCTTCGCAATAAAAATTCAGCCCCATAGGCTCTTCCTGCTCCTGATACAAACTCATTTTCTACATCAGTTGAAAAATTTTCAATATAATTTTCTCTATAATCCAACTGATTATACATTGTCTTATAATAAACCTCTACAGAAGATTCTAATCCAAATTTCTTGATAAATTTATAATAACCTATCGCATATTGTATTCCTATTTGTGGTTTTACTTTTTCCGTACTAGGAACCCAAACATCAGCAGGCAACGTACTGCCTGAATTACTAACTAAGTGTACGTATTGGGTTGCTAATGTGAATCCAGCTTTTACAGAGCTAGTGTTATCTATAGATTTATTAATTGAAATTCTTGGTTCTGGATAAAAATAACGTTGAACTAATTCATTCTTACCAAATGTATCATTCGTTATTGAAGATGCATATGGCCCTATATGATTGAATAAAGAAACTCTTAGTCCTGCATTAACTTTTAAACCAGAATTTATAGTGATAATATCTGATAAATAAGCTTCAGTTTCATGCCCAAACTTTGGTTCGACTTTTGATTGAAAAGTAACTTCTCCATTAGATGCATTTACAACATTAGGAGTGAATTTATGAAATGTATGACGGGCACCCATTTTAAATTGATGTTTTGGATTTGGATAGTAATCCAAATCCATTTTCACTGAATAATCTCGTATTCCAGAATTCACATTAAAACTGAATTCTTCTTGTCCACCAAGTAATGAAAAATTATAGTTATTTGTAATTAAGGCAAGATTAAAAAAAGTATTATCAGAAAGTAGATGATTCCAACGTATTGTACCTGTACCATTTCCATATGGTAATTTAACTTTAAATCCACGATCATTATTAGAAAATGAAAACACATCTCGACCAAAATACGTACTTATATACAATCTATCTTTTCTACTGAACTGATAATTTACTTTGGCATTTAAATCATAGAAATAATAATTCGTTCCTGCAAAATTTGTACTTTTTATAAAGGGCTGAGCTATATCTAATGCATATGTTCGTCTAGTGGAAACAATAAACGAACTTTTTGATTTTTGAATTGGACCTTGAACTGTAAATCTAGAAGCAATTATTCCTATGCCTCCTTCTGCAACAAACTGTTCATTATTCCCCTCCTTCATCTGAACATCTATAACACTTGAAATTCTACTTCCATACTCAGCAGGCATACTACCTTTAATTAACTCTACATTTTTGATCGCATCAGAATTAAACACACTAAAAAATCCAAGTAAATGTCCTGTATTATAAACAATCGCTTCATCCAGTAAGACAAGATTCTGATCAGGTCCACCACCTCTGACAAACAGGCTTGACGTTCCCTCACTAGCAGACGATACTCCGGGTAGCAATTGCAATACTTTCATCAAATCTACTTCACCCATTAATGCGGGTAGTTTTTTTACTGTTTCGATGTTTACTTCTACATTCCCCATATCCGTGCTCTCGACATTATGCTTTGGATTTTTAGAAGAAACTACAACTTCTTTTATCTCGATTCCATTTGACATAGAAACATCCAATTCGAGATTATTGCTTAATTGAATTTCCTTTTCTACACTTGGGAATCCAATATAAGAAAATACAAGAGTATGCTTTCCCAATGGCAATGACAATGAATAAAAGCCATAGTAATTTGAAGTAATTCCAATAGATTTTTGTTCTTTCACAAAAATATTTACTCCAATCATCGATTCACCAGATTCTTTATCTTTTACATAGCCACTAACAGTATAATTCTGTGCAAAAAGTTGAGATAAACTAAATAAATGAATGCACAATAGGATGATTGTCTTAACACTTTTCATATACTTCCTTTCAAACATAATATGTGATGAAATGTTTATATATGAACTGGCTTACATTCAAATCCTTTACGTTTCAATTGTGCTAGGATACCATATTTTCCATCAAAATGTGCTGCACCACAAGTTGCAAATACAGATTTAGTATCACAGTAGTTCAGTAGAGTCTCCACCATTCTAGTATTCCGTTGATAAAGCATTATACTTTTATGTTTCCCAAGCATTTTTTTTCCAAATTTATACAAGTAATTTATCTCTTGATTCTTATACTTTTTTAACGAAATTTTCATAGACATCCTCAGTTGTTTTAGATTCGAAAAAGACTTACTTACCATTGCAAACTGCTCAGTTTCTGAAATCGAATTCAAAATGGAAAAATGTTCATGAAAATCTTCTAGTCCAATTAATTCTTTTGAATGCATTTGAGCAAAGTCAAAAAGCTTACGATCGACATTCTGTTCGGGAGAACAATGAAGAAGTAGCAAACTAATGAAATTAGAAAACACTATAGGTTTAAGATGAGAAAAAGAATGAATATCAATCTTGTATCTACGAAATAATTCAAACTGTAAATCTGTAATAAATTTTTGGTATGACTCTGAGTTTAAAAAATCATCGCTTAAAAAAAGACATTCCTTTACATCATGGATAGCTTCTTCATTAAAATTTATCTCTCCTGCAAAAACATCACAAGCCTTTACAAATGGTAAAACTTGTTGAATAATGTTTTCAATTTGATTGTCAATTAAATGAATACTAGCAAACAAAAAATGCTCCAACTCACTTTCTTTAGATTTGAATTTCCACAAAAGTGAATTTTTCTTTTTTGTTTGAAACACGGAAACAAGATTTTACTCAACAACGATTGGTAAACTCGCCTTATACTTAACATTTGATAGATTCATTAATGTCTTTAAGCGCTCCACTTCCTCAATTTGAGATAGTTTTTTGAATAATAAAAGTTCGTAACTTTGGATATCTTTACAAACTACCTTCAATAATACATCTGCATCGCCAGTAATAACATAACATTCCGTTACTTCATCAATATTCTGAATATTTTCAATAAAACTTTCCAATGCTTTAGGCTTAACCCATGAAATATTGACAAGTACAAAAGTGCTTATAGTAAGATTCACTTTTTGAGGTGATACTTTTGCATGATAACTTTCAATTACACCAGTGGACTCCAATTTCTTTACGCGCTCCAATGTTGGCGCTGGAGACAAACCAATTTTTTTCGAAAGTTCAAGATTCGTAATCTTGCTATTCGTCTGAAGTAACTCCAATATTTTCGCGTCAATTTTATCTAATTTTTCACTCATAATTCTAAAATTTACAAAATAATATATGCTTTATGCTAATTGTAACGCACAAAATTAGAATATTATTTTGCTATTTAAGCAAAAAAAGTAAAACTTTAACGATTATTTTACGCTTTGACCTAATTTAATCCTCTATGGGAAGATTCCAAGATTTTGGTAATCGTTTGAGACTTTATCCAAAGCAACAACAAATGCAGCGCTTCGTAAACTTTCTATTTTCTTTTTCCTCTTATAAGTCTCCCAAATTTGTTGGAATGAATTGATCATTGTTTCCTCTAAGCCAGACCGAACTAAATCAATTTCGTCAGCCCCTCTTGTAAGAAACTCTTTTTCTCTAGCTCCGATTGTTTTTTGAGTTAATTTTTCGACTACTCCAACAAATGATGAATAAGTATTAGAGTCAAATCGCTTTTCCATTCGACCAAATCTCATGTGCGATAAATTCTTTAACCATTCAAAATAAGAAACAGTCACTCCTCCAGCATTTAAGTACATATCTGGAACTATCAACACTCCTTTTTTAACAAGTATCTCCTCAGCATCTGCAGATACAGGCCCATTGGCAGCTTCACCTATGATTTTAGCTTTGATTTTTTTCGCATTATCCTTTGTGATCTGATTTTCTAGAGCTGCTGGAATTAATATATCGCATTCCAATTCTAATGCTGCATCTCTTGACCCAAGGTTTTTTGTGCCTGGAAAACCGATAATCGATCCTGTTTCTTTTCTAAACTTTATCAATTTATCTACATCAATTCCTTTTGCATCATAAATTGATCCTTCATATTCAGCAACACCAATCACTTTGATACCACCTTCGTTTTGCATGATGCTTCCCGTAAAAGAACCAACATTCCCCATTCCTTGAATCACAACAGTCTTTCCTTCAAGTCCTTTTGTAAGACCAATTTTTTTCATAGCATCTTCAGTGTTACATAGCTCTCTTAAACCATAGAAAACACCCCTTCCAGTTGCTTCATTACGTCCTCTGATACCATTTTGATTTACTGGCTTTCCTGTAACACAACCCGCTGCATCAATCTCTCCTCCTTTAAATGTAACATATGTATCAAGAATCCATGCCATTTCTCGAGGACCTGTTCCGTAATCTGGTGCTGGAACATCTATTCCAGGTCCGATAAAGTTTTTACGAATTAATTCAGAAGTATATCGTCTTGTGATACGCTCTAATTGTTCCTCATTATATGACCAAGGATTTATCTTTACCCCACCTTTAGCTCCCCCAAATGGCACATCAACAATAGCACATTTATAAGTCATGAGAGCAGCCAATGCTTCAACTTCATCTTTATTTACATGTTGACTATATCGTATTCCACCTTTTGTTGGCAATCGATGATGGCTATGTTGAGCCCTGTATGCATTAATTACTTGGATCTGATTCCCAATGCGCACTGGAAAATTAATTTCGTATACTGCATTGCACACTTTGATCTGTTGTAACAAACCCTTTGGTATATCCGTATATGAGGCTGCTTTATCAAAGTTTTTATTTACGCTTTCTAAAAATGAAACTTCTCCTTGTTTACTCATGATTTATTTTATTTTCTAATTTTTTAATTTTCTTGTCAATTTGGATTAAATAAACTACTAATCCTATAAATACGATCAATATTACTCCAAAAACAACATTGATTTTGCCATTTTGTCTCATTATTGCATGAATACTTTCATTCGCAAAAACATCACCTACAGTTGAGATTAATATAAGAAATAATAATGATATTTTCATTTTCACAGCAAATTTCAAATTATTTATCATATTGCAGAAATTTAAGATCAATTTATATACAAATTAAAGCAAATTTGGAATTTTTTGTTCATTTTTATAGATTTTCATCTAATTTTTCAGAAATTAGATAATCACATTTTTCGATTCTGTATTTGAGCGATGCAATCCATAAACCGATCAACGTAAAGGCTATAACTGCTGGATAAAACACAATTCGCAATGCATTATCCATATCATCTGAGCCAAACGCTGGATTTCCTCCATTCCCAGGATGTAATGAATCTGTCAATCTAGGCAAAACAAAAATCAAAGGAATAACAGCAACTAAAGCAAAAATATTGTAAGCCGCTGAGATTCTTCTCTTTCTATCAATATCATCGATGGATGCCCTCAAAATCAAATAGGCAAAATAAATCAACATAGTTAATGCAGACATATTGAGTTTAATATCCTGTGTCCACCAAGCATCCCATGTATAACGTGCCCATAAAGAACCTGTTATACAACCTAATATACCAAATGCTATTCCTGTAACAACCAAAGCATTAGACTTTAAATCATGATCCACATCATTTGTTTTTAAAAATCGAATAGAATGATAAACAGACATTCCAAACATGACAAACATCGCAAACCATAAAGACACATGATAGAATGTATTTCGAATCGTCTCATACAAAATATTTCTATATGGAAATTCATGGCTTTTTCTATAAGTTAGTCCTAATCGCGAACCGATAGTCCAAGCAATTTTCCCTTCTTCTATTGAAATCGAATCTTGACTTAGTATAATTTTTGAAGGAATTATCATACTTCCCTCTAATGGATGATCAACAATCACACTTGCGCTAACTAAAGATAATTTAGAAGGTAAAAACTTTGGCAATTGCACAGATACATTCATTTCAGAACTGCTCAATGCTTCATGCTTCTGACATAAAAGAAGATGCAAGCTATCAATTTTCAAAAAAACTCGGAACTTATTGGTTTCATTCAAAAAGTTTGAATTATAAGCTTTAATTAAAAATGTGACAGAATCTCCACTCCTAAATCTTGACGGAGACACATCATATATCCCTGGTTTTAAAGGCATTAATAAACCCCAAGCCAGGATATATATAAACAAAAGAACACCAAGTATTTTCCACCAATATTGATATATCATAATTAGCTTTTCCAAATCAAAGGTACAAGAAAAATTAGCAGAGCTGCGCTAAATAAATTAATTCCAATCAAAGGATATAAAGATGAATAGAAATCAAACTCAGGATTGGGGGCCATCAACTGCAACCCTATGGTAAACCCTAAACCAATAATAGGAAATGAAATAGGTAGACTTAATATCGCAATCAACAATTGCTTGCCTGAAATATTCGAGCTGATGAATGACGTAAAAGTGAGTATCATCCCAATTGCTATTACACAAAGCAAAATTAGTATCATCCAATGGAAGCTGAATTCAACTTTCATAGGCAATAAAATCCAAAAAGCTAACCACAACACTAATGAATATAAGGCTAACTCAGTAATAACAAAGATGCATTTACTGCCAAATTGAATATTGGGATGAATTAGTTGCATTGTATAGAGTTTGCTATCTCCAAGCTCATTTACAAAAATTTTATTACCGCAAAAAAAACAAATAAATAAAAAGCTAAACCAATAAGACAAGCTCCATGCCCTTTCAGTCTGCTCGCCAGAATAAAAATAAAACAAATAGGCTATTCCTAGCATAAAACCTAAAATTGCTCCAAATTGAAATAAATGTCTTACTTCGAAAAGAAAATCCTTCTTTAAAAGTCCAAATACTTGATTTACAGTAAGCATTGACAAATGTACTTCAAATTATAGAAATAAAAATATATGAACTCAAATTAAAAAAAATATTAAATTATATAATATTGATTAATAATCATATACAAATATAATAATTTCATCATATATTTGCATTGAATTCGATTTTATGAAGAAATTTTGTTCAATTTTTATAATTTGTTTTGGTATCCATATTGCTGGAAATGCTTGTGATGATCACGCTAAACCATTAAAAGTCAATTATTTAAAAGTTAAGGCTAAGAGTGGTCAAGGAGCACTTGCACTACTCCGCGAATATCAAGTTCTTGAATTTAGCTGTGTTTTGGATGAGTTTTATAAATTAAATAAACTCAAAAAAAATGTAGATCTTAAAGTCGGCCAAGAATATTTACTCCCTATCAAAACGTTAGCATTTGATGGAAAAAGTATCCGTTCAACTCTTGACATTAACGATTATGAACTTGCTAAATCAATAGAAAAATTTAATCAAACTGCAACCGCTAAAAAACTTAGAAAGCATGATTTTAAAAAAAGTAAACTTTTATGGGTTCCTCCATATGATATTACCTGCAATGATGTTGCAGAATCAAATCCTATCAAATCAGAGAATAAAGAATCAAAAAACACTAGTACAACATCTGAAAAGGAAACCAAAGTAATTGTTGCAGATAAAAAGCTATTATCGCCAAACGATGAGATTGTTCATGCCGACAATACCAAGTTAGTATCGGAAACTCCTGAACTAAAAAGGGTATCAAATAAGAAAGTGACGTTTTCTCTATTTGGAAAAAAATATGAAGAAGTATCAATTGTATCAAACAAACTTAATGGACAAGCCTTTTATTTAGTACCTGGACATGGCGGACCAGATCCAGGAGCAGTAGCCAAAAATATTCATGGCAATTTCGATGCTTGTGAAGATGAATATGCTTATGATGTTAGTTTGCGATTGGCGAAAAATCTAATTGAAAATGGAGCCGAAGTATTCGTCATTGTACAAGATAAAAATGATGGAATACGAGATGAAATGTACTTAGATTGTGATACCGATGAAGTTTGTATGGGAGATCATGAGATTCCAATCAATCAAAAAAAGAGATTACGACAAGGCATGAAAAAGGTAAATTCATTATACCATAAGAATAAAGGCAATAAAATAAAAAATCATTGGATGATCTCAATCCATGTGGATTCAAGACCTTCTGAAGACAGACAAGATGTATTTTTTTATTACCAATCAGATTCGCCAGAAAGTAAATCCAAGACTATCGATATCCAAAATGTATTTACTCAAAAGTATGAGACATTTCAGAATCGAGAATATAAAGGTAGCGCAAGTGCTAGACCATTGTATGTAATTCGCGCTTCACGCCCAGAGCCCATATTTATTGAGCTTGGAAATATATTAAATGCAAAAGATCGAGAACGAATTTTGCGACCAACCAATAGACAATTATTAGCGGATTGGATTACCGAAGCTTTCCTTAAATAATTCTACAATAGGATTAATTATATTTTTTCATAAAATTGATTTGATCAAACTGAATATCAAAATTATGTGTTTCATTTTTGGTAGAAGGGAATAAATCATCTTTCTATCGCCCTACTCCATTCCACTGGTCCAACATTGCGTTACTTTTTAACTCATTTGCTACCAAAGCAAATATTTCCAGCCCTACATCTCAAATCCTTCAATTCTACTTAAGCATAGATATATCGTTGGATAAAATGAGTCTAAAAACTTGCTACTGTATTGATCTAGCTCCCTTCAAATAAAATCCAACGATTCAAGATAGATTTAAAATATTCTCTAGGTCAAATTTCAAATTTTTACCACCTTAAATTTTATGCTGTATTACCAAAAAATTTCTTATTTGATATGAAATAACATTAAAATGATCAGAAGCGAGCCTAAAAGCGAAGTATTACTTTGCCACCAAATATAAAGGAAGCGCATTATGTAAAATCTGTTAATATTCTGATAATAGAAAGCTAAAAGTGCTCCGATTTTAAATAAACTATTGACGCTCAAAACAATACGATTTTAAACATTAATTACTATTTAATTCAATCATTTTGAAAAAAATAAGACATAAGTAGAACTCCTTGACGTATATTTGCGGAGTTTTTTAATAAGTAAAGAATTTTCAAATATGGAACAAAAAGGCTTAGTTAAATGGGTTTTGATCGCCCTTCTAGTCGTGTGTATTTTCCAAATGGTATTTCATTTGCCCACATTGAAGGTAGAAAGAAATGCAGAGACTTATGCTCAGGAAGCATCCGCAAGTATTAGTGATCCAGTAGCAAAATATAGTGCTGAAAAGTCAGCAAGAATGTTTTACTTGGATTCAATTTCTAGCTCGAAAATATTTAGTCTACCTTTATTAAAGGAATACACATATACAGATCTTAAAAAGCAGCAGCTTGCTTTAGGACTTGACCTAAAAGGGGGAATGAGTTCTATTATTCAAGTTGATTTAAGAGATTTTTTAATTTCCTTAAGTGGCAATAATTCAGATCCTGCATTTAAATTGGCATTAGACAATGCTGATAAAGGCTTGGCCAATTCACAATTGGACTATGTGAGCTTATTTGCTCAAGAGTTTAAGAAAGCAGCACCAGATAAGAAGCTTGCTTCTTTATTTAGCAGATCTACTACATTGAAAGATCGAATCAACTTTGAAACAGCCGATGCTGACGTACAGAGAGTTGTACGTGAGACTGCAGATCAAACTGTAGAATTAACGTTCAATCGTATTAAAGATCGAATTGACAAATTCGGAGCAGTACAGCCTAATATCTCTTTAGATAAAAAAAGAGATATGATCATAGTAGAACTTCCTGGTGTGGATAATCCAGAAAGAGCTAGAAAATATCTACAAAATAGTGCAAAACTTGAATTCTTTGATGTTTATAGAATGTCAGACCCTGGAGTTTATGATGCTTTATTATCAGCAGATACAAAGTTAAAAGCGATGAATTCTGGAGATACTACTGTAGATACAAAACCAAAATATACTCTACAAAATCGGTATGAATATAAAAGAGACAGTGTTACAGGTAATGTACTAGATTCAAGCCTAGCAGGTGTAGACACCATTCCTACTTCAATGGATCCATTTGCAGATGCTGGACCATTGTTTAAAATGTTGACCCCCAACGGTAATACAGGTCAAGGTTGGAGTTTCCAACCCTGTGTTGTTGGTTCTGTCGACAAAGCAAATAAAGATAAAGTATTAGCGATGTTGAATCAACAAGAAATTAAATCTTTATTTCCAAATGACCTTGAATTCAGAATTGCGCAAAAACCATTTCAAGCTAAAGATGAATTGACCACTAATAATAACCTATTAGTCTACGCTGTAAAAACTAAAGGTCAAGGAAATGCCGGAATGGATGGAGAGCGAATTGCAAGAGCATTTGCAACTTCCGATGCAGTGAAAGGTGATGTTGTCGTAAGTTTATCAATGGACAATAAAGGTGCTAAAATTTGGGGAGATATGACTACGCGTGCTGCAAATGATAACAATCGCGAGATTGCTATTGTATTGGACGATGAAGTAGTGTCAAGTCCAACAGTTAACGAACCAATCCTTGGAGGAAATTCTCAGATTTCTGGACAATTTTCAATCGATGAAGCAAAAGACTTAGCAAACATACTTCAAGTAGGTAAATTACCAGCGCGAACAAAAGTAGTTTCTGAGCAAATTATTGGACCATCATTGGGTAAAGAAAATATTAGCAAATCAATGTGGTCTATTATAGGTGGATTCTTGTTGACGATGTTATTCATGGTATTATATTATACTGGTGGTGGAGTTGTTTCAATTATTGCCTTAGGATTGAATATCATATTTATATTGGCTTCATTGGCTTCATTTGGAACCGTAT
Organism: Saprospiraceae bacterium; assembly: GCA_016722295.1. Classification (GTDB taxonomy): domain Bacteria; phylum Bacteroidota; class Bacteroidia; order Chitinophagales; family Saprospiraceae; genus Vicinibacter. The sequence continues at coordinate 401,042 of JADKGL010000037.1, forward strand.
TGACATTGCCAGGTATTGCAGGGGTGGTATTGACAATGGGTATGGCCGTGGATGCAAATATCATCATTTATGAAAGGATTAAAGAAGAATTAGCTGCAGGTAGGGATTATCTCAGTTCAATTTCGGAAGGATTTAAACATTCCTTATCGGCGATTATTGACTCCCACGTTACTGCATTACTTTCATCTATTGTATTGTTTTATTATGGTTTAGGTCCTGTAAAAGGATTTGCATTAGTATTGATCATCGGTATTATCTTTTCTGTCTTCACTTCAGTACTTGTATCAAGATTAATTATTGAATGGTGGGTTGGAAGAGGCAATAAATTAAATTTTGCTTCTGATTTTACTGCACGAATTTTTAAAAATATTAATTTTGACTGGGTTGGAAACAGAAAATATGCTTATATTTTTTCAGGACTACTCACTGTTATTGGATTTATATCTTTCTTTACAAGAGGATTCGAATTAGGTGTAGAGTTTAAAGGAGGATATTCTATGAATGTGCATTTCGATAAAGAAGTTGACATAGAAAAATTGAGAAATTCTCTTACAACTACATTTGGTGCAAGTCCAATTGTAAAGAGTGTTGATACAAAAAATACTTATAATATTACTACATCTTACTTAGTAAATGATCGCTCTGACGATGTAAATAATAAAGTCAAAGCGAAATTATTGGAAGGTGTAAATACTGCATTAGGCACCAATGTTGCTTTTGATCAATTCAACAATCATGAAGGCTCAGGCACACACATATTATCATATAGCCAAATAGGTCCAGTGATCGCAGATGATATTAAGAGAAGTTCTACCAAGGCGATTATCTTTTCACTCTTGGTTATCTTTATTTATATCTTAATTCGTTTCCGCAAATGGCAATATAGTGCAGGTGCAATTATCGCATTGATACATGATACTTTAGTGGTGTTAACTTGTTTTTCATTGTTCCATGGTATTTTCCCTTTTGCAATGGAAATCGATCAAGCATTAATTGCCGCCTTATTGACTGTAATTGGTTACTCTATGAATGATACGGTTATCGTTTTCGATAGGATCAAAGAATATCTTGCAATGGATTCCAATAAGAGCGAAAAGGAATTAATCAATGGTGCGATCAATACTACTCTATCTCGAACAATCAATACATCATTAGTTACATTATTAACTATCGTGATCTTATTCTTGTTTGGAGGTAGCAGTATAAAAGGATTTTCATTTGCATTATTAATTGGAATCGCTATAGGAACTTATTCTTCCATTTTTGTGGCAACTCCAATGATTGTGGATCTATCAAAAAGTTTAAGAACAGAACATAAAACTACTTCTGAAAAAGTAACTAAAAAATTAGCGAAAGTATAACATTTCAATATTGAAATAAAAAAGGCCCGAGTTCTACACTTGGGCTTTTTTATTGGTAGACTTTGAATGCAATGGATCGTTAAAATTTAATAGTAACTTTGATCTGAATTTTAGACTTGATATAAAGTTGAAGACTATGCAGGCCTAATACATCTGAAAAGACCTTTAACTGAATGAGTGAGGCTTGGCTATTGAAGGTGATAATTATTAAAAAAGCAAGCACCGTCCATAGCTTTGACTAGCTTGTTTTCATTTTAATTAATACGATCAGTATTTGAGTAACTACTTAAAAACAACAAACTGAATTACAACTTAGCAAAAAAAAATAAAGCTAGAATAAAATTACCCTAGCTATATTAAATTCAATAGTTTTTATCTACTATTTCAGTTTATAAGTTAAGCATAATGATCCAACAAAATTCGTGAAGTTCAATCGACTTAAAGCATGATCAAGCAGGCTACCATAAAGCACTCCAGCTTCAAGTCCAAACCTTCTATTTATTTTATAACCTCCAATAACTTGCGCATCGATACCATATAAAATTTCATCTTGATTATCCCAAAAAAAATGAGTGTCTCCTTCAAATTTATAAGAATTGACTAGCCCAAAAGTAGTATAAAAATTTTTACTTAGTGGCAAACTAATCATCATTGGTATTTCCAAAAAATACATCCTTTCAAAAAATCTAGACTGTCCAGGCGAAAAAGATGGCTCAGAAAACGTTCGGTTTGATAGTCCCAAACCACTCACAAATTTCAATTTAGAAGTTAACTTATAATCAGCCTTTACACCAAAGAGAAATCCAAATTCAGACTTTGCATCTAAAGGATTTCTTTCCTTAATTAAATAATTCGAGATGCTAGTTCTATTTGCTCCTGCATACAAACTAACCCCAATCTTCTGGCTATATAGGTTGGAAGAAATAAGTAAATTTAAAATGACTATAACTTTCAAAGCATTCATAATTTATATATTGTTGTATTAAAAAAGGGTACCAAAAAAAAAGACTTTCACACGTGCATGAAAGTCTTTTTTTTATTTTACATAAACTAAATTTCTAATTATTGCATTTTTGTTGGAGCAACATTCTCTTGACTTGCAGGAGCAGCAGCTTCACCTTTTGCACAAGATTTCTGTCCTTTTTTACAACATGATTTTCCTGAGCTAGCTCCAGCTCCGCATGATTTCTTCTCAGTTGAAGTTGAAGCTTCAGTAGCTACTTGATTTACAAACACAGCCTTAGCTTCATCATATACTACATCTGTGTAGCTTACTGCACCAGTTGTAGCATCAACAGCTTTTCTTTGGAAAGAAACTTTGCCAGATTGTTCGCATACTTTCTTTTCAATACTTGCATCTGAAGTTGCAGCAGTTAAAGCAGCTTCTGAAACTGGCATGTCAGCAATTGAAGAAGCATTAGTTGGAGTCATACCTACAGCGGCAGTTCCTTTTGATTTGCAACAAGCAGCACCAGATTTTTTACACTGTGCATTCACATTACCAAGACCTAATACAAGGCCGAATCCTAATAAAAATACGATTTTTTTCATTTCTTTTTTATTTATTGTTATAAAGTTCTACAAATATAGAACGTAATTATAGATTTTTTTGTTTCAAATTTATAATTTTAACATACATTTAAACTTTTAAATCAAAAAATGAAAATACATTTACTCTTGTTTATCAGTATTTTAAGTATTTCCTTAGGAAATCAATCATGTAAAAGCTCAAAAAAAATGTCTAATCAAGGCAAAGATTTTATCCAAATAGGATTTGGAGGAGGGATCGTCGGAAAGGAAACTTCTTACGCTCTTTATCAAGATGGGAGCCTTGAATCAGAAGGAAAGGTTATAAAAAATCTAAGCAATTCTGTTACAAAACAATTATTTTCCAACTTTACTACTTTAGGACTTCAAGAAGTTGAATTTCAAAATCCTGGGAATACGTACCAATTTATTGAATTCAAATTGAATGGTGTCAATCGAAGAATGGCTTGGAATCCATCCGACAATGAAGTACAAAAAGAGTTAAAACTCTATTATAGCACGTTTAACCATTATGTTCAAAAATATATAAAATGAAATTAAAATTACTACTTTTATTCTCAGTCCTCTTTTGTTTCTCAGCAGATGCTCAAATTAAAAAGCAACTAATTGTTCCATCAACAGGTCATACTGGTAAATCACAAACTAAAATTATTTTACCTGGAGAATCAAATACAAACAATAGCATTTGTGAACAAGGGCTAAATTTAACAAAGGTCTCATGGTCTTCGACAAAACTTTCAGAATTGCGCCGTGGAATTAAAATTCTTTCTGTGGATCTACAGAATACACCAAATTGGTTTGAAACCAAGCTAGATGTGACTGCAAGATCTTCAGAGTCTAAATTTAAATTTTCTGATAAAATCAAAGCAAATCTCGAACAATCCGAGCCAAACATAGAATTTGAAGTACTCAGCAATCATGTAGATGAGTTAGGAATTAAACATTTTCAACTTATCGAAACTTACAAAGGAATTCCAATCTATGGTTCAGAATATAATGTTCATGAATATTTGGATGGTAAATTGCTAGTATCAGGAAATTTTAAAAAACCTATTCTTGAAAATGGCAACATTAATGTATCAAGTATTGATGCTGAGCAAATCGTTATTTCTCAACTTAAAAAGGAAAATATTTCTTTTTTCGCAACTTCAAACTTGGCAAAACTAGGAGTTCAACAGAATAAATTACAATATTACTTTTCACAGCAGAAAAATCTTTGGTACTTGATCCATGAGATTAAAATCATGCCTAATCCAAGTACGAATCTAACTTTCTTAATCGATGCATCTACTGGTGAAGTCATCGATCAATTCTCCAACATCTGTAAAATTCATACTAATTGTAATCATGAACATAATACAACCGTTAATCCGGAAGGTCATGAATCTGCAACAGCTTTGGATTTATTTGGCATTTCAAGAACGATTAATGTATGGAAAGAAGGGGCAACTTATTTTATGTTAGATGGAAATCGATCTATGTTTTCTTTAACAAATTCAAAATTACCAGATGAACCTGCTGGAGGAATTTTGACTTTAGATGCAAAAAACACAGCATTCAATGAGAATGATTTTAGAGTCAGTCAAGTGACTTCTTCAAATAATCAATGGTCAAATGCTACAGCTGTTTCTGCACACTACAATGGAGGTAAAGCCTATGAATATTTTAAAAATGTTCATAGTAGAAATTCAATAGATGGAAAAGGTGGAAGTATCATTTCTATAATAAATGTTCGCGATGAAAATGGAGCCAAAATGGACAATGCATTTTGGAATGGTGAAGCAATGTTTTATGGAAATGGAGACCAAGCATTTACTTCACTCGCTAAAGCTTTAGATGTAGCTGGCCATGAGATGTCTCACGGTGTAATTCAGAATACAGCCAACCTTACTTATCAAGGTGAATCAGGGGCGATTAATGAATCTTTTGCAGATATTTTTGGAGCAATGATCGATCGAGATGATTGGAAAATGGGTGAAGATGTCGTCGTGAGAACTTACTTCCCATCGGGAGCACTTCGAGATTTAAGCAACCCGAATAATGGAGGACGATCGACTGACCAATACTGGCAACCAAAACACGTGAGTGAACAATACAAGGGAAGTCAAGATAATGGCGGTGTTCATATCAATAGCGGTATTACAAATCACGCATTTTACTTATTCGTTCAAGAACTTGCAAAAACAAGAAGTGAAGAAGCATCTAAAACAATTGCTGAAAAGGTGTATTATAGAGCATTGACAAATTATCTATCAAGATCTTCACAATTTAAAGATCTTCGAATTGCAGTGGAAACAGCTGCCTCTGATCTCCACGGCAATACTGATGTTTTGGCGGCAGTAAAAAAAGCTTTTGACGCTGTTGGCATCGGAGGTTCTGGAGGAAGTACAGGTGGTACAAACTATCAAAAAGATCTTGTTACTAATCCAGGAAAAGAACTTATTCTTTGCACAGACCAAACACAAATTGGAGTTTATACTTTTGATCCAAGCAATGGTGCCGTTGTTCAATTATCATCTAAAAAAACAATCTCAAAGCCAAGTGTAACTGACAATGGTTCACACATCTTTTTTGTAGCTGACGACAACAAACTTTACGTACTGACTTTAAATAGATCTACTGGAGTGTACGCAGAATCTGTTGCAGATTCAGATCCTTTTTATCGGAATGCAATTGTTTCTAAAGATGGCAAACGTATCGCTGGTTTGTCAAAAACAGCTGATAATTTAATCTATGTTTATGATTTTGGCTTACAAGTATTCACTGAATTTAAATTATATAATCCAACATATTCTCAAGGTGTCAATGCAGGAAATGTTCAATATGCGGATTTCATGGATTTTGACCATTCAGGCCAGTATATTATGTATGACGCACTCAGCGAAATCACTAAAAGTGATGGGACTAAATATGAATATTGGGATATTGGTTTTATAAATGTATTTAATTCAGCGACCAACAAATATGGAGATGGCAAAGTTGAAAAACTATTTTCCGATTTAGAAGAAAACTCAAGTATAGGTAATCCAGTATTTTCTAAAAATTCACCTTATATTATAACATTTGATTATTATGTAGAATCTAATACAAGTGCTTCATATGCTGTTTTAGCAGCTAACATTGAAACAGGAGATTTAGGTGAGATTAAATCTGGAAGAACGCAAACTGGTTATCCAAATTATAATTTACGAGATAATACATTATTATACGATGGTGCAGATAGCAATGGCGAAAATATTTATATTATTGGAGCTACATCTTCAAAAATAATGGGTTCTGGTTCTGAAACTAACTTGATACGTGAGGCTAAATGGGGCACTTGGTTTGGAAATGGCAATAGAAGTTTGCAAGTAAATACGAAGGAATTTGATTTTATTAATGAAATGACTTGTTCCCCAAATCCTTTCACAGAAACAATTGAACTTCAAGTTCAATCAACAAAATCTGAAAAAGTAAATATCTCAATTTATGATATCTTAGGAAAACTACAATATACAACTGTTCTCTATCTACAGGAGGGAAAGAATAGTAAAACACTTTCATTGCAGCAATTAAATTCTGGTAATTATCAGCTAGTGATCCATTCAGAGAAAGGTCTTAGTGCTACAAGAATTATTAAAAATTAAAATATCGAAAGCCGTAAATAAGATATTAATCATACGATATAGTTCAATTGGAGATGTCATTTTGACATCTCCTGTTGTTCGTTGTATAAAGCAACAGACAAATGCGGAAATTCACATTTTAACAAAATCTAACTTTGCAAGTCTTTTTGAATCGAATCCACACGTAACTAAGGTTCATCTAAGTAACGAGCAATCTTTTTCAAAGATGATTAAAAATTTGAAAAATGAAAATTTTGATTTAATTGTAGATTTGCATAAAAATGCGAAAAGTCTTCTCACTCGATTTTTTTTATGGAGACCAGCAATCAGCTTTGATAAACTTAATTTTAGAAAATGGTTATTTGTATTATTTAAAATAAATAAGTTACCTCAAAACATCCATTTGGTAGATCGCTATTTTCAAAGTCTTAAAAAGATCAACATTACAAATGATGATATCGGATTAGAATATTTCTATAAAAGTAATTTCATCCCTCCAAGACTTGAAGCATTAAATTCAAAATATTGTGTTGGTGTGTTAGGTGCGGCCCATAATACCAAGATGATACCTATAGAAAAATGGAATCAATGGATACCTCAACTACCATATCCTATTTTATTAGTGGGAGGTAAAAAAGAACAATTGATTCAAGCAACACTCACACAGTTACATAAAAATGTCATTCCAATTGGAAAATTTAAAACATTAGATGATACCGCTCATTTTATCCAACATGCAGAATTCGTAATTACACCAGATACTGGTATGATGCATCTTGCAGCTGCTTTTCAGAAAAAAATTCTTGCGATTTGGGGCAATACCACTCCATCTTTTGGAATGTATCCTTATTTTGCAAAAAATAAAAGTCAATACATCTCTTCAGAAGTTAATGAACTCAATTGCAGGCCTTGTTCAAAATTAGGATATAATAAATGTCCAAAAGGACATCATTCTTGTATGCTTAAACAACCAAATGAACTTAGTAGTTTAATTAAAAAAATAACAGGATTATGAATTCATTCCCTGCATATTTTTATACAGGCATTAAACCTAAAGCAAAAAAAGTACTGATCGAACTTCAAGGTAAAGGCATTGAATTTTATTCTGATGATCAAAAATATTTTTGGGAATATTCTAAGATTTCACCTTCAATAGGAAATGATAGCAAGAAGATAATAATAACTTTTGGTAAAAATCATCCGCAAGACTATATTGAAATTATCGATGAAAATGCAATTCAGTATTTACATCAATACCATGCTAATTCCTTCTTTCAAAAAAATTCTAATGTCAAAGCAATCGGTTGCTTTATTTCGTTAATCCTGGCTATTATTTTCAGTATTTTACTAGCTTATTATATATTATTGCCATGGATGAGTCATAAAATAGTCAAGCACTTTCCAAAAGAGCTTGAATCAAAATTAGGAGAAGTAACAATGGCAACTTATTTAGCTGACAAAACTAAAATTGACAGTGGAAAAAGTGCTTTGCTTCAAGAGTACTTTAATGAGTTGCATATAAATGGAAATGATACTGTTAAAATTTACTATTTCAAGGATAGCATTGTAAATGCATTCGCTGTACCTGGAGCACATATAGTGATCTATGAAGGATTATTGAATAAAATGACTTCGTATACTCAATTAGCTGCATTATTCGGACATGAATATGCTCATATTGCGAAAAAACATTCAATTTATAATATTGCAAAAAATATTTCTTTATCAAGTTTAAGCAGTATCTTATTCGGCGATGTAACAGGATTTGGTGGATTGATTTTAGAAAATGCGCAGTCAATTAAAACCTTAGAATATTCGAGAGAATTTGAATCTGAAGCAGATACTGAGGCGTTTAAATATTTGACTTCACGAAATATTGATCCCAAAGGAATACTAAGTTTGTTTGAACTATTAGAATCCGAAAGTAAAAAAAACACTGTCATTCCTCAATTCCTTTCCACACATCCATTAAACAGCACCAGAATAAAGAGTATTGAAACTTTACTAAAAAATCACACATTTACAGAAGAAAAGCATATTAAACTCGATAGCTTGTTTATAAAAATCATAAATTAAATCATATTTAGTCTATTTTTGCCAATATTTTAGATTTTATATAGTTCTCATACATAAAATCGTTTATTAGTTAATAAAATCAAATTATGGAATTGATAAATCTAGCTGATATCGTTCGGCTTATTTGGAAAAATCGAAAATTAATCATAAGTATAGCTCTAATCGCCGCAATCATAGCAGGAATTGCTTCTTTTCTAATTACTCCTTACTACAAATCAAGTACCACGATCTACCCAGGAAAACTCTCTCAGGCACCAATTAATGAAACAGCCTTACGGAGAGGCAATATGATGGATTTTGGATCAACGGAAGAGGCTGAACAAACTATAGAGATACTAAGCTCAACAAATCTTCAAGAACGAATCATCGAAAAATTTCATTTATATGATCACTATCAAATTAAGAAAAATGAACCATTGTCAAGAACATTAGTATTGAAAGAATTTCAAGGCAATATTGCATTTAAACGAACAAAGTTCAACTCGATTGTTATAACGGTTTTGGACAAAGATCCACAAATTGCTGCTAACATAGCAAATGCAATTCCAGTTGAACTTGATTCAGTGAAATATGAAATGATTAATACTAGAGCATCAGATCTTGTAAAAAATTTATTAACCCAAAAAGAGATTCAATTACAAAAAATTGACATCATTAAAAAAAGCATGAATCAATTTAAAGCAGAAGGTGTGATGAGCCAATTTGAGCGCGGTTATTTGTTACAAGCATATGCTGAATCGAATCCATCGGAAAGATCTAGAATGAAATCAATCATTGATCTTAACATAAGCAAAGGCGAAGATTTCGATAGAACAGAAAGAGAATTGGATTATGAATTGGACAATCTTTACTTACTTGAAAAATACATCACACAAGCTAAAGCTGATGTTGAAGTTCGGTTTGTTCAAAAATTCATTGTTGACTCAGCTATCCCAGCAGAAAAGAAATCAAGCCCTACAAAGTGGCTCATCGTTGTCGTAGCAATGATGTCTTCAGTTTTATTATGTATAATACTGCTTATTTTAAGAACAAACTGGCCTGAAATGAAAAAAGTATATTTCAGTGAATAATGTAATAGGATTAACGAATAGACATATTTTATCATATTGCATTGCTTTTACAGCGATAGCCTGTATCTTTCTTTTAAATAAAATAGATTTCATTTTTTTCCTTCCATTAGTGCTAGGAATAGCATTCATCTATTTTCTCAAACCGGATACCATTTGGACAAGTATCGCATTCTTCACACCACTTTCTATAAATCCAAATGATGTAGATCTTGGCGATCTTAGCGTGGCTTTTCCTACCGAGCCATTATTGATACTTCTTGTTTTTTTCTTTTTCTATATCTCATTAAATAAAACAACATTCGATAAAAATGTATTGCTGCATCCATTTAGTATACTTATTTACATTTACTTTATTTGGTTAGGAATAACAAGTTTAACAAGTACACATAAAATAGTTTCATTTAAATTTTTGCTAGCTAAAATATGGTTTATTGTTCCTTGTTATTTCTTAGGTATACAATATTTTAAAGATGAAAATAAGATTATTCAATTTTTGAAATACTTCACAATAGGAATAAGTATTGTTGCTGCATTCAACTTCATACATTTATCATTTTATGGATTTGGTGATAAGCCATCGCAATGGACTATGAAGCCTTTCTTTAAAGATCATACGATACTTGGTGCAATATTAGGTATTGCGATTCCTATTAGTCTTGGTACATTTAGACTTGCCAAATCAACACTTTCTAAATATTTCTTTTTCATATGCTTTATTGTTCAACTAGCATGTTTGATCGTTACTTTTTCAAGAGCAGCTTGGGCAAGCATTATCGCTGCATTGCTTGTCTATATTATTTTACAATTAAAAATTAAATTTAAATATCTAATTGGGATTCTAGTCTTTGTCTTGATATACATAATGATGAATATTACTACTATTATGATGAATCTAGAGAAAAACAAAGTTTCAAGTTCTGATGATGTAGTTGAAAATGTAGAAAGTATGTCAAACATAAGTACTGATGCTTCCAATTTAGAGCGAATTAATCGTTGGGCTTCTGCAGTAGAAATGTGGAGAGAAAAACCTATTTTTGGATTTGGTCCGGGAACCTATATGTTTGAATATGCACCATATCAATTGAGCTATAATTTAACTGAAATTAGTACAAATTTTGGTGATGTAGGAAATGCGCATAGTGAATATCTTGGTCCATTAGCTGAAACTGGTATGCTTGGAATGCTACTTTTTATCGCGATTTTATTTTTAAGTTTTCATTGTGGATTTCATGCTTATTATTCTACAGAAAATAGAACCAAAAGAATCCTAATTTCGACCAGTATTTGTGCATTGTCTACCTATTATTTACATGGTCTTTTAAATAATTTTTTGGATACAGATAAAGCGGCAGTTATTTTTTGGACACTTACAGCTATCCTAATTTACTATCACATAGAAGTAAAAAAATCCAAGGCTAAAATTTAGCATCAATAAATCCTCTGCAAAAGAAAATTTTCTTTACTTTTGAAACATGAAAAGACTTTTCTTTATAATTTCAATATTTTCAATTCACTATACTTTATTTTCTCAAAACATCAATCCAAATGAAACTAAATATAAAGCAGTTAAATGGAGAGAGATTGGGCCATATCGCGGAGGTAGAAGTTGTGCTGTTACAGGCGTATTACACAAATCCAATTTATATTACATGGGTTCAACCGGTGGAGGCGTATGGAAAACTGAAAATAGTGGTTCATCATGGGTTAATGTTTCTGATGGTTTCTATGGTGGTTCTATTGGATCTATTGCAGTGGCTGATTCTGATCCAAATGTAATTTATGTGGGAACTGGAGAACAAACTGTGAGAGGAAATGTATCTTCTGGAGATGGTATTTGGAAATCTGAAAATTCAGGAAAAACATGGACACATATAGGTTTAAACAAAACTAGACATATTACCCGAATTAGGATCCATCCTAAAAATGCTGATATTGTGTTAATTGCTGCGCTCGGAAATATCTACACACCTAATCCAGATCGCGGAATTTTCAAAACGATAGATGGAGGTAAAACATGGAAAAAAACATTATACGTATCGGATTCAGCTGGAGCAGTAGAATTGACCATGGATCCTTCAAATCCAAAAATCTGGTATGCCAATACATGGCAAGTACAACGCACACCATACAGCCTATCGAGTGGAGGAAAATATAGTTCGTTGTGGAAAAGTATAGATAGTGGTGAGCATTGGACAGAAATTAAAAATAATCAAGGTTTGCCAAAAGGAATCTGGGGTATCAGTACATTAAGTATTTGTCAAAGCATGCCAGACAGAATATACTCAATGATTGAACACGAACAAGGAGGTCTATTTCGCTCAGATGATGCTGGAGCAACTTGGCAAAAAATGAACGATAGTAGAGATCTTAGACAACGAGCGTGGTATTTCAGTCGAGTAAATGCAGACCCTTTGAATCCAGATGTGGTATATGTTCAAAATGTTTCATTTCACAAATCAATCGATGGCGGTAAAACTTTTAAAACAATTCCTACAGATCATGCAGATCACCATGATTTTTGGATAGACCCAAATAATTCACAAAGAATGATTGTAGCCAATGATGGCGGCGCACAAATCAGTGATAATGGTGGTAGCACTTGGTCTAGTCTAAATAATCAACCTACTGCACAATTTTATAGAGTGACTACTGACAATCATTTTCCCTTTCGAATATATGCAGCACAACAAGACAATAGTACAGTTAGAATAAAGCATCGCACAGATCATGGAGTCATCTCTAGATCTGATTGGGAAAGTACAAGTGGTGGAGAATCAGGTCATATTGCAGTTGATCCTCTCAATCCAGATATTGTATACGGAGGATCCTATGGAGGATATTTGACTCGATACGATCACAAGAATGAAATATCAAGAAGTATTAATGTTTGGCCTGATAATCCTATTGGTCATGGAGCAGAAAATTTGAAATATAGATTCCAATGGAATTTTCCTTTACTCTTCTCATCTCATAATCCAAAAAAACTTTTTACAGCTTCTAATCATCTTCATGTCACTTACAACCAAGGACAAAGTTGGGAAACGATCTCACCAGATCTTACTACAAATGATAAGACTAAACAGAAAGCATCTGGAGGTCCAATTACAAAAGACAATACTTCCGTAGAATATTATTGTACAATTTTTGCTATTGCTGAATCTCCATTAAATGAAAATATCTTATGGACAGGTTCGGATGATGGATTAATTCACTTGTCGAAAGATGGTGGAAAAAATTGGAGGAATGTAACTCCATTTTCATTTCCAAAAAATACAATGGTTAATTGTATAGAGGCTGATCCATTCAATGAAGGTACTTGCTATATAGCTGCTACATCATATAAGCTTGGCGATTTTAGCCCTTATTTGTATAAAACTGTAGACTATGGTGCAAATTGGACAAAAATCGTTACTGGGATTTCAAATGAACATTTTACACGTGCAATAAGGGCTGATCGCGAAGAAAAAGGAATCTTGTACTCTGGAACAGAACAGGGCATGTATATATCTTATAATTATGGGCAGCAATGGTATCCACTTCAATTAAATTTACCAATTACTCCAATAACAGATATTACCTTAAAAGATCAATCACTCATTGTATCTACGCAAGGGAGAGGAATTTGGATGATCGACGATCTAAATCCTATTCGATACTCAAATACAACATTCAACGCCAAAGTATTTAAACCAAAAGCTACGATTCAAAATTATGGCAGAATAGCCACTCAAACTGGGCACAATGGAACAAATCATCCTTCAGAAATTATGTTGTATTTTTATCTAGATAGCATCGCAGAAAATGATACGATCTCCATTACAATGTTAAATGACCAAGGTGATACGGTGAATATTCATTCCAATTTTCCACAAGAAAATCAAAATCAAATAAAGCCCAAATCAGGTTCCAATCTTGTGCTTTTAAAATATAATTACAAAGCAGCAAAATCATTTGAAGATATGATTCTATGGTGGTCTTCTTTGAATGGCCCAATAGCTTATCCTGGTGAATACCAATTAATTTTCAAAGCAAAATCATATAGTGAAACAGTGAAAGCAAATATCGCTAAAGATCCTAGATATCCTGTAAGTGATCTTGATGTAAAAAAACAATTTGACTTTATTAAATCGATTAGAGACAAATTAGATGAATCAAATAAATGTATTATACAAATGCGAGATGTAAAACAACAAATTTCAAGCTTACTTTCACGTACAGATAAATCAACTCAAACAGATACCTTATGGACTCTCAAAAAACAAATTGATAGTACAATGAATTCTATTGAAACAGAGCTGTATCAAACAAAAAACAAATCAGGACAAGATCCAATTAATTTCCCTATAAAATTAACAAATAAATTAGCTCACTTGACCGCATTGTTTCAAAATGATTCATATCCGCCAACAGATCAAGCAGAAGCTTACCGTAAAGAAATTAGTGAGTTAATCGATATCCAACTAAATCGATTTGCGAAATTAAAAGAGTCTGAAATCTCAAACTTCAATCAAGTCTTACATCAATTAAAAGTTGATTTGATTAAACCAAATAAAATAAACTAAACTAATTGTATGAAAACTAAAAGCATTTGAATTCTAAAATCTCAATAACCATGTGCTAAACACTGTGAAACACTGAGATATAATATACTTCAACTAAACCACAGAAATTCACAAAGTGCAGAAGAAGAGTATCAAAACAATAGTATTGTAATCGAATTTAAAAATTCAAATGTCCTGAAATAAAATGTGAGTACAAACCCACTCCAGTACTACCGATATTGCTTAATGCATAATCAATTCCAACTTTTTTAAACGCAAGACCTATTCCTGCTGTTGGATAAAAAGAAAATTCTCTAGATCCAGAATTATCATCTTTCAAAGGTCTTTGAAAATTATTGGAACCCAATCGCAAAAAGATCATTTTGTTATAGCCAAATTCTAAACCTATGCGAGGATCCATATTAAATTTATCAGTACCTAAAAGTGATGCTGCGGTTCCATTTCCTGAAAATTCAAGATCAAATTCTGACAACATTGATATTTTTTCACTTAACTTCAATTTATATGCAACACTTCCTATCAATTTTGGAAGATTGTATTCAACCGAACTAACTGGAATACTATTACCAGTCTGTTGCAAGACAGCTTTTTCTTCCTCTGAAAATGAAAATTTATAAGCATTAAATGTCGTAGTAATATCTCTTGCCATTAGACCAAAACTTAAATTCTGTTTTGTATAATACATACTAGCATCTAAACCGAATCCCCAAGCTTTTGCAAAACTTCCAAAGGATCTGTGAATCACTTTTGTACTAGCCCCTACATTAAAATTTGAATTCAATTTTCGACCATAAGATAATAGAAAAGCATAATCCGAAACACTAAACTCCTTCGATACGGCTATAATCAATGCTTCCATCAGGGCCTCGTAGGCGCAAGGTATTTGGGATTTTGTCTATGCCCATACGAATTACACTTATCGCACCAAATGACTTGCCTTCTGAATCTAATTTTTTCCCAAAGCCTAGATAATCGTAGGATCCAATACCTGCATACCATTCTGCATGTTGAGCACCAACTTGAAAATTATTCTCATTAGTACATAACATTGAGGGATTCCAATAAGCAGCCGTTATATTAGTGGTACTTGCAGTCACTGCACTTGCCATACCCAATGCCCTAGCTCCTATGCCAATATTCAAAAAATCGTTACTAAACTTTGGAGCTTGTGCTTCAAGTGAAATATTTATAAGTAATGCTGCGAAGATTATTATTCTTGATTTCATATAAGCAAAATTAAGCAAAAACTATTAAACGTATTATTTTTTTTAATATTGCGTTCCTTGCTTATAAGAATAATGGGGACAAAATAGTATAATCGAATCAAGAATTAACAATGCTTTCAAAATCAGCCGCATAGTATTTAATTGACTTTAGAGCCTTTTTATCCTCTGTCCTATAAAGTAGGAATTTGCCATTTCGTTCAACTATTGTAGACTCTGTATTTTTTTCTTTCAAATACCATCCTTGTGAATCCAAAGCCTCTTGATAAGTTTCACATGCTTTGCTCATATTAGATTTTTGAACTTCTTCAAATAAGCGCGAAAATTTTTCGCCTAGTCCAAATTCCAAAATTGCTCCTGATAAAACATATTGAATATCACTAAATGCATCTGCAGCAGCAATAATATCATTATCGCGAATGGCATCCTTTAATTCATCAAGCTCTTCTTGTAACAGATTTATACGTAGGCGACAACGATCTTGTGAAGGAATTATTGGTTTAGCCTCGATTGGTAATTCAAATAACTGATGAAACTCTCCTACTCCATTCAGTGCTTCTGCTTCAATAAATTTACTCATATACAAACTATAATAACAAAGAAGCCGAATAATCATTCGGCTTCTCATTTTTAAATAATATTAAAATTTTATTTTAAGCCTTCTAATTTAGCTTTGTACTCACTTGCCTTTTGGATATTACCCTTCTTTGCATAAATTT
Source organism: Saprospiraceae bacterium (assembly GCA_016722295.1). Lineage (GTDB taxonomy): Bacteria > Bacteroidota > Bacteroidia > Chitinophagales > Saprospiraceae > Vicinibacter. The sequence goes on from JADKGL010000037.1 coordinate 417,206, forward strand.
CTTTTAGTGCGATGATGGTATTTTTATCCTTTGGATCTTTTTTCTCTGCACTTTCAAAATTTGGTAACGCTTTATCGAAATAGCTTTCCATTTCTGCTTTTTTAGCATCATATTTTCGAGTGCCTTCTTTTGAATAATCGTTAGATAATTTATTCATTTCTTTAGAAATTTGCGCTGCTTTATTATAATAACAAGCACCAAGACTATACAAGGCATTAAAATTATCAGGCTCAATTTTTAAAGCCTCAGAATATTGAATAATACCTTCATTATAATACTCATCTCCTTTTGCCATGTTTCCAGCTTCCCATTCCTTCTGACAAAGATTATCATAAACATTACCTAAAGTGGAATACAAAGAAACATTGGATTTTTCTTTAGATATCGCTAATTTCAATTTATCAATAAGTTCATTAAGTTTTCCTTTCTTGAGGAAAAAATTAATTTCTTGAAATAATAAACTACTTACTTCAGGATACTTTTGTCTGCCTTCTGATAATATTGATGATGCTTTTGCTTCATCTATCGTCTGATAATATTCAAACAAGCCTTCATAAATAGATGCACCTGCATTATTTTCATCATTAAAATTTTTAGCTGAAAGCTCTTCCAAATATGGCAAGACTTCTTTGATCTTCTTATCATTCATTGCACAAAGAGAAGCAATATATAATTGATTGTTGTAATCTGCTTCTTTTGTGAATACTGATTTCATGTTATTTGCTTTCATATCTTTTTCAATAAGAATTACAGCATTAAAATTTTGGAATGCAGAATTAAAATCACCTGCTTTGTATTGATAATATCCAAAATTATTAAGAAATTGAGACGTTTCTTGAATTGCCTCAAGCGCATCTTTCTTTTCAAAAGATTTTACAGATGTGCTTAATGCTTTAGTCAAAGCATTATAAGCATCGACTCCAGAATTTGGAAAAGTAAGTTTAGCATCTTTTTTCATTGTTTGTGCAATGACTAAAGAATCATTTTGAGTAGCAGCAATCGCATTATAAATTTTCCCTTTGGTTATCCAAGTTTTGTGTTGCTCACTTACTGCTGGATTGGTAGAAACTGCATCAATAATTGCTTTTGCTTCCCATAGTTTTGAAGCATTGCCCTTAGTATCTAAATTGTACAAGCCGTATTTCTTATCGGCAGATTTCACTTCTTTTTCTGGCTCTTGAGCCCAGGAAATTGAAGCAATCAAAAAAAAGCTAATAATTACTAAATTCTTCATTATTTTAAATATATTTAATTTCTTTAACGATCAAGAATACAAACAAATTCCCAATCTTATTTTCATTTTAGTTAAAAAAACGTTTAATTATTCTTCTTCACTCATATCTGTAGCTATAGGATCTATTACATTTGGATCTACTACTTCTACACTTGTTTCCTCAATTTCTTCATCTTTTTTGACAACTGCAACATCTGCAATTCCATCCCCATCATCAAGTCGTATCAATCTTACACCTGAAGTTGCTCGACCCATGACTCTCAATTGGTCTATATTCATCCGAATGGTTACTCCTTGTGTAGTAGTAATCATAAGATCATCTTCATTAAAGACTTTCTTAATAGAAACCAATTTTCCTGTTTTATCGGTAACCTTTATGGTTTTGACGCCTTTACCACCTCGATTTGTCACACGATAATCCTCCAAATCAGATCTTTTGCCATTTCCTTTTTCAGAAACAACGAGGAAACTAGCTCCTTGATCTAATAATGGATCTACACATACCATGCCAATCACTTGATCATTGGTTTTATCTAAGGTAATTCCTCTCACTCCAGCAGCCGATCGACCCATTGGTCGAACTTTAGTCTCTGGAAAACGAATTGCCCGACCTGTCTTATTTGCAATGATAATTTCACAATTTCCATTGGTCAATTTAGCTTCCATTAATTGATCTCCTTCATTAATTGAAATTGCAATAATTCCATTGGTACGAGGTCTACTAAAATCTACTATACTGCATTTTTTAATAGTACCATTTTTAGTACATAATACGATATAATGAGTTTCCAAGAACTCTTTATCTTCAAGATTTTCAATATTTATATATGCTCGCACTCTATCTTCTTTCGGCAAATTCAATAAATTCTGAATCGATCTACCTAAAGAAGTTTTTGCAGCTTCCGGTACTTCATACACTCTCAACCAAAAACATTTACCCAATTCAGTAAACAAGAGTAAATAATTATGATTTTGAGCTTCAAACATATGTTCAATAAAGTCCTCATCTTTAGTGCGACTCCCTGTGGATCCTCTTCCACCTCGACCTTGTGCTTTATATTCGCTAGTTTTTGTCCTTTTAATATAACCTGTATGTGAGATAGTAACAATGACACTATCGTTCGAAATCATATCTTCTATACTAATCTCACCTTCTGCTTGAGTAATTTCGGTTCTGCGATCATCTCCAAATTTAGCTTTTATCTCGGTTAACTCTTCTTTAATTATAGATCTTTGAACTGTATCACTAGCTAAAATTTCTTCAAGACGCTTAATTTCAGCAAGCAACTCATCATACTCAGCCTTCAACTTCTCACGCTCTAATCCAGTGAGCTTTTGAAGTCTCATGTCTAGAATTGCTTTTGCTTGGATCTCAGATAAATTAAAGCGAGACATCAATGCTTGCTTTGCATCATCTACGGTCTTTGAACCACGAATAATAGCAATTACTTCATCTAAATTATCCAAGGCTATCAAAAGACCTTCGATAATATGAGCTTTATCTCTTGCTTGCTTCAATTCAAAATTGGTGCGACGAATGATTACCTCAATTCTAAATTTAATAAATTCTTCTATTAACTGCTTTAAATTTAAAACTTGTGGTCGTTGATTAACCAATGCAATATTATTGATACCATATGAAGTCTGTAGTTGAGTATATTTGTACAAACTGCTCAAAACAATATTTGCTATGGCATCCTTTTTCAGTTCAATAACTATACGCATTCCAGTTCGATCAGACTCATCTCGAACCATTGAAATACCTGTTATTTTTTCTTCGTTGACTAATTCGGCAATTTTTTCAACTAAATAGGCTTTGTTTACTTGAAAAGGAATTTCAGAAATTATGATTACATCTCGACCATCTTCATTTTCAATCGTTGCTCGCCCTCTTACTATAACTTTACCTTTACCAGTTTCATAAGCCTCTCTTATCCCATTAACTCCATAAATAATGCCACCTGTGGGCAAATCTGGAGCTGGGATATGCTGCATCAACTCATCAATTGTTATCTCTGGATTGTCAATAGTCGCAATAACGCCATCACAAACTTCCCTTAGATTATGAGGAAGCATATTTGTCGCCATACCTACTGCTATTCCAGAAGATCCATTGATCAAAAGATTTGGTACGCGAGCTGGTAAAACTGTAGGTTCTTCTAATGAATCATCAAAATTAAACTTAAAATCTACAGTATTTTTATCTATATCATCCAATAATTCATCTGAAAGTCTTGACAGTCTAGCTTCAGTGTAACGCATTGCAGCGGGGCTGTCACCATCCATACTTCCATAGTTTCCTTGTCCATCCACCAATGGATATCTCATGGACCAATCTTGGGCCATACGAACCATTGCATCGTAAACGGATCCATCACCATGAGGATGATATTTACCCAAAACTTCCCCTACAATTCTAGCGGATTTCTTATAAGGCTTATTATAACCTACACCTAATTCACTCATACCATACATCACTCTTCGATGTACAGGTTTTAACCCATCTCTTACGTCTGGCAATGCTCGTGATACAATCACTGACATCGAATAATCGATATAAGATGATTGCAATTGTTGCTCAATATTTACGGGTATAATTCGATCGTGATCTGCCATAATTTTTTACTTCGCTAATTTGTGCAAAAATACTTAATAATGACCATATTACGTATATCTTTTTTCATATTTATTGAATAAAAAAATACAAGAAAATAGTTAATTTTTATTAAAAATACAGCTTGAATATGTCAATCATGCATTAATTGAATTTCAAAAGCCTACATTTGCAGATTTAATGTAAGTAAAAGAGCAAGAATAGCATTCATGGCGATTTTTATAGAAAATATTGAATTACAAATTAGTGGCAAAGCATATTCCAAAATTTCTGAATGGATAGACAAGGGATATGTAAAAAAAGCTAATGAAATTAAAAAAACCAATGGAACTATAATCTAAAAACTGATGATGAAACTTTTGAATGTCAAATTCAATATTCAGAACACTCCATTCGCACTTATCTTTGTGCTTGTAACCAGAAATTTCAAAAAAAAGCTTGCCTTCATGTTTATGCTTGTGCTTTATGGCACAAATTGAATATTAAGGCAAATAAAATAAATACTCAACCAACTCTAAAGAAAAAAATTAATATTGAATTCTACCAAGAAGCACTTTACCAAGATGGTATTTTGCAATTTTTAAAGAAAGAGTTAAATAGAAATGACAAATTAAATCAAGCATTTCAGCTTCGCTATTTCTATCTAGATCAAGCAGAGGCAAAAAATACTTTTCACTCGATCTTGCCACTCACCGAAACTAATCCAAAAGCAAAAAAAACAAGTTTAAATACTTATAAAGTACAATTGCAACTATTGACCGAGCTTTATGAAGGGTCAGTATTTGCTGTATCTAAATCAATGCCAATTGAAGCGATTGAAAGTGCATTACATGGTGTCCTATATGCGAATAAATTATTTGTAAATTTTAGAAATCATCAATCAGAACAGATGATACGCAAATTCCATGCTATCATATACGAAATTATTCGATCTACTAAAGAACCAAATTTAAGAGAACAACTTTTTGTAGAAACAACAACTTGCTTAAAAAACCCATATTATATCATCAATTCCATTGATGAAAATATAGCCCAATATCTGTATAGCTTCTATACCCAAGTATTGTTTAAAAATCAAGTGAATCTAATTTTATTACATAAATTAGAAGAATGTACTATTGAAAAAAATATAAGTAGTATTAATCTAGTCTATGTAATTATAAATAATTGTAACGATGAAAATTCGGTAATTCAATATTTTAAATCAAATGAAAATAAAAAATGGTTATTAAGTTTGTTCATTGATGATATCATCAACAACAGAAGACTTCATCTATACTTTCCAATAGTTCAATTGTTTCTTGAAAAATTACCTGATCTACAGAGTGAACCTAAAATGAATGCGCTCATCGAATTTGCTATTCAAAAAAATGACCATGCATTAATTAAATCCTTAAGCATAAAAGCATTACTTCAACTTCAGAATTTGAAATATGCTGAAATATTGGTAGATGAATCCCATTCAAATTCTTTCATGACAATGCAAGAACTTTTATCTCTAGTCTCAGATATAAAATATGAAAAACTAAAGTTAGAAGTTATTCACAAATTTGGTACTGATGAAGAATTAATTCAAGCATTAGAATTATGCAATTCAGATGAGATCATTGATCTTTATGCCAACCGACTCCTAGAGACAAAAAACAAATGGATATATAATTACTATTTGACAAAATCTATTGAAATTTTAAATACGTTCGGAGGTATTCATGCTTATGAAAAAATAGAAAAAATCACACAAAAAATTAAAAAATATCAAAATGAAAAATGGCTTGCAGAATTTACGAAAGATTTAAAAAGTAGATTCCCAGAAAGAGTTGCAATTTTTCAAGCGAAATAGACCTTTTATGAAAAAATTATTATTCATTCTAATCATCGGCTGCAGTTTAGCTTCTTGCCAAAGTTATAAGAGAAACGCCAAAGAACTTTTGCAATGGCATCACAAAGCCAATATTTACGAAATATTGCCTTTGCAATATCCCGATACAAATGGATTTACTTCATTGATTTCTCATCGTGCTTATTTGCGAAAATTATTTATCAACACAATAGCCCTTTTACCCATTACAAGTCCACAGGAAATAAATGAACCTTACAGCATTAGTAATCCATATAAAGTAAAAGACTTTTACAAAATTAACCCAAAATTAGGAACCGCTAAAGACTTTGCAGCGTTACTTGATTCATTCCATAATCTTAAAATCAAATGTCTACTAGAATTTGACTTTTCTATAACTGCATTAGATCACCCATGGCGAAGCTCAAATCCTGAATTTTACAAAGTAAAAGAACTATTGGACAACAAAAATCTTCCCGCCAATTACTTGGATCTAGATCACACAAATTCTAAAGTTCAAAATGAATTATTGAAAGTTGTAAATCATTGGCTCAAATCTCATGCAATTGATGGCTTAATTATTCGAGGCTTGGCCCACTCTCCGAAGGAGTTTGTTCGAGAATTATATAATACAATTGCTGTAAAAAACAACTCAATTTTTATATCTGATGCAAATACAGAACATCTAAGCAATATTAAAATTCCATGTGGAATTCTTAACCAAGAGCTACAAGACAAACTTATTTCGACATATAAAGACACCGTTTCTACTTCAAGTATAATTAATCTCATTGAGAAATCTAAAACGCTAGATAAAAATTTATACTTCGTCAATTTTACGCATAGTGTATCGACAGAACTTACTATTGGCAGCATGCAACAAACTTTTGACTATCAAAATAAACTCATGGCAGTGCTAAGTCAATTTGTGAATGGCGTTCCAATGATTTTCAATGGTCAAGAATGTCCCATATTTGAAAAAATAGATTTTACAAAAAGAAGTCCTCTCAATTTGAAATATCAATACCATTCCGATTTTTATCGAGCATTATTTTTACATCGATTCTACAATGAAGCATTTCAAGTTAAAGCGGGAGAAAACACTAAACTTATAATTGAATCGGATTGTGTGGTCGGTATAAAAAGGAGTTTTGGCAATCAATACACAATACTCATTGCAAATTTATGCGCTACTCCTCAAAACTATCAGGTAAATGAAAATTTGCTACTTGTATCTGAGCTTTTCAGTCATGCGAAGTTAAAATTTGAAATGGGAAAAGTTTTGCCTTTAAATGGATATCAGTTCCTTGTTGTAACAAACAAATATTGATGAATGAAAATTGAGTTGATTGTCATCGGTAAAACGAACTTCAATTTTATTGAAGCAGGAATTCAAGAATACAAAAATAGAATTAAACACTATATTCCTTTTGAAATCATCGTCCTACCTGATGTCAAACAAAAAATGCCTATTCAAAAATTGAAAGAAAAAGAAGCAGAGTTTTTGCTTGATTATATTCAGAATAAAGATGTAATTTACAGTTTATTAGATGACAAAGGAAAGGAATATACCTCATTGGATTTTTCAGACTTACTCCAAGATAATTTTAACTATTCAAGAAAAAGTTTAGGTTTTATTATTGGTGGAGCTTATGGTTTTTCTCAAGACGTCTATTCTGCAATCCCTAAAAAGATTTCATTTTCAAAAATGACTTTTTCTCATCAATTAATTCGTTTGCTTTTTATGGAGCAACTTTATAGAGCAATTTCAATTATTCATAAAATACCTTATCATCATGAATGAGCCTTATGCTTTGATTAATATTTCTTTACTTATAAGTATTGGTATTATTTCTTTAATGGGATTTCAAAATTATTCTATCATAGAACAATTTAAACATTATCCTTTTGAAGAAAATAAATCAAAATCATACTATAGATGGTTTACATGCACTTTCCTTCATGGTAATTATTTGCATTTATTTTTAAATGCATTTGTGTTATGGCAATTTGGATTTACTGTTGAAAAATTATATCAAACTAAATTTGGATTTTATGAAGGCATGGCAATATTTTTAGGGGTCTATATTGCATTGGCGATTTTATCTTCTATCCCAACTTTTATTAAATACAAAAACAACCCTAATTATTCAAGTATCGGTGCTTCAGGTGTAATCAGTGGTTTACTCTTTATCTATATACTCTACTATCCGATGAACATTCTCTTGATCTACGGCATCATCCCAATGCCTGCTTTTCTCATGGGTATACTATACCTTGGATATTCCTGGTGGGCTAGTAAGAAGCAAACAGATGGAATAGATCATGAAGCTCATTTTTGGGGAGCCGCATTTGGATTATTGATTGGAATACTATTAGATCCTACTTCTATCTTTTACTAATGGAGATTATTCCTCCATCATAAATGGGTAGCGAAAATCTGTAGGTGGAACAAAGTTTTCCTTAATTGTCCGAGGAGAAACCCATCTATACAGATTCAAAACTGATCCCGCTTTATCATTTGTACCAGAGGCTCGAGCACCTCCAAATGGTTGTTGGCCTACGACAGCACCAGTTGGTTTATCATTGATATAATAATTTCCTGCTGCATTCTTTAACCTCCTACTTGCATACTCTATAATATTTCTGTCATTCGCAAATAAGGCTCCTGTTAATGCATAAGGATTGCTATCGACCAAATCCAACGTTTCATCAAATTTTGCATCTGCATAAACATATATAGTTAGTACAGGTCCAAAAATCTCTTCAACCATGGATTGATAATCTGCTGATTTCGCCAAGATAACTGTAGGCTCAATAAAAAATCCTTCTGTTTTATCATAGCGTCCTCCAAATACGATAGAAGCATTTTCAGATTTCTTTGCATGATCAATATATTTTGCTATTTTATCAAATGATTTTTCATCTATAACTGCATTAATAAAATTTGTAAACTTTTCAGGTGATCCCATTTTCATGGCTTTCAAATCTTCCCCTAAAAACTTTTTTACTTCAGGCCACATTGATTTAGGTATATATGCTCGTGAAGCTGCACTGCACTTTTGACCTTGAAATTCAAATGCCCCTCTAGATAATGCTGTTGCGACTACTTTAGCATCAGATGAATTGTGAGCAATGACGAAATCCTTGCCTCCGGTTTCACCTACTAGTCTTGGAAACGATCTATACTTAGACAAGTTATTTCCTATCGTCTGCCAAATATTTCTAAAAACACCTGTAGATCCGGTAAAATGCAAACCAGCAAATTCCCGATGATTAAATATAACTTCACCAGCTACAGAACCATCTACAAATACTAAATTGATAACTCCTTTAGGCAAACCTGCTTCTTCGAGTATTTGCATTATTAGGGACGCTGAATAAATCTGAGTTTCAGCTGCTTTCCAAACAACAGTATTACCAAGCAATGCTGGTGCACAAGGCAAATTTCCAGCTATTGAAGTAAAATTAAAGGGAGTTAGTGCAAATACAAATCCTTCTAATGCACGGTATTCCATTCTATTCCAAATCAAAGGCGAAGACTCTGGTTGTGTACTATAAATCTCGGTTAAAAATTTTACATTAAAACGCAAAAAATCACAAAATTCACATACTGCATCTATCTCACTTTGGAAAATATTTTTTGATTGCCCAAGCATTGTCATTGCATTCGTTTGAGCTCTATATGGACCGGCTATTAAATCTGCCGCTCGAAGAAATATCGCAGCTCTTTCTTGCCAAGGCATATTCTCCCACGAAGCTTTTGCTCGTAAACTAGCGTCAATTGCCGCTTTAACATGATCTTTATTTCCTTTATAATAATATCCTAAAGTATGGCGAAGTTCGTGTGGGGGATGAATAGATTTTTTCGTTCGAGTCACGATTCTCTCACCATCTATTACCATATAAATATCTTTCTTGATGGACTTTAATCTTGCGATCTCATCTTTTACTTCTTGACGTTCTTTTGATCCAGGCATATACGACAACACTGGTTCATTTCTTACTTCTGGAATTTTAAAAATTGTATTTGTCATGTATTTAGTTTCTATTCGTAAACATTTATTTTCTTCGGAACAAATGCACCTACATCCGAATTATGTAAAATTAACTCCCGAACAATAGAAGAATTAATATGGATTAACTCTGGTGCTGAAAATAATATCACAGTCTCCAACTCATTATTAAATGATTTATTCACAGAATAAACCATACGTTCAAAATCAAAATCCGCACTATTTCGTATTCCTCTTATTATTGCTGTAATATGATGCGATTTACAATAATCAGCAGTTAGTCCATCATAAGACGTTACTTCTATATTAGAATATTCTTCAAAGGTTTTTTCTACCCATAATTTTCGTTGTTCGAAAGAAAACATTTTCTGCTTTTTTGAATTCTCCCCTAGCCCAACTACTACTTTGTCAAAAATATGTAACGCACGAAGTATAATATCTTCATGCCCCTTTGTAATGGGATCAAATGAACCTGGAAACAATGCTATTCTCTCCTTACTAGGCATTAGTCAACAATTCTATATTTATTATTTCTAACTTCAATGATTTTAATAAATGCATTTTCATAGAAATCAATTTGGTTTTTTGTCTTATCTTTCGAAATAGGCATTAATTGAAATGAACTCTGTAATCCAGGTGAAATTATAGAACTATTTGTATTCTGAAAATCCACACCATAGTTTCGTATACTCCTAATACAATACTTCATTAAGTCATATCCTTCAAGAGCTTCCTCAGAAGGAAATTCTCTATATTTATTATAGTATTTTTTCTTAAATGAACGAACTTCTGAATTATCATTATCGACATAATTACTTATGCTTAATCTGATTTTTTGAATATTCAAATACTCTGTTATTTCAGGTTTTAATTCTAACCATTTATGCATTCCATAAACTACTACATCCTTAGTCCCCTTTTCCAACGAAACTCTTCGCAAAAAATGATAAATATAATTTTCATCTTTGATTGATGCTAATGGCAATATAAAGACAGTAGTGCCTTCTGTTTTAAAGTATGGTGTCAATACATTAGTTTGCGTAGAAGCTAAATCTTCTTCTTTAATTATTTTTTCTTCAATTTTTTGTGCTTCTTGAACCGTATCATTAAAATATCGATACTTTGAGTCATCCTCACTTTTTGAAACTAAAATAATATTATCAACATTATAATGATTACGTGCATGTTGATTCAACATTTTATATTGTGCTGTTAATCCTGCTTTAATTTGTACATAATAAGGATTTTTCTCTGTAATAGACGAACTACTCACCCATGGACTAATTAAAGTTGTTTCATGATTCTTTGCCCAATCTGTAGCATATTTCAAAGCATCTGTTTTATATGGGCCTATGATCAAATGTGGTGGAGTGCGATCGTATTTTTGCAATAAGGAAATGCTTACATCATTAGATTTTGTATCAAATACATCAAGAATCACTTTTCTACCTGATTCATAGTTCACTTCTTCTACTGCCATTTTCATTCCTGCATAAAAATGAATAAAACGTATATTAGCTGAAGGGATCTTTGAAACAGTTGTATCGACTTCATCTGATTTCAAAGGTAATAAACTCACTATTCTAAACACCGAATCTTCCTTTACATACTTTTTTATCGTAGTGCTTGGTTTGGGCTTTGCGGGCTCTTCATTTGCATTAGTGGGTATTTTATCTTTTTTAGGCTTATCATTTTTCCAAACCACTGTATCCACTTTTGGTTTTGCAACAATGACATCTGGTTTAGATTTTGTAGGTGGTATACCAGAATTATTTCTACTCGCCTTCTTAGAAGTTCCACAAGATTGTATTAAAATACCAGCAAACAATAGCAAGAGTATCCTACTCCCATTCAATTGTAGCCGGAGGTTTTGAACTAATATCATAAACTACTCTGTTTATTCCTTTTACTTGATTAATAATTGTATTTGAAATTTCAGAAAGAACATCATGAGGAATTTTTGAAAACTCTGCTGTCATTCCATCTACAGAACTTACAGCTCTTAACGCTAAAACTCGTTCATATGTTCTCTCATCCCCCATTACTCCGACCGACTGTATTGGTAAAAGAATAGCTCCAGCCTGCCATATTGAATCATATAGATTTTGCTCTTTTAAAATATTCATATAGATTGCATCGGCTTCTTGTAATAAATTAACTTTTTCACGAGTAATATCACCTAAAATTCGGATCGCTAAACCTGGGCCAGGAAAAGGATGTCTTGATAATATTTCATTGGGCAATTGAAGACTTTGGCCTACTCTTCGAACTTCATCTTTAAACAATAATCGCAAAGGCTCAATTATTTTTAGATTCAATTTTTCAGGCAATCCACCTACATTATGGTGTGATTTAATTTTAGCAGCTGGTCCATATACTGAAACTGATTCAATCACATCAGGGTAGATTGTACCTTGACATAGCCAACTTACTTCTTTATACTTTTTTGCTTCTCGTTCAAAAACATCTATAAATACTTTTCCTATGATTTTTCGCTTTGTCTCTGGATCAGAAACACCTTGCAACTGAGACAAAAATTCTTCAGACGCCTCAACACCATCCACTTCAATACCGAATTGATGATATGTGTTTAATACATTTTGAAACTCATCTTTGCGCAATAAACCATTATCAATAAAAAAACAATGCAATCGATCTCCAATAGCACGTCGCATAATCGCAGCAGCAACAGAAGAATCAACACCACCAGACAATGCTAATAATACATGATCCTCTCCTACTTGATTGCGGATCGAATCTATACTTTCTTGGACAAAGGAATCTGGTGTCCAATTTTTCTCTAATTTACAAATTTGAAGTAAAAAATTTTCTAATAACTTACTGCCAAATGTAGAATGGATGACTTCTGGATGAAATTGTACAGCATACAATGGAAAAATTGCATCTACTTTTTTGTAAGCAGCAATAGCAATATTGTTCGATTGAGCAATGACAGTAAAATCTTTTGAAACTTCTGATATCGTATCTGAATGTGACATCCACACTTGAGATTGATTAGGAATATCCTTCCAAATAGGATCATTTTGGGTAATTTCAAGTTGAGTCTTTCCGTATTCCCGTTTAGATGAGGGCAACACTTTGCCACCAAGTTCATTCGCAATTAATTGGGCTCCATAACATATCCCGAATATTGGATATTGGTTACATATTGAGTTGATGTCTAAATTAGGATAATTTTCTTCTCTGACAGATGCTGGACTACCTGATAAAATAACTGCTTTTATCTCATTATTTGGGTCTACAATTGGCTTGTAAAATGCTTGAATTTCACAATAAATTCCAATCTCTCGAATACGCCTAGCTATCAATTGAGTCACTTGAGACCCGAAATCAAGAATTAATACTTTTGCAGTAGACTTCATAAAAACAAACTTATAAAATTTTAGACTATTCGTCCACTAATCCACGACCTTCTTTTGCGATGATATTGTTATCTTGCAACTCTTTCATTAACTTATCTAATACACCATTCACAAATTCTTTTGACTTGTCTGTACTATAAGATTTCGATAATTCTACATATTCATTCAATGTTACTTTACATGGTATGGTCTTAAAATTGATTAATTCGATGAGAGCCATTTTAATTAAAATCATGTCAACAATTGCTACTCTCTCCGACTCCCAATTCTCAAGAACTGGAGTAATCATTTTTTCAAGTTCTTTTTCTTCAGAGTGAACTTTCTTCAATAGGAATTCTCCAAAATTATAAACAGTATCATCATCTGGAAAATGCTCCATATAAAATGGTCCTTCTGTAGGAAGTGCTTTCAAGGTCTTTTTTAATGTGCCTATAACTAATGACTTGTCGTCTGTCCATATGGCAAAACGATCATCCATCACTTCATTAAACACTTCATTCTTCCTACATACTCGATATAATTCCAAAAGGACCTCAACAATTTCTTCGTTGCTATTATCGCTAGACAAAATAAACTTTTGATGCATTTCTTCTTTAACAAAGTCCTTGTATACTTTTCGCAATACATCTTCCTCGATATCGAAGAAACCTAGTTTTTTATACTTATCTTGGAGAGCTTTATTTGAAGCTAAGGATTTTAAAAGCGGATTATTGTAGAGTTTATCTGTAAATACTTTATCTTCATCAGATTTAATATGCTTAGTCAACCGATGTTTTTGGTCTTCGGTAGCAAATGAACAAATCTTCTGGATACAGTATAAATTGAGCAAATACAAATCAAATGTATCTTCAATACTACCATGAAATGCCTTCAAAGCTTGATCAAACGTCAAATCTTTGTCTTGGGCTAAACTATACAATCGTTGCATCACTTTGACGCGAACATTCCTTCTACTGAGCATGTAATTAAGCTAATCTTGAATCGGGCACAAATTAAGCCTTTTATTAATATTTTAACAAATTATCTCTAATATAATTTCAAAGAATCATAATGAAATTGTTGTTCTCTGACTTCCTTTACGTCTGGCAGCTGTTTGTAGTGCCACTTATTGATTACTACACCATTGCGTAAATGCATAATACCAGGGTTTGATCTCATGATCGTTTTCAACAATATATCATCAGCTATATAATACGTCATTTCAAATCCAATGGTCTTCTTAAGATCGGCTAATGCCTCTTCCGACATTCCACCAATAACTGCATAATAAGTCACTCCTTCAGCTTTTAAACTATCGATAAATGGAACAATCACGGTCTTCATCCGATGTAAAAACTCTGGATCCCAAGTATAAATGTTCTTTTTAAGCTCTTTCGTCACCATTTTATCAAATCGAGATACTATTGATATACTATCTTTCTTTTTTCCAAAATAAAGGGTATCAGAAACAAAGAGTGAGTCAGTGACTGTCACCATCTCGGACTTAGATTTATATTTCACCTTTGGACTAATAACAACTAATGCATTTCGAGAATCACTTAAAATAAAATCAGTCATTGACATATTTGACACATCCGTAATTTCAAAATCTGAGATTTTCGTAATAGGAATAGTAGGTTTAGACTTAATCTGATCTACAACAGACCATTCTGCCTTTGGATATTTTGCAAAATTCTTCATGTATTCATCATTTGGAACTACTTTGAGTTCTCCAGATGCTTTATTTTTCAATGACCATGCTGTAATTTCAACGTCTGCAGCTGCCTTCTTTTCTTTTTCTAACTGTTCCTTAATATTAACTCCTTTTTTAAATGGTCTAAAATCAATCATTGGTTCATTCCATACAAAGTTGCTCAAACAAAATAGAATTAACCCTAATGTCGAAAATGCAGTTACAGCTGTTCGTAAGGATGGACTAAAAATCTGATGCAATTTCTTCCAACGAAATAAAAACCAAATGGCAGGAATTAATAAAAATATATCTTTAAAAAATGAAATTTTAGGTTCTAATTTAATAAAGTCTCCAAAGCATCCACAATCCTTGACCTTCATATTGTTTTCTGAGTACAGTCCCCAATTAGAAAAATCGAAGAAATTTACTCCCTCTGGGACATATCCTGTCAAATAGGTAAACCCAGTGAGCGCTGTAAAGAATAGAATTATACCAAAAAATAGCCAAGCAGTTAATTTTCGATAAGCCCCTAAAATCAACATCACTCCAAGTACTATCTCCAGTACTATCATAAATATTGAAAATGATATGGAAAACTTGCCCAATAATGGAAACAAAGGAGCAATAAATTTCATCCAAGTGGCTGCAAAAGTGGATTCAAAATGTTCGAAATATTGTTCCATTTTATATGCTGTACCAACTGGATCTACTGCTTTAACCCAACCAGAAAAAACAAACAATGCACCACAAAAATTTTGCAAAAAACTATCTATTAAAGATATTTTGCGATTCCAAAAATAAATTAATGCAGTTAATAAAATTGCTACAATCCCAATATTTACTAATAAACTAATAATATTCATCTTATATATTTAAAAAAACACTTCTAGCAAAAATCGTATTAATTTAATAGCTACGGGTTAAAATGCTTCAAAGATTTGTCAACAAAACGTTAACTGATTTTACCTCGTTTGTATTATACTACGCTGATCGCATTTCAAATATACTAATTTCAGGCCATATGCCAACTCTACCCGCAAAACCTAAATAACCAAAACCGCGATTAACATATAAAAACCTACCATTTTCCTGATATAATCCTGCCCATTTAGGATAAATGTATTTAACAGGACTCCATTTTAAAAACGGAAACTCAACACCCATTTGAGCGCCATGTGTATGACCTGACAATGTAAGGTGGATATGATTATCATGATTTGCTACTTTTTCATCGAAATGGGTTGGATCATGAGACAATAATACTTTAATAGAATCACTAGAAGCACCTTCTAAGGCTTTGTCAAGATCACCTTTCCTGCCAAATCGCTTTCCCCAATTATGGACTCCAATTAAAGTAAAAAATGATCCATCCTTTTCAATTTTTACATTCTCATCTAATAAAAGCTGAAACTCTACTTGTTTCTGCAAATCCAATAATTGCTGAAAATTTGCTTTCTTTTCATCTTGACTGCCCCAATTATGATAATCTCCATAATCATGATTACCTAAAATTGAAAATTTACCAAATTTAGCTTGTATCTTTTTAAAGATATCAACCCAAGGCAAAAACTCAGATGCCTGAGAGTTCACAAGATCACCAGTAAATACAAATAAATCAGGTTTTTGCTCGTTCAATAATTCAATTCCCTTTATTACCCCTTCTTGTTCTGTAAAGCTTCCCGAATGTATATCTGATAATTGAGCAATAGTAAATCCTTCAAATGCTTTAGGCAAGTCTTTAAAATATAAAACGGTTCTATGTACTTTGAAGTTATACTTGCCTTTGGTGATGCCATAAATAAAAGATAAAAATGGCACCGAAGCAATTAAAATACTTGCTTGACTTATAAATTTTCTTCTGCCAGAAATAGTCCTTTCAACATCATTTGATATTAAAAATTTATGATACACAGAATTGCCAAGTCTAAAAATATCTTCTCCAAATAATACAAAAACAATAAACAACTGTGTAATTATCATGGAGATAAATAAACTACCTCCAAATTTTCCCCAATCTGGCATTACGCCACTTTTACTATACACATAAAAGCCAGAAATTAAAACTATTGGCAACCCAACGCTAAACAACCAGTAAAGTGAATAAATAATCCCTTTAATTGGTTGATTATAATCTGCACAAATTGTTCTAAAGCTCTGAAAAGCATAAATGTCAATTCCAATTATCAACAATAAGAATAATCCTTGAAA
Organism: Saprospiraceae bacterium; assembly: GCA_016722295.1. Taxonomy (GTDB): domain Bacteria; phylum Bacteroidota; class Bacteroidia; order Chitinophagales; family Saprospiraceae; genus Vicinibacter. The sequence goes on from JADKGL010000037.1 coordinate 434,170, forward strand.
CATGAGTAATGAACGTCAAACCATCGCGAAGGTTGTTTTCTTACTTTTTATTTAACAATTGATTTAAGCTTAGGTATTTCAACTGATCTATGTCTAAATTATTTTGTCGAGAATAAATATCAATTCGTCTTGTTACACCAGGAAATAAGTCGAAATAGTTGTCCGATAACTTGATATCTTGTATTCCTACTATGGCAAAAGCTTTAACAAAAGTTTTAGAGAATAGAACTAACTCATAATGAAAATATTGGTCTTTGGAAACTGAATCAACTTGAAGAAGACGCATCTCAACATCTTCATCTTCTAAATTCAATTTCTTATATTTTTCAAAAAAATAACTTGTCAAAACAAGCTCTTTTTCTTTCACTACTAGAAAATGATTTTTAGGCTCCAAATTTTCAAGAATATTCTTTCTATTTAATTGTAAAATAGTAGCAGATGTCGAATTTGAAATCTCAGTTTCAAGATTTTTAGACCAAACTATTTCCCCATTAAATTTTTGGAGTTCAACATTCAAATCCAATTTTTTACCTTTAAGCTCATCTGTAGTAGCTATGATATTAATCACATTATTATCTTCTTGACATGAAATGATAGTTGGTGCGAACAATCGTTTTGTATAATATTGAAAAGCCTTCCATTGTCCATAATAATCTATGCTGCTCCAACTTATTCCTGGCCAACAATCATTGTATTGCCAATACAAAGTACCCATACAATAAGGTTTCGCCCGTCTATGAGCTAGTATTCCTTTAGCCATCCCTTCTGCTTGTGTAAGTTGACTTAGATAAACCAACTCTTCAAAATTTGATGGCGATGGGAAATCGTGTTCAATGTACTGTTTAATTAATTTATTGCCTCGTGGATGTTTTTGATGCGAAAGCATCGATTCTGAATATAAATCCATCTCCCCTGGATTCACAAATTTTTCTATAGAAGACAAATTTGGCAAGGATTGAAATCCAGCTTCACTCATAAATCTTGGCACCCGACTTTCAAATGCCACAAATGGCATTTCGTCATGCCAAATGCCCCAATCATGTGCATCTCCCTCCGATTGAAATCTTGTGTCGCCTCTTCCAAATAATGGTGATGATTCCCAATAACTAGTTTCGGAAGCATATTGACTTACCGTTTGTGGTAAAATATCATTAAAAATCTTCTGATAATCTCGCCATAATCTCTTTTGTGTTGAAGGCAATAAGCCAATCTGCCAACCCCAACGATGCCAAGCTTCGTTTACTTCATTGTTACCACACCATAATCCAAGGCATGCATATTTTGACAATCGTATTACTTGATCTTCTGCTTCTTGCGCTATTTCCTCTAGAAACGCTTGATCTCCGGGATACATTCCACAAGCAAACATAAAATCTTGCCACACCACAATACCATACTGATCACAAAGTTCATAAAACTGTTCTGATTCATAATTGCCCCCACCCCAAACTCGCAACATATTAAAGTTGCTCTCATGAGCTACTTTAACCAATTCTTCAGTTTTTAAATCCTTGTTAGAATAGACTTGAAAAATATCATTTGGAATATAATTGGCCCCTTTAGCAAACATGGGAATATCATTTACTTTAAAATAAAATGATTGTCCAAAATTATCTTGCTCAGAAATCAATTTAATAATTCGGAACCCTGTACGCCATTCACGAAATGCTTCACTTATTTTTAGTTTGCACATGTAAAGTGCTTGCTTCCCCATCCCATTGGGCCACCATAACTCTATATCTTGAATTCTAATAGGTAATCTGATTTCATTTCTACCGACATGAACATCAACTTCAAAACGAAACAAACTATCAGCGATAGAAAATTCTATTTCTTGTTTCACAGAATGCTGTGCATGAAGTAGAATAAATAAATCTGCATCTACAATATTCTCATTAATGGATTTTGTAAGTAAAGCAGCTTCCTCCAAACGAAAATTCTCATAGCTAACCACTCCAATTTTGCCTACCAAACCCGAAGAAATAAACTTAGGTCCAAAATCCCATCCAAAATGATATTGTGGTTTTCGCATTGTTACTTTTTTATCCCCTGGAAGTTTTGTTGCTAACTTATCATACAAAAATGCTGATTGAACCTCTGGAGATTTAATTTTAAATAAAATCTCATTTTTGCCTATTTTAATAAATGTCTTTATAGGTAAAAAAAATACCCGAAATGCATTTGATGTGGAGCTAACTTTTCTTCCATTGATAAAAATTTCTGCATAAGTATCAACTCTTTCAAGATATAAATCAATATATTTTTTAGTAAAATTTTCTTTTGTAATAGTAAATTCAGCTTTAAACTCCCAACTCTCCTTTCCTATCCATTCTAGTTCTTTCTCCGTCGTTCCTTTGAATGGATCATTAATTAAATTATTCTCAACCAAACCTGTAAAATTGTTGCCAGGTTGAGAAAAACTGTGCCATTTCACTTCCTTACTGCTCCTAAATTTCCAATTTTCCATTTTCTGACCTCTTACTAGATTCAAAGCTAATAGTACAATAATAAAACACAACTGGTTGCCCCGATTTAAAATCATGGCTCAAATTTAAACCAAAACAAATTAAAATCTATAATTAACTCTAGGGCTTATCATAATTTTAAAAAAACAAATAACTACTTTCCTTCAGGAAAATAGGTTAATATCATTTCTTTTATGGTATCCATTTCAAAAGGTTTAATCATGACTTCATTTACGCCTCGTGAAATACAATCTCGTTTAATAGATTCATTCATGCTTGCTGACATTGCAAAAATGACTACGGAATCATTCGTTTCCCTTATTTTAGTCGCAGTTTCATAACCATCGAGATTTGGCATTTGAAGATCTAAAAGAATGATTTGAATATTTGGTACTTTTTGTAATTGACTTAGTACTTCATATCCATCAGTTGCAGTGTGAAAATTAGATTTGGGAAATTCACTATATAAAATCTTTTGAATCACCATTAAATTTAATTTATTGTCATCAGCAATAAGGAAATTTAATTGAATTTCGTTTTTTATATTCTGTTTCTGCCCATTAGATGTCATTTCTTTAATGTCAGGAGGCAAGTAAGGCATTGTAAAAGTAAAAGTGGATCCTTCATTAATTTTGCTCTCACAGCTAATCGTGCCACCCATTAAAGTGGCTAGTTTATATGCAATACTAAGACCTAAGCCCGACCCACGTAGATTAGGATTTGATTCTCTCCCTTCTTGGGTGAAATTTTGATATAATTTTTCAATAAACTGTTCTTGAATGCCAATCCCTGAATCAGAGACCTTAATTATTATTTGGGAAACATGCAATTTCGCAGTTATTTTTACAAACCCAGAGTTGGTATATTTGATCGCATTGTGCATTAAATTATATAATATTTGCGATAATCTTTTTTTATCCGCCACAATCATGTTAGGCAAATTTTTTATGTCATATTCGTAATGTAAATTTTTCTCAACTGCTAGATTTTCAAGTACTGTAATAATTTCCATCAAAGCTTCAGGAAGATTAAAAGCTTTATTCTCAAGTTCAAATTTGTTTTCTTCAATTTGTGAAATATCTAAGATGTCATTGACAATTTCAAGCAAATAATTTGAAGATAAACTTAATGATTTGTAGTACATGGGTAGTTCTTCTGTGCTTTGGTTTTTAAGTAAAAGATTTGATATTCCCTTAATGGTTATCAAAGGTGTTCGCAATTCATGACTCACTTTAGTAAAAAAATCATCCTTGTATTTTTGAGCGCTTACTAAGTCGGATTGAGCTTTTTCAAGCATTTGATTCTTTTTTGCCAACTCAATAACTACAAGGTGATTGATGAGATTTAGAAAATAAAAACCAATGAAAAAAAATAAATAGAAAAAAAGTATTTCAATAAGCGAAAATAGGCTTAGTTGATATTCATTGATGAAAAAATGTAAATCGAAAAGATTTTGTAAATAAGTAAAGATTGCAAATACAGAGATAATAATTGTCCAATATAATACATGCTTTATATCTGCAAATATAAATTCTGTAAATAGGCAGGCTACTAGCCAAAAGTATTGCGTTGAAGCAAATTCAGGTTGTAGATAAAATACGAAAATTGAATTTGAAATGATGAGAAAAGAAAAAAAATTATTTGAGACAAATTTGGGGATTCTGTTTCTTGTGTAAAAAAAATAGTAGATGATAACTGAGCATAAAGATAGTAAATTGATTATAAAAGCAGCTGAATAATCAGGAGAGTAATTTGAAATGGTTATAGCTACAAAGCACCATATCATAAATATTAATATGGTCCTTTTGACTTTAGTTTCGATTAAAATTTGACGCAGTTCTTTTAGCTGATCCGTCATTCTCTTTCATTTAAATAATCAAATTTCTCAAAATTCATATAAAAATGCATTGATATTCATACCTGCTCCAACAGAAGCAAAAAGAAGAATATCACCTTCACCCAATAGGTGATTTTCAATTTTTCTATGAATTAACAAATCAAAAAGTGTCGGTATCGTAGCCACGCTAGAATTTCCCAATTTGTGGATACTCATTGGCATAACATCTTTTGGAGCAGGAAAGTTGCATAATTTATAAAATCTGTTGATAATTGCTTCATCCATTTTTTCATTGGCCTGATGGATCAATATTTTTTTTATTTTAGAGACATCTATATTCGCTTTAACTATACAATTTAGCATGGCTTGAGGCACATATTTCAGGGCAAATTCATATATTTTTCTACCATGCATTTTTAAATACTTTTTATGATCTGATCTACTCTTGTCATAGGATTCTCCATTGTAGAGGAAATAGGCTTCATCATATGAATAAGTAGCAGTTTCATGAGATAAAAAACCATTAGCAGCATCCGCTTGATATTCAATAATTGTAGCCCCAGCTCCATCAGAATAGATCATACTATCACGATCACTTTGATCAACTGTGCGTGATAATGTTTCTGCACCTATTACTAGACATCTTTTGGCTATTCCAGCTTTAATGAATGCTGTGGCGTGTATCATTCCCTCTATCCAGCCAGGGCATCCAAATAGCAGATCATAAGCGACACATTTTGGGTTTTTGATTCGCAAGGCATGTTTTAATCGAGAGGCAAGGCTAGGCAGCATCTCACTTTGAACAGAACCTTCAGTGATGTCGCCAAAATTATGCGCAAAAATGATATAGTCAATTTCTTCTCTATCAATATTCGCATGAGAGATTGCTTTTTCAGCTGCAAGAAATGCGATGTCTGAAGTCCTAAGATTCGAACTCACATATCTTCTTTCCTTAATGCCTGTAATCTCCTCAAATTTTTGAGCGATTTCAACATTGCTTGATTGAAAGGGACTTCCATCTTCATTGAGGAATTGATGATTCCCAAAATCCTGATTGCTCACCACAATCTCTGGAATATAACTTCCTGTACCCGAAATAATCAAACCCATTTTCAGATTGATTTAACTGTTAGAAGTAGCAATATAGTTATGAATAATAACAAAGGTGAAAAATATGATTAGTTTAGGCTCAATTTCAGGCTAATTTGAACAATTTTTGGAATTCTTAAAAAAGTTAAGGAAAATTGAATTAATTTTTGACTTGCAATGTTATTGGACATATTATTTAAAATTTAAAACAAGCATTTATAGCAAATTGAATAATTCACCTATCCAAGTTCGAATCGCCACTATTGCAGACACCGGATTCTCACAACTTATTGCAGACGAAATGGAATCCTCCGCCAAGGCACGAGGAACAGGAATAGCTAAGAGATCGATTGACTATTTGTCGCAAAAAATGGTTGAAGGAAAGGCTGTAATCGCCTTTACATCTGATGGTGAATGGGTAGGGTTTTGTTATATTGAGACATGGAGTCATGGACAGTATGTAGCCAACTCTGGTCTTATTGTTGCTCCAAATTTTCGGAAGAGTGGAGTAGCCAAACAAATCAAACAAAAAATATTTGAGTTGTCTCGAAGCATATATCCAGAAGCAAAGATATTTGGACTTACTACAGGGCTTGCTGTAATGAAAATTAATTCAGACCTAGGATATGAGCCAGTCACTTATTCAGAATTGACGCAAGATGATAAGTTTTGGGAAGGCTGTAAGAGTTGTGTTAACTTTGATATTCTGATGAGTAAAGAGAGAAAGAATTGCTTGTGTACAGCAATGCTATATGATCCCCAAGATCATTATGAGCCAGAAGAGACGAAAAAGCATTTTGAAGAAAAGGCTTCTGTCTATGATAGATTACTTCAGTCTAAAAGGGGCAAATTTCTAGCGCCATTCGTAAAGTCAGATAAAGAAGGGAATCCAAAAAAATCATTCTTTACCTACTTGTTTAATTTATAAAACAAATTTCCATTTTAATTCTTATTCATTCATGATGAAAGAAAAACTTGTATTGGGTTTCAGTGGAGGTTTAGATACCACTTATTGCGCAAAATATCTAAGCAAAGATAGAGATTTTGAAGTTCATACAGTTACAGTGAATACTGGAGGGTTTTCTAGTGAAGAACTGCAACATATCGAGAATCATGCACTTGCGATTGGAGCAGTCTCACATATGAATATTAACGCTGAGAAGGATTATTATGATAGGATAATTAAGTATCTGATCTATGGGAATGTACTTAAGAATAATTCCTACCCGCTTTCTGTCAGTGCAGAGCGTTTAATTCAAGCTATCCAAATCGCAAAATATGCTAAAAGTATAGGAGCAAAATATATATCTCATGGCAGCACAGGAGCTGGTAATGATCAAGTGCGTTTCGATTTAATTTTCAATATTTTAATTCCTGAAGCCAATGTCATTACTCCAATTCGGGACTTAAAACTTTCGCGCAATGAGGAAATAGAATACCTTAAGGCAAATGGCGTTCAGATGAATTTTGAAAAGGCGGCCTATTCAATTAATAAGGGACTTTGGGGAACCAGTGTTGGTGGCATTGAGACATTAAAATCCAACGGAAAACTTCCTGAACATGCATGGCCAACTCAAGTCACCAAGACAAAGAGCGAAGACTTGATTTTGCATTTTGAAAAAGGAGAGCTAATCGGTGTCAATAATGAAATTTGTAGAGACCAAGTCACCAAGATAAAATTCTTACAAGATATTGTTGGTCCATTTGGTATCGGACGCGATATACATGTAGGTGATACGATTATAGGGATCAAAGGTCGTGTAGGTTTTGAAGCTGCAGCACCTATATTGATCATTAAAGCGCATCACGCATTAGAAAAGCACATCTTAAGTAAATGGCAGCTACAATGGAAGGATCAATTGTCAAATTTTTATGGCAACTGGTTGCATGAAGGGCAAATATTGGATCCAGTCATGCGGGATATTGAAGCATTTTTATGCAATAGCCAGAAATTTATTACTGGTAAGGTTTTCGTGACATTGCACCCATATCGATTTGAGATCAATGGTATAGAGTCAGAGTATGACTTGATGAGTTCCAAGTTTGGATCTTATGGTGAGATGAACAATACTTGGACAGGAGAAGATGTCAAAGGCTTTACTAAAATTTTCGGCAACCAGAATTCTATTATCTATCAAACTTATCTAAAAGTATAATGAATTCTAATTTTGCAAAAATCAAAGTTGGGATTATAGGCGCATCAGGATACACTGGTGGTGAATTGTTGAGATTATTACTGACTCATCCACATGTAGAAATTCATTGCCTTTTTTCTAGAAAAAACCAAGGTCAAGAAGTAGGAAGAATTCATCCAGATTTATTTTATACACAATTGAAATTTACTGATGAATTACTATCTGATTGTGATTTACTGTTTCTTTGTGTTCCTCATGGAGAAGCTGCTAAATTTATAGAGGAAAATGTAATTCCAGATAAGGTAAAAATCATTGACCTGTCCAATGAATTTCGATTGAATTCAAGTTCAAATCTTGGTGCGAGAAAATTTATTTATGGTCTTCCAGAACTTAATCGTGAAGAAATAAAACAAGCACATAATATAGCCAATCCTGGATGTTTTGCTACTTGTATCAGTCTTTCATTATTGCCTTTAGCGGCGAGTAAAATATTGCCCACTGTACATATTACAGGAATTACAGGATCAACAGGTGCAGGAAATAGCTTGACAGAAAGCGCTCATTTTTCTTGGAGGAATAATAATATTCAAGCCTACAAAACACTTACTCATCAGCATAATGCAGAAGTGATCCAATCCTTAGAAAAGCTTCAAGGAAATGTAGAAGGATTTTATTTTATACCTTGGAGAGGAGACTTTACTCGAGGCATTTTTACAAGCAGTCAAGTGGAATCAAAATTGAGTTTGGCAGAGAATATAGAACTTTTTAAAGCGTATTATAAGGATCATCCATTTGTTCATATTTCGACAGAGCCTATTCATTTAAAACAAGTGGTCAATACCAATTATTGCATTATTAATTTGGAAAAGCAAGAAGACCAGTTGATCATACATGCTGCAATAGATAATCTTATCAAAGGCGCTTCAGGTCAAGCAATCCAAAATATGAATCTAATGTTTGGTTATCCAGAAATGACAGGCTTACAAATCAAATCAAATTATTTTTAAATAAATCCATGAGTTTATTTCCAGTATATAGTATAAAAGATATTGAGATCGTCTCTGCAAAGGGAATGCATGTTTATGATAAAAATAGACAAGAATATCTTGATCTTTATGGAGGACATGCAGTTATATCCATCGGACATACTCATCCCGAATATGTATCAAATTTAACTTCACAGTTGGATAAAATTGGATTTTATTCAAACTCGATCAGAATTCCTTTGCAGAATGAATTGGCTGATAAGATTTGTGCAATTTCTGGCAAGAAAGATTACCAATTGTTTCTCTGCAACTCTGGTGCTGAGGCAAACGAGAATGCTATGAAATTAGCTTCGTTTTACAATGCAAGAAAAAAAGTAATTGCCTTTACCAATGCATTTCATGGACGAACTTCTCTTGCAGTGGCAGCTACAGACAATCCTAGTATTGTAGCACCAGTAAATGAAACAGAGAATATTGTTTTTTTACCTTTCAATAATGCGGAAGCACTAAAAGAATATTTTTTACAATATGGTAAAGAAGTTTCATCTGTTATTGTAGAAGGGATACAAGGTGTTGGAGGAATTCGTGAAGCATCTCCACTATTTTTGAAGACGATAAGAGAACTGTGTACTGCGTACAATGCAATTTATATCGCAGATAGTGTGCAATGTGGTTGTGGAAGATCAGGAAAATATTTTTCACATGATTATGCAGAAGTTGATGCAGATATCTACACAATGGCAAAGGGAATTGGAAATGGATTTCCCATTGGCGCTATTTTAATTTCTCCTTCTATACATGCGAAACTTGGAATGTTAGGTACAACGTTTGGTGGAAATCATTTGGCATGTGTAGCAGCAATCACTGTAATTGATGTAATGACAAAGGAAAATTTAATCGCAAATGCGAATTTGATGGGCAATTATTTAATGCAAGAATTAAAGCAGTTTCCTCAACTAAAAAATGTTAGAGGAAAAGGATTGATGTTAGGATTTGACACTGATGAAGTGCCTCAACTCAAGAATATCTTACTTGATAAATATCATATCTTTGTTGGAGAGGCAAAACCCAATGTCATCCGTTTGCTTCCTGCATTAACCATTACAAAAAAGAAATCGATTATTTTATTTCAATATTAAAACAAGAACTAAATTCATAGTATGAAACAATTTATCTCTGCACAAGATGCGCCTAATATTAATGCATTAGTCTCAAAAGCTCTTGACTACAAAGCGAATCCATTTAAGGATAAAACTTTGGGAGTGAATAAACGAATTGGTCTTTTGTTTTTCAATCCAAGTATGCGTACTAGATTAAGCACACAAATCGCTGCTCAGAATCTAGGCATGGAATGCATTGTGTTTAATGTAGGAAGTGAAGGGTGGAATTTAGAATTCGATGACGATGCAATGATGAATGGCTTAACAGTCGAGCACATTAAAGATGCTGCACCGATACTTGGAAATTATTTTGATATATTATGTATAAGAACTTTCCCAAGCCTTAAAGATCGCAGCGAAGATTACTCTGAAAAGTATATCAATCAATTAATCAAATATTCAGGAATTCCTGTAGTAAGTCTAGAAAGTGCAACATTGCATCCATTGCAAAGTTTGACAGATATTGCTACAATAAAAGAAACATTTTTGGAGAAGCGAAAACCAAGAATAGTATTGAGTTGGGCACCACATATAAAGCCATTGCCACAATGTGTGGCGAATAGTTTTTCGCAATGGGTAACACAATGGGGAGAAGCTGATTTTATTATCGCACATCCAGAGGGATATGATCTCGATCCCATGTATACTCAAGGTGCTACAATAATTAATAATCATGAAACAGCTTTGCAAAATGCAGACTATGTCTATGTTAAAAACTGGTCATCCTATACTGACTATGGAAAAATAAAGTCTTATGACAATGATTGGATGATCACTAAAGAAAAATTACATCGCGCTAAAGATGCCAAGATCATGCATTGTCTTCCTGTGAGGAGAAATCTAGAATTGGGAGGAGATGTATTGGACAGTAAAAATTCATTGACTACACTACAAGGAACAAATAGAATTTATGCAGCACAAGCTGTGTTGAGTGAAATTCTACAGCCAAGTATTTAAGATGAAAAGAGAAAAAATTCTTGTCGTTAAAATTGGTGGCAACATCATAGATGATGAAAATGCATTGCGCCAATTTTTAAAAAGTTTTGCTAAAATAGATGGAAAGAAAATACTAATACATGGGGGTGGCAAGCTGGCTACAAAACTTGCAGATCAATTGGGTATTCAGCAACAAATGGTGAACGGCAGAAGGATTACCGATATAGAAACACTGAAGATTGTAACAATGACTTATGCAGGATGGATCAACAAATCTATCGTCGCCTTGCTGCAAGCTGAACAATGTGATTCTATTGGTGTCTGTGGAGTAGATGGAGCACTCATACCTGCCACTAAAAGAGTTGTCCATGATATCGATTATGGTTATGTGGGAGATATTAATTTTGAAAATATTCAAGCAGATAAATTGCTACAATTGTTGGAAATATTTGGCACAGTGGTCATTGCTCCAATAACTTCAAATCAGGTAGGTCAATTACTTAATACTAATGCAGACACAATCGCAACTCAGATAGCATGTGCGATGCAAAACTATTATGATGTTTCACTTTATTTTTGCTTTGAGAAAAAGGGAATTTTAAGCAATCCTAATGATGACAGTTCTGTGATTTCTTCATTAGATAAAAATTATTTTGACGATATAAAGAAGTCTGGAAATGCAAAAGATGGAATTCTACCAAAGCTTGAAAATGCATTTCTTGCTGTAGAAAAAAATGTATCTTCTGTGAAAGTCATTCATGCTGAGGATTTGATAGAAGATATTTCAAATAACATTAAAGGAACTTTAATTCATGCCTAACGCTCAATTAATTCAAGATAGCATCTCTCTTCTTCAAAGTTTAATTCAAACACCATCTTTGTCTAAACAAGAAGATAAGACGGCTGAACTTATAGTTGCATTTTTTGATTCTAGAAACTGCAAAACAGAACGCTTAGGAAATAATATTATAGTTCGCAATAAATATTTTGATCCAACAAAAAAATCTATTCTACTCAACTCACATCATGACACTGTCAAGCCTTCACCTTCCTATACTCTATATCCTTATGAAGCAATCACTACAGATGGAAAATTATTTGGATTGGGAAGTAATGATGCAGGTGGTGCTCTAGTCTCACTCATTGCTTGTTTTTTACATTATAATGAGATTCAAGATCTGAAATATAATGTAGTATTTGTAGCAAGTGCAGAAGAAGAAATTTCTGGCAAAGGAGGAATCGAAATGGTAATTCCTTCATTAGGTCAAGTTGATTTTGCTATCGTTGGTGAACCAACACTTTGCAAAATGGCTATTGCAGAAAAAGGGCTATTAGTCCTTGATGCGGTGTCCAAGGGAAAGACAGGACATGCTGCGCGAAATGAAGGTGTGAATGCGATTGAAATTGCTATGAAAGATATTGCATGGATATATTCAAAACCCTTTACTCAAGTGTCGGATTTGCTCGGACCAGTTCATGTCAACGTGACGGTAATTGAAACTGAAAACAAAGCACATAATGTTATTCCAGATCAATGCAAATTTGTTGTGGACATTAGAGTAAATGAACTGTATAATTTTGACGAAATATTGGAACAGATTTCAGAACATTGTCAATCCACATTTACTCCAAGAAGCAAACGAATGAGATCAAGCATAATTCCACTCACACATGAATTAGTGCGAAATGGTATTAGCATGGGATTAGAATACTATGGCTCTCCAACGACATCAGACAAAGCATTGATGCCTTTTCCTGCATTGAAACTAGGTCCTGGAGATTCTGCAAGAAGTCATACTGCGGATGAATTTATATATCTGAAAGAAATCGAACAAGGAATAGATTGCTATATCAAATTATTGAAAATTAATATTAAGCAAATGAAACTTTGGCAAAAGAAAGGAAGTACTACTTCATCACTCGTAGAGCAGTTTACTGTAGGTCGCGACAAAGAGTTTGATATTGAACTTGCAAAATATGATGTCATTGGATCAATGGCGCATTGCAAAATGTTACACAAAGTAGGATTGCTAAAAAAGCAAGAACTTACTCTCATTCTAAAAGCCTTGCAAGAGATAAAACTAGAAATAGAAAATAAAAAATTTAAGATAGAAAAAGGCATTGAGGATATTCACTCTCAAGTTGAAAAATTAGTCACAGAGCGCTATGGAGAAGTAGGTAAGAAAATCCACACAGGAAGAAGCCGAAATGATCAGATCGCTCTAGATTCAAAATTATATTATCGCGATCAATTAGTACAAACAAAGGAGCATGCCAATGCATTGTTCAAAGTTTTTATCAATCTTGCAAAAAACATCAACGTGATTTATTGCCAGGATATACACATTATCAATTGGCCATGCCATCATCATTTGGTTTGTGGTTTAGTGCCTATGCTGAGAGCTTGATTGATGATGTGCTTGCCTTGAATTTCGCATACCAGATTTGTGATAGAAATCCCTTAGGTAGTGGCGCTGGATATGGTTCCTCATTCCCATTGGATAGGCTGGAGACGACAAAGTTATTGGGGTTCTCTGAAGCAAATATCAACTCTATCTATGCACAAATGGGAAGGACAAAAGCAGAAAAATATATTGCATTTGCGATATCTAGTCTTGCTTCCACATTGGCAAAGTTTGCAATGGATTGTTGTCTGTATATCAATCAAAACTTTCAATTTATTTCTTTTCCAGATCATCTCACTACTGGAAGCAGTCTCATGCCTCACAAGAAAAATCCAGATGTCTTCGAACTCATAAGAGCTAAATGCAATCGTCTTCAAAGCATTCCCAATGAAATCAATCTGCTCACTACAAATCTTGCATCAGGTTATCATCGCGATGTTCAGTTGCTCAAAGAAATTATTTTTCCAGCTTTCAAAGAAATAAATTCTTGTATTGAATTAACGCTTCACATGTTAGAGCAAATTCAAATTCGCAAGAATATTCTAAACGACCCTCAGTATAAACTTTTATTCACTGTTGATGCGCTTAATGAAGATGTAAAAAAAGGAATGCCATTTCGTGAAGCTTATCAGAAAATTGGGAATGAAGTCAATGAAGGAACATTTAACTATAAAGCAAATACGGTGTCTCATACGCATCTGGGGAGTATTGGGAATTTGGGTTTGAATGAGCTTAGTTTGAGGATGAAGGGGGTTATGAAGTAGGTTTAGGCAAGTGAAAAAATTTCATATAATAAATTTTAATTCTAATTAAACATGATTTTTGCATTTCAACCATAAGAATATATCTTAAATGTAGGAAGTTAAAACAATTCTCTGCTTTTTATGTCAGTACAATGAATGATCATATACTTTGAATCCAAAATCTATCGTTATAAATAAAATTGGCGTTTACCACAGTTAAATATTTATAAGCTTTAACTTTAATTTGATGTAAAAGTGCAACACTTTATTTAGTGCTATTGAAAATGGTAATAAGAAGTTTAAATTTGAGTTTCGATTCACATATACAATCATATAAATACAAATGAAGCTGAATTATTTAATAATATTTATTTTTATATTGTACAGTAATGTGAATTTTTCCCAAGACTCCATCGATGTATTAAAATTATTTGACTACGATTCCAAAGCATGGGTGCGTAAAAAATTTAACATCGATTCATTTCAAACATATGTAGAATATACGTTTCAAAAAGACACATTTTTTTTAACATTCAGAAGAGATGACAATAAGATTTATGTTAAGTTAAAAAATGATGTTGTTATAGTTGAAGGACATTTTGGCAGCAGACAATCTTGCACTTATTATGCTAAGGATGGTATTTTTCTTTATAGATATCCAAATGGAATTTTAAAAAAATTAGAAGAGTATAAATGTAATAATAAAACTGGTAAATGGATTTCATTTTATGAAAATGGAGTCATTTCCAAAATTGAAAATTACACAAGTTTTAGTCGGAATATTGATTCAATATGTTACAATTGTTCTATTTTAGAATTTGAAAATGTGATGCTACATCACGATTATATTGAATTTTACGATAACGGCACAGTTAAAGTCGAAGGAAAATACAAAATAACTTTTGATGCTAAAGATTCGATTAAATTTATTCAATATGATTTTGAAACTTACTCTGAAAACATTGTTACGACATATGGCAAATATCATTTGCCAAAGTCTAGCAAAACTGGCTTTTGGAATTATTATAATTCTGACGGAAAATTAGTCAAAATTGAAGATCATGGAAATCAATAAATTAAATACTAGTAAATTGCTCGTTTGTTTGGTTATTTTGACTTCCTGTAAGAGTAGATTTGAATATTTTTTTTTAAGATCAGAAAAGGTTTTTCCTGAATATTTTTGTGATCACTATAAGGTTGAAAGTTGTGGAGTTGCAGGAGATGCATATAGATTATTTTTAAGAGATAGTTCAAATACTAGAGTCTTTGTCTGTGACTATTATGATAATGACATTTTTGAATATTTCTTGAATGAAGGAAAAATCGAAATATTTAGATTTGAAAACTCATATTCTATAGGAGGTGTAATGCATAATAAAAGATTTATCAATAAGTATGTTTTTGACTAAACCCCTGCAAGGCAAGTCTTAGACTTGTGCTAAAGCAATTTCAATTAGAAGTATAAACAAGTAAAAATTATTGCACAACAGAATTTTGAAATGCAAGATACAGGCATTATTTTTATATAAAGTTTGTGTGCAAATATGCAGTAAAACATGCTTTAAAGACTATATTTTCAATAGATCTATTATTTCTATCAATGGAGTATTTACCAAAATTTGCCATTGCTAGCTTAAGTCTTAGACCGATATATTATTTAAAAATTTACCTAGAATAGAATACAAAAAGATCTTTGTAGAAAGTCCTAATCCTACTTGTAATGCCCTTTAACAGAAAGAATTAAAATTATATTCGAATCAATTTCATAAATTAGTCTGTGTTCCTTATTTATCCTTCTTGACCATGTGCCAGAAAGATCATGCTTTAATGGTTCAGGTTTGCCTAGACCTGAATATGGATGAAGTTTAATATCAGAAATTAGTTCAGAAATTTTTTTCAGGATAGTCTTATTCCCACTTGATATCCAAAACTGCAAATCAGCTTCTGCATCAGGTAAGAAAATTATTTCCATAATGAATTTAATTGTTCCGTAGTGTATATTTTACCTTTACCATTATTATAATCTTGTCTTGCCTTTTTTATTTTAGCTACAAATTCTGAATTATAATTCTCCTCATTAGAATACTCAAATTTTATTTTTAGCTCTTCGAGAAAAGCCTTAACGACAGCCACTTGTTCCTCTGATTCTGGATGAACTATTAATATATCTTGATTTTTCATAAGTAAATATATTTATAATTAAGACATTGAAGTAAATTTTAGAAGTATTAGTTACTTAAATTAGTATCTTCCACTATAATTAATACACCAATGATAACACCATTGTAACTTAGTTTGTTTGCAAATATACAGTAATTCATGTTTTGATGATAATATTTTTAATGCTTCTATTATTTCAAACTGAGTACTATCTTTTAAAATTTGCATATTTGCACATTTGCAAATTATCTCATTAATTCGCTATATTTGCCATTCGGAGAGAGTATGGCAGACCAGAGGATCACAGCATCATACAGCAGCAGATATACCTTCACAGGTAAGGAACAAGACGCCCTTACTGGATTGCACTACTTCGGGGCGAGGTATTATGATGCTAGGATTTCTTTGTGGTATGGTGTCGATCCATTGGCAGATGAATTCTCAGGTTGGAGTCCTTATAATTACTCTCTTAACAATCCAATTAATATGATTGATCCTGATGGTAGAGCACCAGATTGGATTTATGACCAACAAAAGGATGGATCATATAAACGCAGAGAAGGAACTGCAAATGACGGTGGAGCTAATAATCACACATACATAAATAGGGACGGAACTACTCATTATTACAATCAAAAGGAAAATACTGTTGTTTCAGTAAAACATGCAGATATACAAAAGAAAATTGAGAACTTTAGTAAGGCTGTTGAGAAGAGAAGAGAAATAGTTAAGAAAACAGGTGAAGTAGTTAATAATATTGGCGATGGTATTGCAGCTGTTGGATATGTAGCGGCACCATTTACGGAAGGAGCATCACTCAGCATTGCAGCAATTGGTGAAGGTGTTGCCTTAGGTGGTAAAGTCATAACCAATGCTGTTAACTTTGAAGAAAGTGGGATGACAAAAGACAACTTTACAAACCTTGGAGTAGACGTTGCTTTAGAATTAGCACCAAAACCATTGGAAAATGCATTAAAGAAGGCAAATCTTGATCAGATTGTAAGAAATACAGATCCTACACCCATTACAAATATTGTACAATCAAGCATAGGAAAAGTAAAGTTGACAACAGATTATGTTGTTAAAAAACAATTAGAAGAAAATAAATAAGAACGTCCATGACACAACTAGTAGGAATCATTTTACTGATTTTAGGTATTATTACAATTAGAGCTGGCTTAAAATGGGAGCAAGCTGGTGATAATTTAGGGAAGTATATTACAAACATTAGAACTATAGGAGCTGGAATATTAATATTAATTGGGGCAATTAGTTTTTTATTTACAGATAGATCACTTTGCGAAATTTTAGGAATTTTTTGTTAAATATGATGTCAAAGTTTACATATAGGATAGTATCGTTTTTAGCAATCTTTTACGTACTGGTTTTGTCAATATTCCAATTATTAAGTGAAGTAAGAGCTTTTTCAATTATACATATAATTTGTTGTGTTGCTTTGTTAATATCTTTTAGATATAGACCGAAACTTTACCTGATAATTTTGAAAATTTGGTGCATTATATTGTTTGTTAGCGGATTTCTTGTACTCTTAAGTTCAATTCTTTATTTTACATCAGGAAATGGAGATAAGATATCTGTTAGCGGAAATGTTCTAGCGGTAATATTTACTTTTATATCAGTAGTTTTATTTAAATACAGAGATAAATTTGTTACTACCAAGAATAGGTAAGTAGCTAGATCGCCTTCAACTTAGCAGCCTTGATTAGATTATCATGAGCATAAAAGATATGAATTTTATCATCAGAATTAAGCTTTGCAATGTCTTCGAGACGGTGCAAAGTTTTTTACCTAAGACCTTCAGGTCGCCATCACCTAAGCTCGGCGTAGGATCTTCCTACGTCGAAGAGTTATCATGGCTGAGCCATGAATATATATCTAGCGAAAGTCTTAGACATGTTCTGAAGTAACAAAAACAAGAAGTGCCATATCAAATAATTATTCCTAAACTAAATTTTAAAATATAAAATTATATTATTATTTTTGTCTTATGAGCACAAAATACAAATTTCTAGATCCTGAAGGAATTTATTTTGTCAGTTTTGCAACTGTTGGTTGGGTGGATGTTTTTACTAGGATAGAATACAAAGAAATCTTTGTTGGTAGCCTTAGATATTGCATCAATAAAAAAGGACTTTTTTTGTATGCTTGGTGTCTTATGACGAATCATGTACATCTTATATTTTCAAACAAAGAATCAGGAAAACATTCTGCTATCCTACGAGATATAAAAAAATTACATCTTCTAAGCTGTTACAAGAAATTGATTCCAATACAAAAGAAAGTAGAAAGGAAGGATGCCAAAGATTATTGCAGAAGACGGAGAGAATAATTGCGATATCTCCAAATTTTAATTCTAGAAACAAGATAACCATCCTATAGTAAAACATAAAGTACTGATAGCTTAAAGTTTCAAATTGTCTCTCCCCCAAGCGCAAATCTTAAACTTGAACTGTTAAAAATAAAACATAAAGAGCTGTTGTGTTGTCTTAAAAGAAAACATGAAATATTGGTTAGTCTAAGAATCAGATATTTATATCAGATACGTATTACATAAAGATTAACTATACAATCTACTTCGCATAAATAATTTTGCATAATATGGTCTTGTTCGATTATGTAATAAAAAAGGTTGGCACTCCAATGCGTGAATACCAACCGTAACAATTCTTACTATTATTTCATTTTTCGTAATTCCAAAAGGACAGGTTTTAGCTTTAAGTACTTGCCATTTATTAAAACATAAAAGATCATCTTTTCCTTTATCAAGTACCTTGAATCGAAAGACTTAACTTCAATTCTAAATTCACCAGTTCCAAGAAAGGTGCTAGACTTTCTAGTTTAAAGAATTACCACAAGCTAAAATAGAAATGTCTGAATTATAAAAAAATTGCTTCTTCATATTTATTGTACCACAACTTTTTTACAATACTTAATATTATTCACTTCCAAGGATAGTAAATAAAGTCCAGGCACAATTCCATCCATAGAAACTATATTTTCTGATTTTGTTAAATTTCCAGATTTCAAGTTTCCACCAACATAGTTATATAAATTATACTTTGCTTCATAAACATCTTTTGGCAATCCAATCTGAATAGATTGATTCTCAGATGATGGATTTGGATATAATTGAAACTGGTCTTCACTTATTTTGTTATCATTAATTCCTGTTGAATTTACAGAATAATTCACATCCAATTCCCATAATCCTCGTCCATAAGTTGCAGCATACATTTTTAAAGCAGCATAATTAATATCTAAATCATTTACCATGACATTGGGAAGCAATTTTCCGATTTTTATCCACTTCTTTGAGTTTTCAGTTTCTCGAATCAGACCAAATACACCAACATTAGTAGCAACGTATATAATTTCTTCAAAAGTTGCTGTCCCTGTAACTTGATTAAGAACTTTATTAACAACAACATTAGGTAAATCGAACGTAATGTTAGTCCAAGTAAGACCATTGTCTATAGATTTAAATACCTTATTCGCAGCATCTAATCCTGGAATCGATGCATATATTATCTTGTTGTTTGATGAGGCAAGACAAACAGAATTAAAATTAACTGTGACATCTGTTGGTTTTACAATATCAGTTACATTAGAAAATGTTCCAGCAACTGTATCATATTTAGCCAATTTTTGACCATTCTTTCCTATCACCGCAATGCGATCCGCATATTGATCGACTTCATCTGTAGGTCCAACTTTCAATTCTTGACCCACATCTTGAAAAGTTAGTCCAGCATCTTTAGAATATTTTAATTCTCCATGACCTGCAAAAACATGGTTAGGATTCTGATCATGAATTATTACTTCACAAATAAAAGGAGCAGTACTTTCATTTGGAGCAATGACTTCTGTCTGGTCAGTATAACTGGCTAAATAGGCCGTTTTTGTTCTATGCAATGCTCCATGAACTCCTCCCATAAATCGAATTAAAGGATCGCGATGATTAATACCTGCTGCAGTTCCATCACCTGCACTTACAGCTACCCAATTTCCAGATTTGGTTGTAGGTGATTTTGAATATCCATCATTGTCTTGCATACCCAAAAGTAAATTTTCATTATTCAAATCTGAATTATATATTGCTGCATGATAAATCTGACCTATAATCATATTCCCTGTAATGTCGGTATGTCCGAAAGGCTGCGCATTTATATTTACTAAACTAACACCTCCATCATGGCCAACCAAAACAGTATTGTTATCCATAAACTCTGCAAAGTGATAATCAGGGTGAACATAAGTTTCTCCACTTGTTGTACTATTATAGGCATCCAATTTTTTAGCCCATGTTGCAGCCCCATTAGTAGAATAATAACCATCAACACCAAATGCTAATATTTTATTTATATCTGTTGGATTTATAGCCAACACGACACAAAATACACCTTGTGGATTAAAGTCTGGTATTGTAGCACCAACCTTAGTTGCTACTAATTTATTAGCTTCTGTTGCCGCATTAATTTGGGTGATACTTGCTTTATATAAAATCGGTCCATTTTTCTTACCAGCTAAAAAATAAACATCGTCACCAATCACTGTAGGATTAAATCTAAGTGCAATATCACCTGAACCTTCATTATTACTATATATTTGTACAAAATTTGCACCATTATCTGTACTTCTAAATATGTTACCATAAGAATCCGAAATTAAAATAAAATCATTTGTATACAATACATCTAATCCGCCATCAATACTAGTTCCTTTCGTATATGTACTCCAAGCATCTGTAGTATAATATACATTTTGTTGCATGACTGCTATCATGTAATCTGGATTATTAGGTTTTATCCCAAGATTGGATGTTGCTTTATTTAATTCTGGAGTTAATACTAAACTTGTTGTACTCCATGTCTCTCCACCATCAAGCGATTTTATAATACCAATACTTAGAGAAGAATTCTTATGTCTGTCTCCTGTTACTGCATACATTTTCATAGGATCATTTGGATTAACCCGTATATCACTAATGCCTAACAAAGCTATTGCATCTGTCTTAGCAACCCAATTAGCACCATTGTCTGTGGTCTTCCAAATCCCACCTTCAGGTGCGCCTGCTATATAAGTGGTAGTACCTAATTTTCTAACTACATTAACTCTACCCATTCCTGGATACGCTGTATATCCGTGAGCATCCACCCTTACTGTTGGTCCAATTTGTGTCCAGTTTTTCGCATTCAACACACTGCTTTCACTTTGTAAACTAGGTATAGGCGAATTTGGCTTTAGATGAAGCAAATCTAAATCTATGCAATGAGTAGGAAGACTACCATCTGGATTGACAAAATTTTTCCAATAATACTGCCATCTACCAAATTGCTTAATTTCTTTTTCAATTGATTTTTTTTCAAAAGGTGTAACCGCCTTTGATTTTTCCTCCAACAATACCTTTTTTACATTCTCAGAAATTGCAAAGAAATTAGTTTCTTTAACTGTATTAAATTTGGCACTCTGGTATTCGCGCTGCGCAATAGCATTATTTGCTATAAAGCTGCATAGTATTAAAAAAAATAATGTAAATACTTTTTTCATAAGTTGATTTATTAAGTTGTTTATGATACAAAACTATAGTTTGCAATTCAAGGAGAAAATAGTTATATCTAGCTAGACCTTTAAATTACTGGTCTAAAACAATTTTAGAATAGCAGAAATTCATTTTTTTTTTTCAATATCCATTCAAGTGAACATTTATAGTTTGTGATTTTAAATATTTCAATAATTGATTCTAATACATCAAACCAGTTAATGAAAAAATAACGCAATCAGCATTTTCTCTTTACATGTCAAAACTTAAACTTAAATAGTAATTTCTAACTGTTTAAAAAATATACAAGAACTTAAAATTTTTTATTCATATGTGTCAGGTGTTCAAACTAAAGTCTATGTTGCAGATCAAAGAAACAATATTGAAGTTTTTACAATTGCCATGCGTGAAAGCAAGGTAGATGAATTAATCAAAGCGCTATTGGTTGAAAAAATCATTGCAAAGAGAATAAGTCATCCAATGTAAGTAAGTAAATTATTGTATCTCAAAAATACGCACCATCAGATTAAAATAAAGCCCAGATTGAAGTTACTGCATCATTTGTAAAAAATTCTTCAACTCAAAAGCAGCGCTTTGGTTCTTTAAGGCATCACATATCTATAGGAATAGAACTGGTAAAGAAATGGATAGATGAGATATTAGAGCCTATAAAAATCAAATTAGAATTGAAATAGGTATTCTATTCAGATTCGGAGTTGAAAAATCATTCAGTATAACAAGCACAAAATGTCCCTTCATGAAAAAGCTTATACTTATTTTATTAATTGCTACATTGACAGATGTGGAAACTATGCTAAGCCAATGTGTTCCAGCTGCATTAGATGATTGTTATGGGGTGGAAAGCCCAATACTATGTACCTTAAATGAATTAAATGGATATTCATGCACTACTCCTACCATTCAAAACCCTACAGCATGCTTACCATGCAATGGATCTGGTACACCCAACAATAGTCAGTGGTGGGCATTCATCGCACAAGGAGGTAGTGTGACCATTACTATAAATTATAGTGACTGCTATATTCCAGGAGGAGGAACTGCCAGTGGCTTAGAGTTTGGGATAGTCCGATACTGTGATTGTTCAGGGCAAGTTGTTTGCACTAAAAATTGCATAGGAAGCAGTGGAACTATTTCAAGCACTGTAAACCTAGTAGCATGTGCGCATTACTATTTATGGATTGATGGCTGCAATGGCGATGTTTGTAATTACACTATAAGTATAAGTGGAAATGGATCTAGTCCTGTAATTAGCCCATTAGGCCCTATTTCACAGGCGACTCCTTCACCCATATGCAAAGGCTGTTGCACTGATTTTTGGGTAGAACCGCCATCGGGGACTTGTATGCCGAGTTACCGTTGGACAATAGATGGTGGAGACATCGGATCTAACTCCAGGGCAAACCTTTGTTTCACAGAGGAGGGCCAATTTCAAGTTTGCGTATTTGCATTTACCGGCTCAGAGAGCGAAATCTGCACGCAGACTCCTGCCAGGTGTATTACAGTAATAGTCGCGAAAAAACTTGAACAAAGAGCCAAGTCTAGACTAGTTTGCTCCGAATTAATCCCATATAAATGGCATTGTGAAACGATTACTGCATCTGGCACATATAGATGTCCATTTCAATTAAATGGTTGTTGCGAATTTGATTCTGTTATTGATATTACATTTATTGAAAGGATTGATGGCCCCGAAATTTTTTACATAGGCTGTCCTGGAGAACAATATAAAGATCCAACTACTAAAATTATACACTTAGGATGCAATAATAAAAAAGAAATAACAATACCAAAGTCCACAAAAAATAATAAATGTGACAGCTCCTATTTTTTAACAAGTATTTATCCATCGAGCACTGGAAAAATTTCAATTGTATGTAAAAATGGAAAAACAATGTTAACAGCACAGATTAAACAAAATACAACTTTATGTGGACAAACTCCAGATTTTTCAGAATCTTTCCAATGGTATAAAAAAGCAACTCCAATGACAGTTTTAAGTTCAAGTTCTGAGATCGAAATTTTCGAAAAATCATAATTATTGTGTTACACATATACTTCAATATATACTAGGAGATCAAACAAAGACCTGTAGTTTTGAATATTGTGAAGATATCGATGAAGATCAATATTTAAAGATTAGAGAAATTCAAGGCACAGAGGATTCCCAATCTGGAAGCATAGAGTTTTATAAGGTTGACTTTTTGGATTCAATCACTAACAAATATTTATGGAGAGTTGAAGGTGGTGTGATTCTCGATTCCTTTCCAGAGAAATTGGATTCTATTCATGTAAAATGGAATTCTACAGGCGATACAATTGGTAAGATTTGTTTGCATGTAGAGAATGAGTGCACTATCTCTAACGAATTATGCAAACTTGTGAAGCTGAGAAAAATTACTTATCGGGAAGATTTTCTATCTTCTAAAATTCAAATCATTCCAAATCCAAATGATGGAAATTTTCGGATGACAGTCGATCAAGATAATAAATTAAAAAATATACAATTGTTTGATGAAGAAGGAAAAGAAGTTAAAATAAAATATCACAACACAGCAAGCTTTAGTTATCAAGTTGCTATAATGAACAAAGTCTTTGGTGTTTATTTTTTAAAGCTTACTACAGGACAGGGAATATTTTATAAGAAAATCATAATTAAAAGCTAGCATCCAAATGATAAAATCAATAGCTTTTTTCTTATTAAAATCACTTCTTGTATACATTGCTTTTACATCTATAACATTGGCCCCCTGCTAGCTCAAGTCATAAACTTGTACTGATGAATCTAAAACAAGAAGTACTACTAATGGAATTATAACAACAACTAGCACAACTAGGTAAAGAATCACAACCATCTATTTTATTTTTTAAACAAATTTCGATTTAAAATGATATTATGTGATGCAAATCAATATTCTAGCCATCGAATCTTCCTGCGATGACACATCCATCTCGCTTGTCCAAAATGGAGTAATCCTATCAAATATAACTGCAAATCAAGAAATTCATATAAAATATGGTGGTGTTGTCCCAGAATCTGCTAGTAGGGCGCATATGGAAAATTTATTGCCTGTAGTCAAAGCTTCGCTGCATAAATCAACTATGCGTTTATCGGATTTGCAATGTATTGCGGTAACAAAAGGACCAGGTCTACTTGGTTCATTGATCGTAGGAGTCTCTTTTGCCAAAGGCTTAGCTATGGGCTTAAACTTACCCTTGATTACAGTAAATCATCTGGAGGCCCATGTAGCTTCTTTGTTGATAGATCGCGAAAATGTTCAATATCCTTTCCTTTGCATGACGGTTTCAGGTGGACATACCCAATTGGTTATTGTAGACGAAAATTTGAACATGAAAATCATTGGACAAACGATAGATGATGCGGCTGGAGAAGCTTTTGATAAGATTGGAAAGTTGCTCGGTCTACCCTATCCTGCTGGTCCTCATATTGACAAACTTTCAGAATTGGGTGAAGCCACTTTTTCATTTCCAATATCAAAAATGTCTGAGTATAATTATAGTTTTAGCGGATTGAAAACATCAGTATTATATTTTCTTAAAAAAGAACTAGAAAAAAATCCAGAATTCATTTCACAAAATCTAAATAATCTTTGCAGATCCGTTCAAGATACAATCATCGAAAGTTTATTGCGAAAGGCTAAAATGGCTATGATTGATCATGGTATAAAAACTATTGGAATCGCAGGTGGAGTTTCTGCAAATCGTGGTTTGCGTTCAAAACTTACAAATATGGCAGATGAAAATCAATGGAATGTGTTAATTCCAAAATTTGAATATTGCACAGATAACGCAGCCATGATAGGTTTTCTCGCTCATAAGAAATATCAAAAAAATCAATTTGCAAACATAGATTTTACTCCTTTGGCGAGATATCCTATTGGAGCTCAATAATACTCACGCCCAAACCTCCATTTTCCTCATCGGGATGCTTAAGTTTTGAGATAAATTTATATGATCTTGCCGCTTTTTGAATCGCTAATTTAAGTTGACCTGAACCCTTACCATGAAGCACTTTCACTTCCTTTACATTAGCCAATAATGCTTTATCCAAAAACACATCAAAGGCATCCACAGCATCATTCACTCGAAATCCACGAACATCCAAAAGTGGTTTAAACTCTTGATTTTTTGCAATGTAATCTAACTTAACACGAACTGTCTGATTGGATTCTATTGCTACAGGCATCGGTACTACTTCAGAGATATCCACATTGTATTTTAAATTGGCTTCTTCTACAATTAACTTAGTCTTATTCATAGAGATAACTCGCCCAATTAATCCATACTTTATTAATTTAACTGGTGAACCGATTTTAATTTCATATTCAACACCTTTATAAAGCGTTTCAGACAATTTCTTATTCAGATCACTGAACTCTTGTATTTGTTCTACCTGTGCTTGCTTTTGTTTTTCAGCCAATTCTATTGCCTTTGCTAAATTCTTTTCATCTCGAATTTCCTTTGCAACTTTTGAATATTGTTTTTGTAAATCATCGGTCTCTTTGATTTCAATTTTTTTTGCTTCAAGCTTAAGCTTTAATCTTTTGACTTCATATTGAGTACTTAAATTTTCGTAATTTGCTATCAACTGATCCAGTTTTTCAGTTTTCTCGCGCCACTCATTGCGCTCCTTTTCAAGTGCTACTTTTTGCTCATCAAGATTCGTAAGCAAATCTTCAAGTGCCACATGATCCTTTCCTATTTTCTTCCTAACTTCAGTGATTATTGAAGGATCTAGTTGATTAGATTTTGCCAATTCTAAGGCAAATGAGCTACCAGGCTTTCCAACACGAAGTATGAATGTAGGTCTCATATTTTCACTATCATAAAGCATTGCACCATTGATTAGACCTTCTTCTCGATGAGCTATTGCTTTAAGATTCGAGTAATGCGTATTGACTATGCCATAAGCATGTTTTTTATTCAATCTTCGAAGCACTGTTTCAGCTATTACGCCTCCTATTCTCGGCTCTGTACCAGAGCCAAATTCATCAATCAGAAGCAGCGTCTTAGAATCCACATTTTCATCGAACGCTTTGAGCAATTTTAGTTTTGCATTGTATGTACTGAGTCCTTCATCGACAGATTGATGATCTGTGACATCACCAAATATTTTATGAAATACACTAAATGTAGATTGTTTGCCTACAGGTAATAAATAGCCGCATTGGAACATACATTGTAATAGCCCTAGGGCTTTCATTGTAATTGATTTGCCACCAGCATTAGGTCCTGATATGAGCAATATCCTATTTGTAGAATTCAAATATAAACTAAATGGAACAGTTACAAGACGTTGACTATTATTCTTTATTAAAAGTAAAGGATGACGTCCATCTTGAATAGATAAACCTTCACTTGAAATCTTTGGCTTGATACCGTCAATTTCTTTAGCAAATTTTGCTTTTGCATGAATAATATCCAAGCCAATTAATTCATAAGCTGTTGACTCCAACTCTTCTGCAAATGGTCTGATTACTTCTGAAAGTTGGCTTAGAATCTTAAAAATTTCTGATTGTTCATCTGACTCCAACTCTCTCAATCTATTATTCAGTTGTACCAATTCTTCAGGCTCAATAAAAATCACTTTACCAGACTCTGACTGATCATGGATAATACCAGAAACATTTCGCTTATGTTCCACATTGACACCTAATACCAATCTCCCATTTCTTATCGTCTCTGGAATATCCGCCAAATAAGATTTTTCGCGATACATCAAAAGACTACGCTTGAATACCTTATGTAAATCGGAATTTATTTCTTTTATGCTCCTGCGAATTCTTTGCAATTCAATGGAAGCCGAATCCAGTATCTCATTTGTAGGTGAAAAGACTTTAGAAATTTCATTTAATATTGCATTGGGATTAATTAACCTATCGATTCTGTAATTTAAAAAAGAAAATTGTTTTTTATCCAAATCCTTAAAAAATGCTCGGATATTTTTTGAAATGACACATAAATTTTTAAACCGTAAAACACTATCTAATGGACATGTATAATTTGCAATTTTTAGCATTCTAACATCTTCAGTGACTGCTTCAAATACAGAAAGTGGCAAAGGATTATTCTGAGTAAGCCAAAACATTTCTTCCACCTCAGTAAGCATAACTTGTATAATCTCAGCATCAATTACTACCTTTTGATGAGAAAGTTCAAACGCCGCTTCTTTAGAATAACAATATTTTATGCACTCCTCTTGTATTTTATGAAACTCTAGTTCATTGCTCAAATTTTCAGGTATAAACTGAACAATTTCTGAATTAAATTTATTATGTCCCATCCTTTTTTCTAAATCTTTCTTTTAGCGCATTTTTAAAATCTGAAAACGAATCAAATTCTCGACGGTATGTAACACCAGAGCCTACTTTATGTTTAATTCCTAAAAAACTGTCGTCGCTCTTATAATAAATTCGTAATTTCAAACCATTGATTGGCGTATTCCATTCAATAACACTTTCAGGTGTAAAGTTTGTATTGCCGTATATACTTGTGGTTTTATAATTACCCCCCAACGTCACAGCCCATTGATCATTCCAAAGTCTTTGACGATATGTAAACACAAATTCACCTTGATCTATTCTATTTTGAGAAATAATAGGATCTTCAACCACATCATATGCTACATTAAAATCAACTCCAGAAATAAAGTCAACATTATTAAAAGCTTCAGATAATAAATTGGTCACAAATAATGAAAACTGAGAAGAAAGCATCTCTGACAAAGTATTTATACCGGTATTCTGAATCAATGAAGTTTGAAATGGATTTGCAGTATTTAAAAAAGTGCCAAAAACCAATAATCCAAATACTTGTTGATTTAACAAGTCAGGATTTGCATCCATTTCCTTTAGCTTAATATCTGTATAATTTTTTAAATCACCAGTCAATGTTGGAAAAGCTAGTTTAAAGCTGATATCAGGCTTTAACAATGATCCATTAAGGTTCATTGACAAGTCGATTTGAGTTCTGCTCTTGGCTTCATCATAAACATCCGCTTGATCAAATAAATATTCTTCGATAAATGAATACACCGTCGAATACAATCCTTCATACTTCGCAATTAAATTAATGTTTGCATTTAAAGGATCACCTGTCCATTTTATAGTACCGCCACGCAATATTTGAAATGGCTTATTTACTACATTCAGCAGTGTAAATAAATACTGACCACGTTCCACAATATAATCCCCAGTCATAGAAAAAGTATTGTCACGCAAAGAATTAATTTGTAAATTACCACGTCCAAAACTTTTCATGACATCACCTGCATCTTCATCAAAAACAATTTGAACTTCAGAATCCTCAAATACTGAAATATTCATTTTTAAATTCATTCCTCGTACATCCAATGGCTTAACTATTTTTACTGAATCAATTTGCTCATTTTTAACAAAACTCACAAAATCTTTGGAATCTGCACTTTGATCATAATTAACTGGAATTACTAATTTGCTTCCTTTGAGGGATATAGCCGAGATATTGATATTCACCTTACTTAGATCTCCTAAAAAACTTGCATCAAACTTACATAATCCATAGCCATAATAATTTGGATTGTCATCTTTTGTGGTATTCAATATTAGTGCCTTATCTGAACTGACGTTGCAATCTACAGTAAAACTACTAAGGTTCTTATGCTTTAAATACCCATTCAAAAGCATTGGATTATTCAATTCATCGGCGAGCTTGATATTATTGAACTGAATTAAATCTCTATTTAAAGCGATTTTACCTTGATTACAATTCACCACAGCACCTAGATAATTTATCTTTGTTGATAACTTCTTCGCTTCCAACTCCCCTGTTAAAAGCAACCTCTTATTAATCAGATTCAAAAACACATGACCATCTAGGCTACCTTTTGTCTTTGAGATCCCTGGAATGTAATCTTCCAAATACTTTGCTGGAGTATTCAAAAGCTCTAACAATATTTCAGCATCATATTTAGGATACTTATAATTTTTAGCAATTGGTACATTGACAGTTCCCATACCTGAAATTTTATAGTCCCTAAATTGATTCAAAAATTCTACATTCAATTGAGAATTTTCATTTGGTAAAAATAAACTTAATTGTAATGGCCCATAATTTGACTTATTTACATGGAACTGAAAAACATTTGCTGTTGCTCTAATATTTACTAATTTAAAATAATTTTCTAAAGTTAACTCAAAATTAAACAAACCAGATAGTGCAAGTCCCTTTGCATTTATAAACTGATTCACAACAGCAATATCAAAACCATCCACATTCAATTTCAATCCCTTCTGATCATAATTGGCAACACTAATATACCTTGTCGAATCAGTAAAACTAAAATTCTTAAAAAATAAATTCCCATTAGAATATGCCAAAGAATGTTTAGAAGAAATATACCAAAATACATCATCAAATAAAAACTGATTAGAAGGAATCTCTAGCGAAATAAACTTCGAATTATGCTTTACTAGCCCGATCATTTCATACTTTTTTGACACCTGATCCGAATCTAATGAATATAGTGAAACCATCGATTGAGTCGAATTTCCATTTTGCAATAAATTCACATTTGGCACTGTAAGTCTATCAAAAAAATTAACTTTATCTGCATATAACTTTGAGGAAATAGCAGTATTATTCCACTCAGAAAGTAACTTGAAATTTTTTATTTTTATACCTTGATATTCAAAATCTGTTACATTAGAATTAACTGTAAGTAGCTTCTGATCAGAATTTAATTTTCCTTCAAAAATTGCTAAATCACTTTTTACCGGTATATTTAAATATGTAAGTAACTTTCTAGAATTAACAAAACGAATAGTATATGAAAGATCAATGTGATTAACATTCTGATTCTCTTCAAATGGTAAGCTAGGAATATTGGATTTCAAAATACCTTTAATATCTTTTAACAAATCTGAAAGTACAAACTTGCCTTCCGCAGCAATTTTGCCAAATTCAGAATCAACAATAAGCTTCTTATCAATACCAACTTGTTCTACTTGAACATCTAAATTCTCTATCAGCAATGCTTGATCTTTGTTTTGGTCTCGCAATACAATATCTTTTAACTTAAGTTTACCAATGGCTTCATCTATTGACTTACCTTTCATGTTGATATCTATACTTGCTTTAGCAATAAATGGCTCTTTGGTCAAGTTCAGTTTCTGAAGATCAAGATGAGCTACATTTGCATTAAACTGAAAAAAAGGACTATTCCTAATTTCAGAAATCTTACCCTCAAACGAAAATTTAATAAACTCGTCATCCATTTTAAGCTTCCCATCTAATAACGAATTATTAAAATTGCCATTAAAATTTAAATTTCGATATACATTATTTTTAAATACAGCACTCTCAAGGTTTGCTGTCAAATCAGCATTCAATGACTCCCACGTCAATCCTACACCATTTCTCAACACAGTCTTAAGATTCACTTGTTTTAAATCTGGAATACCAATGATAGTCCCCAGTTCAAAATCAACCAATTCAAGGGCACCTGAATAGGTTGCTTTAGTATTTCCATTTCTAAAGTTCAAATTAATATCTGTATTTGCAATGCCTAAATCTGTAGTAAACTTTCCATAAGATACAAAATCACCTATATAACCATCAAAATTCCCTCTAAAGGTGAAATTACCGATATTTACCAAGTTTGTTGGCACTTTAAATCCTGGAAAAATATCTTGTAAGTTTTTAATACTGCTCTGAAACTTATCTGCCTTTATATTCAATATTTCTTCCCCAAACTTTGCTAAGTTACGAGAAGCAAAATTTCCAGTAAATTTAATTTTATCTCCAAACTCAAAATCAAGCTTAGGTATCTTCAAACTGTTCACTTTACCGAAAACAGTACCACTCAACTTAAAAGTTTGATCTTTGTTTTTAATAAAAAATGCATCATCAGCAATTTTTGAAAAAAATTGTGCTATATCTTCAACTGCGACTTTACTATTTTTTGATTTGAAATTAATAAATATAGCATCTACAAAATTAAGATAACTTTCATATTTTGAATATTTCAATTCAAGCGTATCTTTTAAAATTGACTTATCGGTTTCAATAATAAAATTTTGCAAATTGACATACTTCGAAGTGACTGCTCCATTATTAATCTTAATGTTTTTTATAGTAAGACCTGAACTTGATTTCGCATTAAAAAAATTCATACTACCAAAAAAATCTAGATCATTATATATAAATCCTGTAAGGCTCGAATTAATATCTACTACTTGAAAATCATTAAAATCCATCGAAGGTAACTTGGTGATATCGAAGTGTTCAAAAGCATTATTCTCATTTCGATAAGCAAAACTTCCGTTCTTTATTAAAGCCGATTTAATTTGAACTACAAAAGGCAAAGAACATTTAATATCTGGGTCTACTACCTCTGAAGGAATTGTATCTATTATAGCAATATTCCGATGCACACTATCTCTTAAAGCTATTTTCTTAACAACTGAAATATTGGGTTCTGACAAAACTACTTTTCCAAAACGCAAAAACCCTGCATTTGTATTCAACTCTTCTATTGTCGCTTCTAGCGAGCCTACATAATAATCCTCATATCTTGAAGATTCTTCATATACTCTTTGGTATCGAAAAGATTTTGCTGATATTGTTTCAAGAAAAAAGAGAAATGGAACCGATTTGGAAGATTTACTTTTTGGTTTGATTTGATATAAAAAATGATTCAAACTATTTCGCTCTTCGCTGTGGTATGAAATTATTTTAAACACAGAAGAATCAATCTCAACATCTTTTATATACAGTGAATTTGAAAAAAGTGAAATCAAGGATTGGCGCAAACCAATAGTCAAATTCCCTCCATAAAATAAAGTATCTTGATGATGGTCATTGAGCAATGCATGCTTCAAACTTATGCCATTCACAATATCTACATGAATATCTTGGATTTTGATTTTAAAGTCTGATTCTTTATTAATCAAATTGACAATACGGTCTTTTGCCCAATTTTGAAACAAAGAAGTTTTTGACAACACATAAATAATACAAAACAAACTTAAAAATAAAACAAATATAAAAGCAAGAACGCGCGAAATACTTATCGCTTTCCCTACTGTTTCTTTAATATCTTGCTTTATATCTACCACTTAGTTTACTATAACAATAATAATTTTATTTCCAATACTCTGTAAGAACCCTTTTAACATTACTTTAATTTCTACTTTTCCACATCTCAAAAATTTTAATTACATCTGAAGTAGCTTTCACATCATGTGTGCGAATGATATTGGCTCCTCCTATAAGGGCTACAGTTGTTGCTGCAATGCTACCATGCAACGCATGTTCTGGATCTGAATCAAGCAATCTGTATATCATAGATTTCCTAGATAAACCAACTAAAATGGGTTTGTCTAAGATTTGAAAAGAAGAAAGATGACGAAGTAAATCATAGTTTTGAGTCATTGTCTTACTAAATCCAAAGCCTGGATCGATCACAATATTAAGTTTGATAGATTTCTGTAACTCCTGCAATCGCAATACAAAATATTTTATTACATCCGACACAACATCATCATATTGTAAAAATTCAGCTTTCATCATTGAGCCTATCTCTCCTCTCATATGCATCATACAGTAAGCTACTTGATACTCTTCAAGCAATTCCAACATTTTGAGATCATAAGTGCCTGCATGTATATCATTTATCATTTTCACTCCTAAGTCTAAGCCTTTTCGTGCAATAGATGACCTATATGTATCAAGTGATAAAATTTTATCAGGGAATTGTTTCACAAAAACCTTGATATATTTCTCTACATTGTTCCATTCTTCTTCTTCACTTAAGATATGTGCTTTAGGTCTTGAAGAGCTACCACCCAAATCGATTATTGTAGCACCATCTTGCATCATCTCTTCAACTTTGGTCAAAAAGTCATTTTCAGAATGGCTAACACTTTTGTTATAAAACGAGTCAGGGCTAGTATTAACTATCCCCATCACAATCGGTCTCTCTAAGGAGATTAATTTCTGTCCACACTGCAAAAAACGAGTTTCCAAATATGCCTATTAGTCTGTAAAATTTGCAAAATTAAGATTTTCTAGAATTTTTATATCGGGGAAAACCCTTATTTCTATTTGTTTACATATAATGAATTTTTATAATGTGTTAAAATTTTATTATTCAGCCTAAAGAATGAGCATTTTATTCGGCAAATTGACTTGTTTTCCATACTTTTGCATTGAAAGCGAACATTTTTTAATATTCAAAATTTATGTAAATGAATTTGAAAAACCAATTTATTGTAAAGGCTTTACAGGGCATTGCATTAGTTACATTGTTGATTCTCAATGGATTTGTACTAAAATTCATACTTAATTTTAAGTTATTTAAAAAAACTGAAATAACATTGTCAAAAGAATGCCAAATACAGCCAGAAAACATAGATTATGGTTTCGATAATCGCTATTTTCAGATTCAAAAAAGTGATCTCAAAAAGAACCAATTATTACCAGATCTTTTGAGCACTTATGGACTTAATAAAACAATAATAAATACAACACTTCAGGGGATTTCAGAACTTTTCAATGTACGTAATTTTAGATCAGGAAATACCATAGCTTTTATTCAATCTAATCCTTGCTGCTCACCAGATTATTTTGTTTATGAAATCGATGCATCTAAATATGTCCTTTGCGAATTAAAACAAGATGGATGTGTAAGTATTGAAGAAAAAAATTCATTTACTAAAGAAGAAATTGCTACTGGCATTATAGAAACATCACTTTGGGAGGCCTTAGAAAAGAATGGAGTTTCGATAAATATTATAGATCAAATGGAAGATGCACTATCCTCTTCTGTAGACTTTCACCATGTTCAGAAAGGTAATGAATTCAAACTTATTTTTGAACGATTGTATGTCGGTAACGAACCGACAAATAATGGCAAATTAATAGCTGCACAGTTCAATACTTCAGAAAACAATCATTTTGCTTTTTCGTATAATTTCAACAACAAGCATGAATTTTATGATAATGAAGGTCGTCCTATGAGAAAATCATTTCTTAAAGCTCCGGTACGATTTTCTCGAATATCATCTCCTTTTAGTCATAGTCGTTTTCATCCAGTACTTCGATTTTCTAGACCACATTTAGGTACGGATTATGCCGCACCAACTGGCACACCAATTATGGCCGTAGGTGCTGGAGTGGTTGAGGCCGCAACATATGGAGGAGGAAATGGTAAATTTGTTAAAATTCGACACGATAAGATGCACCAAACTCAATATCTTCATATGAGTCGATTTGCTGCAGGAATCCGACCTGGTGTTTCTGTAAGTCAAGGGCAAGTAATTGGTTATGTAGGGTCGACGGGACTTGCTTCAGGGCCTCATGTTTGTTTTAGATTTTGGAAAAATGGTGTACAAGTCGATCACAGAAAATTAAATTTCCCTTCTCCTGATCCATTACCTGCATCTGTTTTACCAGATTTCTTCAAACATAGAGATTATTTGAAATCTAAACTTCAAGATGTAGAAACTACTGCTTACATTTCCACAGATAGAAGTAAAGCATTCTAAAGGTAAAAAAATAACAAGATTTATTTCAGTGCTTCTCGCTTTGTTAGATTTGGCAAACTGTTTTGGCTAACAAATTCTTCCACTTCATCATAGTTTGTTTTAGCATGTTGTCGTAAAATCCATCCCGCAGCTTTCTGAATAAAAAACTCTTTACTTTCTGCTCTATTAAGGATTAACTTTTTCACCAATTTAAAATTTATTGCATCCTTATAATGCAACTGAAAAATCAATGATGTTCGGATTACCCATATATTGCTCGATTTATTCCACAGTAATGCCTTTTTTTCTCTTTCGGATTCAGTACATTTTTTCAATAAAATCTTGCCAATAAACTGAGGAGCAATTCCATCTACAGTATCCCACCAAGATTTTTTCACAAGTAATTCTTCAAAAAATGGTATCATATCAAGATCCATTTTACCAATCCATTTGAATCCCAAATCAAACAAGACATATTGATTTTCTCTACAAGGATGAAGCCAAAGTTTTTCAGCCAATGCCATGAACTCAGCTTTGTCATATTTATAATCTAAAAAAACATACTTTACAATTTCTTTCCGTTTTGGTGCTGCAATTCCATAAAATTGAAACTGATTTCGCATATAAGCCGCCATTTTCTCAGCACGGGAAGAATTCTGATGAACAATAAATTCTGCTTGAAGATTTTGAAATAACAGCTCTACTTTATTCATCACTTACTTCAATAATGTGACCATTCTTTTTTCTTCTACAGCTTCTTTGCCTCGAACCTTATATTTTAATGTGTATAAATAAACTCCAGGCGGAACTTCTTTGCCTGTATTGTCAAATCTACCATTCCATTGTATCTCTGCATTATTTGTTTTAAAAAGCGTCGACCCCCATCGGTCATAAACGATTAAAGCAAAAGATTCGAGTGAATGAATTTGTCCCTTAGGCCCAAAAAATTCATTTTTGCCATCGCCATTTGGACTAAACGCATTAGGCATAAACAGACTAAAATCCTTATAAACTGTCACGAACTGTTCTAATGTATCTGTACATAGGAATCGATCATTAACAATAAGCTTTATGGGATAAGAACCAGTGTCTACAAACTTAAAATTAAGTGATTGATCAAAGTAATGTTCATTATCATTCAATATCCAAGTTCTTCCTATTGTATTCTTTGACAAATCTGATAATGTAATTTCAGGATCTTTTAAATTAATCAAAAACTTACTGATCATCCATTCTGCTTTCGGAGGATTATAAACCGTGACAATATCATTAAACAAACCTTCCTTATAACATCCATGTGGAGAAGTTACCTCCATTTTAAGGTGAAATCTTCCAGTATCATTAAATGTGTGCATCACATTAAATCCTGTAGAAATTGTACTATCAGAAAACTTCCAAATAAATTTGTACGTATTGTCTGTTGGAAAAGAAATATTTTTAAAATTAACTGTCAAAGGAACACAACCTTCACGAACAGTTGGCTCAAAGATTACAACGTTTGGCGCAGGATACCATTGCACTGCGGTAGTAGAAGATGATTTACATCCAAAATTATCACTTACTGTATAATTTATATTATACCATCCAGGCCTATAATAATTAATCACAGGGTCTGGTATAAATGAAGTATAGCCATCTCCTAATGCCCAATTGTGATCAATAATTTTTGAATACGTAGATCCTGCAAAACTTTTAAATGAAACTGGTCCAGCATTGCAAGTATCAAATTGCACCTTAAAATTTGAACTCAGATCTGGCACGACATTCACTTTAAATTGGATTGTATCACTACAATTTGAACCAGGATTGAGTATCATTCTCCCATTATGAAATCCACCTTCCTTAAAATTAATCAAAGGCGCCCAATCGTACGATGTATCTATACCACCTCCATTTTCATAAGTCCAAATCAAACTAGTGATAAAAGATTGCTTATAACTATTATTCACCATTTGAAGTTGATTACTTCCACAAAGAAGCACGTCAAATTCTTTTTTGGCAACTAAATTTCCATTTTGTATACCTCCTACAACAGTTCCCTCACAACTTGCCACATTGAACTGAAAATCCCGTCTCAGTTTAGATAATAGAACACCACTGCGATATTCACTTACACAAACTCCCACAACAAACTGGCCTATCTCTGTCGGTTCTCCACTGATGACTCCTGTAATATTATCAATGGTCACTCTAGGATTGCCTCCCAAAGGATAAGCATAAGTATAATTTGGTGCTTTGAATGATACTGGTGTAAAAGGTGGTGGACAATCAGGTGTTGGAATTACACTATTGCAACCATTTCCATTTCGACCTCCACCAGCTAGAGGCTCACAAAATTCATAAATCAATAAATCGCCTTCCTTATCTATAGCTGAGTGGTCAAATTTTAAAAAATTATTTACACAAACCACAGTAGGTGGAAAATTTTGAAATTTAGGACTGCTGTTACATGTCTTTTGTGATTCCGGATGAATTGAAATAGTGAAAGTAGCACCTGTTGCTTCTGGCGTTAAAATATTTGTAATTGTATTATTTCTGCAACATCGCTGCCAAACAATAATATACTCTTGGTTGATAATTGGTAAATCAACAATAGTTTCATACGTGCCAGATTCTACACAAATATTGGGTGGTAAAATCAAACATGGATAAACAGGTGGATCAATCGTATCTGGTTCACTAAACAAAGATACGTTAAATTCATTACTACTTCTTGGACCTTTAACTATATCATAGGCTCCACTTGATGCATTTTTTTTATAAATTGTGAAACCAATTGGATTATCAAAAAGTGCAGCATTTTGGGCATAACAATCTCTATATAATTTTATTACAATTTTATAAGACCTCATTGTCGTATCAGAACCATTATTAGCATAACCTAAACATTCATAATACATCTCTCCGCCGATAATATGAGCAGCTTTTAGAATCTGACTGGAAACAATAAAAATCAATAGTAAGTAAAAATGATGTCTTACTCTCATAAGTCCAAAAATAAGATCATTTTTCCAATTTTAAAGAAAAAAAGTGAATTTGAGAGATTTTTCTCTAAAATTGCAGTCATGTTGCCACTTGCTGAAAGGATGAGGCCCAAGAGCCTAAATGAATATATAGGTCAAAGCCATATCATTGGCAAAAATAAAGTACTAAGTCTAGCTTTACAGCAAGGACGTCTACCATCACTTATTTTGTGGGGACCACCTGGTGTGGGTAAAACCACTTTAGCAAAAATTCTTTCTACAGAACTTAATATACCGTATTTTACCTTAAGTGCGATAGAAGCTGGTGTAAAGGATGTTAGGGAGATGATACACAAGGCTGAAAGTTCCAAATTTTTTGGTCAACATTCACCGATACTTTTCATTGATGAAATTCATCGGTTCAATAAAGGCCAACAAGATGCACTTTTATCGGCAGTAGAAAAAGGAGTAATCACATTAGTTGGCGCTACTACAGAAAACCCCTCATTTGAAATTAATGCGGCACTTTTAAGTCGCTGTCAAGTATATGTTTTGAAGCCTTTTTCAAAAGAAGAACTACTTTTATTAACGAATAGAATAATTGAAAAAGATGAGTTATTCAAAGACAAAAAATGTATTCTAGAAGAAACGAATTCGCTACTAAATTTAGCAAATGGCGATGCCCGAAAATTATGCAACATTTTAGAATTACTCGGGCATTCAAAAGATAAAGTGATCACCATAACTGATGAGATTGTTGAGCAACTTGTACAACAACAAATCTCGAAATATGATAAAAATGGTGAACAACATTATGATATGGCTTCAGCCTTTATAAAATCAATCAGAGGTTCAGACCCAAATGCTGCAGTGTACTGGATGGCAAGAATGATTCAAGGAGGTGAATCCCCTCGATTTATTGCTCGAAGACTAGTAATCTCTGCTGCAGAGGATATTGGTTTAGCCAATCCTAATGCACTTTTAATCGCAGAAGCTGCATCTCGTGCAGTAGAATTTGTAGGCTGGCCTGAATCAAGAATTATTCTCTCTCAAGCTGCAATATATTTAGCCTGTTCAAGTAAATCAAACTCAGCATACTTGGCTATTAATGATGCTATTGATGCTGTTTCGACTTATGGTGATTTGGTGATTCCACTCCATCTTCGCAATGCTCCTACAAAACTTATGAAATCACTTGATTATGGAAAAAATTATATTTATCCTCATAATGAAACAGGTAATTTTGCAGTACAGGACTATTTACCAAAAGATATTGAGAACGTAACATTTTACAAACCGCTAAACAATCCTATAGAAGAGAAAGTCAAAGAAAATCTATCTCAAAAATGGGGAAAAAAATATGATTACTAATATTTTGAAATAATGGAGATTAATTTCTGTAAAGCAAATTCAAATCACTAAATTTTATTATTTTTGCCTAAATTTATACGGCATGCCAATTTCTAATACAGAAAATTTAAACTTGATTAAACAAAGTGCAAGAGATTTTGCAGAGAGTTTTATTCGTCCACATATTATGGAATGGGATGAAAGTCAAGAGTTTCCTATGGATGTAATGCATAAATTGGGTGAACATGGCTTCCTAGGGGTATTAGTTCCAGAAGCTTATGGAGGCTCGGGATTAGGATATCAAGAATATATTACGGTAATAGATGAAATATCAAAAGTGTGTGGTTCCATAGGCCTATCTGTTGCTGCACATAATTCCTTATGTACAGGTCATATAATGAGTTTTGGAAATGAACAACAAAAACAAAAATATCTACCTTTATTAGCTACTGGCAAATGGATTGGCGCTTGGGGCTTAACCGAAGCAAACACTGGTTCAGATGCCATTAGAATGCAATGTGTTGCGACAAAAGATGGAAATGATTGGGTAATCAACGGTACAAAAAATTGGATTACACATGGAAAATCTGGACATGTAGCAGTAGTGATTGCGCGTACTGGAGATTTATTGGATAGTAAAGGTATGACAGCCTTTATAGTTGAAAGAGGAACAAAGGGGTTTGCAGCAGGCAAAAAAGAAAATAAGCTCGGAATGAGAGCTTCCGAAACAGCTGAGATGGTTTTTACAGATTGTAGAATTCCTGAAGAAAATGTATTGGGCGAAGTTGGTGATGGTTTTGTTCAAGCAATGAAAATTTTGGATGGAGGAAGAATTAGTATAGCATCACTTTCATTAGGTATTGCAAGAGGAGCCTATGAAGCTTCTGTAAAATATGCAAAAGAGAGACAACAGTTTGGTCAACCAATAGCAAATTTCCAAGGTATAAGTTTCAAATTGGCTGACATGGCCATGAAAATTGAAGCTGCTGAACTACTTACTAGACAAGCTGGTAAGATGAAGGACAAGAAGCAAAAAATGACCAAAGAAGCTGCAATGGCAAAATATTACGCATCAGAGATCTGTGTTCAAATCGCAACAGATGCTGTTCAGATTTTTGGTGGTTATGGCTATACCAAAGATTTTCCAGTGGAGAAATTCTTTAGAGATTCGAAACTTTGCACAATCGGTGAAGGGACTTCAGAAATCCAAAAATTAGTAATTTCACGAGAAGCATTGAAGGAATAAACTGAGGAAAATTTACCGAATCACTAATTCTAAAATAGATTTTTTGTTGAAAAATTAAATAATCTATTCCTTTTCCTATCTATTCGTAATATTTTTAATTTGATCTACTAATCCTGGAGATACACTAGGTCGACTTACATGTGCTTTAATTTTTTCACGGATCAATCGTTCACGTTGCAAGGCTTCTGGGCCATTTGGG
Organism: Saprospiraceae bacterium; assembly: GCA_016722295.1. Lineage (GTDB taxonomy): Bacteria > Bacteroidota > Bacteroidia > Chitinophagales > Saprospiraceae > Vicinibacter. The sequence continues at coordinate 474,948 of JADKGL010000037.1, forward strand.
TGGCTTTGTATTTCATTAAATATATTTTCCTTTTCATGGGTTTGGGCATCATTCTCAAAATACTTAGAGATTCTTCTTCTTAATTCTGTAAAATTAAAATCTTCCATAATCAACGATTTTTAAATAATTCTTTCATTGTTTTTTTTATTCTTGTAAGTCTTCTTCTCCTCTTTGATCCTTATATCCCATCGATGAAGCATAATGCTTCAATTTATCTTTTAACATATTCCTCGCTCGGAATAATCGACTTCGAACAGTTCCAATTGGGATGTCAATTATCTTTGAAATCTCTTCATAAGTGAATCCTTCGATATCACATAAAAGTATAACTGTCCGAAAGTCTATCGGTAAGGCATTAACTGCTGAACTTACCTCATCACCCATCATCTCATCAAATATTTCTTCTCTGAGATCGAAGTAACTACTCATATTACTACTTTCATCACCGTCTTGATAGCCTACGACTTCTTCATAATCAACTTGAGTAGGTCGCTTATTTTTTTTGCGATACTGGTTGATATATGCATTCTTTAATATCTTAAACAACCAAGCTTTCGCATTAGTTCCCTCTTCGTACTTTTCTATAAATCTAAATGCTTTGAGATAGGTTTCTTGTACTAAATCCTGCGCATCCTCTTCATTATAAGTCAAGTGAAAGGCGAATGTATTCAATCCATCAATATGGGGCAAAAACTCCTCCTCGAAGAGTTTTTCGGGGCTTCTTTTTTCCTGATCCAACGCTACGTAATATTTTTACAAAGAAAGTCAAATTCTTTGATTTTTAAATGAAATATAAGGCCTAACATCAAGTATTTATCAATATTAAGCTAAGAAATCTCGATAAAACCAATATTTATTTCAAAATTGCGTTTTATGATATTAATTTAATTCTAGTTAAACGTAAAAAATGCTTACTAAATTTTATTTTTTATGCTCGATGTGCTTGATTTGTATTTTTGGTTCAACTCCATCGTATAGTCAAGATCACAGTTCAGGTGAAATCATATACAAAACCAAAATGCGATGGGCAAAAGTTGTTCAAACACTACCCTATCTTAGCAAAGAAGAAAAAGATCGAGTCTTGATGACTTGGGGAAAAGATGAAGATGATGAACAAGGGACGAAATACATATTACAATGGGAAAACAAGAAAACTATATACACTTTTAAACCCACAATTGCGGCAGAAGAAGAACACAATTACAGTTGGAGAAAGAATATGTATTATTTAACTCGAGATTATACAACAAATATAAGTCAAGATTTAAAAGAAACATTGGGAAAAACATATCTCATAGAAGATCACAACATTAAACCAAAATGGAAAATCCTCAATGAAATAAAAGAAGTATCCGGCTATATTTGCATGAAGGCTGAGACCATAGACACTGTAAAAGATCAAAAAATTATCGCATGGTTTACTGATCAAATCCCGCTCTCATATGGACCAGCTGAATACAATGGGCTTCCTGGAGTTATATTAGAAATAAATAAAAATGATGGCAATCTTGTAATTGTAGCTGATGAAATTCATCTAGGAAAAAAAACTACGACGCTGAAACAAGTAAAAATGAAGGGAAAGAAGATCAAACAAGCACAGTTTAATGAACTAATCTCAAAGCATATTGTCGAGAGTATCAAATCTCAAAGAAATCCCTACTGGTCAATTGATTATTGACTAGTGATTGACATTTGTCAATTGATATTGATCGATAAATTTAGTCTTTATAAATTAAATACTTTTTTCGAATTTGTTTAAACTCTTTGAGTTTTGGCTGCCAAGATTTTCTAATATCTGACTCTTTTACTCCTGCTTTCACTTGCAATCTTAATTCCTCTGTTCCTGCAAGTTTATCAAAAAACAAATTCTTTAGAAAAAAATCATTTGATTTTCCTAGCTTCTTATAACTATCAAGTAAATAAGACAACTGGATAGCTCCAGTAGAACGAATCTCTTCATTTGAAATTCCTTGCAAACTTACAGCGTGACAAAGTATAGATTCATGAGGTGGATCTAAAGCCCCTGGTCTGTCAATTGGCGTATAACTGGTATCCAAGACAGGAAAATCGGGATGACCATAAATTTGAAATGGTGCAGTAGTCCCACGACCTAAACTAACAGAAGTCCCTTCAAAAAGACAAATCGAAGGATAAAGCAATATAGATTTCTCATTAGGTAAATTAGGTGAAGGTTTATCTTGCAAAACAACTCGATCGCTATGAGTATAATGCAAACAACTTACAATCTTCATTTGCAACTTATTGCTAGCTCCAATCCATTTCTCACCTTGAATCATTTGAGCTAATTCACCAATAGTCATCCCATAAACTATTGGGATAGGATGCATACCTACGAAGGATGAATACTTCATATTCAATACTGGTCCATCAACATAATGAGCATTGGGATTTGGTCGATCTAATACTATTAATTGTTTTCCATTTTCTGCACAAGCCTCCATTACATAATGCAATGTTGAGATATAAGTAAAAAATCGAACACCTACATCTTGAATATCAAACAATACAACTTCTACATTTGCTAAATCTTCTGGCATAGGTTTTTTCCTTTTGCCATATAAAGAAATTAAAGGAACACCAGTCTTTTGGTCCTTTTGATCTTTAATAATAGCACCTGCAGACATATCCCCTCGAAATCCATGCTCGGGAGCAAATACTTTAGTAACTTTAATCTTTTGAGCTAATAATGTATCTAATAAATGTACACCATTCACCAAAGAAGTATGATTGACGACCAACGCGACTTTTTTATTTTGAAGAATTGGTAAATATTCACTCATTCTTTGGGCTCCAACGATTACTTTTGTTTGACTTAATGGTGGATTTGTCTGCATCGAAGTCTGATGTATCGTTTTCTTCAACCCATAGGATTGGCAAGAAATAAATAAAAACATCACTAAAGTACTAAATGGATTCAAGATCATGACAAATGAATATAAATTTGCAGTTATAGATATCGAAACAACTGGAGCAATTTTTCAAAGGGACAAAATTATTGAAATCGCTATAATAATTATTGAAAATGGAAAAGAAACTTCAAGATATTCAACTTTAATTAATCCAGAACGAAGTATTCCTATAGAAATTACCCGAATCACTGGAATAAACAATGATATGATAGCCCAAAGTCCTAAATTTTATGAAGTTGCAAAAGAAATTATCCAATACACAGAATCCTGTATCTTCGTAGCTCACAATGTACATTTTGATTATAGTTTTATTCAGTATGAATTTGAGCAACTTGGGTACAATTATCAAAGGAAAAAACTCTGCACCTTACAACTTAGCAAAAGAAACTTTAAAGGCTTGCATTCCTATAGTTTGGGTAATCTAATAAATTATTTTGACATTCAAGTTGAACATCGACATCGTGCATTGGATGATGCTTATGCTTCATCTGTCCTTCTATTAAAAATACTAGATTTAAATATAGATTATAGTCTCAACGAACCAGCAATCAAAAGTTTGCTAAAAGACATCAAATATCCTCCAAATGTTAATCCATCAATTATCTCTAATCTACCAGAAAAATGTGGGGTTTACACTATGCGAAACGAACATGGAGACCCCGTTTATATAGGAAAAAGTAAAAATATCCATGGTAGGATTCAACAACACTTTGCACAAATGGATAGCAAAACAAATAAAATGCATATCCTCGTTCACGATATTGATTTTGAACTTACTGGCAGTGAACTCATGGCTTCTTTAGTAGAGTCAAAATCGATAAAACAATATAGTCCAGAAATTAACAAGGCGCAACGGAATAAAAAAGAATCAATTTGTATATATTACACATTGCACGATCGAGGTTTTTATCAACTGAAGTCAGAACATATTGACATATATAAACAGGATGTCGAATATATCATACGCTATAGTGCTTCAAAAAATATTGCAAAAAATATGATCTCTTTTTTAATTACTAAATACCAATTGTGCCAAAGTGCAAATCAAACGAAAAGCACAAAATTCTCCATTTGTGCAGAACGATTAAACAACGAATGTTTTGGAATCTGTGAAGGCAAAGAAGATCAAGAAGTATACAATCAAAGGTTCTTAACGATGATAGAAGAGAACACAAGTCTTTTCGACCGAAATTTTATCCTTTACGACAAAGGAAGAAGGTCGCAAGAGATGAGCTGTATCGTAATAAAAGACGGCTACTGTAGGGCCATAGGATATTTGAATATTGAGGAAAGCTACCCTACTGTCGAATCAATAATGGATGAATTAAGTCCTTATAAAGGCTCGATAGAAACTAATTCAATTATTCGAACTTTTATCAAAAATAATCCCAAAATAAAATTGAAATACTTTTAATTTCTACATTAGATTTGACAAATAAAATATTCTAACTTACAAAGCAAAGATTACAATAAATCAAGTCCAATTTCTAAATCCTTTATCAAGTATTCAGCTGATTCCAATCCAACATAAATTCGAATCATACGATGTTGCGGATCATCCTTATTGAATAAGCTTGGATCCATACCAGCTATTTTTGGCAAAATCAAACTCTCATATCCACCCCAACTTACAGCTATAAGAAAGCACGTAAGATTTTCACAAAATCGCTCAATCCGAACTACAGAATCGGTTTTTACTACAATAGAAAACAATCCACAAGCTCCAGTCATTTGGCTCTTTGCTAAGTCTGTTTGAGGAAAAGTATCATCAAATGGAAAAATCACTTGTTCTATTTTTGGATGTGACTTTAAGAAATTGAGCACTTCGATTGTAGTATTTGAAATTCGGTCTAATCTAGCTGGCAAGGTGCGAAGTCCTCTCAAAAGCAACCACGCATTAAATGGTTGTATCCCACTTCCGGCTAACAAATATTCCAAATCAAAAATCTTCTTCAATAAAGATTTCTTTCCTGTCAAAACACCTGCTACAACATCACTATGCCCTCCAATATATTTAGTGGCAGATTGTAATACAAGATCTATACCCAATAAAATTGGTCTCTGATATATCGGTGTACAATAACTATTATCACAAACGGTCAGTATCCCTCTTTCCTTGGCAAACTCTGCAATGGACTTCATATCTTGAATCGCAAAATCCCAACTATTGGGTGATTCTAAATAAATTATCTTTGTTTTGTCATTACAAGCATCAAGCACATTCTGAGTATCACGTGCATCAACATAAGTAGTAGTCACTTGATATCTTACTAAAAACAAATCAAAACACTTTTGCGCCCAAGTGTAAGGACTTCTCACAGAAACGATATGGTCTCCGGATTGTACAAAAGGGACAATAGATGAAAATATAGCAGCTGCTCCCGAATTAAAAACTAAACAATCCTCAGCTCCATCTAACGCGGCTAACTTTTTGCGCAATATATCGACAGTGGGATTCAATCCGCGAGAATATAAATAGCCTGAATATTCATCTTTGAAACTTTGACGAATCGCATCAACTGTTTTAAATGCAAAATTGCTAGTTTGGACGATTGGTGGTGCTATGGCTTGAAAATACTGTTCACGATCTTCACCTAGTTCATTTAATATAAAACTAATCTCTGAGTCTATCTCTTGGTTTGATTTATTACCCATTGCCATTTGCTATTTAAAATCATGCAATTTTAATTAAAAATACGGACTTTTCAAGATTTGTTCTATTTTACACTTCACAGCATTTTCAACAGATTTTTATCTAACTTTGCCCCTTGAATGCAGAAAAATGTAAAAATAGCCAATATCGAACTAACAGAGTTCCCTTTATTACTTGCTCCAATGGAAGATGTTAGTGATCCGCCATTTCGCGCATTATGCAAGGAACAAGGCTGTGATATGTTATATACTGAGTTTATATCAGTAGAAGGACTCATTCGTGATGCACATAAAAGCCTACAAAAACTCGACATCTATGAAGAGGAAAGACCTATAGGCGTTCAAATTTTTGGAGCCGAGTTGGAATCTATGATGAAAGCAGCTGAAATAGTAGAAAACGCAAAACCAGAGCTATTAGACATCAATTATGGCTGTCCTGTACAAAAAGTTGTATGTAAATTAGCAGGTGCTGGTATCCTAAAAGACATTCCGAAGATGATCTCGCTAACAGAGGCGGTGGTAAAATCGACAAATTTGCCAGTCACTGTAAAAACCAGATTGGGTTGGGATGAAAATACAATTTTTATTGAAGAAGTGGCTGAAAGACTACAAGATATCGGAATTAAAGCATTGTCCATTCATGCTAGGACAAGGTCTCAAATGTACAAAGGGCATTCAGATTGGTCTTGGATCTCAAAAGTGAAAAACAATCCAAGAATACATATTCCGATTTTTGGGAATGGCGATATAGACTCTCCTCAAAAAGCCTTGGAATATAAAAATAAATATGATGTAGATGGAATCATGATAGGAAGAGCGAGTATTGGGTATCCTTGGATTTTTAGAGAGATAAAACATTATTTTGCTACTGGTGAATTATTGGCACCACCCACGATTCAAGAACGTGTTGCCGCTGCAAAAAGCCATTTAACAAATTCAATAAAGTGGAAAGGTGAAAAATTAGGTATTGTAGAAATGCGAAGACATTATACAAATTATTTTAAAGGTATTCCAAATGTAAAAGAATATAGAATGCAACTTGTTACAGAATCAAATCCTTCAGTGCTATTCGAACTTTTGGACGATATGCAAGAAAATTATTCTCACGAAATATTTGAATTGGTATCGTGATGAATAATCCTTCAATCATATTTAAAATTAATCCTTGGGAAAGAAAAATATTGGAAATCATTGCTGATTGTGCAAAGGAATTACATACTGAATGCTTTGCTGTAGGAGGTTATGTGAGAGATAGAATTATAGGAAGAGAATCCAAAGATATTGACATTGTTACAATTGGAGATGGAATACAATTAGCTCAATTGGTTGCTTCAAAATTTCGTCCAATGCCAAGTGTGAATATATTTGAGCGCTTTGGCACAGCTATGATTCGACATAAAGATATAGAGATTGAATTCGTTGGAGCAAGAAAAGAATCATATAGTATAGATTCCAGAAAGCCAAGTGTCAGTTCTGGTTCGTTATTAGATGATCAGCTTCGAAGAGATTTTACCATCAATGCAATTTCAATTAGTCTCAATCCAGAAAACTTTGGTGAATTGATCGATCCGTTTAATGGACTTCAAGACATCGAACAAAAAATCATCAGAACTCCTACTAATCCTGAGCGCACCTTTTCAGATGATCCACTTCGCATGATGAGAGCGATTCGTTTTGCAAGTCAATTGGATTTTAAAATAGATCAAATTACTTTTGAAGGAATAAAAAACACAAAAGAACGATTAAGAATAATATCAAAAGAAAGAATCAGCTCCGAATTTGACAAAATCATTTTATCCAATAAACCATCGAATGGCTTTGAGTTATTATTTCAAGGTGGACTTTTACAAATCTTTTTTCCAGAATTTTGTCTCTTGCGAGGTGTAGAATATCAAGAAGGAAAAGGGCATAAAGATAATTTTTATCATACACTTGAAGTTCTCGATAATGTTGCATTAAAATCAGACAATTTATGGTTGCGCTGGGCTGCTATTTTGCACGATATTGCAAAGCCACAAACGAAACGATTTGAAGAAGGTATAGGATGGACCTTTCATGGACATGAGGCTCTTGGCGCATCAATGACGGCTCGGATATTTAAAAATCTGAGAATGCCATTAGATTATAAAATGAAATATGTGCAAAAACTAGTTCGCCTTCATCTTCGTCCTATTGCATTAACTCAAGAAGTCATTACTGATTCAGCGTTAAGAAGATTATTATTTGAAGCGGGAGAAGATTTAGAAGACTTATTAACCTTATGTGAAGCAGATATCACTTCTAAGAATCCAGATAAAGTAAAAAAATACAAAAATAATTATACTACAGTTCGACTTAAACTTCAGGAAGTTGAAGAAAAAGATCGAATAAGAGAATGGCAACCTCCAATCAGTGGTGAAATGATTATGCTAGCATTTGGAATAAAGCCTTGCAAAGAAGTAGGAATAATAAAAAATGTAATTAAAGATTCTATTCTTGATGACATTATCGATAATAATTTTGAAGCAGCTTATCAATTGATGCTCGCAAAAGGAAAAGAGCTAGGTCTACTAATCAAACAAGAACTAAGTGAGGCAGACCAAACTAAACTAAAAATATTATCCAATAGTGACATTAAATGAATAGAAGGGACTTTAAAAAAAAATTAGCTGCAGTCGCAATGACATCACCCATCCTTTGGTCAAATCAATTTTTTGAAATGAATTCAGAACTACTATTCCCTAATGCTATAGCGAAGGGCGATACCATTGGCTTACTAGCTCCGGCTGGTTATATTACTTCAGAAAGATTGCAAAAAGCAGTGAACAATGTGAATTTATTAGGCTACAAAGCTAAGTATCTACCAAATATTGTGTCTAGAAAAACTGGATATTTTGCAGGAACTGATGAACAGCGAATTGATGAAATCCATCAAATGTTTTCAGATGAAGAAGTTCGTGCAATCTGGTGTATTCGGGGTGGTTATGGATTAACAAGAATCTTAGAAAAATTGAATTATGAGCTCATAAAATCTTCGAAAAAAATAATACTTGGATATAGCGATATAACTGCTTTACTAAATGCGATTTTTATTGAAACTGGCTTAATCACTTATCATGGACCAGTTGCTTCTTCTACAATTAATACCTACACAAAAAATTGTTTAGCCAATTTATTTGAGACTCCTCAGAGATGCAACATCACCCATCACCAAAGTAAGCAAAACAATATAGACCCTATATATGAGTATAATATACTCAAAAAAGGTAGCGCTTCAGGTCAATTAATTGGTGGAAACCTTAGTATTATCACCTCACTCATAGGAACAAGATATCAACCAAATTTCGCAAACAAAATTGTATTCTTAGAAGATGTAGATGAGCGTCCGTATCGAATTGATCGAATGTTGACACAACTACTACAGTCCACAAACTTCTCTCAATGCAATGCAATATTATTAGGTGTATTTGAAGGATGCGTTCCTAAAAAAGGAGAAGAATCATTTCAACTATTAGATGTATTTCAAGAACGATTCAATAGTTTACACATTCCCATTATTTATGGATTTTCATTTGGACATATTGAACCTTGCTGTATCATACCGATTGGCCAAAAATACAATCTAAATACTAGTGAAACCTATCTTCAATGTAGTGAAGAATAAAATAACAACTATCATTACCCTTTCAAGAACTTGCCTTTTTTAGGAATCCATTATAAAAACTATTTACTCAATACTTCTGTTAGACAACTATGTCTAAAACAATAAAATTAAATAAAGAAAGCCTTAGGCAATCCATAAAAATATTTAGATTTATAAAACCTTACAAATGGTCATTTATACTTGGAATGATTTGCTTGGTCATCTCTAGCTCCATGTTTATGATTTTTCCAGGTGCAGCAGGAGAAATGGCTAATGCCGCAATAGGCAAAGGGAAATGGAATATCAAAGTAGAAGAATTTGGATTAATCTTTCTAGTTATTCTTATCGTTCAAGGTGTCCTATCCTATTTTCGAACAACATTTTTTGCAAAAGTTAGTGAATACGGTATTGCAGATATACGAAAGGCGCTCTTTGAAAAAATTATTACGCAGGACATTTTCTTTTTTGAAAAAAACAGAGTTGGAGAACTGACTAGCAGATTAACTGCGGATGTGGAACAACTACAATCTGCATTCTCAATCTCTCTAGCAGAATTTATTAGACAGATCGTGGTATTAGTGTTTGGTGTAATCATTATAGCGTGGATGGCTCCAAAATTATCCTTAATTATGTTATTAACATTTCCAGTAATAGTCATTACCTCAATTTTATTTGGAAAATACATCAGAAAATTATCCAAGCAAAGGCAAGATAGTCTTGCAGAGAGCAATGTAATAGTGGAAGAAAGTTTTCAATCTCTTCACACTGTTAAAGCATTTACGAATGAGAAATTTGAGTTCGACAGATTTGCAAAAACCATTGCGAGTATGTTGGATATTTCGATGCATTATGCAAAAATGCGAGGGTTGTTTTTTATCTTTATTATTACTGTATTATTTGGCGGATTATTTTTCATCCTTTGGCGCGGTGCTATATTAGTGCAACAAGGAGAAATGGAAGCTGGAGATTTATTTTCATTTATTATTTACACTGGGATAATCGGAGGCGCTATCGCAGGTATTGGAAACTTATACACTGTACTTTCAGGAGCTATTGGTGCCACAGAAAGGATCCAAGAAATATTAGAAAAAGATCAAGAAGTTGATCTTAAATCAATTGATCACAGCAAAACTTTAAAAATAGAAGGCAAAGTAAAATTTGAAAACATTCGCTTCTCGTATCCAAGCCGACCAGATGTTGAAGTATTGCATGATATCAATTTTACTATTGAAGCTGGAAAACGAATTGCGCTAGTGGGATCTAGTGGTGCTGGAAAATCTACGATAGTACAATTATTATTAAAATTTTATAAACCAAGCGAAGGGAACATATTTATAGATGATATCAATTTGGAAGAACTTAATCACACAAGTTTTAGAAAGAACATCGCAATTGTTCCCCAAGAAATTTTACTCTTTGGAGGGACGATAAAAGAAAACATTCTTTATGGTAGACCCGAAGCAACTGACGAAGAAATCATAGATGCTGCAAAAAAATCAAACTCCTTTGAATTTATTAGCTCATTTCCAGACCAATTCGAAACAATTGTAGGCGAAAGAGGAATAAAACTGAGCGGAGGCCAAAGACAAAGAATTGCTATAGCGAGAGCCATACTTAGAGATCCTAAAATTCTAATTTTGGATGAAGCGACCTCTTCCTTAGATGCTGAATCAGAAAAATATGTACAAGAAGCATTGGATTTGCTCATGCAAAACAGAACATCAATTATTATAGCTCATAGATTATCAACTATCATTAATGCGGATATTATATATGTATTAAAAGATGGCTATATTGTAGAAAGAGGCACACATGATCAACTATTGCAACTGAAGGGAGTATATAGTCAACTTGTTGAAATGCAATTAAAAATATCAGAATAAGATGTAAATAATGGAAAACAAATTCTTATTTTTCCGCATAATTTTTAATTCATGAAAAAAATCTATCTTTTCTTTTGTTTTACTTTGTTCGCTACATTGAGCATTGCTCAAATCAAAATTAAACCACAACTGGTCTATGGTCTAGATTTATATCAATGGTATAGAAATCCATACTGTAGCACATGTGTAAACAAAGAAGCATCTTCATCTGGAACAAGTCTTATCTCTACACCGATTGGAGCTAAAGTAATTATTGGCAAAAATAATTTTTCAATTGCAACCGAACTTGGTGCTAATTTTGGTTGGTTTACATTAGATATCAATCAGTACAAAGGCGTTGGTTCACTTGCCTTTCCCGCAATGGTTAAAGCTAATTTTGGAGCATTGAGTGGATTTAGTAAAAATAAACTCCTAGGATATTCTATCGGTGGCGGCATTCAATACTCGAAAACGGAATTATATGGGTTGACAAAAAAATACGACCATTTGGAGAGAAAATTCTTTCCAACATACATAGGAGAAATTGGTTTTGGTGGAGGAATATCAGGAATGCAAGTTTCATGGAATACAAAAATTGGCATCGGTCCAAATCATGGAATGGTCATTCAAAATAGTATACAATTCTACATGAATTTTAAAAAAGATAAAAAATCAGATTCATCCACACTTAAGAAAAATCTGTGATTTCACTAGTAAATTTAAATACATTTCATATCAACTCCTCTTGTAAAGAGTTAATCCAAATAAAGAAAATTGAGGATATTATTAGTTTTAAAGAACGAAATATAAAAGATTATTATATCCTTGGTGGAGGCAGTAATATCTTATTACTAGATTCGATTGAAAATGTTATTTTAAAAAATGAACTAAAAGGCATTCAACTTTTACATCAAAACAATGATAATGTAATACTTAGAATTGCAAGTGGTGAGAATTGGCATGACACAGTAATTTATTGTATAAATAATAATTGGTGTGGTATAGAAAATCTTGCATTAATCCCTGGTACTGTTGGCGGCGCACCTGTACAAAATATTGGTGCCTATGGTGTAGAAATCAAAGATTTCATTTATGCAGTGCATGGTATTGATTTGGTTTCTGGTAAAGAAAAAACCTACTTGCCTACAGAATGTCAATTTGCTTATCGCAGCTCTATATTCAAAACTGATTTAAAAAATTCTTTTTCATCACAGCGGTTGAATTAAAACTGAATAAAACACCAAAAACTCAGATAGAATATGGAGCTATAAAAGAAGAATTACAAAAAAAGCAAATTGCACATCCAACGATCAATGATATTTGCCAAGCTGTAATGCGCATTCGAAGTTCAAAACTACCTGATCCAAAGGTTCTTGGCAATGCAGGAAGCTTCTTTAAAAATGCAGTAATAAGTAGATCCCATTATGATACTTTGCTACTTGAATATCCTGAAATACCTTCTTATAAGATAAATGACGACCTAGTAAAAGTTCCCACAGGATGGCTAATTGAGAAAGCTGGGTGGAAGGGGTTTCGCGATCAGGACGCAGGGTGCCATTCGAAACAAGCATTAGTTTTAGTCAATTTTGGTGAAGCAACAGGAAAAGATATTTTAAAATTAGCTACAGATATAAAAAAAGATGTATTTTTAAAGTTCAGAATAGACCTCGAATTCGAAGTGAATATTTGGACTTAATGGATTTGACATGATTAAACTAAGTTATTATTGCCCGATACTTTTGCTTTGCTGCATTAGCAAATTGTATTGTCAAGAATTAAAAATAGACGGTCCAAATATAATTTGTCCAGGTCAAAAATATATACTAGAAACAACAAATCCCTTCACATCATATCGATGGTCGACAGGTGATACGACTTCAAGAATTTTTATCGAACGAGGTGCTAATTATTGCATAACTGTTACAAAAACATCAGGGACTAAAGATTCTATATGTCGTTTTGTCAGTGAATACAATATAGAACCTTTGGAAATCCTAGGTGATAGTGTTTTTTGTGAAGGTAAAACAGCACCACTAGATGCAACTTCGGGCTTTACCTCATACCTATGGAGCAACAACCAAACGACTCGACAAATATTAATATCACGAGGTGGAAATTATTGTGTAGAGGCTGTCAATCTAAATGGATGTCTTTCCACTGCATGTAAGAACATCACAATGATCAACAGATCCTATGAATTACGTGCACCTAAAATTTGTTATAAAGACACAATAATTTTTAATTCTTTCTACTTATCTGATACTGGCATCTATTCATTTCGATACACGAAATTTAACGGCTGTGATAGTATCATTGAATTCGATATCAAACATCATCCAAGAATAATACTTGACACAATTAGTATAAGTAAGCCACAAGGATTTAGAGTAGTTCCTATTGCTTCTGGTGGAAAGCAACCTTTACAATATTTATGGTCAAATGGAGATACAAATCGTATCCTCCTCACAAGCTTAGCAGGTAAATACAGCTTAAAAATTACTGATCAAAATGGCTGTACTTTAGATACGATGATAACGTTAATTCATACTAACGTTGACAATCAAAATTCTAATTTATTTTTAAAAAATTACAAGAATCCAATTACATCAAATGAACTTTTTCAAATGTGCTATGATGTCGTGCAAAAACATAAGCAGGCTCAAATTTCACTTATAAGCAATACAGGAATTCAATTGACAAATATCGCTGATTCAAATTCTTACCCCATGCTACAAAATGGGCTTTACTTTCTAAGGATATTCACTGACCGGACCACTTTCTTTCCAATTATTATTATTAATTAATTGATTAATAATCAATTATTAAAACATAATAACTTTGCTTTATATAAAAAATAAATTTAATTTTCACAAAATAATTGTAATTTTAATTTTCATCGACCAAGAGATTGACTTAATTTTGAATAAATGCTTAAAAACTAACTGATATGCCGTTTATTCTTTTATTATTTGCATTATACACCATCGCAACACCTATTCAAGCTAAAGCTAATGCACCAATATGCATGTGTAATCGCACGTCTGATTCTCTTGCCCTTGTTGCTTTATATCAATCTACCAATGGAGCCAATTGGATCGCACCGTGGAACCTTTCTCAGCCAATCACCACATGGTCAGGTGTAAATCTTGATGCATCTCAATGCGTTAGAGCCTTAATACTAAACAACCGAGGTATCGCTGGTACAATACCAAGTGAAATAGGAAATTTAAGTAATCTAAGATCACTTTTTTTATTTGGAAATAATTTCACTGGAGCTATTCCTTCAAGTTTAGGAAATTTAACTTTACTTGAAGATTTACTCTTGAATGATAATAGTTTTACAGAAACGATTCCGGATATATTTGTTGATTTGAGAGAATTAAAAATTATTTCTTTGACAAACAATTTTTTTACTGGAAATATACCAAGTTCCATTGGTTTTGCATTCAATTTAGTATCACTTGATTTAGGTACGAATTCGCTGTCTGGTTCTATACCAAGTGAATTTGGCAACTTGTATAATTTAACTGTTTTAAATCTTAGCAATAATGCATTGAGTGGTTCTATTCCTCAAGAATTAGCTGACTTGACTAATTTACAAGAAATCTACTTGTATAGTAATAATCTTTCGGGAACATGGCATCCATTTTTCTCTGCTTGGAATAAGCTAAAACATGTTTGGATTCAGGATAATAAATTCGAAGGAACTGTACCAGATTGGCGGAATGCACCACTTATTAGTCTAAAAATAGAATATAACAATTTTACAAATATTCCAAACTATAGCACAGTGACAACTTGGGGTTTATCTGCACCATACGGTCTAAATATCATTGGAAATAGATTTACATTTGAAGACCTCATTCCATTAAAAAATTTTCCACCAAGAGTGTTTTATACATTTAGAAATCAACAAGCAGTTCAAACCGATTCGCTTATATTTATACCTATAGGAGGAAATTATACAATTCGACTTAATGTAGATGACACCATAGTCAACAACAGTTATAGATGGTTAAAAGATTCAACACAAATATTAGTAAATAAAAATACATTTTCAATTAGTAATGCACAGCCAATAGATGAAGGGTACTATTATGGATCTATCACAAATCCAGATATATCAAATTTTGAAATAAAAATTGTTCCAATCAGAGTAGTGATAACAAAAGAAAATTGCACCGGAAGTCCTGGTAATCAGTGCTCATCCTCACTACTATTTTGTAATAATGCAGATTTAAACAATTATTGTGGCACTTTAGGCTTAGTGGATTCAACATTTTTAAATGATAGCTTATCATTCTGTATTCCATCTAGGAAATTTGAAAATTCCAAATGGTTCTCATTCATTGCTTCATCCGATAGTTTTATAATTGAGATCATTCCAAATGATTGTTCAGAAGTAAGTGTTGGCAATCAAAAATATAGTGGAATTGAAGCTGGAATTTTTCCAACTTGTGAGCTAGGCTTAGGAAAATCGTTATACTGCGATTTTTCACAAAATGATGCAGGATTTCAAATCGGTGGAGGCGGATTTATTAAAGGAAATCAATATTATCTAGTACTAGATGGCAATAGAGGAAGTATTTGTGATTATGTCATTCGTTTAGTTAAAGGGACTAACACATATAAACTTACAGAGCCAGCTCAAATTGAAGGTCAAAAAATAATCTGCCAAGACACATTTCCTCAACTTTATACAAGTAAACGGAATATTGAAGCAGAGAATTATTTATGGTTTTTGAATGACTCCCTTGTTTCAAATACAAATGACACCTTCGTTCAATTCAAAAACTTGCCATTGGGAAGTTATAATTTAAAACTAAGAATTTCAAATGCATGTGATACATCAGCTACCGTAAATTATACTTTTAATGTCCTCCCTTCGCTAAGTACTTCAACTCCTTTTGTACTAAGTGAGAATAATGATTCTTCATATAGAGTGAATTTTAGTTTATTAGGTGGGACTCCTGTATATAAATTAATTTCTGGATCTGGCAGCTTGGATTCATTGCGCGGATTCTTTACTTCGAGTTCCAATATTTGTCAATCGTCATATACGTACAAGTTTGAAGATCGCAATGGATGCAAGACAGAAGTAAATGGTATTGAAAATTGTAGATGTCTCTCGTATGCGGGAAGATATAATCTTGATGACACAATAAACATATGCGAAGGGCAAATTTTCAAAATGCCGCAACCTTCGGATGCACTCATTGATAGCATTGATCTATTTACATTTTTTATTTCAAAATCCGATACCTATCAAATAAGCACCATATTAAAAATAAATTCAAACGGTTCTTTTACTTACGACCCTCAACTCTTTCGATTTAATACTGTGTATTATTTAAGATTTGCTACAAGTAAACCAGACTATCGAAATCAATTTAATTTTAATCACCCTTGCTTAAGTTTATCAGATATAAAAAAAATAATTTTCCGCCAAAGACCTATAGTTTCTGCTGGGCAAGACGACACCTCATGTGATTTACAAAGTGAACTTAAAGGATTTGGAAATTATAGTTCAGGAATATGGAAACTTAAATCTGGTCCAGGTACAGCCATAATCGATAGTATTGAAAACGATATCTCAAAGATTACTGTTGACACGCAAGGTATTTATACTTTTATTCGCGAAGGATCAAATCAATATTGCACACATAAAGACGAAGTTACATTAACGTTTAAAGACACATTAAGGCCACTTATATCAGGCAGCATTTCCCTATGCGGCAAAGGTGTAACGAAATTATCCATTCCTGATACCTACACAAAATTTGTTTGGTCAAATGGAGATAGCACATTATCCACCACAATCGATACTATAGGCACATATTGTGTCAATGTAGTTGATAGTGATGGTTGTCTCGGTTACAGCTGTATAGACATCATCGACTCCAATCCGCCAGAACTACTACTTATAGGCAATACAACACTTTGTGCCGGTGATAAAGATTCACTTTTCACAAACCAAATATTTAATTCCTATAAATGGAATGACAGCACATCAACACCAAGTATAATTATTGATAAATCTGGCAATTATTGTCTAACTGTAACTGATCAATTAGGATGTACCGCGGTTGCTTGCAAAAATGTGACTAAAAGCGATTCCATCATCCATGTCTTAAAAGATACAGGATGTACAGGCGAAATTATTGTTATTGCTGGGCTAGAATTTACCTTTCCAGGAAATTATAGAACTACATTCATCAATGCATCTTCTTCTGGTTGTGACAGCATACTACAAATAGATCTTATTGTAAACGGTGTATATATTCAAGATAGTAGTATCAAATCAGATAATGGAAACAATAATGGAAGTATAAGTATTACACCAAATGGAGGGAAAAAACCTTATCGATTTAAATGGAATAACAATGCAACGAGTTCTAGTATCTTCAATCTGAAATTTGGCACATATAGTGTCACTGTTACGGATGCGAACAATTGTGACTATTTGTATTCCTTTATAGTTCCTTTCAACACATCGATCTATTCTAATGAATCTAAAGAGGAAATTAGCTTCTACCCAAATCCCAACAAAGAAGGGAATTTAGTATATTGCAAAGCTACAGGAGATTTATTAGAGTGGAATTTAAAAATCAGAGATTTTTCTGGAAAATTAATAGAACAATTTGATTTGAAATTTTCTGATAATAATACGCCACAACCAATACCTTTCAAACCAAGTTCTGGCATATATTTTATTGAATGTTATAATGACAAAGGAATAATATCAAGTCAAAAAATCATCATTCAATAATAGCCTTTCTAACAAAAGATTTAATGAAACTAATTTACTTTATTTTCTTTTTATCGACAACGATAAATTTGCTTTCTCAAAATAAACTAATTATAACTAAAGTGGTAGGTGGACTTTCACTACCAGTAGATATCGCAAATAATGGTGATGAAAGACTTTTTTTATTAGAAAAAGCAGGAAAAATTAGAATACTAGAAAATGGCAAACTTGCTACTACTCCTTTTTTAGATATTAGCACAAAAGTAAATTCAAGAGGAAATGAACAAGGATTACTAGGCATTTGCTTCCACCCAAACTATAAGAACAATGGTTGGTTCTATATTAATTACATTGACAAGTCAAGTCCTGCACAAACTATTATTGCAAAATACAAAGTTTCCTCTTCCAATCCTAATATAGCCGATTCAAATTCAGTGGAAATATTATTAAAAATCACACAACCATTCACTAATCACAATGGTGGTTGCTTAAAGTTTGGTAAAGATGGCTATTTGTACATTGGAATGGGCGATGGAGGAAGTTCTAATGATCCCAACAATAATGCTCAAAATCTTAATATACATTTGGGGAAAATGCTACGAATTGATGTTAGCAAAGATTCAGCCTACACAATTCCAGATTCAAATCCATATAATAATGAAGCTAATGCAAAAAAAGAAATTTGGGCGTCAGGATTGAGAAATCCATGGAGATTTAGCTTTGATCGACTCAATGGTGATCTTTGGATCGGTGATGTTGGACAAGGAGATTGGGAAGAAATTGATGTAGAAAAATATGGAGGAAATGGAGGATTAAACTATGGGTGGAGATGCTACGAAGGAAATCATGAATTTAATACATCACTATGCAAGGCAAAAAACAATTACACTTTTCCCATCCATGAATATTTTGGAGATGCAGCAAAAGACGGTTGCTCGATTACAGGTGGTTTTGTCTATCGAGGCACACAAAATCCTACTTATTATGGTAACTATATTTATGCGGATTATTGCAGTGGAAAAATTTGGTATCTGTCTAGATCCTCAGATACAACAGTACAAAATACATTTGCTTACCAATTTACAAAAAATCAAATATCTTCATTTGGCGAAGATCATGTAGGTGAAATTTATTTTACAGCGTTAGCAGAAGGCGCTTTATATAAAATCGCTCAAAATTGTGCTCTAAAAATAATATCCAAAAAAATCAAAGAAGCTTCTTGTACTACTGCAACTGATGGAAGTATCAGTTTCCAAACCAATGATACAACTAGCATAACTTATTTATGGAGTACTGGACAAACAACTCCTACAATTACTAATCTAGCTACTGGTATTTACTATGTAACAGTGACAAACAACAACTGCAGTATTACAGATAGTTTTCAAGTCCCAGCTAAACCAGATCAAGTAGCCTGTTTAACCCCAATATTCAATAATATAGTTTGTGCAAATGATTCTGCATTATTGATAGCTTGTGATTTTCCTGCTAGTGCTGAATATTTGTGGTTTAAAAATAGCGTACGACTTCTTCAAAACGCAAAAAGAATAGCCGTGCGAGAATCAGGTCTTTATTCCCTACAAGTAATAGACACAACTAATTGTCTAAGTTTACCCTCAAATTCTATTCAAATCATTGTAAATCCATTGCCAACTACACCAATCTTGAATCTATCAAAAGATACATTAATAGGTACGCCGGGGTACAGCTCTTATCGGTGGTTTAGAGACAAACAGTTCTTTGCATCAACAATCACTAACTCCTTAAAAGTTACTCAAGGTGCAGAATATTGCCTCACCGTTGTGGATACTAATCATTGCGAAAGTCTTAAATCAAATACTGTCAATTACATACCTGTAAGCATTAACTCAGAACTTGACCCTACCAATGTCAGTATACTCCCCAACCCTTTTCAAAATGAATTTGAAATTAGCATTAACTCTCTAAAAAATAAAATTCTAACAGTAGAGATTCAGAGCTTGGATGGACAAACTTACATGACAAAAACTATTTTTGCAAACAAATCAAAAATTTCGATGGCAGATTTCAATTCAGGTGTTTACGTAATACGCTTATACACAATTGATAGAAAAATGTATTTTCAGACAAGAATAGTAAAACTGTAAAATCCTAAAACAAAAGAAAACTATAAGATATTCTTTTTACGAAAGAACCAGCTTAAACCAAAACTAAAAGCTATAGTAATTATAATTATTATAAAAAATGAAAATTTGGAACTTCCTAAACCAAATGGTAAAGGTACATTCATCCCCATAAAACTTGCGATTACAGTAGGGACCATCAACAATGTCGTAATTACAGTAAGTCGATTGATAAATATGTTTAGATTATTTGAAATAATGGATGCATAGGCTTCCATAGTACCGTTCAAGATGTTTGTATACAACTGTGCTACCTCTCGCGCTTGGTTATTATCGATGATGATATCTTCAAATATTTCTACCAACTCTTCAGAACCTGTTATATTTAAAAAGTCTGTGCGCTTCATTTTAATCTTTAGCAATTCATTCGCATTTAAAGAATTTACGAAATAAACCAAACTTTTTTCAATCTGAAGTAAGCTTTTTAATTCTTCACTTCGACTTGAGTCATAAAGTTCTTGCTCAATCAATCTGCGTCGCATATTGAGTTTTTTAAGATACTCCAAGAATAAAAACACAGTCTGCTCGAAAATTTGCAAAATAAAAAGCCGCTCATTTGATGGATTAAAATTTCGTATTTTAGACTCAACGAATTTTTCCATTACAGGACTTTCCAATGCACATACAGTTATGATTTTTTCTTGGCAAAGAATTATACCTAAAGGGACCGTTATGAAAATTGGCTCATTTTCCTTGTCGACTTGATTTACTACTGGTGTATGAAGTATTATACTCCGACCTTCATCATACTTTTCATATCGAGCCCTCTCTTCAATATCCAAAGGGTCCGTAATAAAGTCATGAGATAATTTTAAAGCTTCAGATAAATAATCTAGTTCAAATGTAGTAAGTGGCCCTACAACATTAATCCAATGTGCTTCCGAAAGTCCATTGACAGCATGAACTTGATTTCCTTCCCATGCATAATAATGGATCATCGCTTGAAGATTCTGTTATCGTTACTAAATTAACCATATTCTTTCACAAAATTACAAAAATTAAGCCAACTTATAAGCTTATCTAAATTTTAATGCATCAATAGGCCGAATTCTAGATATAAAATAGCTTGGAATGAACAAAAATAAAACTACTACTATAAAAAATATACCATTAATTAGCAATATAGATATCCAATCCAACTTCACAGGAGCATAGTTTAAATAATAGTCTTGCTCACTCAAGGTAATAAATTTATATCTTTTCTGCAACAATGCAAGACCGATACCAATTAAATTGCCTAATAACATTCCTTGCAGTAAAATTTTTGCTGCAAAATAAATAAATATTTTACGCTGTTCCCAAACATTCATTCCTAAAGCACTCAATACACCTATCATATGTGTTCTTTCCAAAATTAATATGAGCAACATTGTTGCCATGTTGATCAAACAGACCAGAAGGACCATACCAAGAATAAAAGACTTATTAATATCTTGTAATGCAAGCCATTCAAAAATATTTGGAAATTTCTCACGAATTGTCTCAGAATACAATGCTGAAGGTAGAACCTCTTCATATAAATGATTCCCTATTTCCTCTGCTTTTGAGATATCGTCTACAAACAATTCCACGCCTGTAATCTCTTCAGGTTTCCAATTCAACAGTTCTTGTAAAAGTCTTAAATCAACTAATGCAAATTTCTTATCATATTCTTCTAATCCTGTCTTATAGATTCCCGAAATTTTTAACTTTCGCTTAATATGATTATTTCCTTTAATATAATGCAAGATAACAAAATCCCCAGCTTTGATAAACAACCTTGTTGCTGTCTGCTCGCTTACAATAATCTCCCTTGAAACTAGGCTATCTGAAAGAGTAATCTTAGCACCCTCTTTAATATGTTGCTCAAAGTTTGCCCAATTGAAATCAGCTCCAATTCCCTTGAAAAACAATCCATCTGCATACTCGTGGTTGCTCAATATTCCTGGGGTGATAATAAAACTTTGTATATGCGAAATATTGTTTTGCTTAAAACTTAAATTTTCTTTCAATAATAATTTCAAGCTATCATTATATCGAATAGGATATGGCTCTATACTTCTATTGACACGAATATCTGTAATATGGATATGTCCCCAAAATCCAAATACTTTTGAGCTAATATCAGATTGAAATCCAGTAAATATGGCATTTGCTATTATTATCACAGATAATCCCACAGCTGTAGCAAATACAGAAATCCTTAAAATACTCCTTGTAAATGACTTTTTAAATGAAGAATAAGTTTTTTTTGCGATGTAATTTGAAAGATTCATGCTTTGATAAAGGTTTAAAGAGCATCAATTTCAAGAAGCTTCGTACCTTTGGCAAACATATAGCTATTTTTTAAATAAACAAAATATGGGTTTTATAGAAGAACTAGAATGGAGAGGGATGTTGCATGATCAAACCCCAGGATGTAGGGAATTATTATCTCAATCGCCGCAAAAAGCATATATTGGCTTTGACCCTACAGCTCCTTCATTAGGTTTAGGTAATTATGTTCAAATTATGCTTTTATCGATACTCCAAAAACATGGTCATACACCAATTGTATTGATGGGTGGCGCTACTGGTCGCATTGGAGATCCCTCTGGAAAAGATAAGGAACGCGAGTTAAAGTCACATGATGAACTAGATCGAAATATTGCAGCGCAAATGATTCAATTTAAGAAATTATTGAACTTTGAGGATGGAGACAATAAAGCCATATTAGTCAATAATTATGATTTCTATAAAAACATGAATGTTTTGGATTTCCTGAGAGATGTGGGAAAGAATTCAACGATTAATTACATGTTATCCAAAGAATCTGTAAAACGACGTCTAGATTCTGGAATTTCCTATACAGAATTTTCATACCAACTATTACAAGGTTATGATTTTTATTGCTTATACAAAGAGCACAATTGTAAAATTCAAATGGGTGGTTCTGATCAATGGGGAAATATTATCGCAGGTACTGATTATATTGGAAAAAATATTGATGGTGGTAAAGCCTATGCAGTTACTACACCATTGCTTACCAAAGCAGATGGCAAAAAATTTGGCAAAACAGAGGAAGGCAATATTTGGCTCGATGAAAATTTGACTTCAGCTTATAAGTTCTATCAATTCTGGCTCAATATAGATGATGCAGATCTTAAGAAACTTTATCGCTATTTTAGCTTTCTTACTAAAGATAAAATTGAAGCTTTAGAAGCTGAATATAGTCAAGATCCGAGAGAATTAAAAAAATTACTCGCCGAAGAATTAACTGTTCGTATACATGGTATACAAGCTCATGAAAATGTAAAATCCGTGTCAGAGGTTTTATTTAATAAAAACTGCAGCAATGAATATTTAATGGCTTTACCTAGTGAAGTTTTTGCTCAGATTGGCCAAGAAATTCCTTTATTATCTCTTTCTTCTGAACAGCTCACAAATGGGATCAATTTAATAGATTTATTGTCAGAAAAAACAAATATAGTAGAATCAAAATCAGAAGCGAGACGCGCAATACAAGCAAATGCGATAGCTATTAATAAAATAAAAACAAATGCTATTGATCACAATGTGAGCGTTTCAGACTTTTTTTATTCAAAATATGCGATGATTGAAAACGGAAAAAAGAATAAATATCTACTACAATTAACTTCCTGATACAAGTTGTCTTTTCAATTCAATTAATTATATTTGCAAAATTCATATTTTTAGAAATCTAAACTGTTTAACAATGAAAATCCCAATCGTCTCAGAACTCATTGCAGAAGGAAAGTCAATCGATATTTTATTTTGGGTTGGATGTGCAGGTAACTACGATGCGAGAGCACAAAAAGTGACACGCGCATTTTGTACAATACTTAATCAAATTGGATATTCATATGCAATATTAGGAGAAGAAGAGAAATGCACAGGAGATCCTGCAAGAAGAGCTGGAAACGAATTTTTGTTTCAAATGTTAGCCATTCAAAACATTGAAACTTTGAACAGCTATGGAATAAAAAAAATAGTTTGTACCTGCCCTCATTGTTTCAATACCTTAAAAAACGAATATCCGCAATTAGGAGGAACATATGAAGTCCTACATTATTCTGCTTTTTTAGATTCTTTAATTAAAGAAGGTAAGTTGAAAATAAAAGAAACCAACTCTGAAAAAGTAAGTTATCACGACTCCTGTTATTTAGGAAGGGTTAATGGAGAATATGAAGCGCCAAGGTCAATATTATCTGCTTTGCAAAAAGATATAGTAGAAATGAAACGTAGCAAAGCAAATGGTTTGTGCTGTGGTGCTGGGGGTGCTCAAATGTTCAAAGAAGACGAGCCTGGCGATCAAAGAATCAACGTCATGAGAACTGAAGAAGTTCTAGGTACAAATACGAACAAAGTAATAGCAAATTGCCCCTTTTGTATTACGATGCTACAAGATGGATTGAAAGCAAAAGATAAACAAGATCAAGTCATGGTCTATGATTTAGCTGAAATGATTCTTCAATCTGGTATTCAATAAAAATTTAAATTCATGTTAGACTTATTAGCTTTTCCTGATCACTCCAAAGTTTGGATTTATGCTTCAGACAAATTTATTGATGATACTGATATTCCCAATATTCATTACGAGATAAAACAATTTGCAGATCAATGGGTGAGTCATGCTTCAGGACTAAAAGCTACGGGTGGTATACTCCATAATTATTTTATAGTTTTAGTAGTAGATGAACAAATCAACAAACCTGGAGGATGTTCCATTGATACCTCAGTTCGATTTATCAAATCAATTGGAGAAAAATATAATGTAGACTTTTTTAATCGAAACATTTTTCATTATATTCAGAATGAAGAAATTCTTTCTATAGAAAAATCAAATCTAGATACTGCATATCAATCTAAAAAAATAACAGATGACACATTATTTTTCGATCCATTAGTTGATTCAAAAATCACGTTTATTAAACAATGGTTAAAGCCATTTGGAAACTCTTGGCACAAAAGATTAATGTAGCTTTACTTTCTGCTTACTGGTTCAAAAAATCCATACTAAATTTAGCTTCTGATGGCTTCATTTTTCCACTTAAAACCAAGCGCATTTCGCGGCGAATAATCGCTTCATCAAATAGTTTTTTTTCTTCTTCCGTTTCAGGTATAACTTCAGGAACCACTTTAGGTCTCATTGATCTTTCATCTAATGCAACAAAAGTAAAAAATGCTTGGTTGGACTTTCTGGAATTTTCTTCAAGCATACCTCTTGTAAATACTTCTAAAAATATTTCAATAGATGTATTAAAAGCTCGTGTGACCTCTGCCCGAATTGTGACTACATCCCCGAGCTTAATAGGTTCAGAAAATGTAAGGTGATCTACTGAAACTGTAACTACATGGGCGCCACAATGCTTGGCTGCACAGATGCCAGAAGCAATATCCATCCATCGCATAAGATTGCCTCCCATAAGGTTACCCAATGGATTTGTATCATTTGGCATGACCAATTCATTCATTTCAGTCTTCGAGTCTTTTATCGGCTTTGCAGTTTTTGACATATCAATTCAATTTTTCTAATTCAAATAATGTAATAAACTTTTCAATAAATAGTTCTTCAATTTCATCCATTTTCACTTCGCGTCCGAGTTCTCTTTCAAGACTTGTGACTGTCTTTTCTGATGACAAGATCCCACAAGGAACAATATAGTTAAAATAATCTAAGTCAGTAGAAATATTAAATGCAAGACCGTGAAGACTTACCCAGCGACTGAGATGCACACCGATTGCACAAATTTTTCTTGGACGCTTTGAATATCTATCGACCCATACACCTGTAAAACCCTCAATCCTTCCTGCATCTATGCTATAATATTCACAGACTTGAATTACAACTTCCTCTAGAAATCGAACATATTTGTGTACATCAGTAAACAATCGATTTAAATCTAGAATCGGATAAACGACTAATTGACCTGGACCATGATAAGTGATATCACCTCCCCTATTAATTTTAACAAATTCTGCATGAATATTCTTTAACCGCTCAATATCAGCTAGTAAGTGATTTTCTGTTCCTGATTTGCCAAGAGTATAGACATGATGGTGTTGACATAAGATGAGTGTATGAATGCAATCAAGCGTCATTGGCAAGTTTCGATTTTTTATCAATGACTGGTGAATTTCAGTCTGAAAATCCCAAACTTCCTGATATTTTTTGATGCCCAAACGAAGAATCTTAACACTTTCAGCCAAAAAATTAAAATTTAATTTGTATTATTCCAGAAATAATAATATATTTGAAGTTAAAACACATAGATATGAAGTACTTTTATTTCTTATTTTTTCTACCTATCCTTGTATTTGGTGCTAAAGCGCCAGATTTCACAATAACAGATTATAAAAACAAAGTACACAATCTCTATGCAGATTATCTCGATAAAGACAAAGTTGTCGTCATAAAGTTCTTTTTTGTGGATTGTCCACCTTGCAATACCTTAGCACCATATGTACAAACAGCTTATAATCGCTGGGGAGGCGGCACAGGTCGTGTTGAATTTTTTGAATTAAGCACACAGAATTGGGATAATAATATTGACGTCAAAGGTTATGCCTTAAAACATGGTCTAACTTACCCAGGTGCAGGTCAAGATGGAGGCGCTTTCGCAGCTTGTGCACCTTATAAAAATGGTACATTTGGACCCTTTTATGGTACACCGTCTTTTGCAGTGATTGACCCTACTGGTGAAGTGAATTATGGCGTTCGATTTACGACATCCAATCAAGTTGAATTTGATACAGCTGTTGCAAGAGCATTGCGCGTGACTCGAAACACTGGTGGTGGAGGTGGCACTGGTTGCGCTAAAGTATTTTCAGTAAACACAATTACCACTAAAAAACCTACACAAATCATAGTTCAAGATATCACCAATTCAGGACCAGAATATGTACTTGCTAATGGCTCTTACAATTGTGAATTCCAATTACCTCAAAACACATCGAATTATAGTGTATACATGCGTTGCGATGAAAAAGTAAGCATTCCAACTCAAGGAATTTCAACTGCAGATATTGTTCAAATTCAACGAAATATTTTAGGTTTGAATCAATTTACAAATATGCAGAAAGCAGTTGCTGATGTAAATAATAGTGGAACAGTAAGTGCATCTGACATTGTTGAACTTCGGAAATTGATTCTAGGTATAATCCCAGATTTTGCAAAAGTACCATCATATGCTATTTGTAATAATCCAAAAGGCAAAAACGACAAAGTAGCCAATGCAATTAAAATCGATGAGCTAATTTCAAAAACCGCAATTCCAGATTATGGTATCTGGCGTTTTGGCGATGTCACAGGTGCAAACTTTTTTGCAGCAGAAAATGGGTCTACAAGAGCTACAGATCCAGTAAAGTTTTTAATTAAAACAACAAAACTGCCTACTGGAAAATATCTAAATCAACTTTGTATAAATTCTTATTCTGAAATATTAACTATGCAATTTTCTCTTGCTCTAGGCAATGCAGAAGTATCAAATTTAAAAGCTAACTCTTCTTTAATAAATTTTTCAGAAAATAATTTCATTGTTGACTCCAAAAATGAATTTAGACTAACATGGGACGATCCCAACGGTGTTGGATCGAAAGTTCAGCCAGGTCATTTACTCTGCTCATTTGAATCTGATATAAAAATAACTATTAATTTAGGTAAAAGAGTTGTACCTGAAATAACTTCTAGAGTTGGAACTATTAGCTCAATAGTCCTTACTCAAGCATACTACGATCAAAATAAAATATCAATCATCAATGATCAAAAATCTTTACTCATAAGAACAGAAGATGAAATCGGCGAATTCAAGCACACTGTATTTAATTTACAAGGAGCGCCAATCACTTCCACTCTAGAAAATAACATAAATATTAGCCATTTATACAAGGGCATTTATTTTCTAGAAAGTATTGATTCAAAAGGCCAAAAACAAATTAGTAAATTTTTGAAGAGTTAGGAGATATTAGGGGTGATCTTAGAAGGGATTTAATACATTACTAACGTGCAAGAAATACTTCACAAAATACTTCACAACTAAGAAGTTATTGTATAGTATAAATCTGTACTTTCCTTTTTCTTTACTATTTGTTTTAAGAAAGAAACTAAAATAAACATTAAATTTTATTTTGCTTGAGTTCCAGATAGAGAGATTCGATGAGCTTATTTTTTTCTTCTAGTAACTTGTCCTTTTCTTGTATTCGTTTTTCTTTTTCTTCGAGAAGTTTTAGGTAGATTTCATCCGAAGAGACAAGCTTGGTATTATTCAATTCAAATTGTGATGATTCGTGAATATTATTGTGAAAAATATTATTCTCACTAAAACGAAAAAAGTCTTCTATCGAAATATTTAATACATCTACAAAACGCTCTATTAAATCAATTTTAGGCTGCACTTCATTATTTTCTATTTTGCTTAAGGTCTTAGGATCTATCTTTAAAATATCAGCCATTTCTTCTTGCTTAAATCCTTTTACTTTTCTCAATAACATGAACCGATCTCCAGTGGTATATTTCTTACTTTCCATATGTGCTATATTTATGGCATAAAAGTATAAAAATATGGAGAAATTTCCCAATTATAAGGTATAAAAAATTTCTTTAAAGATAAGA
The DNA here is from genome assembly GCA_016722295.1 of Saprospiraceae bacterium. GTDB lineage: Bacteria > Bacteroidota > Bacteroidia > Chitinophagales > Saprospiraceae > Vicinibacter. The sequence continues at coordinate 503,514 of JADKGL010000037.1, forward strand.
AATTAGAGAACTTTGTCATATTAAAACAAACCCAAAACTTGTTTTTCTAAAAATGAATTTTTGAAACAAAACTGATAAATGCCTATGACATCAAAAGATTAAAATTAAAAATTCTTGTCGCCCCCTCCTTTTTAAAATCCCGGGTTTAACACTCCCCCCACCGGGCCCCCCCCCCCAAAAATTTTTTTTAAAACCCCCCAAACTTTTTTTAGCCCTTAAAAAATTAAAATTTTTTTTTTTTTTATTTTTTTTTGGCTTTTTTTTCGGCCCCGGTGCCCGCCCTTCTGGGAAACCCTCCTCGCCCCCCTCTCCGGCGGGGCCACCCTCCCCCCACTTTTTTTCCCTGACTCCGGTGGTTTTTTGGTTGTTATTTTTAAATGGTCCCGGAAAAAGAATGGAACAAAGGGGGGGCTTTCGGGGGGGGCGGGGGGGGAGGGCTTTTGACCTGAGTAATGGTTTTTCAAACTTGGAAGATTTTAAACGAGATCCTATAACAAAAGTTTATTGGGTGTGGGAAATAATTCATTAGCAGATAAGTCATACTTTGGATATGGAGGTAAAATTGAAGGAATTACTACTCTGCTAAATCTAGGATCTGCAACATCATCTCTTACTGCCAATGTATTTAAAAATCTTAAAGGAGGATTGCTAATAAAAAATTCCAATGTAAGTGTTAACAATTGTAAATTTCAAGAGATTCTTTCAAATAGTCCTGCTACTCCAGATATTCAAAATGGTCGAGGGATAATGATTGTAAATACAGCAAATTCTCCTATAGAATTTAGACTTTCTGCCAGATATAACAGTTCATTTTATTCATTTATTGATTGTGAAGAAAACTTTGTTCACAGCAGAGGTAATGTTAACGTTAATATAAGCAATATTGGTTTTCAATATACAGTTCATGACTATGGCCAACGATCATCACACAATCAACACAATGGAATTTATATAGGAAGCAACAAAAATACTTCAATCAATATAAATAATAATAAATTTGATTATGATAGAAATTATACAATGTTAATTCCAGGAAATATGATCAAATTGGAGCTATGTAACTCTAACTTTAATTCAAAAATAAGTGGGAATCAACTCAATGACAATGCTCCTACTAATGATTTCTTTCTTACTGCAGCAATAGAGTTAATAAACGCTATCCAACAAAACAATTTTGATTTTATTATTGAAAACAATCCTATTAATAAAAAGCTTTATACAGGAATAAATCTTTTTAATTGTATCAAGATGAAAGTCCACAATAATAATGCAATTAAAAATATAGGGACAAAATTTGATGTGTCAGATTTTGTTGGGATTAATATAAAAGGTGGAGAAAAAAACGTAATTACATCTAATGGAATAACTGGCCAAACTGCACTCGTAGAGAATGGTAACCATTCAGGTATTTTTATTGATGCTAGTAAATCGGATTCACTATGTGATAATGAAGTTAATTTGACTAGAAATGGTATTCGTGCTAGGAATAATTGCACTGGAGCATCTGTTATTTCCGCTACCAAATTCGGCACACATCATTTTGGGCTGCACTATGAAGAATCAACGGAGCACATGCAACAAATCCACAAAGGAAATTTGTGGACAGGAACCTGTAATAAAGATGCTCGGTATTTAGGCTCTAAGACAAAACCAAATCAATATTTAATTTGTGATGAAAGACAGTCTGACTGTGATTTGAAAGGTTATGGAGCAGGAATATTTTTTCCACCAGTTATAGAGCAAAATGGCGATTGGATTTTACATAATGATGGTTATTTACAATCTTGCAATGGTCTTTCATTCCGTAGGTGGAAACCTTATTTAGATTCTCCTCAATTTCCCTATACTGATGGGGATGGAATTATTTGGTCAAGAAATCAGAGTTTCTTATCGGATTACAATTCACACCCTGATTTAGCAATTGATTCATCAACTTATAATCATTATTTGTCATTGACCACCACAAATGACATGAATTACTTTAATGCCAAACTTGCTGTAGAAACTATTTATAATTTAAATGATCCACAAAGATTAAGTATCTTAAATTTGACACAGCAATTAGAGAATATTAACTTTCAAATTAATATGCTTTATGAAAATTTTGAAGATTCATTGGATTTGGAAAACAATAATGATTTCAATAGTGCTTTAGGTACGCTATTGAATAATTACGATTTTGTTAAACTAAATCTTGATCAAGTTTACCAAGGAATCTATATAGATGTGCAATCAAAAATAAACCAAGCACAAAGTCAAAATTCAAACCTACAACCCAATAATTCAATCCAATCAGATGAGAAACTTGTATCACAAGCAATTTTAGATCTACACAATGGATTGGAACTATCTGCAATACAAAGATTACAGCTACTACAAATAGCTCAAAAATGTTATAGACTATCGGGCGATGTAGTTTATAAAGCATTTAGTCTTCTAGATGATTCTACACGACAAGCTATAAACTCCTCCTTCCCGAATGAATGCAATCTATTCGAAATGCTCAAAGTCGAATTAAAACTGAACTTGAGTCAAAAATAATGCCCAACCCTACAAAAGGTATTGTAAACTATCAGAGCAATGACGAAATAGACCAAATTGAAATTTATTCTCTGAATGGAGTAAGTCTAATACACAAAAAAGGAAATTTAGGAAAGTATGGTAAGATAAATTTGGAAAATCTTCCAAAAGGTATTTACTTCGCAAAATTAATATCAAAGAATTCTGATGCACGAATTGAGAGAATTATACTTGAGTAAAAAGTTTTTATTAATTAGATTAAATAGTTTTGAGTCGATAGTTTTCGGCTCAAAACTATTGTTTTTTATATTTTGCTTCGTTATTTACATTAATAATTTAAAAAGTCAAAAGCACGATAATACTTGGGTACTAGGATATCATGGTAATGGCGATGGAACTATACCTAATAATATAGGGGCTACATTTTTAAACTTTAATGAAAAAAAATTAACTACAAAGTTTTCTAACATTTCTTCTACTTGCGTTCTAGGATTTAGCAACTCCTCATTTAGTAATGATAGTGGTAATTTATTATTTGTAAGTGATGGTTTTGCAATATATGATCAAAATTTACATGTCATAGATAATGGTGATAGCATAAATTATGGAGTAGTGTGGCAAGATTATAGAGGTGCCTTATATCCAGATGCCCATCACAGCATTTTTTTTCCTATGCCGGGAGATGATAATTTGGTCATCATGATCCATCGGACAGCATCAAGAGCTGCAAAAACTGGATCGATTATTTACGACAAGATGAATTATACTTTGATTGATAAAACCCAAAAAAAAGTAATCAAAAAAAATATAACTTTTTTTAAAAATCTATTTTTATCCGACTATTATGGAGCTGTTCGTCATGCCAATGGCAGAGATTGGTGGATCATCCAGATGGAGCCAGTGAGTAATAGGCATTATTTCTTTTTATTAGATCCTAGTGGAATTCATTTTCATCATACACAAGAAATTGGTACAAAAATAAAAGATGATGTTTGTAATGGCAATTGTGTGTTCAATTCTGATGGCACTAAAGTTGCTTTTTTGAATATTATTATAGGAATACAAGTGATGGATTTTGATCGTTGCACAGGCATGTACTCCAATCCAGTATTATTGCCCATCATCAGTGGCTATCCTTGGATAGGGACAGTTGCTTTTTCTGCTTCGTCGAGATTTTTATATTACAGTTCTTCTAAAAGGATTGTCCAATACGATTTGTTTGATAAGGACTTTAATATAAAAGGTGACACTGTGGCGTATCACAATGGATTCTTTGTAAATAATACAGGTTCATTATTTTGTCATATAGCATTGGCTCCAGATGACAAAATCTATATATCCAGCATAGGTTCATCTAATTATATTCATACCATCGACCAACCAGAAGTCAAAGGAAAAGGATGCAATGTCCTGCAACAAAATATCAAAATAAAAAAAGTAATGTATTCATTTTTTTCCACAATTTCCTAACTATAGACTTGGTGCGCTTATTGGATCTGGATGTGATACATTATTTAATCAAGATAGACCCAGTTATAAATTTGAAATCCACCCAAATCCAATGACTGATATAATAAAGTTGGTTCATAAACAAGGTGAATTATTCCAAAATTTTAATTTTGAAATGTATAATATCGAAGGCAAAAAAGTGTCAGAAGAAAAACTGTCTTTTAATCAAAATCAATGGAATATTCCATTAAAAAACAACCTATCTGGTCTTTATATATATAGGATCGTCATGAATGGGATGATTGTTGCAAAAGGCAAAGTAACTGTTTTCAAATAAATATCTATTTCACAAACTTTTCAAACTTCCAAACACATAAACTTTTAGCCACCGCCCACAAAGTCCCAAATCTTTGGCAAAAAAAAAAAAAAAAAAAAAAAATGCACCAATGATCAATGCAAATACTGAAGCGATAAGAACGGCTGCGGCGGCTTGGTCTTTTGCTTTTTTGATTGCTAGATGTTCTTCTTTGGAAATCATATCGCATACATTCTCTAAAGCTGTATTGAATAATTCACAAACAAACACAAAACAAATACTCAATAAGATAGCAAACCACTCACGTAAAGAAATCTTCAGAAAATAAGAAAGTCCTATCGCAATTATACTACTAACTAGTCGATCCTCAAAAAGTCATTTTTCAAGAAATGGCAATTTATTTAGAAATGGATATCGCCTTTTACCAACTAAATAGGCTATAATACAATTGAATAAAAAAGTCAATAAGTGGGCTATTTCGCCACTAATTAACCATTCGCTTTTACTTTTCTCAATAACATGAATCGATCTCCAGTGGTATATTTCTTACTTTCCATATATGTTCTATTTTTATGGCATAAAAGTATAAAAATATGGAGAAATTTCCCAATTTTAAGGTATAAAAAATTTCTTACGCGATAAGATCCTAAATAACTTTGTCATGTTAAAACAAACCCAAAACTTGTTTTTTGAAACCTGAATTTTTGAAACAAAACCGATTTTAAATTATGACATCAAAAAGAAAAAAGTAACAACCACGAACGCTTCCAATAATGTGTGAAGCACAGATTGCATCCCCAAGAAATTTGTTATCACTATGCCAGACCAGCTGAGAGTGCACGCAGCTGAATAGTTTTTCTATTTACTACATTTTATCATTGAATTAGCAATGATGAAACCAAAACTTATTTTATTAATTAAAAAAATGAAATCATGAAAAAATTGATATATTTAACAGTTATGTTTTTTATTTTTACCAAAACTGGCTATTCTCAGGCTAACCTATCTTACAGTATTCAAAATGCAAACCTAAGTACAAGTGATAAAATTAAATTACAACGGATTTATGGTGAATTTTCAGCATTATCAATTGATGCGTGTGAATTGCAACAATTTTTAAGCAACTCCGCAGCCAATAATATGAATTCTACCCTCCTAATAGGTGAAACTTCATATTCATTTACTCCAATCACAAATGATAATGGAAAAAATTTTATAGGGATGTTGAATGATGAGAGTAAGATTTCAATTCGGATCGAAGATTGTAATGCGACCATTGTAACCCAAGATGAGGGTTCTTGTAATATAATAATTCGAGATAGAAATACATTAACTCTTGACGGTGAAGATCTGTATATTAAGTCACAATATGACTGTGATGATTTTGAGGCTTTAGAAAAGTTAAATTGTGAAGTTGGTCTTGAAACAATTGTACATACAGATAATGCATTTGTTTCACAGTATGCCAATCAAGATGCTGCATATGAAGCAATTTTAAGCACAATTTCAGAGATGGAGTCTTTTTATTCTAGATTGATGATGCAGACAAATTCGAACGGCAAAATTGCTTTACATGATGCACTAAAGGAAATAAATCCTACTCAGTCACGATTCTATATTATTAATCATGGAACGAACTCAATATCATATAGGGATACAAAAACTGAATTCGCCAAATGGCTGGATAAAACTTATCCATGCAGTTATAACAATACAGCCATTGACTTACATCTTTATTTTTCTGGTCACGTTCCAAACGCCACTCAACCAGCACCAAGCCCGTGTGGTTTTGGCGCTGCAACATCAATTATTTTGGCTAAATCATCAGTATCACTAATGGCATCAACTTTAGCTCATGAGCTTGGTCATGCTTTAGGTGCTTCTCATACAGAGACTTACAATGACTGCTCCAATTTCTGTGAAAATTCAACAACTATTTTGATGTGCGGAAATGGCACACCAAATCTCAATAATGCTGAAATGGATAAATGCGCTTGGCATGATATAGTAACAACAGCAACAAATAATTGCGCTTGTTTAAGCAACAATTTCATGATAGCGTCTTGTGGGCATTGTAAGTTTGATGCTTATTTCACACAATCCTTAAAGCCATCTATCAGCACAGGATGTTCCAGTGTTTCAAACGAATTTGATGTCACAGTTTTTATTCATAATGATTGTGATCCTAAAACTAATTTCAAGTTCTTCTTGCAATTTTCTAATGGGTCAAACCCAAGTGCTTATCAAAGTTCGGTTATATCAATAGGTGATTTTGTTTCAGTTGGAGTAAACCCAACTTTCAATGCTTTAAGTTTTTTGGAGTCTCCTACCTTTAATCTTGCTCCAGAGGAAAAAAAGTCTTTTACATGTCGATTTAGATTAGATAGAGTAATTGATATAGCTGATTATAACTTTACAATTTCAAAGTCTATATCAACGTTTGATTTTTCACAAGAAGTAGACCATTATAAAACGATTTTTGTTACAACTCCAGTTAGAAATACTATAACAAAATTCATTCAGGATTTTTCGGGAAATTTTAATAATAGATCAGATTGTGGTCTTCCTGAAGGTACTATACATGTGAAACATGATCTATTTATTAATGCAGATCATTGTTTATCTCAAAATGACATTATAATTGATCCAGGAAAAAGATTATAGTTATGCCTGGAAAAAAACTTATCTTAGGAAAAGCAAGGGTATTTGCTTGCAATGATTTGTGGGAGAGTATTGAAGTACAAGAAGGGGGAACTTTAGAAATCGTTGAATCTGAAATCAAAAGTGGAAATTTTGCATTTGATGCAAAAGCAAATACAAAAGTGATCGCAAGACAGAATTCAAAAATATCTTCAGGCAACCATGGTGGAAAGATTAAAAATGGCACAAGTATTGAGTTGAGGGGAATTCAATTTGAAAAATTAAAAGGTGGAATTATTGTTGATAATACAAATCTAACATTAGAGAGTTTTAATTTTAATCAAATCGGTACGATCGGTGGTTTGCCAAGTGTAGCTGATCCATTTGAAGGAAACTGTATAAGCTTTTTAGGTGGAGGAGCTAAATCTATTATGCCAGCTTCAACTGGTAGTGAAGGCTATTTTTTTAATGCAAATAATGGAATTTATATTGATAATGGTGCTCATAAAATATCTGGATATACGTTTAAAGGAGTCAATCATGGTATTTACATTAAAAATACTACAGGATCAGCAAGTAACATAGAAAAAAATATAATGGATGTGCTGTCTAATGGTATTTTTCTTGAAAACAATGGCGCATTAAGTTCATTAATTGATAATAATGAAGTTCGTGCCAAAAATCCTTTGGCAACAGGAATTTATGTTGGTGGCCAAACAGGAAATACTATCATCAAACGCAATTTAATAGATATGGATGCAGGCTTTGCTGGAATTCAAGTTTCTAGTTGTCAAAATACTACAATTGAAAACAATAATGCATTCAATAATGCGCCTACTGGAAATAAAAGTGACTGTATCTATATTTCTAACTCTAATAATGTAGTTGCATCTTGTAACACTGTTAGTCATTCAGGATCGGGTCATGGAACCACAGCCATCGAAGTAGAAGAGACTATGAATGGTGAGTATAAATGTAATACTGTGACTGGAGCAGATTGTGGTATGGTTTATATTGCATTTTGCAAACCTTCAATTATTAGTGGTAATTCACTTTCACAGCATGATATAGGCTTTGTTATTTCAAATAGAGCTAGTGGCTCTGATGGAATTACTGGCACTCAGTTTTTTCAAGGAAATATATTAAAAAATTCTGGGGCTTCAAGTGATGCTTGGAATTTTGCTGGAAGTTTAAATAGTATTTCAGAATCACTTTTTAAAGTCTCAAATCAAAGTCCTTTTATTCCAAATAATATCCAGGATTTAATTAGTCTAGGATGGTTTACGCAGCCTGAAGGAAGTACAGAATTTACTTGTGGTAGCAGTACTTGTCCAAATGGTGTTGGTCGGTCATCTGCAAATTCTAATGAGACCGATCAACGAAATTTTCTTCTAAACAATGATCTAAGCATAGGAGAATTTTCAGATGCACGAACATGGTCAGCAAGATTTGCTATCTTAATGGATATCAAGTCAAATCAAATGAGAGATGGCATTTCATTAGAATGGTTATCAAAATTCAAAGGATCATCTCTTGATATTTTTAGCGATGTTGCTATACTTTTAAATAGAAGTAGTTTGCAGAACAGCGAATTAATCTCTTTACAAAATAAAAAGAGAAGTTTATATTTCTTCAATTCAGCCGAATCCAATCAATTTTTAGAACAAATAAGTGAATTAGACAACAAGATGCAAAAAATTGTTGAGAAACTAAAAAAAGAGTATTTATCTTTAGCCAAATATGAATTTGAAAGTTTATCAAGTTTACAAAATTTAAGTGAATATGAACTTAATATGCAGCAAGTTTTATTATTAGAATTAAAAGCTGAATTAGATCATACATTGGATCTAAAAAATGATGTATTGCTTAAGTCCATAGCCGAGCAATGCCCCTATTCAGGAGGCCTTGCAGTATATCGAGCGAGAATGTTAAGACAACTTGTAGCTAAAGATTACAACGATCTGCAAACCTGCGGCATTAGGCAAAATGAGTCTGAGAAAAAAATGGGTATGTATCCTACAATTGAGGCATATCCAATACCTTTTACTGATGTTATTTATATTAACATTCAATCCAATAAATTGATTGATAGTTACAATTATGAGATTGTAGATCCTCAAGGTAAGTGCGTGCAAACAGGCATAGTCTCTTCACAGGGTCAGATTCAAACATATAATCTGCCTATGGGTATCTATTTTATTAAAATAAGTGAAGATGCAAATCTAATATGCAAGATTATAAAATAATCATATTATTACTTTTTATCAGTCTGTCCACATTTGGACAGACTGATAAAAAAATGGATTATACCTGGACTTTAGGCTATGAAACAGGATTGATAGATTCAGCTTTTGGAGGTAGCAATCTGAATTTTGACAAGATTATAAATCAAACTAGAAGTTTTCGAAAATTTGAAATAATTTATCAATCATCAACATATTGTGATGAAAAAGGTAATCTGATATATCATTCCAATGGTTGTGCTATTTATGATGAAAAAAACAATATTATTTCCCATGGAGATTCGATCTCATTTGGAAAATTATGGGGAAGTTGCCCACTCTTTAATCCTGAAAATCAAAATAGTTATTTTTTAAAAGTAATGGACAACGATTCTCTTATAGTATACCTTAAGGGAATTCATGATACGATCTCTAATGGACAAATGTTTTATCGCAAAGGTCTTCAAGAAAACGTTATAGATCATAAAAATAAGAGAGTAGTCGTAAAAAATAGAATGATTTTATACGATACATTAGCAGGAGAAGGATTTTCAGTTTTACCTTCACTGATTAAAAATGAATATTGGCTTATTACTCCCCAACAAAATAATAATAAAATTTGGGTTCTTTATTATACAATAAGTGGCATTAAGTCTGCTATTGAATATAGTATTGGCGTTGGGCAAGAAAGGTATTATTCTGGTGCTGGGCAAGGTTGTTTTTCTATGGATGGAAAAAAATACGCACTTTATAATCCTTCTATAGGAATGCAAATCTTTGATTTCAATCGTGCCACTGGAGAATTGAGCAATGCAAAATATCTAGCTTTAAAGAATTATGATCGAGCTTTTGGTGGTTGCTGTTTTTCACCTAATTCGAAATACCTTTACATCAATACTCCATTTGAAGTCTTACAAATCGATGCCGAGAACCCAACAATGGAGAGCATAGATACTGTAGGTAAATTTGACAATTTTTTTGATTCATATCCCACTACTTATTTTCACATGTCTCATGCACCCGATTGCAGAATCTATATTTCTTGTCCATCAGGCTGTAGGTTTTTTCATGTGATTTTATATCCTAATCGTAAGGCAAAGCGTGTCAACTGGTTAATCGAGGATTAAAGTTGCTCACTCGAAATGCATTTGTTACACCATTATATCCGCATTACAGAATAGATGAAGCCTATCCTTGCGACAGTTCTATCATACTCGATATTAACTGGACTACTGATCTTAAAGATATCCAACTGAACTATCCTGTTCATGTTTATCCAAATCCTACTCTTGATCTTATCAATTTTGATTTAGGAGATCATGCTTTCAAAGGATTGATCCTCTTCTACGATCTTCTTGGAAATGAAAAGAAACGAGTAAGACTAACAGAACCAATGCATCAATTTGAGATTAATCTTTCGAATCTAGAGAATGGAATCTATTACTATTCCCTTTGGGATGAAAAACAAGATCGCACTGCTTTTGGGAAGATACAGGTGTTACGATAAAGTTAGTTATTAACTGAATTATTTTTAAATAATAAATTTGGTTTAAAAAAATTAAGCAATATGATAAGACAGCATAATATTAATTTACTTCGTTCCAATTATCTAAGTCATCTAGATCGATATCAATAATGCAAGATTATAAAATAATCATATTATTACTTTTTATTAGTCTGTCCACATTTGGACAGACTGATAAAAAAATGGATTATACCTGGACTTTAGGCTATGAATCAGGATTGATCGATTCAGCTTTTGGAGGTAGCAATTTGAATTTTGAAAAAAGAATAAATCAAATTAGAAGTTTTCGAAAATTTGAAATTATTTATCAATCATCAACACATTGCGATGAAAAAGGTAAATTGATGTATCATTCCAACGGTTGTGCCATTTATGATGAAAATAACAATATTATCGAGAATGGAGACTCAATTTCATACGGCAGGCTATGGAGTCCTTGTCCTTTATATAGTCCTGAAAATCAAAATAGTTATTTCTTAAAAGTAATGGATAATGATTCCCTTATTGTTTACCTAAAAGGCATTTACGATACAATGTCAAATGGCCAAATTTTCTATCGCAAAGGTCTTCAAGAAAATATAATTGATCACATAAATAAGAGAGTAATCGTAAAAGATAGAATGTTTTTATACGATACTTTGGCTGGAGAAGGATTTTCAGCTTTACCTTCACTAATTAAAAATGAATATTGGCTTATTACTCCCCAACAAAATAATAATCGAATTTGGGTTCTATATTATACAATAAGTGGCATCAAATCGGCTGTTGAATATAGCATTGGTGTTGCGCAAGAAAGGTATTTTTCTGGACTCGGGCAGGGATGTTTTTCAATGGATGGAAAAAAATACGCACTTTATAATCCTTCTATAGGAATGCAAATCTTTGATTTCAATCGTGCCACTGGAGAATTGAGTAATGCAAAATATCTAGCTTTAAAGAATTATGATCGAGCTTTTGGTGGTTGCTGTTTTTCGCCCAATTCAAAATACCTTTATATTAATACTCCATTTGAAGTCTTACAAATCGATGCCGAGAACCCAACAATGGAAAGCATAGATACTGTAGGTAAATTTGACAATTTTTTTGATTCATATCCCACTACTTATTTTCACATGTCTCATGCTCCCGATTGCCGAATCTATATCTCTTGTCCTTCAGGCTGTAGGTTTTTTCATGTGATTTTATATCCTAATCGTAAAGGCAAAGCTTGCCAACTGGTTAATCGAGGATTAAAATTACTTACTCGAAATGCATTTGTTACACCATTATATCCGCATTACAGAATAGATGAAGCCTATCCCTGCGATAGTTCCATCATACTCGATGTTAATTGGACTACGGATCTTAAAGATATCCAATTGAACTATCCTGTTCATGTTTATCCGAATCCTACACAAGATTTTATCAATTTTGATTTAGGAGATCATGCCTTCAAAGGATTAGTCCTCTTCTACGATCTTCTTGGAAATGAAAAGAAACGAGTAAGACTGACAGTACCAATGCATCAATTTGAGATTAATCTTTCGAATCTAGAGCATGGAATCTATTACTATTCCCTTTGGGATGAAAAACAAGATCGCACTGCTTTTGGGAAGATACAGGTGTTACGATAAAAGGTAGCAGCAATAGACATCCTTTCTTCTTAAGAGGAAACGGTATTGCTTTATTGAATAACAGGGATGATTTATTATGCTCCTTTTATCCACCACCCACAAAATCCAAAATCTTCGGCAAAAAAACAACTACACCAATGATCAATGCAAATACTGAAGCGATAAGAACGGCTGCTGCCGCTTGGTCTTTTGCTTTTTTGATTGCTTGATGTTCTTCTTTAGAAATCATATCGCATACATTCTCTAAAGCTGTATTGAATAATTCACAAACAAACACAAAACAAATACTCAATAATATAGCAAACCACTCTCGTAAAGAAATCTTAAGAAAATAAGAAAGTCCTATCGCAATTATACTACTAACTAAATGAATTCTTGCATTATGTTCTTCTCGAAAAAAACTAACTATACCTTCCCATGCGTAACGAAAGCTTGAAAATCTTCTTCTTACTGAAAATTTCTGATCCGAGTTTTTATACTTTTCCATAAGCTACTATTTCTTTCAACAATTCCTCATAACCAGACCATGATTCACATTCATCAAAAGAACTATTGTGCCAAATAAGATGAAAATTACCATTGTATAATCGCACTTGGTCTATCATTTTTTTAATCTCCAATAATGCATCTGCTTTACCTAAATTCATGTAAGATAATAAGGTTCTATCCATAGCTATAAAAGGAAAAAGTCTTAAATTCGTTTGCTCATTTTTTTCTATATCAAACCAATAATATACTTGGCTTGTTCCTGCTCTGAATCCTACTTTATCAGCATATCCCATACTATAATCTTCAAAAATATTTTGATCGATTAAATGACGATATGACAAAGGCAATTGCATTCGAATATAGTGAAATCGAGATTTATCAATAAGCTCATTACTTACAGCTGTTAACTCATTTATCTCTTTAGACAATAACTGTTTATCTAAGGCTGCATTATACGAAGGATGGATCCCAATAGTCGCAAATCTCCGAAGAGAAGAAATTAATTTCATTACTTCAGGATGCCGAATACTAATATTCTTATCATAGATACTATTCCCTCCAGACAGAATAAAGAATAATAGATTTGATTTCTGTAGACCTAATTCCTCAAAAAATGCATAGGTATCAAATGGATCTTTACGTTGTCCAAAGATTGTGTCCATGCGTTGCTTACATTTTTGCAGCTCAAATCGTGAAAGATCTTTTAGTAAGCCAAATAGATTTCTAAAGCGCTTATTTTTGTATTTCCAAAAAAAATCAATATCGACTCCAAGTTCAAAATTATACTTGCCTTTATGAACAAGTTTGATTGAAAAATGACTTTCTAGATTCTGCACAAATTTGCTTGCCCAACTATCAACTATTGGAACATTGCACTTCAATACTGATTGGAGCACTGAAGAATTACTTGTGAATCTTTGGTGTTGGTCAAGCTTTGGAGCAGCATATTCCTCCATTCTTGATAAAACAAAAAATATCGACGCAATCAAATCAAACCCATTTTCAGATGGAAACAATTGTAACTCGTCATCGCTATATCGACTCTGTATATCTGAAATTTCAGGACTAGAAATGTATAAATTACCCGATTCAAATACGAAGAATTCATTTTCACGAATGCGCTGTTTTGAATAAGTAATACATATGGCTTTTGAAATACTATATTCATGTATATCAGCCGTAAAATTAATTTCTACATTAGCATATTGCTCAAATATAAATTTGAAGACATAACTGGCTCGAGGGCACAAATTTTCTGTGTATACTAGTATCGAAATCATGAATTTCAAAATAAAGCAAATAAATTCAATATTTTGACATAATTTTAGATCTGAAATGAAATATTCTATAATTTATTTGATTATTGGGATTTTTTCACCCTTTCTGAAGGCTCAGGAGCTAAATTCTGGGCTTCTTCAAAATTCTGTGCGCAAAGGGGTCATCTATAAAAATGAAAAATCTTGGGATTTCGCTATTCAGACCAATGGCTTTCATTTTGGCTATACACTAGGAAAAATAAAAACGTATTATAAGACAAGTTATACTCACTTTGATTTTGGCCTAGTGGAGCATTCCAGAGAATCTAAAGTAAGCACACCATTCAGTCAGCAGTCAAAATTACTTTCTAGCTATACTTATGGCAAGCAATATTCATTGTGGAATCTTAGGGCCTCCAAAGGTGGTATTCGATACCTTTCTGAGAAAACAAGAAAAAAGGGACTTGCTGTCGGTTATAGCTACGAAGCAGGTATGATCTTAGGCCTTCTTAAACCATATTATTTGCTAGTTACTAGAAATGTTGATGGAAGATTTATCACAGATCAAATCAAGTATTCTAATGAGACAAAAGAAGATTTCCTAGATGAATATAAGATAGAAGGTGCTTCATCTTTTCGAAAAGGATTGTCAGAAATCAAAATAAGACCTGGCGCTAATTTTAAACTTGCCTTGCGTCTAGACCCAGGTGCATTTGAGAAATATGCCAAATCACTTGAACTCGGTGTATTGGTTGATATGTATGCTACACCAATGCAGATCCTAGTCACAGAGAAAAAGGAGTATTTTTTTATCAACTTTTTTGCTAAAATCCAGTTAGGTAAGAGGTTTTGAACGAAACAAATATGATTGATCTGCCGATATCGAGTCAGGGCTCAGAAACACTAAAAAAGCCAAATTGGCTTAGAGTAAAATTACCAATTGGTGAAGAATATCGAAAAGTAAGAGGACTAGTAGATCAATATAAGTTACATACGATATGTCAAAGTGGCAATTGTCCAAACATGGGAGAATGTTGGAGTGCAGGAACCGCCACATTTATGATATTAGGAAATGTATGCACAAGATCATGTAGTTTTTGCGCGGTCAAAACTGGTAGACCTACAGAATACGATACGGACGAACCCAATAGAGTCGCAGAAGCAATCAGACTTATGCAAGTCAAACATGCTGTCATCACTTCTGTCAACAGAGATGAGTTAGCTGATAGAGGTGCTGAAATTTGGTACCAGACGATTAGCAAGATCAAAGAACAAAGTCCCGAAACTACCATAGAATCTCTAATTCCTGATGTAAAAGCCAACTGGGATGCATTGTACAGGATGATTTCTGCAGGTCAAGAGGTAGTGTCTCACAATATGGAGACTGTAGGGCGACTTTATAGATTAGTAAGGCCTCAAGCAAAATATGAACGCAGTCTTGAACAAATAAAGCAAACTAAAGACTACGGCAAACGCACCAAAACTGGGATCATGCTCGGACTTGGAGAAACTGCTGAAGAATTATTCAAAGCGATGGATGATTTAGTAGCAAATGGTTGCGATGTACTTACTTTAGGGCAATACTTACAGCCTACGAAAATGCATCTTCCCGTTGCAGAATTTATCCATCCAGACACGTTTGCCTATTATAAAGAAGAAGGAATGCAACGAGGTTTCAAATATGTTGAAAGTGGTCCATTAGTTAGATCTTCTTATCATTCAGAACGACATCTCTAGAAATTTCAGGAATAACCCTGATAGCAATCTCAAGAATTCAAGTTAACTTTGTCGCACAATAGTTAGAAATCAAACATGCATTCAAGATTCAATACAATAGTATTTATATTACTTTGTTCAATAGCTGCCTTTTCACAAACTACTCACGTCGTGAATTCCAATGATGATATCGATGATGGTGTTTGTAATGCAGCGCATTGTAGTTTTAGGGAGGCCATTAATGCAGCAAATACTGATGGAACCTCAAGTATCATAACTTTTAATATTCCAGGTGCTGGGCCTCAAACAATTATACCACCCACTGTATTCCCAGATATTACTGCTTCAGATCTATTTATCGATGGAGAAACACAAACGGGAGGATTAGGAAATATTGTTATAAGTTTTAATTCACGAGATTTTGGCACAAATGATTTTTTAAGGGTTTTAGCTCCACGGACTCACATCAATGGAATCATGTTTAAAGATATGCGGTATGTAAATAATATCAATGCCATAGTGCGTGTTGGTACCGCTACACAAAATGCTGACAATTCTAAAATCACAAATTGTTCTTTCCATACAGATAATCTCGATTTTACTAATCTTACACCTTCTTCTGTGATTGTAGCTAACTCTAATAATTTTGTTTTTTCAAAAAATATAATTGGTGGCGATTATGCAAAAAATGCAATATTTTTAACTCACGCAGGAGTTTATTTCAATAGTGCTACAGCAAATCAAAAAGTTGGTGCATTGATCGACTCAAGTTACTTTATGTCAACGATAGTTGGATTAAAGATGAATGCAACAGATGGAATCATTTCAAATAATTTATTTGGTTCATTTGATACTACTGGGTTAAATGGATTTGTAACACAAGAAAGCGGAATAGTTAGTTATGTTTCAAATTTACAAATTAGAAAAAATTATTTTATTAGTCATGCTGCAGAATCCTGTATACTAGAGATAACATCAACAGCGACTTCTTGTATCATAAGTAACAATCGATTCATTAATTCAACATCTGTAGCAATTTATTCGAAGCCAGATAATATAAATCTTCAAGTGACAAATAATTATGGCAGAAATCTAAACTACTTTTTGAACTATGCAGGAAATAACACTGGTCAAGTTATTGTAAATGATAATATTATCCAAAATGCATCTACCTTTTATTATACTAGCACCTCAATTCCTAGTTTATCAGCATTTGACCGCAATACAATTTTATGTAGCACCTCAAAGCCTATCAATTACAACAATCTATCAGGTGCGCCCCTACCACCTGTAATCACTTCTGTAAATCGCACTGAGATCAAAGGAACTGCTATACCAAATAATGTCGTACAGGTGTATTCCAATCCTAGAACAAATTGTCCTAACACTGTATGTCAAGGTGGAACCTTACTTGGCAAAACTGTTGCAGACAATGCGGGAAATTGGACTTTAAATGCTAACTATCCAAACAGAACAAAGATTTCAGCATATCAACATGAAAATAAAATTCCTGCACCACTGGTCTACTCAGAATTTTCAAATTGCTTTGCTTGTACAACCCCGACTGTGATCAATATAACCCCTACTCTATGTACAAATGAAACGTTTGTGTTCAGAGGTACAACATACAGCGCTGCAAATCCTACTGATAGAATTACAGTAGTGGGTGATGGCGTTTCTATATGTGATACTATATTCAATATTAATGTAACGATACAATCTGCAATTCGAAGGAATCAAATGGTAAATTTATGCTACAAACAATCTGTTCAAATAGGTACAGTAACATTATCAGAAAATAAACTCATCGATTCCTTAACCTTAAAAACAACTTCAGGATGTGACAGTATCGTAATCCTTCAAGGAATCATAAGAGGGGTATACATTCTTGACACTACTATATGTGGAGCTACCAGTCTGCGCATTGGTAATCAGACATTTGATGCTACAAATTCTTCAGGTATTGCAACAATTTCAGGTGGCTCATTTTTTAATTGTGATAGTGTAATTATTGCAACAGTGAGATTCGGATCCACTAGAGGTTTTTACACATTGGATCTATGTCCAGGTGATAGTGTTTTGATAGAAGGGACTTATTTTTCAGATAGAAGACCCACTGGTCAAATTATGCTCACTTCTTATTTAGGATGTGATAGTTTACTAAATGTTAGTCTCACTATTTTACCAAATAAATTTAGCTTTATAAAACAAGATATATGTAGAGGAGATACTATTATGATTCAGAATGAGAAATTTTTCTCAGGAAAAACATCAGGAAATGTTCAATTGACAAATATGGCTTCTAATGGTTGTGACAGCATTATCCAGATTGACTTAACTGTACTCTTGGATGCTATAGGAACTTTGGACACAAGTTTATGTGAGAATCAAACATTGACCTTGCATGGACAAACTTTCAGTAAGCAAAGACCGTCAGGCAATATACGAATAGACAATGCGTCACACCGAGGTTGCGATAGTTTTGTTATGGTAAAGGTGACTTTTGTGTCGGAGACCTTAGGTTTTGTAAATCAAACAATTTGCAGAAAATCTAATATAAAGATTCAAAATACAATTTATGATATCAATAACCCCACTGGCAGTGAGCGAATTATCGGAGGTTCGTCTGCAGGATGTGACAGTTTGATTCAAGTGAACTTACGTTTTTATCCTGAATTAACTGTCGAATTTATGAGTCAAGATTTATCTTGCAACACTGCTAATACTGGTGCTTTATTTCTTGATCTTATTTCAGGAGGTGCGGGAACTTTTACCTATTCTATAGACAATAAAACAGCTACTCCATATTCTCCAAGTGCATCTGTTTCAAATCTGTCAAAAGGTATACATACTGTCAAAATCACTGACAGCGCTGGATGTGATACGACATTCACATTTGAAATTTTTGGCTCGAAAGTGCTTTCATTAAATTTACCGAATGACACAACAATCGAAAAAGGAACTAGTATACAAATAAATTCACAAGCCAACTTCTCCCCTTTTATTACAACTTGGAATCCTACAAGTTTTTTAAGTTGTACCAATTGTATAAATCCAATAGCAAGTCCAGACCAAACGACAACCTATGTTCTTATTGCTGAAGATTCAATGGGTTGCAAAATTCAAGACCAAATGACTATTCAAGTCATTGTTAAAGATAATGAAATCTGGGTACCAACTACTTTTTCTCCAAATGGAGATCGCATCAATGATCTATTCTATCCTAAATTTAAATTCCCTGAAAAGTCTAGAATAACTGTATTCAAAATATATGATCGTTGGGGCGAAGAAGTTTTTTCGAAAACCAATGGTAACTTTGAGGAAGATGGAGAGATTTATGGCTGGGATGGGATGTTTGGCAATGATCCACTAATGCCTGGTGTCTATACTTATATTATTGAATATGAAACTAAAGACGTAGGCAGAAAATGGGCCAATGGTTCAGTAACCTTGTTAAAGTAAATTATGCTTTTCGTCATCTCACCATCTAAGGATTTAGATTACAAATCAGATTACCTCAGATCATCCAATGATGAACCACGGCTTTGGCAAAAGTCTCAGGATATAATTTCAATATTAGCTAAAAAAACATCAAAGCAGCTTCAGACTTTAATGGATATCAGTGAAAAACTAGCTACTGAAAACGTCAATCGAAATAAAGCATTTACTCCTTTATTCACAAATGAGAACTCTCGCCCTGCAATCTATGCATTTTCGGGAGATGTATACCGAGGACTTGAAGCATATAGTATGAATGACCAACAAATTAATTATTGCCAAAATCATCTACGTATTCTTTCAGGTCTTTATGGATTGTTGAAGCCTCTTGATCTTATACAGCCTTATAGATTAGAAATGGGTACTCAGTTGAAAGTAAAAAGTGCAAAAAATTTATATAAATTTTGGGCAAATGAGATTACGAATTTGATTAATCAAGATGTAGAGGATTTGCAAATTTCAACGATAGTTAACTTGGCTTCACAAGAATATTGGGCAGCAGTTTCAGAACCAAAATGCAATGCAAAAATCATTACAATCCATTTTAGAGAAATCCGAAAAGGAAAACTTCAGTTTGTCTCGTATACTGCAAAAAAAACAAGAGGACTAATGGTTAAATATGCAGCTTTACATGAATTACAAAAAGTTGAAGAATTAAAAAAATTTAACCTTGATCATTATGAATATCAACACTCGTTATCTTCTGATCTAGAATGGTTTTTCACAAAAGAAATGAATCTCTAATCGTATCTTCTTCTTAAAAACCACTCGTTATCATTGATTGTAAAGCCTAAATTCAGTTTTATATAATTTTCTTTCAATGTATTGTTGAATGTCATATTACCATATTCCAAACCAAGATTGAGCATTGTGTTTTGCCTTTGGTATATAAATGGAATTCCCATTCCTGCACTTAATGAGATTGTTTTTGGATTAACACCATTGACTGTTCGATAGTCATTGCTGTAATTCGCGCCAAAACGATATTGTGATCTTTTTATGAAACTTCCGTAAATTGTGCGATCTGGTCTAAACCAAAAACCTAAACCAATAGAGCCGGAATTCTTAAAAACTCCTTTCTGCTTGTTATGCAATTTTGCTTTTTCCCAAAACTCAATACCATAATCAAATGAAACTCCAAATTTACCCTGTTCATCATAATAAAGTCCCCCATTAATCTTCAATGGCAACTTCGTTTTTTGTTCATCATTATCTATAAAAAGCACTGTATCTTTCAACGTATAGATCCCAGCATCTTCAAAATAAGACCTAGTCGTATGTAGTGCGTTATAATTTGTATTCAGGGTAGTAGGCAATTGTACTTTTAAACCATAGTGCAACTTTTTCTCTTTTATAGACTTGTCTTTTGCAATTTGTGATTTATTAATAACCTGTTTTTGAATTATTCCAATTCCAAATCCAAATCCATTAGAAGAAAACTCATCTTTCAACAATGAATTATCAGCAAAAATAATGTCATTAAAAGCTAAAAACTGATCGAATTTTGATGTTCCAAAAATATAATTTACATCAAGCCCTATTGAAAAATTTTTCTTCCTATAACCAAAGCCTCCAGTGAGCATATTCAATCCACCTCTTGCATTCAAACTTCTAGAAACTTCTCCAAATTGTGCCGAAGAATCTACTAACTTAAAATTATAACCAGTTTTAGAAAATGGTTTCAATGCTAAACTCACACCCATTGAATAATCATAGGTCTTGCGATCTAGTACCTCATTAATTGAATTTCGCAAAGGAATCCCGATGCCAATATGAGATAAATTCCCTGACCAATCTTTGACACTACCGCCATTCGCAAAATCAACGTATTTCAACTTTGACTCCAAACCTATTTCTGCATCAGTAAATTTTAAAAATCCACATGAAGCAGGATTATCAAAATTCAACATATCTTCCGATGCAAATCCAGTACTTTGTTTGCCTAATTGTTGTATAATACTATTACTGCTTTTATTCAAATCGCCAAAACCAAACCTCGACAAAGGAGAAAATTCAATATTTTGTGCTGAACTAATGCTATAATAAAGAAAAAAAACTGCTATGTTAAAATACTTCATGTATCTAATTGTAGTTGATTAATACCTTTCAAAACAAGATAAGGTTCGGCAAAAGTCTTAAATTTTAAGCGATTTACCAAATACTCTCCATCTCCTCCCGTTATAACGACATTAATCGAAGGATATTTTTCTTGTAAGTGATTATAATAAGCTTCAATTTCATATAAAACACCATTTTTTATGCCTTTAATTAAGGCCTGGTTCGTACTCCTTCCAAACAGTTGCTCTTGGTCAGTTTCGTCTTTCACTTCAACAAATGGCAATTTAGCTGTAAATTCATTCATTGATCGAGCTCTCATGCGCAAACCCGGTGTAATATTTCCTCCTCGAAAATATGCCTTAGCGTCTAAAAAATCTATGGTTATACAAGTTCCTGCATTAATGATCAAGCAATCTTGCTCAGGAAACAATTTAAAAGCACCTACTGCTGCCATAATACGATCTAATCCTAGAGTATGAGGCGTTTCATAATCCAACTGTATTGGAAATTTGCTTCTAGAAGTAACGATATAAAGATTGGTATATTCTTGTAAAAATTGAACGAATTCCGAATTTTCTTGGGAAACTGTACAAAGTTTCACTGTTGAAAAGCTAGAATTTTGGACTATTTGCTTCAATTTCAGTATTTCTGAATTGACTGCAACATGATATTCAAGCAATTGATCTCTTTTAAAAAAAGCCAATTTTGTTCTCGAATTGCCAATATCAATACAAAGCTCCAATGTTTTAACAAATTTAATGTTTGAAATGCCGAATCCCTGTCAATCCCATAACGATAGAAGATCGATCTGCTGCCTCGATTGACTTTGAATCTTGGATAGAGCCACCTGGCTGTATGACTCCGCTAATCTTTGCTGCGGCAGCCAATTCAACACAATCTGGAAATGGAAAAAATGCTTCTGAAGCCATTGCAGATCCTTCTGGATCAAAACCCATTTTTCGAGCTTTTGCAATCGCTTGCTCACATGCATCGACTCTTGATGTTTGACCACAACCCATGCCAATGAGCTGTTTATTTTTTACTAAAGTAATTGCATTAGACTTAAGATGCTTTGCGATCTTAGAAGCCATAATGAGATCTGAAATCAAATTAGCATTTGCTTGTTGGATTGAAACTATCTTAATATTTTCTTCTTTCAAGTCAAAACTATCCTTTTCTTGAATTAATTGTCCATTTAATAGGCTTTTATTGGACAAGGGATTTTCAGGATATTTCTTTAATTGAAGTAAAATTCTATTCTTTTTTTTCTCTAATAAAAGTTGCGCCTCATCTTCAAATGCAGGAGCAATTAAAACTTCATAAAACAATTTATCAATCTCAATTGCAGTAACAAGATCAATCTTTTGATTTGAAATAATTACGCCCCCAAATGCAGAAATTGGGTCTCCAGCCAATGCGTCAATCCATGCCTGAATCAAACTCGCTCTTGAGGCAAACCCACAAACATTTGTATGCTTCAATATCGCAATACTATATGCTTCTTCTTTAAATTCAGACATCAACTGAATGGCTGCATCTACATCTACTAGATTGTTATACGATAACTCTTTGCCACCCAATATTTCGAATACTTCACTTATATCTCCTTCAAACCATCCTTTTTGATGTGGATTTTCGCCATATCGCAATTGCTTTTTTTGCCCACTTAAAAAGTAATGTTGAATCGCATTGTCATACTTGCTTGAAATAGTAAATGCTGCATGAGCCAACTCTTTACGTTCAGCTAAATGTGTCATTGCGTTTGAAGCCACTATTCTAGCTAAATTAGGATAATATTTTTTTGAGGGAATAATTACAACATCTTGAAAGTTCTTTGCAGCTGCGCGAATCAAAGAGATGCCACCGATATCAATTTTTTCTATAATTTCTGCCTCCGTTGCGTTAGATGCAACAGTCTCTTCAAATGGATATAAATCAACGATAACAAGATCAATTAAAGGAATTTCGAAATGCGAGAGTTGGCTTAAATGATCCGCATTGCGCATCGCTAGAATCCCTCCAAACACTTTGGGATGCAGTGTCTTGACGCGTCCTCCAAGAATCGATGGATACCCTGTAATCTGTTCTACAGCTACAACTGAAATATCAAGCGACTCAATATATTCTTGAGTGCCTCCAGTGGAATAAATGACGATTCCAAGATCGCTGAGCAATCTCACTAAAGGCTCTAAACCTTCCTTATCATAAACAGAAATTAATGCAGAATGTATTCTTTTATACTCCATATTAAAACAACTCACTTATGCCTAAAATCCAAAATAGTACCCATTGAAAAACAAGTCCGACATCTTGGCTCATATTTGTCTTTTTCACCTAATACTATAGTTTGCTTTTCTTCACTTAATCTATAAGAATGCGTTGCTAAATTGCCACAATGAGAACAGATAGCATGAACTTTTGTAATGTATTCCGCAACTGCCAAAAGATTGGGCATTGGACCAAAAGGCTCACCTCTAAAATCCATATCTAAACCAGCTATTATAACTCGCTTTCCTTGTTCGGCTAATGCTACACAAAATTTCGGGAGATCACTATCAAAAAACTGGGCTTCATCTATTCCAATGACTTGAGTTTCCTCATGAATGCTCATAATTTCTTTTGACAAGACAATAGGTCTTGAAAGCATAGCATTCTCATCATGGGAAACTACCTTCTTGTCATCATAACGTACATCTTTACTAGGCTTGAATACTTCTACTTTTTGGTTTGCTATTCGTGCCCTTTTGAGCCTTCTAATAAGTTCTTCGGTTTTTCCACTAAACATAGAGCCACATATGACTTCTATCCATCCGCTCCGCTGATTGCCAAATCCTGGTTCTAAAAACATGATGGCTCAAACGTACTAAAAAATCCACACATATTTTTTCTTTATATATAAATAAACACTATATTAGGAACTATTTCAATAAAATTACTCTTTTGAAGAATTCAACCAAAGCTAAATTCAGTAATTTTTACACCACAAAAAGAGAAAATAGTCTAGTATGCTTTTTACTTAAAAATTGCCCATACCTGCATAGCTAATCCAGCTAAAATACAGATCGGAGCTAATACAGTCCTTCGAGCACTATAGATGATATTATCATCCCAAACTTCTGGTGACGGCATCCATCCTCCTGACATTAATATCATGCCTAAAGCGATTAAGCCTATCCCAATCCACATATAGCGAAACTGTGTTTTGCCATAAGTAAGCTCTGCTAAGGGTTTAGCAGTTGATCTCACTTTATCAGTGTTGGCTGAATTTGAATCTTTTAGCTTCGTAGGATTTACATTAGTAACAGCTGCTGGAGTTGTTTTTGATTTTGACTCTCCCATATTTTAACATTTAATATTTTAACAATTTCAAAATTTGGCTCTTCACCATTATATAATGCAATGATGGACCCAAAATGAGTAAAACGAAAATTACAATAAAAAATTTCACTAGCTCGACTAAGTCATAAAGCCATGGTGAAATAAATTTACAAAGCAATATCGCTATGCTTATAAAACCAATAGCCAATAAGGAACTTACAACAGAATAAATCAATATTTGCTTCAAATAAGGTTCTGTTATTTTATTCACAGGTGTTCCAAGTGTACTCATTACACTCATTACATCCATTCGTTCTTGTAAAAAAATAGTAACCAAAAAACTAATAATAATTGCTGTAATGACAAGCATTGCGATACTAATAAACAACATTATTGTAGAAATACGATTGGATAAAGATCCCATCTCCTTGGAGAATTCATGCTCAATTTCAATAGAATCAACCATTCTAAAGCTAATCAAAATTTTTTTCAAAGACTCTAAATAATTGGGATCTCGCTTCTTCATTTTGACCAGTATCAAATCTCGAAAAGGGTTGGACTCCCCTGATGCAATTAGTTGCTCTGAGAGATCATCGCCCATCATTTTCATAGCATCGTTTTTAGAGATAAGTTCTATATCTTTTTCATTCAGCTGCAAGCTTTGCTTCATTTGAGAAATCATCATTTGAAGTGAATCATGAGAATATTGATCTTGGAGTTCAAGAATGATAGGATTTTGTTCTTGAATTTTACTAGCGAGATCTATTGAGTGTAGCCATAACAATAAAGCACTCCCAAAAAGGAATAATACCAAAGCTGTAGTAAGAATATAAAAGTAGTTGGCTATTATCTTACGCTCAATCATTTGTCTAAATCTTGTGCAAAGATAGGCTAGATTATTTCATATTATAAATTTCTTTAAATTAAATGGCCAATGAATTTTCATATTTTAAAAATAAGCATCAAAAAATGTTGCATATATTAATATATCCATGTAACATTGCATCATAATTTCTTAATATACAATTATATATTAAAATTAAATTTAATATCAACCTGAAACATGCGTTATATTTTACAAATACACAGGCCCGAATTCTTGCATGATTAGCCATTCGCTATCATATTACAAAGTCATTCTCTTGATTCCATCCATCGATACTGAAGATGAAAATTTAAAGTATTATTATGATTTTAGTCAAAGTAAAGCAGAATATGATCGTGTGTTTTCAGAATTACAAATTGAATGGATTTGGCTTGAATTGAATTCAAACAATATTGTTTCTTCAATATCCAATTGCATCGAACTATATACATTGGAAAAATGTATTTTCTTCAATCTTTGTGATGGCGATGAAATCAATGGCGCTCCAGGTATTGAAGTAATCAAATACCTTGAAAAATGCAATGCAATTTTCACAGGCTCCCACTCTCTTTTCTACTATCTAACTACTTCAAAAATAGTAATGAAGGAACGATTTGATGAATTACAAATCGCAACCCCGCATTGGCAAAGAATCAATAAATCCAATGCAGCTGAAGTTATTCAATCTATTGGTGTACCAATGATCATCAAGCCAGCTGTATCAGGTGGAAGCATGGGTGTATCTGTGCGGAATGTAGTGCATTCAGTAGCTGAATGTTTGGCTTGTATTGATGAAATCGAAGCTGGTTACCGAGGGTGGAACTTAGTCGATGGGGGTATTATTGCTGAAGAATTTATTGTTGGAAGGGAATTCACTACTTTAATAGTCGGTAACAGTCAAAATGATAAATCAATTCGACTATTCAATGCAGTCGAAAGGAAATTTAATGAAATACTCCAAGAAGAAGAAAAGTTTCTATCCTTTGATCGTTTATGGGAGACTTATGAAACTGAAAGTGAGATGCCCGAAAATGGACACTTTTTTGAGTACCACAAAGTGGATCATGAATTCAATGAGACATTAAATCAATTGACAAAAGATGCCTACAGTAGTTTATTGGGCTCTGGTTATTCAAGAATTGATATCAGACAAAGGAGTACTGATGGAAAATTGTTTGTATTAGAAGCCAATGCACAATGTGGAATTAGTGAAGATGAAAATTTTACATCTATTGGAGCTATACTAAGAGTATCAAAAATTAGTTTCACCGAGTTATGTCGTCAAATTTTAGAAGACACACTCATCAATCACCATAGCTATATTTATGAAAGTATGCATACTTCAAGCTGATTATTCTACTACATCTGTAGATTATAAAAATTATGATCCTCCTAGGGATCTCTTGTTCTTATTGCAAGAGCATGAAGTGGATCATATTTTTTTAAATAAACTGACCACTTACAAGCAACTCCAAAATCTGGCAAAGAAAAACTATGATATTTTTATTAATCTGTGCGAAGGCTATTTAGATTGGGAAGTGCCGTCAATTGACGTTATACATAGCTTAGAATTATTAAATTTACCCTATACAGGTCCTAGTGCATTGCTCTACGATCCTTCAAAAATATTGATGAAATATGTTGCCGATTGTGCAGGTGTTAAGACACCAAATTATTTTATAGTCAATAATATAGAGGACGTAGCAACAGGTGATTTGCCAATTTCTTTCCCGATGTTTGTCAAGCCTTCTAAAGCAGGAGATAGTTTAGGTATTGATGATTCTTCATTGGTTCACGACAGAAAATCCTTGGTAAAGAAAATCAGCTATCTCCTACCATTTTATTCTGATATTATGGTAGAGGAGTATATTGCTGGACGCGAATTTACAGTATTAGTCTCAGCAGATCCATTATCAACCAACGATACAAAATCGTATAAACCGATAGAGTATATTTTTCCAGAAGGGAAAGAATTTAAAACCTATTCATTAAAAACATACGACTTACATGGCGAAGCGAATATCCCTTGCAATAATCCTGCTTTGGAATCTCAACTGCGCAAACATTCAATAGATATCTTCAAAGGTTTTAACGGTGTAGGATATGCTCGACTAGATTTTAGGGTAAATGAGTTAAACCATGTTTATTTTTTAGAAATCAATTTTACTTGTAGTGTTTTCTATAAAGACGGTTATGAAGGCTCTGCAGACTATATCCTAAAACATGATCCCGATGGCCAAAGAGGTTTTTTACTACATATAATAAAAGAGGGAATACACAGGCATCAGTTGAAACAAAAAAAATATCAGCTCTTGCGAAATTCAATCTCTGGTTATGGAATATATGCAAGGCAAGATATTATGCAAGGCGATATTATTTTTCAAGGAGAAGGACGTCCACAGCGTATCATTTCTAAAAAATATATGGAAGAGCACTGGACTGAAGAAGAGAAAAAAGTATTCAAAAACTATGCCTATCCTATAAGTAATGAAGTCTATATCCTATGGGATTCAGATCCCAAAGAATGGGCACCACAAAATCACAGCTGCATGGCAAATTGCCACTATGAAGGTTTGAATGTAGTCGCCAGTGTACCTATAAAAGCTGGGGAGGAACTTACCTTGGACTATTCTTACCTATTGAATGATTATGCTGAATCGTTCGATTGCACATGCAACACAAGTAAATGCAAGGGGAAAATCCAAGGCAAAAAGAACAATTCAATCTCGACACAGAACCTTCCAAAAGCTAAAACCTGACAAAATCAACACTTTACATATTAAATATATAATATATGTATAATAAAATGCTAATAAAGGTTAATTTTCATTTAATAGCTTGGGTAATCTCGTAAAAATAAAAGAATTTTGAGCTTTCTTGTGACGCAGCTAAAGAATTTGCGTCGTAGAGATGTTAACTTTCAAAATAATCCTTATTTAAATATGAAAAATTTAGTACTTTTAGCTTTACTTTTCTTAGGAGTAAATGCATTCGCACAAACAACTTCATCTGACATTCCATTTTCTGACCTTCCACCGACAAATGAATTCGGTAAATGTTACGCAAAATGTCGTGTACCTGATGTTTATGAGACTTTTGATGTTCAAGTTTTAGTTCGTCCTGAAACTAAAAAACTATCTAAAGTTCCAGCAAGATATGAGACACAAACTGAAAGAGTGATGATCAAAGAAGGATCTAGCTATTTCAAAACTGTGCCTGCTACTTTTAAAACTGAAACTGAGCAAATCTTAGTTGAAGGTGAGAAAAAAGTAGTTAGAACTGTTCCTGCAAAATACAAAACAGAATCTAAACAAGTATTGGTAAGCGAAGCTCAAGGTTCTTGGGTTAAGAAAAAAAGAGCTCCAAACTGTTTATCTCAAAACCCAGACGATTGTTATATCGTGTGTTATGAGCAAATTCCTGCTAAATACAGAACTGAGACAAATACATATGAAGTATCTCCAGCTACAACTACAGAAGATGTAATACCAGCTAGATATACTACATTAACTAAAAAAGTATTGGATCAACCAGCTCGCACTATTGAAGTGCCTATCGAGCCAGTTTACAAAACTGTAACAAGAAGAGTATTAGTTGAGCCTGAAACTGTTCGTGAAGAAGTTGTTCCAGCTACTTTTAAAACTGTAAAGGAAAGAAGATTGGTTAGAACTGGTGGTTTCACAGTTTGGACTGAAATCCTTTGCGAAAGCAAAACAACAAACTCAAAATTATCAGCAGTTCAATCAGCTTTACAAGCAAAAGGTTACAATGTAGGTGGAGTTGATGGCAAAATGGGTTTAAAAACTCAGACAGCATTAAAGCAATATCAAACAGATATGGGATTACCTACAGGAAATCTTAATATTGAGACATTGAAGTCTTTAGGTATCGATGTTGAATAATTTTTAGAATTACATAATAAATTATCAGAATAGAGCTCTTCATTTGAGGAGCTCTATTCTTTTTTAGTAAGTCATACTATATCTTTCTATAGCAGCTTGGATTACTTTTAAGGCTTGCTCTCTATCGTAAAATTCACCAACAATAACATGTTTGCCTTCTAGAACAGTATATTGTTGGAAAAAATGTTGGATTTCCTTTTTCAAGAAAATTGGCACATCTTCAATATTGTTATAATCATTTACACTAGGGTCTGTACAAAGGACAGCAATAATTTTATCATCTCCTTCTCCCCTATCATTCATCCTCAACATACCAATCGGCCGTGCATAAACTAAACAAAGCGGTTCAACTTCAACTTGAGTAAGTAATAATAAATCCAAAGGATCGCCATCCTCTCCAAGTGTCTTAGGAAAAATCCCATAATTGATGGGATAGACAAATGAAGTAGACAATACTCGATCCAATTTCAAAAGCCCTGATTTCTTATCGATCTCATACTTGGCTTTCATTCCTCTTGAAATTTCAATTACCCCATTTATTTCAGAGCCATTGAACTCATGGTCGATACCATGCCATGGATGTGCGATGAACATATTTACTAGAATTTTATTATAAATTGATTAAGAATAAACTGACGTGAAATTAATTAATTCTCAACTATTTTTATGCCTTGCCTTGTATAGTTGCTTCAATCTTCTATCTTGTTCAAAAAAAACTACATCTGTGTTTCAAAACGAATCATTACCGACAACTATTGGAAATTCAAAATTATCCATACCAATTCATATCACTACTTCCGATTTAAACTCGATGATCAATAAATTGGTAGAGAAACACCTCTCCTCGCCCATGATCCTAGACAATGGCTATCGGACCAAAATACAGGTACAAAAAAATATCACATTTGAGGCCAATGACAATAAATTAAAATATGGAATCCCACTTGCAATAGAAATCTTTCCTTCAGCTGAAATAAACTCAGTAAAAGCAGACGGTGTAATTTTATTGGAAATGTCTACAATTCTAAATTTACTCAACAACAAAATAATAAGTAAAACTGAATATGTCAAGCATTCATGGATTCAATCTCCATCGTTAAAAATTCTAGGATTGCCAATTCCAATCGGACCAATAGCCGAAGCCTTTATAAATAAATTCAAACCGAGCTTATGCAAGACTATTGATGAGAATATAGCTAAATCATTTGATGCAAATGCTATAAAATCCAAACTAGATGCATTCTTTGCTAATCCACTATTCACATCTGATGACAATATCATTGGATTATATGCCAGCCCAAGTCAATTCGCCATTGGGCCATTCTCGATGCAACAAGATGAATTGATCATACCAGTAATGATCGATGGTGAAGCTGTCATCGCAGAAAAAAAACCTTCAGACCTTATCAATAATTTAAATTTTGAAATACAACCCTCCTATGATAACATTTCAGAATTACAAATACAGTCTAGAGTCCCAATGCAGTATATAGAGCAACTCTGTCGAGAAGGTGTCGAAAATCAAAGCTATGGATCAGGACTCACTAAAATAACTGTCCAAAAAATAAAACTTAACGGATATAAAGAAACATTGCAAGTTAGACTTCATACACTCGGAGCATATGATGGTGAACTGGAGCTAAGCTTTATACCAAGATTCAATTCTTCAAAAACTAATTCAACTTGAAGAGTTTCGCATAGCAAGTATTTCTGGCAAAAAATTAGATAAAACCATATTCAATCTTGTGCAAGGAATTATTCAAAACAAACTTAAATCAACGATGGAAGACTTCTTCAATGCCACTATACAAGATTATGTAAAGTCTGCTACGAAATTACTCGAAGGAAAAGAAATCATGCAAACATATACCATCAGTGGAAAATTGCTCGATTACAATATTTCAAATTTTGCAATCTCCGATTCCAGGATGTATTTTAATTTGGTGAGTAAATTTTCAGGACAATTGAGAGTAAAAGAATTTTAGAGAGATAAATAAGCGCTTTTGTATTCTATGAGATTTCTCACCAGATAAATTATTTCATTCTCAAAGCGCTTGATATTTCAAACTAAAAACAATACATTTGTAGACCTTAAAGCGATAAATTAAATTGGAGACATCAAATAATTAAGCATCGGGCGTAAGTTAACAAACTAAAGCAAGTGTAAATTGGCAATAAATTCTAATATTAAAATTTCTATTCGTTTTTTTGATGACAGAGAAGTCAGAGCTGTTTGGAACGAAGTGGATTCCAAGTGGTGGTTTTCGGTATTAGATATTGTAGCTGTTTTACGAAACGAAGATGATTATACCAAAAATCGCAACTATTGGAAATATCTTAAAGCTAAACTTAAAAAAGAAAATAATGAGTTGGTTAGTGCCACTACCCAACTGAAATTATTGGCAAATGATAACAAACGATATTTAACCGATATGCTCGACCATGAGAAAATCATAGCCTTGGGAAAACAGTTCCCTAGTAAAAATGCCAACAGATTTATAGAATGGTTTACTTATAGCGCAGAAAGCATAGATGGCAAAAGCAAAACGAAGGCCTATGCTTTATTTGAAACTTCTTTTGTCGATAGCATAGAAGTGGGTACTACAACAGGTCTACAACAAATACATGCCTATATATTTGGTGGGTTATATGATTTTGCAGGACAAATCAGAACAAAAAATATAGCTAAAGGTGGATATAGGTTTGAGCATACTCAACACTTAAGTAATACCTTGAAACAAATAGACAATATGCCACAAAACAATTTTACTGAAATTGTGGAAAAATATGTGGCAATGAATAAAGCTCATCCATTTATGGAGGGCAATGGCAGAAGCATGCGAATTTGGCTGGATTTACTATTAAAAAAACAACTACAATGCTGCATCGATTGGAGTAAAATAAGTAAAACAAATTACATGAATGCCATGATAATAAGTTCAGTAGATAGCATTCTAATACAAGAATTGCTTAAAAAAGCAATTACCAAAGATATTTACAGTCGGGAAATATATATGAAGGGAATTGATTACTCTTATTATTACGAGGAAAATTGAGAGAAATTAAGAGTATAGAAAAAGACTTATATTTAGAAAAAAATTTATTTATATCCCCTTATACTTCAACTTATAAATACATAACTTCACAAAAATAAAAAACCCTATTTTTACAAAAAAAAACTCAAACATTTACACTTTAAACTAGAAACAAATTTATGAGGCAAATATTTCATCTATTTATACTTACTACATTAACACTAAGACTTCACGCACAGATAGTAGATGGAGGAAATGGCCATGCATTAATCCTAGACAAACAAGGAAATGTTTGGGCCATTGAAAGGAACAATTTCGACAGTTAGGCGATAGTACATTAGAAAACTCCCCTATCCCCAAAAAGTAAAAAG
This sequence comes from Saprospiraceae bacterium, assembly GCA_016722295.1. Classification (GTDB taxonomy): domain Bacteria; phylum Bacteroidota; class Bacteroidia; order Chitinophagales; family Saprospiraceae; genus Vicinibacter. Next base: position 536,307 of record JADKGL010000037.1, read on the forward strand.
TCTAAAATGTATAAAAGCCATCTCGCGAGGTTACGATCATAGCATAGCTCTTGACAAAAATGGAAACTTATATTTATGGGGAAGAAATAATTATGGTCAACTAGGATGCGCTTCATCAAATGATCAATCAACTCCTCAACAACTTCCAAATCATACGAATTTCATCGCAGCAGAAGGAGGACATTGGCATACTGTAGGGCTTAAAAATGATGGAACCGTTTGGTGTTGGGGACATAATTATTATGCGCAGTTAGGAAATGGAACAAGAGAGCACAGCTCGTGGCCTGTTCAAGTGTTACAAACTGCAAATTCAAAAATATCAATATTAGATTATGTCATTAGCATTGCTTCTGTCGGTAGTCATACATTAGCTTTAAAAAAAGATAGCACTGTTTGGGCGTGGGGAAGCAATCTGTTTAATCCAATTGGAAAAAGATAAATGTGCTCCGTCCAACCAGAGGCGATCAAAGTAGATGGAATCCCAAAAGTAAAGGAAATAGCAGTTGGTTGGCATCATTCAGTTGCTTTAGATTATAATGGAAAAATTTGGATTTGGGGCTCTGACCCCGCCTTTCAGTATAAAGAAGAAACAAGAAAACATTATAGCCACTATTCCAATTTGGATTAGTTTCAACTAAGATCACAAAAAGCCTGTGAAGTTGGCATTCACTTGCGATAGATGAAAACAAAAAGAAGAAGCGGGCGTGGGGGAAAAATCATTATGGTTACAACAAAGAATGGAGATACAATCAGCCGATCAAACCTAGGCTAAACAGAAACCCAGAAAATGACGATGATTTGGGTGGTGGATGCTTCCAATCGATTGCAGTAGATACATCAGGTGCCTTGTTCACTTTCGGAGACAATCCTTCCGGGCAACTTGGTTTAGGAAATTTCTCTAGATGCTATTCACCCAAATTAATGCCAATAGATTTAAATGGTTTTATTGTAAATAAATCCATATTCACAGAAGAAAAAAAATCAACATTTAAGAATAACAATACTATGAAAATAGCATTATATTTTTTACTATCGATTAGTTTATTATTAAACGTTGTTCTCTTAAAAAAGATAGGATATCGTAAAAATTAAAGCAATAAAAAAAAACATCGCCTAAATCAGTTCCTTCAGTCTTACATAATCAATCTTAGAATGATGTTCCAGAGGATCTCTCGGAATATGAGTCATAAACTTCACTCTACGAAAATGATAGGAAAATTGGTCTTGATTTCTTGTTCGTTGCTTTTGTTATCACTTTCAGGCTTTGACTGAATAACACAAATTATTTCTCGTATTTTTAAGAATTGTTCCGAGTTCTACACTTGAAATCCGTCCAAGTTTTTCTTCAAAAACAAATGGACTAATTAGTTTTCCTCCGCAACGAACCAATTGCTGACATCTGCCCGTAAGGAAGAGTCTGTTATTCTCATCGAAATAGCCACTATCACCTGTGCGATGCCAAACCGACTTTTCTGTGATAATCTTATTCGCTTTTCGTTAAACTTCATTATCTAGATAATTTCGAAGCACATGAGGTCCTTTAACAATAATTTCTCCTATAGAATTTTGTTTCAGTTCTAAATTCTCAATTCTATTCCAACGACTTTATGGAATTCGTGATCTAGCACTGGGATTATTTTAACATTAGAATAGTGATGAATTGATCCCAACTGCTAATCCTGAAAACTCATTCCAATTTATAATAATCCAACAATTCTTCAGCGAGTATAGAACTTATTGGCTCAGCTTCAATCAACCAGACACAATGCGAATAATTGCATCAGGAAAAGCAAGTTTAATGATCTCAACAGTTTTAGGATAACATGGTGCACCTCCTACTAATAATACTCCTCGGTTTACTTGCCCTTGATTGTTTCAATAAATAGTGAGCATACCGCTCGGCAAAAAAAGGTGAATACAAGACAATGAATAAATCTTGTGATAAACCATTTGATTATGAATTCTTTTTGAATCCATATTTTTTTAATTTTTAAGATTGGTATCAGGAATTATGGTTGTTTCCTAGTCCAAGATTGATCATCAAGACGATAGGTAGACTTGTCATATCTGAATTTTGAATATTCAAGTCTATATAGATTTTAAAGCTTCAAATTGATTTTTGCAGCATTGAATAAGTGCGTATCGCTGCCTTAGGCTTGCCTGTGCTGCCTGTGCTAAAAGTAATCAATACAGGATCATCTTTAGATACTGCTGCAATATCTACATTAACATAATTATTATTGCTTTCACTTGTCATAATTTACAACTTAATGGATCGCAATCCTTTTATAAACCAAGCTAAAATTTGTCCTTCCACGTTGCAATTAACGCTTTACATTTTGCAGTTTCAGCTGCGTCATTCAATCGATCGAACCGAAGACCATTCATCAAGAAAAACTGGAATGGCTCAAAGGACAAATAATGCCAGAATAATTCGATACAATTCGGCCTCTTAGGAACAAAAGCAAGCACTTTATCCCTTTCCGAAGTCCCTTTTTATGATAAGGCAGCTGTTTGGTAGACTTGATTAAAGAGCTCAAAATAAGTAATACTTCTCTTCTTACTTACTATAGCCAACTGCTTTGGATGTAGCGCAGCTAAATTATAAAATTGATTCTCGATTTCCTTCCATTAACAATGCTATATTGAACAAATTGATTTTGCCTACTATTTCAACTACTATTTTTATATTCGACAAATTTTGTTTAAAAATGTCATGAATCCTATATGCAACAAGATATGTCTTCATATCATTCAAAAGTCCACATCTCTTTGTAAAAAGTCTAAAATAAGCTTTGTCTCATTTGGTCCAATTTGATCATAAATTTGCTCAGTAAGTAAGCCTCCTGCTGTAATTGTAAAATTCTTAAAATTATAGAAAGCTAGCCAATTGTCTTTTTTATTAGGTTTAACCTCTGTAATAACTTCATCCCAATAGGCATTATCCAACTGCACGGCCTTAACAAAACATAATCTAATGCTATTTACACTTCCATCTAAACAAGTGTCAGCATTAAGAGGGAGGGTATCCCTTCACAAAACAGACCACTTACTGGCATTTCTTCCCCAAGTAAGTAAAAACTTCTTCGATAGGTTTGCAAATCAATATTTCATTCCTAATCTCTTTGATCTCCGAATCATAAGTCTTATAAGGACTAAAGAAAACAAAGGCAAAACAAATTATAAACAAAACAACTAATGTACCTAACACTACTTTAAACCGATTTCGCATACAAAAAATATTTTTAAAAAACTTCTCCCGAGCTTCGTTAGACAAAGCCCGTGATCTATTCTCACTATAAATAAATGCATGGATAATTGACACATAATCATTCCTTTAGCTGCAAGTACAATTTCATTTACTCAGCAACTGACCTAATCTGACCATTCTTTCACTTGCTTACGTGCCATTGTTTTACAATAAGAGATTTTCAGTGGAATTGTAATAATCATGAATACAGATCGCGTAACCCACTACTTTTTGTCTATCTTCTGCTATAAAAAAACAAATTCAGATGTAAGCAAATCTTTTATTGGCATATACTTTCGTATATATGCCTCTTTTATCAATCGGTGTAAAAAACATATTATTTTTGAAAGCATTCATTGTGATTTCATATAAGCTTCTCAAGCTCAGCTTCATAATCAGTCAAATCAATGTTTCGAATTTTCAATCCTTGTTTTGTTTAACTACTCTTCAATTGCTTTTATTATCCAAGTCAATATTAATGTTGCGATCAATGGAAGAGTAATAGCATCCCACTTCTTCAAAGCCATTTTCTCGAAACTGCTTATTATAATAATCCTTATTGCATTCTTCAGTAAAAAACAAATTAAAGTTATCAGATGAGATTCTGTAATTATTCCGTACTTCCATTGGGCCGATCCGATAACTTGCGCTACTTCTTTGCGCCAATGCCGTTGCAGTCGAAAACAAAGCATAGGCCACCTCTTCACGATCTATACATTCGTACAAACCTAATGTCCAAGTCAATTCATTATTATAACGTAATAAATTATTTTGAGAAAGAAATAAGCCAAACGACCTAATGCAGCGTCCTCCTTTTCGCCATAGGCACATAATCCATATTCAAGAGTAGCTCCTACAAATTGAGTTGATTTTAGAACGCAAAAAAAGGGAGTTCTCCTTGTGAATAGTTTGTAAAATCTAAAAGATTTATCTAGTGTCGAGGAAATTTTTACTTT
>JADKGL010000038.1 GCA_016722295.1 Saprospiraceae bacterium
CCCATCTGAGCGTTACTGCGTAACAAAACCCAGCGGGTCAGGCTGGGACTGGTGGGGTCGTGTGGTTAGCCCCATAGCGGCCTGCTTTCGCGAATGGCGTACTTCAATCGACCGGCGGGTTAGTTTCGCCATGCGCTCGCGGCAACGCTGTGCCGAAGCTGCTGCGGCCTCTTTGTCAGATTCAAGGCGGTTAGCAACGTAGACTTCAAAATCCGCGTGCTGTGCTGCGAACTTCAAAAACTCATCGACCATGTTCAAAAAGCTGCAAGCAATCCATCGCCGTGTTGGGTCCGCAGCGTATTAATTATTTGCTTCGGCGACCGTCGTGCCGATGATCGAAGCAACCATGCCTATCCGGTTCGTTGCCAAAAATTGAAACCTTTCGAGACAATGTCGCCATTTGTGGGATGCCGTTCCCATTTACGACTGAAAACTTACCATTTCAGCTCACCACTGAGGATTTTCTCGGACCATCGTGGGATTGTTGACGCATAGGAACTCAATTGGCGACGAGCCGGATGGGCATGGAAGCAACCGCTAAACTCATGGTTCCGTCACCACCAAAAGAAGGAAGCGGCAATCGCCTCTGTGCTGGTCTTGCCCAAAACCATAATGAGTTCTGACCGCTGGACCAAGGAACAACTCAAACTTGCTTTCCACCTCTGTTGCCAACTTCCGTTCGGCAAATTGCATTCCACGGAATCGGAAATCGCGGAACTAGCACTGTTGATCGGTCGAACTCCCTCAGCTTTGGCGATGAAACTGGTCAACTTTGCTAGCCTTGATCCAGTAATCACTGGAACTGGTCGAAGTGGATTGGGCAATGCTTCTGCGCTTAATCGGGAAATATGGTGTGAGGCTCATACGGACTGGGAAGGCTTGGCACTTGAGTGTGAGCGACTTCGGAGGCTGTTGGGTGCTACAAGCGAGTTGCTCACAGTAGAAGCGGAGGGCTCCGAAAATCTGCTAATCCCGGATGATTTCACTGGGGAAACACGCCGGGTTGTGACTGAACAACGGATCAAGCAGCATTTCTTCCGACGTGCGGTACTCAGCAGCTATCGAAGTCGTTGTTGTATGTCTGGTCTATCAGAAGCTCGCTTGCTGATTGCCAGTCACATTGTGCCGTGGAGCAAAGACAAGACAAACCGTTTGAATCCGAGCAATGGGCTTTGTCTTTCCGCCATCCACGATCGAGCTTTTGACAAGGGGCTTATTTTCGCTCACCGACGACTGGCGGTCGTCGTGTGTAACGAACTTCGAAAGCGCGATGAGCCGTTTGTGAAGCAGGTTTTGCTTCCGCTTGAAGGGCAACAAATTGAACTTCCTGAACGCTTCCGGCCCGATAGCGCTTTCCTGATACGCCACAGGGAGGAAGTGTTCTTGGATTCCTGTTCCAAATAGGGAAATTTGTTGCAAGGGGTTGGTTGTCTGGAAATGTCTGCGATCTGGCCGCCTCTCTCAGTCAAGCTGCGGCACTGGGCCGGATCGTGATGGATGTAGTAATGCCCGTCCTTCTGGATGGGCAACCACGGTAGATGCCGGATCGCCCTTCACCTGCACACGAAATCGGTCGAGAAATGGGATGGAATCCGCATCGACGTTGACGTGGTCGGGCAGCAGCAATGGCGGAAAGTCCCGGAGCGTCGGGGCGAATTTGACCACTTGGGCATAACTAGTGCCAGAACGGAAACCCCACCAAAACGTCACCTCTTGCTGCTTAAATATTAAGCATAAAGGGTTTACCCTAGGTGTTGTTTAGCCTTACCAAATCGGTTTCTTCAGCGCTGCGCGTTGTCATGGATTTGGCCAGTTTTGCCCGTGCTTGAGCCCCAGACAGGCTGTTTTATCATCCATTTGCACGGGTTTTTGCCCTTGGGGCGAAACCCGCTACGCCGTTCGACGTTGCCCGGCCTCTGCCTTGGCAAGACGCTGCTCTTGGGCCACATCCTGCCGCCACAGCATAGCCCCAATGCGATGAACATTTCTGGCCCCACCGCCCACGCCACATAGCGCTTAAGCCCTCAATGCCGTGATCAAGGCAAACATCCAGGCCGTGCACTTCCAACCCATTGATGGCTGACTCCACTGCTGAATGGGCTCTGCGTGCACGCACAAACTCAGGTGCACTCTCAATCTCCTTGGCCTGGCAGCTGAGCTTGCCTTTTCTGGGCAGCACCACCTGTTGGAGTGTCTCCTTGAGCGCATCTTGGTTGTCCGTGCTGTGAAAGCCCTTGTCAAAGCTGCACACCGCCAGACTAGGGAAACGCTTTTTGGCCTGCATCACCATCTCAAGGGCTACCTGATCGTCGCTGAGCTGCTCCATGACCTTGTGATGCAGAATGAATTGGTATTGATCTTCCAGGATGCAGACCTTCAAGCCCAGCTCCACCGGTACACCAGCCTTGCCTTTGCTGATCCACTCGGTGTGAGGCTGAAAGATCGAGAAGACTTTCTCTGCATGAAGGATGGTCTCACCCAGGATCACACGCCGGTGAATCTGGTCAATCTGGCGATCAGCGTGCGCCATGAAGTCTTCGATTTCTTTCTTCTCAACCATCACCAAGGCATCAGCATTGGCGCTGGTCTGGAGCTCAGCCAGCGTTGCTCTGGCTTTGTCCAATGCGCTCTGGGCGACTTGCAGGTAGTCCCTGGTGGGCCTGAATCAGTGCTTGCTGGTTTTTCTCTGCCAACTCAGGGTTTTGGCTTTGCTGCGTTTTTTGTTCTGCGCAGTGCGCGCGTGGCGTTTGATCTTGTTGAGGATGTGGACATGCTGGCGCCAACCCGGTATGCCTTGACCCTCGCACAGACGTACGGTCAGCGTGATGGTCTTGCGCATGGCATCCATGAGCAGATTGAGGTCAGTGGGAAAGTGAACATGAGTTTCCAAGGACAAAGGGTCGCAGCGCCCACGCAGGTTTTTGCTCTGGCTTTTTTAGCCAGCACATGACCACTGGCGACAACGAGTTGGTTGATCTGATCAAGCAGCTCAGGCGTGAGCAGTCGCACGTTGTCCTTGAGGCTTTGCAGGCTGTACAGGCTGTCATCAAAGGGGCCGTGGCCGAGCATTTCACGCAGGGTGGTGTGCTGGTTGACGAGTTCGAGCAGGCGGTCGTAGTCGCAATTGAGGTCCAGGCGCACAACCCCGCAGACCAGTATGCGCCACAGGGTCATGCCGGGGCGACCATTGGCTTTGTCGATGCTGGGCTGGATGTCTCTTTCCAGCAGAGCAAAGATGTTCTCGCGCAGGGTCTCGCTGGTGTAGAGGTGTTGCAGGCCGCGCAAGATCTTGGGAATGTCGTCGCGTGATCTGGAGGTTGAAGGTGATGTTGGAGACATCGACTTCACCGATGAGCATTTGCTGATTTTGAGTGACGCGCATGGTCGAATTTGGATCAAATTGCTGCGGAAAATTGCTCTCATATTTTAAGCGATTTGACTGAAAAACGATCCTCAAACCGCTACTATTTTCGAGTACAAATCGGCAACAACACAGCAGCGAGTTGTCGCAACTAGGTGGCTAAAACAGGGGCAGTGCAAGCGCGAAGATTTGGCTCCAAATGGCGCAAAAAGCGCGGTGACGGGCAAAGTTGGGCCGAAAACAGCAGGATTCGAAAAATCTTCGCCACCACGTTTCGGCAGGTTTCCCCAGGGAGATTGGCGTTTTCGTTCACGCACTAACTAGAGGCAAAATGTAGCGGTGCAGCCACTTCAACCAAGCGCACGCGGGCCTGTGTGTCAAGCCAGCTGGTAGCGAATCCAGCCTTGTCGCAGGCAAAGGAAAACGCCATCGAGAAACAGGCTGCATGCGCGGCGGCCAGTAGCTCTTCGGGGTTCGTCGCACGGCGGTCGTCCTCAAAACGGCTGGCAAAGCCGTAGGGATAGCGCACAAGGGCACCAGTCTCGGTGCTTATCTGACCCTGCCCCTTCTTACCCGGGCCTTCCCAATGCACGCTGGCAGTTTTCTCGATCATGGTGGATTCTTTCAGTGATGGTTGAAGTTGCCCGCCCATAGTCGCGGTAAGGATCGGTCGGGTCTGTTGCTCAACGCACAGAACCGCACTGCGATCAATTGGAGGCTGTTCCATTTGGAGAGGTCGAATAACTCATCACGGCACCCAGCACCAAAACGGCGTTGGTGCCACCAAAGGCAAACGAGTTGGACAGCATGGTGCGCACGGGAACCTGACTGCGCGCGAGGTTGGGCACGTAATCCAGATCGCACTCTGGGTCAGGCGTGTGCAAATGCAGGGTCGGCAAAACGACTTGGTGTTGCATCGCCAGCAGTGACAAGGCGCATTCCAGTGCGCCGGCCGCACCCAGTAAATGGCCGTGTAATGCCTTGGTGGCGCTGACCGGAATCTGATAGGCGCGTTCTCCGAACACGGATTTGATGGCGGCAGTTTCTACCGCATCATTGGCCATTGTGCCGGTGCCATGGGCGTTGATGGCATCGATGCTGGCCGAGTCAAGTCCGGCAGAGCGCAGCGCCGCAGACATGGCGGCAGCTTGACCTTCAACGCTGGGACGGGTGATGTGGCTGGCATCAGTGGTCAATCCATAGCCCAGCAGTTCACCCTGAATGGTGGCGCCGCGCGCCAGTGCGCTGTCCCAGGCTTCGAGCACCAGCATGGCGGCACCTTCGCCCAACACCATGCCGGTACGGTTTTTGAGAACGGTTTGCACGAGGCCGCTGGCGCGTCTGCATCCACCGTCGCCAGCGTGTGCAGCGCCTCCCAGGCCTTCATTGAACCAAAGGACAAGGGCGCTTCAGAGCCGCCAGCAATCGCCATGTCAACGCCGCCACTCGCCACGCGCAGCCAGGCCTCACCAATCGCCACGGCAGACGACGAACAGGCGGTTGAATAAGTCAGGTTCGGGCCGGTCAAGCCATGCTCAAGACCGATCCAGGCGGCGGGAGCATTGTGCATGCCAGCCAACACAGTGAACGGTTTGATCCGGTGGGAGCCATCGGCGTAAAGCGTTTTATAGCCGTCGTCGTTGCTCAGGGTGCCGCCCATGCCGGTACCAACAAAAACACCAACCCGGCTGAGATCCATCCGTGCCCAGTCGATGGCGGCATCGGCCAGCGCCTGGTTGGCTGCGACCACCGCATACTGGCTGACCCGGTCGAGCATGCGCAGTTTCATCGGGTCAAAATACGCATTGCCTTCAAACTGCACTGTGGCCGCAATCGGGGCCACCAGTCGTTGGGCAAAGGGCGCGTTGATTGGGCCAATTCCCGAGCGGCCATCACGCGCGGCCTCAAACGCCGCTTGCGCGCTGTTGCCCAGGGGCGAGACAACGCCCATACCGGTGACGGCAACGCGCCTCATGCTGCAGGTGTGGCAAAGTCCGCAATGGGCTCGGTTTGCACCTTGCTTTTGCTCTGGGTCACGATCAGATCATCGATAAAGTCAACCACATCGCCAAGCGTCGTGAGCTGCACCGCTTCAGGTGGCAAAGTCACTGCGAATTCATCTTCAATGTTAAACAGCAGGTCGGTTGTGCCGAGTGAATCAATTCCCAACGCTTCCAGCGGTGCTTCAAGCTCCAGCAGGTCGGGTGCGAACTTGTAGTCCCTGATCAGAATGGCGCGCAAGCGCTCAAAGGTGGCTGTCATGTGTGCTCCTGGTGGTGGTGATGCAACGTGTTTTCCCGCCCAATGTCGCACCAAGTGGCAAAAGCCCGGGCCAGACTCGAATCAGTGCCATCAGCGGCGAGGCCAATGCGGGACGCATCGCCAGGTGCGCAAATGCTGATGCCAGGCGCAGGCGGCGGGCAAACTGCCGATGCCAGTCTTTGGCGTAAGCTTGTCCCACGGCGCGCTGCCATGTCACATCACGCAGGGTGGGTTGAGCGCCTGCGCCGATCAGGTGCGTACACAACAGCCATGCCGACTGAAAAGCCATGCTCATGCCTTCGCCAATGATGGGGTGCGCCTCAGCAGCCGCATTGCCAATGCGAAAGACTGGGTCGTCTGCGCGCAAGCGGATGCCCGGTACCAGTGGCCCGGCGGCCAGCCACGCGCCGATGCGACGAGCACTCAGCAACGCTGCCTGGACACCGGCGCACTCACGATTCAATAGGCTCTCCACAACCTCGCCCGCTGATAGACCGGGGGATGCACGACGCAATGCCGTCAGCCGATCACGGCGCACGCAGCAAGCCAGTGTCAACACACCCTGTTCGGCCATCACCATGCCACCGTAGCCCCCCTCAAAGGCCAGTACCGGCAACAAACCCGTTGGGAGCGAAGCGCCAGAGAAGTTGGCCTTGAAGGCCAGCAGGTCACTGCCGCTGCAAGCCTGTTGAAATCGGTCAGAAGGCAAAGGCTCCCACGACCCGTGGGCATCAATTGCAACCAGTGCACGCAAGGTCAGAACCGCTTTGGTATCGACGGCACGCACCTCACAACGCCACTTGCCTGGGCCACCCTCAAAACTCTGCAAGGACCAGGGTTGCATTACATGCACCCCGCGTGATCGTGCCTGTTCCAGCAGCAACTCATCAAGGGTGTCACGACCCAGTGCCCGACCCCAACGATGCAGGCCGTCATCCGCCGGTGGTAGTTTGGCCACAATGCTAAGAGTGCCGCGCATCAGCGCCACCTGGTGCAGTTCGGGTCCTGCGAGGGCGGCGAATGCGGCACCACTCCTAGGGTTTCCAGCAGGGGCAGATTACTGGCGGCCAGACATTCGCCACAGACCTTGCGTCTGGGAAAGGCATTCTTCTCAACCAGGGCAACGCGCCAGCCCGCCTGGGCCAGCCAGTTGGCGGCGCTTGAGCCTGCGGGGCCAGCACCCACAATAACGGCATCGAAGAGAGTGTCCATCAGGGCAACCCGGTTCGCTCGGCACGAAAACAATGACTGAACAGGCCGGCCGAATACTCTTGCACCTGCCATAGGCTGTTTTGGTGCGGCCACAGGGCTGTCAGCTCATCCCCATTGAAGCCAGCATGCACACTCAGCACCGAATCTTCGCGCGTGACATGGTTGGCCCCAAGTGCGCCAATCATGTGACTTCCAGCTAACGCCAGCCAGTCGCGGCGCGGTTCGCAGGCTAAAAATCGGCGACTCTTGTTGGCGATGGCACGCAGGATCAAAGCCAGTTGCGCGCCTTCAAAATGGTGCAAAAACAAATTTGCGACGATCAAGTCCCAAGGTACCCCGGCAGCTTCCCGCTGCAGACGGGTGCTGCCAGCAGCCCAGTCAAGCACATCGCCGACCTCCTCAGTCACCGCCCAGCCCAGATCGCCGTAGCGCGTAATGGTGGATTGGTCAACCAGTGCCTGGCGATCCAGCAAGGTGAGCTCAACCCCTGGCCAACTGGGTGCAAGCGCCTGCGCTACACCCAGCATCAGACGGCCATCACCCGCGCCGATTTCCAGTACACGCAGCGGCTTCGCTTTGGGGTGCCCGGCGGTCATGGCCTTCAAGCCGCGCAGGACAATCGTGCGCGTCCTCATGGCACGGTGAACGCGCTGCAAATCCAGGCGTGAACGGATCGCATCGGGGTCCTCGGCTGCAAGACCGTCAAGCCTTTCCGCCGTCACCGTTCTTCGCATCATCCGCCGACCTTTAACAAGGCACCGTGGCAACTGAACCCGGCACCAAAAGACGACAACCACCACCAGCCGCCAGGTGCGTCATCCGCCAGCGCCGCATCCAGCACAAAGTAAACACGGTAAATTTGTTCTCACTCAAATGCTCAAACGGCAGCTAAACGCGTTGAGTTTTTTGTCATACGCAGGTAGTCAAAAACCATACGGGTATTGCGATTGAGCTTGGCCATTTTTTCTTTGATGCTGGTTTTTCCGTCGGAGAACATTGACAGCACGCCTACGGCGAAGCGCCGCAGACGCGACACGTTCTCTGGCCCTTTACCGGTGCGAATGCGACTTCTGTCTTCGTCAAAGTTCCAGTCGATCACCCAATGACAGCGGTTCTCAATCGTCCAATGCTCACGATTGGCAGCGAGCACCTGTTTTGGGTTGGCTTGTGCCCGGCTTTGGCTGGTCAGGCCCACTGCTGTCTCAAACGAATGGTGACTATTCTTTTGTTAACCACCTCGCGCTCAATCAAAAAGACCTGTCCAACATGGGGAAAGTTGAGATAGCCATTGAGCGCGTCACTGCACCAGATGCGACGGGTTTCAATGCGCCCATGGTCCGGGGGTGAAACCTCGACAAAGTCAGGTTTCTTGCGTTTTTCAAACAAGAGCGCAATGTCTTTTTCCAGCGTAGCCTGGTTGCCTTTGGCTGTGAAGTGGTAATGCGCCCCACGCTGCACCAGATAGTCGGCCAGCTTGCGTTGTGTCAGCAGGGCATCGGCGGTGATCAGTCGGTCTTTGATATCAATGGCATCGAGCAAGGCCGTGAACATGCCAATCTCGTTGGTCTGTTTTTGCTCATCACGGCCTGCTACGGGCAGAGTACCAACTTTTTTTGGGTGTAGCAGATGACAGACTTGTGCCCCACAGCACTCATGATGTGGGTTTGGTGACCCTTGTCATCCTTGGCGTTGCACATGGTTTTGCCGTCGACAGCAATGTTTTTGTCTTTGGGCGCAAAAGCTTCGTTCCACTGTTGCAATGCGCGGTCAAGCACCGCAGGATCGACGCGTATGAGCACATTGCGGATGATCGACTCACTGGGGACGACATAGCGTCCCTCAACACGTCGACAACCCAAGCGCTCACGTGCCTTATCACCCAGGTCTTGTGCCCAGCCAGCCATGGCCTTGTAGCCCGTCATGCCGCACAGCGTGGCTGCTGCGGCAATGCTCAGCACCGTTGACAAACGGTGGCGACGCCCCGAGCGTGCGCGGGGGTCGGCGATGTCGTTGAAGAAGTCCGGCAGTATGCGCATTTGGTCGGCTGTGAGCATGATGTTGGGTTTTCCTGTGAGTTGAAGTTGCGCGCGCTCAGCTTGGGTTAAAAGCGCTTGGGGGTTGTGACATAAGGGGTAAACAAAGACACGCTTGGGCGCGTTGTGTGCCGGGCTGTAGCCTGCCTGGGTACGTCGGTAGCCTTGAGTTAGACCCAGCTCAGTCCAGTTGGCGGCGCGGTAAACACCACCATGAAAGCGGCTGGGGTCAACAAAGGTTTCGAGCAACAGTACAGGGTGACCAAAGCGGGCCTGCCAATCCGATACCAAGCGACGCTGCATCAACGACAGCACACGCGTGCCAACATTGGGGTGGTGCCAGTCGGGCAGAATCAGGAAGCGGCTGTTGTTGGCGATCAGCTTGAGCCGACCATACTGGGAGGTGAAGTCCCAGCCAATCCATCTGTCACGCACGCCGCATTTGAGGGCGGCTGCGCTGATGCTCAGCAGGGCAACCCAATGCTCGCCCAAGAGGGCCACATACCAGATCGTTTCACCAATCTTTGCCAAATCACCCAAGTAGTGATGCTGCGCCATCAGATCCTTGTAGCGCGGCTCTTCGGGCCGTTCTACTGGGCGAACTTGAAATTTTGACAGGGCAGTGTTGCTGGAGCGATCAGCTTGCATAGCCGGGTTTATACCGGGTATGGTCGGGGATGTCCAGCATGGCGTAGTTCAGTGTTGATTTCAAACAACATTTGTCTGTGGACAAATTCACTGACAAAGTAAACAAACG
>JADKGL010000039.1 GCA_016722295.1 Saprospiraceae bacterium
CACGGTAAATTTGTTCTCACTCAAATGCTCAAACAGCAGCGAAACGCGTTGGGATTTTTGTCATACGAAGGTAGTCAAAAAACCATACGGGTATGCGATTGAGCTTGGCCATTTTTTCTTTGATGCTGGTTTTGCCATCTGAGAACATTGACAGCACGCCTACTGCGAAGCGGCGCAGGCGCGACACGTTCTCTGGACCTTTACCGGTGCGAATGCGACTTCGGTCTTCGTCAAAATTCCAGTCGATCACCCAATGGCAGCGATTCTCAATCGTCCAATGTTCGCGATTGGCAGCAAGTACCTGTTTCGGACTGGCTTGGACCAAGCTCTGGCTGGTCAGGCCTACCACTGTCTCAAACGAGAGGCGACCACTCTTTTTGTTGACCACCTCGCGCTCAATCAAAAAGACCTGTCCAACATGAGGAAAGTTGAGATAGCCATTGAGCGCGTCACTGCACCAGATGCGACGGGTTTCAATGCGCCCGTGATCCGGGGGCGAGACATCGACAAAGCCCGGCTTCTTGCGTTTTTCAAACAAGAGCGCAATGTCTTTTTCCAACGTAGCCTGGTTGCCTTTGGCTGTGAAGTGGTAATGCGCCCCACGCTGTACCAGATAGTCGGCCAGCTTGCGTTGTGTCAGCAGGGCATCGGCGGTGATCAGTCGGTCTTTAAAATCAATGGCATCGAGCAGAATGCCGTGAACATGCCAATTTCGTTGGTCTGTTTTTTAAAATCACGGCCTGCTACGGGCAGAGTACCAACTTTTTTGGGTGTAGCAGATGACAGACTTGTGCCCCACGGCACTCATGATGTGGGTTTGGTGACCCTTGTCATCTTTGGCGTTGCACATGGTTTTTCCATCTACGGCGATGTTTTTGTCTTTGGGCGCAAAAGCTTCGTTCCATTGTTGCAATGCGCGGTCAGAAAGCGCACCGCTGGGTCGACGCGTATGAGCACATTGCGGATGATCGACTCGCAAGGGGACGACATAGCGGCCCTCACGACGTCGACAACCCAAGCGCGCACGTGCTTTTTGTCACCCAGGTCTTGTGCCCAGCCAGCTATGGCCTTGTGGCCCGTCATGCCGCATAGCGTGGCTGCTGCGGCGGTATGTGCACCGCCGACAAACGGTGGCGCCGACCCGAAGCGTGCGCGGGGGTCGGCGATGTCGTTGAAGAGTTCCGGCAGTATGCGCATTTGGTCGGCTGTGAGCATGATGTTGGGTTTTCCTGTGAGTTGAAGTTGCGCGCGCTCAGCTTGGGTTAAAA
>JADKGL010000040.1 GCA_016722295.1 Saprospiraceae bacterium
CGTGATTGAATCGGTTGCTGATTTTCACAACCCCAACGTGGTCAAGGTTGTGATTGACGCGCACAACATGGGCCTGTATTTCAGCCGTGCACCAATTGCCTACCCGCGTGACACACCCGAGCTGTTGCCGCAGCCAGCACCGCTGCGACACATTGGCATTTATGGGTATCGGGTTGGTTTCTTGAAGCTGTTTCCGACCCTGAGCCGGGCTCCCATGGAAGTCACCGAGTCACTGGAACAGTTGCGTGCCTTGTGGCACGGCTACCGCATTGCCGTTCATGTGACGGCACATGCACCCGGACCCGGCGTTGACACGCCGCAAGACCTGGAGCGGGTGCGCAACCTGTTTGCCGCTTGACGCAGCCCCTGTAAGTCAGCACAAAGCTCGCGCGTGCTATTCTCGCTTTCCAAGTCTGTCTTAGGTTAGGGTCGAAAATAAGTGACCCATTTGGCCGTTGGAATCGGGATGCAATGCCAGGCGCAAAGCGCTGGTGTAATCATGCCCGACGAGCCAAATGGGGAAGTTGTGGATGACCATGTCCTGAATCTGTCAGACCCGGGCTACCCGACGGGATGCCCACCTTAGAAGCGACTTTCAACATTCACCCGAGGACACGCATGAAACTGATTTTGTTGGGCGCACCCGGCGCAGGCAAGGGCACCCAAGCCACATTCATCTGCCAAAAATACGGCATTCCGCAGATTTCCACCGGTGACATGCTGCGCGCTGCTGTCAAGGCAGGCACGCCGTTGGGCGTTCAGGCCAAACAGGTGATGGGTGCTGGTGGCCTGGTGAGCGATGACCTGATCATCAACCTGGTCAAGGAGCGTATTGCCCAGGGCGACTGCGCCAACGGCTTTCTGTTCGACGGCTTTCCACGCACCATTGCCCAGGCAGATGCCATGAAGGCTGCCGGTGTCAAACTCGACTACGTGCTGGAGATTGACGTGCCCTTCAGTGCCATCGTGGAGCGCATGAGTGGCAGGCGGTCGCACCCACCGTCGGGCCGTACCTACCATGTCAAGTTCAACCCGCCCAAGGTGGCTGGCGTGGACGACATCACCGGCGAGCCACTGGTGCAGCGTGACGATGACAAGGAAGAAACCGTCATGAAACGGCTCGATGTGTACAGCGCCCAGACCCGTCCGCTGGTGGCCTATTATTCCGACTGGGCCAAGTCAGACCCTGCCGCTGCCCCCAAGTACCGGGCCATCAGCGGCTCCGGTGGAGTCGATGAAATCACGGCAAGCGCCTTTGCGGCATTGGCCAGTTGAACCCGTAAGCAGCGCAGATCTTGCTTGGCGAAGCCTGATGCCCGCTGCAATGCCGGGCTTTTTCGGGGCGAATGCGGTTGGTGCGCTGGCGGCCTGGTGGCCTTGGTATCGGCACCTGACCCATCTGCGCGCTGACGCGCTGGCCTATCATGGTCATGCCAGATGCCTTCAATGACAGCCCACGGTGAATCAAAAGCAAGCTGCGCGCAGTAAGCGGGTGTGCACATTCGTGTCACCGACTTGGGCAGTTTCACCGCGCAGCCGTCGCGTCGGCGGTTCCCCAACCCGCACTGAGCCGCCCGGTCTGGCTGCTAGCTACAACCCCTGTTGAGCCGCTGTCGCCCTGGAGACCAGGCCGATCGACGCTGGGGAAATTGCTGCTGGCGCAGGGCAGCGGCATTTCGCACCAAGCGGGGCGGGTTGGCAAGGAACTGGTCCGGGTGCGCGGGGGGCTGGCGCGAAGAGCGGCGGTCGACCTGCGCCCGCGCTGGCACACACTTTGGCCCTGGCGTTGACCCGCTCACTGCGCGCCGAACTGCCCTATGCCAACCTTTCAGTCGAGCAAGGCATGTCGCTAGCGATACCAGAGTCGTTGATCGCCGGTGGCTCGACATCGCCGTGCCGCACAACGTGCAAACCCACCGCTGGAACAGAAATTGCCCGCTTGCTGGTAGAAGCCCGATCTCTGCCAACGCGCCACCCGCCAGTGCTGCGCACCAGGGTATCGCTGGTCATCATGTCTCTGCGACCTGCATGTAACGCCGCAAACCACGCTGGATCTGCGCAGGCGCACATCACAGTAAACAATCAATCGCAAACAAGCACAGGCCCAGCACAAGCCTGACAGCCACTAATGACAGCGTCCTGCCTGGTCCTAGGGCTGACCCCGACACAGAGTTGCAGCGTGTTGATGCTGCTCATTGACGGGAATGGTGACACATCCATGCCCTGGCAAAAGCAAGAGCTCCCATGGCCAGCGTTGCAAGGGATCTTGATCCATTGTTTGCGAAGACTAGAATAAAGTGACAAGTAAAGAGCGATTATCACGAGGATAGCCATGGATCGCGGAAATGATCACCCTGCCCCGGCCCAAGCGTGGCTTGATGCAGCAGCCGTATTGCGGGCCAAGGCTGAAACGCTTTACCGGCAACGCGCCACCTGCGCGACCACCAATCCCAAGCCTCTGTCACCCCAAGCCACTGCTCAACTGCTGCGTGAGCTGCAAGTGCAACAGATCGAGCTTGAATTGCAATACGAAGAGTTGCGCAACACCCAGCTTAAGCTCGACGGGTTGCTCGCGCACCATTTCGATTTTTACGAGCTGGCACCGGTAGGCTACTGTTCCGTTGGCGAAGACGATCTGGTCAAACAGGCCAACCTGACCACGGCATCCCTGCTTGGGCTACCCAATGATGAGCTGATCAACCGCCGCTTCAGTCATGTCATTTTCAAAGAGGACCAGGACGTGTTTTGCCGGTTTCGACGCAAGCTGCTCGATGCCCGCGAGCCGCTGTCGTGCGACTTACGCTTGCACAAGCGAGACGGCACGGTGTTTTGGGTGCACCTGGCAACAGTTGTGGCACCGGATGAAACCGGTACCTCACTGCTGCGCATGGTGATCAGCGACATCACCGAACGTAAGCAAGCCGAAGCTGCACTGAAACAAAGCGAAGAACGCTGGCAATTTGCCCTGGAAAGTGGCGGTGACGGCCTGTGGGACTGGAATCTTCAGACTGGCGCGGGTTTTCTTTTCACCCCGCTACAAACAAATGTTTGGCTATACCGAGCATGAATTCGAGAACAATGCAGAAGCATGGTCCAAGCGCATTCACCCGGATGATGCACCCGGCGTGATGACGGCCTTGCAGCCCTACCTGGATGGCAAAGATGGCACCGCCAGCGTGGAATTTCGGATGTTGTGCAAGGACGGCAGTTGGATGTGGACACTGGGCCGCGGCAAGGTCATAAGCCGCGATGCCAGCGGCAAGGGCACGCGCATGATTGGCACTAATGCCGACATCACCGAGCGCAAACAAGCCGAAAAGACCATTCGGGAGAGCGAAAGCCGCTTTCGCTCGCTGATGGAGAACATTGCCGGTGTGGCGGTGCAGGGCTATACGCTGGACGGCACAGTGCTGTACTGGAACCCGGCTTCTGAGCGCCTCTATGGTTACAGTTCCGCCGAAGCCTTTGGGGTCAATCTGCTCGATTTGATCATCCCGCAGCACATGCAGGACGATGTCAAGAGAGACATGCAGCAGATGGTGGCAAGCGGCGAACCGACTGCGGCCAGTGAAATGATGTTCAAAAACAAGGTGGGAACCCTCATCCCGGTTTTTTCAAGCCATGCGCTGGTGCTGCCGATCGGACGCGAGCCCGGAACTGTTTTTGTCTGGACATCGATCTGAGCGAAAGAAATACGGCCCGGGACGCACTGCAGCAAAGCGAAGCCTTCAAACAGGCAATTCTCGATTCAGTGGCGGCAGAAATTGTGGTGATTGATGGCAACGGGGTGATTCTGGCGGTCAATCAGCACTGGCGGCAATACGCACTGGACAACGGGCTGGAACCCGGCCGGGTCCCCCCAAACACCGATGTTGGCAGCAATTACCTGTCAATCTGTGCCTACGGCGCACAAGCAGATAGCCTCGCGCAGGAAGCCTGTAGTGGTATTTCGGCCGTGCTGCAAGGTCGTTTGCCCAGTTTCAGTCTGGAGTATCCGTGCCACTCGCCCGGGCGGCTGCGCTGGTTCAACATGGTCGTGATGCCATTGGGTCATAACAGTCAGGGCGGTGCCAGCATCACCCACACCGATGTCACTGCCATCAAGCAAGCTGATGAACGCGTGCTTCAGAACGAAAGCTACTTGAGCGCCGTTTTTGACAGTGCACTCGATGCCGTGATTGGCATGGATGACCAGGGCCACATCACCGACTGGAACCAGCAGGCGCAAGCCATTTTTGGCTGGCGCAAGGATGAAGTGCTGGGCCATATCCTGCACGACACCATTGCCCCGGCGCACCACCGAGCCGCGCACCACCAGGGTCTGACCAGATTTTTGATGACCGGACAAAGCGACCTGTTGAACCGGCGCATTGAGTTGACCGGTTTGCGACGCAATGGTGAGGAGTTTCCGATTACGCTGTCAGTTTTGCCATTCAAGACTGGCAACGGCTACCGGTTCACGGCTTTTGTGGACGACATTTCAGAGCGTAAGCGGGACACGGCAGCCTTGCAGGAAAGCGAGCAAAAGTTCAGGTTGATTGCCGAGAACACCAGCGATGGCATTACCATTTTTGACAAACATGGGCATGTCCAGTATGTCTCTCCCGCCGTCATGCGACAGTTAGGTTACCCCGAGCACGAAGAGATGACCCGGACCAATGCCGAGGTGTATGCGATCATGCATCCCGATGACCGCGACCAGGTGTTCGCAAAAATTGATGAAGCGGTAAAAGACTTAAGGGAAAGCCTGACCTATTCCTACCGTGTCAAACACCAGCGCGGCCACTATTTCTGGCGCGAAGACAACGTCAGTCTCATCTTTGACAGCAAGCAAGATTACGGCGGCGCTTATGTGATTTCGCGCGACATCACTGAGCGCAAGCGCCTTGAACAGCAGGTGCACCAGATGGCCTACTTTGATGCCCTGACCGGCCTGCCCAACCGGCGCATGCTGGGCGACCGCCTGAGCCAGACCATGGCGCTGAGCAAACGCAGTGGGCGCCATGCTGCCGTGATGGTGCTGGACCTCGACAATTTCAAGCCGCTCAACGACCAACATGGCCATTTGGTTGGCGACCTGCTGTTGGTCGAAGTGGCCAGGCGCTTGCTGAGTTGCGTTCGTGCGGTCGACACCGTGGCCCGCTTTGGCGGCGACGAATTTGTCGTGGTGCTGGGTGAACTTGATGTACACAAAGCCGAATCAAGAGCGCAGGCCCAGTTGATTGCAGAAAAAATCCGGGCTTAGCTGTCGGCGACGTATGTCCTGACCCTGCGAAAAGAGGGAGAAACTGACATGACCGTAGAGCACCATTGTTCAGCCAGCATTGGCGTGGTGCTGTTTGTCAACCATGAAACGCCGCATGCCAGTGAATTTGTCCACAGACAAATGTTGTTTGAAATCAACACTGAACTACGCCATGCTGGACATCCCCGAACATACCCGGTATAAACCCGGCTATGCAAGCTGATCGCTCCAGCAACACTGCCCTGTCAAAATTTCAAGTTCGCCCAGTAGAACGGCCCGAAGAGCCGCGCTACAAGGATCTGATGGCGCAGCATCACTACTTGGGTGATTTGACAAAGATTGGTGAAACGATCTGGTATGTGGCCCTCTTGGGCGAGCATTGGGTTGCCCTGCTGAGCATCAGCGCAGCCGCCCCTCAAATGCGGCGTGCGTGACAGATGGATTGGCTGGGACTTCACCTCCCAGTATGGTCGGCTCAAGCTGATCGCCAACAACAGCCGCTTCCTGATTCTGCCCGACTGGCACCACCCCAATGTTGGCACGCGTGTGCTGTCGTTGATGCAGCGTCGCTTGGTATCGGATTGGCAGGCCCGCTTTGGTCACCCTGTACTGTTGCTCGAAACCTTTGTTGACCCCAGCCGCTTTCATGGTGGTGTTTACCGCGCCGCCAACTGGACTGAGCTGGGTCTAACTCAAGGCTACCGACGTACCCAGGCAGGCTACAGCCCGGCACACAACGCGCCCAAGCGTGTCTTTGTTTACCCCTTATGTCACAACCCCCAAGCGCTTTTAACCCAAGCTGAGCGCGCAACTTCAACTCACAGGAAAACCCAACATCATGCTCACAGCCGACCAAATGCGCATACTGCCGGACTTCTTCAACGACATCGCCGACCCCCGCGCACGCTCGGGTCGGCGCCACCGTTTGTCGGCGGTGCTGAGCATTGCCGCAGCAGCCACGCTATGCGGCATGACGGGCTACAAGGCCATAGCTGGCTGGGCACAAGACCTGGGTGACAAAGCACGTGCGCGCTTGGGTTGTCGACGTGTTGAGGGCCGCTATGTCGTCCCCAGTGAGTCGATCATCCGCAATGTGCTCATACGCGTCGATCCTGCGGTGCTTGACCGTGCATTGCAACAGTGGAACGAAGCTTTTGCGCCCAAAGAAAAAAACATTGCTGTCGACGGCAAAACCATGTGCAACGCCAAGGATGACAAGGGTCACCAAACCCACATCATGAGTGCTGTGGGGCACAAGTCTGTCATCTGCTACACCCAAAAAAAGTTGGTACTCTGCCCGTAGCAGGCCGTGATGAGCAAAAACAGACCAACGAGATTGGCATGTTCACGGCCTTGCTCGATGCCATTGATATCAAAGACCGACTGATCACCGCCGATGCCCTGCTGACACAACGCAAGCTGGCCGACTATCTGGTGCAGCGTGGGGCGCATTACCACTTCACAGCCAAAGGCAACCAGGCTACGCTGAAAAAGACATTGCGCTCTTGTTTGAAAAACGCAAGAAACCTGACTTTGTCGAGGTTTCACCCCCGGACCATGGGCGCATTGAAACCCGTCGCATCTGGTGCAGTGACGCGCTCAATGGCTATCTCAACTTTCCCCATGTTGGACAGGTCTTTTTGATTGAGCGCGAGGTGGTTAACAAAAAGAATAGTCACCATTCGTTTGAGACAGCAGTGGGCCTGACCAGCCAAAGCCGGGCACAAGCCAACCCAAAACAGGTGCTCGCTGCCAATCGTGAGCATTGGACGATTGAGAACCGCTGTCATTGGGTGATCGACTGGAACTTTGACGAAGACAGAAGTCGCATTCGCACCGGTAAAGGGCCAGAGAACGTGTCGCGTCTGCGGCGCTTCGCCGTAGGCGTGCTGTCAATGTTCTCCGACGGAAAAACCAGCATCAAAGAAAAAATGGCCAAGCTCAATCCGCAATACCCGTATGGTTTTTGACTACCTGCGTATGACAAAAAACTCAACGCGTTTAGCTGCCGTTTGAGCATTTGAGTGAGAACAAATTTACCGTGC